>CAYSFR010000007.1:0-239260 GCA_964430625.1 uncultured Solibacteraceae bacterium
TTACGCCGACGCCGGCGGGAACGACCTGGACGGCGGTGGCGAATGCGGCGTGGCTGACGGTTTCGGTGGGAAATGGGGCGGCGGATTATACGTACTCGGCGAACTCGGGAGCGGCTCGATCGGGAACTTTGACGATTGGCGGGCAGACGGTTACGGTGAATCAGGCCGCGGGGGCGGCGAGTTCGGTTGTTCTGGGGGCTTCGTCGGCTTCGGTGGGGGCGGGGGCGGGATCGGGTTCGGTGACCGTTACGCCGACGCCGGCGGGGACGACCTGGACGGCGGTGGCGAATGCGGCTTGGCTGACGGTTTCGGTGGGAAGCGGATCGGCGGGGTATACGTATGCGGCCAACACGGGAGCGGCTCGATCGGGAACCTTGACGATCGGCGGGCAGACGTTTACGGTGAATCAGGCGGCGGGGGCGGCGAGTTCGGTTGTTCTGGGGGCTGCGTCCGCTTCGGTGGGAGCGGGAGCAGGGTCGGGATCGGTGACCGTTACGCCGACGCCGGCCGGAACGACCTGGACGGCGGTGGCGAATGCGGCTTGGCTGACGGTTTCGGTGGGAAGCGGATCGGCGGGGTATACGTATGCGGCCAACACGGGAGCGGCTCGATCGGGAACCTTGACGATCGGCGGGCAGACGTTTACGGTGAATCAGGCGGCGGGGGCGGCGAGTTCGGTTGTTCTGGGGGCTGCGTCCGCTTCGGTGGGAGCGGGAGCAGGGTCGGGATCGGTGACCGTTACGCCGACGCCGGCCGGAACGACCTGGACGGCGGTGGCGAATGCGGCTTGGCTGACGGTTTCGGTGGGAAGCGGATCGGCGGGGTATACGTATGCGGCCAACACGGGAGCGGCTCGATCGGGAACCTTGACGATCGGCGGGCAGACGTTTACGGTGAATCAGGCGGCGGGGGCGGCGAGTTCGGTTGTTCTGGGGGCTGCGTCCGCTTCGGTGGGAGCGGGAGCAGGGTCGGGATCGGTGACCGTTACGCCGACGCCGGCCGGAACGACCTGGACGGCGGTGGCGAATGCGGCGTGGCTGACGGTTTCGGTGGGAAATGGGGCGGCAGATTATACGTACTCGGCGAATTCGGGAGCGGCTCGATCGGGAACTTTGACGATTGGCGGGCAGACGTTTACGGTGAATCAGGCGGCTGGAGCGGCGAGTTCGGTGGTATTGGGGGCGAGTTCCGCTTCGGTGGGAGCGGGAGCAGGGTCGGGTTCCGTGACCGTTACGCCGACGCCGGCCGGAACGACCTGGACGGCGGTGGCGAATGCGGCTTGGCTGACGGTTTCGGTGGGGAATGGGGCGGCGGACTACACGTTTGCAGCAAATGCGGGCGCGGCGCGGTCTGGAACATTGACGATCGGCGGACAGACATTCACGGTGAATCAGGCGGCGGGGGCGGCGAGTTCGGTTGTGCTGGGGGCTTCATCGGCATCGGTGGGGGCGGCAGCGGGATCGGGTTCGGTGACTGTTACACCGACGCCGGCCGGAACGACCTGGACGGCGGTGGCGAATGCGGCTTGGCTGACGGTTTCGGTGGGAAGCGGATCGGCCGGATATACCTATGCGGCCAATTCCGGCGCAGCGCGGTCCGGGACGCTGACGATTGGCGGACAGACATTCACGGTGAATCAGGCGGCGGGCGCGGCAAGTTCGGTAGCGTTGGGGGCTAGTTCCGCATCGGTGGGTGCGGCGGCGGGATCGGGTTCGGTGACCGTGACGCCGACACCGGCGGGAACGACGTGGACGGCGGTGGCAAATGCGGCGTGGTTGACGGTTTCCGTGGGAAGCGGGTCGGCCGGGTATACCTATGCGGCCAATACCGGTGGCGCGCGGTCCGGGACGCTGACGATTGGCGGGCAGACATTTACGGTAAATCAGGCGGCGGGTGCGGCGAGTTCGGTGGCGTTAGGATCCGCGGCGGTGTCGGTGGGATCCGCGGCGGGATCGGGTTCGGTAACGGTGACTCCGACACCGGCGGGGACGACCTGGACGGCGGTGGCCAATGCTGGCTGGTTGACGGTTTCTGTTGGGAACGGCGTGGCGGACTACACCTATGGGGCGAACCCGGGGGCAGCGCGGTCCGGGACGCTGACCATTGGCGGACAGACGTTTACGGTGAATCAGGCTGCCGCCGGGGCAGCGGCGGTGGTGCTATCGGCGACGTCGGCCACGGTTGGTGCGGGTACGGGTGCGGGATCTGTGACGGTAACGCCGACGCCGGCGGGGACGGTTTGGACGGCGGTGGCGAACGCGGGGTGGCTTACAGTAGCCGGCGGGGACGGAGTGGCTAATTACACCTATGCGGCCAACACCGGCGCAGCGCGGACGGGTACGTTGACGATTGGCGGACAGACATTCACGGTGAATCAGGCGGCGGGCGCGGCGAGTTCGGTTGCACTCGGGGCGACATCGGTTTCCGTAGGCGCGGCGGCCGGGGCAGGTTCGGTGACGGTAACCCCGACGCCGGCAGGAACGGTCTGGACGGCCATCTCCAACGCGGCGTGGCTGACCGCAGGTGTGGGAAATGGGACGGCGGACTATACGTTTGGGGCCAATGCAGGAGCGGCGCGAACGGGTACATTGACGATCGGCGGGCAGACGTTCACGGTGAATCAGGCGGCAGGGGCGGCGAATTCGGTGGCGCTGGGGGCGGCATCGGTTTCCGTTGGCGCGGCGGCGGGAGCAGGTTCGGTGACCGTCACGCCGACGCCGGCGGGGACCCTTTGGACGGCCGTTGCTAATGCGGCATGGTTGACGGTCAGCGTAGGAAATGGGACGGCGGACTACACGTGGGCGGCCAATACAGGGGCGGCGCGGACGGGTACGTTGACGATTGGCGGGCAGACATTCCTGGTGAATCAGGCGGCGGCCGCGGCCAGTTCGGTGGCGTTGGGAGCGACATCGGTTTCCGTGGGGGCGGCGGCGGGTAGCGGTACAGTGACTGTCACACCGACGCCGGCAGGGACGGTTTGGACGGCCAGTTCCAATACGGCATGGCTGACCGTGAGCGTGGGGGATGGCATGGCCGGATACACATGGGCGGCCAATCCCGGGGCGGCGCGAACGGGCACACTGACGATTGGCGGACAGACGTTCACAGTGAACCAAGCGGCGGCCGGAGCGGCATCGGTGGTGCTGTCGTCGACCTCCGTATCGGTTAGCGCGGCGGCGGGAGCAGGCTCGGTTACCGTCACGCCGACACCGGCGGGGACGGCTTGGACGGCGGTGTCCAACGTGGCCTGGCTGACGGTGACGGCGGCGAGCGGCGCGGCGAATTACACCTATGCGTCGAACACGGGGGCGGCGCGGAGCGGGACATTGACCATCGGGGGACAGACGTTTACAGTGAACCAGGCAGCAGGGGCGGCCACTTCCGTGGCGCTAGGCGCGGTATCGGCGGCGGT
The DNA here is from genome assembly GCA_964430625.1 of uncultured Solibacteraceae bacterium. GTDB lineage: Bacteria > Acidobacteriota > Terriglobia > Bryobacterales > Bryobacteraceae. The sequence continues at coordinate 3,413 of CAYSFR010000007.1, forward strand.
GGGCGCGGCGGCGGGAACGGGTTCAGTGACGGTGACTCCGACTCCGGCGGGGACGACGTGGACGGCAAGCGCGAACGCGGCTTGGCTGACGGTGACCGTGGGTAACGGCGTGGCGAACTACACCTACGCCGCCAATAACGGGGCGGCGCGGAGCGGCACACTGACGATTGGCGGGCAGACCTTTACCGTGAACCAGTCGGCACCCGCGGCGTCGACGGTGGTGCTCTCCGCCAATTCGGTGAACGCCGGAGCGGGGGCGGGGAGCGGATCGGTGACGGTAACGGTGACACCGGCCGGGAGTGTGTGGACGGCCGTGGCGAATGCCCCGTGGCTGACCGTGACGGCAGGCAATGGGGTTGCGGATTACACGTATACGGCAAACGCAGGAGCGGCGCGGAGCGGGACGTTGACTATCGGCGGGCAGACGTTTACGGTAAATCAGGCGGCAGGAGCGGCACCGGTGGTGACGCAGACGCCCTTCGCCGGCAGCGGGCTTTCCAAGGTGATCAGCGTGCAGTTCCGGAGTCCGGCGGGGGCGGGCAATCTGGGGGTATTGAACGTCCTGATCAACGATGCCTTGAACGGCGACCGGGCCTGCTACATTGCCTATTCGGCCCCGCTGAAGGTGCTCTACCTGGTGAACGATGGCGGGCCTGCATCGGGGATTTCGGCGGGCCTGGCGCTGGGAGCGACGGGCACGGTGGCCAACGGGCAGTGTACGATCTTTTCGGCCGGGTCGAGTGCGGTACCGGTGGGTACGGACACGCTGCAGTTGAACCTGAACATCACGTTCGCGGCGGGTTTTGCGGGAAATCGGGTGGTATATGGGGCGGCGCGGGACGTGGCCGAACTGAACTCGGGATGGGCGGTGGTGGGCATGCACGAGGTGCCCGGAGGAGCCGTGACCTATCCGCGGTCCAACGCGGCGACGCCGGGAGCGGGCAACACGGCTACGGCGGCAATCACCTTCACCTATGATGACGCTACGACGGCCAACAACCTGCAGACGGTTTGGGCGCTGATCAACACGGCTGTCGACGGGCGGCAGGCATGCTATGTCGCTTACTACGTGCCGGGGAACGCGCTGTACCTGATTCCCGACAACGGGGACGGGACACAGGCGACGAGCATTGCGCTGACGGGGACGAACACGATCGAGAACTCACAGTGCCGGATCAGCGCGGCCGGGTCGAGCGTTGTGAAGAGCGGCGGAAGGCTTACGGTGACGCTGAACTATACGTTCAAGCCGGCATTTGCCGGGTATCGGGGGATGTGGACTGCGGCGCAGACCGTGGGCCCGCCGCCGCAGACGAGCGCGTGGAAGGCGTCGGGGGCGTGGCTGGTGCCCTAGTTCGCCGGGGACGTCAGGATCTGGCGCAGGGTATCCACGGCAAAATCGATTTCCGGCTTTCCGGCGATGTAAGGGGGCAGGAGGCGGAGCACATTGCCATGGGTGCAGTTGATGACGAGGCCCAAGGCGAGCGCCTGATGGACGAAGGGTTCTCCGGGCACGGTAAGTTCGATGCCGGCCATGAGGCCCCGGCCACGAATTTCGTGAATGAGCGGAGAGGACAGGGTGTTGAGCTGTTGGTGGAGGTAGGCGCCGTTTTCGACGATGGCCGGGAGGAGGCGATCGACCTCGTCGAGAAAGGCGAGGGCGGTACGGCAGGTGAGCGGGCCGCCGCCGAATGTGGTGCCGTGCGTTCCCGTGGCGATGGCGGCGGCGGCGGTTTCATTGAAAATGGTGGCGCCGAGGGGGAGGCCGCCGGCGAGCGGTTTTGCCGTGACGATGACATCCGGCGGAGGGATCCTAGGGAAGGCCTGGAAGGCGAAGCGGTAGCCGGTCCGACCGAGTCCACACTGGGTTTCGTCGGCGATCCAGAGGGCGCCGGCAGCGGTGGCATGCGCGCGAATGGCGGCGAGGAACTCCGGGGTCAGCAGGTGGATGCCCCCTTCCCCTTGAATCGTTTCGGCGACGATGGCGATGGTGTCGGGAGTGACGGCACGGGCGAGCGCTTCCCCATCGTTGGCTGGCACGAAAACAACGCCGGGCGTCAGAGGGAGGAAGGGCTGGCGGTACTTGGGCTGGCCCGTGATGGAAAGGGCACCGGCGGTTCGGCCATGGAAGGAGTTTTCCAGGGCGACGATGCGGTGGGAGTGCCGGCCGCGGCTGTTGGCCAGTGCGCGGGCGGCTTTGAGGGCGGCCTCCATGGCCTCGGTGCCGCTATTGGAGAGGAAGACCTGATGGAGGCCGGACCAGGCGGCGAGACGGGCAGCGAGCTCGGCCTGGTAGGGGTGTTGGTGGAGATTCGAGGTATGGATGCAGAGGGCGGCCTGGCTGGTGATGGCTGAGACGATGGACGGGTGGGCGTGGCCGAGGGCGTTAACGCCGATGCCGGTGATGAAGTCGAGATAGCGGCGGCCGGCGGGGTCGATGAGATGGCAGCGGTCGGCGGAGTGAACCGTGAGGGGCCTGGAGCCGTAAGCGGGGTGAAGCATATGAGGCGAGTGTAGGGCGGATCCTGGCGAGATACAAATACTATTGGTCCCACCTTGTGATACCTGTAGGGTATGAGTCTTGCGTCCATTGAATTGACCCATTTGCGCTACTTTATTGCGCTGGCCGAGGAGTTGCATTTCGGGCGGGCGGCGGAGCGGCTGCACATGGCGCAGCCGCCGTTGACGCGGCAGATCCAACTGCTGGAAGGACGGCTGGAGTGCCAGTTGTTCGAGCGGACGTCGCGGGCGACACGGCTGACCGAGGCCGGGGCGCAGTTTCTGGAGCGAGCGCGAGCGATTGTCGCGGAGGCGGATGCGGCGTTGCGGGAGATGCAACGGGTGGGGCGGGGAGAGGAAGGGACTCTGCGGCTGGCGACGGCGCCGTCGTTAATGCTGGGGGCGTTGCCGCACTGGATCCGGAAGTTCCGGAAGCGGTACCCGGGGGTGGAGTTCCGTTTGGCGGAGATGGCATCGAGCGCGATTCTGGAGGCGGTTCGGGCGGGGACTGCGGATCTGGGACTGATCCGCGGGATGGACAAGGCCGTGGAGATCGAGACGCACTTGCGGTGGAAAGAGGGGATGGCGGCGATCGTACCGAAGGAGTTCCCGGCGGGCGCGGAAATGCGGTTGCGGGAGTTACGGGGGGAGCCATTTGTCTTTTTCCCGCGCGCGTTGGGCCCTTCGTTCTATGACGAAGTGATGGGACAGTGCCGGCGGGCGGGGTTTGCGCCGGCAGTGACGCAGGAGGCGCGGCAATGGTCGAGCATCATCAGCCTGGTGAGCGCGGGGATGGGCGTATCGGTAGGGCCAGGCGGGGTGGCGGAACTGCTACCGAAGGCGGCAAAGTTCGTTCCGCTGCGCGGGTTTCACACGACAGTACGGGTGGTGGGGCGGGTGGGAGCTACGAATGCGGCGGCGGCGCGGTTTGTGGCGATTGCGGGCAGGAGCCAGGGTGGAGAGGGGTAACGAAGCCGGGTTGGGTTGGCGCCGCCAGAAACCGCGCTGGAGGTCAATGGGATCCCGGGGGTTAGCGCGGCAAAGCAGCACCCGCCGCCTCGCGCATTTGCCGGCGATAGCGAGCGGGCGGGGCGCCGAAATCCCGTTTAAAGGCGCGGCTAAAGGCAAACTCCGACTCGTATCCGACAGCGGCCGAAATCTCGGCAATCCCTTTGGAGGTTTCCTGCAAAGAACGGGCAGCTAATTGCAGGCGGAGGCGCGTGAGGTAGGACATGGGCGGCTCGGAAAGGAATCGGGTGAATCGTTCGACGAAGGCAGAGCGGGAGACGCCGACCTCGGAAGCGAGGGAGGCAAGGGTCCATGGGTGCGCCACGCGCCGGTGGATGAGTTGAAGGGCACGGCCAACGACTGCATCGCGAGAACCGGCGAGCCAGCCTGTTGCGGCGTCGGGGAGATCGGCAATGTACCGGCGGAGGACTTCGACGAAGAGGGCTTCGGCGAGTTTGGAGAGAATCGCTTCCCCGCCGACGTTGCCAGATGCTGCCTCTTCCACCATGTAGAGGATGGATTGTTCGAGCCATTGGTTGGGTTTCCCAGAGCGGATGTTGACCTTGAACATCTGGGGGAGGTCGCCAAGAATAGGCTGGCCACGATAGGGATCGCAGACCATGAATCCGCAGACGAGTCGGGTTCTTTCCCCGCCGCCCCCGGCTTGGAGCAGACTGAGGTCACGGGAGGTGATCTTCCGAATCGCTTCCTCGGACGGCTCAGGGCTCGCTGTACCGGTGCCATTCGCCAGCAAGTGACTATCGCCGTGGGGAAAAACAATGACGTCACCGGGTGAGAGGGTCATGGACGTTCCGTCGGAAAGAGTACAAACGGCTGAGCCCTCGACGACGAAATGATAGACGAGGATGTGGCTTGCCTTTGGCGCCAGGACCGCGGCCAGGGCGGCGGAACCCGCAGAGACCACGCCCCAGGGGGCGGAGAATTCGGCATTGAAGAACAAGGCACCGTTGAGCCGAACGCTGGCGAGGACTTCTGAGAATGCATCCATGGGAGCCTCTGGACTGGCGGCAAGGTTTCGCGGCTGAACGGACATAGGATCCAGCCGGGCCGGACGGATAGACAAAACCGCCGGACGAGTGAGCATAGGCGATCGCGAGCACGCCTTCCATAATTCTAGTCGTGGCAAGAGCGCCACACAAACTTTGGAGAAATTGAAAATGATTAGACAGACTGCATTACAAACGGTTAGATCGGCATTTTTTGCCGTTATCCTGCACACAGGGATGGCCCAAGGGCAACCCGGAGTTGGGGTGCCATCGGTTCCGCCGAACCTGGAAGTGCCCGCCGGACATGTGCCCTACCTGAAGTCCCGTGCGTTGGGTACGCAGAACTATGTATGCGTACCGAACGGGACGGGGGCGGAGTGGAAGTTTCTAGGGCCCCAGGCAACGCTGTTCGTGCCGATTCCGTGGATGGGGGGCGAGGCGCAATTTCAACTGGGGACCCACTTCCTGAGTGCGAATCCGGACGAGGGCGGCGTGGCGCGACCAACCTGGCAAAGTTCGCTGGACAGCAGCGCCGTATGGGGACGAGTAGTGGCGAGTTCAACGGACTCCCAGTATGTAGATGCGGGCGCAATCCCGTGGCTTCTGGTTGAAATTGTTGGGTCGCGACGAGGGCCGCTGCGAGGGGCCGCCATGGCGCAGACAACATACATTCAGCGTGTAAAAACAGCCGGCGGCATCGCGCCCAAGGATGGGTGTGACGCCTCAACGTATGGACAAATAGCGCTTGTTCCGTACGAGACCGATTACGTCTACTACCAGGCAGCAGGCAAGAAATAGGCACTCCAGGAGACACGAAGATGAAGATGACGAGCTATATTTTCAGACAATTTGCCTTGGCGGCGGCTTTGGCGGCCTCCTTGGTGGCCCAGGATCCAGGCAGCGCCGGAAAATGGAAAACGTGGGTGATCTCATCGGGCAATGAGCACGGCGTGCCGCCGCCTCCGGGTGAGGCGGCGACGCGGGCCGAGATGGAGTGGGTGCGGGCATACGCAGCAGCACCGGATCCGCGAACTTTGGAGCAGATCCGTTACTGGGATGCAGGGCCACCGTCCTACCGGTGGATGGAGATCATTGCGAAGCGTCAGAGCGCAGGGGAGGCCGTGGGCACGTATTTTGCACGTACGTACGCCTACGTCGCCATGGCAATGCATGACGCAACGGTGGCGGCATGGAACGCCAAGCATCAGTATCGCCGGGAGCGGCCGCCCACGGCCGGCAGCGGAGTGCGGGCGAGCGTTCCGATCCCGGCCAGCCCATCGTATCCTTCCGATTACGCGGCGACGGCGGCAGCGGCGGCGACGGTGATGGCCTATCTGGTGCCGAATGAGGCCGGGCTGTTTCAGCGACTGGGGGAGGAGGCTGGGCGATCGCGTCTTGCCGCGGGCGTAGAGTTCCCCTCCGACTACACGGCGGGATGGGAACTTGGCGTTCGGGTTGCCGAACAGGTAATCGCCAGGGCACGGATGGATGGATCCGATGCGATCTGGACGGGAGTAGTTCCGTCGGGACGGTGCCGTTGGACCGGGACGAATCCCGGGAACGTCACGGCAACCCAGTGGAAGCCGATTCTGCTGACATCACCCTCTGAATTTCGACCGGCGCCCCCGCCAGCGTGTGACTCTCCGGAGGTGCAGGCGCAGGTAGCGGAGGTGCGCAATTTCCCGCGCGCACTGACGTCGGCAAATCTGAGCACAAACGCCCGGGCGCTCTACTGGCAGACCCCGGAGGGAATCTTCCCGTGGGCGGTGATAGAGATGAACCGGTGGGTACTGGAAGACAAACTGGAGATGGATCCGCCGCGAGCAGCACGGGCATACGCGTTGCTGGGCGCGGTGGGGTATGACGCGTTCATCGCAAGTCAGGACGGCAAATTCGCCTACTGGTATCTGCGTCCGGCCCAGTTGGATCCAGGGGTGACGACGCTATTTGCGGCGCCAAACTTTCCCTCCTATCCGTCCAACCACTCGACCTTTTCGACGGCACGATCCGAAGTACTTGCGTATCTCTTTCCGGAGCGAGCGGCGCAGATCCGTGCGCTTGGCAAAGAGGCCGGGGACTCCCGAATCTGGGCCGGGATCCATTACGCGATGGATAACGACGCCGGAGTGGAACTCGGGCGAAAAGTAGCAGAACGGTTTATCGAATGGGCGAAGCAGGACGGCGCACGCCCGTGACGGCGGCAGCGGAAAAGGAGAAGACACCAATGAACATCGATACAGCAGTGGAGTTGACGATCGCCGACCGCAAGGAACGATTAAGGAGCACGTGGATGCTCGGGGAATATGACGTCTTTTCCCGGCATATGGAGGCCGGTGCGCGGCAGTTCTACGAACGACTGGGGATCGAGTCCGGGGCCCATCTTTTGGACATCGGCTGCGGATCCGGGCAACTGGCGCTAATTGCGGCGAGGGCTGGGGCGCGAGTGAAGGGATGCGACATTGCAACCAACTGGCTCGACATTGCGCGGCGAAGGGCGGCGGAAGAGAATCTCCCGATTCTGTTCGAAGAGGGGGACGCCGAGGCCCTGCCGTACGCAACCGGGGAGTTCGACGTCGTGGTCAGTTTGCTGGGGGCGATGTTTGCATCGCGCCCGGAACTGGCGGCCGCTGAAATGACGCGGGTTTGCCGGCCCGGCGGGAGGATCATTATGGCGAATTGGACACCGGGCGGATTTATCGGCCAGATGTTCAAAACCATCGCCAAGCACATTGCGCCTCCGGGAATGCCATCGCCGGTCCTTTGGGGGGACGAGGAGACGGTGCGAGTACGGTTGCGGGAAGGAATTGCCGGCTTGCGGATGACAAGACGGCAGTATCCGTTCCGCTACCCGTTTGGACCGGAAGCGGTGGTGGACTTCTTCCGTGCGAACTACGGACCGATGTCGCGTGCGTTTTCCACACTGGGGCCCGGGGAGCAGAAGGCGCTACGGCGGGACCTGACCTTGCTCTGGGCCGGTGAAAACCGGTCCGTTTGCGAGTCGACCGCTGTAGATGCGGAGTATTTGGAGGTGGTGGCAACGCGAACGGAATAGACGGTATCGCCGGCGGCGACGAAGCTTCGGGTTTCGCCGCCGCCGGCCTTTGCGGGGCGGGATCGAGGGCACAGGTGAGCGTCCGGGCCCGGTGCCGGCGGCCCGTGTTAGGCTAGCGCTGACGGAGGCGAATTAAGAAATGATCAGCAGAAGAGCGGTATTGGCGGGTGCGCCGATGGCGGGAGCGGCAGGGGCGGCGCAGGCGGGCCAACCGAAGATTGCCGCGATCTGCACGACCTACTTCAAGTTTTCGCATTCCCAGCACATTGTGGACCGGTTCCTGATCGGTTACGGCTGGAACGGGACGCACCATAATCCGCCGTTTGAACTGCCCTCCATCTGGGTGGATCAGGTGGGCAAGGACGACCTGAGCCGGAAACGCGCGGCCGAGTACCCGTCGATGAAGATCTATCCGTCCATCGCCGAGGCACTGACGCTGGGAACGGGGAAACTGGCCGTCGACGGAGTGCTGCTGATTGGCGAGCATGGGCGGTATCCGCGGAACGAAAAGCGACAGACAAAGTACCCGCGGTATGAGTTTTTCAAGGAGATCGTCAAGGTTTTTGAGAGTTCCGGGCGGGCGGTGCCGGTGTTCAACGACAAGCATCTGTCGTGGAACTGGGAGTGGGCGAAGGAGATGTACGATACCAGCCTGAAGATGAAGTTCCCGCTCATGGCCGGGTCGAGCCTGCCGGTAACGTGGCGGACCCCTTCGGTGGAGATGCCGGTGGGGGCGAAAGTCCGGGAGGCGGTGTGCGTGGCGTATGGGGGCGTGGACAGTTACGATTTTCACGCGCTGGAGACGCTGCAGTGCATGGTGGAGCGGCGCAAGGGCGGCGAGACGGGCGTGAAGTGGGTGCAGGCCTACCGGGGCGAGAATTTCTGGAAGGCGATGAAGGACGGGGTGTGGTCGAGGGACCTGATGAACGCGGCGCTGTGCCGGAGCCATACGCTGAAACCGTCGCGGCCTGGGTTCAATAATGACTTTCCGACGGATGAATCGATGCGGAGGCTGGTGCGGGATCCGGTCGCCTACGTGTACGAGCACAATGACGGATTGAAGTCGTCGATGGTTCTGTTGGGAGGACTGGTGGAGGATTTCAATTTCGCCTGCCGGTACGACGGGAGGAAGGAGCCGTTTTCGACCCAGATGTATCTACCCATGCCGCCGGGACGGACGACTTTGGCGAACTTCTTTTCACCGTTGACGAACAACATCGAGAAGCTGTTTTTGAACAAGAAGTCGCCGTACCCGCTGGAGCGGACGCTGCTGACGACGGGATTGACGGCGGCCGGGGTGGACAGCCTGTTCGCCGGCGAGAAGAAACTGGACACCCCGCATCTGGCCACGATTGCCTACCCGGCGCCGTCCGATTCGACGTACTGGAGGAGCTAAATGGCCAAGCGCGTAGCGATTATCACGACGATTTACCGGTATCTTTCGCATGCCCAACATATGGGCGACCGGTTTCTGATCGGCTACCCGTTGAACGGCAGCTGGCACAAAGGGGACATGCAAGTGGTGTCGCTTTATGTGGACCAGAAGCCGGAGGGCGACCAGAGCGAGGAGCGGGCCAAGGAATTCGGATTCAAGGTCTATCCGACGATCAGCGAGGCGCTGCGGTGCGGGGGAGAGAAGCTGGCCGTGGATGCGGTGCTGATTATCGGCGAGCATGGGAACTACCCGAAGAACGACCTGGGACAAGTGCTCTACCCGCGGTATGAGTTTTTCAAAGAATGTGTGGATGTGTTCACGAAAGACGGGCGGAGCGTGCCCGTTTACAACGACAAGCACCTCTCCTACAGCTTTGAAAAAGCCAAGTGGATGGTGGACCAATCGAAGAAGATGGGGTTCCCGATGCTGGCGGGGTCAAGCCTGCCGGTGACGTGGCGGCTGCCGGATCTGGAGTTGCCGCTGGGATGTGAGATTGAGGACGCACTGATGGTTGGCGTAGGCGGATCGGACCCGATGGACTACCATGCACTGGAGGCGATGCAGTGCATGGTGGAGCGGCGAAAGGGCGGGGAGACCGGGGTGAAGAGTGTCCAACTGGTGGACGGAGACGCGGTGTGGGAAGACAAGCGATGGTCGAAGCAGTTGCTGGTATCGGCGTTGTCGCGGAGCGATACGCCGCTGGGATTGACGCTGGAGGATGCGCGGACACAGGATCTGGTGGGATCGGGCGAGTTGCGGAAGCTGGTGAAGAATCCGGCGGCGTACTTCATTGAGCGCAACGACGGGCTGCGGACGACGCTGTTGATGCTTAACGGCGCGGTACGCGACTACACGTTCGCGGCCCGGATTAAGGGCAAGGGCGTGGCGTCCACTCAATTTTTCCTGTCGCCGACACCGAACGTCACCTATTCGGCGTGCCTGGTGAGCAAGATCGAGGAGATGTTCGTGACGGGGAAGGCGCCCTATCCGGTGGAGCGTACCTTGATTGTGAGCGGGGCGCTGGAGAGCTGTTTACAATCGCGCAAACAGGGTGGGAAAAAGCTGGATACACCGCACCTGGCGGTGCGGTATCAGGGGACGCGGACGGCGCAGCACGCCAGAGGCTAAGCACAGATCGGGAAAGAACACCACCGCCTATAGTGGTGCCAGGGGGGTTGACCTGAACATTTTGTGGAGGTAATGTTTTGGCCAGGTCGTCTTTTTTATGCCCTCCACAGTGCACACACCCGCTTTTTCCTTTCCGCGCTTTTTTACAGCCAAATTGAGTGAAGATCGCAGTCCGTTCGAGGACATTCACTGGGAGGCCCGCACCGCCTCCATCACAGGCGGCGACGGAGCCGTGATTTTTGAGCAGAAAGATGTAGAGGTTCCCGCCGATTGGTCACAAACGGCAACGAACATCGTGGCGTCGAAGTACTTCCACGGAAAGATTGACACGCCGGAGCGGGAGCGATCGGTGGCGCAGCTGGTGGACCGGGTGGTGGGAACGATCGCCCGGTGGGGAGCCGAAGGCGGGTACTTCGCCACGGCGGAAGACGCGAAGAATTTTGAGTTCGAACTGGCGCACCTGATGTTGACGCAGAAGGCGAGTTTCAATTCGCCGGTCTGGTTCAACGTGGGCGTGAAGACGGAAGCGCGGGGGTATGGGTGGTATTTTGACCGTGCGGCGGGGCGGATTCTGCCGCTGGACAAGAACACGCACCGGCCGCAGTGTTCAGCCTGCTTCATCAATTCGGTGCAGGATTCGCTGGAGTCCATTCTGGACCTGGCGAAGACGGAGGGGATGCTGTTCAAGTTGGGATCGGGGACGGGGTCGAACCTATCGCCACTGCGGGAGGAGGACTGCGCGCTGCAGGGCGGGGGAAGAGCTTCGGGGCCGTTGAGCTTTATGCGCGGGTTCGATGCGTTTGCCGGGGTGATCAAGAGCGGCGGCAAGACACGGCGGGCGGCGAAGATGGTGATTCTGAACGCGGATCATCCGGACATCGAGCGGTTCATCTGGTGCAAGGCGAAGGAAGAGGAGAAGGCGCACACGCTGATTGAGGCGGGATACGATTCCTCGCTGGACGGAGATGCGTACAAGTCTGTCTTCTTCCAGAACGCGAACAACAGCGTGCGGGTAACAGACGAGTTCATGCAGGCAGTGGTGAACGATGAGGACTGGTGGACGCGATCAGTGGCGACGCGGGAACCGGTGCAGAAGTACCGGGCAAAGGCGCTGCTGCGTTCTCTCTCCGAGGCAACGTGGAAGTGTGGCGATCCGGGGATGCAGTTCGACACGACGATCAACCGGTGGCACACGTCGAAGAACAGCGGGCGGATCAATGCGTCGAACCCGTGTTCGGAGTACATGTTCCTGGACGATTCGGCGTGCAATCTGTCGTCGGTGAACCTGAAGAAGTTTGTTCAGGCGGGCGGCGAGTTTGACGTTGTGGCCTACCGGCAGGCGATCCATACGTTGACGCTGGCGCAGGAGATTCTGGTCGACAACGCGAGCTACCCGACGGCGGCGATCGCGGAGAACTCGCACCGGTTCCGGCCGCTGGGCTTGGGCTATGCGAATCTGGGCTCGCTGCTGATGTCGATGGGGGTGCCGTATGACTCCGAGACGGGGCGGGCGTGGGCGGCGGCGCTGACGGCGATACTCACCGGACAGGCGTACTCGACGAGCGCGCAGTGCGCAGGAGCAATTGGCGCCTGCGAGGGCTACGCGGAGAACGCCGAGCCGTTCCTGCAGGTGATTCAGATGCACCGGCGGGCATTGGATGGCATCGACATGTACGCGGTCCCGAAGGAACTGCTGGACGCGGCAGCAGACGCCTGGAGCGAGGCGCTGGCGAACGGCCGGGAGCACGGGTTCCGAAACGCGCAGGTGACGGTGCTGGCGCCGACCGGGACGATCGGGTTCATGATGGACTGCGACACGACGGGTATCGAGCCGGAACTGGCGCTGGTGAAATACAAGAAGCTGGTGGGTGGCGGGGTCATCAAGATCGTCAACCAGACGGTACCGAGCGCGCTGATCCGTTTGGGCTACAGCTCGGAGGCGATTGAACGGATCGTGGCGCATATCGACGCGACGGGTACGATCGAGGGCGCCGCGGATTTGAAGGCGGAAGACCTTGCCGTATTCGACTGCTCGCTGCAACCGGCCAACGGGAGACGGTTCATTCAGCCGTCGGGGCATATTCGAATGATGGCGGCGGTGCAGCCATTCCTGTCCGGTGCGATTTCCAAGACCATCAACATGCCGGAGACGGCGACGGTGGACGATGTGATGAACGCCTATATCCAGAGCTGGAAGCTGGGGCTGAAGGCGGTGGCGATCTACCGGGACGGGTCAAAGAAGGTGCAGCCGTTGAACACGAGCGCGGCGAAGAAGCAGGTGGTGGAAGAGCGGATTGTGTACCGGCCGCAGCGGCGGAAGCTGCCCGATGAGCGGAATTCGATTACGCACAAGTTCTCGATTGCCGGGCATGAGGGGTATGTGACCGTGGGGATGTTCGAAGACGGAACGCCGGGCGAGTTGTTCATCGCGATGGCAAAAGAAGGGTCGACGATCTCGGGTCTGATGGACAGTTTCGCTACAGCGGTAAGTTTCGGGCTGCAGTATGGCGTGCCGTTGAAGTTCTACGTAGACAAGTTCAGCCATGTGCGATTTGAGCCGTCGGGATTTACGGGAAACCCGCGGATCACGTACGCCAAGTCAATCATGGACTACATCTTCCGCTGGCTGGCGTTGAAATTTATTGGGCCGGACACGGTGGAGAATGAAGCGGGCGGCGAACTGCTGCTACGGCCGACAGAGCCAAATCCGCAGCAACAGTTACCGTTCGGGCGGGCGGCGAACCAGCAGGACGCGCCTTCGTGCGCCGAGTGCGGAGGAATCATGACCCGGAACGGCTCCTGCTACAAATGCGAGAATTGCGGGGGGACTTCGGGATGCTCCTAAAACTACTGGCGGTGACGGGAATGACTTTGGCGGCGCAGACGGTCTACATTGGGACGCGGGGCGCCGAGGGGATCTACCGGGCGCAGTTCGATGCGGCAACGGGGGCCATCGGCGAGGTGCGGGTGGCTGGGAAGACGCTGAATCCGACGTTTGTGGCGGTCCACCCGACGCGTCCGCTGGTGTTCGCGGTCGTGGCGGATGTGCAGGGCAAGGTGAGTTCATTTGCCGTGGAGGCCGATGGGTCGCTGCGGCTGTTGAATGAGGTGAGTTCGAAAGGAGCTGGGCCGGCGCACGTGCAGATTGACCGGACGGGGCAGTGGGTTTCGACGGCGAACTTCGGCAGTGGCGGAGTGGCGGTATACCGGATTGAAGCGGATGGGAGGTTGAGTGAGGCGGTGGATGCGGCGCAGCATACGGGCAAGGGTCCGCATGCGACGCGGCAGGCCGGGCCGCACGCGCATTCGACGTATTTCTCGGCAGACAACAAGACGATGTATGCGGCCGACCTTGGCATCGATCAGGTGAAGGTATATGGGTTCGACGCCAAGACCGGGAAACTGACGGAGAAGGAACCGTTGCGGACACCGGCAGGGGCGGGCCCGCGGCATTTGGCGCTGGGGAAGAAACGGATTTATGTCTTGAACGAGATTGCCTCCACGCTGAGCGTATTTGAAAAAGGAAAGCTGATAGAGACGGTGAATGCGCTGCCGGATGGGTTCACGGGAGACTCATCGGCGGCGGAAGTGGTGATCGATAAGGCCGAGAAGTTCCTCTATTTTTCCAATCGCGGGGCGGACACGATCGCGGTGTTCCGGATTGGGGCGAAGTTGAAGAAGGTGGCCGATGTGAAGGTGGGGAAGACGCCGCGGGGATTTGTGTTGTCGCCGGACGGGCGCTACCTGATTGCGGGGAGCCAGGGGGAGAACACGATTCAGGTGTTCCGGGTGGACGGAAAGACGGGGATGCTGACGGCGGTGGGCGGACCGGTAGCGGCGCCGAGTCCGATCTGTTTCCGGTTCCGGTTATGATAGCGGGATGAAATCCCGCCGCAATATGCTGATTGCCGCGGCGGCCGCGGCCCCTGCCGCCGTCGCCGCCAAGAAGAAAGCCTCGACGAAACAGTCGCACTGGAAAGACGGGCGCCCAAAGGATGGGAAGCTGCCGTTGTATTCGCCGGCGGTGACATGCAACGGATTTGTGTTTGTCTCCGGGACAGGGAAGATCGACGGCGGTACGATTCAGGAGCAGACGAAGTACGTGCTCGACAGCATTGAGGCGAATCTGAAGCATGTGGGTTCGGGGATGGAGAAGGCGGTGAAGTGCAATGTCTATCTGAGCGACATTGCCAACTATGGGCCGATGAACGAAGTCTTCCGGGGACGCTTCGGGGAGAACCCGCCAGCGCGGACCACGGTAGCAGTGGCGGCCATTCCGTATGGTTGCCTGGTGGAGATTGAAGTGATGGCGGAAGCGTAAGGGCGCCGCTAGAGTTTGGGCAGCGGGAAGATACCGCCGCCGAAGATGAGCCAAGCCAGTAGGAGCGTCCAGGCGACATTAAACGCCTGGGCGCCAAGGAAGGTCCAGAAGGGCCGGCCTTCGTCCATGCGCAGGAGGTCAGTGAATCTGGTTTCCAGGCCGATGGAGACAAAGGCCAGGGCGAAGAAGACATTGCGGAGGTTGGTGAGCGCGGGCTTGACGGCGGTAACGGTGGCAGCGTTGACCGCGAAAGAAAAGAGCAGCGAAGCGGCGGCGAAGCCGAGAACGAACTTGGGGAAGCGCGCCCAAATCACCGCGGCGCTGGTCTTGCGCTGCTCGCCGTTGGCGGCCTTAGTGCTCCACCAAAGAGAGAGTAGGAAGGCGGCAAGGCCGATGAGCACGTTCTGCGAAAACTTGACGATGGTGCCGATCTTGGTGGCGGTCTCTCCGATCAACTCGCCGGCAGCGACAACGGAACCGGTAGTGTCGAGGGTGCCGCCGATCCAGGCGCCGGCAACCATATCCGGGATTCCGAACTGGCGAATCAGCCACGGTTGAATGACGATCATGGGGACAGCGACGATGAGGACGATGGAAGTGACATAGCTGAGTTTGCGGCGGTCACCCTCGATAGCGCCGCAGGCAGCGATGGCGGCCGATACGCCGCAGATGGAGACGGCGGTAGAGAGCATGGCGGCGAACTCATCGTCGAGGCGGAGCTTCTTCGCCAGCCAGAAGCTGAAATACCAAACCACCACGACGACTAGAACTGACTGGAGGATCCCCAGCGCCCCGGCCTTCATAATGTCGCCGAAGATGATGGTGGCGCCCATAAAGATGATTCCGGATTTGATGTAGAGTTCGGTGCGAACAGCAGCCATCAACCAGGGGGGCGTACCCACCGTATTACTGACGAGGAGGCCGACAGAGAGGGCGAAGATCACGAACTCGATGCCCCAGGCGTTAGCGGTGGCGTTGCCACCAAGAATCTGCGCGGCGAGGGAGAGGAGGAAGACGATGGGGAAGGCCAGGGTGAATGACCGGGCGTTCTCGCGGAGCAGCACGACGCCCAACGTGGCCAGCACCATGGCAGGGGCGGCGACAGCGAGCCAACCCGCCCAGACAGTGGGATTGGCGAGCGAGGCAAGGTCGGCCGGGACCGCCCATTTTGCGGCCAGGGAGACCGGGCGGTAACCGGCAAGCACGGCGGCGATGGCCGCGAACCCGATCCAGACGACGACCCAGTCCTCTTGCGCCCACCAGGGGCGGCGGTCCACAGCGTTCGATTCAGGCATGCGCCCATTCTATGTGAAGGCTGCGATACCTTAAAGACACTGGTTATGAGTCTTCCCAAGTTGGCGTTCCGAATGGCGCAGTTCCTGATTGTCTGCGGTGCGGCGATGGCCGCGGAGTTTCCCGATCCGGCGCTGGACGCCAAACCGGCAACCGGCAAGCAGACCGCGGTACTGGCCGGGGGTTGCTTCTGGTGCACGGAAGCCGTGTTTGAGATTATCGAGGGCGTGGAGAATGTCATCTCCGGATACACCGGAGGCACGAAGGAGACGGCCCAATATGACGTGGTTTCCACCGGGCGGACAGGCCACGCCGAGGCGATCCTGATCACGTTTGACCCGGCGAAAATCTCCTACGGGCAACTTCTGAAGATTTTCTTCAGCGTGGCGCATGATCCGACGACGTTGAACCGGCAAGGCGCCGACGTGGGGCCGCAATACCGGAGCGCCATCTTCTACAACAGCGAAGAGCAGAAGCGCGTGGCGGAGGCTTATATCCGGCAATTGAACGAAGCCCACGTACTGGGGAGGCCTATCGTGACCCAACTTGCCGCGCTCGACAAGTTCTATACGGCAGAAAGCTATCACCAGGACTATTCGGGACGAAACCGGAGCAATCCGTACGTGGTGGCGGTGTCGGACCCGAAAGTGGAGAAGTTGAAGAAGCTCTATCCGGGTTGTGTGCGGAAACGGAAATAGGAGACGACGATGAGACTGGCCCTGTTGCTGCTCGCGATTCCGGTAATGGCACAGCCGTTCGGGCTGTTACCGGAGAATCCTCACTACTTTTCCTATCGAGGCAAGCCTACCGTATTAGTGACATCGGGCGAGCACTACGGGGCCGTGTTGAACAGCCGCTTCGACTACAAAAAGTATCTTGCGACGCTGGCGGCGGATGGCTTGAACCATACGCGGATCTTCACCGGGCTGTACCGGGAAGTGCCCGGGAGCTTCAACATTTCGCGCAATACTCTAGCTCCGGAGGAGGCAGATTTCCTATCCCCTTTCGTCCGCGACGCGGCCGGCGTCTATGATTTGCAGGCGTGGAACGTCGCGTACTTTACGAGACTGAAGGATTTCCTGGCGGAGGCGGAGAAACGGGGAATCATCGTCGAGGTCTGCGTGACCACCACGCACTACAACGAGACGCACTGGAAGCTGACTCCTTGGCAGAACAACCGGAACGGGATTGGCACGGGGCTCAAGCACAGCGATCCGTGGACGCTGAAGGACGCCAAACTACAGGCCGTGCTGGACGCGTTCCTCGGGAAACTGGCGAGCGAACTGCGCAGTTTCGACAATTTCTACTTTGAGATCTGTAATGAGCCCTACTTCGGGGGACCGACGCTGGAATGGCAGCGGCACATGGCAAAGACGATCAAGGCCGCCGACGGCGGGCGGCACCTAATCTCGCAGAACATTGCCAACCACGATCAGACCATCACCGCGCCGGACGCCAACGTTTCCATCTTCAATTTCCACTACGCGCGGCCGCCGCGCGCGGTGGCGCAGAACTACTCGCTGAACCGGCCCATCGGGATGAACGAGACGGGGTTTGACGGGTTTGACGACGCGATCTACCGAATCCAGGCGTGGGACTTTTTCGCGGCAGGCGGATCGCTCTACAACAACCTGGACTACTCCTTCACAGTGGGCCACGAGGACGGGACCTATCAACCGCCGGCTTCCACACCGGGCGGCGGGTCCGCCACTTTGCGCAAACAGTTGGGATTCCTGAAGCGGACGATGGAGAAGTTCAACCTCGCTGCCTTGCGGCCCATGGAGGCGGTGACGTCCCATGCGCGATGCCTCGGCGATTCGGGGAAAGCATACCTCTGCTATGCGCACTACGGAGAACTACGGAACGGCTTCCGGCCGCGCTACGCGGTGGAGACGGCGAAGAAGAAGGTAATGTGGCGACTGCAGGTACCGGATGGGAAGTACGAGGCGATTTGGCTCGATCCGAAGACCGGCATAGAGCTCGGGCGCGCCACCGTGGAAAGCGGCGGACCGTTGAACACGCCTGAGCACAGTGAAGATATCGCGCTGGAACTACGGCGGCTATAGAGCCGCGAGCACTTCCTTGTAGAGATACTTCGCGCCTTCCACCCCGTCCCACGGGCCATCTTCATACTCCAACGCAAAGATGCCGCGGAAGTTGGCGTTGGTCATGATCTTTACACTGCGGCGGATATCGTTTTCCTTCCAGCGATTCCAGTATTTGGCGTGAACCGTAGTGTGGGCGTAAGGCGCGAGGGCAGCAAGTCCGTGGTAGAGCCAATATTCGTGCTCCCAGTTGCAGAAGTCGGGGGAGGCCTCGCACCAGGGGCTATTGACCTCGTCAACGATGATGCGAATGTTGATGGGGTTGGCTGTAAGGCCCCAGTGGTTTTCCAGGGTGACTTTCACGCCGACTTTGCCGCCGTGGTCGGCCATTTCCTTGAACGATTCGATGCAGTAGCCGAGGTAGCGGGCAAGTTCATCGTTCTTGGGATAGTCGGTGGTGACGACGGCGTTGGGAGCGATGCGGGGGCCGCCGCTGTTGACGCGCATGGTCTTGGCGCCGATGCGAGCGGCGCCATCCAACCACTTCTTGGCGACCTCAATGCCGGCTCGGCGCTTGGCAGGATCCGGGTCGCAGATGTCGCGCGGGGCATTGTTGGATATGTGGTGGCACTTGGTGCCGGTAGCGGCCATCTTCGCGTTGAGCTTGTCGAGCCACTTTTGGGCGGACGGCAGAGAGGGGTCGAACTCAAAGACTTCGCGTTTGGTGCCGTTAAACGTCATCTCCGATTTGGTGTACATGGAGTCGTCAGCGGTATCGCCGAAGAGACCGGAAAAGAGATCCATATGATAAACACCAGGGAAAGTGTCCTTGGTGAATTGCGGGAAGTCGAGCATGGTGAGGGTGCCATACTTCTTCTTCATCTCGTCGGCTTGCGGATTCGGGCGGGTGGAACGGGACTTGAAAAGCTGGCGGATGGGCCAGGTATTGGAGGCGATGCGGGAGAGCTTTTCCTTCTCCGTGAGGGGGCGGGCGTTAACGCCGAGGAGAACAGAGGGGCCGGTGAGGAAGAGGCGGCGGCCGGTGGAAAGGGTGTCTGCCATGGGTGAGAGTCTCGCCCCGTATTGTAGCGGGAATGGCGCACCTTGACAGAGTGGTGCAATGCGAGGAGAATAGAGAGGCCGGAGCCTGCACCGGAAAACACCAAGTCGGTACTAAGTCCACCAGTTATCCTAACTGCCCGCCACTTAGCGAAATGCGGCAAACAAATATCCCCCGGCGACAAGTGCCAGGGGTTGGTCCAGAAAAGGAAGTTAGGATATGGAATATCAGTTCACCGGATTTACTCATCGCGGCGAATTTCGGGAATTTGCATTTTTCGGAGTTGCGGACGACCGCAGCAAGACGCCGTTCAAGGTCATCGCGGATTTAGGGCTTAGCCGGAAGTATCATATTGCCGTGCAGGAACTGCCGCTATTGTGCAAACGGCTCCTGGAACAGATGCCGGAAGGCGCGGGCCCACGAACACTGACGTTCACGGAAACGGACATGCAGGTACTTGTGAATTTGCGCGTATCGACCCAGCGGCAGAACGTCCACAAGAAAATCCAACGGCGGCCGAAGCCGGTGACGTCCCCGTGGCAGCAGCGGGCGACGGAGACGATTCCGCAGAGCTAGGCATTCGCCAGTGCCGTTACGGCGAAAGCCGTGGCGATGAGCGGGTCGTCTTCCTTTACCAGAGGTTCCGGATTCCGCCAACTGCCTTCGGCGAGCTGGGAGCGCTGGAGATCCAGAGTGAAGGGAACGGTGCGCCTGACTCCGGCGGCCCGGAAAGCGCGCGTCGCCGATTCCGCGTAGTAGTACCTTAGGCCTTCGGCGTAGCGCTGACGAGCGGCACCGGAGAAGCCGGCCGGTAGAACCGGCTGATCATTGGCGCGCAGCCAGGCGAGGGCAGAAGCGGTGGCAGGGTCACCTGAAGCCAGCAGGGAGAGCAGACCGTCCGCGGTGGTGGTAGCGTAGCTGGAGTAGACGCCGGACGTTTCCCCGGCCTTGTTCGCTCCGGTTTCGACGGTGGAAAAGAAGAAACCGCCGTCGGGGTTCTGACAGCGATGCAGGAAGACGCGGGCATGGCGCATGGCGGGGTCGGCGGGGGTGATTCCGGCCGCGGCCAGCGCCTCGATGACATGGCGGGTCATGGAGATATCGATGTGACCGGAGTTGGGCGCGGTTCGGGGAGCGCCGCCGATGCCCCAGGCACCAAAGGCATCGTCGCCGGGCTTCCAGCCGTTCTCGGGCGACATCTGTTGGGTTCGGAGCCAGGCAACCAGGCGCGGAACCGACGGATGGCCGGTGCGCGCGAAAGCGCGAAGAGTGAGGGCGGTGGCATAGCAAGGGTAGTCATCACCGGCCAGACCGATGGCTCCGGAACTATGCACATTCCGGGTCAGGAAGGCGAGCGCACGTACGATTCGAGGATCGGCCGCAGGCACGCCGGCATCGAGCAGCGCATTGACGATGAGCGGAGTGAGCGATTGGCCAGAGCGAAGGAGCCCGTAGGTTTCGCTGTGCCAGCCGCCGCCGGTGCTTTGGCGGCTCCAGAGGTATCCGATCCCCCGGCCAAGCGGACCGGGGGACAAGGCAAGGGCACCGAGGAAGGCGCGCCGGCGCATCAGTTCCGGCTCCGGTCCGCGGTCAGGGTAAGAAGGGCCGCACTCGTGACGGCAACCCGGCCAGTAATACAGTGGTGGCCCGCCCAGGTCCCATCCGCGTTCTGAAGCTGCATCAGCTTTGTCTTGATGTCGGCATTCCATTTCTGCCAGGAAGGACCGCCGACGCGGCGCAGACTGTCGGAGATGTTCAGATAGCTGAAGTACTCTTCTCCGCCCATGGATCCGAAGCCGTTGATCATCTCCGGCCGCGCCATTTCACTGGCGATGGTGGAGATAGCCTTGGCATTGGCCTTGCGATCGGCCTCCGTGCGGCTGAGTTGTTCCAGGGTCTGGGCCCGATCGTAGAGAGCGACACCGGCACCTGCTCCGGAGACGGCCGCGGGGCGGGCCTCCGTCCGGCTCGAAGCGGCATTGGTGACGATTTGCCGGGCATTGTTCTGTGTGTAGTCGTCGACGCGCTTCATGGCAGATTCCTTCACCTTTACTCCTTTGTCTCGCGCCTGGTAGAGGCTGCGGGAGGCCAGCGAGGTTCCGAGGATAGGGGCCCAGCCGCCGGAGTGATTCCAGCTTCCATCCTGCAATTGGGCGGTTTCAATCTTGCGGACGCACTTTTCCAGACCGGCGCGGAGGCGGCGGTTGAGAGCCGGGTCGTTCATCCGTCCATCGAGTTCGGAGAGGAGCATGGAGGTGAGAAACGTGTCGATATAGGGACCAAGTTTGCGCTGGATCTGCGAGCCCTGTTTGGCGGTGATGGCGAGGCCGGCTTCGGGGCTTCGCTCGATTTCATTCAGGAGAAATTCGACACCGCGACGGATTTGTGGACCAGTCTGTCCGGCGTGGGAGAGGGCCAGAAGCGCGGCGGCAGTATTGGCGACGTCGTTGCTGTTCGTTTCCAACCGCTCTCCCTGACGCACGTGGGAGGTGGCTCCGCCGTCCTGACCCCAGCCCCCGTCGGGACCTTGGGTGGAGAGCAGCCATCGGACACCGCGCGTCACCGAAGACTGGGAGTCGACCGAATTGGCAGAGAGGGCGGCGGCGCAAAGGGCTGCCACAAAGAAGGGGAATCGCATTGAAAGCTCCTTTCGAGTGCTGACAAGGGGGTATCTTCCCGGGCGGCGATTCCTTTCAAACTTTTTTCCTGGCTATGCTGGGTGGGTAATGAGTAGAACCATAGCGCTGTTGCGCGGGGTGAACGTCAGCGGGTCGCACAAGATCCGCATGGAGGAGTTGCGGGCGATGTGCGAAGGGATGGGGCTGCAGGAGGTACGGACCTATATCCAAAGCGGAAACGTGGTTTTCCGGGGAGGGAAGAAACAGGTGGGGCGGGAGTTGGAAGAGGCGATCGAGCGGACATTTGGATTCCGGGCGGCGGTCGTAACACGGACGGCGGAGGAACTGCGAACGATCGCCGCACAAAATCCATTTCCAGGACTGGATCCAAAGAAGGTGGTGGTTACGTTCCTGGACCGCACTCCGCCGGCGGAAGCGGTGGAGAAAGTGCGCCAAATGGCGATTTCCCCGGAGGAGGTCAGGATTTCCGGCAGTGAGATGTACATTCACTTCCCGCTTGGCCAGGGCGTATCCAAACTTCCCATGGCGCGGATCGAGAAGACCCTAGGCGCGACGGGGACGTCCCGGAACTGGAATAGCGTGATGGCGCTGCTGGCCATGGCCGAGGCGGCTAGCTAGCCCATTTTGAGCCGCTTCAATTCACTCTTGGCGGCTTCCAGATCCGGTTCCAGGCGAAGGGCAATGGTGAGTTCACGAACGGCATCGGACCTGCGCCCTTCCTTGGTGTAGAGCGAAGCAAGGAGCAGGCGGGCCTGGGCATGGGTGGGCTGGCGACCCTCCGGCGGGTTGGAAAGATAGTGATTCAGGTAGCGTTCGGCTCGGCGGAAGTCCCGGCCGATTTCCAGGAGGGCGGAGGCGGCAAAGTAGTAGGGGGCCATATCGTCCGGGACGGCTTTTTCCGCACGAGCGAGAGTGGATTCCAATTCCGGCCAACGCTGCCCGGCCGCCTGCGCATAAGCGAGCGTTTCATAGCCAGCAGCCGCAGACGGGTCAAGGCGAATGGCCTCCACCGCGGCGAGTTCGGCTTTGTCCAGGCGCTTGGTTTTGGCGGTGCAGCAATAGAAGCGAGCCAGAGAAATGCGAGCGCGGAAGAACGTGGGATCGGCTTTCACGGCATTGAGCAGCCATCGCTCGACGGTGGAATCCGCACCTTCATCCTGCAGAAGGCGGGCGTGGGCTAGGTTACCCCAGACCGGGAGGGTGGAGACGATCTGATCGGCGATGCGGACGGCCTTCTTCTTATCGCCACCCGCGATTAGCGGGGCCTTCCAACTGAACATCATCTGCACGAGCAACGCATCCAGATTCCCTGGCTGACGGGCAAGCGAGGCATCGAGAGCCTTCTTCATCCGCCGGACATGATTGAGTGCCGTGAGCGCACCGGAGCGGTCGGCAAGGAAAGCGGACGACTCGGCGAGTTGGGCGTGGGCCCCAGGGTTGGTAGGGTCGAGGGCAACCGCGCGTTCGGCTTCGGCCAGTGCACCCTGGTGATCGCCAAAGCTGGACTTAATCTTTGAAAGCCAGAGCCGTGCCTGCGGATCGGTGGGATTGGCTTTGAGCCGCTCCTCGGTCAGTTGACGAAGCCGCTTCCAGTGGCCTGCCTCCATAAGGGCATCCCACTGAGGGTTGGCACCGGTCTGCGCCGATACGGTGTGCAGGCACACGATTCCTGTCAGGACTGCGTAACGAATAACTCCCACTTCCAACTAGTGTAGCCGGAGCCGGCCGAAGTTCACTGTCAGCCCAGCGAACGTGATGTTTTCGCGGGTTGAGCCACGCCAGTCGAGTTGCTGGGTGATGAGATTGAGCGAGAGGTGCGGCGTTACCTCCCACTCAACACCCTGGAAAGTGGAGTAGACCGTACGGGTCGCGCTGGCGTGGTCGCTCAGGACATTGCCGCTCACCGTGAGCCGTTGCCTCCATCCGGCACGGCCAAGGCGGGTGCCTACGCCGAAGCCGAGGGAAAGGAGGTCGGCAGGGTTGGCGCCGGAAGGTTGTGTAGCCTTGGACCAGGCCGCGGTCACCCCAAGGCTGACCGGACCCTGATCATAGCGGGTGATTAGCGTGGCGCCGGCGCGGAGTTCGTCGCCGGAATGGCGCACAGATGTGAGCGCCGGGCCAAAAGAAACATTCCAGCGGGCGCCGTCGTAGATCAGGGTGTTCGCAGCCAAAGCGATGTCTGCATCGCTGTGGGCAAAGTCGAAGCCAATGCTGTATTCGGTTCGGCCGACCAACAGGCCAGCGCCAGCGGGAGTGAATTTGAGCAGAAGCGGATTGAGCCGTCCGGAGAAGTCACCGGCCGCCTCCACTTCCACTGTTCCTGGCTCCGTGATGAGACGGTTCACGTGGACCCGATTGCGGATGCCGATAGCCTGGGCGTGGTGCCGGAAGTGGATCGGTGCCGCGATGAGGGGACTGGCGACGAGGATGGGAAGCAGTTTAGCGAATCGCAACCGTGGCCTGCTCACTTCTTTCCGTGCCGAAAGGTCCGTCCATGCCCCCGATACTAATCGGGATCGCCGCGCCGGAGCGGGCATCGTCCGGAATCTTGATGTTCATCTGCAGCACTCCTGCGACCAACCCCGGGGCACCGCCCACATAGAGAACATCGGCAAAGCGGTTGTCCACCTGGGCGAAGATCCGGAGCACGGGTCGCGGTAGCGGTTCAGCGGTCACCTTGCCGTCGACCCCTTCCGGAAGCGTCCGGCCTTCGCCGGTGCCGAAAAGCGTGACGATGGAGCCCTTCTCGGCTGGGTTGGACGCAGAATTCACGGTTCCATCCTGATTCAGAATGGCGCCCGGGCCGCGGCCGGAAGAGTCTTGCGTAAAGATGCCGACCAGCGCCGGCGCGACCCAGAGAACCAGCGGATTGGACCGGAGGCCCTGATAGTCCACTTGCACCGTAGTGCGACCGTTGGGTTGGACGGAGTAGGGCACAACGGCGCTGAGCTGTTTGGAAGAGACGTAGAGCAACGGCGCGGGAACTCCGTCAAACAGGACGCGAACACCGGCAAGAAGGGTATCGACGCGTCCGTTGGAGTTCAACTGGAGCGTCGCCAATTGGGCCGGCCCAAGTTCGTTTCCAAAGAGGACGACGATTTGCCCGGGTGCAACGACACCAGCAAGGCCCGGCTGATAACTGGCGGCGCTGATCACCGAACCGAGGGTCATGGAGTTGCGGCTGTTCAGTTCGAATCTGGCGAGGAAGGGGGAGAGAAACTCGGCCCGATCGGTGGGCTCCATGTTGGAAAGAGTCCGCGGAAAGTTGATGGACGAGGCCGTCCCGATCAGGTAGGCATTGCCGGCGGAATCCAATGCGAGATCCTTCGCTTCGTCAGCGGTACTGCCGCCGAAGTAGGTGGAGTAAAGGAGCGCCGTTCCCGCGGGATTGAGCTTGGCGAGAAACGCTGCAGCAGCAGCAGTCGTTCCGGCGCCCCGGCGGCGGAGTCCGAGGCCGGATTGAAAGGCATCCGGCGTCACCGGAAAATCAGGGGATTCGGTGAATCCGGCAATGATGGCATTGCCCTGCGCGTCCACGGCGAGACGATTGGCATAGTCTCCGCGACTTCCGCCCAGAAAAGTGGAATAGACCAGATCGGTTCCGGCGGAGTTCACTTTGACCACGAAAGAGCTGTCCGCCTGGGCTGTTTTCTGGAACGCCTGCGCGGTAACGGGAAAATCCGCCGAATTGGTGAAGCCGCCGAGGAAGGCGTTGCCGGCCGGGTCGACGGCAAGGCCAAAGGCGGCTTCTTCCCCGCGGCCACCAAGCAGGGTGGAGTACAACAGTGTGGTTCCGTTCGGGTTCACCTTGGCGAGAAAAAGGTCCCCCCCACCGCCCTTGAATGCTGGCTGATACGCGGCCGGCGTCTTGGGAAAAGCGGCGGAGTCGGCGATGCCGGCGAGGTAGGCGTTGCCGGAGGCGTCGACAGCGAGGGCGGTGGCGGCGTCGGTGGTGGCAGAACCAAGATAGGTGGAATAGACGAGTGTGGATCCAATGGGATCAATCTTGGCGAGGAAGGCATCGAAATTGCCCCCGCCGTAGGTGGTCTGAAAAGCACCGGCGGTGACCGGGAAGTTGCGAGATGCGGTGGCTCCAGAGACGTAGGTATTGCCGGCGGCATCGATGGCAATGCCAGGCAGGCCGATGGAGGCGTCCTCATTCTGTGCGCCTCCAAGATAGGAGGAGTAGATGAGTGCCGAGCCGGTAGCGTTCAACTTCGACACGAAAAGATCGACGCCGCCCCGGTTGATGGGCTGTACCGTACCGGCGGTGACGGGGAAGTTGGTCGCGTTCGTTGTGCCGACAAGGTAGGCATTACCGGAGCGATCGACGGTAATGCGGTAGCCGGCGCTGCCAGGCGCGGCACCCGATTCCGTGGTGGTGCCGGAGAGAAACGTGGCGTAGAGCAGTTCGGTGCCGGTGGAATTGAACTTGGCGACGAAGGCAGCGCGGCCATTTCCGAGTGTGGGTTGCAGTGCATTGCTGGTGCGGAAGACATTGCCTGTTTCGCCGGTGATGTAGGTATTGCCGGAGGCGTCAACGGCGATGCCGAGTCCATTCGCGCTGGAGGCGGCAAGGAGGGTGGAGTAGCTGAGTACCGGGTCAATGACCAACGGCAACGACTTGTCGTAGGCGCCGAGGGCAAAGCGCACCCGGCCGGACGGATCAACCCGAAAGCGGCCAGGAACCGTCCGCCGGGTCTTGCCGAATGGCTGGTAGACCACAAGCTTCTTCAAGCGGACGGGTGAGGAGGGATTGTGGAGAACGAGTTCGCCGTTTTCCGCCACCCGCGGAGTGGCGCCGTCAAAGCGCAGGCGGATTTGTGACGGATCGGCGCCAGGCGCAACAAGGAAATCAAACTCGATGGCGCTCTGGCTGCCATAGTAGACGAGATCGATCCCCGGATAGACCCTCTCCGCACGGACCCGGCCGTAGTGGGAAACATGGGCACGCCACTGGCTGGGGTCGGCCCCAAGAAAGTAATTGCTCTCGCCGGGCCGCCTGTCCAGGCCTGTCATCCACGCGGCGCCATTAGCGCCTTCCAGACTCATACGAATGGTGCCGGACGACACAAAGAGGCGTGCTTCGGTAGCGGTGAGTTGCAGACCTCCGGAGGAAAAGCGGCCGGGAGAGTCCTGTTCAAAATACAAAGGAAATGCTGGCATGGCCGTCACCTCGGGAGGCCGGCTGGATTGCCCGCAGCAGAGGGGAACGGCGAGGAGGGGGAGCAGTCGCAAGGCCATGGTCAATTCCTCCGGAAACAGTAGAGTGCACCCCGGGTCCGCAGGTACATGTGATCGTCAACAAAGGCCGGGGTAGCGAAGATGGGCTCCTCCATATCGACGGTGGCAACAGGCGCCCACTGGGCTCCGGCGCGCAGCACGGTGCCAATTCCATTCTGGCTGAATAGGTAGATGTGTCCGGCGGCGGCCACCGGGGAACTGTAGTAGGTATCCAGAGCCCCTTGCAACCGGCCCTGCTTCAGAATCTCGCCGGACTTCGGATCGATCGACGAGAAGATGCCGCCGTCCTTAATGAGGTACAGTACGCCACGGTAAACGAGCGGCGAAGGCACATTCGGCAGGAATTTCTGCATACGCCAGCGAACAGCGGTGCTGGAGAGGTCTCCGCGCCCGCCATGCCGGATGGCGAGAAGTGTATTGCGGGCAGCACGGCGGGCGCGGTAAAAATCCCAATCCCGGGGGTTGAGAAAGCCCTTGCCATCGAGATCCAGCAGATAGAAACTCTTCTGCATCTTGGGATCGATCTCGTCCTGGACGATTTTCCCGTCATTATTGGAATCGTAGAGTTTCAGGGCCTCGGCCCAAGTGGGTGTTTCGGTGGGCGTCTCGGCTTCCCCGCCCCCCTCCCAGCCGTGAACATAAATCATGTCACCGTCAATTACCGGAAGCGACTTCGGCTGCCAGGAAAAACCGCGCACCCACCAGAGTTTTTCGCCAGTGGCGGCGTTGTACGAGGTGACCTGATAGGCCCCGGGAACGATGAGTTCCGGCGGGCCGGATTTCGGGGTGAAGATGACCGGTGTGACGTAACTTCGTGTGACTTCGGAGCGGTCGACACGCCAACGTTCGCGCCCGGTATTCTTGTCGAGAGCGATCAGGTACGAGCCTGCGTCCTGGTCGCAAACAAGAATCACCAGATCTCCGTGGACGATGGGTGAAGAACCGTGGCCATTGACGTTGTTGAAGGGAGGAAGCGGAGTACGCCAGCGTTCGGCACCGTCCTTTGTATAAGAGAGGATTCCGAAGTCAGCGAAGAATACAAAGACATTCTTGCCGTCGGTGACCGGACTCGGCGAAGCGGGCGAGTTCACCTTTTGGTAACGTTCAATGCGCGGCCGTGGCGACTCCCGGCGCCAGAGAATCTTTCCGGACTTGCGGTCCAGGCAAAGAGTGAAGAGTCTTCCGCCCTCATCGCGAACCTTATCGCCGCGGCCGGCGTCCACACGCTCGCCGCCCTCCGCACCGGTGAGGAAGAGTAG
This sequence comes from uncultured Solibacteraceae bacterium, assembly GCA_964430625.1. Classification (GTDB taxonomy): domain Bacteria; phylum Acidobacteriota; class Terriglobia; order Bryobacterales; family Bryobacteraceae. The sequence continues at coordinate 31,400 of CAYSFR010000007.1, forward strand.
ATCGCCGGTGATGACCGGCGAAGAGTGACCAAATGGCAGAGGCGTTTTCCAGACGACATTCTTGGCCGGGCCGAACTCGATGGGAGCGGCATTGACGTCGGCGATGCCGGAACCATTAACACCGCGAAACATCGGCCAGTCAGCGGCGGGAAGTACCACGGCGGCGAGGAGCAGGAGGAGGCAGAGCCGTTTGGCCATGGGGATATCATACCGGGCCCGCGGGGCCGTTCAGTCCCCTCCACCGCAGCCGCCGCCACACCCTCCGCCGCCATCCCCGCCACCGCAGTCCCCGCTTCCGGAGTCACCGCAGTCGGATCCGCCTCCATCGGAGAGGAAGCTGAACCCATCTCCGCCGCTGGCCCCGTCACCCCGCCGCGAGCGTCGCGGGTTGCTTTCGGCCACCATCTTGGTAACCAGCCAGATCAACCCGCCGAGACCTGCGAACAGCAGCATCACCGGGAAGGCAGCCTTGATGAGGAGGAGCGGGAAGACGCTGGGCAGAACCGCGGAGAGCCCGAACTTGGGAAGTACCCAGAAGCGGGCACCGTCGATCCAGCGGAGGCGACTAACGGGGTTGAACCGGGCGGGCCAGAGTTCAGAGGGCGGAGGTGCGCCAAACTCGGCGCAGTAGAGCGAGGTAGTCGCGTTGTACCAGTTGTCGAACTTGGCCGCCTCGGCGTTCCCACCGGCGGTGGGTCCGTGGTGCAGAGGCTTGCCGAGGACACCCTGACAGAGGCCTTCCCAGTAGGAGCGGGTGTAGAGGAGGTGCAGATGCCAGACCTGGTCGACGGCCGGGGAGGGAGTCACCGGAATCGGGGAGATGGCTGCCAGGTAGACGAATCGCTTGTACTCGCGGATGGCGCGGAGGGCGAAGGAGCTGGACCAGCCGTTTTCCCGGCAGAGGCGATTCAGGAAGGTGTATTGTCCACCGGTTGTACCCAGCGGGAAGTTCATCAGAGCTTCATAAAGTGTTTGGTTTGTCATATTTCTGTTGTCGAGACCATTAACGGCGAAATCGGCGGCGGCTTCCACGGTCTCCATTTTTGTGGAATTATATTTCCATGCCTCAGGACCCTCGCTTGTCTATGCTCGTCGCCGCCTTTCAATCGCGCCTCCGGTCCTATGCGTTTGGCGCTGAACTGGACCTCGCCGCGGGCGAACTTCTCGTGCTTCTCGACAGCCACCGGCGCCGCCGCGCCGACACCGCGGACCGAATCCGGCTCAAGGCATTGGCATTGGCCGCCGAATATCTGGACGCCATGGGCCGAGCCCCGGAAGCCGCGGCGCTATTGCGGCTGACAGCGGAGGAACTGGCCGGGGATGCACCCGCCTGGCCAGCGGAACTGGGAGGCAGCGCAGACCTGGATTCGACGCGCCGCCTGATGCGACAGCGGGTTTGGTGCGTAATGGCCTACGCCCAGGCGCTCCTGCGCGCGCACCGGTTGGAGGAGGCTGGGCGACTCATCGAACGAATGACCGCTTTCGTCACCGGGCACCTATCGGCACCTGGTTTTCCTTGTCACGGAACCCTGGCACTCGCACACTACTACCGCGGATTGTGGCGCCGGGATCTCGGGCAGCTGAATGAAGCCGCCTGGGACTTCGACATGGCGCTGGAGCAGACGCAACGGCGCTATGCCGACAAGCAGGCAAAGTATGGGGGGGCCGACGCCGAGCGGCTGCGGCGGGAGTTGATCTATTGCCGGGTGAACACGGCACGCATCCTGGGATTCGGGCACGGGGGGATTGCGTTGTCTCGAGGGCGGTACCGCGAAGCACGCGGATGGTTGCTGGGAGCACAGCAGATTCTGGCGCAAATGGGTCAGGAGATGTGGCGTCTGGGACTAGAGGTATACGGGCGAAGCGCGGCAGTGCTGGTGCAGGAGAGGAATGAAGCCGGGGCCACACGGCTCGAGGAGGACGCTGCGCGGTTGAACGAGTTGGCGAAGTGGTTCCAGGAGAGAAATCCTCGCCAAGCCTATCTGGCCGAGGTCTTTTCGCTGGTGGCGACAGTCCGGGCGCAGATGGTGCGCGTACCGGCCGAACGCCTCGATCTGGGCCCTGTCAGGAAGAGGCTGGAAAGATGCCTGCAGGTGAACCAAGGGGGAGCGGGACCGCTAGCGGCGACCGCGGCCCTGCAACTGGCGGATTGTCTTTTGCGGGCCGGGGAATGGAAGAGAGGCGAGGCAGAACTGGAACGCTGTCAGCGGGTTTTCGGCAACCGGGAGGAAGCGGGCCTTGATTTTTCCATCTTACGAGCCGAGCTATCGATGGAGACGGGACGGACCGGGGAAGCAAGGGCGCTGCTGGCGGCGTTGGTGGAGCAGCGTCCTGCCAATCGAGCCTATCGTGCCCGCGCTTGGGCTCTGCTGGCGGTCTGCGAGGAGAAGGCAGGCCAGCGGCAATGGGCGGAGCGGGCGGCGGAAGCGGCCCGGGATTCGCTGGCACAGGTACAGGATGGGTTCGCCAAGTCGTGGGTGGAGGAGATCCTGGCGCGGATCGGGCAGGCCGAAATGCCACCGGCCCCGATGCCGTATCAGCAACCCGGCGACGACGGCCGGTGGTGCGATCTGGACCACAATCTCGAGATGGCGCGACTGCACGTCATCGAGTCTGTTTACCGGCGCTTCCCGGGGCACTCGGTGGAGAAACTGGCAGTGGTGATGGGCCGGGGGCCGTCGTGGCTATACGCGTTTCTGGCGAAACACCGGGAGGTGGAATGGGTGAAGGAGTTGCTGGGGCGGTGAGGGCGGATCAGGAGAAGACGGCAGCCGCCGGAAGCGCCTCGATGTCGATCACAAGAAGTCCCGGGCCGCTGCCATTCACCGGCAGTTCGACCGAGTAGCCGACATCGTTCTGGCCGGCCTGCAACATAATCTGGAAGACCATCAGACCGTTCCGCTCATGAAATGTGGGGGGAACCTCGAGGGTGTGCCTGTCCTGGCCTCCGGCGGAAACCGTAAGGCGTAACCCAGGTGTGAAATGGCGGTAGTGCGTCAAGAGCCAGTAACTGCCGCGGGAAGGTGCGTCGATTTTGACGACGGAAGGGCCGGGGGGTGCGAAGCGGATCCCCGCGGGAAGGCGGAGGTGCGGATACGGCCCTTCTGGAGCAGTGAAGCCCTGGCCGAGTTGGCACGCCACCATCCTGTGCCCCGTACCGTCGGGCCGGACAAACAGAGTCGGGCCGAGTTGGACGGGAGGCTGACGATGCTCGATAGTCCAGGTGTCGGGACCGGGGTTGTAGACGATGACGTTTCCGGCAAAACGGCTATCGCGTTGTGGGTCAGCGACCCAGCGCTGATACTCCGCCCAGATTTCGTCCCGGCTCGTCTGCCCGGTGCCGGAAAGGGCGGTGCTATCGATTTCCCCGAGATACTTGTCCGCTTGTGCGGATAGTTGGGTGGAATGGCGGCGGTGCAGAGCAAGAACTTGTTCGCACGAGTACGGCGCCGCGAGAGCGGCAAAGCGGCGCCAGAGATCGTAGTCGCCGGCCAGACGCAAGTCCCCGCGAAGGCCGCCGGACTGTTTCCACAACCAACCGCGCCAGAATGAACCTTCTTGCATTACAAAGGCCAAGTGTCGATCGTCATGGAGGCCAGCATGGAGCAATTTCTGGTTGTAGACCTGCGGTGCATGGATTTTCCTCATCACGCCACCGCCATCGGACTCACAGGGCCTGCTGACGATCCAGGACACCTCGGGCCACTGGGCCATCCGCTGGCAGGCAAACTGGATGGCGCCCGGTGCGAGCACGTCATCCGAATTCAACCAGCCCAGAATATCGGCGTCCTGTACGTCGACAGCCTTAAATCCCTGATTTAACGCATCATACATTCCGCGATCGGGCGCAGAATTCCACGTGAGCTGGATCTCCTCACACGCAGCAGGAAGGTTGGTCTGTTCAACCCGTTCCTTCCATTTCCGAATCTTGTCCACAGTTCCGTCCGTTGATCCGCCGTCCTGAATGTGGATTCGAAGCCGAAAGGTCCCGGCTTGACTGATCAGGCTATGCAGGGTCTGATCGATGAATGCACTGCCGTTGAAAACCGGTGTCACGATACAAACACGAGGGTTTTCGGTAACGGACTGCCGTTTTTCGGGACGGGCTGACCTACGTTTCTTCATTGCGTTCGATTGTCGCCTGGCGGGCAATTGCGGCTAACCGGGCACTTTACTGATGTTACTATTTCCGATGGCGCGCGCGGCGGGAAAATGGGGCACCATCTCGAACTCAACCCAACCGAGGTGTGTGTCCAGCGAACGTGATGGGCACACAGTCCGGGCAGGTGTGTCTTTCGAGAGATTAACCGAAGATGAGGATTAAGATATAAGAATGCGTATTGCTGTCTCCAATCCCGATAACTTGGGAGACGTCCTCCTGCGAGAGCCCCTTTTCGGGGCCCTCCACGAAGCAGGACACGAACTGTTACTCATTGTCCGGGATTTTGTGGCGCCGCTAGCCCGGGACATCGCGCCATACGCAGAAATTGCCGTCTGCCCCGGAAATCCCTACATCGCGAACTTTCATTTCAACTCCCCTCTCGGTGGGGAATTCAAGGAGCGGGTCCGGAAGTTTGCGCCAGAGTTGCTGGTCCTGGGCGCGTACCACTTCACCGACATGGACCAGCAGATCGCCGCATTCCTGCCGGGTGTCGAGACGGTGGGTCTGAGCGGCAGTCTGTTTCAGCCACAGCCGAACCTGACCATTCCTACGACGCTGCAGTTGACAACCCGGGTGGCTGTGTCTCTGGAAACTCCGGAGCCAGTCAAGAATGAGCTTCTTTGCAGCGCTATTTTGTCCAGGTCTGTCACTCTTCGCCCTCCCCGACTGGAGCCCACGAGTGCAGGGAAATCCCTGGCGGCAACGCATTTGGCGAAGCTCGGATTGAAAAATTCCCCCTTTTGGGCCGTTTGTGCCGGTGACCGGCCACCGTGGGCGGTCAAGAACTGGGAAAAGGAGCGATGGATTCAGTTGTGCCGGACGCTGATCGAAGATCACGGCGTCCGCATACTCTTTGTAGGCTCAGAGGCAGAGCACGAAGAGACTTCGGCAATTCAGGCCGGACTGGGGAGAGCCGCCCGCCGCACCGCCAGCATCACCGGATCTGCGATTCCGGTCAGTGAGTTAGTAGCACTACTTGCGGCAGCCGAGGGCTATATCGGGAAGGATACCGGGCCAATGCATATCGCTGCCGCGCTGGGCAAGCCGGTAGTCGCTGTATTCGGTGGTGGTCATTGGCCGCGGTTCGTCCCTCTGGCCAAGTCCGGCGCCGTCTTTAGCGTGGACATGCCGTGTAAGGGCTGCGACTGGATTTGCCGACTGGAACGTTCGCATTGTGTCAAGGACATCCCCCTGGCGCCGGTGCTTGCAGCCGCAGTGGCGGCGGTAGAGGGCCGGGCGGAGACGTTTCGCGTGGAATTGCTTCCGCGAGACGGACTGTTGGACGCAGAACTGTTTCAGGAGATGTATAGCTCGGCACAAGCGGCCTATCGTCTTCTGGAAACGGAACGCGCGAACTTTATGCAGTGGCATGGTGATCGCGTTCGAGATATTGAGCAACTTCAGGCCCAACTTGCCGAGGAGCGGGCGCAGGTGGCGATTCTCGCTCAAGCCAAGGCGGAGTGCGATGGTTTACATGAACAGGTTCGGAGCCTGGAGTCGGCACGAGCCGAGTTGGAGCGGGATCGCCAGGAACTTAGTCAAGAACGTGGCGCGTTGGCGATGCAAATGTCCGACGCACAGGTGCGGATCATTGACTTGGAGTCGCGGCTTTCCGTGTTGCAGGGAGCGGCGCAGTCGGATCAACAGGCGCGAATGGACTTGGCCGCGCAACTGACCGAGTCCCTTTCTCGGATTGGTAGCCTGGAATCGCAGTTGGCGGCAGCCGTGAATGCGGTTCAGTCGCATCAGGAAGAACAACAGCGGCTCCTGTCCAAGGTGGAGGAGGCGCACCAGCAGGGACGCGCGCAAGCCGAGTCGGCGGCTGCTGTGGTGATCAAGGAGAGGGAAATTGCGCTGGAAGGAGCCACCCGGCGGCTGCAGACGCTCGAGACGGAGTTGGCCGTGCAGTCAATCCACTCGCGAGAGTACCGGGAGGACGCCCGAAGGTTGGGGATGCGCGTCGAGGCCCTGGAGCGTGAAGAAAAACAGCTTCGCGATGAAATCGCCCTGTCTGCCGAATCAGCCAGGACACAAGCCCAGAAGGTTGCCGAGCGGCTGGAGCCCAGCCTTCTAGAAAAGTCGCTGCTGATCACAGAGTTGCAAGCGCATATCGACACCGTAGAGAGCCGTCACACGGGGCGAATCGCGGACCTGGAAAAGGCGTTGCAACAAGAGCGGCGGCAGGGACAACTGGCCCTCGCCCTAGTTCCTGAGCTTCGCGATGAGCTCACCAACGAACAGCGTGACCTGGCCGACCTTAGAAATGCTCTCCAACAGTTCCGCCACACCGCTGGGATACACAACGGTGAACCCAAAGGGATCCTGGGAGAGGCTACAACTCGGCTTCTCAGCGCCGAAGGGCAGATTGCAGATTTCTCGGAACGGTTGCGGGTTGCCGCCGGCTGGCAGGCCAGGCCGAAGGGTTGGTTGGAGAACTGGGAACTCGTCGAAAGTGATCGCGCCGCGCGTTTGGAGATGGTGCACCAACTGAGCAATCAGATTCGCGAGGCGGAAGAGATGGCGAACTCCCGCGTTGCCGCGCTCGCTGGGGAACTGGACGAGGTGGCCGGTCGATTGCGGAGCGCGCTGGGAGACGGAGCCAGCGATTCTGGATGGAGAGAGAACTTGGCTCTCCTCGAACAAGACCGCGAAGACCGACTCGGACAAATCCTTGCTTGGTCTGATCACATCAAAGCAGCGGAGGCCGAGGCCAGCGAACGCATCCAGGCATTGAGAGAGGAGATCGCTGAGTTTTCCAGCCTTGTTCGGCTTGGTGCCGGCAACAATTCGGCGTTCAATAGCTGGCGCGAGGATCTAGATGTAATCGAGAAGGACCGCCATCAGCGGCTGCTGATCATTGAAGCTCTTTCCCAGAACATTCGAGAACTCGAAGACGACCGCCGGCAGCGACTGGATATCATTGAAACGCTTTCCCAGAACATTCGAGAACTCGAAGACGACCGCCGGCAGCGACTGGATATCATTGAAACGCTTTCCCAGAACATTCGAGAACTCGAAGACGACCGCCGGCAGCGACTGGATATCATTGAAACGCTTTCCCAGAACATTCGAGAACTCGAAGACGACCGCCGGCAGCGACTGGATATCATTGAAGTACTTTCCCGGAATATTCGAGAACTGGAAGACGATCGGCAGCAGCGACTAGCGATCATTGAAGAACTCTCGGAAACGAATCGGAAAATCGAGGCCGACAGGGCCCAACGCGGTGCTCAAATTGAAACGTTGCACCGTCACATTGAAGGTCTCGTCAGAGACAAACAGGCCCTGGAGAGAACGGTTGCGCTACGCCTGATGCGAACCTTGGGGCTGATGAAGGCCTAGTCAAACGCGCTATCCTAATTGTTCCGACAAAATAATGGCCAACATCTCCTGGACGTCCGACTCTCACTGGGCGTCGCTGCTCAATGATGCGGGCGCGAGGGCTGCTCATCCTGTCGCGCTGGAAGGACTCCCCCTACTCGCACCGGAAGCTCTCTATGGAAACCTCGCTCGCGCCGCGGGGTGTGGCAAAGGCGATCTTGTACTATCCCAGCTTGATATTCGGGCAGCCGCGGCCGCCACACTCGAGGCCAACGCCGGTGCTACGGTGTTTTTCGTTCATTCCGATGTCAAGGTGATCCGAGAGGCGTTTCAGGAGTTAAGCCGGCGAAATTTGGGCCGTTCGGTGGTCTACTTTCATGGGCGGCTCCAGGAGTTTCTGAGGGAGATCCCGATCCGTCCGGCGATTGCCGCCGTCTCTAAGGGCGGTGATCTTCTCGATCTATGGGACGCGCTCCCCGCCCGCGCGTTGCTCCTGGTGGCGGAGACCTTTCCCGCGGAGAATCGATGGGTAACCGAAGGGTATCTGGAACGGATTCCCAGTAGCGGGCGCGTTTCGCTGTTTCAAACGACAGCAAGATTCCGGATGGAGCCGACCCAATTCCCGGCAAAGCTCCAGCGTCAGTTGCGCGCCGACCTGCTCGGCCGTTATTTCGGAACCGCTGCGATCCCCGGTAGCACCTATACCCCGGTATCGGAACTGACCGAAGACGCGCGGAAATGGTGGCTGGAGAACGCCGAAGAATGCGCTGGTGGCTATGAGGGATGGCCGTATCGCGACGTCTCCTCGACACGGCTTCCTGAGACGCTTCCCAACGGCGAACGGTGGCCGCTGGTCTCCATCGTGACACCCTCTTTTAACCAGGGCCAGTACCTGGAAGAGACGATACTCTCGGTCCGTCGCCAGAACTATCCGCGGATCGAGCACATCGTGATGGATGGGGGATCGAAAGACGAAACGTTGCCTATTATGGCGCGCTACCGGGACAGTCTGGCAGCGGCCGTCTCCGAGAAGGATCGTGGTCAGGCTCATGCCATCAACAAGGGAATGGCCTTGGCGACAGGCGACATTTTGACCTGGCTAAACAGCGACGACATGCTCGCGCCTGGCGCACTCGGCGCAATAGCGATGGGGTTCCATCTCTCGCGGGCCGATGTCGTGGCCGGCATCGTCTATCTCCGTTCCGGCGACCGGTTTGTCGACTCCCACATGACTTGCTGTGAACCCGGGCCGCTTCCGCTGGACCGGATCCTCGACCTCGACGGCGGCTGGAATTCGGGCCAGTTCTTTTACCAGCCCGAGGTCATGTTCTCCCGGCAGGCATGGGAACGCGCCGGAGCGACCGTTCGAGAAGACCTCTACTACAGCATGGACTACGACCTGTGGGTCCGAATGGCGGAAACAGGTGCAAGACTCCATGTCATAGGCCGCCCCACCGCATGGTTTCGCGTCCACGAAGAGCAGAAGACCAGCGTCGCCGAGAAGTTCATGGCGGAGCTTCGTGGCTACGTCCAGGAGTACAACGCAAAGCACAACCGCATTCCCCCGCCGCGACCGGCGCGCCTGCCGGATCGGCGGAAGTTGCGCATCCTGATGTTGAACGATCACGGCTTCAAGTTCGGAGCCGGGATCGCGCATCAACGCACTGCCGAAAGTTTGGTGCTGGCTGGACACGACGTGGACGCAGCCGCCTTTCTCCCCGAACCAGGCCATCACGGTAAACCTTCCGATCTCAGCAGCGAAGATATCCGCCACTCCGTAAAGGCGTTCGGGCCGGACATCATCATTGCCGGCAACATCCACTCCGCCACCCACGAGCCATGGCATCTGGGCGGGTTGGCGGAGGAGTTTCCCACGCTCTCCGTTCTCCACGATTTCTGGATGCTCACGGGTCGCTGTGCCTATCCGAATCCTTGTGGGAAACACCTCACCGGGTGCGACGAAACCTGCCCGACCGCCAACCAATACCCGAAACTGGATCCGCACCAGATTGCCGGGGTATGGCAACAGAAGCAGCGGCTCCTCTTCAGCAAGACCCAGTTGGCGTTGCTCGGAAACTCCTCTTGGACCTGCCAACAGGCAGAGCGGTTCATGGCGACAACAGGGTCTGGTCGGCCCAATATCCCGGTGGTCCCGTTCCGCTTGAGTTTCCCGATCCACGTTTTCCGGCCCCGCGACCGCCGCACCTGCCGCAGCCGGCTCGGACTGCCCGAGGACCGCTTCATCGTGTTGCTTTCCGGCGACCTCTACGACAAACGGAAGAACACACAACTCGCGCTCAAGGCTGTCGAGGCACTTGCACTTCCCAACGTGACGGTCATTAGTTTGGGATATGTCATGCCTGGCGAGTCGTTCTCTATCGATGTACGGAGGCCTGGTCATTTAAATGACCCTGACCTCCTGGCTGCCTACTATGCTGCTGCCGACGTTCTGGTTGCCCCTAGCGCGGAGGAGACCTTTGGCCAAGTCTTCATTGAAGCCGCTGCTTGCGGCACCGCGGTCGTTGGAATCCGAGGATCCGGAATGCAGGAGGCCGTCGTTGACGGTGTCACCGGCATTCTTGTCGATGAGATCAGCATCGAAGCACTCGGCGCCGCGGTGCTGGAATTGTACCGGCGTCCTAAGCTTCGTCAGGATATGGGCAACTGGGGCCGCATGTACGTAGAAAATGAATGGTCCCCGGAAGCCAGCTACTATCACATGTTCCGGGCCTGGCGGCGGCTCGGACTATTAGAAAAATTGGGCGTTCAGCCGAAGATCGCTTTCCAGATGTCTCCGGTGAAGGCGCCCGAAACGCGGCTCATCACTCAGTTGAATGGGATCACGCTCACCGAACACAGCATGGGCTTTGAGGAAGGCCCCTTCCCCGAATACAACTTGCCCGTGTTCCGCTGGGCCTATGGTCCGGTATCCAAGCTCAAGCTCCACGCACCGTCGGCCGGCGCCTATTCTCTCGTCATCCGCTACCGCAATCTGCACGAGGAACAGCGGGTTGCTGTCTCGTTCAATTCCCGGCCGGCGGGTGAATTTCCGATGACCACCACCGGAATGACTGTCGGAAAGATGCTCTGCATCGCGGCCAAACTCGACGAAGGCGTGAACGAAATCGCCCTTCAGTTCGCCAAGTGGATGGACGCCAGCGTCGAGGGCCGACCACTCGCCGCCGCCATTACCGATATTTTTCTTCTGCCGGAAGCATCGCAACCGGAGACCTAGACGCTGCACCGCCCAAGCCGTTGAAATAACTGAAAAAGCTCAGATTCTCCGCCGCACGAGCGGCTAGGGAGCTTCGCTTTTCCGCCAGCGTGCGAACAATCTCTGAACGTCCGGCGAGCGCACGCCGGACCTCCGCCAGCAGTTCCTCCACATCAATCGCGTTCATCGCGCCGCAGGCAGTCAGCCCCAGTTCCTCACACAACTCCACGCCCCTCGGCCGTTCGGCGAGAAAAACGGGAACCGAGCCAGCCAACACCCCCGCCACGCCAAGCAGATAGCAACGGGCGATCACCGCGCCGGCCCGGCGCAACAGAGCAATCCACTGTCCCGGCGCGTAAAACTCATTGGGCACCAGAACAGACGGCGCCGACATGCGAGCCTGCACCTGCTCCGCGAGCGACCTGTGAAATCCTGGGTGCCGGAAGTCGAAATTAACAAATGCGACCTGGACCAGATCATTCTCATGTAGCTGGTCCAGTGCCTCCGCCAACGCTCCCGCCAACGCCTCTCCATCGCAGGACGGGGGCCAATAGACACCCACCGCCACGAGCGGCCGGCCGGCATCAACACCTAAGGACTTCCACAGCTCCTCAGCCCACTCGTCGTCGCCGGAATCCGGTTCATACAGCCACGCCCAATCTCCGCCAAGCGCGATGCGATCCCGATCCACACCCAAATCCTGCAGAACCTCGATGCTCGCGCTATCCCGAACAGTCCACGACCGCACGGGCAGAAAATGGCGTTCAAAAATCCGTCTGCCCTCCACGGTCGCCAGTGGCTCCGCACTCACGCCAACTGCATCCACAGGCAATCCATAGTCAAAAAAGTGCTGGATCCGGGGAGCCAGAAAACCCAGCGGCCAGCCACTCTCCTGCCGGTCGAAGATGCAACCTGTCCCGGCCAACAGCCCGGGCATGTCTCGTACCCAGTCGTTCTCGATCCGGCCGCCCCGGGAAACGTAACATTTGTGCGGATCGGGCACCGCGGCGCGCCACAGGCGATAGTTTTCAAACACGCCAATATGGAGAGAAACCTCCGGCGAGAGGTGGCGCCATAGGGCGCCCATCGCCAGATCGTCACCGGAATTGCCGGCGCCGAGACCGACATTAATGAGAAAAGCGGAGCGAAACTGCATGCGCGGAACCCCCATTGTAAGGCCGCCACATATCCGCCCGGCATGCAAAAATGGAGGCTCACGCCCAGATGGCCAGCCCGTGCAGGCCGCGGATGTATCGGATCACTATGCGTTTGGCCGTCACTTTCTGCCTATCCGCGGAGCTGTTCGCGCAGTCCGGGATCATCGCCACCCTTGCCGGGGGACCGCGCGGCTTTGCCGGCGATAACGGACCCGCCGCCCGCGCTCAATTCACCCTTGCCGACGTCCGCAACGAGTGTGACCCCGCCCAGTACGAGGAGTTGAGCCATCTCTCTGTCGATCGGGCCGGCAACATCTACCTCGCTGACACGAACAACAACCGCATCCGCCGTATCACCCCGGACGGCACCATCACCACCGTGGCCGGCAATGGACAGCGCCCCGCCATCGAACCCAATTCCTGCTCCCCGCTCGGCGGCGCCGCCGCGGCAGGCGACGGCGGCCCGGCCACCTCCGCCCGGCTTTATGGACCCTCCCATGCGCTTATGCTGCCCAATGGCCTGCTGCTCATCGCCGACCAGAAGAACAATCGCATCCGCCAGGTCACACCAGCAGGCAGCATCTCTACCGTTGTTGGCACGGACCGCCACTCCTTCTTCCTCCCCACCGGTTCGCCCGCCTCCCTCTCTCCTCTCGATTGGCCAAGCGCCATCGCCGTCGACACTTCTGGCCGCGGCTACTTCGCCGAACTCCACTCCAATCGAATTGCCCGCGTCAACAGCGACGGCCGCCTTCAACTGATCGCCGGGACCGGCCTCCCCGGTCTCGGCCCCGACGGCCCCGACGCCACTCGCAGTGCCCTCTCCGCCCCCACGCATATCCTTTTTGATGCCGCCGGCAATCTTCTTGTCGTCGAGCAAGGCAACCACCGCATTCGCCGTATTTCACCCGCCGGAGCCATCTCAACCATCGCCGGCACCGGCGTCCCCGGCTTCAGCGGAGATGGCGGACCCGCCTCCGCCGCCCGCCTGAACTTGCCAAACGCCGTCGCCGTCGACGGTACGGGAAACATCTACATTGCCGACATGGGTAACCATCGCGTTCGCCGCGTTTCGCCCACTGGCGCCATCACCACTGTCGCCGGCACGGGCGAAGCCGGTGCCGGTCCGGACCTTGTTCCTGCCACCCAAAGCGCCCTGCACTTCCCTTCCTCGGTCGCCGTCGACAGCAACAACGATCTGCTCATCCTCGACTGGCAAAACTACCGCCTCCGCAAAGTCTCCTTTTCCGCGCGCCCGGCGATTTCTCCGGGTGGCGTTGTGAACGCGGCCAGCTTTGTTTCCTCTGCGCTTGCACCCGGCGCGCTGATTTCCATCTTCGGCACCCAGTTCGCCGCCTCGCTCACCCAAGCCGCCTCCGTACCGCTTCCGGCCGAACTCGATGGCGTTACCGTCTCTGTCCAAGGAAAGCCACTCCCGCTCGTCTTCGTTTCCCCTACCCAAATCAACGCCCAACTCCCCTACGACATCGCCGAGGGTCCGGCCGCGGTGCGCGTCACGACCGCGGCCGGGTCCAGCAGCGAAGAAGTGCTGCAAATCGCTCCTGCCGGGCCAGGCGTCTTTCTCCTCCCGGGCGGCGCTCGCGGCGTCATCGTCAATCAGGATTTCACCCTCAATGGCGTGGCAAATCCCGAATCGCGCGGTCGCGTCCTTACCGTCTATCTCACCGGCATCGGCCCACTCGATGGCACGCTCACGGCCGGTGAACCCGCTCCCGCCGCCACCCTCCTTCGCGCGGCACTCCCGGCCTCAGCCACCTTGGGCAGTAGACCGGCGCCCCTGCTCTTTCTTGGCCTCTCGCCGGGTTTCGTCGGCCTCGCCCAGGCCAACGTCCAGATTCCCGCGGATGCGCCAACCGGTCCCGAGGTTGAACTTCGTCTCACCGTCGGTTCTCGCTCCAGCAACCCTGTCGCAGTGGCCGTGCAATGACACGTACGTTCCTCCTCCTTTGCTTCGCAGCAGCGTCCTGGGGCCAGATCCGCGTCGGCCCCTATGAGGTGACCCTCCGCCTCCCGCCTGCCGGGCTCACCGCTCAGGAGGAGATGCAAATCGAGTACCGCGTCGTCGACACCACCCGCGTCGACCCTGTGATGGGCCCCGCACCCATCATCCGCGCCCAAGCGCGTAGCGTGATCGACATGCCCTCCATGCCCGGCATGGCTCATATCACCGAAACCGCCCATCCCGAAGGCGTGCCCGGCGAGTACGGTGTCCACCCGGTGTTCCCCCACGGCGGCGACTACCGCCTGCAACTGTTCATCACCCCCCCGGGCGCCGCGGAGTTTCCCGTCGTCTTCCCCCTCCAGGTGGGTGACCCCCTCCCCTCCCGGAACCGCAAATCGAAACCGCCACCCTATTTCGCCGAAGCGCGGACCCACCCCCGCGGCCCCAAATCCGGCGAAGAGACTGAAATCGAAATCGAGGTCCGCTCGCGCAACGGCAACACTCGGATCGAGCAGTTCGACATACAGCATGAACGGCTCATGCACCTGATCATCGTCCGTGACGACCTCAACTTCTTCGCCCATGAGCATCCGGCCCTCGACAACTCAGGCACCTTTCGACTTCGGTTCACCTTCCCCGATGCCGGCGACTACACGCTCTTTGCCGACGCCGCTCCCAAAGGCGCCGGAGGTCAGGTGATGCCGATCCGTCTCCGAGTCTCGGGCAAGCGGCCACCCCGGTTCCGCCTCCAGGAGATTCCGCTGAACGCCGAAGCGATTACCTCGACGCTTCGGATTCGCTTCCCGGCCACGAACTTCTCGACCGGCCGAACCCTCCGCCTCCCGGTTGTTCTCCACGGCAAAGATGTCGGGAACCCAGTCACCGATCTCGAGCCTTACCTCGGCGCCCTCGGCCATCTCATCCTCATTCACGAAGACGGCGAAACATACGTTCACTCCCATCCCGACGAACTCGACCCTAATGCCGGCAAGGACGGCCGCATCGCGTTTCTCGCTCGTTTCCCCAAGGCGGGGCGCTATCGCGGTTGGGTGCAAGTACAGCGTGCCGGTCGAGTGGAGACGGGTATCATCAATGTTTCCGCGGGGGCGAATTAGTGCGGTTCGCTGTTGTGGCACTCGCCGTGGCTATTGCTGCCCATGCTCACGAGGGGGGGCGCCGCGACTCGCGCCCCACGAAAGCGGCCGCCGATCTCCGTACCGCCGAGGCCAAGTTGGAGGCCGCCCGCAAGATTCTCCAGACCACGGGCCGCTACACCTGCTGTGTGAAGCCGGGTTGCGATCTCTGCATTCGAAAGAACGGCTCTTGCGCTTGCGCCGCCAACGTAGCCAGGGGTCTGGGCGCCTGTGGCGAATGCCTCGCCGGCTGGCAGAACGGCCGCGGTGCCGTCCCCGGCATTCAGCAACAGGCGGTGAAACTGCTCACGGCCGATAAGCAGGGGATGCCCGGGACCGGGGAACTCCCCCCGGAACTCAAGGCAAGCGTCAACGCCCTGTTCGCCGCCAAGCAGACCCTCGCCAAAGAGGGCCGCTTCCACTGCTGCGCAAAAGGCGGCTGCGGCCAGTGCGCCAAGGAAGGAGGCTGCCGCTGCGGAACCGATCTGGCCTCCCCGAAAGCAGCGAATGGCGTCTGCGGAGACTGCTACGACGCCTGGCACTCGGGCGACGGAATTTTCGCCGGTCTGCCGCTCAGCGAAGTACGCCTCTTCGTCATGGACAGTATGCCTTCCGGCATGACCGCCGGCGTCTCCCCGCAAAGCGGCGCCTATCTGAGCGGAACCAGCCAATCGCCCGGGGTCCGCCCGATGAACATGATTCATAAACGCGCCGGCGATTGGACCGTCATGTTTCATGGCATCCTCTGGGGCGTATTCACCAACCAAACCGGGCCCCGCGGCCGCGACAAATCGTTCGGTGCCGGATGGGTAATGCCCATGGCCGCCCGCCGTTTCGCCGGTGGCACCCTCACCCTCCGATCTATGTTCTCCATGGAGCCGCTCACCATCACCAACGGCCGCTACCCGCTCCTGCTGCAGTCCGGCGAAACCTGGCGAAACATCCCCATCCTCAACGGACAACATCCTCACGATCTGGTGAAAGAACTCGGCGCCGCCTACCAGCGCCCCCTCGGCGAACGGACAACCCTCAACTTCTACTACGGACTGCGCGGTGACCCCGCCATCGGACCCGTCGCCTATCCCCACCGCCTCTCGGCCTCGGAGAACCCCATCGCCGTACTCTCTCACCATTTCCAGGACTCCACCCATGTCGCCGCCAACGTGGCCACCCTCGGGATCACCCATCGCGGATTGACACTCGAAGCCAGCGGCTTCCACGGCCGCGAACCCGACGAAAAGCGCTGGGGCATCGAACTCGGCGCCATCGACTCCTTTGCCGCCCGCGCCACCCTGACCCCCACCGCCAATTGGGCGCTTCAGTTCTCCACGGGCCGCATCAATAACCGGGAAGCGACCCACCCCGATCGGGATACCTTCCGCCAAACAGCGTCGGTCACCTATGTCCGCCCGCTCGCTACCGGCCACTGGGCCACCACACTCATTTGGGGCCGCAACCACGACCTCACTTATACCCAAAAGCCCAACCCGGAGCTGCTGGCCCAACTCCAGGCCGCTCCCCCCCGCAAATCTAATGGGCAGCGCGAACATATCGTTCTCGTCCCCACCCGCGTCCCCGGACAGATCTTCAACTCCTACACCGCTGAGTCCACCGTCTTCTTCCGGAGTCGCCACTGGCTCTGGGGTCGCGCCGAACTCACCGATAAGGACTCGCTCCTGCTTTTCGAAGAAGCTCCCTACGTCCGCCTGCTCGAAGAGTTCCGCTACACACGTATCAAGGCCTACACCGCCGGATATTCCTACGAACTCCCGCCTATCGGCAAGTTCCTACGGCCGGCTCTTGGCGGCCAGTTCCAGTTCTACCAACTCCCGGCCAATCTCTCGCCCATCTACGCCGCCCACCCGCGCGGCGTGCAGGTGTGGCTCCGCCTCCGCTTTGCCCCTCCGCCGGCGTGACCGTTCTACGACCGCAGTTCCTGCCGCGCCGCCGCTTCCCACCGCGCCACCTCATGCCGGCGAAACTTTGGCGCCGCCTGGGCAGACTCCACGGCCTGCTGAAACGCCGCCTTGGCCTCTCCCTCCTTCCCGGTTGCCCGCAACGCCTGGCCATAGAGCACCAGTCCCTCCGGATCATACTCCCGCAGTCCGGTATAGCGCTTCAAATGGGTCACCGCATCAGCAGCCCGCCCTTCCGCCAGGGCCACCGCACCCAACTCCCGCCAAACTTCGTGGCTCTGCAGCTTCGGGTCGATCCTTGCCGCCTTTTCCAACAACTCCCGCGCCTCCGCGCTCCGGCCCTCCTGCCCCCGGAGCAAACGCCCCAGTTGGAATAGCGTGTCCGGCTCCTGCGGGTCGATCGCCAGCGCGCGGCGGAACCGGTCCTCCGCTTCCGCCGGCAGCCGCCGCTGCAAGTAGATCAGCCCCAACTGATAGTGCGCATCCGCATCCCGCGGATTGAGCGTCGCCAGCTCCAATTGCCGTTTGAAGTTCTGCCTCTCCGCCAGGCCGCCCCCAAGCGCCATCAGGTCGCCACCAAACATTCGATAGGCGTAGAACAGGAGCCACGGTGATGCCAGCATGTACAGCAAACCCGACGAATGGGCCAGAAACTGCGCCGCCACCACACTCGTCCCCAACCCGCAAACCACAGTAACCCCAGCGTGCGACAGTGTCGCCCCGGTCACCGTCGCCACCACAAAGGGCGCCAGAAGCAGGAATCCAATCAGCCCGACCGTCTGCAATTCGACCACGGGCGCTGTCCGGCCTCCCATCTGCGCCACCCAAACCGCCGCCAAAGGCAAATGCGCCGCAGTCCAGGCAAATAGCAGTCCCGCCAGCACCGGCATGTAGTCCCGGAACAGGATAGTCCCCGCGCCGCCCAGATTGTCCCACATGGCCAGCACCAGGATGCAAAAGGGCACAAAGATCACCGCCAGCATCACCAGCGGCTTGATCCCCGTGGCAAAGTACGCCGGTCCAACTGGCGCGAAATCGCCCGCCGCTCCAACAGGAACTCCTCCTGCGCCGCCGGCGCCGCATCCACCGCCAGTAGTCGCTCCTGGGCAACCTGCATCCGCATGGAATACTCTGCCGACTGCTGCACCCCTGCCGCCATCGCAATCGTCACCGCCACCACCAGCGCTGCCACCGCGGCGAACACCAGCCGTCCATGGTCCATCACCGCCGAGGCTGCTTTTCTTGGGTTCACGTAGAACAGAAACAGTATCCGGAATTGTTCGCCCAGCATCCTCCTATTCTCTCCCCGGATTGCACGCCCCAGGGCCGTGAAACCTTCCGCTTGATGCGCTCATTTTAGGGCATACGCTAATCTGGAATGGTTGCAGAGGAATTTTTTCTCATGAAAGCATGGGTCACCGGGGGCGCGGGCTTCCTCGGATCGCACCTCACGGACGCTCTCGCCGCCGCCGGGAATTCAGTGACCGTCGTTGACGACTACTCGACAGGAGTCCCTGAAAACCTCGCCAAAGTCGCCGGCCGCATCCGCACCCTTCCCTGCTCCGTTCAATCTTCGACGTTCCGCGAGGCTTTCGCCGAGGATCGGCCTGCCATCGTTTTCCACCTCGCCGGCGATGCCCGCGTTTCGCGGAGCGTCGAAGACCCGCGCGCTGATTGCGATCGCAACCTCCTGCCCACGCTCGCCCTTCTCGACGCCGTTCGCCAACTCTCTCCAGAGACCCGCGTACTCTATGCCTCCACCGGCGCCGTCTACGGCGGCAATGCCGAACGCCCTTTCCATGAGTCCGATGGACTTTGCCCCGTCTCCCCCTACGCCGTCGCCAAACTCGCTTCGGAACGCTATTGCTTCGCCTACCACCGGAACTATGGCCTCAGAACCGCCAGCCTTCGCATGTTTTCCGTTTATGGCCCGCGTCAGACCAAGCAGGTCGTCTACGATCTCATCCGCAAGATCCACGCCAACCCCACCGCGCTCCCCCTGTTCGGCGATGGAAGCGAAGAGCGAGACTTTAGCCACGTCACCAATATGGTGGACGCCTTCCTCCTTCTCGCCGACAAGGCCCCGTTTCAGGGTGAAGTTTTCAACGCCGCCGGCGATGAGATAGTCAGCATCCGCGCACTGGCGGAAATACTTTGCGAAATGATGAACGCCGCCCCGGAATTCCAGTTTTCCGGCCAGTCACACTCAGGCGATTCCCGCCGCTGGGTTGCCGACATCGGCCGCATCCGCGCAATCGGCTATTCCCCTCGAATCAACCTCAGAGAGGGATTGCGTGACACACTAGGGTGGTACTTGCGGAGTCAACCTTGAGAACGCCGGCAGTCAGCGTCGTTATCCCGGTCTACAACGGAGAAGCAGAGTTGGAGCTTTGCCTGGGCGCTTTGCGCCTGAGCCGCACCGCCCCATTGGAGATTCTCGTGGTCGACGACGGCTCCACCGACGGCTCGCGGGACGTGGCGCTCCGTCATGGAGCCAGGCTGCTCACCACCGGGGCTCAGTCGGGGCCTGCACGTGCCAGGAACATGGGAGCCATGGAGGCCCGTGGTGAAATTCTCTTCTTTCTTGATGCCGACGTCGTCGCGTCTCCCGACTCTGTCGGCCGTGTGCACGACGCATTCGAAGCCGATCCCGCCCTCGACGCTCTCATCGGATCCTATGACGACGATCCCGCCGCGCGTGACTTCCTCAGCCAGTACAAAAATCTGATGCACTGCTTCGTTCATCAGTCCGCTCTCGAACAGGCATCGACATTCTGGAGCGGATGCGGAGCCATTCGCCGCGACGTCTTCCTCGCCCACAGCGGCTTCGATGTCTCCTATGCCCGCCCCGCCATCGAGGACATCGAACTCGGCTACCGACTCTCCCGGGCGGGCCGTCGCATGATGCTCGACAAATTGCTGCGCGTCAAGCATCTCAAGCGTTGGACGTTTTGGAATCTCCTCAAAACGGATGTCCTCGACCGCGGCATCCCCTGGACCGAACTGATCCTCCGCGACCGCAATATGCCAAACGACCTCAACCTCCAGTTGAGCCAGCGTATCAGCGTCGCCTTGGCTTTCGTCTGTGTCGGGCTCGCCCTCGCCATGACCGTCTACTATGGCGGCTATTTTCTCACCCCCCTGTTCGCCATCCTGCTCGTCGTCATGTGCCGCTTCTGGCTCGATGGCAATGGCGTCCCTCACAGCATGACGGCCTTCGCCGGAATGACCGCCGGGTTCGGCGTTCTCTCCGCCCTTGCCTGGCAGCATGAAATGCTCGGCGTCATTCCCCCGGTAGTGCTGGCTTATGTCTTGCTGTTCCTCCGCCATCGCCGCGAGATCAATGGCGTCGGCGCCGCCCGCGCCTCCTCCCTGCTGATCGCCCTTTACTCGGCAATTTCCATTCTCTTCCTCCTCACCTACCTGCCCGCCCACCCCATCATCGGGGCGTTGTTCTTCATCCTCATCGCCCTCGTCGTCCTGAACAACCAGTTCTATCTCTTCCTCGCCGCCAAGCGGGGACGCGCCTTCGCCATCGCCGCCATCCCCTTCCACCTTCTCTACCACTTCTACAACGGCATCTCCTTCGGCGCCGGGCTCATCCGCTTCAGTTGGCGCAACCTCTTTCGTCGCCGCAAAGCCGCCACCCTCGAGAAATAGCCGCTACGGCTTCTCCTTCAACACCCGGTCGAAAAACGCCCGCACCCGCGCTACGTTACCCGGTGCCTGAAAGTGCGGCCCTCCATGCCCGGCACCCGCCAGCACTTCCATCTCCGCGCTCGCGCCCGCCGCCTTTAGCGCATCGGCCAGGATCTCGCTCTGCTCCATCGGCACCAGAGGATCCGCATCCCCGTGCTGAATAAAGAACGGCGGGTCATCCTTGGAGGCATAGCGCGCCGGATTCGCCTTCTCAGCCAACTCCGGATTCTGCTGCACCAACGCCCCCACCAGTTGATTCTCCGGCGACTCGGGAGAATCATGGTCCATCCGCGACGGATACTGCGACATCCGCGCCACCCGCGTCGGGCCAAACCAGTCCACCACCGCCTGCACCCGGCTCGATACTCCCGTCACCCCGTGCGTCCCCTCCAACTCCGCCACGTCCCCGGAAGTGCCTAGCATCGCCACCAGATGCCCACCCGCCGACGAGCCCCAGACACCAATCCGGTTCGGATCGATGTTGTACTTCCCCGCATTCGCCCGCAACCACCGGATCGCCGCCTTGCAGTCCTGCAGGTTCGCCGGAAATGGCGCTTCCTGCGTAAACCGGTACCCCACGCTCGCCGCCGCATACCCTTGCTTCACCAGCGGCACCACCGGCGCCTGATTCTTCGTTCCCGCCCGCCACGCACCCCCATGGATCCAGACGATCAGCGGCAAAGGCTTCGGGCTCCCGCCCTCGGGCAGATACAAATCCAGCAGCAACTCGCGGCCGCCCGCCTTCGCGTAGACGATGTTCCGCTCCGCTTTCACACCCGCCGGCGCCGGCCGTTCCGGCCCATAACCCGGCACGGGCGCCGCTTCGCTGAACAGTACCGCCTTGCTCCCGGCAGGTTGCGCGATTGTCGGCCGCCCCGTCACATACCCCCGTGCCGCCAAAAAGGCATCGGTCATGTAAAGCGTCGACGCATGCCAGGAGTAGTCCCCGCTCGGCTTGTCATTGAAGAACCCGTGCTGCTGCCCTTTGCCGAAATACAACTCCACCGGCACCCTCAGTTCCCGTGCCTTCGCGAAGTAGCCCTTCGCCTTTACGTAGTGCGTATCCTCGGTCCCAAAAAACATCACCATCGGCGGCATTCCCGCCTTCAACTGATTCTTTGGCGACCACTCCGCCGGCGCCGCCGACCCGCCCAGATCCGTCGCCGGGTTATACAGCAGCAACAGGCTCGGCCGCGCCGAAATCGACGTATCCTCCCCTGCCGTGTCAAACGCCGCGTCTGCCGCTAGCGTCATCGCGCACGTCCCGCCGGCCGAACCTCCTCCCGCCGCAATCCGCTCCCCGTCAATCCCTTGCTCCGCCGCATGCTTCCGCAACCACCGCATCGCGCTCCGGCAATCGGCAAAGCTCTCCAGCGGCGTCGTCTTGTGCTTGTTCTTGATCCGGTACTCCGCGCTCGCCGTCACCATCCCCCGGCTCGCCAGATACGCCGCCTTCGAGAAAAACTGCTTCGTTGACCCGTTGACAAAGCCCCCGCCAAAAAAGAACACCGCTGCCGGGCGCTTATCACTTGCCTTCCAGTCCGGCGGGTAGAACAGGGTCATCTTCAGTTCCCCTTGCGGGGTTGTCTTGAACACCACCTCCTTCCGGCTTACGGCCCACACCGGCACCGTCAGGAAAACGGCAAGCAAGGAAACGAAGCAACGCATCATAGCGAGCAGAGTATATCGAGATCCGCACCCCCGATAGACACGCACGGCTCGTGACATATAAGATTTCAGTCATGGATCGACGCGATTTCTGGCTCTCCGGCTACAGCCTCCTCGTCAATGCCGCCGCGCTCCCCGCCGCGCAGTTGACACCCTCTCAAGGCGCCATTCGCCGGGAGTTTGACAAGATCGCCCCGCCCGCCAACGGCCGCCGCATGGCCGCCGCTGAGCCCCATATGACGCTCGTCGAGTTGGAAACCGATCTCCTCGTCGCCGGCGGTGGCCTTGCCGGTGTCTGCGCCGCTATCTCCGCCGCCCGCCACGGTGCCAAGGTCGTGCTCGTCCAGGACCGTTCCCGTCTCGGCGGCAACTCCTCGAGCGAAGTGAAAATGCACGTGGTCGGCGCCAACTCCCACAAGGGCCGCGGCGGCTGGCGCGAAGGCGGCATCCTCGAAGAGATCCGCCTCGATGACGCCGTCAACAACCCCCAACGCTGCTGGGAACTCTGGGATCTCCTTCTCTACGACAAAGTCATCAGCGAGCCCAACATCACCCTTCTGCTCGAAAGCACCATCTACAGCGCCAAAACCAGGAACAACAAGATCGAAGAGGCAATGGTCCGCTGCGACAAGAGCGAACATCTCTACCGCATCAAAGCCAAGCTCTTCATGGATTGCACCGGTGACTCCCGCCTCGGCCTGGAAGCCGGCGCCGAACTCCGCACCGGCCGTGAGACCCGCAGCGAATTCGGCGAGTCCTTGGCCCCGGAAAAACACGACGAGGAGACCCTCGGCTCGTCCATTCTCTTCACCTCCCGCCTCCACCAGCGTCCCATGCCTTTCAAGGCGCCCAAATGGGCCCGCAAAGTCACCGCGGACACATTGAAGTTCCGCAAAATCTCCAGTTGGGAGTACGGCTACTGGTGGGTGGAGTGGGGCGGCAGCCTCGACACCATCCGCGACAATGAGCGCATCCGCTTTGAACTCCTCTCCATCGTCATGGGGGTCTGGGATTACATTAAGAACTCCGGCGAACATACCTCCTCGGCGAATTGGGCCATGGACTGGGTCGGCTTTATGCCCGGCAAGCGCGGCAGCCGCCGCTTGGTCGGCGATCACCTTCTCTCCCAGAATGACCTGCTGAAAGGCGACTTCGCCGACGCCGTCGCCATCGGCGGCTGGCCCATGGATGATCACCCGCCCGGTGGCTTCGACCGCGCCGACCTCCCTCCCGCCGTCCAGATCCGCACCCCGGAGGTCTTCAACATCCCCCTTCGCTCGTTCTACTCCAAGAACATCTCCAACCTGATGATGGCTGGCCGCAACATCAGCGCCACCCACGTCGCCTTCACCTCCACCCGCGTCATGGCCACCTGCGCCGTCGGCGGCCAGGCCGCCGGTACCGCCGCCGCCATGTGCCTCGCCAAAGGCATCTCCCCCCGCCAACTCGCCAGCGAACCCAAACTCGTCAGTGCCCTGCAGCAGCGGCTCCTTCGCGACGATCAGACCATCAAGAACGTCCGCAACCAGGACCCGGCGGACCTCGCCCTTTCCGCCAAAGTCTCGGCCTCCAACGAAATCGGCGACGCCAAGGCGATGCTCGTCGTCGACGGCGTCCCCCGCGATATCCCCTCCCAGGGCATTCACCACTGGGAAGCCCAACTCCCCGCCGATGGCGCCTGGATCGAACTCCGCTGGGACAAGCCCCAGCGCACCAGCGAACTCCAGATCGCCTTCGACTCCGGCTTCCAGCGCGAACTCACACTCACCTCCTCGGACTCCATCAACCGCGGCATCGTCCGCGCTGCCCAACCAGAAACCGTCCGCGACTACTCCGTCCAGATCCGGAAACCCGGTTCTTCGGAATGGGCCACCGTCGAAACCGTCAAGGGCAACCACCAGCGCCTCCGCCGCCACAAGTGGCCGGCCACCGAAATCGAAGCCGTCCGCGTCCACGTCACCGCCACCAACGGCAGTGACTCCGCGCGCGTTTTTGAGCTCCGCTGCTACGCTTAAAAGTTGGAAGAATCGCAACCCGTAGTCTGGGACCACTACATCTCTCCGGCCGGCCTTCTCGATCTCATCTGGAACACCGCGCCCTACCTGAAGGAACTCCTCCCCGCCCCCCGTCCGGAGGCCGGCCCGGAGTCCCTCGCCGCCTCCGAGGATGGCTTCCTGCATATCCTCGCCTCCGTCCATGCCAATCCTGAGGTGCGCCACGAAAACGCGCTTCTCTGGTACTTCGCCCTCTGCCTGGCCTCCCACCACGGCACCGTCTCCACCTACGTACCGACGGACGTCGATAGCAAGATCCGCGGCCTCCTCTGGCGGGAGACCAAGGATCCGGACACCCTGCACGCCATGTTCCGCCTTGGCCTCGCCATGCAGAAGTGGACGCTCGTCGGCTTTTCCAAACGCACCATTGATTGTTCGCCGCATGGCATCGTCAGCGGCCACGACGGCGAATGGCTCAGCGTCATGGCTGGTGCCCTCGGCCGGTTCCTTCCGCTCAACGACGAAGAGTACGTCGCCCACAGCCACGCCGCCATCCACGCCGAACTCATCCGCGAGGCCCGCGCCTTCGTCGATGTCTGCCTCACCCCCGGCCGCGAACTCGACACCATGCGCGTTGCCATGAGCGTCATCCACAACCTCGGCGACCTCAACCAGGGCATCAGCTTCTGGTCCGGCCCCGCCCGCAAATCGGAAAGCGCACTCCAGTTTGAACGCCTCGCCCAGGAAAACAAGACCGGTTACGGCGGCATCTTCCAGTTCCCCGCCGATCTCTACCGCGAACTCCTCGCCAGCGAAGGCCACCGCCATTACCCTCTCCGCGCCGTCAAGCCCCTCCGCCGCTCTCCCGAGCTACTTCTCCCCCTGGGTCCCTTCCTCGACGACTACGGCGCCACACTCGCCACCTCCCAGAAACTGACTCCCGCCGAAAAATCGGAGGCCCTGGAAGCCATCGTCCGCGGCTGTAAAAAAGTGCCCGGCCAGAACGGCTACTTCCGCGCCATCGCCGGCTTCCGCGAAGCCTCCACCCGCGCCTACGACGACGCCGTCAACCGCATGCCCGCCTCCTCCCAGAAACTGCTCAAGGACCCCGAAATGCGCCAGAAAACCGCCGTCCCCCGCCGATCGTTTGAATCCACCTTCAGCAAACGGGTCGAGCAGATGCGTAAGCAGCACGGCGCCACCCTTCGCCGCCTGGCCGCCTCACTGGCGTAGCCGCGTCAACTCCCCCCGCGTCAGCAACCGCCACTTCCCGATCGGCAGATCGCCAATCGCAATCTCCCCGATCTTCACCCGGACCAGCTTCATCACCCGCGCCCCAATCGCCTCCACCATCCGCCGCACCTGCCGGTTCCGCCCCTCCGTCAGCACGATCTCAAAGTGCGTATACTTCCCCGAATCGCGCACCCGCCGCACCACCGCCGGCCGCGTCGGCCCGTCGACAAGTTCCACCCCGTCCCGCAACTGCTGCAACTGCTCCTCGGTCAGCAGCGTCGAGGCCTTCACCAGATACGTCTTCGGCACGTGGAAGTCCGGATTCATGATCCGCTCGGCGAATTGCGTATCGTTCGTCAGAATCAACAGCCCGGAGGTGTCCAGATCCAACCTCCCCACCGGCACAACGAACACATCCACGTCCCGCAACAGGTCATAGACCGTCGGGCGCCCCTCCGGGTCTTTGTAGGTGGTGATGTATCCGGTCGGCTTGTAGAGCAGCAAATAGATCCGCTCCTGCTTCTCCAGCGGCTTCCCGTCGAAGCGCACCCGGTCGCGCTCCATGTCCACCCAGTGGTCCGGATTCATTACCACGCGCCCATTCACCTGCACTTTGCCGGCATGGATCCAACTGCGCGCATCAGTCCGTGATCCCAGCCCTGCTTTCGAGATCACCCGCTCCAGCGTCTTTAACGGTCGTTTCTTTTGCTCCAAACTGGTTATTATGCTACGCGCCGCCGTTCTTCAGATGGGAAGCATCCCTTGGGACACTCCCGCCACGCTCGAAAAACTCCGCCGCTTTGCCCGGGAAGCCTCTCAGAACGGAGCCCAACTCCTCGTCTTCCCGGAGGCCCTCATCGGCGGCTATCCCAAGGGAATGGACTTCGGCGCTCGCGTCGGCCAGCGCTCCCCCGAAGGCCGTGCCCAGTTCCGCCGCTATGCCGAAGGAGCCCTCGCCAGTTTTGAACCGCTTGCCGGCATCGCTGCCGAAGCAAACCTCTGGCTCATCGGCGGCGTCATCGAACGCGACGGCGGTACCCTCTACTGCACCGCCACCTATCATGCCCCCGATGGATCCCTCGCCGGCAAACACCGCAAAGTGATGCCCACCGCCAGCGAACGCCTCATCTGGGGCTTCGGCGATGGCAGCACGCTCAAAGCCATCGATACCCCCTGGGGCCGCCTCGCTTCCGCCATCTGCTGGGAAAACTATATGCCCCAGCTTCGCCTGGCCCTCTACAACCAGGGCGTGCAACTCTACTGCGCCCCTACCGTCGACGAACGCGACACCTGGCTCCCCTCCATGCGCCACATCGCCGTCGAAGGCCGCTGCTTCGTCCTATCCGCCGTCCAGTTCGCCCCTGCCTCCGAATGGGGCGCCATCGCCGGAGGCAGTGTCATCGTGGATCCCTTCGGCAACCTCCTCGCCGGTCCCCTTCGCGGCGAAGAAGGCATCCTCTACGCCGATATCGACCCCGCCCGGACCACCGAAGGCAAGTTCGACCTCGACGTCACCGGACACTACGCCCGGCCCGACCTCTTCCGCCTCCTTGTCAATGAAAATCCCCAGCCTCCCGTGCATAAACTAGAGGAGTGAATCCGCCACTCAGTCCTCTGGAGCAACGCGTCCTCGGCAGCCTCATCGAGAAGGATATGGCCACGCCCGATTACTACCCGCTCTCCGTCAACAGTCTCATGACGGCCTGCAATCAGAAAACGAACCGCGAACCCGTCTCCGACTACGACGAGGACACCATCCGCGAAGGCCTCCGCGCCCTGGAAGATCGCGACCTCGCCGAACCTCGCTTCGATTCCCGCGTCCCCAAATACGCCCACCGCGTCTCCTTCACTCTCAACCTGAACAACCGCGAACTCGCCCTCCTCTGCGTCCTCCTCCTCCGCGGCCCGCAAACGCTCAACGAACTCAAAGACCGTACCCAGCGCATGTACGCCTTCGACGATCTCGATGCCGTCGAAAACTCCCTCCGCAAGCTCAGCGAACGCCCCGAACCCCTCACCGTCTTCCTCGCCCGCCAACCCGGCCAGCGCGAACCTCGCTGGATGCACCTTATGGGCGGCCCCGTTTCCGCCGAAACACTTGCCGAAATCGCCGCCCCCTCCGCCCACCGCGCCGCCCGCACCGAAGACCTCGAGATCCGCATCAACACCCTCGAAGCCGAACTCCACGAACTCAAAGAACAGTTCGCCGCATTTCGCCGCCAATTCGAAAGCTAACCCATGCGCCTGCTCGTATTTCTCCTCACTCTCCCCCTCTTCGCTCAGGGCGAAAAGGTCATTCGCGAAAACTACACCAAGTACGAGTACCGCATCGCCGCCCGCGACGGCAAACGCCTCTTCACTTCCGTCTACATCCCCAAGGATCAGTCGCAAAAATGGCCGATCCTCCTCAACCGCACCCCCTACTCGGTCGCCCCCTACGGCGTCGACCAGTACAAAGCCGACCTCGGCCCCAACACCGAACTCGCCGAAGCCAAGTACATCTTCGTGTATCAGGACGTCCGGGGCCGCAACATGAGCGAAGGCGAGTTCGTCAACATGACGCCCCACAAAGCCGTCAAACGCTCCCCCCAGGACATCGACGAAAGCTCCGACACCTACGACACCAT
Source organism: uncultured Solibacteraceae bacterium (assembly GCA_964430625.1). Classification (GTDB taxonomy): domain Bacteria; phylum Acidobacteriota; class Terriglobia; order Bryobacterales; family Bryobacteraceae. The sequence continues at coordinate 59,487 of CAYSFR010000007.1, forward strand.
CGATTGGCTCGTCAAAAACCTGCCCAACAACAACGGGAAAGTCTGCACCTACGGCATCTCCTACCCCGGCTTTTACACCGCCGCCGGCATGATCGACGCCCACCCCGCCCACGTCTGCGCCTCGCCCCAGGCCCCCATCACCGACTGGTTCACCGGCGATGACTTCCACCGCAATGGCGCTCTCTACCTCCCCCACGGGTTCAACTTCCTCGCCGGCTTCGGCAAACCCCGCCCCGAACCGGTCATCCCCCCGAAGGACCGTGTCCGCTTCGATTACGGCACCCCCGATGGCTACAAGTTCTACCTCCAACTCGGGCCGCTCTACAACGCCAACGAACGCTACTTCAAGAACAACATCGCCTTCTGGAACGAAATGATGCGCCACGACACCTATGACGAGTTCTGGCAGGCCCGTAACCTCCGCCCCCACCTGAAGGCCGTAAAACCCGCCGTCATGACCGTCGGTGGCTGGTTCGACGCGGAGAACCTCTATGGCGCCCTGCAGGTCTTCAAAAACGTCGCCAAGCAGAGCCAGTCCACCACCAATCTGCTTGTCATGGGCCCATGGCGCCACGGACAGTGGGCGCGCGACGACGGCGACCATCTCGGTTACATCCAATTCGACGCAAAAACCAGCAAATATTACGCAAAAAACATCGAAACACCCTTCTTTGAGCACTATTTGAAGGGTAAAGGCGACGGAAAATTCGCCAAAGCGCATGTCTTTGAAACCGGCGCCAACCAGTGGCGCAAGTTCGACGCCTGGCCCCCCGCCGCCGCCAAACCCCGCAGCCTCTTCCTGAACGCCAACGGCAAACTCACCTGGCAGGCCCCCTCCGCAGCCACTGCCGCAGATGAGTTCACCTCAGACCCCGCCAAACCCGTCCCCGTCACCGCCGATATCGCCATCAGCATGACCCGCGAACACATGGTGGACGACCAGCGTTTCGCCGCCTCCCGCCCGGATGTCCTCGTCTACGAAACCGACGTTCTGGAAGAGGACATCACCCTCGCCGGCCCCGTGCTCAATTCGCTAGTGGTTTCCACCACGGGCACCGACGCCGACTGGATCGTCAAACTCATCGACGTTTTCCCCGACAGCCTGCCCACCGAAGACTACGACGGCTCCAAACCCGAGACCCGCCGCCCGCCCATGGCCGGCTACCAGATGCTCGTCCGCGGCGAAGTCTTCCGCGGCAAGTTCCGCAACAGCTTCTCCAAGCCCGAACCCTTCACCCCCGGAGAGGTTGCCAAGGTGGAGTACGGAATGAACGACATCTTCCATACCTTCCGCCGCGGCCACCGCATTATGATCCAGATCCAAAGCACCTGGTTCCCCCTGGTCGACCGCAACCCGCAGAAGTTCATGAACATCAATGAAGCCCGCGAAACCGACTTCCAGAAAGCCGTCCACCGCGTCTTCCGCCAGCAGAACGCCGCCTCAAAAATCACCGTGCAGGCGCTGCCGTAACCCGCTTTTCACAATGGTTGGCCCGTCCAGCAATGGACGCGCCAACCGAATCCCACACCTCACCCCGCATCCCCCGTCCCAAACCACATCCGCCCTTTCCGCCGCACCGTCTCCCCCGGCGCACAATCGGGAAACTTCGGGTCGGAGTGCATACATGGGCACCGCTCATTCCCCCATACCCTCCCGCAGTCCTCCCACTCGGTGGCAATCCACCGCTCCCCGGCCCGCGCCAGTGCCCGCGTCCCCTCCAGCACCTTGTTCCCGTTCGTCTGCGCCGCAAACGCCGGCGCCCCCTTGAACATCACGCACACCTGCGCCCGAATGTTCTTCAGCGCCACCTCCGACCCGTTCCGGATCCAGCAGTCCATGTAGACCACTTCCCCGTTCAACCGGATGGAAGCCCCCACGCTCACCTTATCCGGCAGCGCCCACTCCGACGTCAGCGCCCCGTCCGGCTCCCGCACCCAGTCCCGGTTCGTCATCACGACGTTCTTCTCATCCCACACCGTCGGGATATGCGTATGCCCCAGGAACTGAATCTTCCCGTTCGCGATCACCGCCTCCGGCAGATCCACCACCACATACCCCGCCCCGGCCCAGGGGAGGAACACCGAGGCCTTCGTCCCCCGCATCGGATTCACCGCGCCCTCCAGGAATCCGATCCGCATGTGCCGCCCCCCCGGATACGGCAGCAGCTTCGGTCCGGCCACGCGCTCGGCCGCCGCCGGAGCCTCCCACTCCCCCGTCACCATCGTCGCCTCGGCCGCCGAATACCCGTGCGCCCGCATCACTCCCCTCCAGTACGGCAGCGCCGTCCGCGTCTGGTCCACCTCCACCGGCATCGGCAGCACGCCGTCCTTTGGCATCGGGTACCGCACCTGTAGCATCGGGTCGGCCGGCTCTTCTCCCACGTACGGGGCCACATCCCGAAGAGCCAGCGTCCGGTACCCCTCGGCCTTCAAATGGGCCATGTATTTCTCAAACATCCCCGGCGGCGTATGCACCCACGGATGCACCACGTCGGGCACCCCGTGGAACTGCAGCACCACCAACTCCCCCGCTCTGGCCGAGCTCAGCACCTTCAGAAAATGTGCAAACGTCCAGTCCGGATACGCGTCCCCCGTCGTCGGTATCAGCAGCGGATGATGCCGCTTCGGATCGTACGCGGGCCCCACCACAATGCGTCCATACTCCGCTTCCGGCTGCGCCCCGCGCCGTGCGTAGCGGATCCCGTGCTCCCGCAACACCGCTACACTCTCCGGCCCGAATCCGTTCCCCGACCAGGCAAAACTCACCGGCTTCGGCACCTTCACCCGCTGCAGTTCATAGTCGATCAGCGACAACTCTCCGGCCAGCCGTGCTGCCGCCCGCGGTGTCGCGAACGATCCGTGCGTCCACGAATGGTTCCCGATCTCGAACCCCATCTCGTGCAACTCCGCCGCGTCTTTCCACGACAGGAAATGTTCCCCGTCCCCCATCCACCGGTGCGAAATGAAAAAGGTGGCCGCAAACCCGAGCTGTTTCAACAGCGGGCCCACCACCGTCCGGTGCGACTTCACCGCATCATCGAACGTCAGGACGACCGTCTTCTCCGGTATCGCCACGGCCGCTGCCGCCACCATTCCAAATTCACGCCGGCTTATCTGATGCATCAACCAACCTTGGCCTCCAACTCCGCCCAACGAGCATACAACGCCTCCACCCGGTGCTGCGCTTTCTCCATTCGCACCGTCGCCTCCACCACCTTCACGTGATCGCTGAACACCGCCGGATCATCCAGCGCCGCCTTGGCCGCTTCCAACTCCTCTTCGGCCTCCAGAATCTGCCCCTCCATCGCGTCCCACTCCCGCTGCTCCAGGTAGCTCAGCTTCTTTTTCGGCCCCGCAGCACTCTCCGGCGCCGCGGCGGTCACCGGCGCTGCTTCTTTCTTCGCCGCCGCCCGGCCCCGCTCCGCCCGCTCCTGCTCCCACTGGCTATACTCGGCGTACAATCCCCAACGCCCGTCGCCCTCCAGCGCCACCACCGTCGACGCCACACGGTCCAGCAGATACCGGTCGTGCGTCACCAGCACCAGCGCCCCGGGAAACTCCAGCAACGAATCTTCCAGCACCTCCAGCGTCGGGATGTCCAGGTCGTTCGTCGGCTCGTCCAGGAACAGCACATCGGCCGGCTGCAGCATCAGGTTCGCCAGCAACACCCGCGCCCGCTCTCCCCCCGACAACTGCCGCACCGGCTGCACCAACTGCTCGCTGGTGAACAGGAACCGCCGCGCCCATCCCGCCACATGGATCGTCTGCCCGTTATAGATCACCGAGTCCCCGTCCGGGCACAGCGCCTGCTTCAAAGTGGCGTTCTCGTCGGGCAGCCGCCGGTTCTGGTCCAGCGTCACCACCCGCAGCAGATCCGCCCGCTGCACCCGCCCCGCCGCCGGCTCCATCACTCCTTGCAGAATCCGCAGCAGCGTCGTTTTCCCGCTTCCGTTGCCGCCCACCAGCCCCAACTTCGTCCCCGCCGACAGAATCAGGTCCAATCCCTCAAACAGCGTTCGCCCGCCCGGCGCCGCCGCCAACCCCTCCACCTGGATCAGCCGCTTCGTCTTCCGCTCCGATGCATTCAATGCAATCGACGCCGTCGACGTCCGGTTCCGCGACGACACATCGTCCAACTCCCCCATCAGCCGGTGCGCCTCGTCAATTCGCGCCTTCGATTTCGTCGTCCGCGCCTTCGGCCCCCGCCGCAGCCACTCCACCTCCCGCTTCACCTTCGTCGCCAGCGAGTCCTGCAGCTTCTGCTGCGCCGACATGAACTCGTCCCGGCGCTCCAGAAACTTCGAATAGTTCCCCTCCGCCTGGTAAAGCCCGTCCGGGAACGACGGATTGATCTCCGCCGTATGCGTACCCACTTTCTCCAAGAAATAGCGGTCATGGCTGATGAACAGCGAGGCAAACTCCGCCTGCATCAGCACCCGCTCCAGCCACAGGATCCCGTCGATGTCTAGGTGGTTCGTCGGCTCGTCCAGCAACACCGCGTGCGGATACCGCACCAGCGCGCATACAATCGCCAGCCGTTTGCGCCAGCCTCCCGATAGCGACGCCGCCTCGGCGTCAAACTCCCGTAGCCCGGCCCGGCTGGCTTCCATCTCCAGCCGCAGCCGCCGCTCCTCATCGGTCAGCGGCAGATCCCGCAGCGCCTCCTCCAAAACCGTACGCACCGTCTGCCCCGGTTCAAACACCGAGTCCTGCGGTACATATGCCACAATGGCCTGCTTCCGCACCGCGCGCAGCCCGTCGTCCGGCACGTCTGTCCCCGCCAGAATGCGCATCAGCGTCGACTTCCCGCTGCCATTGGGGCCAGTCAAACCAATCCGCTGCCCGTCGTGCAGCGCCATCGTCAAATTTTCAAAAAGCGGCTTCGCGCCGTAGCGCTTGCTCACCGCGGAGCAACTCAATACAACAGCCATCGTTCTACCCAGTATCCTTGACTCGATGCCCTGGATTCTCGCCCTCGCCCTGATCCCCTGGATCCAACCCGGCCAAAGCTTCTCCACCACGGACACCTCCGCCCTCTGCCAGGGCACCGAAAACAGCCAAAACTGGCTCCGCACCGCCGGCGAATACGGCGACGTCCGCCTCAAATTTTCCTACCGCCTCGCCCAGTGGGCCGAAGCCATCGTCGTCCTCCGCGCCCATTCCCACGGCCGCCCCACCCTCACCGGCATCCCCGTCCAACTCGCCCACGACTTTCACAATAAAACCAGTCCCCACGTCACCGGAGCCATCCCCCCGCTCCACGCCCCCGCCAAGTTCCTCCCCCCGTCTTTTGACAAATGGCATGCCGCCGAAATTACTCTCCGCGGCGACACCATCTCCGTCAAAATCGATGGCGAACTCATCAACGAGGCCGAAATTTCCGATCGCCACGCCACCGGCCACATCGGCTTCCTCGACCTTGGCCACAAATACGAGATCCGCGACATCCGGATCGACGACCTCGGCTCCCCCCGCCCCTATACCGCCCTCTTCAACGGAGAGAACCTCAACGGCTGGCAACTCCGCGATGCCGGCCAGTGGTCGGTCGCCAACGGCGCCATCCTCGCCGCCAACGGCCACGGCATCCACTATGCCCCCGGCGACTATACCGATTTCGAACTCCTCGCCGTCGTCAAATCCCATAATCACGTCAACGCCGGGCTCTTCCTCCGTGGCCAGCCCGACAAAACGAAACACCGCGGATTCGAAGTCCAGATCTACTCTCCCCCGGACGCCGTCTACCCCACCGGCTCCATCTACGGTCAAACCCGCGCCGCCCCCACCGAGGACCACGACGGCCGCTGGGCCCTGCTCCGCATCAAGCTCCAATACAACCTGGTCACTACCTGGCTCGACGGCCACAAACTCGCCTCCGGCCCCGTCCCTTCAGGCGTCTCCGCCCGCGGCAGAATCGGACTCCAAATCCACCTCGACTCTGCCTCGATAGAATGCAAGGAACTCCGCATTCGCCCGCTCCAAGGAAAACAATGAAAACCGGCGTCACCGTCCTCCCCGAACACTTCCAGAACGAAGGCGTCGAAGCCGTCGTCTCCCGCCTCGCCGCGGCCAAAGTCGACATGATCGCCACCTCCCCCTACGTCATGGAACCCTCCGACGAAAAGACCGGAAGTCGCGAACCACCCATCGACGCCGGCGCCGGCTCCGTCCGCCTCCTGGACCGCCCCCTCTGGGGGAAACGCGAACTCTTCGTCAACACCGCCCCCAGCTTCGAACCCGACAAACGCCTCTATTCCGGCCTCCGCTATCAGCCCTCCCCGGCAAACAACCTCACCCTCCGCGAAGGCGGCGTCATCAAACAGTTCCTCCGCGCCGCCCAGTCCCGCCACATCCAAACCTACCTCCAGGTCCAGGCCGCCATCCCTCCCGGCTATCGCGTCCAGTTCGGCGGCCCCGTCGAGGAAGACAAACCCCGCCTCCCCGATGGCCGAGTCCCTCCCCGCCGCCTCGCCAATAACGGCTCCCTCGCCAGCCCCCATATCCTCGATTACACCGTCGCCCTCACCCGCGACCTCGTCCGCGCCTATCCCGATATCGACGGCATCCGCTTCGATTGGCCCGAGTATCCCCCCTACTTCCTCGACGACATCTTCCTCGACTTTTCCCCCCACTGCCAGCAAGCCGCTTCCCGCCTCGGCTTCGATTTCGCCCGCATGCAACCCGCCGTCCTCGAACTCTATCGCACCCTCCACGGCGGTCTCACCAACAAACACCTGGAACGGTTCCTCGCCCTCGATGGCGGCCGCAACGCCCTCCTCACCACCCTCATCGATCACCCCGGTCTCCTCGATTGGCTCCGCTTCAAAGGTGCCCTCGTCGGCGAACTCGCTCTCCGCCTTCGCGAAGCACTCCCCTCCCGCATCGCCCTCACCTTCGGCGTCTTCCCCCCGCCCTTCGCCACCGTCAGCGGCATGCAATACTCCCTGCTCGCCAAGTACGCCTCCGCCATCCACTGCAAGCTCTACACCATGCACTGGCCCGTCATGTTCCGCTTCTATGGCGACGCCATCATGAAGGCCAACCCTGGCCTCAACGAAGAACTCCTTGTCAGGTGCCTCGCCCAGTGGCTCGAAATCCAGGACCCGCCCTACTCCACCCGCCTGTCCGACTATCGCTACCCCGAACCCGACGAACCCCACCCCGTCGGCGTCGAAGCGCAGATCCGCAAGGTCCGCGAAGCCCAGAAAGCCGCCGGCGCCACACCCGTCTTCGCCTTCATCCACGGCTACGGCCCCGTCTCCGACTTCGCCAAACGCCTCGCCGCCGGCCGTGAAGCCTCCGCCCACGGCATTTGGGTCAACCGCTTCGGCTATCTCCGCAACGAGAAAATCAACCTGCTCGGCGCTCCGCCGGCGAAGTAGCTACTGCGCCTCCACCGGTAACTCCGGCTTCGCGCTCCAATCCTCAAACGATCCGTCGTAGAGCTTCACCTCGCGCCCCGCCAACCGCGCCGCGAAGTACGGCACCGTCGCCTGCATCCCGATATGGCAGTAGGTGACCAGCGTCGCCGCCTCGCCCAGTTTGTCGTTCAACACCCCCACCGGCTGAAACGCTCTCGCCTCGGTCAGCAGCGTCGGATACGGCACGCTCTTCGCTCCCGGAATGTGCCCCGCCCGCGGCATGTTCCCGGCGTTCTTGCCGCTATAGAACTCCTCCAGCCGCGCATCCACGATCTTCACCTTCCCGTCCCGCAGATGGTCTTTCATCCAGTTCGAATCGACAATCAGCTCCGGCCGCGGTTTCACCGTCAACGCCGTCGCCACCTTCACCGCCGGCACCTCCGTCGTCACCGGCAACCCCTTCTCCCTCCACGCCGCCAGCCCGCCATCCATCAGCGACGCCGCCAGCCCCAGATACTCAAATGTGAACCACACCCGTGTCGCCGTCTGCACCGACTCGCTCCCGGCATAAATCACCACCCGCGACCCGTCGCCTATCCCCAGCTTCATCAACCGCTCCCGCATCAACTCCGCCGGCGGCATCTCCAGCCGTAGTTTTGATTCCGGCTTCGACACGTCGGCCAGCGTCACCAACTGCGCCCCCGCCACATGCCCCGCCGCATAGTCCTTCGGCGTCCCCGCATGGAGGATCACCAGATTCTTCTCTCCCATCACCCATTCGGGCGTCACCAGCAGGTTGATCGCGGCAAGTAGCATCGGCATGGCAAGCATACCTCCATTCTGCCCGATTGCCGCCCGGCTTTAACCCACCGGGAAATCGGGCGAATTCGTCCGCGCCCCGGCCATGATCTTCGCCAGCCGTGCCACCACGTCCGGTTTCTCCGCCGCCAGATCCTTGGCCTCATTGATGTCGTTCTTCAAATCGAACAGCATCGTCTTGCCCTTGGATTTGATCAGCTTCCAGTCCCCAACACGCACCGCTTGCGAGAACCCGCCCTCATGGAACTCCCAATACAGGTACTCGTGCGACCGCCCCGGCTTGCCCATCAGCACCGGATACATGCTGATGCCATCAATCCCCGCCGGCGCCGTCGCCCCGATCGCCTCCGCCAGCGTCGGCATCATGTCCCAGAACGCAAACACGTGGTCGCTCACGCGCCCCGCCGGCACCTTCCCCGGCCACCGCGCCAGAAACGGCACGCGGATCCCCCCATCGGTCAGGTCGCGCTTGGTCCCCCGCAGCGGCCCGCTCGAATGGAAGAAGTTCGGATCGTGCCCGCCTTCCTTGTGCGGCCCGTTGTCGCTGGAAAACAGCACCAGCGTGTTGTCGTCGATCCCCAGCGCTTTCAGCTTGTCCAATATCCGCCCGATATCCCGGTCCAGCCGCGTAATCGTCGCCGCGAACTTCCGCTCCAGCTTCGGCCAGGGCTTCCCCGAATACGGCGCGTCATCAGGTATCTCAATTCCGTCCCCTGTATCCCGGCCCAGTTCGTTGTTCGCGTGCGGAATCGTCGACGCATAGTACATCAGGAATGGGTTGTCCCGCGTCTTGTCCAAGAACGAGAGCGCTCGCTCCAGAAACAGGTCCGGCGCATACCCCTTCTTCACCGCGCCCCAGTTCCCCCGCACCAACTCCTCATGCTCCCCATCCAGCAGATGCTCCGGATAGTAGGTGTGCGCATGCATCTGCGAGAAGAACCCGTACCAGTGATCCCAGCCTTTCTTCGTCGGATACCCCGGATACCCCAGCCCGCCAATCCCCCACTTGCCGAACATCGCCGTCGTGTACCCGGCCTTCTTGAACAACTCAGAGAGGGTGAAGTCCTCGGCCCGCAGAATCTCCTCATTCCGCCGGTTCCCCCGTACCCGCGCGTGGCCCGTGTGATACCCCGTCATCAACGCGCAGCGCGACGGTGCGCACACCGTGCACCCCGCGTAGACCTGCGTGAACCTCGTCCCCTCCGCCGCCATACGGTCCAGATTCGGCGTCTGAATCTCTTTCTGGCCATAACACCCCACATCGCCATACCCCAAGTCATCGGCCAGGATAAAAATGATGTTCGGCGTACGGCCCTGTGCCGCCAACGGGGCCGCCATCGTGGATAGGAACGCGCGTCTGCTAATCATCAAGAGCTAATGTACACTAGCTCCCATGCTCGACACGGGGATTATCATCGTCTACTTCCTGCTGGTGTTCGCCATCGGCTTCTATCACTCCCGCCGCGAACGCACTTCCAATGACTACTTCCTCGCCGGCAACTCCGTCGGCTGGTTCGCCGTCGGCACATCCCTGTTTGCCACCAACATCTCCAGCGAACACTTCATCGGCCTCGCCGGCTCCGGCGCCGCCACCGGCCTCGCCGTCGGCTGCTACGAGTGGTCCGCCAGCTTCTGTCTTCTCCTGCTCGGCTGGCTCTTCGTCCCCCACTACCTCAAGTCCGGCGTCTTCACCATGCCGGAGTTCCTCGAAAAACGCTTCTCCCCCGCCTGCCGCTGGTACCTCACCGGCATCTCCATCGTCGCCTACATCTTCACCAAAATCTCCGTCTCCCTCTTCGCCGGCGGCATCCTCATCCGCGAAATCGTCGGCTGGGACTACATGACCTCCGCCATCCTCCTGGTCGTCGCCACCGGCATCTACACCGTCTCCGGCGGTCTCGCCGCCGTCATCTATACCGACGTCTTCCAGGCCATCCTTCTGGTCCTTGGCGCCATCGTCATCACCGTCATCGGCCTCCAGCACGCCGGCGGCTTTGAGGGCCTCCGCGCCACCCTCCCGCCCGACTTCTTCCACATGATCAAGCCCGCCTCCGACGGCGCCTACCCATGGCCGGGAACCATCTTCGGCACCCTCATCCTCGGCACCTGGTACTGGTGTACCGATCAGGTCATCGTCCAGAAAACCCTCGCCGCCACCAACGTCTCGGAAGCCCGCAAAGGCGCCTTCTTCTGCTCCGCCCTCAAGATCCTCCCCGTCTTCATCCTCATCCTCCCCGGCCTCATCGCCAAGGCCATCTACCCCACCGAAGTCACCGGCGACAACGCCTACCCCCTCCTCGTCATGCGCCTCATGCCCGCCGGCCTCAAAGGCCTCATGATCGCCGCCCTCCTGGCCGCCCTCATGTCCAGCCTCAGCTCCGTCTTCAACTCCTGCTCCACCCTCATCACCATGGACGTCTACAAAAAGCTCCGTCCCCAGGCCAGCGAAAAACAACTCGTCAATGTCGGCCGCTGGTCCACCGTCGCCATCGTCGCCCTCAGCATCGTCTGGATCCCCTTCATCCAGAACCTCAATAGCCAGGTCTACCAATACCTGCAAAGCGTCCAGGCCTACATCGGCGCCCCCATCACCGCCACCTTCGTCACCGGTATCCTCTGGCGCGGCGCCACCGCCCGCGCCGCCATCGTCACCCTCGTCACCGGCGGTGTCATCGGCGCCGCCCGCTTCATCATGGACGTCCTTCGTAATGCCATGAAAATGGACCTCGGCGCGCTCAACCCCGTCGTCGATTTCAGCTTCCTCAACTTCTCCGTCATCGTATTTTTCTTCTGCATCCTCCTCATGGTCGGCGTCAGCAAACTCACCACACCTTCCACGGATCAAAAGATTGACCACCTCACCCTCTCCTGGGGCCACGCCCTCGGCTCCCGCTCGGAAGTCATCCTCTCCTCCGTCATCGCTCTCTGTGTCGCCGGGCTCTGGATTCACTTCGCTTAATCTTCCGGCCCGGCAATCGATATACTGCTCTGCAGTATGAGCCAATTCTCCCGTCGCAACTGGATCGCCGGCGCCGCCACGGCCGGCACCGGTCTGTTCCAAGTCGAAGAAGCGCGCGCCCAGGAAATCAAGAAAAACGCGCCCATTTCCCCCAAAGACAAAATCAAAATCACCAGGCTCGAAACCATCCTGGTCAAGCCCCGCTGGCTGTTCCTCAAGATCCACACCGACGCCGGCATCGTCGGCCTCGGCGAACCCGTCACCGAAGGCCGCGCCCTCACCTGCGCCACTGCCATCAAGGAAGTGGAGCCCTACCTCGTCGGCAAGGACCCCCGCGCCGTCGTCCACCACTGGCAGGCCATCTATCGCCACGCCTTCTACCGCGGCGGCCCCATCCTCACCAGCGCCCTCTCCGGCATCGACCAGGCGCTCTGGGATATCAAAGGCAAAGCCTTCGGCGTTCCCGTCTACGAACTCCTCGGTGGTCCTACCCGCAACAAGGTTCGCGTCTACGCCCACGTGCAGCGCGCCGGGTCCCTCGAACAGGGCCTCCGCGACGCCATGGCCAAAGGCTTCACGGCCTTCAAAACCGGCCCCGCCAAGCGCCGCCCCGCCCGCTACGTCGAATCTCCCGCCGAAGTGAAGTACGCCGCCGAACGCTTCGCCGAGATGCGCCGCATCGTCGGCGACAACGTCGACATCGGTGTCGATTTCCACGGCGCCATCAGCCCCGCCCACGCCAAGATGCTCATCAAGGCTCTCGAACCCTACAACCCCATGTTCATCGAGGAGCCCTGCCAGGCCCAGAACCACGACGTCATGGCCGAAATCGCCCGCGGCACCCACCTTCCCATCGCCACCGGCGAACGCGTCTTCACCAAGTGGGGCTTCCGCGAAGTCCTCGAAAAGAAGGCCGCCACCATCCTCCAGCCCGACATGTGCCACGCCGGCGGCATCACCGAAGTACGACTCATCGCCGGCATGGCCGAGGCCTACTACGCCTCCATCGCTCCCCACAACCCGCTCGGCCCCATCTCGCTGGCCGCCGGTGTCCAACTCGCCGCGTCGATTCCCAACTTCCTCATCCAGGAACAGGTCTCCCTCGGCGACGGCTACGTAAAGAAGCCCTTCACCATCAGCAACGGCTACTTGAACCTGCCCACCGAACCCGGCCTCGGCGTCGAACTCGACGAAAACAAAATGGCCGACAAAATCGGTCACGACTGGCGCAACCCCGAAACCTACGATGACGAAGACGGCAGCGTAGTCGACTGGTAGTGCAATAGACTGTTCGTAGGATGCCCGAGCCTCATCTCCCCGATCTTCTCATCGAAGGCTACCGTGGTCTGCGGCGGCTGGAACTGAAAAAACTCGGCAACGTAAACCTCATCGTCGGCCGGAACGGCGTCGGAAAGACGTCCGTTCTGGAGGCGGTGCGGTTGTACTCCACCCAGGCCGACATCGAAACTCTCGCCGCCTTGCTGCACCTCCGCGAGGAACTCTACGATCCTTCGGACCCCCATAGTTTCGAGGCCTTTTTCTTCGCCCGCGACTCCCGCTCCCCTATCCGGATCGGCAACCTGGAAATCTCCCTCACCGAGGTTTCTCAGACCTTGGACCCATTCGGAAATCCCTTTTTTCAGTTCCCGGAAACGGGCGTATCCCCAGCCAACTCCCCTCGCCTGCCCGCCCTGCGCGTCGACCAGTCCGGCATACTGCAACGCTATACCGTCATTACCCGCCACGGTCCCTCCATTGGCACGCGAAATGTCCCCGGAAGGCTGTCCAACCCGGACTCGCTCTATGTTGACTCCACCGGGCTCAACTATCAGGAATTCGGCCGTCTTTGGGACAGAATCGTTCTCACCGATTTTGAAGAGGTGCTCAACAGCACCCTGACCCTCGTCGACCAGCGAATCCAGCGGGTTTCCTTGGTGCAGAAAGACGGCGGCACCCGTCGCGCCATGGTCAAACTCCGCGGCAACCATCTACCTGCCCCGCTCCGCACTCTCGGCGATGGCGTCTATCGCTTTATCGGCATCGCCCTCGCCCTCGCCAACGCCCGCAACGGATTCCTCCTCATCGACGAGTTCGAAAACGGCCTCCATTACACCACCCAGGAATCCCTCTGGAGATTCCTCATCCAAACCGCCCGCGAACTCAACGTCCAGGTTTTCGCCACCACCCATAGCCGCGATTGCATTTCGGCCTTCGGCCGCGCCACCGCCGCCGACCGAAACTCCACGGGCATCCTCTTCCGCCTCGAAGAGTTTAACGGCGATATCGTCGAAACCCATTTCGACGAGAACAGCATCGCTACCATTACCGAAAACCTCATCGAGGTGCGATAGTGCCTACGCTCCTCCTCGTAGAAGGAAAACAGGACGTCGAGTTTCTCGCCCAGCTCATCAAAAAAGCAAACCTCGGAACCTGCCGGTCCCACCCGGCCACCGAACCCGTCGATTTCGTCCTGAAGTCCGCCGATTCCTACGAACGCCTCCGCGCCAGCCTTCCGGAAGAACTCCGTAGCAGTCAGTTCAACCGCTTCGGCATCATCCCCGACGCCGACAGCAATCCCTCCGCCCGCTGGCAGAGTCTCACGACCCGCCTCCTCGAAATCGAGGAACGCTCCACCCGATTCTTCCAACAACTACCCGCTGCCCCCAACGAAAACGGCACCATCCTTCACTCTCTTACCGGTCGCACCATCGGCATCTGGCTCTGGCCGCACAACACCACCGGCGGCGACCTCGAAGCCTTCGCCGGACAACTCACCCCGGCCGATGATGCCCTCTGGCTCCACTCTGCCACCACCCTCGCCAGCCTGCCGGAAACCCGCTACCGCAACGCACACCGCCACAAAGCACGGATCCACACCTGGCTAGCCTGGCAGGATCCACCGGGGCAGTCCATCGGAATCGCTGTCGCAAGAGGAATCCTGGAGGTCACCGGTTCATCCGCCACCAACCTTCTCGACTTCCTCACTAAACTGAAAGAAGAACCCAAATGACCAAATCCCAAATCCGCGCCGCCATCCTCGACATCGGCATCGTCCCCATCATCCGCACCAACTCCGCCGATTCCGCCATCAAGGCCGTCGAAGCCGTCTACAACGGCGGCATCCGCTCCGCCGAAGTCACCATGACCGTCCCCGGCGCCATCAAAGCCCTCGAGAAACTCGCCGACGCCCTCGGCGACAAAATGGTCCTCGGCGCAGGCACCGTTCTCGACCCCGAAACCGCTCGCGCCTGCATCCTCGCCGGTGCCCAGTTCCTCGTCACCCCCGCCCTCAAAGTCGCCACCATCGAAGTCGCCCACCGCTACTCTAAGATCATCTGCCCCGGCTCCCTCACCCCCACCGAAGTCCTCACTGCCTGGGAAGCCGGCGCCGATTTCGTCAAGGTCTTCCCCTGCTCCAATATGGGCGGCGCCAAGTACATCAAGGCCCTCAAGGGACCCTTTCCGCAGATCGAAATGATCCCCACCGGCGGCGTAAACCTCGATACCGCCGCCGACTTCCTCAAGGCCGGCTCCGCCGCCGTCGCCGTCGGCAGCGAACTCATCGACGCACAAACCATCAAGGAAGGCAAATACGAGATCTTCGAAGAGCGCTCCCGCCAGTTCCTCGCCGTCGTTTCCAAAGCCCGCGCCGAACTCGCCAAGTAGAGCGCTAAACTGGAACTTCCACCATGGCTATCAGTCAGGATTTGCTCGATATTCTCGTCTGCCCTCTCTGTAAAACGTCCCTCGACGTAAAGAACGACGGCAGCGGCCTCAAATGCGTACAATGCAAACGGGTCTATCCCGTTCGCGACGACATCCCCGTTATGCTCGTCGACGAAGCCCGCGTAGAGGACTAAATCTTGCTCGATAAATTGCCCAGCGGCGCGAAGGTGCTCATCATTCGCCTTCGCTCCCTCGGCGATTGCGTCCTCTCTACCCCGGCGATTCATCTCCTCAAAGAACATCGCCCCGACCTCCGCCTCGCCGTCATGGTCGAGGATCGCTTCGCCGACATCTTTCGCGGCAATCCCGACGTCAACGCCGTTCTCCCCCCGCACCCCGCCGCCGCCCTCGTCTGGAACCCCAAATTGACCATCAACTTCCACGGCGGCTCCCGCTCCCTCTGGCTCACCCTCGCCTCCACCGCCCGTTACCGCGCCGCCTTCGGCCACTTTCGCGGCCAGCCCATCTATAACGTGAAGATCCCCCGCGCCCAGCAGATCCTCGGCGAAGAACGCAAGGTCCATACCGCCGAACACATGGCCTCGGCCATGTTCTTTCTCGGCGTCCCCCAAACCGATATCCCCCGCGCCCGCATCCACGCCCCCGCCATCCCCCCCGCCAAACCCTTCGCCGTCATCCATGCCCTCGCCTCGGCCGCCCACAAGGCCTGGCCCCCGGAAAACTTCCTCCACATCGCCCGCGGCCTCAAACACCTCGAACCCGTCTTCATCGGCGGCCCCGGCGACGACCTCTCTCCCTTCCGCGAATTCCGTACCCAGTTGAACCCATCCCTAAAGGACACCCTCTCCCTCATCCAGTCCGCGTCTCTCTTCATCGGCAATGACTCCGGCCCCGCCCATATCGCCGCCGCCGCCGGCGTCCCCGCCGTCGTCCTCTTCGGCGAGTCCGACCCCGTCATCTGGGCCCCCTGGCGCGCCCACGCCCAAACCCTCATCGCCAACGGCCCCATCCGCCTTATCCCCATCGACAAGGTCCAGCAAGCCATCGACGCCCTCGGAGTCCCCGCATGAACGAACTCCTCCGCGTCTTCCGCTACGTCCGCCCTTATACCCCCTCCCTCCTCGCCAGCGTCGTCCTCATGGCGTTCGCCGGCGCCGCCCATGGCCTCATCGCCCTCCTCATCAAACCCATCTTTGATCGTGCTCTCAACCCCAATTCCACCGAAACCACCGTCAAGCTCATCGACATCCCCTACATCAACAAAACCCTGAACCTCAATGACATCGTACCCTCCGCCATCCACGATGTCTGGTTCATGACCGCCGCCGCCGTCCTTTTCGCCTTCTTCATCCGCGGCCTCGCCGACTACTTCGGCAACCTCCTCATCAACCGCGTCGGCCTCAATGCCGTCACCGACCTCCGCCAGCACATCTTCGACCGCGTCCTTCGCCAGGACGCTCAGTTCTTCGATACCAACTCCACCGGCCAGCTCATGTCCTCCATCATGAGCGACATCGACAAAATTCAGGTCGCCACCTCCCACATCCTCGCCGACTGGCTCCGCCAAACCTTTATCGCCATCGGCCTCCTCGTCGTCATCATCCAGAACGATTGGCGCCTCGCCCTCTTCTCCCTCACCGTCCTCCCCATCGTCATGCTCCCCACGGCCAAACTCGGCCGCCGCATCCGCCGCTCCACCCGCCGCGCACAAGACGATACCGCCGAACTCAACCAGATCCTCCAGGAAACCATCTCCGGCCACCAGGTCGTCAAATCCTTCGGCGCCGAACACTTCGAGTCCAACCGCTTCCGCGAAGCCGCCGTTCGCCTCCGCCGCAGCAACCTCAAGTACGTCGCCCAACAGGCCATAGGCTCCCCCCTCATCGAGTTCCTCGGCGCCGTCACCATCGTCTGCCTCGTCACCTACGCCCGCACCCAGATCCAGCAGGGCCACATGAGTACCGGCGAGTTCACCAGCTTCGTCATCGCCCTGCTCATGCTCTACGAGCCCGTCAAACGCCTGGTCGGCATCCACAACATCTTCCAACAGGCCCTCGGCGCCTCCCAGAAGGTCTTCGAATACCTCGATAGCGATATCCAGATCGCCGAAAAACCTGACGCCCGCGAACTGCGCAAATTTCAAAAGGCTATTACATTTGAAAATGTGGCCTTCCGCTACCCCAACGCCCCCGAGGGCTTCCTCCTCGAGGGCATTTCTCTCGAAGTGAAGGCCGGCCACATCGTCGCCCTCGTGGGTCCCTCCGGCGCCGGCAAATCCACCCTCGCCTCCCTTCTTCCCCGCTTCTACGACCCCACCGCCGGCTCGGTCCGCATCGACGGCACCGACGTCCGCGACTTCACCATCGCCTCCCTCCGCAACAAAATCTCCATCGTCGCCCAGGATACGTTTCTCTTTAACACCACCCTCGCCGCCAATATCGGCTACGGCCGCCCCGGCGCCACCGAAGAGGAGATCCGCGAAGCCGCCCAAAATGCCCTCGCCCTCGAGTTCATCGAACAACTCCCCGACGGCTTTCAGACCATCATCGGCGAGCGCGGCGCCCGCCTCTCCGGCGGCCAGCGCCAGCGCATCGCCATCGCCCGCGCCCTCCTGGAAAACGCCCCCATCCTCATCCTCGACGAAGCCACCTCCCACCTCGATACCGAAAGCGAAGCCCTCGTCCAGAAAGCCCTCTCCAATCTCATCGAAGGCCGCACTGTCATCGTCATCGCCCACCGTCTCTCCACCATCCGCCGCGCCGACAAGATCATCGTCCTCGACCGCGGCCGCATCGTCGAAACCGGCCGCCACGAAGACCTCGTCAACGCCGGAGGCATCTATCAGCGTCTCCACGAACTCCAGTTCCTCGAGACCGGTAACACATAATAGGAATCACTATGGCCATTCGCTCCATGACCGGGTATGCCCGCATCCGCCGTTCTTCCCCTGAAGGCGAAATCGTCCTCGCTATCAAGAGCGTTAACCACCGCGGCCTCGATATCCACTTCCACCTCCCCCCGGACTTCGACCCCTACGAACACGCCATTCGCAACGTCATCCGCCGCCTCGTCTCCCGCGGCCACCTCGAAGTTCGTGCTTCCTACAAGCGCAACGCCGCCGCCGATGAAGCCGCCCTCAATACGGCCATGCTCGACTCGTTCGTCGCTGCCTGGCGCGCCGCCGCCTCCCGCCACAACCTCTCCGCCGACCCCGACCTTTCCAGCGCACTCCGCCTCCCCGGCATGCTCGGCGCCGGCACCGACCGCGACCCCGAAGCCTCCATGGAGCAGTTCCTCTGTCAGTTGACCGAAGACACCGTCAAGGAATTGAATGTCTTCCGCGAACGCGAAGGCGCGGATACCCTTGACGTTCTCTTCGACCGTAATAAACACATCCGCGCCGCCGTCGCCGTCGTCAAGGATATCCGCACCCGCGCCGTCCCCGCCTTCCAGGCCCGCCTGCGCGAACGCCTCTCCGACATCCTCGCCGGCACCCAACTCGACCCCCAGCGCATCGCCCAGGAAGCCGCCGTCCTCGCCGACCGCTCCGATATCGGCGAAGAAATCGCCCGCCTAGAAATTCACACCGAACAACTCGAAAAGCTGCTCAAGGGCGGCGGCGAGGTCGGCAAGAAACTCGACTTCCTCCTCCAGGAAATGAACCGCGAGACGAATACCATGTTGTCGAAAACGAACGGAATCGGCGAGCAAGGCCTGACAATCACCGAAACCGCCCTCGGCATCAAAGCCGACATTGAAAAGATCCGCGAGCAATCGCTCAACCTCGAGTAGGCGGTCAGCATCGAATCCGTGTCTCCCCTCGGCCCCTCGCAATCCCACTCCCAAATCAATCTCTCCGCATGAGCACATTCTTCGTCATCTCCGGCCCCTCCGGCGCCGGTAAATCCGTCCTGATCCAACGCATCCTCCAGGACCTCCCGTCCATCCGTTTCTCCGTCTCTTCCACCACCCGCGCCCCGCGCCCTGGCGAAGTCGACGGCGTAAACTACCATTTCCTCTCCCGCGACCAGTTCCAACACGACATCGACACCGGACGCTTCCTCGAACATGCCCAGTTTTCCGGCAACTTCTACGGCACCAATCGCCATGAAATCGAAGAAGCCGCCAAAGCCGGCCACGACCTCCTGCTCGACATCGAAGTCCAGGGTGCGCGACAATTACAGGAGAAGGGTGTCGAGGCTGTTTACATCTTCGTGATCCCGCCCAGCTTCGCCGAACTAGAACGGCGCCTCCGCTCCCGCAATACAGAAAGCGAGGCCGCTATCGAACGCCGGCTCAAGCAGGCATCCGATGATGTCTCTCACCTGCACCAGTATCAATTTGTTATCGTGAACGACAACCTGGAAGAAGCTTACTCCCGGCTGCGCTCCATCTTCGTCGCTGAACGCTCCCGCCGCCAGCGGATGGAAACCACCCTGGAACCCATCCTCGCTTCTTTTCTAAACTAGATTGTAGAAAGACTATGGCCGACAACACCACTCGTAACGCGCACCACTCCATCCCCGACGATTCGGAATCGTCCACCTATCGCTACATCATCGTCGCCGCCAAACGCGCCCGGCAGATCCAGGGCGGAGCCCGCTCCTTCCTGCCGACCACCTCGCGTAAGTCCACCGTCACCGCCTTGGAAGAGGTGCGCCGCGGCCTCGTTCAGTACGAGGACCCCATCCGCGACGCCGCACTCGCTGCCCGCAACCCCGCCAAGTAAAGGGATCTTATGAATGTCGTCTTGGGCATAGGCGGCGGTATCGCCGCCTACAAGGCGGCCGAGCTTGCTCGGTCCCTCATGCGCCAGGGCTTCACCGTCAATCCCGTCCTCACCCGCTCCGCCTGCGAATTCATCACCCCCCTTACCTTCGCCGCTCTCACGGGCCGCAAAGTCATCACCGACCTGTTCGCCAACCGCTCCGCCGAAGAAATCCTCTCCAGTTCTGTCGAACATATCCAGGTCGCCCAGGATAACCGCGTCCTCATCGTCGCCCCAGCCACCGCCGACCTCCTCGCTAAATTCGCTCACGGCCTCGCGGACGACTTCCTCTCCACCCTCTACCTCGCCTTCACCGGCCCCGTCGTCCTCGCCCCGGCCATGAATACGAATATGTGGCTCCACCCCGCCACCCAGGCCAACATCGCCACCCTCCGCGCCCGCGGCCACCGGATCGTCGGCCCCGATTCCGGCGACCTCGCCTGCGGCACCGTCGGCCCCGGCCGCCTCGCCGAACTCGATCAGATCCTCGCCGCCGCCGGCGCCGCCGCCCTCAACCGCAGCGACCTCTCCGGCGAAACCGTGCTCATCTCCGCCGGCCCCACCCAGGAACCGCTCGACCCCGTTCGCTACATCACCAACCGCTCCAGCGGCAAAATGGGCTACGCCCTCGCCGAAGCCGCCCTCGCCCGCGGTGCCAAAGTCATCCTCGTCTCCGGCCCCGTCCATATACCGCCCCCGCCCGGCGCCGAAGTCGTGCCCGTTCGAACCGCCCGACAGATGCGCGACGCCATCATCGGCCGCCTCGACGAAGCCACCATCATCATCAAGTCGGCCGCCGTCGCTGACTACCACGTCGCCAACGTGCCCGACAAAAAAGTGAAAAAGACCGCCGCCCGCGTCTCCCTCGATCTCGACCCCACACCCGACATCCTCGCCGAGGTCGGCGCCCGCAAAGGGGACCGCCTCCTCATCGGCTTCGCCGCCGAAACCAACGACATGGTCGCCGAGGCCCGCCGCAAAATGCAGACGAAGAAGGCGGATATGATCGTCGGCAACGTCGTCAATGTCGAAGGAACCGGCTTCGAGTCGGACCTAAACGAGGTGACCCTCGTCACCTCCACCGGGGAGACCATCCCCGTCCCCCGCGCGACCAAGAAAGAAATCGCCCATACGATATTCGATCACGCGTTGCATTTGCGCTTAGCTCTCCACGCGTCACAATAACAAGAGCATGACCCCCGAAGAGATCCGGCGAGTTCTCGAGTATTACCAGGACCTGGGCATCAAGTCGATCTACCGCCGAGGCAGCCAGCTGACGGCACCGCTGCAGCCAGCGGCAGCGGAACCGGAGGCAGAGCTGTTCGATAAACTGCCGCCCCTGCCGCCCCGCGTCCCCGCGTCGGGCAAACCCGCTGCCCCGCCTCCCGCCAGCGAATCACTCTCCTGGGACGATCTCCCCCCGCTCCCGCCCAAGCCGGGACGATTCCAACAGCCTCAACGTCCCCCGGCCCCTCCGGCCCGGCCGAGTACCGCCCAACCCGCCGCCGGTGCCCCCTCAATGTCCCCTGCCGCCAGCCGCGGACCTGCCTCCAACTCCTGGGACACCCCGTCCGCGCCCCACGCCGCCCCTCAAACGCCCTCCGCCTCCCCATCTGGGCCCAACTCCCTGGATAGTCAAACCGCGCGCACCTCGCCCGCCCCACAACCAGCCCCCAACCGCTCGTCCGCCCCCAATTCCTGGGACACTCCCTCGGCCCCTATCCCCACCCGAATCCACACCCCACAGCCGCCCACAAACCCCATGATCGACCTCCTCCCCCTCGCCCCCGAAAACGACTCCCTCGACCAGATCCGCACCGACATCGGCGACTGCAGACGCTGCCGCCTCTGCGAAGGCCGCAATAAAATCGTCTTCGGATCCGGCAACGTCCAATCCCCTCTCGTCTTCGTAGGCGAAGGCCCCGGCGCCGACGAGGACGCCAGCGGCCTCCCCTTCGTCGGCCGCGCCGGCCAACTCCTCACCCAAATGATCGAAGGCACCGCCTCCAAAGAAGGCATCGCCATCAAGCGCCCCGACGTCTACATCTGCAACGTCGTCAAATGCCGCCCCCCGGAAAACCGCGCCCCGCAACCCGACGAAATGGAGATCTGCGGCCAGTTCCTCTTCCGCCAGCTCTCCGCCATCAAACCCAAGGCCATCTGCGCCCTCGGCTCCACCGCCGCCAAAGCCGTCCTCGGCACCAAAGACGGCGTCACCAAACTCCGCGGCAACTGGCACAAATGGCGCGATGTCCCCGTCATGGTGACCTACCACCCTTCCTACCTCCTCCGCCCCTATAACCAGAACGCCAAACGCGAAGCCTGGGAAGATCTGAAAAAGGTGCTTCACTTTGTCTACGACTGACCCCCGCCGCCCGGGCCTCTTCCTTTCCCTCGAAGGCATGGACGGCAGCGGCAAAACCACCCAACTCCGCCTCCTCATCGATCGCCTGCGCAGCGAAAACTTCGATGTCCTGGAAACCGCCGAACCCGGCGGCACCCCCATCGGCCGCCAGATTCGCAGTATCCTCCTCGACGCCGCCAATCAGGAACTCGCCCCCGCCGCCGAGTTGCTCCTCTACTTCGCCTGCCGCGCCCAAAATGTCGAGCAGTGGATCCGCCCTGCCCTCGCCGCCGGCCGCGTCGTCGTCTCGGACCGCTTCACCGATTCCACCCTCGCCTACCAGGGCGCCGGACGCGGCCTCCCCATCGACACCATCCACGCCCTCCACCAATTCGCCTGCGGCCCCACCGCCCCCGATCTCACCATCTACCTCGACATCGACCGCGCCACCGGCCTCGCCCGCGCCCATGCCCGCAACGCCCAACGCGCCGCCGCCGACCAACCCAACGAAACCCGCATCGACGACGAAGCCGCCGAATTCCACGACCGCGTCCACTCCGCCTATTCCAATCTCTGCGACCAGCAACCCCACCGCATCCGCCGCATCAACGCCGCCCAATCCGTCGATGCCGTCCATGCCGACGTCTGGTCCGCCGTCCAACACCACATTGCCGCCCATTCCCTCCGCAAGGTGCCGGCCAATGTTTGACAACTTCTACGGCAATCGCACCGCCGCCGAGGTCCTCGAGCAGATGATCTCCGGCTCCCGTATCCCCCAGACCATCCTCCTCTCCGGCCCCGAAGGCATCGGCAAAGCCACCCTCGCGCGTCGTTTCGCCGCCCGCCTCCTCGGAAACCCCGAAGCCATCGAGAAGGATGACCTCAGCCTTCCCCACAACCTCGACGCCATCGCCGAACGCGAAAAAATGGCCGCCGATAAACGCAACGACGATCCCCTCCTCTTCCAGTCGCACCCCGACTTCGTCACATTCTGCCCCGAAGGCCCGCTCCGCCAAATCTCCATCCAGCAGATGCGCGGACTCAAGGAACGCGCTCAATTTAACCCGCTCAAGGGCCGCCACCGTATCTTCCTCATCGATCAAATCGATCGCGCCAACGAACAGGCCGCCAATTCGCTCCTCAAAATCCTCGAAGAACCCCCGCCCTACCTCATCATCGTCTGTACCGCGACCAATCCCTACGACCTCCTCCCCACCATCCGCTCCCGCTCCGTCCCGCTCTACCTCTCCCGCCTCTCCCCGGGCGAAATGCAGGACTTCGCGACACTCAAAGGACTCGACCAGGCAAA
Source organism: uncultured Solibacteraceae bacterium (assembly GCA_964430625.1). Classification (GTDB taxonomy): domain Bacteria; phylum Acidobacteriota; class Terriglobia; order Bryobacterales; family Bryobacteraceae. The sequence goes on from CAYSFR010000007.1 coordinate 82,731, forward strand.
ACGCCGCATCGCCCTCGCCGCCGGTAGCCCCGGCGCTGCCCTCTCCATCGACCTCGCCGCCTACGACAAACGTCGCGCCGCGATGCTCGCCCTCCTCGGTGCCGCCGCCGGCATCCTCCCCTGGGCCGATTGGGCCAAACAATCCGAGGCCCTCAACGCCGCCCGCAGCGAAAAACTCGAAAACTACCTCAAAATTCTCTATCTCCTCCTCGAAGATCTCCTCTGGCTCCGCTACCGCCCCGAAACTCCCCTCAAAAATTTTGATATCCAACGGGAACTCGAAGGCATTTCCCGCGTCATTGAATTGGAATGGATCAGAAAGGCTGTCCGCAAAACCGATGAACTCCTCGACCTCCTCAAGCGCAATATCCAGCGGGGAATCGCCCTCGACGCTTGGGTCATGGATCTTCGCCGTTAGCAACCACCGCTGACCCCTATACGCTTGCCCCCCCGCAGGCCATATGGTTCAATAACGATAGTTAACGAGTCGAGTCTCAGCCATCGAGCCTTTCGAGTTCATAATCGTTAAATTATCCCCCCCCTAAGGCCGCCGGAAGGATTCAAGTCGTGGAAGTAACTAATCGCAAATTGATTCGTCCCCACATTTTACCCGTGAAAGACACCATGCCTGTTTCCCGTCCCCCAGCAGCCAACAAAAAACCGGTCCCCCCGGACCAGACCAACGCCGAAAACTTCTACTACATGAAGCAAATGCAGGCGAAGACCCCCATGGTCATCGTCCTCACCGACGGCGAAGTAATCCAGGGCGTCATCGAGTGGTACGACAAGGGCTGCCTCAAGGTCAATCGCGACGGCGCTCCCAACCTTTTGCTCTTCAAGGCCAACATCAAATACATGTACAAGGTGGGCGATTAGCCCTGATTCGTCGTCCGCGCCTTCATCTCTAGTCGATGCCGACGCCGCTCCCCGGCGTCCTCGTACCGTCGCTTTTCCTCTTCGGTCTCCGGTATCACCGGTAGAATCGGTACCCGATTGCCTTCTTTGTCGATCGCTACAAATGTCAAATAGGCCGACGACGTGTGCTTTACCTCCCTGGTCCGCAAATTCTCCACAAACACCTTTACGCCTACTTCCATCGACGTCCGAAATACCCGGTTCACCTGCGATCGCAGGATCACCAACTGCCCGATGTGAATCGGATGCAAGAACGTCATGTAGTCCACGGATGCCGTCACCACCGGTCCCCGCGCATGTCGAACCGCCGCCAGCGATCCCGCCAAGTCCACCAGCGCCATCACCTTTCCACCAAAGAGCGTCCCTAGCGTATTTGCGTCGTTCGGTAGCGCGAACTCCGACATCTCCGAAACCGATTCACGGACCGGACGGCCAGCCATTTCTTCCGACATACCTAAAGTGTAACCGCCGCCAGCTACCATGAATGTATGAGTTCCCGTGCCAACGCCTTGCGCGCCCTCCTTGAACAGAATCCCAACAACTCCTTCGTGCGCTACGGCCTAGCCCTCGACCACGCCAACAATGGCGATCTCGAATCTGCCGTCACCGAATTCCGCACCCTCATCGCTAACGATCCCAACTACTGCGCCGCCTATTACCACGGTGGACAAACCCTGGAGAAACTCGGCCGCGCCTCGGACGCCGCCGAACTCTACCGCCTCGGCATTGACGCCGCCACCCGAACCGGCGACGGCCACACCCGCTCCGAACTGGAAGCGGCCCTCAGCATGATCGCCTAGCGCCCCATCGCGCTCAATACCATCGTCAACGCTCGGTTCAACTCCTCTGCATGATCCGACATCCGTGACGAGGCCTCTAGCAACTCAGCCGCCGTCTCCGTCGTCTTCCGCGCCGACTCACTCACCGCGGCTATGCTCACCGTCACTCCTTTCGTCTCCTGCGCTGTCGAGTGCAGACTCTGATTGATCTCCACCGTCGCCGCTCGCTGTTCGTTCACTCCCGCCGTGATCGCCCCGGAGATCGTCGCCAGCCTCCGGATCGTCTCACAGATCGCATCGATCGCCGCCCCCGCCTCCTCCGCCGTCTTCTGAATCGCCCCTACTTCCGCCCCGATCTCCTCGGTCGATTGCCCCGTCTTCCGCGCCAGCGACTTCACCTCCGACGCCACCACCGCAAACCCCTTCCCTGCCCCGCCGGATCGCGCCGCTTCAATCGCCGCGTTCAGCGCCAGCAGATTCGTCTGCTCAGCGATCTGCGAAATCAGCCGAACCACCCCGCCCACACGCCGGGAGGCCTCCAGGAGTGCGCCCATCACCGCCTTCGTCTGCTCCGCGTACTCCTCAGCCCGCCGAGTCTCCGCCGCGGATTCGGTGGTCTGCAACTCCACAGCCTTGATCGCTCCGCTCAACTGCTCCGTCGCCGTCGCCACCACATCCACATTGGTCGACATCATGTGCGCCGCCGTCCGCACCAACTCGCTTCGCTCCGACGCCGCCTCCGCCCCGAACGCCAACTCCCCCGCCATCAGCCGAATCCGCTCCGCTGACCGCCCCACCTCCGCCGCCACCCTTCGCAGGCTCCCCTCCACCTGCCCCGACGCCTCCACCCGCGACCGCTCCATCGCCGCCAATTCCTTCGCCTGTTCCCCCATTCTTCCAACGCCCGCGTTGATCACCCGCGCCGCCTGCTGAAAACGCCCCCGCATCCCTCTTGCCAGCATCTGCCGGTAGTACTTCCCCTGACTCGCATGCTCCAGCGATGCCTCCGACTCCCGTACATACGAATCCACCATGTCCAAAAGGTGATTGATCGAAACCACTAGCCGCTTCATCCGGGGATCCGGCTGATTGTTTCGCAGCCGAGGCTCCAGATCGCCCCGTGCCGCCGCTTCGCACAGCCGCACTACATCTTCCAACTCCACGGGCCGCGCTACCTCACTGCGCATGGACGCCCTCCAGGGAGAACATAAACTCGTCGTAGCTCATACCTGCCGACGCCAGTATCGCCAGCAGCCGCTCGATCCCAGCCGCCATCGCCGCCTCGCTCGTCGCCTGTGCCGCCTCCACGCTCCGCAATTCCCGATAGATCCCCTCCATCGTCTTTACCGCCTCACGACTCGCCGTCCGCCGGTTGGAATGGTAGCCCACAATCCTCCCCGCGCCGTCATAGGTCGGCGTCACGTGCGCCAGCACCCAGTAGTGATCCCCGTTCTTCGCCTGGTTCACCACATACGCGAAGATCTCCCGCCCCGCCTCAATCGTATCCCACAGGAACTTGAATACACACATCGGCATGTCCGGATGCCGGATCAGATTGTGCGGTTGTCCCAGCACCTCTTCCTCGGTGTATCCCGCCACCCGCAGGAATACCTCGTTCGCATAGGTGATGATGCCCCGCGTATCCGTCTTGCTGACGATGATCTCATCGTCTTGGAAGAACTTCTCTCGTCCCGTCGGTTGCGTGGCCAGCCGTCGCATTTGTGCCTCACACAACTCATCGGACCAGCCCCGAAAAACGTTTATTCCAGAAAAATCCGTACGGCGTTACCCAATGGCCGCCGCCAGTTCCTGTGACGCCGCCACTTCCCTCTCATACAGCCCCCCCAACCTCCCCGCCGCCTCATCCAGAAACGCTCCGATCCGCCCCTCATCCCACGGAAATCCGCGCCGCCGCATCGCCTCCACAGTCTCCTTCTGCGACTCATCCCCGCCCGCCAGCTTCTTTAGCGCCTCCCGCACATCCGCAAACGGTAGCATAAACTCCGCAAATGCCGTCCAGTCCCCGCCTAGCTTCCGGTAAGTCGCCGCCATCTTTCCCAGCCCCTTCTTCCCCGTCACCCCAGCCGCCTCCTCCAGAAACTCCGCATACAACGGCCGCATCAATCCCCCGCCCGTCCCTAACTCAATCGACTCATACAGATCCCGCATCGGCAGGATCACCCGCTCGCCCGGAAATACCACCGGCCACGCCCGCTTATTCTTCTTTCCGTTCAGCAGCGACACACCTTCCTTCAACCCCGGCAAGTTGAACGTCCCCAACCGTGGCTTCGCAAAGTCCCCCGCCGTCTCCCGCAGCCCCGCCAGCGCCGCTCCCTTCCAGTCCAACTTACCTTTCGGCACCGTAATCGTCATCGTCCGGTTCTTAAACGAACACACCCGGTCCCGCGCCGCCGTAAACTCCTCCAGCCCCATCGTGCGCACCGACACGTGATCGCTATAAGTCACCTTGTCCCCGTCCACCCCGTGCACCAGCACCGTGTACATCCCGCAAGTCGCCGTCCAATTCAGCGTATAAGCCAGTCCCGACGGCGTCGTCCATGCCACCACCGGCTTCCCCGTCGCCAACCCCGCCGCCAGGTTCGCCGCCGCCCCTTTCTTCCCGGTTGTCTCCTTCACATCCACCGTAATTCCCAGCCGCTCAAACGTATCCCGGTACCATGCCCCGTTCGTGGTCATCATTTTGACCCGCGGAATCATCTGCACTCCCGAATAGGTCAACTCTTCATACTTCTGCACCGACGGACAATACTGATACCCCGCCGCGATGCCCCCGCCTATCCCCAGGCACATCGCCTCACTCGCCTCCACACCATGTGCCCGCAGTAAATTCCGGACATTCGTCGTCTCAAAGTGAGCGCCGCTCAGGAAACCAGTCATGTACAGCTCCTCTTAGCTGATCAATTGCTTCACCGGATTCCCATACACATCGGTCAACCGCATCTGCCGCCCTTGATAAGCGAATGTCAGCTTTGTATGGTCCATCCCCAGCAAGTGCAACATCGTCGCATGTAAGTCGTGCACAGTCAACACCTGCTGCTCCGCCATGTAGCCAAACTCGTCGGACGCCCCAACCGTCTGCCCGCCGCGTATCCCCGCCCCCGCCATCCACAGGCTCTGCGCCCCCGGATTATGATCTCGACCCAGCCCGCGCTGCGAGATAGGCATCCGCCCGAATTCGCTCTGCCAGATCACCAGCGTATCGTCCAGTAACCCGCGCGCCTTCAAATCGCTCAGCAATCCCGCGATCGGCAGGTCCGTTTCCGCCGCGTGTTGCGTATGGTTTTCTTTCACATTCCCATGCGCGTCCCACGTATCCGTGTTCTGGTTCCCCAGCCCGCCATGATACAGCTGAATAAATCGCACGCCCCGCTCCGCCAGCCGCCGCGCAATCAGGCACTGCCGCCCGAACGGTCCGGTAATCGGATCCCCGATCCCGTATAACTTCTTCGTTGCCTCGCTCTCCCCCTCCACATTCACCGCCTCCGGCGCGCATCCCTGCATCCGGAACGCCAGCTCATAGGCCGATATCCGCGCCGCTAACTCCGAGTTACCCGGATTCTTTTCCAGATCCATCTTGTTCAGCTGTTCCAACAGTTCCAGCCGCCCCTTCATCTGCGCTTCCGCCACCCCCTGCGGTGGCTTCAGATCGAAGATCGGATCCCCAGCCGACCGGAAGATCGTCCCCTGATACGCCGCCGGCATGTACCCCGCGCTCCAGTTCGACGGCCCCCCGAACGGACCGCCCCGTGCGTCATACACCACCACAAACGCCGGTAAGTTCTGGTTCTCCGAACCCAGCCCGTAGGTTACCCACGATCCTACCGATGGCGCCCCCATCCGGATCGTCCCCGACGACAACTCATAATGCGCCATCACGTGGTCATTCGAACGGCCCTTCAACGACCGGATCACCGCCAGCGAATCGGCATGTTTCGCCACATGCGGGAATAACTCCGATATCTCCAGTCCGCCCGCTCCATATTTCTGAAACCGGAACGGCGACGGCATCAGCGGTCCCGGATGTCCCTGCCGCACCACCACCTCGCCCTTGCCCGGCAAAGGTTGCCCCGCGTACTTATCCAGCGCCGGCTTCGGATCAAACGTGTCCATCTGACTCACGCCGCCGCTCATAAATAGCGAGATGACCCGCTTCGCCCGCGGCGCAAAGTGCGGCTTCTTTGGCAGAAATGGCGACGCCACCGCCTCATTCCCCGCACACGCCCCCGTCGCCGCCAGCGATCCCTCCTGCCCCAGCATCCACGCCAGTGCCACACCGCTCAACCCCTGCCCGGCTTCAAACAGGAAATCCCGCCGCGACGCAAACCCCTTCGGCAATCTCTTTGTGTCCATAGTCACCGCAAATAGATGAATTCGTTCAGGTTCAACACCACGTGGGCAAAATCCCCCATCGTCCGCGTCTTCAAAAACTCCACTCCAACGCGCAACTCCTCCGCGCTCGGAGCCCGCCCCAACGCTACCTCATACGCCAAACGCACCTGTGCCCCGGCGTCGCCGCCCGCCTCGCTCGCCACCCGGTCGGCGAACCGCGCCGCCTGCCGCAGCACCCATTCGTTGTTCATCAGCGTCAGCGCCTGCGTCGGCACCGTCGACACATTCCGCCGCCCGCACGTTAGATTCTGGTCCGGCAAATCAAAGACTTCAAAAAACGGCAACGGCAACCCGCGTTTCCGGTAGACATAAACACTTCGCCGCCATACCTCCGGCCCGTCCTTCGTGTTATGCCAGATACCCTTGTCCATCGACGCCAGTATCTCCTGCGGTAACTCCGGAAACACCGCCTTCCCGCCCATCGTCTTATTCAGCGCTCCGGACACGGCCAGTATGTTGTCCCGGACTATCTCCGCCTCCAGCCGCTGCGGCCGGTACCTCCACCACAGTAAATTGTCCGCATCTGTCATCAAATGCTTCTCCGTCGCCCACTGGCTCGACATCTGATACGCCTCGGAGGTCATCAGCAGCCGGTGCATCTGCTTCATCGACCAGCCTTTTTCCACAAACTCCACCGCCAGCCAGTCCAGTAACTCCGGATGCGTCGGCGCCTCTCCCGTCTTGCCGAAATTATCGAGCGTCGTCACAATCCCCCGCCCGAAATGGTGGTGCCAGATCCGGTTCGCCATCACCCGCGCCGTCAGCGGATGCCGCCCGCTCGTCAGCCACTTCGCCAGCGCCAGCCGCCGCCCCGACGTCCGCCCGTCCGCCGGCGGCATCGCCGTCGGCGTCTGCCCGTCATCAAGAACCGCCACGAACCCCGGCAACGACGCCGAACCCTTGCTATTCTGGTCCCCGCCGTGCAAAAAATGCGACGGCGGCGCCACATACGGCTGCGTCCCGTCGCTCAAAAACGTCCCGTCAATCTTCTCCCGCTGAATGCCCTTCCCCGGCGCCGGCTCGTCGCCCGCCCCGTCCGGCGTCAGCCGGTAATCCCCGTCAGTGATCCCCATCGCCACCGGAATCGGCTTCGGCCGGCCCTTCTCCATCTCCCGGATCCGCCCCTCCAGCCCTCGCTTCTTCGCCAGATCCTCCGCCTTCATCGCCCGGTCCAGTTCCGCCGGAGTAACATTGGTCGTCCGGATAATCTGGTTCGCCAGTAACACCTGCCCCGCCGTCCGCTCCTTCTCCGGAGTAAACACCGCCTTCTGAATGTGTTCCGGCCACTTACGATACTTCGCCGCCAGCAGCACCTCCCGGTACGGCTGCTCCAGCAACTTGATCTCATCCCGCAGCGGCTTCGTCGCCTCCGCTATCTCCGCCATCTTCGCCGCATACGCCTTCGCCTCCGCTTCCGGCGTCAGCGCATGGTCCACTTCCACATATCCCCACAGCGAGGCCTGCAGCCGGTAGTAGTCCGCCTGCCCCACCGGATCGAATTTATGATTGTGGCACCGCGCGCACTGCACGGTAACTCCCATCACCCCCCGCCCCAGCGTCGCAATCATATCGTCCAGATACTCATACCGGAACTGCGGATTATCCTTCTCCCGGAACCCCACCTTGGCGTAATTCCGCAAAAACGCCGTCGCAATCAACCGGTCGTAGGTCCGCTCCCCCATCTCGTCCCCGGCCAACTGCTCCGTCAGAAAAACGTCAAACGGCGTGTCCCGGTTAAACGATTGAATGACATAATCCCGGTACCGCCACGCGTTCGGCCGGTCAAAGTCGTGCTCATAACCGTTCGAATCGGCATACCGCGCCACGTCCAGCCAGTGCCGCCCCCAGCGTTCCCCGTAGTGCGGCGACGCCAGCAGCCGGTCGATCAGCTTCTCCCACGCCCCTGCCGACGTATCCTCCACAAACTGCTTCACTTCCGCCGGCGACGGCGGCAGCCCCAGCAGGTCCAGATACGCCCGCCGCACCAGCGTCGTCTTGTCCGCCCGCGGCGCCTGCGTCAATCCCCGCCCGGCGAGTGTCGCCCGCAAAAACGCGTCCACCGGATGCTTCGCCCCGTTTGCCGGCACCGCCGGCCGCTCCGGCCGCCGGAACGCCCACTGCTCCCGCGCGCCCGCCGGCACCGTCCAGTTCTCCAACTTCTTCAAATCCCCCGCCGCCCCAGCCGGCGCTCCCAGCGCCCCGTCCCACTTCGCTCCCTGCGCAATCCAGTCGCGCAGCACCGCCACCTCTTCCGCCTTCAACTTCCCGTCCATCGGCATCAGCGGCTTGTCCAACCCCGCCACGTGCCGGTACAGCGGACTTTTCTCCGGCTCCCCCGGAACCAGCGCCGCACCCTTCCCCGCCCCCTTCATCGCCGCCGCCCGGTCCCGTAAGTCCAGCTTTCCCAACTGCATCGCCGGCCCGTGGCACTTCAGGCACCGGCTCTCCAGCAGCGGCTTAACGTCGTGGACAAACGACACCACCCGCTCCTGTCCGCAAACAGGAAGCACCGCGATCACCGCACACCATAGCAAACGAAGCAATGCGCGCACTCCTTAGTGATGGCATTATATGGCAACCGCCACCCCGTTCGGGACCGTCTACACTGGTTCCCATGCGCCCCTTCTTCCTCCTCGCCGCCGCCGCGGCACTCCTCGCGCAAGACCCCTATTTCGACAAACTCCGCCCCCTCGCTCCCGGCATCGTCAGCGAACTCCGCTGGATCGAAAAGTCCAATCGCTTCTGGTACGTCCGCACCACCCCCCAAGGCTTCGAATACATCCTCGCCGACACCTCCGGCGCCAAACAGCCCGCCTTTGACCACCCCCGCCTCGCCGCCGCCCTCTCCCAGTTCGAGTCCCAACCCGTCCAACCCGCCCGCCTCAACCTCTCCAACCTCGTCTTCAAGCCCAACACCCTCGAGTTCCTCCGCAACAACACCCGCTACGAACTCACCCTCGCCACCTACACCCTGAAGACGATCCCCACCCCCGGCCCCGGCTGGTCCGGCGGCCCCCGCGTCACCGAGTCCCCCGGCCCCATCCTCTCCCCGGACGGCAAGTCCGAACTCTTCCTCCAGAACTACAACCTCTGGCTCCGTCCCAAATCCGCCCCCAAGTCCGCCGCCCCCCTCACCACCGATGGTTCCGAAGGCAACTACTATGCCCTCTCCCCCCAAGCCTGGTCCCCCAATGGCGCCAAAATCGCCGTCTATCGCGTCCGCCCCGGCCAGCGCCGCAAAATCTACTACGTCGAATCCTCCCCCGCCACCCAACTCCAGCCTCGCCCCAAGGAAATTCCCTATGCCAAACCCGGCGATGCCCTCGACATCCCCCAACCCGTCCTCATCGACCGCGCCTCCCGCAAACAATTCGATATCCCCAACGCCCTCTTCCCCAACCCCTACTCCCTCTCCCGCATCGAGTGGCGCAAGGACTCCCGCGCCTTTACGTTTGAATACAACCAGCGCGGCCACCAGGTCTACCGCATCATCGAGGTCAACGCCGCCACCGCCCAGCCCCGCGCCCTCGTCAGCGAAGAGTCCAAAACCTTCTTCTGCTACTACTCAAAGAAGTTCCGCGACGACGTCGACGACGGCGCCGAAATCCTCTGGATGAGCGAGCGCGACGGCTGGAATCACCTCTACCTCTACGACGGCCACACCGCCGCCCTCAAAGGCCAGATCACCCGCGGCGCCTGGGCCGTCCGTTCCGTCGCCGGCGTCGACGCCGCCAACCGCCACCTCTACTTCCTCGCCTCCGGTGTCGACCCCGGCCAGGACCCCTACTTCCGCCACCTCTTCCGCGTCGATTTCGACGGCCGCAACCTCACCCGCCTCACCTACGCCCCCGCTGACCACAACGTCCAGCTTTCCCCTAACTTTGACCACTACACCGACACCTTCTCCCGTCCGGACCTCCCCTCCGTCACCATCCTCCGCCGCCTCCCCTCCAACGCCCTCGCCGCAACCCTCGAATCCTCCTCCGATGCCGCCCTCCGCCCGGCCGGCTGGCGCCCTCCCGAAGTCCTCACCGCCAAAGCCCGCGACGGCCAAACTGAAATCTGGGGCCTCCTCTTCAAGCCCTCCCATTTCAACCCGGCCCGCAAATACCCCGTCCTTGAATACATCTACGCCGGCCCCCATGACTCGTTCGTGCCTAAACGTTTCACCCCCCTCAGCCCCCTCCAAGCCATGGCGGAGAAAGGGTTTATCGTCGTCCAGATGGACGGCATGGGCACCTCGAACCGCTCCAAGGCCTTCCACGACGTGGCCTGGAAGAACATTAAGGATGCCGGCTTTCCGGACCGCGTCCTCTGGCACCGCGCCGCCGCCGCCAAGTTCCCCTGGTACGATATCTCCCGCCTCGGCATCTACGGCCACTCCGCCGGCGGCCAGAACGCCATGGGCGCCCTGCTCTTCCATAACGATCTCTACAAGGTCGCCGTCGCCAGCGCCGGCTGCCACGACAACCGCATGGACAAGATCTCCTGGAACGAACAGTGGATGGGCTGGCCCGTCGGCCCCGAATACGCCGCCAGCAGCAACGTCGAACATGCCGCCAGGCTGAAGGGAAAACTCCTCCTCGCCGTCGGCGAACTCGATACCAACGTTGACCCCGCCTCCACCTTCCAGGTCGTCAACGCCCTCGTCAAGGCGAAAAAGGAGTTCGATCTCCTCGTCCTCCCCGGTGCCGATCACGGCAATTGGGGCGATTACTGGGAAACCAAACGCGCCAACTTCCTTCGCAACGCCCTCGGCGCCGCCCTACCGGAATAATCCGGGTGCCTGGCACCCGGATTTCCCCGCGCTTCCGGTCAACTTACGCCAACCGCTCCGCCACTTCCTCCAACGCCGCAAAGCACTCCCGCAGCCACGTCCGGCAGTACCGCCGCTCCGTGTAACCCGCGTCCGTCCCCTGCCCGTCGCAAAACGCCGAAAACGCCGCGCTCGCCTTGTCCACCGACTGATACACCGTCCCGTCCAGCGCCGGAATCGAAATCTCCTTCGCCCCAGCCGCCAGCACATCCTTCCGCGCGTTCGACCCGTCGTACACATCGAACTTCGCCGCCACGCCCTGATTCTTCACAATCACGTAGTCAACGTCGTTCCCCAGCGCCGCATAGCACTCTTTCAAATGCCCTACGCTGTCCACCGCGCCACCCACCACGTACACCACCGTGATCCCCAGGTTCCCCGCCTCGGCTTCTTCCAGCGCTCCGCCCTTGTACAACCAGTCCTTCAAGTCCTCCCCGCTCCGCGCGCCCAGGTCCACCAGCGCCAGCCGCTTCGGATTCCCGTCCATCAGGTAGTCCAGCACCGGCGCAATCGCCGCCGCTTTGTCTACTTCCACCGCCGACGTCTGCGACGGATGGAAACGCAGCAGTTGCCCCGCCGCCCCTTCCGCGTCAAACGCCCGGAATGCCGTCTCCCGCGATACCAGGAAATCGGCAATCAATCGGGCTACCGTGGTCTTCCCCACGCCGCCCTTCTCCCCATGCGTCAACACCAGCCGCGGTTTCACCACCGCCGCCGCATTCTTCGACTTCTCAACGATTGTTGCTGTACTCATTACGTTTAAAGGTCCTCTATGCGAGAGAACGGATGCACTTTCTCTGTAGGAATATTCGCCTTCCCGAGCGGCTGCCGCACCATCTTCCGTCTGGCCGACGGTGTCAGCATCCCGGCAAGCTGAATGGTAGTAACGACCCACGCCGGCGTCTCCACCCGGCCCGCCAGCCAGCCCTCCACGTCCTCTCGCGCCACTCCCGCTATCCGCGCCAACTCCGTCACCGTCAGCCCCGCCGCCGCCATCCCGTCCGCTATTGCCGACGGTGCGACGACGGCATAGCCGCGCGGAACCGCGAGTGCCGCTTGCGTTCGCAGCTCTGCTACTTCTGCCTCCAGAGCATCGAGCATTTCCTGGATCGTCGCCCTGGATGCGCACTGTTCAGCCATTAAAAGAGAACGTCAAGTACTACTGAGAACCGGGTAAAAAACCTGCACATGGGCGTCCCCCGATTTTACCGCACCGCCCCCCGGCTACGATACGATCACTCTCCAAATGCCCTCTTTTTTTCTCCTCCTCGCCGCCCTCCTCCCCCTCGATCATTACATCGCCCAAAAGGACCCCGCCTTCGCCTGGAAAGTCGTCTCCCACGCCACTTTCCCCACCCACTCCACCACCGTCCTTGAACTCACCAGCCAGTCCTGGCGCTCCCCCGCCGAAGTCGATAAACCCGTCTGGAAACACTGGCTTACCCTCACAAAGCCCCTCGCCATCCGCCACTCCAAAGCCCTTCTTTTCATCGGCGCCGGCTCCAACCTCGACCCCGCTCCCACCCAGTCCTCCCCCCGCTCCATCTCCATCGCCACCCAAACCTCCTCCGTCGTCGCGGACCTCGCCATGGTCCCCAATCAACCCCTCCGCTTCTCTGATTCCCCCTCCGTCCCCCGCTCCGAAGACGACCTCATCGCCTACTCCCGCGTCAAACACTTCGCCACCCGGGACGACTCCTGGCTCGTCCGCCTCGCCATGGTCAAAAGCGGCGTCCGCGCCATGGATGCCATCCAGCAGCACCTCGCCACCGAAAAAACAAAAGTGGATAAGTTTGTCGTCGCCGGCGCCTCCAAGCGCGGCTGGACCACCTGGCTCATCGGCGCCGTCGATAAACGCGTCGCCGCCATCATCCCCATCGTCATTGACGCCCTCAACAGCGAAGAGATCACCCGCCACCACTTCCAGGTCCTCGGCTTCTTCTCCCCCGCCCTCCAGGATTACGTCAATCACGGCCTCTTCCCCCACAAGATCGGCACCCCCGAATACCGCGCCGTCCTCGCCATTGAGGATCCGTTCCACTACCGCCACCGCCCCGCCCTCCGCATGCCCAAACTACTCATCAACGCCTCCGGGGACCAGTTCTTCCTCCCGGACAACTCCCGCTTCTACTACAGCCAACTGCCGGAGGAAAAGTATCTCCGCTACGTCCCCAACGCCAAACACAACCTCGCCGGTTCGGACGCCACGGAGACCATCACGGCTTTCTATCACTCCATCCTCGCCAACGCCAAACGCCCCCGCTTCCAGTCCAAAACCGCCGCCGGCGGCGCGCTCACCATCACCACGAAGGACACACCCCTCGCCGTCAAGCTCTGGCAGGCCCACAACCCCAAGGCCCGCGATTTCCGTGTCGACGCCATCGGCAACGCCTACACCGCCACGGATCTGAAACCCGGCAAACGCGGCGCCTACACCGTCCCCCCGCCCGCACCCGCCGCCGGCTTCACCGCCTGGTTCGTCGAACTCACCTTCCCCGGTAACTGGAAGCTCACCACCGAGATCCGGATCACCCCGGACACCCTGCCCCACCAGTGGTCCGAAGCCGCCGCCAAATACGCCCACACCAGGCGCTGAGCAGCAGGATGCGATGATGCTACGATGCGATTGTGAGGACGACCATCGACATCTCCGACGAGGCCTATCACATCGCCAAGACCGTCGCTCGCGAGCAGAAACGGAGTCTTGGCAGCGTGATTACGGAGTTCATCGTCTCCAAGTACCAGGCATCGGACACAACGTCCCTTTCGCCCAGTGCCGGCGCACCGTTTCCGACATTCCGCTGCATCCGCCGCGTCACCTCCGCCGATGTCGAAGCCATCACTGCCGGCAACCCCGGCGCGGTTTTCATCCCCTAGCCGCTAACAACCACCCCGCCGCCCCCCGCTACCGCAATACCTCTTTCACCACCCGTCCTCCCACGTCCGTTAACCGGAAGTCCCGCCCGGAATAGCGGTACGTCAGCCGCGTGTGGTCGATCCCCAACTGATGCAGCACCGTCGCCTGCAGATCGTGCGGATGCACCCGGTCCTTCACCGCCCGCAATCCGAACTCGTCCGTCTCGCCGTACGTCATCCCGCCCCGAATCCCGCCCCCGGCCAGCAGCGTCGTGAAACCCAGCACGTTATGGTCCCGCCCCTGGTTCACCCGTAACTGTCCCGCGCTCTGCACCATCGGCGTGCGCCCGAACTCGCTGCCCACAATCAGCACCGTCTCCTCAAATAGCCCGCGCGCCTTCAGATCCTCCACCAGAGAGGCGATCGCCGGATCCGCCTGCCCAGCCAGCCCCTTGTGCGAACGAATGTCTTCGTGGCTGTCCCAGGGCTGCGAATTGCCGAAATACACCTGCACCATCCGCACCCCGCGCTCCACCAGCCGCCGCGCCAGCAAACAACCCCGCCCGAATTCCGAGTCCCCGTAGCGCTCCCGCGTCTCCGGCTTCTCCTTCTCCAGGTCGAACGCCTCCGGCGCCTCGGCCTGCATCCGGAACGCCACCTCCATGGCCTGCACGCCCGCCGCCAGTTTCGGCTGCGCCGCCCCGTCTCCCAGATACAGCTTGTTCAGCCGGTCCAGCAGCCCCAACTGCCGCTCCTGCTCCCCCACGCTCAGCGTCGCGTTCCGCACGTTCTGCACCAGCTTGTCGGGCGTCGTCTCGTTGTTCGGTATGTAGGTGCCCTGGTGAATATTGGGCAGAAACCCGGAGCTCCACAGCCGCGGCCCCATCACCGGGTAACCCGGACACAGCGCCATAAACCCCGGCAGGTTCTTGTTCTCCGTCCCCAGCCCGTAGGAGATCCACGATCCCATCGACGGCCGCCCCGCCAACTGATGGCCCGTGTTCATCAGCATCAGCGACGGCCCGTGATTCCCGTTGTCGGCATAGCACCCGCGCACCACGCAGAAATCGTCGATCAGCCCGCCCACCCGCGGGAAAATCTCGGACACCTCAATCCCGCTCTGCCCGAACTTCCGGAACGTATACGGCGACTTCATCAGGTTCCCGGTCGCCGAATCGGTCTTCACCTTCGGCCCGGGCAGCGGCGTGTTGTGCAGCCGCGTCAGCTCCGGCTTCGGATCGAACGTGTCCACCTGCGACAGCCCGCCGTTCAGAAACAGGAAGATCACGTGCTTGGCCTTGGCCGGATGATGCGTCACCGCGCCCGCCGCCGTCCCGGCCAGCCCAACGGCCCCGAACCCGGCACCCAACATGAAATTCCGTCTCTGCATGCTACCCCTCATTTCACCGCACTGAACTCAGCCGCCGCCAGCAGCACCTGGGCATACTGCGCCCACCGGCCCGCGTCGCCGCCAACAAACTCCTCGCCCAGCCGGATCTCCTCGGCCGTCGCCGGCCGCCCGTAGAGCAGCTCATAGGCCGGCCCAATCCCCATCGCCGCCATCCGCGCGCCCAGCGCCTTGGCCTGCGCCGCCACAAACGGGCTGTTCATGAAGAACAGCCGCTGCATCGGCCCCACAGTGACAATCCGCTGCTCGGAGTGCGCGTTCGGGTCCGGAAAGTCGAAAAGCGCCATCGTCCGGTCCGGCTTGGAACGGCTCACCGTCCCGTAGATCGCCCGGCGCGTGAACCCGTCGGCGAATGGCTTCGCCGCTCCTCCCATGGTCAGGTCCAGCGTTCCGGCAACCGCCAGGATCGAATCCCGCAGCGCCTCGGCGTCCAGCCGCTCGGTGACGTTCGCCCGCCACAGCAGCCGGTTGTCCGGGTCTTTCTTCGCTCCCTCTCCTACCGCCTCGGAAGACAGCTGATAGGTCCGCGACAGCAGAATCTCCCGGTGCAGCGCCTTCAGGCTCCAGTTGCCTTCCATCAGCCGCGCCGCCAGGTAGTCGAGCAGTTCCGGATTCGCCGGCCGCTCGCCCAGTTGCCCGAAGTTGCTCGTCGTCCGCACCAGCCCTTCCCCGAAGTGCCAGGCCCAGACGCGGTTGGCCATCACCCGCGCCGTCAGCGGATTGGCCGGCGACGCGATCGCCTCGGCCAGTTCCAGCCGCCCGCTGCCTTTCGCAAACGGCTCCGGCTCGCCTTCGCACAGCGCGCTCAGGAACCGCCGCGGCGCCTCCTCCCCCAGGTTCTCCGCATTGCCCCGGATGGCGACCTTGGTATTGGCCGGCTTCTCCACGTCCCGCAGCACATGGTAGAAGGGATAGGCCTCCGGAACCGCCGCCTGCAGCGCCTTCAGCTCCGCCCGCAGCGTCGCCAGATAGGCCTTCGTCCGCGGCTCCAGGAACCGCTCCACATCTTTCGGACCGTAGTAGTAGACGCCGCCGCCAAAGTTCAGATCTTCCACCTTGTACGGCCGCGACGCCATGTCCCGCCAGAAGTAGAATCGCTCAATCGGCAGCGCCTCCACCAGCGTGTCCACCACCTTCCCGGTGTCTTTCATCCCTTCCAGGCCGCCCAGCTTCACGTAGTTCCGGTCGTCGAGCGCCTTCTTCTCCGCCATCACCTCGCGCACCGCCGCCTGCATCGTTTCGGCCGCCTGCCGCCCCTCCCGCCCGAACCAGGGCGCGAAGAACGGATGATCTTTCTTGGCCGAGGCCAGGTACTTCTTCCAGCGGCCCAGCGTCTCGGCGTCCAACTCCTCGCCGCCCTTGCCGGCGTGCGCCGCCATCAGGTAGTCGGCCGTCCGCGACGCCAGAACATCGGCCACCAGCTTCGTCTGGCTCTCCAGAAACAGGTTCAACTCCTCCTGCTTGGCCGCCACCGCCTTCTTGGCGTCTTTGTACTTCTTCACCACCTCCGCCGCCACCAGCGGATGCTCATCCACCTTGCTGCTTTTGAACACGCCCAGCAGCGAGTAGTAGTCCTTGGTGGGAATCGGGTCGAACTTGTGGTCGTGGCACTGCGCGCAGCCCACGGTAAAGCCCAGGAACGCCCGCGTTGTCACGTCCACGCGGTCGTTGTCGCTCTCGCCGATGGTCTGGAACCCCAGCGCGGCCAAATGCTTGCCGCCCGGCAGCAGGTCCCCGGCGATCTGCGCCTTTACAAACTCGTTGTAGGGCAGATCGGCATTCAGCGCCTCGATCACCCAATCCCGGTAGCGGAAAGCGTTCGGGTACGGATCGTCGTCGCGCGCGCCCTGTGCGCCGTCGGAATACCGCGCCACGTCCAGCCAGTGCCGCGCCCAGCGCTCGCCATACCGCGGCGAGGCCAGCAGCCGGTCCACCACTTTCGCAAACGCCCCGGCGGATTCATCGGCCAGGAACGCCCGCATCTCCTCCGGCGTGGGAGGCAATCCTGTCAGGTCCAACGTTGCCCGCCGCAGCAACGTCCGCCGGTCTGCCATTCGCCCCTGCTCCAGCCCTTCGGCCTTCAGCCGCGCCTGGACCAGGCCATCAATGCTTCCGCCCGCCGGTTTCCGCACCGGCCGCAGCGACCAGAGCGCTTTGCCATCCGCTTCGCCTCGCTCCTCCGGCCAAACCGCCCCCGCCGTCACCCACTCGCGCAGGTCGGCGATCTCTTTTTCGCCCAGCTTCCGCCCCGGCGGCATCTTCAGTTTGGCGTGCCGGTGTTCCACCGCCTGCAGCAGCAGGCTCTCCTCGGCCTTCCCGGGAATAAGAGCCGGGCCCGACTTCCCCCCGCGAACGATTCGTTCGCGGGAGTCCATCCGCAGCCCGGCCATTTCCGTCTGCCCGTGACAGCTGTAGCAATGTTTGGCCAGCAGCGGCCGGATGCGGCTCTCAAAGAAAGCCGCGTCCTTGCCGGCCGCCGCCAGCGCGAACATCGCCAAAACTGCCCAACGGTGGTTCATCAGAAGTAGAGCTTCAACCCGAACTGGATCGCCCGCGCCGCAACGGTCGTGCCGCGGATCTTGCCAACAGACGCCGGCACCGAGAGATTGGCTCCCGGATTGCCGAAGCTCGGCGTGTTCGGCATATTGAAGGCCTCCGCACGGAACTGCAGATAGCGCGTTTCCGTGAACCGGAAGTCCTTCAGAATGCTCAGGTCGATGATCTTCTGCCCGGGTCCGAACAGCATGTTGCGGGCCGAGTTGCCAAAGGTGAACGGCGCCGGAACCGCGAACGCCGACGGGTTGAACCACCCCTCGATGTTCTTGTTGTCCGGATAGAAGTTCGAGTTCACCACATTGGCGCGCCCGCCCAGCCAGCCGGCCTGCGTCACGTTGTAACCGACGCTGAACGGCGTCCCTGCACGGAACTGTCCGATGCCGGCAACCTGCCATCCGCCAAAAATCTTGTTCTGCTTGAAGAACGGCAGATCGTAGGTGGCCGAGATGTAGCCCACGTGCGGACGGATGGAGTCACCGTTGCCGCGGTCGAGCGAAGCATTGTAGGGATCCTGCGGACCGCCCACGATCGGCACGTTGTCCAGCGTCTTGTTCCAGGTGTAGCTGGCCTGCACGAACAGCCCCTTGGTAAAGCGCCGGATGAGTTCCATCTGCAACTGGTGCGTAATGGAGTTGCCGTTGGTGTCCAGCGTGATGATGTCGGCCCAGGGCTGGAACGGCCGCGCCGACTGAATGGTGCCCGGCCGCTGCTGGAACGGCAGGTTGCGGTTGTAGTTGTACCACGGCACCGACGTGCCCTTGTTGCCCACGTAGCTCACGCGCACGCCCGTGTTGGCCGCCACTTCGCGCTCCACCGTCAGGTTGTACTGAATGGAGGAGGTGTTCTTGATCTCGCGGTTCACCGCCGTGATGCCGGGGTTGGCCGAAAGCGCGCCGGCGCCCGGGAACGGATTGGCCAGCGAAAGCGTCGGCGTCGCGCCCGCTTCAAAGGTCTCCGAAAGCAGGAACGGGGTGTTGGTCATCGAGATCTGGCGGATGCCGATGTAGACCGGGATGATGTTGTAGAACACACCCAGGCCGCCGCGAACCACCGTCTTGCTGTCGTTGAACGGACGGTAGGCAAAACCAAGCCGCGGTCCGAAGTTGTTGTGATCGGCGGTGATGACGTTGGAGCCCCAGCCGTTCTTTTCCGATTCGACGTAGGGGTAAGCCGCCAGCAGCCGCGGAACAGCCAGCCGCGGCAACTGCCCGTTCTCGGTGCGGATGACATAAACACCCTTGCCGAGGTCGAAGTTGGCGAACGAGCCGTCGCGCTCCTGCGTCTGGGTCTGCAGCGTGTAGCGCATGCCGACATTGACCGTCAGCTTCGCGTTCACCTTCCAGTCGTCCTGGATATAGAGGCCGTAGCGGGTGTTGTAGAGCAGGTTGTTGATGGACGGGGTGGCGCGGACGGCAGTCACCGGGTAGCCCAGCATGAAATCGGCATAGGCGTTGGTCGTGTAGCGCGGCTGGAAGCCGAACGAGCCGAAAGCCGAGCCGCCGGCACCGGGATTGGACGAGATGCGGCCGAAGCCGATGTCGACACCCATCTTCAGGGTGTGAGCGCCCTTAACGATAGAGAGGTTGTCGGTGAACTGCTGGGTGATCTGCGGGGCCCGCGGGCTGCCGCCGGAGTCGCCGATGCCGGTGAACCCGGCGATCGTGACGTTCGGCAGGCCGCCGATCGGCAGCGGCTTATAGAGCGTCGGGAAGATGGTGGACGGGTCGAAGGTGGTGTTCTGGCCGATGCGCAGGCTGGCGTGGTTGAAGTAGGAGTAGCGGAACTCATTCAGGATGGTCGGGCTGATGGTCCGGTTGTAGCCGAGCGAGGCGCTCTTGGTGGTGTAGCCGCCGTCTCCGAAGTTGCCGTAGTTGGCCGGCGTGCCGAGAGCGACGAAGTAGGGCGAGCCCTTGGAGTAGCTCAGCACCACGTTCAACGTGTTGCGGGAGTTGAAGTTGTGGTCGGCCTTGGCGGTGTAGCGGTTGACATCGATGACGTTTCCCACCGTCTCGGCGAAGTTATTCGCCGGGCCGGAGGCGCCCACCGAACCAGGCTGGTTGGGCAGCGGCACGAAGTTGACCAACTGCTGGGCTTGGGGATTCAGCCGGCTGGTGGGGATAGTGTTGTTGGCAAACGGGACGCCGGCCAGCGGATCGTTGATCGTGCCGTAGCCGCTGAAGTTGCCCGAGCGCATGGCCGAGGTGCCGACGCT
Organism: uncultured Solibacteraceae bacterium; assembly: GCA_964430625.1. Classification (GTDB taxonomy): domain Bacteria; phylum Acidobacteriota; class Terriglobia; order Bryobacterales; family Bryobacteraceae. The sequence continues at coordinate 102,683 of CAYSFR010000007.1, forward strand.
CAACACGTTGGCGCGCGCGGTGCGCTGGCGGAGTCCTTCGTAGGAGCCGAAGAAGAAGGTCTTGTTTTTGATCACAGGGCCTCCGACGGTGGCGCCGAATTCGTTGCGGTTGAAGGCCGGCTTGGGCAGTCCGGTGGCAAAGAAATCCTTGGCCGCGAAGGCGCGATTCCGGTTGAACTCAAAGAGGGTCAACTTGAAGTCGTTGGTACCGCTCTTGGTGATGATCGAAATGGCCGCCGAGCCTTCGTGTTCGGCCTTGGCGTTGTTGGTCTCAATCTTGAAGTCCTGGATGGTGTCCACCGAAGGGGTCGTCGACAGGGCCGTCTGATAGGAGTAGGCCGCGCCGCCGTTACCGAGATCGTTAAACGCCACGCCGTCGATGGAGAAGAAGTTGCCGCCCCAGTGGAGGGAGCCGGCCAGCTTCGGGTTCGACGGGCTGTCGGAAGTGTTGCCCGGGGTGATCAGGATCAGGCGGTCCAGAGTGCGGCCGTTGAGCGGCAGGGTGACCACGGTGTGGCTGTCGACGTTGTTGGCCAGCGACGAGGACTCCGAAGCCACGACGGGCGCGGCGGCTTCCACGGAAACGGTCTGCTGCAGGTCGCCCGGCTCCATGCGGATGTCGTTCCGGATGGTCTGGCTGGTGAGCAGGGTGATCTGCTTGACGTCAACGGAGCGGAACCCGGGGTGCTCGACGCGGAGGTTGTAGCCGGCCGGCATCAGGTTAGGGGCAACGTAGTCGCCATCACCGTTGGAAAGGACTTCGAGCGTGGCGCCGGTTCCATTATTGGTCACGCGCACTTTGGCGCCGGCGACCACCGCGCCGGTGGAATCGCGAACCGTGCCAACCAGCGTGCCGCTGGTACTTTGGGCAGAAAGACCGCTGATCGTCAAAGCGATCGCAACGGCTAGTCGAGACAAATTCATGAAAGACCCCTCCTCAGTTGGGTTGAATTCAGCGCTCCGGCAAAGGAGCGAATAACAAACAAACTTCCGGGACGAGACGGGTAAACCAGGTCATTTCGGCGTGGGACGTGCCGCGCCAGCGAGATTAGAAAATAATAACAGAAGCATGACGGTCGTGGCATCGTAGAAGGAGTGAGCACCCCTCGCTTATCGAAGACGGTCCGCGTTCTGTTGTTTGGCCTGGCGGCGGGCGGAGCCGGGTTGGCGGTCGGTAACCTGATCGGGCGGAGCGCGAAGCGATCCGGGCCCGATGTAGCGGTGCTGCCGCTGATCCTGGGCCTGCTGGCGGTGACGTTCGTGGTGCTGACGGTGCACGAATTGGGTCACCTGGCAGGGGCGCTGACGGCCGGATTCCGGTTCCAACTGCTGACGGTCGGGCCATTCACGCTTTACCGCGAGGGGGAGCGGATCCGCTTCCGATGGAACACGGACTGGATGCAGATGGGTGGTCTGGCGGCGGCGCTGCCCGGCCCCGGCGCCGATGCGCGGCGCGGGGCGATGCGGATGATTGTGAGCGGCCCGCTGGCCTCCTACGCGCTGGCGGTGGCCGGCGGGGTGCTGTTTGCGACGACCGGGGGCACCTGGCACCTGGCCGGGCTGATGTTCGGCCTGCAGTCGCTGGCGATCGGGATCGTAACGTCGCTGCCGCACGTGATGGGCGGCTACGTGAGCGACGGAGCGCGCTACCTGCAACTGCGCCGCGGCGGGATGGAGGCCGAGCGGTGGCTGGCGATCGCCGGGTTCGCGGCGCAGAATCAGGCCGGCGACCGGCCGCGGCAGTGGCGGCTGGCGCAGGCCACCGAGACCTGGGTGGACGGCACGCCGGACGGGGTGATGATGGGCGGCGCGCTGTACTGCTGGGAGCTGGACCGCGGCAACACCGCGGAGGCCGGCGCGTGGCTGGACCGCAGCATGGCGCTGCTGGACGCGGCTCCGTCCTACCTTCACCCGGCGATGATGGTGGAAGCGGCGTGGTTCGAGGCGGCGCGGCGCGGACGGGCGGCGGAGGCCCGCGGCTGGTTCGACCGTATCGAGGCAAGCCCGCTGATGCCGCGCTGGAGCCTGTTGCGGGCCGAGGCAGCGGTGCTGGCCGCCGAAGGCCGCAGCGAAGAAGCCGCCGCCAAACGGGCCGAGGCACTGACGCTGCTCGACGCCGCGCCCCCCTCCGGGGCCTCGGTTTACGAACGGGCCTTGTTGAACGGTGTACCCTAAAATCCAAATGCGTTTCCGGCCAGCCATCCTTGTTCTCCTTTCTGTCAGTGCCTCGTTCGCGCAAACCGCCAACCTCGATCAACTCAAAAAAGACGCCATTGCCGGCGTCGACGGCCGGGCCAAGATGGTCCAGGAGATCGTCGACTCCGTGTTCAGCTTCGGCGAGCTGGGTTTTCAGGAGGTAGAGACCTCCAAGTATCTGACCGCGATCCTGGAGAAGAACGGCTTCCAGGTGGAGCGCGGGGTAGCCGGGCTGCCGACCGGCTGGGTGGCGACCTGGAGCCACGGCGGCGCCGGCGCCAAGCCGGTGATCGGAATGATCACCGATCTGGACGGGATCCCGCGGGCCAGCCAGAAGCCCGGGGTTGCCTACCATGATCCGCTGATTGACGGCGCGCCCGGCCACGGCGAGGGCCACAACAGCGGCAACGCCGTAAACGTGGTGGCGGCGCTGACGCTGAAGGACCTGATGGTGAAGAACAACATCAAGGGCACCCTGAAGCTCTACCCCGGAGTGGCGGAAGAACTGGTGGCGACGAAGGCCTTCTACATCCGGGCGGGCGTGATGAAGGATGTCGACATCATGCTGGGCTGCCATGTGGGCAATGAACTGGCCACCTCCTGGGGCCAGCCGGCGAACAACTCCGGGCTGGTATCGATACAGTTCACGTTCAAGGGCGAAGCCGCGCACGCGGCCGGAGCGCCATGGAAAGGGCGATCGGCGCTGGACGGCGTGGAGCTCATGAATACGATGTGGAACATGAAGCGTGAGCATCTGCGGCCCGAGCAGCGGTCCCATTATGTGATTACGAACGGCGGCGACCAGCCGAACGTGGTGCCGGAAGAGGCCACCGTTTGGTACTACTTCCGGGAGCAGGACTTCCCGCGGATCAAGGAACTGCAGGAGTACGGCCTGACGATGGCAAAGGCGGCGGCGACGGCGACAAGCACGACGGTGAGCCACCGGATTGTCGGTTCGGCGTGGCCGTATCACCTGAACAAGGTGGTCGCCGAGACCCAGCAGAAGAACATCGAACTGGTGGGCATGCCGAAGTGGACCGAGGCCGACCAGACGCTGGCCCGCGAGGTACAGCGGGAGGTGCGGGCGCCGAAGGTGGAGCCGCTGCACGACAAGGTGAAGCCGCTGGAGCCGCCGCAGCCGTGGAAGGGCGGCGGGACCGACGATATTGGCGACATCAGCTGGAACATGCCGATGGTCTACATGCGGTTTCCGGCGAACATTCCGAACCTGCCGGGGCACCACTGGGCGAACGCGATCTCCATGGCGACGCCGCTGGCGCATAAAGGCTCGGTGGCTGGCGCGAAGGTACAGGCGACGACGGCGCTGGACTTCCTGCTGAAGCCGGAGCTGATCGCCGACGCCTGGAAGTACCTGCGCGAGGTGCAGACCAAGGACCTGAAGTACACGCCGCTGATCGGCGAAGCCGACCAGCCGGCGATTGAGCTGAACGCGGAGCGGATGGCTCGATTCCGGGAGCGGATGCGGAAGTTCTACTACGATCCGGCGAAGTACCCGACGTATCTGGACCAGCTGGGGATTACCTACCCGACCTTGCGGAAGCGGGAGAACTGAGCCGCGATATACTCGCGTCATGTTGGACAGGCGCTCCTTTCTGAAATCGGCGGCAGCGGCGATGGCCGCGACGCGGAAGCCGAACGTGGTGATCGTGTTTCTGGACGATTCCGGGTGGGCGGATTTCCATCCGTTCGGAAACCCGCCGTACCCGACGCCGAACGTGGAAAAGCTCGCCAAACAGGGGTGCCAGTTCCACCAGTTTTACGTTCCGCAGGCGGTGTGTTCGGCGTCGCGGTCCGCGCTGCTGACCGGGTGTTACCCGGGGCGGACGAAGATGTTCGGGGCGCACGGGCCGCGGGCGCGGGGCGTGGACCCGGGATTTGCAACGATCGGCCAGGTGATGCAAAAGGCCGGGTACAAGACCGCGGTATTCGGGAAGTGGCACATTGGCGACCAGCCGGATACGCGGCCGCCGGCGCGCGGCTTCGACGAATCGTGCGGGCTGATGTACTCCAACGACATGTGGAAGCACCATCCCGAGCGCCCGGAGAACTACCCGCAGCCGCTGCAGTTCTGGGAGAACGGGAAGATCAAGATTGAGGACGTCAGCAAGGACGACCAGCAATACCTGACGCGGTGGTACACCGAGCATGCGGTGGACTTCATCAGCCGGAACAGGGACAACCCGTTTCTGCTGTACGTGCCGCACTCGATGCCGCACGTGCCGCTGTTCCGGAGTCCGGAGTTCGCGGGGAAGAGCGGCAAAGGGGTGCACGCCGACGTAATGATGGAGATCGACTGGTCAGTGGGCCAGATTATGGGCGCGCTGGACAAGGCCGGGGTGGCCGACAACACGCTGGTGATCATGACCTCCGATAACGGGCCGTGGACCTCCTACGGGAACCATGCGGGGTCGACTCCTTTCCGGGAGTCGAAGGGTACCGGCTTTGACGGCGGGACGCGGAGCGCGTGTATTATGCGCTATCCGGGCAAGATCAAAGCGGGCACGGTGTCGAAGCGGGCGTTCTGCACGATCGACTTTTTGCCGACGATCGCCGGGCTGGCGGGGGCACCGCTGCCGGCCAATCCGATCGACGGGAAGGATGTGTGGCCGCTGATCACGGGGGCGAAAGGGGCGGCGAACCCTCACGCCTACTATGCCTTCTCGACGGGGAACGTCTTTGAGGGCGTGATCTCCGGTGACGGGAAGTGGAAGCTGCACGTCCCACACAAGTTCCGGCAGTTGGTGAAGGCCGGCAACGACGGGGCGGCGGGCGAGTACCGGCAGACCGAGATCGGGCTGAGCCTGTACGATATGGCGGCCGACCCTTACGAGAAGACGAACGTCCTGGACAAGCACCCGGACGTGGCGGCGCGGATGCAGAAGTACGCCGAGGAGCACCGGGCGGCGTTCTACGCGGCGGCGCGCTAGGTGGCGCGGCTGGGGCGAACGGGGAGGGCAGGCTCCTCCGGTTCGTCGATGACATCGCCTTCGCCTTCGGCGAGGAAGAGGTTCTTTTCCAGGTCGTACTGGCGCTGGTAGAGGTCGGCGTAGCGGCCGGCGGCGGCGAGGAGTTCTTCGTGGGAGCCCTGTTCGACGATGCGGCCGCCTTCGACGACGAGGATCTGGTCCGCCCGCCGGATGGTGGACAGGCGGTGGGCGATGACGAATGTGGTGCGGCCCTTCATGAGGTGGGTTAAGCCGGCCTGGATGAAGGCCTCCGACTCGCTATCGAGGGAGGAGGTCGCTTCATCGAGGATGAGGATGCGCGGGTTGGCGAGGATAGCGCGGGCGATGGCAACGCGCTGTTTCTGGCCGCCGCTGAGGCGGACGCCGCGTTCGCCGACGACGGTGTCGTATTTTTCGGCGAAGCGTTCGGTGAACTCGTCAACGCGCGCGGTGCGGATGGCGGCCATAATCTCCTCCTCGGTGGCATTGGGGCGGGAGAAGGCGACGTTTTCGCGGATGGTGCCGTCAAAGAGGAACGTTTCCTGGAGGACGACGCCGAGTTGGGCGCGGTAGGAGGAGAGGGTGACGGTAGAGATGTCGACGCCATCGACGAGGACGCGGCCGGACTGCGGCGCCGAGAAGGCGGCGATGAGGCCGATGGTGGTGGACTTGCCGGAGCCGGAGGAGCCAACGAGGGCAGTGACGGTACCGGGTCTGGCGATGAAAGAGAAGTCCTGGAGGACGGGTTTGCCTTCCTCGTAGGCAAAGTTGACGTTCTGGAACTCGACGAGGCCATCGATGGCGGGCATCTGCCGGGAGCGGCCGGGGTCCTGGTCCTCGCGGAGTTCACCGAGGACCTCCTTGGTGCGTTCGAGGCCGGCAAGGGCTTCGGTGAGTTGGGAGCCGACGCTGACGATGCCGAAGATGGGCGCGACGAGGAAGGCGAGGAAGGCGGTGAAGGTGATGAACTCGCCGAGGGTGAGGTGGCCGGCGAGGATTTCGCGGGTCCCGAGCCACATGACGAAAGACCCGATGAGGCCGAGGAGGACGACGGCGGACTGGCTGACGATGGAGACCGAAGTCAGGGACTTGATGATGTTGGCCAGGAGGCGGTCAATGCCGGTGGAGAAGACGCGCTCTTCGCGCTCCTCCGCGTGGTAGCCCTTGACGACGCGGATGCCGCCCAGGGACTCCTGGAGGCGGCCGGTGATTTCGGAGTAGATTTTGCCGCGTTCGGTGAAGTAGGGGCGCATGCGATTGAGGCCGTAGGCCATAGCGGCGGAGACGGCGACGACGATACCGAGGGCGACGGCGGTGAGCAGGGCGCTGGTCTTGAATAGGATGGCGAGCGACAGGGCGGCGGTGAGGAGGCCACCGAGGAGTTCGACGAGGCCTGTGCCGACGAGATTGCGGAGGCCCTCGACGTCGTACATGATGCGGGAGACGAGTTCGCCGGACTTGGTTTTGTCGAAGTAGGCGACCGGGAGGCGGCCGATGTGGGACTGGATGCGGCGGCGCATATCGGCGATGAGGCGTTGGGCGGCCTTGGAGAGGATCTGGGTGGTGGTGAAGGTGCAGCCGGCCTGGGTAAGAGTGGCTGTAACGACGGCGGCGACGAGCGGCATCAACAGTTCGTGGCGGCCTTTGCCGATGATGTCGTCGATGAGGAACTTGGTGGAAGCGGGGAGGACGAGGCTAGCGCAGCGAGCGATGATGATGAGGAATACGCTGATGATGAGCTGGCCACGGAGGGGCCGGACGATGTCCCAGACGTCGGGCAGAAGGGCCCGCAGGCGGAGCGACTTAGGCGATTTAGAGGCAGTAGCCATAGCAAAATTTACGAGGGCGGGAAGGCCCCCAACTCCAATCTACCGCGCCGATGGCAGGAATCGAGCTATCCTGGAGAAAGGTCAAAGGATGAAACCCATTTGTTTTCTCGGCTTTAGCACGGCCGTTATTTTTTCTCAGTTGCTAGTAAACGGCCAGACCCCAGCGCCGAAGCCGCTGCTGGAGCAGGCCTCCGACCCGGTTGTCATAACCATCGGGACGACGAAAGTAACCAAAAGCGAGTACGAGACGTTCATCAACGCTCTGCCGCCCCAGATTCAGACCGAGGCGAAGGGCCCGAACAAACGGAAGGTAGCCGAGCAGTACGCCGAGCTACGGATGATGGCGGCCGAAGCGCGGAAGCGGAAGATTGACCAGACGCCGGCGTCGAAGGTCCAGATTGAATTCCAGCTGGACCAGATGCTGGCGCAAATGCTGTTTCGCGAGCTGCAATCGTCGGTCAAGGTAGATGACGCGGCGGTGCAGAAGTATTACGACGAGCACAAGAACGAGTACGAAGAGGTGAAGGCGCGCCATATTCTGGTGCGGTTCAAGGACTCGCGGGTACCGTTGCGGGAAGGACAGAAGGAGCTGTCCGACGCCGAAGCGCTGGCGAAGGCGCAAGAGATCAAGAAGAAGCTAGATGCCGGAGCCGATTTCGCGACGACGGCGAAGGCGGACTCCGACGATACGGGTACTGGCGCGCAGGGCGGCGACCTGGGCCAGTTCGGGCGCGGGCAGATGGTGCCGGAGTTCGACACGGCGGTGTTTGCGCAGCCGATCGGCAAAGTGGGCGACCCGGTGAAATCGGCATTCGGCTACCACCTGATCAAGGTGGACGAGCGGAAGAGCAAGACGCTGGCCGAGATGAAGGACCAGATCGAGAAGCAGTTGCGTCCGGAGCTAGCCAAGCAGGAAGTGGAAGCGATCAAGAAGGCCAATGCGATTGGCGTGGATGACGCTTACTTCGGCAAGTAGCTTTCCTCGTTTGTGAGAGGGGCGGCTGGCGCGAGTCAGCCGCCTTTCTTTTTTCTGGCGAGGTCATATTCGGGCAGGAAGAGCGGGAAGTCGTTCCGGATGCATTTGCGGAACGATTCGCGACTGATGAACTGGCCGCCGGCGGCGACGAAGCGGCATTCGAATTCCTGTTCAAACTGGGCCTGGCACATGGATTGGCGGAACTCCTCGATCTGCTGGGGCGCGAGGCGCGGGCAGGACTCGAGGGGTATGAAGATGCGGGCCCAATTGGCCTGCCCTTTGTGCCACTGTTCGTAGAAATACCCGGTCTGGCCGTTGGGGGTACTGAGCAGCAGCAGCGTCCCGCGGGAGACGGCGAGCATGGGTTCGAGGGCGAGGAAGAGTTCGCGGGAGGCGAAAGCCGCTTCGTCGACGACGATGAGCCGGGGCGCGGAAAAGCCGCGGATGGTCTGCTCGCTATCGGGCAGGGCGATGATGCTGGCGCCGTTGACGAGGGAGAACCCGTCGCACTTATTCGGTGGCGGGAGGAGCTCTACGTCAATTTCCCGGGCGTATTTGCGCGTTTTCTCCATAATCTGGCCGGACTGGCGGCCGGAGGCGGAGGCGAGGAGGATGACCGAATCGTCATGGTTCATCGCCTCATAGAGAACGCGGATGGCGGCGGCGGTGGATTTACCGGATTGCCGGGGCCCGAGGACGAGAATACGGGAGCTCGGCTCGGTCATGATGCGGGCCTGGCTCGGGTCCGGGACTACGTCGAGGGCGGTGGCGGCCCAGGTGGTGATATCCGGGGCCGCGCTTTCGGGCTGGGGCTCGGGCTGTTGCTCGGGCGCTGGCTCGGGTACGGGCTCCGGTTTGGGCTCCGGTTTGGCGAACGACGGCGGGACGGGTTCGTTGCCGGCCTCGACGACGTAGGGGGACTCCGAAACGAGGCCGTCGACGGGATCGGCGTTGTCGGTTTCCGGGATTTCGGGGTTCTGGCGCCTGTTTATTTTCAACAACATTTGGGACGGTCCGCTTGTACAGGGCCGTTTTTCGAGGCGAAGGATTTCGCGCTCGATACGATGGCGCTCGCGGGCCAAATGGGCGAGGCGGGCGTTGAACCGGTCCATGGAGCCGCCGGCGACGGAGGCCTTTTTCTCGGCCTCGAGGTTGAGCTTGGCGGCGTCGCGGAGGTGCGGGGCGGTTTGGGAAACGGACACGCGCAGATCGTGAACGTGGTCGTTTTTGGCGGCGTGGACCCGCTTGGTTTCCCAGAGGATCCCGGCGAGTTCTTCGACGAGGACCTCAACGAGGAAGCCGGCGGGTTGCCAGTAGGCGTGTAGCTGCGCCTGGATTTCGGCGAATTCCATGGTGGATTCGCCGGGCAACATATAGTTGCGGGAGGCGTAGAGGCCATGTTCATAGCTGGCGGTTTGCGAGCGATGGAGGCCTTCGGCCGTTTTCGGGCCTTTGGATTTGGCGCCGTTGATCCGGGCGGATTCGGCGCGGCTCAGTTTGTTGGAATGCGGTAGCACGGGTGCAGTTCCTCTATACTCAGTTTGCGAGGAGGGGGAACAGGAACCGCACAATTCGGGGAGGGCGGTTTTTGGTTAACGTGTTGATTTGTTGTGAGTTATTGATTTGAAAATATTTTTCGATCTATTGTGAACGGCGTTTTCTACATTCGTAGTTTTCAAAAGGAAGGTTGGGAAAATCCGGCGAAATGCCGGGTGGGTGGGGGCGGGGACAGTGCCCGGAGCAGAAAGGTCGTAGGCTGAAGAGAGGTCTCCGTATGCTACCTCCGATTGTGGTTCGCGTGAGCCTGGCTCTCGCCTTGGCCGCCATAGCGCCTGTTCTCGAGGCTCAGGGCACGCTCCCGTCCCGTTCAGTCTTCTCCCGGCTCGCGCCGAGCTACGACGGCAACTCCGTCCGCTTTGCGACGCTGCTCCGCCAAAAGGGCCCAGAGGGCGAGGCGCAGCACCCGCACGAAAAGATCTTCGTTTGGGAGGCGGGGGGAGGCCTTCGCCTTCTTGCGCAGCGCCCACCCCGGTTCCGCTTCAGCAACGCTGGACCCGGGGCGTTGGCCCCCGCCGGCGACTACCGGATTCTGGCCTCGGTGGCTAGCGCTGACGGGCTCACCACCGCGGTCACTACCCTGGACGACTGCACCGACGGCACGCCCTGCCGGCTCTCCGTCACGCGCTTCCGTACCGTTGTTTCGCGACCCGGCCAGCCCGATGCGGTCTACGAGGGCCCGGGCTCGCTCAGCCCGAACGGCCGTTATCTCTTCACCGGGCCGCGTACGTGGGTGGCGACCGGTGCGGCCGGGCGGGTCGATATCGAAACCGGCGCCCGGACGATCATCGAGTCTGGTTTCAACGGGCATCCGCCGGTCCGGCACTCCATCGGAGACAACGGCGCCGTGGTGGTGCGCACCAATTCCAGCAGCAATCCGCTGGCGCTCCACATGCCGCCGGACCGGGTGGAACCGCTGACCGCGGTTCCACCGAGTGCGTCGACGTTCCGTGTGAATCGGACCGGGCGCCTGGTGTTCTTCCGCTACGATTCCGGTTCGCCGGCCAGCCAACTTCTGGGGGTCTACGATGCCGACCGTGGCCGCGTTACCGAACTCGGCGCCTACGACGGCTTCGATATCTCCGATGACGGCTCGCGCGCCGTGGCTTTCTCTCGCGGCCGGCTCTGGATGATCCGCACCGATGCCTCGACGGCGCCCGTGCCCGTGTTCTCGCTCGAGGCCAATGAAGAGCCGGACGAGATTGCCGTGTCGGGCGACGGCTCGGCCGTCTACCTCTCCACTTCCCAGGCGCGCATCGTCCGGGTCGACCTGCGAACCCTGGCTGGACTGGAGATCGTGCCGCGCACCCCGCGGCCGGACAACGCGTTGCGTACCCCGTACGTCCTCGCGCCAGGTGGCTACAACATTGCCTTCTCGCAGAAGCCGGTGACCATTGCGGGCATCCGGTTTCAAGGGAAGGCGCTGCATTTCCTTGGGCCCGCTCCGCTCGAACCAGACCGCGCTGGCGAGGGGAGTTATGGGTTTCAGGTACCGTTCGATGCCGCGACCGGCGTAGACGGCACGGCCGAGTACATCCTGCCGGACCCGAATCCGGCCAGCCCGTTTGTTGCCGCGATTGCTTCTTCGAATCCCTCGCAGGTGGCTGAGCGGGCAGCGGACTGGCTGGGGTTGCTGCATGAGGATTTCCGCCGGCCCGTCACTCGTGAGGATCCAGCCATCCCCGGCGAGATCGTCCACTTCTACGCCACGGGCCTCGGCCGTGTGCACAGTCCGCCTGAACTCGGCCAGCCTGCCCCGGAGGCGCCGCTGTCGCCGCTGATCGATCCGCTGGTCTGTGAGATCTCGCAGCAGGCACCCGACTACCGCACGCAACCGGCCGAGACGCTGTGGGCCGGGCTCGCGCCAGGATGGATTGGACTCTATCAGGCCGACATACGGCTTCCCGCCGAGGGACTCGTTCCGGGTTCCGGGGTTCTTTGTTCGAAATCGCTGTATATCGGCGCCAAGCCGGAGTAGTTAGACTACCGCCTGGGCGGGGCGGAGAGCGCCGGTGAAACTTCCTGGCCCCTCCAGACGCGGTTGAAGATTGGGTCGACGGCCGTTCGCTGCTGCCAGGTTTGGCTGCGGTCCGGGAAGCTTACGGGAGTTGGCGGGCGCCATTGTAGAGACCGACGGTCGGAACGGCGTTGGGATGGGATGTGTCGAAACGGCATCGGACGTGTCCCGTTTTCGTGGTGAGGACGCGGCGGCTGAGTGCCATACTCCGTATCGTCTTATCGACGGCATTTGGACGGCGAGGGAGGCCAGAGCTGGCGGGATCGGCCGTCAGGTAGGCCGAGCCGGCATTTCTACAGATTCGACCTATATCCGATGGCCGTGGAAGGGCTGAGGGAGAGTACGGAGTGAGTACGGCAATGGGACTGGGAGATAGCAACTGCGTCCAGCAACCGGGTGCATCCGCGTTGCTGGATCCATGGTGTGGGATTTTGAAGAATGCGGCTGTTCCTTCGGGCCGCTCCTGCGAGTGGATGATGGCGTTCCAGCCCTCCGTGATTCCCGGGGCATTTTCCAGGTCTGCACCGAGAAGGGCTGTCCAGGATCCGAGCTTGAGGAGCAGAGAAATGCAGAGTTGATTGGCTCCCTGCCGGACGGGCCTACGCCGTTGTTGGACGGCGGACATTGCATTGCTAGTTTCCTGTTTGGCCAGATGCATCACGCCGTCGGAAGGACTGAGCGCGAACACCTCGGCGGGGACGAGCCTGGAAGGAGAGGTGAGCGCGAGCAATCGTCTATTGGCGATAGCCATGACCGGTCCCACAGCCTCACGACGTTCGCCAGCCTGTTGCCTGGCCCACAGGATCTGGAGGATCTTCTCATATGTCCTGGTAGCCGAGGCGAGCGGGGTTTTGGCGGAGAGTTGCGTGAGGCGAACGATATCGCGCAATTCATGAGCAGCGGAGTTTACAAAGCGGGCATTGCGGGCTTCGCTCAGGAGTTCGTCCAAGCCATTGATATGGTCGTCGTGCCAATGCGAGGCGACAACCATTTGCACGCGGTTGCCGACGTCGACATTCATTGCGCGGAGATAATCGAGAGCAACCGACTGGCCGGTGGCCCGGTCGCGAAAGGAGTCGACGATGATCCAATCGCCGTCTCCGACATGGATCACCAAGCATTCCCCGAGGCCAGGGCCGAAGACGGAAATCTCGACTTCATGCGGCGCGGGGGGGTGGCTATTCACGTTCCAGAAGCGCGGTGAGATCGTCGGCCTGACGGATGATCCGGGATTGCTCGGAGAGGCTGATTCTCGGCTGGCGGGCGAAACGCAGCGTAGAGATTCGTTCTCGCTGCCCATCGGCGCTGTCGCGGTATCCAATGGACCAGTAGAAGGTACCGCCCGGGACCACGAGTTCGCGGTCACTGGCGGATACTTCGTCGAGGGAAAGTTCCACTTCTTCGATCGGGTAGGTTGTATTAGTCTCGTCGGAGATGCGAGCGGTGAACGTGGCGGTGCCGACGAATTCAACGAGTCCGACCCAGCGTTGTAGCGCGGTGATCCGTTCACGCGGAACGGGAGGAGGAGGCAACCGAACTACCCATTCGTGCTGCGGCATTTCCTGGCTTCCGGAGAGGAAAACGCTCGGCGATAGGGAAGGGCCGGCTATAGAATCGGAATGTTGTTGCGGACGAATTAAGAAACGCTTTTGCTGATCAGGGAAGAGCACGGCGAGATGCGGGTCGTCGAGCCTGACGAGGGCATCTTGCGTAAACGTTGCGTTATTCATTGACGAGTGTTCCAGGCGAGAATTTGCGAGGACGCACTTTCAGCGTACTTCAAAACGTCTTCCCATTGAGCTTCGATGTGTTCTATCGCCCAAGTGGTTCCGGGGACGGCGGCGGAATGGACCCGGTATTCTTCGTTGACATCAATATAAACGCCATACTGGACTTTTGCGACAGGAGATGGCTCCACTTTGACTCGGAGGACGCCCGTTAGGGAAGCTTCCCGACGGCCTTCTATCAGCATTGAAAGAAGGCCTGGCCGCCCGGCCATGATGCCTTCCCACGGCCGCTTTGGCGCGAGGGTATCGCCGATTGAGTGCCACGCTTCGACGGACTCCATTTTGAAATGTGCGAACTTGTTCAAACCGAGTGCGTAGGTAGGAGTGTGGGGCAAGAGGTTCAGGATTCCGACCGCAAAATCCCGCAGGGGCAAAAATTGGCGCGGATCCGAGGTTTGCATCACGAGCCGATCCTGGAGTACCTGAAGGTGCAGCCAGCCGGTAGAGAAATCGGCGATATCGTTTTTCACAACGGCAATCTTTGCGTTCTCGGCCTCTTCGGCGCGAAGGAGACCCTGCGCGCCTAACCAGCGGGGTTGGAAAATCGAGGGATTGAAGGAGCCGAGCAGGACGATCGAGGCGCCTTCGATTTCCGGTGGGTGCATGTTCACCTGCTACTATACCGTACGGAACTTTTCGGAAATGGCGACCGGGGCCGGGGATTGTGGGGGTCCGGGCGGGCTTGGGGATTGGGGCATTATCCTATTCCGTACGACTTAATCGTTGCGGTTTCGGGAAGTGCGGATTTGAAGAATTGGCGCCATGACTGGGTTTTGTGGAGGCGGGTTTCTGCTTGCTCGCGGCGGGTGAATCTGCGTGGCAAATATTGCTTATGAGTTAACTGCCGGGCGAATTCGCCGAGGCGATGCAGGCGGGGGTAGCGCAACTCTTTCAGATGGCGGGCGGGAGGGCGAGGTGTGGCTTCTGACCGGATCGCTGTATCTGGTGGTGGAGATTCGGTCCCGGCGAAAGGGGGGGAACTGGATGCGTTGGGATATATCGGCAGAGTAGCTAAAAGAGTGTCGCCCCCAAGGCCAATCCGGCACAGCCACTTTTTGCGGCGAGTGAGTACACGATCCTCCGGCTCGACGGGCGCTTCTGATCATGCGCCAGCACCATTCGGATGCTCTATAGCTCGGACGTCTGGCAAAAGTCCGGATGGTCGCTTCGTCGCTTGTCGCCAGACCACGCCACATTTTGGCGCTTTAGCCGTCCTGAGACAATTCACCCGCCTCAACCCTAGGATCAAGATGAACTCTTTGTTCGCGCGTTCCAAGCATTATTGCGTGCCGCACACCAAGACCATTTCTGCATTCACCACAGACAATTAGTTCAGAGACTATGGCATTGCGACGCCGTTATCAGCTTCAACTATGCGGGCCCCGTCGATTCCAGCAGGCGGAATTGCGTGGTGATGGCATAGGCGCGGGCGAAGATTGCCGGGTACGGCAACGGCAGGTCTTTCGGGTGATTTGCGTTTGGTGGTAGGATTCGAAGTTATCCCCCTATGGCAATCCCGGAGTCGATCGCGCACTACCGCGTAGTCTCGAAGCTCGGCGAGGGCGGGATGGGGGCGGTGTACCGGGCGACCGATACGAAGTTGAACCGGGATGTGGCGGTGAAGGTGCTGCCTGCTTCGTTTGCGTCCGATGAGGGGCGGTTGATGCGCTTCACGCGCGAAGCGCAGGTGCTGGCGTCGTTGAACCACCCGAATATTGCGGCGATCTATGGGGTGGAAGAGCGAGCGCTGGTGATGGAGTTGGTGGAGGGGCGGGAGTTGGCGGGGCCGCTGCCGCTGGATACGGCGCTTGATTACGCGCGACAAATGGCCGAGGCGTTGGAGTATGCGCATGACAAGGGGATCGTGCATCGGGATTTGAAACCGGCGAATATCTTGGTGACCGGGGATGGGGTGGTGAAGCTGCTGGATTTCGGGTTGGCGAAGGCGATGGCTGGGGGCGGCGGGGACGGGGGCGAATTCGCCAACGCTGACGATGGGGGCGACCGAGGTTGGGGTGATTCTGGGATCGGCGGGATATATGGCGCCGGAGCAGGCGCGGGGGAAGGTTGTCGACCGGCGGGCGGATATCTGGGCGTTCGGCGTGATTCTGTGGGAGTTGCTGACAGGCAAGGCGATGTTTTCGGGGGAGAATGCGTCGGATGTAATGGGGGAGGTGCTGACGAAGGAACCGGATTTGGGGGTGGTGCCGGAGCGGGTCCGGCGGCTGTTGGGAAGCTGTTTGCAGAAGGACCCGCGGGCGCGGTTGAAGTCGATTGGAGACTGGCGGTTGCTGGTGGAGGAGGAGCGGCCTGCGACGGCTGCGCCGCCGATTCCGGCGCGGAGAGCCTGGGCGCCGTGGGCGGTGGCGGGGTTTTTGCTGTTGGTCGCGGTGTGGGGATGGGTGGGGCGTTCGGCTTCTGAGCCGCAGCAACTTTTCCGCGTGAATGTAATGCCGCCGGAGGGGACGACGTTGTTGCAGGACTCGATGTCGGGAACGGTGGCGATTTCGCCGGATGGGTGCAATGTTGCCTTTATTACCGAGGTAGAAGGGCGCCGGAAAATATGGGTACAGGCGCTTGATGCGCCGGTAGCCCGGCCCTATGAGGGGACCGAGTTGGCGGAGGGACTCTTCTAGGCGCCGGATGGGAAACGACTTGGATTCTACACGGGCACTCACGTCAAAGCGATCGAACTGTCGAATGGCACGGTAAAGCAGATCTGTGCCCTCGAAACGAGCGCGCGGGGTGCGAGTTGGAATTCGTCTGGCGTGATCCTTGTTGGCCAGACGGGGGGCGGACTTTCGAGCGTACCCGACGCCGGTGGCAATCTTGTCCCGGTAACGGTTTATGACCGCACGAGCGAGACGAACCAGTATTGGCCTCAGTTCCTGCCGGATGGGAACCATTACCTGTATTGGATTCGCCGCACAAGGGAAGAGGAAACGGGAATCTACCTGGGGTCGATTGCCGTGGCTCGGGATAAACAGCCGAAGCGCCTGATCTTGCCCTCGCAGTTTCCTGCGACCTACGCCGACGGGTATCTGGTGTTTCCGCGAGACACGACGCTTTTTGCGCAGCCTTTTGATGCGAGCAAGGCCACGTTGAGCGGCAGTGCGATGCCGGTGATGGATATTGAGTCCTGGCGCGCGGCGCCGTCTGTGTCGGGAGCGGGAGTCCTGGCGTTGAGTCCGCGAACGGGCGATTCAAAGAACGTGGCAATAGTAGACCGGGAGGGCAAGTTGTTGCGCACTGTCGGCGAACGCGGAGCATACCATACGGTCCGGCTGTCTCCGGATGGGCGGACCGCTGCCCTGGGGATACGGTCGGCGACGTCATCGAACATTGAACTTTGGCTGATGGACCTGGAGAGCGGGATTCCAACGCGATTGATCAGCCATCGGTCCGTCAGTCTCTATCCGGTGTGGTCTCCCGATGGCAGTGAGGTGGTGTTCTCGTCGACCCGAGGTGGCCCGTATTCCGTATACAGCAAGTCCGTTTTCACCGATGCGGTTGAGAAGCAGTTAAACGGTGCGGAGATTCGAGGGTTCCCGGACGACTGGTCGAAAGATGGGAAACGGATCGCGGTGGCGCGGAGAGGTCCGGAGGAACAGATGTATTCGGAAATCCTGACGATGGATAGCGGGATGGCGAGCGTAATGAGGATCGCCGGCCAGACTTGCCGTTTCTCGCCAGACGGGCGTTGGGTGGCATTTGAAAGCCGGGAGACAGGGACAGCGGAGATCTATGTGCAGGGTGTGCCTGGCCAATCGGGTGGTGCCGGGCCGAAAGTTCGAGTTTCGCGATCGGGAGGGACACTCGCGGCCTGGCGGGCAGACGGGGGCGAACTCTTTTTCAGTTCGCCGGACAACCGGCTGATGTCGGTGGATGTGAAGACGGCGGAGGGACGTTTTGTGGCGAGTGAGCCGAAACTGCTATTCACGTAGGGGGGATCGAGCTATTTTCGGAGCGCCGTATTCTGGGAGCCAATGGGAAAGGGGGACCGGTTCCTTGTTATCCGCGGCGTGCCAGTGACGGAGAAAGGGAACCGCATTCCCGTCCTCATCAACTGGAAAGAGGCTCTGCGGGCGCGGCGGTAGGCGGGAGGGGAAAGGCTGTGCCTCGGGGCAACGATACGGGGAGTCGGCCATAAGCGGTGATGGGGCCGAGGGACGGCACGTTGGCGCCGCGCGCGAGTGTATCGCGAGGACCTCTTGCAGGTCCTCCGGGCATTGGACCGGGAACAGTGGCTGCGTCGCGGAACCGCAAAGGCAACCACGGCAAACAGATAGCCCGACTGCTGTGCTCACTTCCAGAAAGAACGAATGACAATCGCGCCATGGGCGGATTGATCCCTTCCTGATCGCGAGGGACTCGTCCATTGACCGATTACCGACGAATCGGACCGCGACTCGCGGGCGGCGTCCCACGGCTGGCGCGACGGTGAGACCCTCTGATTTCGCCCGAACAGGCGTTGGGGCCGTCGACGCTACTCCGCGCGTAGCGTTCGAGCCGGATCAATCCGCACAGCCCGCACGACCGCCGGCGTAACGGCAGCCGCAGCGACCGCCACGAGCATCAGCACCGGCGGCAGCAGCACCTCCCAATCGCTCGCATGCACGCCGTACAACAGCGAACGCAGAAAGCGCTCCGAAGCTAACCCCGCCGCCAAGCCAACCCCCACACCCCACCCCACCGTCCGCAGGGACTCCCCGGTGACCCGGCGCGCCACCCGCTCCGCGCTCTCGCCCAACGCCATGCGGATCCCGATTTCTCTTCTTCGCTGCAGTACTGAGTAATCGAGGACGCCATAGAGGCCGACGCCCGCCAGCAGCAGTGCCACTCCCGCAAAGAATGCGGCCAGTATCGCCAGGAGCCGCTCGCGTATAGTGTGCGAATCGTTGATCTCCTGCTGCGTTCTTATGTTGCCCGCCCGGAACCCTGGCCGCGCCTCCGCCACCGCTCGCCGCACGGTCTCGGACATCGCGCCCGGATTCGCTGACGAGGTTCGCAGCAGCAGCACTCCGCCGTCGCGCAGCGGCTGCTCCACCGACTGGAATGGAAAATACGCTTGTGGCATGGGCGTTTCCCGCACCGACCTGTACCGCATGTCCTTTACGAGCCCAACCACTTCGACCGGTTGCCCACCGCGTCCGAAGTGGAAGAAACGTCCCACCGGATTCACTCCGCCGAAATACATTTTCGCGAACGCCTGGTTCACGATCGCCTTCCGCGGATAGGCATCGTTATGGTCAAAGTCTCTGCCTGCCAGCAACGTCACGCGCATGGTGTTCAGCCATCCGGGAGACATTGTCCGGAAGTAGGCGAGATCTTCAGACGGCATTTGACCGTTTACGGTGATGAACCCGTTCCATGACCAGCCATCGAGCAAGGGCCTGTCGGCCAGAGACACGCTCTCGACACCCGGCAAGCTTCGCAAATGCCCAGCAACCTGCTGCCAGGCATCATTCGATTGTGGCTGCTCCGCCTGGGCTGTCACGGCCAGTACTCCGCTCGCCGAGAAACCCAGGTTCTCCCGCATCAGGCGGTCGTAGGTCCCCGTAAACAGGGCGGCGGCCAGCACCACCAAGACGCAGAAGGCCGCTTGCAGTCCGACTAGCGCATGCATGAGTCTGCGGCGCGCGTGCGGATCGCCGCCGCCCTTCAACACACTATTGGGCTTCACTCCGGACGCTCGCAAGGCCGGAGCGAGGCCGAACAAGAGCGTCACCACCAGCGACAGCGCCACGCCGAAGCCGAATACCCGCCCATCGGCAGGCATTACCAACCGCGCCGGATTCGCCGCCGGATTCAGCATGGCGGCAATCACCGGCGCTGACCACCACGCGAAACCAGCACCGATCACCACGGCCAGAAACGCGATCCACACACTCTCGACGAGCAACAGTTGGATCAGCCGGCCACGGCCCGCACCAATCGAAACCCGCATTGCCATCTCTCTGTCCCGCGCCGCCGCCCGCGCCGTCATCAGATTAGCGACGTTCGCCGATGCGATCAACAGCACCAGCGCCACCAGCACGCCCAGCGCCGTAAGCGCGCCGCGGTTCTGGTCCTGCAATCTGGAGACACCGCTCGCCGCCGGTTCGAGCACGCTTTCCTGATTCAGAAACTGTGCCAACCGGGCCGGGGTGAGGCCCTTTATGCCTTTCAGCCGCTCCCGTTCAAAGGCCATCGCCGCGGCGTGCAACTTCTCCCGCAGCGGTGCGGACGCGACGCCTTCGCGCGGCAACACCAGGGAGCGGTGCCACGTACTGTCGTCGCGTACCGCCGCCGGATGCATCATTGCCGGCAGAAACACATCCACCACCACACCAGGTTCGGTTCCCGTGAACTTCTCCTCCGCAACGCCTACCACCTCGTAAACACGCTTGCCCATGCGGAAGGTTTTGCCCACAACCTGGGGATCCCGATGAAACCGGCGCGCCCAGAAATCATGGCCCAGCACCGCATACGGATGAGCCATCGGCGTGCGGTCGTCATCAGCCGTGAACAGACGGCCGGTGGCGGGCTTCAATTGAAACGCCGAAAACATCCAGCCGGAAACGTACTGCGTGTACGCTTGCTCGATATCCTGCGCACTGCCGAAGCTCAATTCGGTGCGCCCCGCGAACGACACCGCGATCAATTCAGCGGCATCCTTGGCCGCATTCCTCATGGCCTGGAACATGGGGTAGGCGCAGCCGTCATACGATACGCGCGTGCCGTCCGGCGCCATGCCCTGGCGCGTATACACGAGCAACCGCCCGGCGCCTGCCACGGGCAAGGGCCGCAGGAGAATCGCATCGATGAGGCGGAACGCGGACGTACACGCTCCAATGGCCAAGGCTAACGAAAGCACCGCAGCCGCGGAGGTGATGCTGTTCTTCCGGATCTGCCGCCAACCATAGACAACATCGGACTTCAGCGAGTCCAGCCACGGCGCCAGACGTATGTCGCGGCTGGCCTCCCGGTGCTGCAGTGCCCACCCGAGCGCCTTTCTGGCCTCGGCCGGATCTCGGCCCTCGGCGATGGCAGAGGCGATGTGCGCTTCCAGTTCGTCGTCGATGTCTCGCGTGAGGCGCTCGCTCCGAAAGACGTTGGTGAACCGCGACCATATCGACATGAAGCGTTAGACCGTCCTTAAGACACGATTGATCGCGGCGCTGACCGCATCCCAGCGGATCTCTTCCGCCTGCAACTCCTTCTTTCCTGCGGAAGTGAGCTGGTAGATCCGCACACGGCGTCCATTCTCGTTGATCGTCCACTCGGACTCGATCCAACCGGACTCTTCCATCCGATGAAGCGCCGGATACAGCGAACCCTCATCGGCCCGCAGCACTTCGCCGGAGCTGTCCCGTATGGCGGCCATGATGGCGTATCCGTGCAGCCGCGGCCTGCGCGAGAGCGTCTTCAGGACCAACAGGTCCAACGAACCCTGGAGTGCATCTGTTTTGGCCATACTGAGCTGTCTACATATTGAGACATCTCAGGCTAGTAGTCAAGCGGAAAGGACGAGAGAGGGGCCGTGTAACGGGCTTGGCTGGGGCGATCCTCGCTCTTCGAGGATGACATTGCATTGGAGGGGAGACCGGTGTTTCGTTCCTTGTAGGATGGCCGATGGCGGAGAGGCGATCCGGGCGTGGACATAGTAGTACAACGTGGCGGACTTCTGCCAAGCCGCGACTGGGGCCGCACAATGCCGGCAGGCGGGTTCACGCGGGGTGCGGCGCCGGGTGACGGCGGAGGGGAGGGCGAAGCCGTTGGATTTCGGGACCGCGGGGCTCTTAGAATGGGGCGAGAGCGATGAGGAAGCAGGCGGCCGTTAATCCGTTTCTCCGGCAGCGGTTTTTCAACCGGGCGTCGCAGGCGAGTTGGGGGGCGTTTGCGGGGCATCGGGAGCAGGTGACGGCGCGACTGGGGGAGGGCGGCGGAGCACTTTGCGTGCTGGGGGCGGGAAACTGCAATGATCTGGATCTGGTGACGCTAACGCAGCGGTGGGAGCGGGTGCGGCTGGTGGATATCGACGCCGAGGCGATGCAGGCGGGGGTGGCGCAGCAGTTTCAGATGGCGGGGGGGCGGGGTGAATCGCGGATTGCGCTGGCGCCTTGTGACCTGACGGGGGCGTTGGAATGCGCGCATGAGATCATTCAAAGCCCGTCGCGGGAGGCCTTTTCCCGATTGCGAGTCGCGCTGGGACGGCTTCCGGCGGTGGAGCATTTGGGGGAGCCGTTTGCGTGCGTGGCTTCGACGTGCCTGCTTTCGCAATTGATCCTCATTTTCGTACGCGCTGTTGGGGAGGAGAGTCCGGAGTTGCAGTCCATTGTCGAACTGGTGCGGATGCAGCATTTGCGGACGCTGGCGGAGTTGACGGCGCCGGGGGGCGAGGCGGTGCTGTTTGCGGATTTTGTTTCGAGCGAGACGTATCCGGAGTTGGTGGACGCGCCGGTGGCGGCGATGGACCGGGTGGTGCGGGAGCAGGGGTATTTTCCGGGGATGAATCCGTTGCGGTTGCGGCGGTTGTTGGAGGAGGGGCCGCTAGCGGGGTATTGGGAGGGGCGGGTGAGGGTGTCGGATCCGTGGGTTTGGAATCTGGGGCCGCGGTCGTATCTGGTGGTGGAGATTCGGTGCCGGCGGAAGGGGATTTTGGGAGATGTTTGTGAGCCGCTCGTGATCCGCTGACGGGACGGTGCCGTTGTGGCCTCGGGGGAAATCGGCAGTGGTGCGTAGACTGAGAGTCATGCGAAACCTCGCGGTGATCCTGCTCCTACCTTTCTGCGCTGGGGCGCAACCGGCCGAATACAACAGCATCTACTCGGGGAGTTCCGGGATCTTCACCCGGGAGCCAAACGCTTTGCTGGTGGAGGCGGTTAGAAATCGGAAGCCGGGGCGGGCGCTGGACGTGGGGATGGGACAGGGGCGAAATGCACTGTTCCTGGCACGGCAAGGGTGGGAGGTGACCGGCTTCGATTCCGCCGACGAGGGGGTTCGACAGGCGAAGGCGGAAGCCGCGCGACTGGGGGTTTCGCTCCACGCCGAGGTCAACACGATTGAGGCTTTTGCGTTCGGTACCGAGAAGTGGGACCTTATCGTGCTTACGTACGAACCGACGAAGGCGGTCGCGCCGAAAGTAGCAGGGGCGCTGCGTGCGGGCGGCATCGTCGTTGTGGAAGACAGGCACTTAGACACGAGACGGGTGTGGCCGGCCGGGACACTGGGGGACAACGAATTGATTTCTCTGTTCGCCGGGCTCCGCGTGCTCCGGTACGAGGACGTTTGGGCGCGACCGGACTGGAGTGCCCGCAAATTGGACGAACGGCTGGTGCGACTGGTGGCGGAGAAGCCGGCGGAGAAGAGTGCGGGCTGTGTGTGGGACGGCCGCGCGGTGGCGGCAGGTGGTAACGTTTGTTGGGATACGGCGGTGCTGCTCTGTGCGACAGAGGGATGGAAGTTCACCCGGGAGAACTGCTCTCCCTGAAGATGGTTCCTGTATGTTATTGACACATAATGGAAGGGATGAGACAGATTGGGCCGGGCGAGGCGAGGGTTTTGTTTGATTTTCTTTTGCCGCAGGTTCGATCCGAGCTGGCCGTGACGGAGAAGATCCTGGCGGCGGTGCCGGTGGGCCGGGAGGATTACCAACCTGGAGATAAGGCCATGAGCGCCTTCGCGCTGGCACGGCATATCGCGATCTGCGACCTTTGGTTTCTTGACGCGGTTCTTAACGGACAATTCGAGGAGGACGCGACCCGGCCGCCGGAATCGGCAATTACCTGCCGGGAGATCGCGGCCTGGTATGGCGAGAAGATGCGCAGCCGGATACAACTGCTGGAATCGCTTTCCGACGCGGACCTGGCAAGGGAGATTGACTACATCGGTCTCCGCCATGATCCGGCGGTCGCTTATCTGAACATTGCCATTCGCCACACGGCGCATCACCGGGGACAGATGTCGGCGTATCTGCGCGGGATGGGCGCGAAGGTACCGGCCATTTATGTCGAGAGCGCCGATGAGCCTTATCCGTCGGAGGATGGAAGCGAGGTGGTGCCGCCGGCCTTCTGACCGGCGCGGATGGGAGCGCGGCGAACGTTACTTGATGATCCTGGCGACGAGTTCGGCGGTTTCAATGCCGCTGAGGGCGGCGCCGCCACAGGTCTGGGTCCAACGGGGAGCGCAGGCTTCGCCGGCGAAGAAGAGACGATCGGCAATGGGACGGCGGAGCGCCTGACGGGCGCCGGCGTTGCCGGGGAGGGCGGCTGAGTAGGCACCGAGTGCCCATGGGTCGCTGGCCCATTTGGTGAACGATCCTTTGACGAAGTACTTGTCGACGTCGGAGCCGAAGACGGAGCGGGCGGCGTTGCGGCCGAAGTCGACGGCTTCGTCCTCGCCGGCGGCGGAGAGTTCCCAGGCGAAGTCGCCGCCGACGAAGCCGACGAGCAGGTTCAACTGGAATGGCCAGCAGAGGAAATAGATGTCGCGCTTGCCGATGTTCTCGCGGAGCACATCTTCAAACGCTTTGTAGCGGAACTCGGCCCGGGAGAACAGGAGGGGAATTTTGGCGAGGAGGCCCATGGGGAGGCCGACGATGGCGTCCTCTTTCCAGGAGGGGAGGACGGGGTCGAACCGAATTTTCTCCGCGGCGAGGACGCCGGTGGAACTGGTGATGATGCAGGCCTTGGCGTTGAGGGTTCCCTTGCCGGTATCGATCTGGACGCCCTGGCCGCCGTAGCGGATGCGGCGGGCGGGGGTGTTCAGGCTGACGGGAATGTCCTTGCCGAACTGAGCGACGAGTTTGCCGTAGCCCTCCTTGATGAGGAAGTTCGGGGGGACGTCGGTTCCGATGGTGAGGTAGTCCTTGGCGGAGAGTTCGTCGAGATCGACGGCGGAGGACATGGGGCCGTGGAAGGTGGCCATGGCTTCATCGACCTCGGTTTTCCCTTTGATGACGGTGGAGGCGGCGACGTCCTTTTTCCGGCCGGCGCGGGCGATGTGGGCGTCGAGGCCACTTTCGATGCGGGCGGAGAGTTTGCGGATTTCGGCGGAGGCTTCGCGGTCGCGGAAGTAGAGGCCTTCGAGGGTGGTGTCGTGTTCGTGAAGGGTATAGCCCCACTGTTTGGCGAGAGGGGTGTAGGGATTGTCGTCGGCTTTGTGGAGCCAGGCGCAGCCGCGGTCGAAGGGAAAGGGGAAAGTCTCTGTGTCGGTGAACGCACGGCCACCGATGCGGCCGCGGGCTTCGATGACGGCGACGGTTTTGCCTAACTGGCGCAGGCGGTGTGCGGCATTCAGACCGGACGAACCTGCACCCACCACCACCACGTCGGCATCACCGGGCACGGCTTGCGCGCCCCAACAGCTTCGGGCAGCAAGCGCACCAAGGACGCTTCTTCTGGAAATGGTCATGGTTGCAGGATAGCGGGAAAGAGGAGGGCGTTAGGGGAAGCACTCCCGGGAGCGGGACATTTTTATGGGAGGTTGGTGTGGAGGCGGACGAATGCGCCGATTTGGTCGATAGCCCGTTGGGCGTCGGGGGTGACGTCACGGAACAGATGCCAGACATGGACCATGTCCGGGTAGACATCGAGGGTGACGGGGACCCCGACCTGTTCGGCGCGTGCGGCAAAGTCGCGGATCTGATCGACAAGGACTTCGGCACTACCGGCGTGGATCAGTAGCGGCGGGAGGCCGGCCAGACCGGCAAACAGGGGGGAGATGTCCGAGCGGCGGGGATCGAGTCCGGCGAGGTACGCTTCCGCGGCGAGGAGACAGTGTTGTTTGCCGACATAATCGAACGAAGCGTTGGCCTGGAAGCTGTCTCCGGAACAGGCAAGGTCGACCCACGGGGAGATGGCGACGGCGGCGGCAGGGAGGGGCGCGCCGGAATCGCGAAGCTCGAAGAGGGTGTTGAGCACGATGGTTCCGCCTGCAGAGTCCCCGGCGAGAACGATTTGGCGGGGATCGACGCCGTCTGCGAGCAGGTACTGGTATGCGGCGATGGCGTCGCGCTGTGCCGCGGGCGCGCGGTGCTCCGGGCCGAGGCGATAGGTGAGGGCAAAGGTCCGGGCGCCGGCGGCCCGCGCCAAGGCGCCGATGAGCTTGCCATGGGTGCGAATGGATCCGAAGACATAGCCTCCACCGTGGAAGTAGAGCAAGACGGGGCCGGCGGCGCCGGTGGGGGTGACCCATGCGCCTTCGACGGTAGTGCCGTGGATGGTTTCGCGGACGAAGCGAGGGGTGAGCCCATCGAGGTCCAAGGGCGCCATGACTTCGCCGACGTTACGCCAGCGGACGACGCCGATATCCGGCATGACCGACCAGGCGCCTTTGGTGGCGGCGACGAGGAGTTCCATCTCGAGACTCCAGGACGGCCGGAGCGGTTGGGAGGAGAGGCGGCGGAGCAAGGCGCGGACGGCGCCTCCCAAGGCAGCGGACGGAACACGGAAGCGGTCACCGAGGCGGGCAGGCGGAGGTACCGGAGGGGGAGTGTTCACGGCCACCATGGTAGCGTGGCCGGAGTTGTTCTAGCCGTCGCGGAGGGCTTCGGTGGGGTCGGTGCGGATGGCGCGGCGGGCTGGGCCGGCGGCGGAGAGCAGGCCGATCAGGAGGATGAACAATGTCGCGGCGGGGAGGATGCCGGGGATCGGGGAACCGCCTTCGATTTCGATGTTCAATTTGCGATGGAGGACGAGGGCGATGGTGAGGCCGACGGCGACGCCGATGGCGAGTTGGGAGAGGGCACGGGCGAAGATGGCGGCGAGCATTCGCGAGGGTGGAGCGCCGAGGGCCATGCGAATAGCGATCTGGCGGCGTTGGCGGGCGACGGTGAACGACATGAGGGCGTAGAGTCCGGCGGCGGAGAGAAAGAGCACGCTGAGGGTGACGATGGCCAGTGCGTAGGAGGTGAGATTGCTGGTCATCTGGATTTCGTTGTGGACCTCGTCGAGACGCCGGACGTCCTCCAGGCGCAGGGTGGGGTGGAGGGTGGCGGCGACTTGATGGAGACGGCGGGAGAGGGCGGCCGAATCGAGCCCGGTGCGGAGTGCCAGGTACGGGGTGGGGACGGAGATGGCGGGGAGGTAGACGCGGCCCTGGGAGGTATTGGCCGGGCGGTCGGGAATGACACCGACGATTTCGAACCAGGGACCGGGCTCGGTGCCGGGAGCGGGGGCGGGCCGGATGCGGCGGCCGAGGGCGTGGGAATCGGGGAAGAGTTGGCGGGCGAGGGTCTGGTCGACGACCAGGGTTCGGGCGGTGTGGAAGTCGCGGCTATCGAGAATGCGACCGGAGAGGGACTGGAGACCGAAGACATTGCAGAATTCGGGATCGACGTGATTGGCCCGTATGTAGTGGCGGGAGGGGGGGAGAGCCGCCTGGTTCTCGCTTTCGAAGAGGACGGTGGGTTCAGCGCCGGGTAGGGCGGAGGCGGAGGCAACGGCGGTGATACCGGGTTCGGAGGCGAGATGGCGAAGGAGTCTGGGTTGGAGGTTTTGCGGGCCGGCGGAGAGGCGGGCGGTGAGGAATTCGCGGGTGGCGAAACCGGGGCCGAGGACGGCGGGGCGGAGGTGGCCCCAGGCGAGTTCGACGGCTGAGGGAAGGCCGGCGAGGGCCAGGCCGACCTGAGCGACGATGAGGGCCGTCCAAGTGGCGCCGAGGGGGATGGACGTGCGGCTGTTCATGGAACGGAGGGCGGCGGGCATGACGCGGCCGGTGGCCTGGAGGGCGGGGGCGAGGCCGGCGATGAGGGCGGCGAGAACGGTGAGGCCGGCGACGAAGAGGACGGAGCGCCAGGAGAATTGGAAGTCGATCCAGAAGGGGAGCGAGCCGCCGAGGCCGGGGAATTTGCGGATGATTTCGCCGAGTTGGTTGAGGATGGGGCGGGTGAGGAGGAGCGCGGCGAGGCCGGCGGCGGAGGTGAGAACGAGGACCTCGACACAGAGTTGGGTGACGATGCGGGCGCGGCTGGCGCCGAGGGCGAAGCGGGCGGCGAACTCTTCCTGGCGGGTGACGGTGCGGGCGTAGATGAGGATGGCGATATTGAGGCAGGGCGGGACGAGGAGGAGGCTCAACAGGAGGAGGATGAGGCGCTGCTGCCAGGCGAGGTCGTCGCGTTCGACATCGTCGGTGAAAGCAAAGGTGTAGGGGACAACGCGGGGGCGGCGGGTGTCGCCGTTGGGCGGGTTGATGGACGGGGGCAGGAGGCCGATGGTGGAGAGTTCTGCCTGGGCGCGTTCGAGGGAGACGCCGGGGGCGAGGCGGGCGAAGAGGGCGCCATTGGGCGCGGACTTCAGGGCGGCGGCGGGATGGGAACGGAGGGGGATCCAGAAGCGGTGGTTGACGGGGAAGGCGAAGTGTTCGGGCATGACGCCGACGATGGTGTGGGCGGTATCGCCGAGTTGGAGGGTATGGCCGAGGATGGCGGGGTTGGCGGCGAACCGGGTTTGCCAGACGTCGTAGCCGATGAGGGCGACGGGGGGAGCGGCGGGGTGTTCATCGGCAGGGGCGATCCAGCGGCCGAGGAGAGGGGGGATGCGGGTGAGAGGGAAGGCGGAGGCGGTGATTTCGGCAATTTGGACCCATTCGGCGGGGCGGCCATCGAGGGTGAGGCGGCGCTCGATGGTTTGGAAGCCGCCCAATTGAGTGACGGACTGGAGGGAGGAGGACCAGCGAAGGAGGTCGTGGAGGGGGGTCTCGCGGCGGCGGTGGGCCTGGGTATCCCAGACCTGGAGGGCGACGATGCGGTCGCCTTCGTCGAGGGGGGGCGCGGTGCGGCCCATGAATTCGTCGAGGAAGACGAAGGCGACGGCGGCGATGGTGATGACGATGGTCATGGCGAGGCCGCCGGCGAGGGTGAGGCCCCAGGAGCGGCGGAGCATGCGGAGGCCGAGTTTGGCGTCGAGGGTGAAGGAGTGGAGGTATTGCAGGCCCCAAGCGGCGCGCCAGGATTCGCGGAGTTGGGTGACGCCGCCGAGTTGGGCGCGGGCGGAGCGGCGGGCTTCGGCGGGGGAGAGGCAGCGGCGCAGGGCGTCGTCTTCGGCCATTTCGAGGTGGGCGGCGATTTCGCGATCGAAGTCCGATTCGAGGGTTTGCGGGCGGAAGAGGGCGCGGAGGATGCTGAGGAGGCGGCGCATGGGTCAGTTCTCCGTTTGCGGATTGAGGACGCGGCCCATGACGCCGGCGATGCGCTCCCAATTGCGGGTTTCGGCTTCGAGTTGGCGGCGGCCGGCGTCAGTGAGAGAGTAGAACTTGGCTTTGCGTTTGTTGTCAGACACTCCCCACTCGGCGCGGATCCAGTCTTTCTGGACGAGCCGGACGAGGCAGAGGTAGACGGTGCCTTGGTTGACGATGAGGGCGCGATCGGCGAGTTGCTCGATGCGGAGGGCGATGCCGTAGCCGTGGAGGGGGCCGAGGTGTTCGAGGGTTTTGAGGACGATGAGGTCCAGGGTGCCCTGGAGAATGGATGAGTGGGAATCGGGCAAGGCGGGTCTCCTCTGGGATGCAAAGAGGAGTATGCCAGCGACTCCTGTGGGATGTCAAGAGGAGGGATGAAAAGAGGGGCGGAAATTATTCGGCGGATCGCCCGTATTGCGTTCAAAACAAGACACTTAAAAATGGGGTCAGGTGCACCCGGTCCCATTTTTTGCCATTTTGGTTATTCTTGGCGGAGGGCGGAGAGGGGGTCGATGCGGGCGGCACGGAGGGCGGGGAGATAGCCGGCCAGAATGGCGGCGGAGAGGAGGACGAGACCGGCTAGCGCCAGAGTCACGGGGTCGTTGGGCTGGGTGCCCCAGAGGAGCGATTTCACCAGACGGGAGCCGGCTAGCGCGGCCGGGACGGCAACCGCCAGACCGGCGGCGGCTACCAACAGAACGCTACGCAGTACCATCCAAATCACCGTGCCGCGCTGGGCGCCTAAGGCCATACGGATGCCGATTTCGCTGGTTTGGCGGGCGACGCCGTAAGACATCGTTCCGTAGAGGCCGACGCAGGCCGTCAGCAGGGCAAGGATGGCAAAAGCGGTGCAGAGTTTGGCGAAAGTGAGTTCGCGGTTGATGGAGCGATCGATTTCGGCGGCCTGGGTGACGACATTTGTGACGGGGATGCGGGAATCGGCGGAGCGGACGAGTTCCCGGACGCTGGGGACAAAGCGGAGGGGATCGCCGGTGGTGCGTAAAGCGTAGGTAACGCGTTCGGAGGGGAACTGGCTGAGAGGGACGAAGACGGTCATGGAGCTTTCGTCTTCGTTCTTGAGGCCACCGTGGCGGAGATTGGCGGAGACGCCGACAATTTCCAACTCGCGTTTTTCTTCCGGGAGGGTGATGCGGCGGCCGACGGGATTGCCGTCGCCGAAGTAGGTACGGGCCAGGCGCTCGCTGATGACGGCGACGGGCATGGAGCCAGGGTGGTCGCGATCGTCAATTTCGCGGCCGGTGAGGATGGGGATCTGCATGGTGGAGAGGAAGCGGGGGCCGGCGGCGAGGGAACGGGCGCCTTCGATGTTGATGGCTCCGAGTTTCAGGGAGCCGCGGATGGCGTTGCCGGTGCGGCCGGCGTTGATGATGGAGGACTGGGAAACGGTGGCGCTGGTGACGCCGGGCAGGGATTCGAAGCGTTGGCGAAGGTCCGAATAGAAGGCGGGGATTTCGGCGGCGCGATGGCCGGCCTGGCGGGCATTGAGGGAGAAAAGGAGGATATTTTCGCGGGCGTAGCCGAGTTGGACGGAGTGGAGACTATCGAGGGTACGGACGAAGAGACCCGCGGCGAACAGGACGAGGAAAGACATGGCGACCTGGCCGACGACGAGGAGGTACTGGGTGCGGCGGCGGGGGCCGCCGTCGCGTCCATTTTTGAGAGCCGGCATGACGTCGGGGCGCGTGGCCTGGATGGCGGGGACGAGACCGAAGAGGATGCCGCAGAGGAGGGAGAGGGCGGCGGTAACGGCGAGAACGTTGCCATTCAGTTCGGCGCGGAAGGTAAAGTTCTCCTGGCCTCTAGCGAACAAGAGTGTTAGGGATTGGGCGCCCCAGAAGGCGAAGAGGACGCCGAGTGCGCCGCCGAGGGAGGCGAGCAGGACACTTTCGGTGAGCAGTTGGCGAATGACACGGAAACGGCCGGCGCCGAGGCTGAGGCGGACGGCCATTTCGCGGCGGCGGGCGGCGGCGCGAGCGAGGAGGAGGTTGGCGATGTTGGCGCAGGTGATGGCGAGGAGGAGGGCCACCATGGCGAGGAGGACGAAGAGGGGTTTGGAGTACTGGCGGCGGAGGCTGCCGAGGCCGGCGGCACCTGGGTCGAGGTGGAGTACAGGGAGCCTGGCGCGTTCGGCATCGGTGGTGGCGGTTGCGGCAACCCACTGGTGGAAGCGGGGAGCGAGGGCGGCCTGAGCCTGGGCGATGGTGACGCCGGGGCGGAGGCGGCCCATCATTTCGAGCCAGTAGAAATTTTGGTCGGTGAACATGCGGGGGGCCTGCTTGACGTCGAGGAGGAGGGCGGTGCGGAGGGGCAGGTAGAGATCGGGCGCGTTGGCGGGGTCGACACCGAAGAATTCCGGGGGCGCGACGCCGATGACGGTGAAGGGGACATTGTCGACGAGGACGGGTTGGCCGATGGCGGCGGAGGGATGGCCGAAGCGCTGCTGGCTGGCGGCAAAGCTGAGAACGGCGACGGGGGGCGCGGCGGGGCGATCGTCATCGGGGGCGATGAGGCGGCCGGCGGCGGGAGAGACGGCGAGGCCGTGGAAGTATTCGCCGGAGACGAACTCGGTGGGGGCGGAGGCGGCGTTTCCGTTGATGGAGAGGGTGCGGCTGAGGCCGTTGTGATAGGCGAACAGGGAGGAGAAGAGGCGGTTGTCCTGGCGCATGGTTTCAAAGGCGGCGTAGGGGAGGATTCCGCTGGCCATGTTGCCTTTTTCTGCCGGCCAGGCCATGCCTTGGAGGCCGTGGATGACGTGGACCCACTCCTTGTTGGCGTTTTGGGGCGGTGGACTCTGCCAATTGAGGAGGACGAGGGATTCAGGCTCGGTGACGGGAAGAGAGCGGAGGAGGATGGCCTCCATCAGGCTGTAGATGGCGGTGTTGGCGCCGATGCCGAGAGCGAGGGAGAGGATAGCGAGGGCGCTGAAGGCCCGGTTGGCAAGCAGGGTGCGTGCGCCGTAGCGGATATCCTGCGCGAGTTCCGACAAGAACCGTGTCATCCAAATCTCCCGGGACTGTTCGTATTTCTGCTCGACGTTGCCGAAGAGGCGGCGGGCTTCGGCGCGGGCACTGTGGGGGGGAAGGCCGGCGGCCTGGAGTTCGGCGGCCTTTTCGGCGAGGTGGAGTTCGATTTCCTCGCGGAGGGCCTGGCTGCGCTGGCGGCTGTTGATCCAATAGCGAAGGCGGCGGAGCATTGTTGGTTTACCCGGCTCCCATGACGCGGGCGATGGCGAGGGTGAGTTTGGCGTACTGGCGGGTTTCGACGGCGAGTTGTTCGCGGCCGGCGGGGGTGATGGTGTAGATGCGGGCGCGGCGGTTGTTGGGGGTGAGGCCCCAGGCGCCGGAGATCCAGCCGTTGAGTTCGAGGCGTTGGAGGGCGGGGTAGAGGGAGCCTTCTTCGACGAGGAGTTCGTCGTTGGAGGATTGCTGGATGAACTGGACGATGCCGTATCCGTGGAGGTCGCGGAGGGAGAGGGTGCGGAGGATGAGCATGTCGAGGGAACCGGGCAACGAATCGTTTTTGAGTGGCTTGCGTCCCATACCTAGAATTCTTAGCTTAAAGAGAATGGGGCGGGGCGTCAAGGGGATTGTTGGAGTTGGGAATTATTTCGAGAATTACTTGGATAGTGTTGATAATGGGGGAGATAAAAATGGGGACGGCCGCACCCGACACCATTTACTTGATTTCGCGGGAGGAGAATTCGACGCAGCCCAGGGCGGTTACCAGGCAGCCGACGAGGGTACTGACGAAGAGAACGGCGGGGATGTCCACGGGCCAGGTGGCGAGGACAAGCATGGGCAGAGACCAGGGGAAGTAGGCGGGCCAGGCACCGTTCTGGCCACCGGCGATGACCATACCGTAACCGATTACCATGGCGACGATGCCGGCTCCTGTCGAGGCGGAAAAGGAACGCCAACGGAGACTGATCCAATGCTGGAGGGTAAGGGCAAGAAAGGCGAGGGAAGACATTTGGAGCGCCTCACGGACGATGAGCGCGGCGGGTATTGGATTCTGGAATTTAGCGACGGACTGCAGGTACGGGAGGGTTGCACCGGTGACGGCAATGCCTGCAACCAGCAAAAGGGTGCTGCCTGCCGTTAAGGAGGAGACTACGATTAGCTTGGCGAGATAGAGGGTGAATCTGGGCACGGGCCGGGCCAGGATCGCCTTCCACTGGTTGTCGGCGTGATCGATACCGGCAACGAGGGATGACTGGACGGTGATGTAGAGCGGCAACATCAACAGGCCCCAGAAGTGGAATGTCACATGTGCGAGGGCAACCCAATCGTTGGCTGGCCCGGCCCGACGCAGGGAGGTATGGGGCAACTGCGACGCGATGAACAGGATAAGTGCGAGAACGGCGGAGGGGGAGAGCCAAGCGATTCTGAAGGCGGCGGTGCGGCGCAGTTTCAGAAATTCGGCCTGTAAAACGCGACGGAACATCACAGACCGGCCTCCGCATTCTGAGCCGGGGTGCTGGTCTCCGTCAATTCGAAGAACGTCTGCTCCAAAGTGGGATGCTCGGTCACCAGTTGGGATACTGCCACACCGGCATGTACCAGCAGAGAGTTGATCCGGGCAGGGCAGATGGCGTCGTGCAGGACGACACGAAGGCGATTTGCGCCCGCAGTGAATTGAATGCCGGCGCACTGGAGCGACTGAGCAGCGAGGTGAAGATTGTCAACGTCTATGACAAGGGACGGGGTGCGCCGCGCACGCAAGTGCTGCGTGGAGCCTTCGAACTTCCGCTGGCCTTTAGCGACGATGGCGACGTGGGTTGCGATCTGTTCGACTTCCGCGAGGACATGACTGGAAACAAAGACCGTTGTCCCGGAGCGGCTGGGAAGTTGACGGATGAGCTCGCGGACTTCGTGGATTCCGGCGGGATCGAGAGCGTTAGTGGGTTCGTCGAGGAGAAGCAGATCCGGGTTACCGAGGAGGGCCTGGGCCAAGCCTAACCGCTGCTTCATACCAGAGGAATAGCCACGGACGAGTTGATTTGAAGCGGACTGGAGGCCGACGGAATCGAGGGCCGGATCGATGACGGAGCCGGGGAGGTCGAGGAGAAGGGAGTGAATCCGCAGGTTTTCACGGCCGGTCAGATGGGGGTAGAGGGATGGCGCTTCGACCATGGATCCGATGCGGCGCAGAACAGCGGTGCGATGGCGATTCATTGGCTGTCCGAAGACCGAAATGGTGCCTTTATCCGGGCTCTGGAGGCCGAGAATCATGCGGATGGTGGTCGACTTACCAGCGCCGTTGGGTCCAAGAAAGGCGTAGACACTGCCTGCGGGGACGGTGAGGTTGAGCCCCTTAACGGCTTCGACGGGGCCAAATGATTTCCAAACGTCGCTGACAACGAGAGGATTGGTCATTGGGTTTCGGGTTTGACACCAAGCGGCGGCGGGTTGTTCCAGGTGGCAGGAGATTTCCCCATATCATATTGATAATGGGGGAGATAAAGATGGGGACGGCCGCACCCGACACCATTTTTCCGAGCTCGTTTTCAGGCGGGGAGTTTTTTGGGGCGGGCGAGGAGGAGGCCCAAGCCGAGGCCGAAGATTGTGAGGTAGAACTGGCGGTGGGTGGCCGGGGTTGCCGGGAGAGAAGGAGGGTCGAGGATCACTCCGGGCTGGATGGCGGCGATGGCTTCGATTAACGCTCGCTGGGCGGCGTAGCGGTCGGCGTGCTCGTAGGTCAGGATCAGACTGGTGGCGGCAAGGCCGTTTGTCATCCGCAGGCCCGGGGGAATAGGAGTTCTCACCTGGTCTGTCCGGATGAGTGCCATGGAGCGATAGGAACCGGGAAGGCAGAACGCGATCGTGTAGCCGACGGCGGCGCCGAGGAGACCGCACAGGACCAGGCGGCGTGCCTTGGGGCGGAAGAGAAGGCCGATCAGGAGACCCGAGGCGGCGCCGGCCAAGGCCATGGTGAAGGCGGCGGGGAGGTCGCGACCGACGGGGAGGGGGCCGGATTTTTCAATGGGGCGGCCGATCTGCCTGGCAAGCCACGCGGTGGCCTGCTCGCTCTTTTGTGCATCGGGATAGCGGAAGGCGAGGGTCAGGGGGCCGTTGGGCGCATTTTGCAGATGGATGTCGCCCCGCATGAGCGTCACGACTTCCTCCATGGGCTGGCGGCTGCGTTCGGCGCGGTAGAGATCCAATTGTCGGACAAGGCGACTGAGTTCGCTGCGGGTGAGGGCGGCTTCGATGGCGGCGTTGGTGTCCCCGCTGGGCGCTACCGTCATTTGCGTATTGAACTTGGGATCGCGCGCGGCCCAGAATGCGAGACCCAGGGCGAGACCCGCGGCTGCGCAGGTTAGCGTGACCCTTTTGTCAGAAATCTGCATAGTGACTCCTTTCCAGAGAACGTCGGCGAGGGCGCTACCTGTGAACGGGGTCTCTTCGAGGAGGGCGGAGAACTCTTCTGCGTAGCGGGTACGCCAGGTGCGGGGGTAGATTCGTGCCGCCCAGTGGAAGAGGCGTTTCATGCCTGCCTCAACCTGGCGGCGCCCGTTTTGACGATGCGGCCGAGGGCGGCGATTTGGCCTTCGAGGTGGGCGCGTCCGGCCGGCGTGAGCGTGTAGGGCTGGCGACGGTCACCGGAAGCGACCGGGGAGATGAAGCCACGGTCTTCGAGGCGGGTGATGGCGCCATAGAGGGTACCGGGGCCGAGGCGGACGCCTGCGAAGGCGTGCACGTCCTCCATGATGGCGTAGCCGTGTTTATCGCCGCCGGCGAGGCTGGAGAGGACGAGGAGGGTTGGGTCAGACATATACTACGCTATACGTAGTATCGTACGGCGTAGTATTGATTATGTCGAGAACATTCTGCATGTTGTTGAAAGAAAGATAGATAAAAATGGGGTCAGGTGCACCCGGTCCCATTTTCAGAGGAGGTCGGAGAGGGCGATGATCCAGAGGGCGGCGGGGACGAGGAGGAATTGGGCGAGAAGGGTTCCGGCGAAGCGGCTACCGGTGAGCCAGATGACGGAGCGGCGGAAATAGGGTTCGCCGCGTTCGCCGGCGGTGACGTCGTCGGTGAGGAGAGAGAGGTAGGGGTCGATGAAGGCGAACATCAGTATGGTGGCGACACCATTTACGACAGCCGACATCTGGCTGGCGGTGACCCGGATTTCGGGGCGGAGATAGCCGGCATAAAGCGCGGAGAAGACGCCCACGGTCCAGACGGCCATGGCAAGGGTGTTGGCGGCGACGACGCTCCAAGGGATGTGGGAGCCGGAACGGGCGTCGGTGATGTTGCGCCAACGGGGGAGGGTGGCGGCGTGGTACAAGTGTTGCGCGGGGGCGAGCGAGAAGGCGCGCTTCTAGAGGGTGGCGGGGCGTTCGGCGGCGGCGGTTACCCAGCGGGAGAGGAGTCGCTGGAAGGTCGGGATGAGGAGCGCGCCGGCGAGGGTACCGGCGGCGGCGAAGAGGAGAAGGCAGCGGAAGTCGTCGATGCCGGATGTGATGCCGGCGGCGATTTTCGTTTCGACACGTTTAGTGAGGAGGGGGGCCTGGAAGGAGTTGGAGGTACGGGAGAAGAGGATGAGGACGTTGAAAAGAGACAGGGATAGGGCGATGCGGCGGGTGCGGGTCCCGGCAATGCGGACGGCGTAGGCGAGGGTGCCGATGAGGTGGATTACAAAAGTCAGAGAGGAGATCAGCAGGAGGCCTTTATCCATGTACGCAGTCCTCGGTTGCGAGTTGGGGTTGGATTCATGGTCGCATGGCGAGGACTGGCGAGTTGAAATTGCGGTGGAGGATTTTTTGTAACTAGCTGTAATCAGGGCATTTAAATCTGGTGACGGCCGCACCCGACACCATTTTTGGGTTGTATTTTCGCCTTTTGTTCGCCTATGATTGAGGTATGCCGAGACGGCAATGTTTGGTACTGATTCCAAGCGGTGGCGGGAATGTCGACTATACCGTTGATGCGGCGAGTTCGATGGATGCGGCGCGACAGGCGGTGGCGCTGCACCGGTACGCGCTGGAGGATAGCTGCGTCATTACGGTGATCGTCAACGGGCGGAGTCCGCTGCTGCACGGGTGGCGGGAACATAATGCGATCCAACCCACGTTCCGGCACCTGGCGGGGACGGTGCGGCGGAAAGGCGTGGGAAGCGCCGAACGGAGTTAGACGGAAGTTCCGATTCCCCCTCTTTTTTAGCGGGGGACGAGGAAGAGGTGGGTGGAGTCCTTGGGGACATAGACGGCTTGGAAGAGAGAGGCGGGGAGGAGGCCGGGGACTTCGCGGGGCGGGAGTTCCATGGCAGGGAGCGAACGGCGGAAGTCGGAACCGAGGCGCAGTTCGGCGCGGCCGAGAGTGCCTTCGACGGCACCCGAATTGGTGGTGAGGAGGGCTCGGGAATGGAAACGGGAGGTGGGCCCGAAGAGGATCAGAGCCGGGGCGCCGGAATCGAGGACGAGATCGCGGGGTTGGCCGTCGACGGTCGCCGAGAGGCAGGGGCGGCCTTCGGAGTCGCGGAAGGGGAGGCGGATGGCGCGGGCGGGGGGAGGGCCGTTCAGAACGACCTGGCCGCGGGAGAAGTCGAGGAGGTAGCTGTGGCGGCGGAGCCAGGATTGACCGAGAATGCCATCGGCGTCCGGGTGGCTGACCGGGGAGAAGGTCATTTCGACGGCGTCGGTTTCGGTGGCGCCGGTTCTGACGCGGATGGGACCGGCGGGGAAAAGAGTGGAACCGGCGGCGGTGATCTGCTCGATGCGGTAGGCGGGGATGGCCCCGATGGCGCCGGCAATGGCGGGGCGGAGGGTGGAGGAGGTGGCGCCGGTATCGACGATCATGCGGAAGGGGCCTTGGCCGTTCAGGAAGACATTGGGGAGCAGGAGGAAGTGGGCGATTTTGCTGGCGGGGAAGACCTGCGCCGGGGACAGGCAGGAAGGAACGAGGAGCAGGAGGAGGCGGAGTGTGGAACGCATGAGGGGAGCGTAGGGGGAGGGGGGCTCCCAAGTCCCGATGAAGAGGTGATGATTTTGTGATGGCGGGGTT
This sequence comes from uncultured Solibacteraceae bacterium, assembly GCA_964430625.1. Classification (GTDB taxonomy): domain Bacteria; phylum Acidobacteriota; class Terriglobia; order Bryobacterales; family Bryobacteraceae. Next base: position 140,199 of record CAYSFR010000007.1, read on the forward strand.
GGGGAGGGTGATGTCGTTGCATTGGATAGACTTATGGCGATGCAGATGAAATGGCTAGTGGTGGCGCTGGGCGCGGGATTGGGGCTGATGGGGGCGCCGCGGGACGGAATTTGCAACGTCCGGGAGTACGGGGCGACCGGGGACGGGAGCACGAACGACCGGGAGGCGATTCAGCGGGCGATCGACGACTGCGGGCGGGCCGGAGGCGGGGTGGCATTATTGCCGGCGGGGAACTATCTGTCGGGGAGTTTGCTGCTGCGGAGCAACATCACACTACGGATCCTGCCGGGGGCGACACTGACGGGGAGCCGGCGGGTGGAGGATTATCAGCCGCCGCATTTGTTGAACGTCAGCGGGGTGGAGAATGTCGCCATTGACGGGGGCGGGCGGATTCACGGGAGCGGGGATGCGTTCCGGCGGGAGCGGAATGACCATCCTTATCTGCTGGGGGTGCGGCCGCGGCCGTCGCCGCTCGTGGAGATTTCCGACAGCCGGGAGGTACGGGTGCAAGATGTGAGCATCCGGGATACGCCGGGATGGGGGATTCATGTGCTGCGGTCCGATGGGGTGGCGATCCGGAGTGTGTCGCTGATCAGCCCGTTGCGGGGGCCGAATACGGACGGGATCGATATCGACTCGAGCCGGAACGTGCGGGTGTCGGACTGTTACATCGAGGGTGGGGATGACGCGATTGTAATTAAGACGCCGAAACGGCCGGGGGCGGCCGTGGGCACGGCGGAGAATATCACGATTACCAATTGCGTGATGACGAGCACGTCGAACTGCTTTAAGTTAGGGACGGAGAGTACGGGGAATTTTCGGAATATTGCGATCAGCAATTGCGTGATGTTCAAGAAGCCGGAGGCGTTTCGGGCGCCGATTTCGGGGATTGCGATTGAGACGGTGGACGGGGGGACGATTGACGGGCTGGTGGCGTCGAACATCACCATGCGGGATGTGGGGACGCCGATTTTTGTGCGGTTAGGGAACCGGGGGCGCGGGATGGCGGAGCCGCGGCCGGGGGTGTTGCAGAATGTTTCGATTGCAAATGTGGTGGCGACGGGAGGATTGGTGACGAGTTCGGTGACGGGGTTGCCGGGGCATCTGGTCCGGCAGGTGAGTTTGGACAACATTTCGATCTCGATGAAGGGTGGGGAAAAGGCGGCGAAGGGGCTGGATGTGCCGGAGTTGGCGGACCACTATCCGGAGGCGTGGATGTTCGGGACCCTGCCGGCGTATGGGTTTTATGCGCGGCATGCCGAGGGGCTGACGTTGCGGAATGTGCGGGTGCGATGGGAGGGGGAGGATGCGCGTCCGGCGATGGTGTTTGACGATGTGCGGGGGGTGACGGTGGAGGGGCTTGAAGCGGTGGCGGCGGCGGGGACGGTGATACGGATGCATAACGTGGTGGATGGGTATGTGGGGGGCGGGCGGATGGTGGGGAGGCTGGTGGAATTGACCGGAGAGGGGAGCCGGGACGTCAGGGTGGCGGATGGGGTGATGCGGCGATAATTGATTTGGGGAACCTAGCGTAGGTTATTGATAGAACAGCACTTAAAAATGGGGTCAGGTGCACCCGGTCCCATTTATTCCATTTATTGGGGGCGGAAGTCGTGGAAGACGCGGAGGCGGTTGCCGTCGGGGTCGGCGACGAGGAACTCGCGGAGGAGCCAGGGTTTGTCGGCGGGCGGGGACAGGATGCGGGCGCCGGCAGCGAGCCACTCGGCGAAGAGGGCGTCGACTTCGGCGTTGCTCGCCAGATTGAGCCAGATGACGATGGGGCCTGGATTGGGAATGACCTGACGGAAGGGGCCATTGGTCAGAAAAAGGCGGCAATCGTCGCGGGAGATGCCGGCGATGCCGCCTTCGTCGTCGCCCCAGTCCTGGCTGAAGCCGAGTGTTTCCACATAGTAGGCGACGGCGGTAACGATATTGGCGACCGGGATTTCGGGGACGGGAGAAGGGAGTGTCACGGGAGAGTGGCTAGCGCTTTCTTTATTTGGGAATAGCGGAGGAGGAAGGCGGATTCGTTGCGGCGGGTGCGGCGGAGCCAGGCGGTGACTTCCTCGTTGCACTTGCTGGTGTTGCAGGAGGCACAGGCGGGGACTACGTTGTCCATGGTGTAACGGCCGCCGCGGGAGATGGCAAGGACACAGTCGCGTTGAAGGGGTTGGCCGGCGGCGCCGCAGTAGGCGCAACCGCCCCAGGCTAGCTGCAGAGCCTCCCATTGTTCGGGGGTGAGGTCGTGCTCGACACGAGCCATGCGGAGTTTGCGTCGTTTGGCGGCGCGGGCGCGGCGGGTGCGGGCGGGCGGCATGATTTCAGGGTAATGCGGGAGCTAGAGCCAGCGGCGAACGAGGGATTGGTATGCGGTGAACACGGGGCCGAACTTGGCGGCGAGGATGCGCTCTTCGGGGCGGATTTGGAGGCGGTCGATGTAGGCGACGAAGGCGGGGACGAGGGGAAGAGCGAGGGCATGGGAGAGCCAGAGGGCCCAGGCAACGAGGGCGAAGAGGAAGCCGAGATACATGGGGTTGCGCGTAAAGGCGTAGACGCCGGAACGGACGAGCGAGGAGGAAGCGGCAGGAGTGAGGGGATTGACGGTGGTGCGGGTGCGGCGGAACTCCCAGACACCGGCGGCACTGGTGGCGACACCGGCAGCAGCGAAGAGGAGGGCGAGGGGATTGGCTGCCGGGAACGGGAAAGAAAACGAGGGGAATGCGTAGGCAAAGAATGCCATCAGTAGAGCCGAGGCGAACAGGACGACGAGGGGAGGCACCTTGCATTCAAGGGCGTGCACGGTTGCTCCAGAGCTGGAAAGCGAATATGAGGCCGATACCGACGTCGATGGACATGCAGAATCCGGGCCAGAAGGAAGGAACGCCGGGGTTGTGGATGAAGAGATGATGGACGGAGTCAAAGAGTCCGTGGCCGACGATGCCGGCGGCGGCGAACCAGAGGCTGCGTTTGAAGCCGAGGACGGCGAGGAGAATGAAGACGGCAGCGGCGGCAAGTTCGAGGCCGAGGGCCTGACGAGAGGTGTCCATGACGGCGAACAGGACATAATAGAACGCGATGACGATGAGGACGACTGGGTAGTAGGCCCGGTCGCGGTCGAAGCCGACACGGGAAGAGAAAACAAAGAGGACCAGCGAGAGGGCGAGGCCGATTAGATATTCCATGGGTGGGGAGCCATAGTGAGAGTGTGGCGCAAGGGGAGGGGAAGATGCTGCGTTTTTTTGAAGGAAGCGGGAAGAAAGTAACGAGTCGGCACGTTAGCAGTGGCAAGATGCAGATCCTTGGTTCCTGGTGGCTGGACTTGAAGTTGGGCATGCGGATGCTGGGGAAGTACCCGGCGCTATCGCTGGCGGGGGTGACAGGGATCGCGGTGGCGGTGGCGATCGCAGCCGGGGGCTATAGCGTGGTGCAACGGAACCTAATGCCGGGTTCGCTGCCGCTGGCGGAGAGTGATCAGATTGTCGCGATGGAGTTGTGGGACACAAAGACAGGGCGGGGAGAGGCGCGGCTTTTGTCCGATTTTGCGGTGTGGAGGGAAGGGGTGCGGACGATCCGGGAGATCAGCGCGTACCGGACGCTGACACCGAATCTGATCACGCCTGGGGCACCGCCGGAGAGTGTACGAGTGGCGGCGATGAGTGCATCGGGATTTGGCGTAGCGCGGGTGGCTCCGCTACTGGGGAGGACGTTGACGGAGGCCGATGAGCGAACGGGAGCGGCACCGGTGGTGGTGGTGAGCGAGAGTGTGTGGCGGAACCGGTTCGGGAGTGATCCGGCGATTCTGGGGCGGACGATTCAACTGGGAACACGGGCGCACGCGATTGCGGGCGTGATGCCGAAGGGATTCGGGTTCCCGGTGAACCATTCCTACTGGGTTCCCCTGGTGGAGAGCGGGGCGGGACGGGAGGCGCTGAGCGGGCCGGAGATCGGGGTATTCGGGCGGCTAACGGCGGGGGCGAGCCTGGAGAGTGCACAGGCGGAACTGGCGGCGTATGGACAGAGACGGGCGGCGGAGGTTCCACAGATATATGAACGGTTGCGGGCGCGGGTGGCGCCCTACACCCAAGCGGTCCTGCAGTTGAGCGGGAGCGACGATATGGCAGCGGTGATGGCGATGCAGGGGCTGGTGGTGTCGCTGCTGGTGCTGGTGTGTCTGAACGTGGCGATCCTGGTCTACACGCGGACGGCGATGCGGCAGGCGGAGATTGGATTGCGAACGGCGCTGGGAGCGAGCCGGGGCCGGATTGTGGCGCAACTTTTTCTGGAGGCGCTGGTGCTGGCGATGTTGGCGGCGCTGGGGGGAATCGGGCTGGCGTGGCTGGCGTTGCGGCAGTTGACGGCAGAGACGCAGCATATTGCAGGCGATCTGCCGTTCTGGCTGTCGTTTGAGCTGACGTGGGAGGGAGCGGTGTATGCGGGGACGCTGGGGATACTGGCGGCGCTGATCGTGGGAGTGTTACCGGGACTGCAGGCGACGGGGCGGGGGCTACAAAGCGGGATGCGGATTGCCGGAGCGGGGGAGGGCGGGATGCGGCTGGGGCGGACGTGGACGGTGCTGATTGTGGCGCAAGCGGGATTCGCGGTGGCGATACTGCCGCCGTCGGTTCTGAGCGGGTGGAGGAGCTTGGAGGCGGGAATGGCCGGGCCTGGATTTGCGGCGGAGGAGTATTTGACGGCGCGACTGGGAATGGACGAAGAAGGGGGCGGGGCAGAACGATTTGGAGTGAAGCAGGCGGAATTGATCCGGCAGTTGGAGAGTGAGCCGGGGGTAGCCGGGGTGACCTATGCGATGACCGAAGCAGGGGACGAGCGCGGGGCACGGATAGAGGCGCAGGACACCGAGGGAGGTGTGCGAGCAGTGCGATGGAACCGGGTGGCGAAGAACTACTTTGCGACGTTTGGGGTAGCGATTCTGGCGGGGCAGGGGTTGGAGGCGAATCCGGGGATGGTGGTAGTGAATGAGGCGCTGGCGAGCCGCGTGTTCGGGGGCAACGCGGTGGGAAAGCGGATCCGTTATGCCGAAGAAGGAGGAGCGGAGGCGGGGCGGTGGTACGAGATCGGAGGAGTGGCGGCGAATTTCCCTGTTGGAGCGAGCGCGGGGATAAGCGACAGCGACATGAAGATTTATCATGCCGGCGGGCATGGCGAGGCGCGGCCGGCGGTGCTGACTGTGCGACTGCGAGGGGCGCCGGCGGCGTTTGGGCAGAGGCTGCGGGAGATGGCGGCGAAGGTGGACGCGGGTTTGTATGTACGGGAGATCCAAAGCCTGGACGCGGCGCTGCGGAAGGAGCAGTGGATCCGGCGGCTTGAGGCCGGGGTGCTGCTAGCGGTGACGGTCATTGTGGTGTTGTTATCGTCGGCGGGGATTTACGCGCTGCTGTCGTTCACTGTTTCGCAACGGCGGCGGGAGATCGGGATCCGGGTGGCGCTGGGAGCGGGGCGGGCGGAGATTGTGCGGGCGATTTTTCTACGGGCGTTTCTGCAACTGGGAGCCGGGGTGGTGGTAGGGGCGGCGTTGGGAGTTCCGATGGCAGTGGCTGTCGGGGATGGCCGGGGTGGCGGCGGGGAAGGGGCGGTGCTGTTGGCGGTGGTGCTGGCGGTGATGGTGGTGGGGGTTCTGGCGCTGTTGGGACCGACACTGCGGAGTTTACGGGTGGAGCCGACGGAGGCGCTGCGGGAGTATTAGGCCGGGGAGGAGAAGATAGCGATGGCGCGTGCAACTTCGGCACTGCGTTCAATGGGGAGCATGTGGGTTTCGCCTTCGAAGAGGCGGAGTTGAGCGCCGGGGATGGTGGCGGCTGTTTCCTGACAGGCGGCGGGATCAAAGAACTGGTCGGCGGCACCGGCGAGGAGGAGCGTTGGGCATTGGATGCGGGCGGCGCTGGCGGGGGTGGATTGGAGATCGGGGCCGAAAAGTTGGCGGTAGTCGTGGAGGATCGCGGCGGGGGGACGGAAGGCGGCGGTGAGGGTTTTGGCATCGCGGCGGAGCTTGAGGCGGACGAGCCAATTGAACCAGGGCCGGCGGAAGAGGAGGGCGTTTTCGCGGACGAGGGCTTCCAGGTCGCCGCGTTCGAGGGCGTCGAACTGGGTTTGCATGCGGAGCCACCCGGCGGAGGAGAAGCGCTGGGCGGAGACGAGAAGGACGAGGCGGCGGGTTAGTTCGGGATGCCGGGCGGCGAAGCGGATGGCGACGAGGCCGCCGAAAGAGATGCCGAGGAGGAGGTCGGGAGGGGACGGGATAGCGAGGGCCATGTCGGCAACGATTTCGTCGAAGTTGGAGCCGGCGTAGCCGAGGATGGTGAAGCGAAAACCGGGCAGGAGGCGGGCGAGTTGGCCGGCGTAGCGGGCGGGATTGGGGGTGAGGTGGAGGGGGCGGAAGAGGGCGGTGGCGCCGAAAAACACGACGGCGTGGCGCGGGCCGGAGCCGCCGCGGAGGAAGGGGATCCGGTTTTGGATGAGCCCGGTTTCGAAGGCGGACAGGCTAGACCTCCACCTTGTAGTTGAGAGTGTGTTCGTCGCCGGGCAGGCCGCGAAAGCCCCAGTTGTGTTTGGGGGTTTCGAAGATGGTGATTTCCAGGTCGGCGGGTGGGATGGCGAGTTGCTGGTGGAAGCGTTCGAAGAGGAGGCGGATGAGCGTTTTTTTGGCTTCGACGGAGCGGCCTTCGAACATGCTGCATTCGATGATGGTGTACTTCTCGGTTCTGCCGGCGGGATAGAAGAACTCGGAGGGCTCCAGGGGGAAGAAGCGATGGGCGCGTTTGTCGAGGGGGAATTGGAGCGCGTCGACGACACAGGAGTGGATGACGTCCGAGACTGCAGCGGTGATGGGAGAGAGGTGCGAGCGGAGGCCGAAGACCTTGACTTGTGCCATCGGCCGATTTTCTCACGGGTGTGGGAGGGGCCGTCAGCCCCTCCTCATTCCGACGGCCACGACGAGCCAGGCGACGGCGAGACACGCGAGCGAGGCGACGACGGGCGCGACCCCTTCCATAAAGACGGCGCCGACGACGCGGGTGCTTTGCAGGTCGAGCGCCTGCATGGTGCTGACGGCAGAAAAGCCGTTGGCGATGGCCAGGGTAAAGTTACATAGGGCGGCGAAGACAGCACCGAGGGTAAGGGGTCTCATCAGGGAAAGAAGCCGCTCGCTGGGGCTGAGGGCAAATCGAATGGCCATCAGCAGCGGCAGGCCACAAATCAGTAGTCCGAACAGGGATGCAGTGCTTGCACCGGCTAGTCCTCGCATGTTTCACTCCTTTATTTTTGACGCTTATACTGGGGAACAACGTTTGAGCGAGGGAAACGTGACAGTGTCACGTTTGCGGAAGTGGAGCGTTATAGGGGTGTGGATCCGGAACTGGAGCGCGCGCTGCTGGAGAGGGTGAAGGCGGGAGACCGCGCGGCATTTGATGCTATCTACGATGCCTATCACGCCCGGCTGTTCCGGTTTCTGGCACGGCTGGCGAAAAGCCGTTCGGTAGCAGAGGATCTGCTGGGAGAGACCTGGCTGCGATTCCTATCGGGCGTCGAGGATCTGGATGGAGAGACGCGGCTTGGGCCCTGGCTGTTCACGGTGGCTCGTCATCTCTCCATCAGCCACTGCCGGTCGCGAGCGCGGGAGCAGGCCTATACCTCCGACTTGCTATTGCTGTGGCCGAGCGGGCTGACGCAGACGCCATTTGAGCTGGCCTCTTCGGGTGAATTCGAAGACCAATTGGAGGGTGCGATCGCGGCGCTACCGGCGTTGTATCGCGAAGTGCTGCTGCTGGTGGGAGTGGAGCAAATGCGCCCAATGGACGCGGCGAAGGTGTGTGGCATCAGTCCGGAAGCGCTGCGACAGCGATTGAGCCGGGCGCGGGCCATGGTATTGAAGTATTTGGCAGACAGGGCACCGAGTGCGGCGGTTGGCGCCGAGGAGAATGCGAATGGGTGAGCAGGACGAGTTTTATGCGGCGTTATCCCGATTACCTGCGATGGTTCCGGACCGTGAAGCGGCGGAGCGCACACGAGAGCGGTGCCATGCGGCGCTGGAGCGGCGGGTTTCGCGGGAGGAATCCGCACGAGGGGGGACTGCATTTGGGCTTGTCGATGCGGCGGCGGCGGTGTTGCTTTGTTTGTACCTGGCAGGGGTGTTTACGGAAGTAGTGCGATTGAGTGGGCGGCAGTAGGCGGGCGGGGGGGAGCGACAACCTGCGACACCGTTTTTTAGAGGAGGCGATCGAGGGTGCGGAGGGAGAGCATGAGTTGGCGGAGGGGATGGTAGTTGTCCTGGCGGGCGGAGCGGGGCTGGTGGGTCATGCGGCGGTCGGCGAAGAGCATGTAGCCGGGTTTGCCGTGCTTCTTCATGGCGTACTTCTCGTCGATCACGCGCTGCGCGCTATTGAAGTAGCGGACCGCCCATTCGGCGCCGGTCTGCTCGATCACGTTTAACGTGGCGATGAGGATTTCGTTCAGGGCCCAGAGAGGCTTTACGTAGAAGTACTCGCCGACGGAGCGGAAGGCCAGCGTGGTGCCGACGGGGGTGAAAGACGGCCACTGGTAGCCGCCCTGGCCGACGTTGACCCACTCGGAGAAGCCGCCGTAGACGTGATCCCAGCCGACGTCGAGGTGTTTGTGGATGCGTTCGGCGCAGGTGTTCCAGAGGGTGCGGTCGCCGCGGCGGAGGGCCTCTTCAGCGATCATCCAGAGGGTTTCGACGGAGTGGCCGAGAAGGCACTTGGTGGCATGATCGGCGGGGCGGGAGAAGTCACGGTTGAGGACTTCGTTATTGAGGCCGATTTCCGGGTTGTAGTGGCGGTTGATGACGATATCGATGGATTTATCGAGTAGCGATTGGATTTCGGCATCGGGCCAGCGGGCGACCATCTGGCGTGCGGTATGGAGGTTGACCATCCAGAGGCCCTGGGTACGCTGGCCAGGGGAATCGGCATCCATGCAGAGGAAGTTCGGCTCCTCGATGCGGCGGTGGAGCCGTTTCATGAGCTGGAAGGCGAGTTGGCGGGCATTGTCGTCTTTAGCGGCCCAGGCGTACTCCTGGAGGCCTTCGGCGGCAAAGTACATGCCGTAGAGATCGCCGCTGAATGGGCGGATGACTTTGCCGTCGCGGGCGAACTCCTCGGCCCAGAAGCCGTCGGACTGGGGGGCATTCTTGAGGAGGAAATCCTTGGTTTTGCGGGCAATTTCGAGGTATTTGGGGTTGCGGTCGAAGTTGTTATAGAGATAGCTGTAGACCCAGATGGCACGGCCCTGGAACCAGCTGAGTTTGTTGGTGCTGACGACGGTACCATCGTAGTCGAGGCTGTGCATGACGCCGCCGTGCTGGTGATCGATGCCGTGGCGGTCCCAGAAGGGGAGGAGGGAGTCGAAGAGTTCCTGGTGGTAGCGGCGGCGGAGTTGGGCGAGGGGGAGGCCGGCGAGTTGGCCATCCTTGGGGAAGGCACGGGGAGGGGCGGCTGGGCTGGCGGCGGAGAAGGCCGCGGCGGATGCGAGGAGGGTGCGCCGGTTCATAGGTGGATTACTTTTCGAAGCCGCGGATGTAGGGGATGACGGGGGGTCGGGGGCCGGTGTTGAACTGGGGACCGCGGGTGGTGCGGTAGGCGATCTTCATGTAGGGCGTTTCGATGCGGCGGCCGACGGCGGAGTAGCGGCCGTTCTCCCAGTTGGACTCCTGGTTGTAGGCGACGATGCCGGTGGAGAGGAGGAGGCGTTCGGCGTTGTATGGCTCCTTGCGGGTGAGCATCATTTCGACGAGCCAGTGTTCGAAGGCGTTGGCGGCGTGGTATTGGGAGTAGGGGCCAGGCCAGCCGAGCATGGAGACCATGGCGGGGTCCCGACGGCCTTCGATTTCGCCGGCGTAGGTCCAGCCGACATCGTCGGCGGCGTAGACGGCGGCTTTGGTGCCGTCGGTGTAATCGACCAGGCAGAGGGCGGGTTGGGGGACGGTCTGCTGGAAATGGCCGGGGTTGAAGTTGAAGTTCGTACGGACGGAGTCGAGGAGTTTGGCGGCCCAGGGATTGCGATCCGTCCATTTCCAGACTTCGGGTCCGCGGATACACTGGACAGCCTCGATGCCGGATTCACCGCCTTTGCGGCGCTCGACGAAGGCCTGGAGGACGTCGACGCAGTGGAACAGGCCGCCCTCGTTGGCACCGCCGCCGGCAACGACGGAGTACTTGATGGGGGTATCGATTTCGAGTTCGATCTCCGGTTTGCGGTAGTAGAAGGGGATGGACGACCCGCCGTAGAGGGGGAAGTTAAGTTCGCGGGACTTGTCGAACATCCACTTGGCTTCGTTCCAGTTGGTGGAGAGGTGTTTGTCGTTGAAGACGGGGACGGAGCGCTTGCTCTGCTCGAAGACGCTGATGATCTGCTGATAGAGCCACCAGCGGGGGTAGTATTTCTGGCCCATCAGATTGTCGTGATAGATGCCATGTTCGCCGACGAGGACGACACCATCGACGGCGAGTTGCTGACCGCCGAGGGTGAGGGCTTCGCGGACGGTGTTAAAGAGGGGGATTTTCTTCGACTGGCAGACCTTACGGCCGAGTCCGCTTTCAGGGAGTTGATGGATGTAGGCGGAGACGACATCGATGCGGGAGGGGACGTGGGCGCCTTTCCACCAATAGCCGTCGAGGAGTTTGGTGATGATCCAATCGGCGTGGGAACCGGGGGCGGCCCAATAGGTGACGATGCAGGCGATGCGGGGCCGTTTTTCGGCGGCGGGGGCGACGGCGGCGAGACCGGCGAGGGCTGCTTTGCCGGACCTTTCCAGCAGTTGGCGGCGACTGAGCGGAGGGATTTCGGGGGACATGGCGGGGTTCCTTATCACGCGGGCGAGGAGAAGGCTTTATTCTACCGCCGGGGGGAGATCGACGGCGGGATAGGACTCGGTGTACTCTTCGCCGTTGCAACCGAAATAGGCGACGGTTCGGGCGGCGAAATCGACGTCGTAGCGAACGACACCGGCACGCCAGGAGGCGGCGAGGAACTCCGGGAAGGTGCTTTCGCCGGCCTGGTCGGTTCGCAGGGCTTGGATGAGGGCTTCGCGGTGGAAGGGCGGGACGTTGTGGATGCCGGTGGCCAGGGGCGTTCCCTGGATGACGACGGGGCCGCGGGTGGTGAGGAAGAGACTTTGGCAGGCGGGCAGGGTCCATACATTGCGGGTAACGCCGGCGCGGCGCAATGTCTCGGCCAGGTAGGGGAAGCCGCCGACTTGGGGGCGGATTGCCATCGCTGCTTGCATGGCTGCTTCCAGGTTTTCGATTGCTTGGCTCATCGGTTTGGTCCTGTTTTAACTGGGGCGTGGTGTTGATTACTCGATGGCGACCGTGTGCATTTGGTGGCTGTCGATGAGTTTGGCGAGGATCCTCTTCAGTTCGTCCTTTTCGGCAGGTTGGAGGACGGAGAAGAAGTTCTGGTCGTTGTGGTCCGCGAGCCGCCTTAATTTGGGGAGGACACGGCTTCCCTTCCCGGTGAGGGAGATGAGGCGAACGCGTTTGTCCGTTTGATGGGCGGGAGCGGTGATCCACTGTTTGGCTTCGAGCTTGTCGATGACCTTGGAAACGGCGCCACGGGTAAGGTCGAGGGTGGCAGCGAGTTCTCCGGGCGTGATGCCCGGGTGTTCGTCGACATGACAGAGCACGACCCATTCGGCGACCGAAGTATTGCGGGATTGCAGGGCGCGTTTGAATTCGCCGGAGACGTGATTGGAGACGCGGCGGAGCCAGTAACCGAGGTGGCGTTCGAGGCCGGGGGCGGGGCGCCGTTCTTTTGTTTCCATGGAAACCAGTATAGTTTCTGCGGAAACCAGTTGGCAAGCGGAGGGGGGGCGGGAATGGCTACCGATCGGGCAGTGATTGGCCTCGGCGGCGCACTTGCCGGATCTGCCGGCGAGCGGTATGATCCTGGTATGACCAGGTCGAAGATAGCGATCAGTTTGCCCAAGGATCGGTTGGCGAAGGTCCACCGGGAAATCCGAGCCGGTCGCGCCGTTTCCGTGTCAGGTTACATCGCCCAGGTCCTCCAGGAGCATGAGCGGAGCGAGTCGCTGCAGACGCTGTTGCAGGATCTGATCGAGCAACACGGTGAGCCGACCGCTAAGGACAAGAAATGGGCAGAGCGCGCACTCGCGGCACGGCGGGGTTAGTACTCGATACCGGCGCACTGATCGCGTTGGATCGTGGTGACAAGCGGATGATTGCATTGGTTCAGCGGGCGTGCGCACAAGGCCGGACGTTTCGAGTGCCTGCGGGCGTGGTGGGGCAGGCATGGCGGAACGGCCGCATCCAAGTGACACTGGCGAGATTCTTGCGTAGCGAGGAAGTGGAGATTGTTCCGCTTGATGAGCACCTGGCCCGTTTCTGCGGGGAACTCTGCGCTGTGACGCAGACTCAGGATGTGATCGACGCGTCGGTGGTAATTCTTGCCAGGGAGCAGCGCGATCCGATTGTGACGAGCGATCCGATCGACATTCGGCGGCTGGACCCGGGGGCTCAGATCATTTCGATCTGATGCTTTCGTGGACCGGCGACTCGGCCACTCTCTAAAGTAAAGCAGCCTGACGCCTTAATTCTAGAGTTGGGCCCGAGGCGTTGTGGCATGAAGGCGACCTTCTCAGTGCTAAGCCTCTCGATGGGCGTGGGCGTACGGTCGGGGAGTTTGCCCGCCGCAGTACGTGCGCCGACACCGCCTTGGCAAGTTTTCGCGCGCGTGAGGGATCATCGCCCGCAGGGCCGAGGCCCGGACCTCGGGCTCGGCAGACCTTTGAACTAGGTTCGTCCTGCCCAGCGGTTGGTCGGGACTCCCCCTGGTCGTTCGCGGATGGCTTCCCGCTTTCGTTTATGGTTTGCGGCGTTGGTATAGCTTTGATTGACATCCGGAAGTACAGTCAGACTTCTCTTTCGCGGATCATTCGCTGGCGGCGGATTTGCGTTGGAGGATGGCGGGCCAGTTGGTGATGACGTGGATGAGGCGGGCTTCGTCGAGGGCTTCGGCTTCGCGCTCGACGACGACAAAGCGGCCGCCGGGGAGTTCGTCGTATTTCCAGTTGGTGCGGTCGGAATTATGGGAGCCGGTGTCGAACAGGGGCTGGGGGACGCCGGCAGTGAAAGTATCGCCTTTCGCGGTGAAGGGGACGGCAAAGAGAACACCCTTATCGAGGTAGTAGAGTTCCTTGCCGTCGCGGGACCAGCGGGGCTGAACCCCGCCATTCATAGAGATGCGCCACTTGCCGGGGCCGGCAGGGAAGGGGCGGACATAGACCTCGTACTCGCCGCTTTCGTCAGATACGTAGGCGACGAAGCGGCCGTCGCGGGAGAACTTGCCGAACGACTGGTTGAAGCGTCCCATGAGAAACGGGGTGGTCTGCCAGGGTGCATCGGGGGCGGAACGGGTGGAAAAACTGGTGTTGTTGATGGGCCTGACCACCCAATGGAGAATGAACCTGGCATCCGGCGACCAGTCGCTGACGGCGTCAGCCTTCAAGATCTTCTCGGGAGCCCGCGAACCGTCGGCGGGAATGAGTTCGAGGTCGCCCAGTGTGTTGTAGACCAATTGCTTCCCGTCGGGAGACCACTGGGGACGGACCTCGGACCGCTCGCCCGAGGTGAGGCGGGTTTTCACGGCTCTATCGGTTTCATGGAGCCAGATATCGAGGCTACCCTGTTCGGGGGAAGAAACGGCTATTTGGCGGCCATTGGGGGAAACGGAGAGGTCCCGCATGGAAGGTTGGATGGCGCCGGCAGTACCGATGACGGCTCCTTTGCGGTCGCGAATAGCCAGGCGGGTCCGATCACTGCCGCTTCCAGTAAAGGAAAGGAGGCCGGATGCGGAAACCTGCGGTCTGGTCCCGCCTCCGACGAGTTCGACGACGGGTCCTGTGAATTTCTTTTCGGAGAGGGAGAACGGGGCGACCTGAATACGGCCAGCATTATGAAAGACGAGATGGCCTGAGGGAGCATAGACGGCGTTGGTGCCGCGGCCGATGTCGGAGACGGCGCCGGAGGATAGGTCAATAAGGCGGAGGGTCGCACCGAGGTTCGAGATCACCCAGCGCATGGGGCCATCGACCGGGAGAACCGAGCAGCCTTGGAACCCGAAGCCTTCGGGAGGTTGCTTCCAGACGAGGCGAGGCGTACCGGACTCGAGAGGAATGGCGAAGAGGCCGGTTTTTTCGACATAGACGACCGCTGTTTTGCCATCGGTGCTGAAGCAGCCATCACCGAGGTTGGCGAGGCGGGCGAAGGGGACGGCGGGTTCTCCATTCACGCCGACGCGCCAAACCTGGGACTCGGAGACGAAACCGATGGTCCGGGAATCCGGGGACCAGAAAGGGCGTTCGGCTTCGGTGGTGCCGTCGAGAGGTTTGGCCTGGCCGGACTCCAAGTCGCGGAGCCAGAGTTTGTTGCCGGCGATGTAGACGATGCGTTTGCCATCCGGGGAGATGGCGGCGGCGGGGCGTTCGGCCATATCGGGCTGGGTGAAGGTGAAATGGAGGAGGGGGGCGGCGGAGGGGGACAGCCGGGAACCGGAGCGAAGCCATAGGCCGACGGCGAGGCCGGCGGAAAGGAGGATGGCGGCGGCAGCGGCAAGGCGCCAAGGTGGAGTGGAGGGTGCCGATGCCGGGGCCAGGGCGGCAGGTTCGGTGAGGAGATGGCGGGCGTCACCGATATCGCGGAGGCGGGTGCGGGGGTCGCGATCGAGGCAACGGCGAAGGAGGGGGCGGGCCTGGGGCGGGACGGCCTGGAGATCCACCTGCTTGGTGAGGGTCTGGGCAAGGATGTCGCTGACAGTTTCGCCTTCAAAGAGGCGGTGGGCGGTGAGGAGTTCGTAGGCGACGACGCCGAAGGCCCAGATGTCGGCGCGTTTGTCGACGAGTTTGCCGCGGGCCTGTTCGGGGGCCATGTAGGCGGCGGTCCCCATGATGACGCCGGCGATGGTGCCCATGGGCATGGTGAGGGTAGGCGAATCTGCCGGGTTCTGGGAGAGTCCGGGTTCGTGGGAGAGGGCTTTGGCGAGGCCGAAGTCGAGGACTTTGACGCGGCCGTCTGGGGTGAGCTTGATGTTGTCGGGTTTGAGGTCGCGGTGGACAACGCCATGTTCGTGGGCGTATTCGATGGCGTCGATGAGTTGCTGAAGGATGGGGAGGGCGTCGTCCCAAGGGGTGGGGGCGGGGCGGTGGGCGAGAGTGGGCCCTTCGACGAGTTCCAGGATTAGGGCGGAGCCCTCGAGGCCGTAGACAGCAGCGATACCGGGGTGATTCAGAGAGGCGAGGATCTGGGCTTCACGGGCAAAGCGAGAGAGGCGGGCCGAATCGAGGGCGAACTCCGGGGAGAGGACTTTGACGGCGACTTCCCTTTTGAGGCGGGTGTCGTGGGCACGGTAGACCTCGCCCATACCGCCGGCGCCGATGGGGCCGACGATCTCATAGTGGGCGACTTTATCGCCGGGGGAGAGGGCCATTGGGGATGGAGATAAGTGTACTTGATCCGCTCTGTTAGTCGATGGTGTAGGCGAGGACGGCGCCGCCGAGTTTACTGCCGTCGACCTTGCCGTGGCCTCCGGCGCAGACGACGACGTAGCGGCGGCCTTTCCAGAGATAGGTGCCGGGGACGGAGTGGGCGGAGTAGGGGAGATCAGTTTCCCAGAGTTTGGCGCCGGAAGCGGCGGAGAAGGCGCGTAGTTTTGTCTCAAAGATGGTGCCGCCGAAGAAGACGACGCCATTGACGGCGAGGGGGCCGCCGAGGCTCACCAGTTGCGGAGTTTCCCAGCGGAGTTTGCCGGTTTCGACATCGATGGCGACGAGGGCGCCCCAGGGTTCGGTGTTGCAGGGGCGGCCGTCGGGATCGAGGAACGTTTTGCGGGCCATGCCGAAGGGGGTGCCTTCCTGGGTTCCGTATTCGGATCCCCAGCGTTCGCCGGTGGATTCGGCATGGAACTGTTCGCGGGGGATGAGGCGGACGGCGGTGGCGAGGCGGTTGGCGGCAACGAAGAGGAGTTGGCGTTGCGGGTCATAGGCGCCGCTGCCCCAATTGGCACCTCCGACGTTTCCGGGGAACAGGAGGGACCCGCGGAGGCTGGGCGGGGTGAAGATGCCGTCGTAGCGAAGTTTCTTCCATTCCTCCGTACACCAACCGGGGCGGGGGGTGAAGCGCTGGGCGGTGAAGGCGCCGTGGAGGGGAAAGGGTTGGGTGGGGGAGGGGGTTTCGCCGGGGACATCCGAGGCGGGGGTGGGGCGTTCTTCGAGGGGCAGGAGGGGCTTACCGGTAAGGCGGTGGAGGGGGAAGTAGTGGCCGACCTTGGTGAGGACAGCGACGGCGGGTTGGCCGCGGAAGGTGATGAGTTCGGGGCGGGAGGCAACGTCATAGTCCCAGATGTCGTGATGGACGACCTGGAAAGACCAAAGGAGTTGTCCGGTGGAGGCGCGGAGGGCGACGACGGAATTGGCGTGGCGATTATCGCCGGGGCGGAGGCCGCCGTAGAAGTCGGGGGAGGCGCTGCCGGTGGGGATGAAGACCATGTCGCGGGCGGGATCAACGGAGAGGAGGGACCAGGCGTTGGCGGCGCCGGTACGGCCGGGAGGAGTGGGATTCCAGGACCATTTCGGTTTGCCGGTTTTGGTATCGAATGCGCGGACGGTGCCGGCGGGCATGGCGGCGCGGCCGTTGTCACCGATGGCGGAACCGACGATGACCGTGGACCCGGCGACGACGGGAGGCGAGGTGACCTGGAAGTTGCCATCGGGTTTGCCGTCGCCGAGGGACACCTGCCAGCGGAGGGTACCGCGGGCGGCGTCGAGGGCGATGAGGCGGGCATCGAGGGTACCGAGAAAGAGAGTTCCATCGGCGACAGTGGCGCCACGGGAGGTGGATTCCGAATAGCTGCGGTTTTTGTCGACCTGCGGGTCGTAGCGCCAGCGTTCGGCACCGGTGGCGGGGTGGAGGGCGATGACCTGATTGAACGGGGTGACGATGTAGAGCAGGTCACCGGCAAGGAGGGGGGTGGCTTCGAAGGCGGCGTTCTTGGCAGTGCGGGCGTTCGGAGGGAGGGCGTTGGTTTCGAACTTCCAGGCCAGTTTCAGATTGGGAACGTTTTCCGGGGTGAGTTCGGCGGCGGCGAGGAGAAAGAAGGCGAGGAGCATGGGTGGCATAGAGCAGTACGACACCCGGACGAGAAAGGTTCCGCTTGGGCGGAGCAAGAACCCGGTCCCCCGAGCCTCTGCCTGGGAATCGCGGAGACACAGGGACTCGGCGACCGCCTGGAAGAGGCTGGGTTACGCGTGGGTTTTCAGGGGCCGAGGAACGGCCAGGCGCGGTCCGACCGGTTAGAAGGGGACGGCGAGCAGTGCTTCGTAGACGTAGGCGCTGCCGATGGCGAGGCCGACGACGAAGGTGATGATAGTCAGCGTTTTGCCCCATTTGTCGATGGCGCTGAGTTTGCCGGCGAGGGCGTTCTGGCTTTCAATGACGGCACCGCCGCCACTGGTGAGGTGGATATTCGTATCCTCCCCTTTTGCGAGGATTTTCCGGTAGATTGCGAGGCCGATGGTGGCCAGAGTCAGCGCAAACAGGCAGATCAACGCGGGTGTCATGTTCATGTCGGTAAACCTCCTGCAACGGGATGGAGCAATCGAAGTTCCACGCCAGAGGCCCGGTTCGGGGGGTGAAAGCGGGGGCGAGTGGGTGAAATGACCCGAGGGGGCCGGGGATGCGGGGGAAATGACCGGGTGAAGGGTTACTCCGGGCGCCAGTTGCCACCGGCGGTGCCGTCGGGACTGGAGGCGACGACGAGGTAGCCATCGGGGTCGCGCAGCCAGATTTCCCAGTGGTTGGGGCCCCCATCGCCGTCGGGGGGATTGCGGTGCGGAGGCATGACGACTTCGACTTGCATGGCTGTGGCGCGGGCGACGAGAGCGTCAAAGTCATCGACCTCAAACCAAAGGAGGACGCCGTTGCCGTAGGGTTTCCGGTTGCGGTCGCCGACGGGGAGATGATCGTGGTCGACGTCGAAACTGTGGAGTTGGAGGACGAGTTGGCCGTTGGCGGTAAGGCGTTCGTATTCGTCGCCGCCGTGGGCGCTCTGGCAACCGAAGAGTTGCTGGTACCAGAGGCTACTGGATTGGACGCTGGTGACGGCGAGGAGCGGTTGGGGGCGCATACGGGTTGGGACCAGCTTAATGGAACGCAGAGCGTTTGATAGAGTTGGCGGTGAACTTTTTCGCGGGAGAGGAACGTGCCATGAGGAGAGACGGACAGGGGTCGCGGCGGGCGTTTTTGCGGATGGCAGCGGGCGGAGCGACGCTGGGGCAGGCGCTGGCGCAGGAGGCAGGTTGCCCGGCGACGGGTTCGCAGGTGGTGTTTGGGGGGGTGATCGGGCGGACGGGAGCGGAGTCAAAGCCGGCGCCGCTGGCAGAGGCGCGGGCGGCGGCGGGGAGTCCGAACATCGTCTTTATTCTGCTGGACGACACGGGATTCGCGGATTTGCAGTGCTATGGGTCCGAGATCCGGACGCCATTTATGGACGCGCTGGCGGCTGGGGGATTGCAGTACAACAACTTTCACACGAAGGCGATCTGTTCGCCGACGCGGGCATCGCTGCTGACGGGGAGGAACAGCCATTCGGTAGGGATGAAGGAGTTGGCGGGGCCGGATCAGGGGTATCCGCACTCGCGGGGGCGGGTGACGCCGGCGGCGGCGACGGTGGCGCAAGTGCTGCAGACCCATGGGTACAGCACGTATGGGACGGGGAAGTGGCATCTGGTACCGACGGGGGAGATGAAGGCTTCCGGAGAAAAGGCGCACTGGCCGCTACAGAAGGGGTTCGACCGCTGGTACGGATTTATGTCGGGCTGGACGGACCAGTACAAGCCGAGCCTGGTGGAAGACAATCACGCGGTGGCGAAACCGGACAAGGCGGATTACCACTTTTCGGTGGATATTGTGGACAAGTCGCTGGGGATGCTGGGGGAGCATGTGGAGGCGGACGGGAAAAAGCCGTTTTTCCTTTACCTGGCGTTTGGGGCCACGCACGCGCCGGTGCAGGTGCCGAAGCGGCATGTGGAGAAGTATGCGGGGGTGTATGAGGCCGGGTGGGATGCGATCCGGGCGGAGCGGTATGAGCGGCAGTTGAAACTGGGGGTGATTCCGGCGGGGACGAAGTTGCCGCCGCGGAACCCGGGGGATCCGGCGTGGGCGGACCTGACACCGCAGGAGAAGCGGGTGTTTGCGCGGTTTATGGCAGCGTATGCGGGTTTTCTGGAGCATACGGACGAACAGATTGGGCGGGTGGTGGGATGGCTGAAGGCGAAAGGGCTGTTTGAGAATACGGCGATCTTCCTGATGTCGGATAACGGAGGGGCACCGGAGGCAGGCAACCGGGGCGGATTCCGGCGGCCATACGGGGACCAGACGCCGCTGGCGCAGATGGACGAACATCTGGAGGAGATGGGATCGGCGACGACGCAACCGTTGTATCAGCGGGCGTGGGCGATGGCTTCGGTGACGCCGTTCCGGTTTTACAAGTTGTGGCCGTATGCGGGGGGCGTGCGGACGCCACTGGTTGTTTCCTGGCCGGCGGGGATCGGGAAGCCGGGATTGCGGAAGCAGTTTGTGGATGTGATTGATATTGCGCCGACAGCGCTGGACCTGGCGGGGCTACAGGCGCCGGGGGTGTTTGCCGGGGTGTGCCAGATGGCGATGCACGGGCGTTCGATCCGGGCGACGTTTGGGGATGCGGAGGCAGCGGACCCGCGGGATACGCAGTATTTTGAGCTTTGGGGCAGCCGGGGGATCCGGAGAGGCGGGTGGAAGGCGGTGGGGATCCATACGCCGGGGACGAGTTTCGATCAAGACCGGTGGGAGTTATATGACATCGCCAACGACTTCAGCGAGTCCAAGGACCTGGCGGGGGAGAATCCGGGGAAATTGGAGGAGCTGAAAAAGTTGTGGTGGGCGGAGGCGGAGAAGTATGGCGTGCTGCCGCTACTGGAGGCGCCGGGGGGGAGGAACCGAACGTACGATCAGGCGGTGAAAGGGCGCTAAACGGACCGGTTACGGCGGACGCGGGCGGCAAAGCCGAGGAGAAGGCAGCCGATGGCGACGCCGTAGAGCAGGCCGAGCGGAAAGTCGAGCGCATCCTGGGTGGCGGGTGCGGCGTGGCCGGCGTTCCAGAAACTCCCGCTGGCAAGGATGAGCGTCCCAAGGCCGATGCGGGTGGGAAGCGGCAGGCGTGGGCGTTGATCAGTCATGGAGCAGGTACCAGGCCATGGCCGCGAGTTTGACACCGACCAGGATGAGACAGACAGCGAGGAGATCGCCATTCCACTGGCGATCCATATAGTAGCGCCAGCCGAAGAGGGCAATGGCGGCAAGGCCGCCGGCCTGGCCGGCGATGCTGGTGGAGCGGCGGCGGTGGGACAGGAAGCGTTCGTCGACAACTCGAGGGAAAAGGCTCATGGGGTTTCCTCCAATTTGAAGATTTCGTTGGTGGAGCAGCCGAAGACCTGGGAGAACAGCAGGGCCAGTTGGAGGCTGGGGACGTAGCGGCCGCGCTCAATGGAATTAATACTTTGCCGGGAGACGCCGACGGCGTCGGCGAGATCCTGCTGGGTCCAAGCGCGTTCGGCGCGAAGGTCCTTGACGCGGTTCTGGATGTTCGGAGGCATGTAAAGCTGACTTTACAATGATGCGCCCATTTCGGGGAGATGTCAAGCTGGCTTGTCACTTATTGAAGAGCGGGCGATTGGATAGAGTGGAGGTATGAGTGATGGACGCGAAGAGCGGGAAGAGATGAAGAAGCGGTTGGAGGAGGAACGGCGGGAGGGGCGAGAGCAGCGGGAAGACGTGATCGACTGGGAACCGGAGCGGGCGGACTCTTAGTTTTCCGTGGCGGGGCGCGGTATCGTGTTAGAGCAACCTATGCTTCGACACGCCCGTTCGATTTCGTCCTTCGCCGGCATGGCCCTTTTTTGCCTGGCTTCCCTACCCTTGCCGGTGGCGGCGCAGAGCCGGATCGGCACGGTACAGGTACGGGTTTCGACCGACCGTGCGGACTGGCTGTATCAGCCTGGGCAGGCGGTGAAGTTCCGGATTGCGGCGACGCAGGATGGCCATCCGCTAGCGGGGGCGCGGGTGACCTACCGGGTAGGGCCGGAGATGATGGCGCCGCGGGTGGAGCAGACGGTGGCTCTACCGGCGGAGGGTCTGACGATTGACGGCGGGACGATGACCGAGGCCGGTTTCCTGCGGTGCATCGCGACGGTGGAGCATAACGGGCGGACGTACCGGGGACTGGCGACGGCGGGATTCCGGCCGGAGACGATTCAACCGACGCAGACGGACCCGGCCGATTTCGACGCGTTCTGGGCGGCGGGGAAGGCAGCGCTGGCGAAGGTACCGATGGACGCCAAGATGAGCCTGCTGCCGGATTACGGGAACGCAGGGGCGAACTGTTATCACCTGAACCTGCAGAATGTGGGAGCGGGGACAGGGACATCGCGATTCTACGGGATTCTGTGTGAGCCGAAGGCACCGGGGAAGTATCCGGCGCTGCTCTCGGTGCCTGGGGCGGGGGTACGGCCGTACCGGGGGATTGCCGACATTGCGGCCCGGGGCGTGATTACGCTACAGGTGGGGATTCACGGGATTCCGGTGACGATGGAGCAGAGCGTGTATGACTCGCTGGGGTCGGGCGCCTTGGCTGGGTACAACACGTTTGGATTGGACAACCGGGACCGTTATTATTACCGGCGGGTGTATTTGGGCTGTGTGCGGGCGAACGATTTTCTGGTGAGCCATCCGAAGTGGGACGGGAGCAATCTGGCGGTGACGGGGGGAAGCCAGGGAGGCGCGTTGTCGATTGTGACGGCGGCGCTGGATCCGCGGGTGAAGGGGTTGGCGGCGTACTATCCGGCGCTAGCGGATGTGACGGGGTATTTGAAGAACCGGGCGGGCGGTTGGCCGCACATGTTCCGTGCGACGGAAGGGCCGCAGGGGCACCGTTCGGCGGACAAGATTGCGACGAGCCAATATTACGACGTCGTGAACTTTGCGCGGCGGGTAAAGGTGCCGGGGCTCTATAGCTGGGGGTTCAACGATGAGACGTGTCCGCCGACGTCGATGTATTCGGCGTATAACGTGATTCCGGGGGAAAAGAAGCTGATGCTGGCGCTGGAGACGGGGCACAACAATGTACCCGAGCAGGTGGCGGAAGTCCAGGCGTGGCTGATGAAGTTTCTGAACGTGGCCGAGGGGCGCTAGCGGGATCGAAATTCTTATTTGATTTCCTGGAATTAAGGTTAGAATAGCGGAGTCGGGTGCTCCAGGCCGGTTAGGTTTATTGAATCCCGCTATGCTGACGATACGCAGCACACAAATACAGGAACTGGACCGTGATGCGGCCGAGCGGTTTGTGGCCGTGGCGGAAGAGCATTTACTGCGGCACTATCCGGGTCCTTCCGAGAGGCTGGGCGGACCGGAGGCGGTACAGGCGTTTGTGCGGCGGGGGATCGAGCGGGCGCGGCAGAACCGGGTGGAGACGCGGGGCGCGGTAGTGGTCTTGCTGGAGTTGTGGATTCAATTTGGCGAGCAGTTTGAGCGGAGCCCGATTCGCCAATGGACGGCGAATTTTCTAAGCCATCCGGAACTTCCCGGCGAGATTAAGGCCGAAGTGATCCGGGACCGGCACAGGGAACTGACGGGCGGTTGTGTGCTGATGGTGTTCTAGAGACCTGCTGGAAGAGTCAACACAGAAGGAGTCTGTATGCCGCTTTGCGTTTACTGCAACAAGCCGTTGCAGTGTGGTTGCCGGAAGGATCCGCAACCGATCGGGCAATCGACGATTGCTTGCCCGAACCGGGCACCCGGGAAGATGTGGATCCACGTGATGGACGACATCGGGGGGAACGTGAAGGGCGTGGCGGTGAAGGGGCCATCAAGCAAAGAGACGGTAGAGACGGGGCTGGCGGTGTTCGACCCGGTGGGGAACGGCGACTATACGGCGGAACTGTTGGTCCCGTTGGAGAAGAAGATCGGCGACAAATACGACGCGCCGGAGGAGGCGGGGGAGCGCAAGCGCGGAGTGACGGTGACGGAGGGGACGCTGGCGTATGTGTTGTTCACGCTGACGCGGAAGTCGACGCTGCGGGCGCGGTTTAAGTATGTGGACGATCCGAAGAAGTCGCTGGATCCGGTGGCATTTACGGCGGCAACGGTGAAGGTGAAGGCGGAGCGGGAGGGAAAGCCGTCGGAGGTGGCGACGTCGACGGGAGTAATCGCGGAATTGCTTCCGGCGGGGACCTACGACGTGACGCCGGACTACGCGGCGGTGGATGCGGCGGAGTTCGACTACAAGGAAGAGACGAACCTGGGGGTGGACCTTCCGGCGGGTGGCGAATCCGAGGAGTTGGTCTTCACACTGGCGCGGAAGGCGAAGCTGAAGATCGAGGTGATCTACAAGCGCGACGAGAAGAAGGCGGAGCCGAAGGAGTTTTTGAAAGACGAGGTGGTGACGTTTGTAGCAGAGTTTGCCGGGAACGACTATCATTCGGCGGGGAAGGTGGAGAAGCCGACGGCGCAGGGGGTGGCGGATTTTGGCGGGGTATCGGCGGGGAAGTACACGATTACGCCGGACTATTCCAAGGTCACCAAATGCAAGATCGATTACGTGGAGGCTCCGTTTGAGATTGAGTTGATGCCGGGAGAGGTGCGGGTGGTGGAGGTGGAGGTGGAACCGCTGTACCAGACGGTGCAACTGCTGGCGCACTGCCTGTTGACGATCCCGAACCGGGTGTATGTGAAGCATGCGAGCGAGAACCTGATCCCGACGAACACGACGAATCCGGAGGAACCCACGTTTGAGATTGAGGGCGTGGAGGATGAATCGATGTTCCAAGGGGAGTGGAAGGGAACCTATCACGGCTATGAGGATGAGCGAACCGATATTGAAAAGCGGATTGAGTTCCTGAAGTATGTTCTCAACGAGGCCTATGGGAAAGCCGACGCGGACCGGACGAACCTGAAGGTATTTATGGTGCCGGAGTGCTACTTTCAGGGGCTCTACGGGGCGTATCTCTTCGAGAATGTCGGGTACTTATTCGACCAGATGATGACGCTGGCGAGCGAGGAGAAGTGGAAGGACTGGCTGTTCGCCTTGGGGACGGTGAATTGCGTGGACACAGGGATCAGCGTTGTTGATCCGGAGAAGGGGACGTTGGGGGGGACCGGGATCACACAGATGATGAACTATTCACCGGTGGTACGCGGGGGCGTGGCCAAAGGCGGGAAAGGGGGTGGGGGTGAGACGGATCCGCAGTTCCGGCTGATCCAAAAGCTGGTGAACTCGGCGGAGCTGCTGGACGATGTGGAGTTGATTCCACACCCGGGATACGACCCGACCGCGGGGCGGAAAATTGCAGTGAACCAGGACGTGCAGTTCCAGGGAACGGAGAACGAAGACAAGGTGGCGAGGGCGTTGTCGATGATCATCGACAGCACCCACAAGGAGTACGATGCAGGGGCGAAGGCGGTAGCGGGCACGCCGATTGGAATGCCGGATGAGCAGTGGGATCAACTGGTGACGGCGATCAATGAAGACGTGGCGGAGTTGGGAATAGTGAGGGTGGTGCGGTCGATTCGCCTGTGCAATATCGGGGGGAAGACAGAGGAGTTGGACAAGTGGGCTTATTGCGGATTTGAAGAAAGGACAAAAGGGCACCTGAACACGAACAAGACGCGATTCAGCGACGCAACGGGGGTGCTCATGACTTTGCTGGCGGAAGCGTGGAGCAATGACTACCAGGTGAATGACCCGGGCCTGCGGGTGCCGGTATTCGATCAACAGGGTTGGAGGAAAGTGGTTGGGACGGCCAAGATGGGGAGGATACTGGCGGCGGCAGAAGGGGCGTTCGATACGGTTGGCGCGCGGCTTGATTACCAGAAGACGGCGATTGGCATGTTGTTGGGCACGTTGAAGGGACAGCATGAACAAGTGGCGGACTTCTTCCAGAATGCTCGGCTTCTGAAGATGATGCGAGAAGTTTGGGACCAGGATTACGTGACGAATCCGCCGGTTAAGCCGAAGTTCGGGAAGGCGCAGCCGCCTCTGGCGTTCAGCCTGGAGAATTGGACGACGCTGATGGAGCAACCGGACAAGACGCGGATCAACCGGATCCACGACACGGTTCGGGCGGGGATGGACGCCGAGGCCCTTCAGCAGGGGTGCAGCAAATCGGTGCTTGAGCAGGAACTGGAAGAATTGTTCACCAACCGCAATGGAGCGATTTCCTTTATGGACCGGGTGGGCGAGCGGCCTCCGGAGACCTTTGGATTGACCATCTATCCGGTTTGGAAGAAGATTCTGGAGCTGTATTGCCGGGAGAAACCGGTGGCGGACATTGTGCTGACGCAATCGGTGAAGGACATGAACTTCCGGGACTTCTGCTTTGCGGGTGTGCGTAAGGCGGGACCGCTGATTCCGTGGGACGAAGCAGAGGTGCTCGACCCGTGCCGGAAGCTGGTATTCGGATTGGAGATCTGCGCCGACCATGCGGGGGCGCGGCTGAAGAACGCGCTGGCCGGGCCCGCGGGCGGGACGAAACCGGCAATCGATATTCAGCTGGTGCCTTCGGCGGGGATGACGCTGGCCCAGGGATCGATTGTGGCGCGGGACGGAGGATGGGCGTTCAACTGTGACGGGTGGAACGGGAAGGATGCCGATTATAAAGCGAAAGAAGGGACGTTCCTCAAGGTCTGGTTTGATGCGCCGAAGTGCGAATTCAAGAATCCGGTGACGCCGCACTCGGCGGTGGGCAAGGGGGGCGCGTCTCTTTCCCGGGCGAGCTATCCGGGTGTGGCGACGAAGCTGGATGACGGCAAAGCGGCGGTTCTGTTTGCCAAAGGCGCGGGGGCACTCCATGTGTACACGAAGCAGCCGCTGCCGAAGTAGCGGCTAGCGCGGTTTCCGGGCCGCCAATTGGTGGAGGTAGAGGCTGCGGGGCTGGACGTGGCGGCCGTGGGAAATCCAGGTGCCGTCGGGACGCGGGGCAAAGGCACCGGGCTCCTTGGGACCGACGTGGCCGATGGCCCAGTTATCAGCGGTAGGAGGTTTCTGGCAGACGAGGGATCCCTCGCAGTTCCAGGCGACGTAGTTGGCACCGGACCAGCCATGGCCCGTGCCCATGTACTGGCGATCCTGGAAGGCGATGTTGGCTTTCGCGTTGTCATATAGGCCGCCAACGGACCAGCGATGGTGAGGTTCGCTGGTGGCAAAAGAGCGGCCGGCGCGGCAATCGAGGAAGACATTGGGGCCGGCGACGCGGGCGCCGACGGCGAAGTCGTGGCGGGCGGTATCGGCGGAGCAGCGTTGGACGAGGGAGAGCTGGCCGGAGACGTTGAAGGGGTAGCGGCGGGAACCGGTGATCAGGGAGACCATCTCACCGCAATGGGAATCCTGGACGGTAACGTGGCGGGTATGGCGGAGGTCGACACAGGCGAAGGAAAAGCAGAGGGCGGTGAGGTGGCGGGCCCAACAATTGAAGGCGTGATCGATGGTGAGGAGTGAGCGGGCGTGGGCTTCGTCGGAGTGGTACTTTTCCTTTTCGCGACCGTACAGGGCAGTGACGGATTTATCGTAAGCAGAGACGGCGCGGAGGTTCTCGACAGCGCATTCGGAGATGCGGCCGGAATCGGAACGGGGGATGACGGCGCCGCCGCCCCAGCGCTGTTCGATGGCACAGAAGATGGGGGCGTCGATGGTGACGATGGGGCCGTCGATAGCGGTGATGGTGCGTTCAAAGTCGAGGGAAAAGGGCGTCCATTGGCGGGTGTTGGCGGGGTCGGCGGGGCGGGGGCGGATGCGATCCATGCCGATTTCGCGGATCCAGGCGGCGTTGCCGAATCGACGGACGAGGATCTGCTGACCGGGGCGTAGTGCGTGGGGGGTGGTGATGGAGAAGGTACGGGCGCCTACGGGGACGAGTTCGCTGGTGATGGTGGCGGCGGGGGGGTGTTCGGCGGGTTGAGGGCGGCCGGCAAGTTCGATGAGGGATCGGGGGGAGGTACCAGTGGCCAGGAGGGTGGTGCCGGATTCGCCGCGGAGGACGATGCGGCTGGCGGAGATTCTGAGGGTCCCGGCGATGGCATACTCCCCTTTTTCGAGGAGGAGGGCGCCGCGGCTGGATTCTGGGAGGGCAGCAAGTTGGTCGAGGGCATCTTGGATACGGGCGGTGGCGTCGCCGGGTTGGGGCTTGAGGGAGAGGCGGGTGGGGGGATTGGGGATATCCACCCCGCCACCGGCGTAACCGGCGTTGGAGAAATCGGACAGGTTGGGGGGGACTTGGGCGGTGAGGGCGGCGGAGGCGAGGAAGGAACGGCGGGTCATTTAGTGACTACCGTATTGATTATGGGCACCAAAGTGAAGTTGGCGGAAGTTGCGGAGATGATCGAGACGGTTCCGGAGGGGTATCTGGCGTTTGTGGATGGGGAGACGGGGGCGGGATGCGTTGAGGGATTCGCTTCGGGGGAGCGGTGCGTTCCGACGGTTTAAGGAATGCGTGCGGCAGTATCACGTGGAGGCGAAATGGTATGCATATCGGGCAGAGGCCTACCGGAGAGTGGCGAGGGACTGGATTGAAGCGCAAGGGTGGGAGTGGGAGTAGGGAGGATGCTGCTTACCCGGGTTTTCCGTAAAGGAGGGATTTTCCGGTAAGCAGCATCCCAGGGGAATCTGGTTAGTGGGCGTCGTCCTCCTCGTCGTTTTCGTCGCCGTTGAGGCGGCCATTGCCATCGCGGTCGAGTGCGAGACGGCGGCCATTGCCCTTCGGGACGCAGGTGTACGTGATGTCGGCGTTGTTTGCCAAGGCTCGCAGTTGGGCAGGGGTCAAGGGCGGACGGACGGCCTTGTCGCGCAGGAAGACGGAGCCGTTGTAGAGATAGCCCTCCTGCGTTTTGCCGTTGAAGGCGATGACCTCGCAATCGCCGGCGGCGGCGCGGGAGAGAAACAGCGCCACGCGGTCATTGGCGGCGGCGGCATTGCTTGAGGTTAAGGTCACCTGCTGACCGACAATGGGAGCGAAGTTGGAGTCCATGGCAAAGATGAAGGCCTCCAACGCGTCGCGTTCGCGAATCCCGTTGGCGTCCATTTTGATGCCTTCCGGGTTTTCGATGTGGCCACCGACGAAGGGGGGCAGTATCGGTTGCAGTTCTCCGGTGCCGAAGTTGGCGGCAAAGAAGAAGTTGGACATCATGTCGAAGCTTCCATCGTGGAGGAAGCCGAAGCCGCGGATCTGTTCGCCCTGATTGACGCCGAAACGGGGACCGTTCAACCAGACCGCGGAGAAGGGGATACCGAACTTGCCTACCTTGGTATAGGCGTTGCGGAGGTGGGGGTTCTTCAATGGGATGAGGCCCGCCACTTCCGTGGTCATGCCATTGGAACCGAAGAAGCCAGGCTTGGTGGTGAAACCGGCATTGGCGTTGCGATCGATGGTATGGCAGGCGTTACAGTTCAACTCCGGGCCAAAGGGATCAAAGAAGGTGTTGCGGCCGAAGTAGAGGTTGGAGCCCTCCTGCTGGAGCGGGGTGAGCGAGTTGTCGAGCTTGCGGATGGGGTTCGGCGGATACATGACCTCCAGAATGAAATCCGTGAACTTCTGCATATCGGCGGCGGGGATCTGGGAATCCCGGCCGAGGAGACCGGGGAAGGCAACGTTGAAGGCCTTGAAAGCGGCCTGTTCATTGAAAGCGCCGGAGTTCGGCTGCGCGCTGGGCTCGGCATAGCCGCCGGTGCGATCGCCGCGCCAGTGCATGGGGCCCATGTTGTCCATGCCGCGGAGGCTCTGGGTGGCCATAACGCCCTTCATGGAACCGAAGCCGAAACGGGGCGAGGTGTTCTGCTTGACGTTGGGATCGGGAGCGTTGGGCTGGTCGGGATCGCCGAGGTCCCAGCCGAGGTGGTCGGTATCGGCGAAGGTATGGCAACTGAAACAGGCGGAGTCGCCGTGGCTGGAACTGAACGAGGCGTCGTAGAGGAAACGGCGGCCGTTGCGGACGTGGGCCGGTTCGGGATTGAACATCGGCACACTTCCGACTTGGGAGCGTGTTTGGGTGTTGATGATCTTGATGGCGTTGTCGAAACGGGTGAGGACGTAGAGGCGGCTGGCGCTTTCGTCAAGGGCAAGACCAGTTGGGCCGCCGCCGGTGACGGGGATCTGGTTGGCGGTATTGGGAACGAAGGTGTCGTTTTCCAGTTGCGTCGTGTTGTAGACGGCGACCTCACTGGAGCCGAGGGCGGCGACGTAGAGGGTCTGGCCGCTGGCGGTGATCTCCATACCGATGGGGAAGGCGACGCTGGTGGCGTTCTCAATCGGATTGGGCGCGCAGCAAATGGCGTAGTTGATGTGTTTGTTCAAGTGACGGGGGGTTACATTGCCGGCACCATCGAGAACGGTGATGCGGGAAAAGGCGATCTTGCCGCGAACGGAGGCATCGGGGCGGGTGACGGGTCCGGCGAAGTGGTTGGCGCCTTCGAAGCGCTGCATGTTGTTTGACTCGAGGTTAGAGACGTAGACTTTGCCGTTGGCGGGGTTGACGATCATGTTGAAGAGGGTGGTGCCGACGCGGGAGTAGACACCGGCGGGACCGGCGACGGGGCGGGGCGGGTTGGCGGTGGCATCGATGGCGAAGACATCGCGATCGGGCAGGGTGAACTGCATTTCCGGGTTGCGGATGAGACCGTTTTCGTCCTTCCAGTTGGTGCCGTCATACTTGAGGATGACGCTGGTGAGGTTCTGCGGTTCACCGAAGGCATTGACCGGGAGCGGAACGGGGGAAAAGGGGAAGGTTCCCACTGGGGGCAGCGGGTTGGAGAGGCCGAAGAAGGTGCCGACAAAAGTAGCGGCGGTACCGTTGCCGCTCTGGAAGGCGGCGGCGTAGACGCGGGAGCCATCCGGTGTGACGGCGAGGGCGCGGGGCGTGTCGGCAAAGAACGAGAGGATGGTGAGCGGATTGCCACCGAGGGTGGGGGCATTACAACAGTTGGTGG
Source organism: uncultured Solibacteraceae bacterium (assembly GCA_964430625.1). GTDB lineage: Bacteria > Acidobacteriota > Terriglobia > Bryobacterales > Bryobacteraceae. The sequence continues at coordinate 170,247 of CAYSFR010000007.1, forward strand.
CATCGAAGACCCAGACGTCGGCACGGCCGATGCCGGGCGTGGAGAGTTTAGGATCGATGGGGGAGTTCTGACCTCGGTGAGCGGTGGTGATGAAGGCGCGATTCCGGGAGGGACCGGCAAAGACGACATCGCGGGGTTCGTCACCGACGAGGAGGGTACGGCGGACCGCGGAGTTTTTGTCGTCGAGGGAGACGATGCTGACGCTGTCGGAGAGATGGTTAACGACCCAGGCTTCGTCGTTGGTCCGTACAGCGACGGCGACTGGTTCCAGGCCAACGGGGACGGAAACGCGATGGTCGAGGCCATTGGGGCGTATCCGGAAGATCTCGAGCTTGGCGTCGGGAGTGTTGACGGCGAGCAGGAACTTTTTGTCGGGTGTGATGGCGAGCGGCCGGACATGGCCGCTTTCAAAGGCGGTAAAAGTCTGGTTATAGGGGTTCGGCTGAGCGGCCAAACCAGCCGCAAACAGCAGAGTTCCCGCCGCGAGCGAGGCGAGGCGAGAGGGGTTGAACTTCAGTCGTTTCATATTCCTCCATTTCCACGGGCTGGCCGTACTCCGGATCCTCCGGGGATGGCCAACGGGAAGAGGTGACGCGAAGGGGCGGTTTGTATCGGGAAAATGAGCGGTGGAAGGTTTGCTATTTACAAAGGATGGACTTTGCAGACAAGAATCATCTGGCACAGCGCGTACGGGAGACACGGATAAAACTGAACCGGCTCAGGGAGTCGAATCGGAAGAAGTTCCCCGAAGGAGCATTTGAGGCGTTTGCGGCGGTGACGCGGGAGTACCTGGAAGCGACAGGAAAAGACGAAATGATTCACCGGTGCGTCATGAACGCGGTGGTGGGCCTGGTGGACGAGTTGCAGGAGGATCGCCTGGAACCCTCGGGCGACGTACTGTACCAGGCGGACCGATTGGAGACGATGCTGCTCATGGGATACGATCCTTACTTTGAGGGCGACGAACCGCCGGGGCTTTCGGATTGGGGGACTTAGTTGGGGACATTCCCAGAGCAGAGCAGTCTATGGCTGCTGGGGGCCCTGCCGCGGCGGGGGATATAGAATACAGACATGATTTCGCGACGCGGATTTATTGGTGCGGCGATGGCCGCCGGGAGTGTGCGTGGGGCGGGGCGGGCGCCGCAAATTCTGCTGCGGAGTTCGTGGCAGAGCGTGAACATCGGCGACATCGGGCATACGCCGGGGGCACTCACTTTGTTAGGGAAGTATTTTCCGGAAGCGGAGATCACGCTGTGGCCGGGAAAACTGGGGCATGGATCGCGGGAATTGCTGACCAAGGGGTACCCGAAACTGCGGATTGCCGAAGGGTCTGTCGACAATAGCGGGAAGCCGACGACACCGGAACTGGCAAAGGCGTGGGCGGAGGCGGACCTGTACGTGAGCGGGTCGGGGTCGGGTTTTCCGGCGAGCAACCACGCACTGGCGTTTGCGAAGGCGACGGGAAAGCCGCTGGGGGTGCTGGGTGTCAGCACCGATCCGATTTCCGGGATTGGAGGTGGACGCGAGGCGGAGGGAGGAACGCTGGCTCAACTGCGGGAGAAGGCGCTGCGGTTGCCGGCGACGCACCTGGGGGCGGATCTGCGGTTTGTGATGGACCGGGCGGCCTTCTTTTTCTGCCGGGACACGATTTCGCGGGACTACCTGCGGGCGCAGGGAGTAAAGACGCCGGTGCTGGAGTTCGGCCCGGACGCGCAACTGGGGATGCACCTGCGGGACGACGCACGGGCGGCGGCGTTTTTGCGGGCCAAGGGATTGGAGCGAGGGAAGTTCATCTGCGTCATTCCGCGGTTGCGATACACGCCGTACTATCAAATCCGGAATGAGCCGCGAGTCCCGGCCGACGATGTGCGGGACGCGATCAACAACCGGACGACGGAGGGCGATCACGCGAAGTTGCGAGACATGATGATCGCCTATGTGCGGAAGACGGGGAACAAGGTACTGGCTTGCGCGGAGATGACCTATCAGGTGGAGATGGCCAAGAAGGTGCTGGTGGATCCGATGCCGGAGGACGTGAAGAAGAACGTGATCTGGCGGGAGACCTACTGGCTACCGGACGAGGCGGCGTCGGTTTATGCGCAGGCGACGGCGGTGATTAGCGTGGAGTGTCACTCGCCGCTGATCGCTTATCGGAACGGGACACCAGCATTTTATGTGCGCCAACCCACCGATACCTGCAAAGGGCAGATGTACCGGGATTTCGGAGCGGCGGACTGGTTCTTTGAGGTGGACGAGACGAGCGGGGGGCAGTTGTGGGAACGGCTGGAGAAGGTACACCGGGACCCGCGCGGGGCGGCGGCGAAGGTGAAGGCCATCATGGCCACGGTGGAGGGACATCAGAAAAAAATGATCGGCGAAGTGCGGAAGTCGTGCGGTAAAAAATAGACAAAAGGCAGTTCGAATTGAGGTAAACTGCCAGGGATCCGAGATCTTTGTGCCGATTCCGCCGCGAAACCTCTACCTGTCTTTTCCAGCCCGGGATGGAAAATAGGATGAGGAAATTTATCCTCGCGGCTCTGTTGACGGTATGGGCAGCGATGGCTGCCCCCAAGGACATCCTGATTCTCCACTCCTACCGGGCCGGTTACGACTGGACCGACGAATTGACCCGTGGATTCCGGACGAAGTTCGCCGAAGCGGGGGAGTATAGCTTGTGGTTCGAGCATTTGGATGCGCGGCGGACAGGCTACCCGCAGAATGTGTCCTTCTTAAGGGATCACTTTGCGCAAAAACACAAGGGACGAAGCTTCGCGCTGGTGATCGCCGCCGACGATGAGGCGCTGGATTTTGTGGCGCACCGGAGCGAGGGGGTATTCGGAGATACGCCGGTGGTGTTCTGCGGAATCAGCGAGGCGGAGTTGGTGGATCAGTTGCCACGGGACCGGTTTACCGGGTTAATCGAGGTTTTCGACGCCGAACGAATCCTGACGCTGGCGTTGCGACTCCTGCCGAATACGAAGCACGTCTACTATGTTTCCGACAACACGCCGTTCGGGCAAGCGCTGGCGCGGGTATTCCAGCAGGCCAGTTCCCGAGCCGGTCCGGGAATAGCGTACCGGTATCTGGATGGGCACCGAGAAGGACTGGAGGAGATCAAGCGACAGGTAGGAAGCATCCCCCCCGATAGCGTGGTGCTGATGAGCCAGTTCCGGCAGGATAACGGAATGCGGTATGTGGACGCGACGGCGGGCGAATTGGCGATTGCGGCGGCGGCAGCGGCACCCGTATTTGGAGTGGCGATCAGCCAGGTAGGGCAAGGTGTCCTGATGGGGACGCCGAACCGGGGCTATGAACACTCGAGCATCGCAACACAGGCCGCGCTGCGTATACTCAGCGGGACATCACCGGCAGCGGTACCGATCGAGAGAGACGGTGGCCTGAGTTTTCTTTTCGATGCCAACGAATTGAAGCGGTGGAATATTCCCGAAAACCGGCTGCCACGGGGATCGCGGATCCTGAATGCTCCCCCGGGGATCTGGCGGGACTACTGGCAATGGATCGTAGGCGGCGCCGTGTTTGCGGCTTTTCAGTTGCTGGTGATTGCGTTGCTGGTGAGAAACATAGCGCGGAGAAAGAGGGTGCAGCGAGAGTTGCGGGCGGCGCTGGAGGCAGCCCGGGGCGCCGACGCGATGAAGACGCGATTTATCGCCAACATGAGCCACGAACTGCGAACGCCGATGAACGGTGTCTTGGGAATGCTGCAGGCATTGCAGGCCACGGATCTGGACCAGGACCAGCGGGAGTCGGCATCGGTGGCGGCGGATTCGGCGCAATCCCTATTGACGGTCTTGAACGATCTACTGGACATCTCGCAGATAGACGCGGGGCGGCTAAAGATTGTACCGGGGCGGTTCTCGTTGCAGCGGGAGATCCCACGGATCTGCCGCCTGATGAATACGAAGGCGCTGGCGGCGGGAGTGCCGCTGCATTGGAAAGTGGCGCCGTCGATACCGGCGTGTCTGGTAGGCGACGGCCACCGGTTGCGGCAGGTGCTGATCAACCTGACGTCGAATGCACTGAAGTTCACCTCGAAAGGGGAGGTGCGGATCGAAGCGCGAGAATTGGCGCGGACCGGGGAGCAGACGACGATCCGGCTGGAGGTGCATGACACGGGAATCGGAATAGCTCCTGAACTGATGGGCCGGATCTTCGATCCGTTCTTCCAAGCGGATGATTCGTCAGCGCGGCGGTTTGGCGGAACCGGACTGGGGCTGGCGATTTCGCGGGAGCTGGTGCAGTTGATGGGCGGGCGGATCGGCGGGGAGAGCACACCGGGATCCGGCAGCATGTTCTGGCTGGAGATTCCATTTGCCTATGAGGTGGAGGCGGCCAAGCCGGAGCCGGTACCGGCAGGGGCACCCAACTTTGAAGGACGGGTGGTGCTGCTGGTGGAAGATAACTCGGTGAACCGCGCGGTGGCGCGGAAGATGCTGGAGCGGACCGGCTGCCGGACAGTGCTGGCAGAGAATGGCGCGGAGTGCCTGGAGCGGCTGCGGGAACAGCATGTCGACCTGATTCTGATGGATGTGCAGATGCCGGGAATGTCGGGACTGGAGGCGACGCGGCGGATCCGGGAGGGAGGCGGATCGAACGGACGGGTGCCGATCATTGCGCTGACGGCAAGTTCGATGGTGGGGGACCGGGAGGCGTGTCTGGCTGCGGGAATGGACGATTATCTGAGCAAGCCGATCGCGGCGGATCAGTTAATGGAGGTCCTACTACTTTGGATGCCCGGGGCGCAGCGGGCGGCGGCGCAAGCGGAGGGATAAGAAAAGAGCGAGTGGCGTGAGCAGCGGCCTCGGATTTTCTCGCTCGCCTAGAGTGTCAGGGTCAGCCGGTTCACCGGTGGCCGAATTCACCGAGGTGGTGCGATGATTTCCAAGAATCATGGGGGCCTGCTGGCCCTGCTGGCCGGCAGTGTTCTCACAATGGCCGCTCCCTCCGAGACTTTGCTGGTGTTACAGCAGACCCGGAGCGGTTACCAGTTGAGGGCTGCCGGAGAGATTGCCGGCGCGCGAAGGGTCTCCATGGGGACGAGCGGAGGCCATGTATTGGTTCTCACGGCCAGTGGACGAGTGTGGGCCTGGGGAGCCAATAGCGCGGGACAGCTTGGGCGGAAGGGGGCAGCAGCGGGAGTCCAGCTTGTTGCGGAGGTGGAGGAGGCGGCTGGGATCGCTGCCGGTGCACTCCACTCGGTGGCATTGACGCGGGATGGTGCGCTATTCACCTGGGGGGCGAACGACCAGGGACAGCTAGGGGACGGAACGCTCGTGAACCGGGAGAAAGCGCAGGCAGTAGCCGGGTTGGGCCGGATCATCGATGTTTCAGCGGGCGGGGCGTATACGCTGGCACTGCGGGAAGACGGAACGGTGTTTGGCTTCGGAACCAACTGGGACGGGTTGATCCCCGGGGACGGGCGGCACATGATTTCGAGCCCGGTGGCGATTGCCGGGCTGGAGAGAATTCAGGCGATTCGGGTGGTGGCCAATGTGCGCTATGCGCTGGATGAAGCAGGGAAGGTTTGGACGTGGTCCCGGGAGTCGGGGCCGCATGAGGTCGAGGATCCGGACGGGCGGCTGAGGGCGGCCATCGCCGGCGCACCGGTGACGGCGATGGACCAGGTATGGAACGGGATGCACGCGCGGCTCGACGGGCAGAAATTGACAGTGTCGGGGCGCGGACTGCGGGAGACGATGGCTTGGGGGGGAGCGACTCTGGACGCAGCGGCGGGCTGGACGCTGGCGGTGCTGACGGCAGGGGAGAGGGGAGGCGTGGGAGACACGGCGACGGCGACCGGGGAGATGGCGAAGGACGCGGCCGGCTATCTGGCGGCGCGGGCGGCGATGATAGCGGGGGAGGGGCAGGAACGGGGTTCGTCATCGGCCACTTCGCTGACGGCCGGGCTGAACCACGGGATGTTTGTACTGGGCGGGGTGATCTGCGGAATGGGGAATAATCAGACGGGGCAGTTGGGGGATGGGACGGCGGTGGACCGATTGTCGCCGACGCCGGCGGCCAACATTGCCGGTGTGGTGGCGGTGTCGACGGGGCTGCGCCACACGATTGCATTGTTGGGGGATGGAACAGTACGGGCCTGGGGGGAGAACGACTTTTCGCAATTGGGTGACGGGACGCAGGTGGGGAAACTGACGGCGACCGTGGTGACTGGGCTGAGCGGAATCACGGCCATCGCGGCGGGAGGCTATCACAACATCGCGCTCAAGAGTGATGGGACGGTGTGGAGTTGGGGATATGGAGCGAACGGGGCGATCGGGGACGGGTCGACAATGGACCGCCCAACACCGGTTGCGGTGGCCGGGCTGACCGGAATTGTGGCGATCACGGCGGGAGAGCGACACAATGCGGCGATCCGGAGCGACGGAACGGTCTGGACGTGGGGCTATAATCCGTTCGGCCAGTTGGGGGACAACAGCATGACGCAGCGGAACACGGCGGTCCAGATGCAAGGCATCAGCGGAGCAACCGCGGTGGCGGCGGGGACCCACCAAACTTATGTTCTGAAGAGCGACGGAACGGTGTGGAGCACCGGCTACAACGTTTTTGGTCAGTTGGGAGATGGGACCACAACCAGCCGGACCACGTCAGTACGAACCGGCACCTTGACCGGGGTGACCGCGATTGGAGCTGGAGAGTCCCACGCGTTTGCGATTCGGAATGACGGGACATTGTGGGCCTGGGGGCGGAACGACTTCGGGCAGCTGGGTGACGGGACGCAGACCAACCGGGCGACTCCGGTACAAGTGACGTCATTGACGGCGGTGGCGGCGGTGGCCGGCGGAGCGGGCCACACACTGGCAAAGAAGACCGACGGCAGTTGGTGGAGTTGGGGAAGTAGCACGTACGGGCAACTGGGGCGCGGGACGACGACCAATAGCCTGGTGCCGATTGCGGTATCCGCGTGCAACACGACGCCGCTCTCAGGGGCTGGAACGAGCCCATTTATGAAGCGTCTGGCCGCGGCACAAACCCATACGCTGGTGGCGCGAGGGAACACGACCGCATCGGGATGGGGGCGAAACCAGTCCGGGCAGCTTGGCGATGGAACGACTGTGAGCCGAAACTCACCCGTGACGGTAACGGGACTGGCGGGAGTGGCGGCTGTGGCGGCGGGCTGGCAACATGGCATCGCGGTCCTGTCGAATGGCGGCGTTCGGACCTGGGGAGCCAACCAGACAGGCCAATTGGGCGATAACACGACAGCGGACAAGTCGCTTCCCGTGACCGTGAGTACATTGACGAACGTCATTGCCGCCGACGCGGGCCGGCACCACAGTGTGGCATTGAAGGCAGATGGGACTGTGTGGGCATGGGGAGACGGGACGAACGGTGCCCTCGGGGATGGGACAACGACACAGCGCCTTCAACCGGTGCAGACGGCTAATCTAACTGGCGTGACGGCGATTGCGGCCGGTGAACTGCACAGCCTGGCACTGAAGAGCGACGGAACGGTTTGGGGATGGGGTCACAACGGATTCGGACAGTTGGGAGATGGGACGGCCACGAACCGGCTGACGGCCGTGCAGGTGCAAGGGCTTTCGAATGTTGTCGCGATTGCCGCAGGGGACCGGCACTCGATGGCGATCCGGGGCGACGGCACGGTGTGGACGTGGGGGTTCAACGGATTCGGACAGTTGGGAGACGGCTCAGTCAGCAACCGGTTGACGCCGGTACGGACGAGTGGATTGACGTCGGTGACAGGTCTGACAGGCGGCAGCAATCATTCGGCCGCGTTAAGAAGTGATGGTACGGTGTGGACCTGGGGCGTCAACAATCTGGGGCAACTTGGAGACGGGACTACGGAAAGCAGAACAACCCCGGTGAGTTTGAATCTGACCGGGGTCCTGGCGGTCGCGGCGGGTTCGGCTCACACGGTGGCATTAAAGGGAGACGGAAGCATCTGGGCGTGGGGCGACAACACGCACGGGCAGTTCGGATTCGCATCGCCGACGCAGAGCACGGTGCCGGTGTCGGGACTGGCCGGGTTCACGTTCCCGCCGGCGCCTGTGTCGGCTTCACCGGCGTCTGGTTCGGGGGCCACGCAGACCTTAACCTTCACGTTCGGCAATCCGGCGGGCTGGGAAGACCTGGGCGTGGTGAACGTGTTGATCAACAACTTCGTCGATGGCCGGAACGCCTGCTACGTGGCATTTGTTCCCTCCGGGCCGACGACCGGTTCGCTTTACCTGGTCAACGACGCCGGGGACGCGGGCGGGCCGTATGCCGGCATGGTGCTGCCGAGCGCAGACACGATTCAGAACAGCCAGTGCTCGATCAGCGGCACGGGGAGTTCGGTGTCCGGATCGGGTACAACGCTGACGCTGAATCTGAACGTGACGTTCAAGACGGCGTTTGCGGGCAACCGCATCTTCTACATGGCGGCGCAGAACAAAGCGTTCGTCAATTCCGGCTGGCAGGCGTTGGGTGTGCGCAATGTCCCTGGCCCGGCGATCACCGGACCTTCGGTGACCGGCATGGCGCCGGCGCGGAGCAACACCAATCAGCAGGCCTATACCTTTACGTTCAACAGCACCAACGGCTGGCAGGACGTGGCGGTGGCGAATATCCTGCTCAACAACGCGCTCGACGGACGGAACGCCTGCTACCTGGCATTCGTACCGGCCTCGGCGACAACGGGCACGCTGTACCTGGTGGCCGACCACGGCGACGGAAGCATCAATCTGGCGTCGATGGCGATACCGGGCGGAACGCTCATTCAGAACAGCCAGTGCGCGATCACGGCGTCCGGTTCCAGCGTGACAGGATCGGGCAATGCATTAACACTGGTGCTGAACACGACGCTGAAATCCTCGTTCTTCGGAAACCGGATCTTCTACGGTGCGGCTCGGAGCAATACCTTGAACTCCGGGTGGCAGGCGATCGGGACGAATTCGGTACCGTAGGGACCTCCGGCATGCCATTGTATCCCCTCGATTTTGAGTGCTAGTTATGTTAGGATTCTGCGATACGACGTCCCCATAATGCAGACCTTATGTCATGGCTGCCAATTGATTCATTGAGGTGAACAAATGCTGTCGAACTTCGCTCGTGGCGCGTTTTTATTGGTAATGGGCGGTCTCTTGAGCACCGCGGATGCCGCTGATTCCCTTCTGGTGATGCAGCAGAACCGAGGGGGGTACAGACTGCACAAAGCAGGAGAGATAACCGGAGCGCGGAGGCTGGAGATGGGGGCGACGGGCGCCCATCTCCTGGTGCTGACCGAGAGCGGCCGGGTATGGGCCTGGGGCGATAACAGTTCCGGTCAGTTGGGAAGGGGCGACGCCGCACCGGGGTTGTATCTGGTGGAGGAGGTGAGCGGGGCAACCGGGATCGCCGCCGGGGCACTGCATTCGGTCGCGCTCACGCGCGAAGGTGCGGTGTGGACGTGGGGCGCCAATGATCAGGGGCAGTTAGGCGACGGGACACTGGTGGGCCATGCGCAGGCAAGGGCGGTGGCGGGATTGGGAAAGATCGTGGATGTGGCCGCAGGCGGAGCGTACACGCTGGCGCTGCAAGAAGACGGAACAGTCATGGGATTCGGTACGAACTGGGATGGATTGATCCCGGGCGACGGGCGGCACATGATCTCGACGCCGGTGCCGATTGCGGGATTGAGCCACATCACCGCAATCGCAGTCGTGGAGAATACGCGCTACGCGGTCGACGAACAGGGTGTGATTTGGACTTGGTCGAAAGAGGCAGGGGTGCAGCGGGTGGAGGACGCCGACGGGCGACTGAAGGCGGCAATCGCCGATGAGCCGGCGCCGGTGATCGACGGCACCTGGAACGGCGTACACGTCCAGACGGCGGGCCGTTCGCTGACGCTGAGCGGGAGGGGCGTGCGGGAGTCGATGAGTTGGGAAGGAACTGCGATTGACGCAGCGGCGGGCTGGACAATTGCCATGCTGGTGGCCGGCGAAAGTGCCGTGGCCGGAGGCGAGGCGGAATCGGCGACGGCGGCGGGGGCAAAGAATGCGGCAGGATATCTGGCGGCGCGAGCGGCGATGGCCTCGTTGACGGGGCCAGAGAGGGAATCGACCTCGGCGACGACGATCGCCGCGGGGAAGAGCTACGGGATGTTCCTCTTGGGTGGCACCGTGTGCGGCTTCGGACGGAACACGAACGGACAACTGGGAGACGCGACGGCAGTGGATCGTTGGGTTCCCACGCCGGCGGTATCGATTTCGGGCGCGCTGGCGATTGCCGCCGGTGTGACCCACAGTGCGGCTCTGATGCCGGACGGGACGGTGCGAACGTGGGGCGACAATACCTACGGGCAACTTGGCGACGGAACGGCGGTGGCGAAAATCACCCCGATCACGGTGCCCGGCCTGACGGGTGTGATTGCGATTGCGGCATCCGAATGGAACACCACCGCGCTCAAGAGTGATGGGACGGTGTGGAGTTGGGGCTACGGCGGGTATGGACAAAATGGGGACGGCACGACAACGACTCGGCAATCCCCTGTTCAGGTGATCACGCTGACCGGCATCATCGCGATCAGCCTGGGCGAACGGCATAGCATGGCCATAAAGAACGACGGGACCGTTTGGACGTGGGGAGTCAACTCCAACGGACAACTGGGAGACGGCACGACAACGACCCGGCTGACGGCGGTGCAAATGCAAGGCATGACGGGCGCGGTGGCAATTGCGGCGGGTCCGTTCCATTCGATGGTTCTCAAGAGTGACGGAACCGTTTGGGGCGTTGGATACAACGGATATGGGCAACTCGGCGACGGATCGACGACGGGCAGGCAGGTTGCCGTGCGTTCCGGCACACTGACGGGCGTGACGGTGATCTCCGCCGGAGAAAACCAGACGTTCGCGGTGAAGAGTGACGGTACGCTGTGGGCGTGGGGCCGGAACAACTCCGGGCAGTTGGGCGATGCGACGCAAATCAACCGCAATACACCTGTGCAGGTTAGCGGGCTGACCGGAGTGGCGACCGTAGCCGCGGGTGAACTCCACACGCTGGCAGCCAAGACGGACGGCAGTTGGTGGAGTTGGGGAGATAGCACGTATGGTCAACTCGGCCGCGGGACCACAACCGCCAGCCTGATTCCGGTGGCCGTATCGGCGTGCAATACTACTCCTCCGACGGGCGCGGGCGCCAGCCAGTTTATGCGCCGGCTTGCCGCGACCGAGAACCATGCGATGATCGTGCGCGGGAACGGAACCGCTTCCAGTTGGGGGCAGAATGCCTACGGACAACTAGGCGACGGCAGCGTCGTCAATCGCAACGCGCCGGTGACGATCGTCGGGCTGACCGGGGCCACGGCGATTTCCACAGGCGTACAGCACAGCCTGGCTCTCTTAAGCAACGGCACGGTTCGGGCGTGGGGCGACAACATCTACGGCCAACTGGGTGACAATACGACCGTAGACAAGCTGACTCCGACTGCCGTTAACCTGTTGACCGGGGTCGTGTCGATCGCCGCAGGCGGTTACCACAGTCTGGCGGTTAAGGGAGACGGAACGGTGTGGGGTTGGGGTTATGGTCCCTACAGCGCCATTGGTGATGGCTCGACGGCCAACCGTCTGCAACCGGTGCAGGCGATCAACCTGACCGGAGTCATCAGTGTCGCGGCCGGGGAACGTCACAGCCTTGCGCTCAAGAGTGACGGAACCGTTTGGGCCTGGGGCACCAACGGCAACGGACAGTTGGGAGACGGCACCACAACGAACCGGACTTCCGCGGTCCAGGTTGTGGGCCTTGCGAATATCATTGCCATCGCCGCCGGTGATTTCCATTCGATGGCCATCCGGTCCGACGGCACCGTGTGGACGTGGGGATATAACGGCTATGGGCAACTGGGAGAAGGGACTTCCACGCAGCGGCTTACGCCGGTGCGGGCCAGCGGGCTTACCGGGGTGACCGGGGTGGCTGGCGGGGACAACCATAGCCTGGCGTTGAAGAGCGATGGCACTGTTTGGACGTGGGGCCGGAACAACGTTGGGCAGTTGGGCGACGGAACGACGGTGAACAAGAACGTTCCGACGGCGATCAACCTGACCGGTGTACTCGCCGTATCGGCGGGAATCTCGAACAGCATTGCCGTGAAAGGGGACGGGAGCATCTGGTCGTGGGGTGACAACACGTTCGGGCAGTTCGGGTTTGCGTCGCCGACGCAGAGCACGGTGCCGGTGTCGGGACTGGCCGGGTTCACGTTCCCGCCGGCGCCTGTGTCGGCTTCACCGGCGTCTGGTTCGGGGGCCACGCAGACCTTAACCTTCACGTTCGGCAATCCGGCGGGCTGGGAAGACCTGGGCGTGGTGAACGTGTTGATCAACAACTTCGTCGATGGCCGGAACGCCTGCTACGTGGCATTTGTTCCCTCCGGGCCGACGACCGGTTCGCTTTACCTGGTCAACGACGCCGGGGACGCGGGCGGGCCGTATGCCGGCATGGTGCTGCCGAGCGCAGACACGATTCAGAACAGCCAGTGCTCGATCAGCGGCACGGGGAGTTCGGTGTCCGGATCGGGTACAACGCTGACGCTGAATCTGAACGTGACGTTCAAGACGGCGTTTGCGGGCAACCGCATCTTCTACATGGCGGCGCAGAACAAAGCGTTCGTCAATTCCGGCTGGCAGGCGTTGGGTGTGCGCAATGTCCCTGGCCCGGCGATCACCGGACCTTCGGTGACCGGCATGGCGCCGGCGCGGAGCAACACCAATCAGCAGGCCTATACCTTTACGTTCAACAGCACCAACGGCTGGCAGGACGTGGCGGTGGCGAATATCCTGCTCAACAACGCGCTCGACGGACGGAACGCCTGCTACCTGGCATTCGTACCGGCCTCGGCGACAACGGGCACGCTGTACCTGGTGGCCGACCACGGCGACGGAAGCATCAATCTGGCGTCGATGGCGATACCGGGCGGAACGCTCATTCAGAACAGCCAGTGCGCGATCACGGCGTCCGGTTCCAGCGTGACAGGATCGGGCAATGCATTAACACTGGTGCTGAACACGACGCTGAAATCCTCGTTCTTCGGAAACCGGATCTTCTACGGTGCGGCTCGGAGCAATACCTTGAACTCCGGGTGGCAGGCGATCGGGACGAATTCGGTACCGTAACCGCGATGAACTGAAAATGGCGCCGGGGGCAAGTCACCTTGCCCCCGGCGCCATTTTTGTTGGTGAGCAGCTTACTTTTTCATCTGAATGACCGGTGGCTCCACGCTCACAGCGGGTTCGAAGAGGCCGAAGGCAAAGACGGCAGTAGCCGATGCCACCGCGACGTACTGTTTGCCGTCGATCATGTAGGTGACCGGCGAGGCAGTCAGCAGTTCCCCGACATTGAAGTGCCACAGGTTCTTGCCGGTCTTCGCATCAAGCGCAACCATATGGCCGTCGTCATCGCCGCTGAAGATGACGTTGCCGGCGGTGGACACCGTGCCGGTCCACATGCGGCCCGCGCCGGTCATGGGATACTCCCAGACCCGTTTGCCGGTCTTCGGATCGAGCGCGCGCAACACCACCTGCCCGCCCTCTTCCGTGGCGCCACCGCCGGAGAAGTGCTTCATCGGTTGTGGTTCCTGCGAGGAGCGGAAGTACATGCCGCACTGCTCGAGCGTCAGTACGTAGAGGAGCCCGGTGCCAGGATTGTAGGACTGGCCCATCCAGTTCGTGGCCCCCTTGACGCTGGGGCAGACCCAGTTGCCTTGGGGCGTTGGATCGCTGTTGGGCAGTTGGATGGGGCGCCCCTTATCGTCAACGCCCTTGGCCCAGGTAATCTTGTCGATCAACTGCGTGGCGCGAAGGAACTCACCGGTGACGCGATCGAGGGCGTAGAAAAAACCGTTGCGATTGGCATGGAGAACCACTTTCCGCTGCTGCCCGCGGATTTCGGTATCCACCAGCACGGGCCAGCTTTGCGCGTCCCAATCGTGGGTATCGTGCGGTGTGAACTGGAAGTACCACTTCATCTTGCCGGAATCGAGATCGAGCGCCAGCAGAGAGCAGGTGTAGAGATTGTCGCCTTCGCGGACCGAGCCGTTGTAATCCGGCCAGGGGTTCCCGGTGGTCCAATAGAGCGTATTCAAATCCGGATCGTAGGTGCCGGATAGCCATGCCGCGCCGCCCCCCCATTCGATAAGGTTTCCCCAGGTTTCGGCGCCCTTTTCGCCCTTGGCGGGAACAGTGTAGGTCTTCCAGATCTCCGCGCCGGTCTCGGCGGAAAGAGCCATGATGAACCCGCGCATCCCGCCATCTCCGCCGGCGCTGCCGACGATTACCTTGCCCTTGGCAATGACGGGAGCGGAAGTGGAGGTGGTTCCCTTCTCCACATCGGCGAATTTTCTGTTGAAGATGAGCGAGCCGGAGTGGCGGTCCAGCGCCACCAGGTAGTTGTCACTGGTGGTGAAGTAGATACGGTCGCCCCAGATGGCCGCGCCGCGGTTGACTCCGCCTTCCTTGGCACGCGGGTCGGCATACTGCCAGACCATGCGCCCGCTACGAGCGTCGACGGCGTAGACGGAGTTGGTGTTGGTGATATAGAGAACGCCTTTGTAGACAATGGGCGAACTGCGCAAACCGCGAGCGCCGGGGACATGGTAGACCCACTTGGGCACCATATTCTTAGCGTTCTCCGAGGTGATCTGCATTAGCGGGCTGTAGCGCCAACCAGCGTAGGTGCCGGCGTAGGTGAGCCAGTCTTCGCCGGCGCCTTTGGCGACATCTTCATGGCGTACCTGGGCGAACGCGGCGAGCGAGAGGGTGAGGAACAACGTGGCGCGCTTCATTACTTGGATCCCTTTCCTTCTTCCAGACGGATGTCCTGGGTGGCCAGGTAGGCGAGCAGATCCCGGAGTTCCGTGCGGGAGAGCCGGGTGGCGTAGTCGGTGGGCATGGAGGTGGTCTCCGAGAGGGTCAGCTGTTTGACATCGTTCATCTGCAGGAGGTGCAGCACACCTTTGGTGTCGATGAGCTGGAGTGAGTAGTTGCTCCGATTCTTGGCGACGCCGCGCAGGGTTTGTCCATTATTGAGCAACACCGTAGCGGCTTCGTTGCCCAGGTAGGAGAGGTCCTTAGCGGGCTCCAGAATCGACTCGCGGATGACGGCGAGCGGGCGGCTGCCTCCGACGTTACTGAGGTCCGGGGCCAGACGGCCGCCCTCACCGCGAATAGCGTGGCAGTTGGAGCAGCCGGCCTTGGCACCCCAATAGATGGCCTTGCCGGCGGCCGGGTCGCCCGGAACGGGGTTGGTGCTGGCGGGGCCGGTAAGGGCATGGATGAAGGCGACAAGGTTCCAGGTTTGATCGTCGGTGAGCCGGGTGGGCGGCATGTCGGTACCGGGAACGCCTTTGCGGATCACCTGGAAAATGGCGTCGTCCGAGAGCGGGTGCCAGAGGGAGCGGCGCACCAGGTTGGGACCGCGAGCCCCGCCGCCGCCGTCGGGGCCATGACAACCGGCACAGGAGCCCATGAAGAGCTTGGTACCGGCGGCGATGGCCTGCGGATTGCCGATCGCGGGATTGTTGGAATCGCTCAGATAACGGCCGTGTTGAGCGAGCAGGGGGAGTGCGAAAAGGGTGAATGCGAGGGCGCGCATAGGGAACCAGTGTATTCCCGAAGCGGGGTACGGCGCACTCCTGACCGTTTTAGGAGGCGAGTTCCTTCACAGCGGCGACCGCGGCGTCGATCTGGGCAAAGGTGTTGTAGATGTGAGGAGAGAAACGAATGCCCTCGCTGGGCCCGGAAGGGGTGGAGGCGGTGGCGATGCGATGGCGCTCCCAGAGGGCGTCGTAGACGGCTTTCGTCGGCCGGTTGCGGAGTTTGAATTTCACCACGCCGCCGGAGAGTTCCGGCTGCGCGTTGGTTTTCAGTTCGACGTTGCCAATGGCGGCCAGGCCGGTCTTGGCGCGGGTGGCAAGGGCGCGCAGGCGCGACTCGACATTGGCCATTCCGATGAGGTTGACGAAATCGAGTGAGGCTTCCAGCGCGACCACGCGCGGGTCGTCCCGTTGACCGAGCACTTCCAGTTTGCGGGCACCCTTCAGGTTGTCGGCCCAACCGGCAGTGACAATGGAGGGCCAGAGTTCCGGAATGCGACCGGCGCGGACGAAGAGCAGGCCGGCTTCGAGCGGTCCCATCAGCCACTTGTGGGCACTGGTGGAGTAGGAGTCACAACCGATCGCCGCGAGGTCGACGTCGAGCGCCCCGAAGGTCTGGGCGCCATCCAAATGCATCCAAATGCCGCGGCGGCGGGCGAGAGCGGCAATCTCCTTGGCCGGGTAAAGAACGCCGGTGGTGCTGGTGAGATGGGTGACGGAAATCACGCGAGTTCGCGGCGTGATGGCCTGTTCGATGGAGGCAACAAGTGCGGCAGGGTTGGACGGGAGAATGGGCGTGGGAACGGCGCTGACGATGAACTTATCGCGCCGGGCGCGAACTTTCCAGGAGTCGAGATTGGACGGGTGGTTGTGGTCCGTAAGAATCACTTCGTCGCCGGGCTTGAGATCGATGCCCTTGACGATGAGGTTGCTTCCCTCGCTGGTGTTCCGCGTGACGGCGATTTCGTCGGCGCTGACACGGAGCATAGCGGCGGCCTTGGCGCGGAGCGATTCCCGCATATCGACATACTTATCCCGGTTCTGGAAGGAGGGATTAGAGTGGAAGTCGCGGAGGAAGTCGATGTGGCGGTCCATGACGGGCCGGGAAGCCGGACAAACATTGGCGGCGTTGAGGTAGATCATCCGTTCTTCGAGCGGGAACTGGCGCCGAACCATCTGCCAGTATTCTTCGCCGGCCGGGGTGGCGGCGGTGAGGCGGGACTGAAAGGCGGTCCAGGTGGCGGGCAGCGACAGGGCGGAGTGGAAGAGGTCGCGGCGGGAGGGTGTCATGTCCGCAGATTATGGCACAGGCGGCACAGGACAATCACGCTGCCGCGTTTTGCCGGGTTTGACCATTGACGCCCAACGCGCGCCAGCCGTACTGTCAGAGGCATGTCAACCAGCAACTATCCCCATGAATACGACGCCATTGCGCAAACGATGCAGTTGTACATCGATGGCAGCCGGGCCGGCAAGAGCGAGTTGATGCGGCCGGCTTTCCATCCGGAGGCCTCATTCTTTGGCTATGCCGGCACAGAACTGGCCACCGGCACCGCGTTTCTCTTCGATTGGATCGACAAAAACGGGCCGGCACCGGACGTCGAAGCGCGGATGGTGAGCGTGGACATCCTGGAATCGTTGGCGGTCGTACGCCTGGAGATGTCCCGGTGGTCCGGAGCGCTGGCCGGCGCGGGCGTACACATGTCCGACCTCTTCACACTGCTGCGAACCGCCGACGGGTGGAAGATCATTCAGAAAGCATTTCACTGGCATGGGTAGGGATCCGTTTGGTATCGTTTGCGGAGAAGCGATCGGACATGGCGGAGCGAAATACGGTACCCAAGACGCTGGAATCGTGGAAGCAAATTGCAGCGTATTTGGAGAGAAGCGAGCGGACGGTGCGGCGGTGGGAGGCGGCCGAAGGGCTGCCGGTCCACCGCCATGGACACCAGCGGCAGGATACGGTCTTCGCCTACAAGCACGAGATCGACGTGTGGAGCCGAAAGCGGACACGCGCGCCCGGTGCCGTGCCAAAGCCGGGCCTTTCGCTAGTGGAGGAACCGGCGCGACCGGCGAACAGCTACCTTCAGGAGCATGATCGCATCACACGTGTGATGCACCTCTATGTCGCCGGCGCGCGGGCCGGGGACGCGGCGCTCATGCGGCCGGCATTCCACCCGGAGGCGACTATTTCCGGCTATTGCCAGGGAGTGGAGTATAGCGGATCCATTGATCACGTCTTCGAGTGGATTGACGCGAATGGTCCGGCCCCCGGCCTGGATCCTCGATTTGCCCGGATCGAAATCGTGGAGTCCATCGCGGTTGTTCACCTGGAGGTCCTGGGCTGGTCCGGAAAACTGGCCGGAACCGTCGCGCGAACAACGGACATTTTCACACTCCTCCGGTGTCATGGGGAGTGGAAGATCACGCACAAGCTGTTTCACTGGCACGACGCCTGAGACGCCGCTACCTCTGCTGCAGAATGGCCCGGACGCGCTCGATGACGATCTTCTCCTCACCCGGGTTCAAGCATCCAGCGAAGATACCAAGCCCCGGCCACGAGGGCCGGAACCGGGTCATATCCGCGGCCACAATGGAAGGCTCCCCCGCTTTCAGACGGTTATTGACATCGGCCGCCGTCATCCCCAGTTTCTTCTCATCCCACTGAATGGAGAGCCGCGGCGAGTGGCTGTAATCCAAGTTCGTTATGAACTCGGTCTTTACCGTCGGCAAGCCGGCCACACCCTCAGCGATTCGTTTCAGCATGGCCTCCTGACGGCGGCGCTCTCCGGCATCGTCCTTCTGCAACGCGAGTTCAACCGCTGTCAATAGCCCGACGATCTCTTCCTTCCCCACTTTGGCGATCCGCGCGAAATGGTTGTTCGGCGAACTGTTCGCATAGGCCGCATCAATGAGGTCTTTCCGGCCCAGCAATAAACCGGAGCATTGCGGGCCGCGCAGGTTTTTGCCTCCGCTGAAGGCCACCAGGTCCGCCCCCATCTGGACGAACTTCTTCAGGTTGGAAGCGGGAGGAATCTCCGCGGCCGCATCGAGAATCAGCGGCAGACCGGCCTTGTGGGCGATGGAGATCATCTCTTCCAGCCCCAGCTTGTGGCCTTCCGAGTTGTGGCTCAGCACCATGCCCAGCGCGGCGGTACGCGGATTGATGGCGGCGCGAATTTCGTCGGCCGTCTCGGCGGCGATGATCTTCGTGTTGATCATCCGCCAGTTGTGGTCGTATGGATTACCGGCGCCGGTATGGGCGCGCTGCATGATGATTTCCGACTTCGAACCGGAGAGATCGGGTAAGCGGCGAATCTTGGCGACATCTCCACCCACGGTCACCGCACAGGTGGAGAGACAAATCGCGCAGGAAGCGCCGGCGGTGACGAAGCCCGACTCGGCCCCGGTCAACTCCGCCAGCCGCACGCCGACCCGCTTCTGCAGATCGTGAATGGCAACGAAGTGCTGCGCCGCCTCGTCCATCGCACGGCGAACCTCCGGCCCCATCAGCGTTCCGCCCAGAGTGGTGAGCGTGCCGTAGGCATTGATGAACGTCTGCACCCCAAGCTTTTTGTAGATGTTATTGACCGGTGCAGCGGCGGCGGGCGCCGCGGCGGCCAAGGGCAAAGCAAGGCCAGACTGCAGAAGGCGGCGGCGGTTGGGGGCGGATTTCCTGGGGTTCATGATGACGATTCCGGATGGGAAGATCGTATCAGTTGTTTCGGAAGTTCGCTGCCTTGGCGTCCCACGGGCCATGGAAGATCTTCAGGCGGGGCCGGGCGGCGCGCAATGCGGCGAGACCTTTTTCGCTGACCGCAGTCCCCTTCAGATCCAGTTCCTCCAGCGCGGGAAACGCGGCGAGCGTGGCGATGGCCGTATCGTCGACACGGTCACATCCCTGGAGGCGCAAACGCTGCAGCTTGGAGAGAGCCTTCATCTTTTCCAGCCAGCGCGGCGTGACGCTCATGGCGCTGACGGTGGCGAAGCGGGCGCCCTCCACCCCGACGCCAATCGAGGTGCAGCCGAAGCGCAGTTCGCGCAGTTGGGAAAGCGTGAGCACCGCTTCCAACCCCACATCGGACATGCTGATCGCCCAGACGTTGGAATCCGTTCCCTGCCGGCCGGAGAGATCGAGGAAGGTCAATCCCGGCATCTGCCGCAACGCCTGCAAGCCGGCGTCCCCCAGCTCATTGCCGCCGATGGTGAGCGATTTCAGATTGGGGAGCACCGTCAGCCGCTCCAGCGCCACATCGGTGAGCATCACCGAGCCGAGGTCGAGCGACTCCAAAGACGAGATTCCGGCGATGTGCTCCAGCGAAGTGTCGCTGACCTTGGTGCCATGGAGAACCAGCCGCTTCAGTTTCTTCCAGTTCTTGATGGCGGCCAGACCTTCATCAGTCACATATTCAGCAAAGCGCAGGTTCAGCTCGACAATCCCCGGCAGCGCCTTCAACTCCTGCATCCCCTGGTCCGTGACGCGGGTGAGCGAAAGATCCAGCGAGGCGAGCGCGGGCAGTTTGATCAGGCGGCGGAGATCGGCATCGGTCACCCAACTGGCGCGGAAGTTGATTCCGGTCACCTGGCCCGCCGCATTGGCCGTAAAGGTACCGCCGGCGTTTTCGATCCATCCGGTATCGTCGAGCGTTGCGGCCGGGAGAGTAAGCGCGAAGGCGAGGGCGAAGAGAGATTTCATCTAGCGGGTCCTCCGGTTGGGTAGCGCGGAATCGCGATCAAAAACGATTTTGCAGGCCGGCAGCGCGGCACGCAGTTCGCCAAAGCCCTTCTCGGTGATCAGCGTGTGATAGAGGTTCAGCGATTGGAGAGTCGCGATGGATTGGAGCGAAGCGACGGCTGCGTCGGTGACGTTCGTGTTGTCGATGCTGAGTTCGGCCAGCCGAGGCAGGGTCTGCAGTTGCGCCAGCCCCTTGTCGTCGAGCGCGGTATAGTCCATCCGCACCGAGCGTAGACTCTTCAGCGCAGCCAGTGCAGCGGCGCCGCCGTTGCCCGCAGAGGTGCGAAACATCTCGATCTTCTCGAGCTTGGCCAGTGGCTTCAGCGCGGCCAGGCCGGCGTCAGAGAACCGGCACTGGTTCAAGTTGATCTCGCGAAGATTGGCAAACCGGGCGATGCGAGTTAGCGATTCGTCGCCGATGTCGGTCCCCGCCAGATGCAGAACTTCCAACTGCGTGAGCCCGGCCAAATGCGCCGTGGCAGCCTCCGTGATTTCGGTATAGCTCAAGCGAAGGTTCTTGAGAGCGGTCAACTTACCCACCGGAACCATAGCCCGATCATCGAGCCGCGTGGCGCCGAGGTCGAGTTCCACCAGTTGCGGCAAAGCAGCCAATTGGTCGAGTCCGGGGCCCTCCACCAGTGTCCCGGCGATGCGCAGAACCTGCACTCCCGGCATCCGGGCGATGCTGGCCAGGCCGGCGTCGGAGAGGGTGGTGTTGCTGAGATCGAGCACCCGGAGTGTGGAGATCCCGGTTAGCGCGGCGACTCCCAGGTCGCCCACCTGCGTGGCCTGGAGATTCAGTTCTTCCAGCCCCGTGAGCTTGCCGAGGAACTCCAGTTGGGCGTCACTGACGGGGGTGGCGGCGAGATTGATGGATCGAATGCGGCCGTCGCGAAGGGTGGCGGAACCGCCAATGGCCTTCACCCAGTCGGCGATGGCGGCATCCGAATCGCCGGCGGGCCGGGCCGCCCCGGCATTCTTCGGGCGAATCGCGGCGGCACCGACGTACTGCACCTTCGCCTGGGGAAGCGCGGTGCGCAGAGCATCGACGCCGTTCGCGGTGACGCGGCTATAGCGAAGATCAATGTCGTTGAGATTCTTGAGCGGCGCCAGGCGACTGACTCCGGCATTGGTGATCTTGGTGCGGTAGAGATCAATGGAGGTGAGCTTTGTCATCCCGGCAAAGACGTCCAGGCTCGCGTCGGTGATCTGTGCTCCGCGCAGGCTGAGCGAGCGCATGGCAGTGAGATTGCGAAGATGTTCGATGCCCTTGTCGGTGAGCCGGGCGCCGGAGAGGTCGAGTTCCTCCAACTGCGTGAGCCCCGCCAGGTGGCGCAAGCCGTCATCAGTAACCATGCTGTCCCGCAGCAGCAGACGGCGAAGCTGTTTTAGACCGGCGAGATGAGCCAGACCGGCATCGGTGTAGCCGGTGTTGTTGAGGTCGAGGCTCTGCAACTTGGGGAAAGCGGAAAGATCAGCCTTGGTCAGGCTGCACTGGGAACACCGCAGGTCGCGCAGTTCGGTGAGCCCGCGCAGTGCTTCCAGGCCGTTGTCGCGAATATTGATGCGGGTGGCGAAATGCCAGCCAACGTAGAGCCGCTGCAGGCTCTTCAGGGTGTTCAGCGACTTGAAGACATCGTTGGCGTTCTCATTGCCGCCTCCGGGGTTCCACACCGGGCCGGGAAGAAACAGGTCGCGCAGATGGGGCAGGCCGGCCAGTCTGACGAGTTCGGCCGGCGGCATCACGGAGCCGGTCAGGTCGATGCCGGTGATCTTGATTTCGCCCGGCGGCAGTTGAGCAACGTCCCCGATCGGCTGCGGCACTCCGGCCAGCGTGACGAGCCCCTCCCAGCGGATCACCCATTCGGCGACATCGCGTTCCGCGGCGAAGGCGAGGGCCGCAAACAGGCACAGCAGTACGGCTTGCTTCATTCCGGTTTACGCTAACAGGTCGCCGACGCGGCGGCTGGCGGTGGGGAACTTGCCGATGCCGGCGCCCACGATTTCGTCGGCCACGGTGAGATAGACATCGCCCACCGTGCCGGTGACACGAGTGTGACTGCCCTTGGCGATCTTGCCCACGCCGCCTGCCACCAGCATCGCGAGGCCGCTATTCTTGTGCGGATTGGCTTCGGCATGTTCATGGACGAAGATGAGGCAGGTGCGGTCAAACACCGTCGCGTCGCCCTCGGGAATCGACTTCAACTTGGCCACCAGGTAGGCGAACTCCTCGACGTGCCACTTGCAGATATCCCGCAGCACGCGTTGGCCCTCGGCGCCGTCGGCTCCGGCCACTTTGCCCTCGGCGTGGGTATAGTCGTGGTGCCGCCCGGCGGTGTAGCCCAGCCACGGGAAGCGCGAGATGCTCTGGCACTTGGTCAGCATGTAGGAGGCAACGCGGGTTTGGCGCGTGGCCAGCGCCTGGACCAGCAAATCGCTCTGCAGTTTGGCGATCCGCGGCCAGTCTTTCATGTCGCCGTCGAAGTCGGGCGGGGAGACGTGGCGGTACTCTTCGGGCAACGCGGCGATGGCGCGTTCCAGGTCGCGAATCCCGGAGAGGTGCTCGTCGAGGCGCGTCTGATCATCGGTGGGCAGATTCTTCTTCAACGACGCGGCGTCTTTCTGGATGGCGTCGAGGATGCTCCGTTTCCGGTTGATCCAGCCCTCTTCGCGTTCGCCAAAGAGCCGGTCGAACAGCCGGTGCGGAATCATCTCCGGCGGCAGCGCGCGCTCATAACCGGACCAGCTCATGTTGCGCTGCATGCTCTCGCCAAACGACTCCTGCGCCACGCCAATCTGCAGCGAGCGGAATCGGGAGTCGCCGCCGATCTTGGCGGCAATCACCTGATCGATGGAGGGTCCGGTAGGACCGCGGCCAGTAAAGTGGGTCCCGGTCATCAGGCCGGACATGGAGTTGGTGTGACCATTGCCCTGCCCGTTGGCGGCCGCGTTGTCGACGCCACTGAGGATATGGAAATCGCGGCGGTAGGCGGCTAACGGCGCCAGGCAGGGCGTCATCCGGTAATCGGTGCCCTCCTCGGCAGGGATCCAGTAGCGCTCCGGAATGCCGTTGCCGTTGAACCAGAGAACGAAGCGGGTTTCGATTGGCTTCTTCGCTTCCCCGGCGGCGTAGGCGGTGCCCACCGAGTTGAACATCGAAACCAGGGGCGGCAGGCCAACGGCGATGGGGGCGCCCGCGGCCGTCAGGCCCTGGAGCAGCGTGCGGCGGGAAGTTCTAGTGCGCTTGGTGATTACGGACGACATGGGCGGTCCCTCCTTGTTCTTCGCGGGCGAGCATCAGCGATAGCATCAGTTCCTTGAACCGGAACTGGGAACGGCGGAAATCTTCGGTGATCCTGCGGATCACGGGCCGGTCCGCGGCGGTTTCGGCGCGGCCGGAAATGTAGCGGAAATACTGCTTGGCGACGCACTCCTGGCATTGGGCACTCTGGCCAAGAACAGCGCCGAGTTGAGCCGGCGAGGAGAATTTCGAATTGGCGACACCGGCCACGAAGCCCGTGGCGTCAATATCGAGTTCCCAGGCGGTCGTCTTCTTGCCACGGTCTTCCCGGCCGCGGCCCGTCGTTGTAAGTGCGAACTTATCGCGCCGCGCGCCGACGGCATCGAACTTCTCGAACCCAAAGCCGATTGGGTCAATCAGGCTGTGGCAGGAGGCGCATCCCGGGTTGACCACATGCTCGGAGAGCCGGTCACGATTGGTCTGCGGCTTGCCCGGAGTAAAGGCAGGCAGATTGGTGTTGATGCCGGCCGGCGGGTCCGGTACGTGCTGGCAGAGGAACTGCTCCCGAATGAAGAGCCCCCGCGCGGTAGGAGCGGATTCGTCCGGCTTGGCGGTACTGGCCAGAAACAGCGCCTGGCCGAGAATCCCCGCGCGTTCCGATTCCGGCGGAAACGCCACCCGGCCAAACTCCTGCGCCGGCAGCGGCACCTGGTAGATGCCGGCCAGTTCCCCATTGACGTAGCCATACGGAGCGGTGAAAAGGTCCATGAAGTTCCGGTCGTTCCACACCAGGTCGCTGACAAACAGCCGCGCCTCCTCGGTCATGGCGACGGCGGTCTCCCGCGTGAACTGCGGATAACGCCGGCGATCCTTGCTGGCGGTCAAAATGCGGTCGAACCGGAGCCACTGGCTGATGAACTCGCTCAGCGACTGGCGCGCCCGTGGATGATCCAGCATGCGGCGCACCTGTGCCTTAGCGCCGTTAGGCGTGCTCAATTCGCCCTTCTCGGCGGCGGCAAACAGTTGCGCGTCCGGCATGGTATCCCACAACGCGTAGGAGAGCCGGCTGGCGGTGGCATACGCTTTCCATTTGGGCTCGGAGGTGTCTTCCAGGCGGAACAGGAAATTGGACGACTGCAGCATCGCTTCGATGACAAGCTGCGCGCCCTTCAAGAAGTCCCGTTCCACATTGAACAGCAGTTCGTAGCGCTTCTGCTCGGAGGCATCCAGCGGGCGGCGGAACGCGCGTAGCCCGAACTCGCGTACGAACTTGGTCCGGCATGCCGGCGAGGGGCTGCAGCCGATCAACCCGCGTGTATCACCGCCCCGCAGAGCGGCCAGCGCAATCTTCTCCGCCGCCAGCGAGTAGGACTCGATCAACAACGGCGATAGGCCCTGCGCCTGAATCTGGTTGCGGAATCCATTGACGAAGTCTTCCGGGGGAAAGCGGTCGGCCGGACGGGAGTTATCGCCCAGCAGGTCGCGGACCGTATTGTTGTACTGGCTGTGTGTCAGCCGCCGGAGCTCTACTCGCGACGGCTTCCGCCCCCCGCCGGACTCCTCTTCCTCGCGATAGAGCAGTGCGGTGGCCAGATCATCGCCGGTGAGTTGGGATAGCCGGTCGACCCAGGCACGAAGCGTCGCTTCTTCGGCACTGCCCTTGCGGATCCGCTCCCCGCCCACGTGACTGACACGGGCGGTGGGCTTTTCCAGCAGGAGCGATTTGGCCGGGTTCAGACGATCAATCAGCGTGACGAGCGAACGGCCAAAGGCCTCCACCCGCGCCGGGCCGACGTTGCCTTCCGGAAAGAGCAGGCGCGTGCCCGCGGCGACGCCATCGGCGTTGTGGCAGGCCCGGCAACCGGCCTTTTCCAACGCGGCATAGGCGCCGTTTTCAAAAGAGACACCGCTCCCTTGCGCCCAGATAACGGGCGCCAGCAGTGCCGCAATGGAGAATCGGCTCAGCGGACTCACCTCCTGGTGCGATAGCGGTCATGATATCGCGCCCGGGTGCGGCTTCGCTAGGCCTTGATGTTTACCCATGTGTGCACATGGGGATAGCCGCGGAAATACCAGACCATCTGGGGACTCTCCAGTTGCCATACATCCCAGACCTTATCCACACCCAAATCCAGGTTGCGATAGAAGGCCATGGAGAGAGACGCCACCCCGCCGGCGGCATGGATGTATTTCATCGCCTCATCCACATCCTTCTTTCGGAAAGGCAACAGCAGGTCCGCCAGCACCTGCTCCACCAGTTTTCGCTGATCCCGCGACATCTCCGTCACGGGCAACCCTTCCGGCCTCTCCTTGGGCCGCAACGCCACGGTGGCCGTCTTCTCTTCTCGCCGCGGATCGCCCAACAGCGCGAGTTTCCGTTGCCGCCCATCCAGAGCCGCGAAGACTTCATTGGCGCGCTTGCCCTGGTACCAGTAAACGTTGCCGGGGTGGTCCGGACGCTCCGAGAAATCGGGGCCTGCCTGATGGCCATAGAAGATAGGGCCGCCGAATGCCGCGCCATCCACCGAGTCTCCGTCACAGCGCGCCGTGCAGTGGCGGCCGGTGAAGACGAACTCAAACTTCCCGCTTCCCGGCTCGCCAAACAGCGCCACCGAGTAGTTGCCGAAACTCTTGTCGTCTTCCTTCAAATGCAACATCACTTTGTCGACAAACGCCGGATTGTGCAGCCCGCGAAAGATCTCCTCCACCATCGCCTGCTGGTCCGGCCGGAAGAACTGGGAGATCTTCGTGGGCGTGATATGCCAGTTGTTGTCCACCTGCGACTGCAGCGCATGACCAAACGGGAAGCAGATCACTTTCTTCTGCGCAAGCGTGAGGCTCTTATAGAGAGTGGCAACCAGCGTCTCCGAGGTGGCCTTTGTCTGCGCGGCGGCGGGAACAAGCGTGGCCGCGGCGGTAGCGAGGAAGGTGCGGCGATCGGGCGATATTGGGCTCGGCTTCATGGCGGCTCCGGAGACGAAGGGATGCGGACCTGAGCAGTATGTCCGCTTTTCGCCGCGGACGCAATGCGCCAGGTTGTTACATGCGCCAGGTTGTTACTCTGAAGACATGGCAGCGTGGAGTTCCCTTGCAGCGGCGGGATTGGCAGTAGCGGTGATGCTGGGTGCCTTCGGTGCGCACGGCTTGCGCGACCGCCTGGACGCCTACTCGATGGGCGTTTATGAAAAGGCGGTGTTCTACCACTTCATTCATGCGCTGGGGCTGCTGATCGTCTCTCTGCTGCCACGCACCGGCGCACTGCCGGAGGCGGCGGCGGGGCGCGTCTGCCTTCTGCTGGCCGCCGGCATCGTACTGTTCTCCGGCTCGCTGTATGTGCTGGCGATCTCCGGTATGCGGATCCTCGGCGCGGTGACGCCGTTCGGGGGCGTGGCGTTCATCGGCGGCTGGATACTTCTGGCCTACTCGCTCGCGGCAAAGCCGCGTTAAGGCGTCACACAGCGGAAGTTCGCCGCCTCCTCCGTGCTGCCCCGACCGGAGTAGCGCGCCACCTGCGGGTACGGACACAGCGGCCGCGTACGCGTCGTCTGCCCCTTCTCCTGATGGGCCCCGGTCAACTGCGCCGGCGCCACGCCCTTCTCCACCCACTCCATCACCGCGCCCAACCAGTCCACGGTCCCGCACCCCGGCCCCCCGCTGCAATGGAACATCCCCGGAACCATAAACAGGCGATAGAAATCGCGCGTCGCCTCCGCCCCCATCCGTTTCTCCACGCTTTCGTAGTAGCTGATGCCAGGCAGCGGGTTCACCTGCTGATCCGCCCAGCCGGAATACTGAATGATCTTGCCGCCCCGTTTCTTGAGCGGTGCCAGATTCGGATTCAACGGGTTCAAATCCCTCGCGGCCCGGACCGTCCGCGCCGGGTCTTTGTCGAAGTCGAACTGCGTGTAGCTCCAGGACGGACCCGGCGGCGGATAGAGCCCATAAAACTTCATTTGGCTTTCGGCGCGGGGCAGCACCAGTTTACTGGGGCCCACCAGATTCTCCGCCCACACCGATTCACTACCCACCGGCTCCCCGGGGAATAGCAACTCTCCCTTGCTGTTCCGCACGCCGCCGTAAATCCGGGCTACCGACGCAATCTGCGCCGCCGTAAAGCAACCCGCTGTGTCTCCGCCTTCGCAACGCGGCAAATCCCGCGCCGCCTGGAACGCGCACCGCCGCGGGTCGTCAATCACCCCGTCGGCCAACCCATCGGACGCGTCGCACTTCTCATAGACGATCCCCTGCAGCAACGGCAGTTTGTCCACCGGCAGCGCCCCCTCGCCGCGTTGCGCCTGCCCCACCCAGATCCGGCGCATCACATTCCCCGTCAGAAACAACCCCGGAGCACCGATCACCAGCCCGTCGAAATCCTCCGGATAGCGTTGCGCCTCCTGCATGCCCTGCCGGCCGCCCGTCGAGCAGCCCACCCAATAGGAGTATTTGGCCTTGCTCCCGTAATGGACTTCGACAATCCGTTTGGCCAGCACCACCGTCTCATGGACAGAAAGGTAGGCGAAGTCGATGAACTTTCGCCGTCCCTGCGGGTTCTCCGGCGTCACCCAGGCAAACGTCGCCAGCGGCTCTTTCGCCGCGTCATGCCCGGTATCGGTGGAAACCGCGGCGAACCCCTTGCGTAATGCCGCGTCCACCGCGGCCACACTGATCACCCCGGCGGTCCCGCCGTTGCCCACCATCTGCAACTGCTCATTCCACTGCACCGGCAGCTTGAGCGCGAAACGCGCCTCCGGCCAAATGGTCCCCCGAACCTCGCAATGGGCCGGGAGTTTTTCGGTGGCGGCGACGGCCACGGCCGACTGAATCGTCACCTCCTTGCTGAACTTCTTCTTGGCGAGCGCGGCACAGGGAGTGGCGGGGGCGGCGAGCAACGCCGCCGCGGCGAATGGAAACAGGAGTAGAGTTTTCACGGTCAAGCGCCTGAGGCTCCCTAGAGTCTACAAGCTCCCTGGCCGGCATCAGTGTGTGAGGGTCTTCCCCACCAGAGAGATAGTTTTTCGCGCAATGCGGCAACGAGAATTGGCTTCGTAAGAAAATCGTCCATGCCCGCCGCCAGGCATCGCTCCCGGTCACCCGCCATCGCCCCGGCGGTGAGTGCGATGATCGGCACCTGGCAACCCGGCGCCGGTAGCAGCCGGATTCGCGCCGTCGCTTCAAATCCATCCATCACCGGCATCTGGCAATCCATAAAGATCAGCTCGAAGGGAAACTGCGCCGCCATGCGTACCGCTTCCAGCCCGTTGGCGGCAACATCAACCTGACAACCGAACTTGGTCAACAGCATCACTGCCAGCCGGAGGTTGATCGTGTTGTCCTCCACTACCAGCACCCGCGCACCCGGCCGGTCGGGCGCCAAGGGCATCGATCGAGCCGCCTCGTTCTGAACCGGCTCAGGCTTCCCTGCAGAGCAGGTGTTGGTCAACGCTTCCAGCAAGGCCGCCGGCCGGATTGGTTTCGTTATCGAGCCGCTCCAGGGCTCCCCGCGGGCGATCCGGTCCCCAGATAGGTCGCTCGTAGTCAGCCCGATCAACCGCAGCGGCCCATCCGTCTCGCGCCCCCGATAGCAGGAGGCCCACTCTTCGTCCTCCTCCAATCCGGATGTGCTGATCACGCAGATGCGGTAAGGCGCGCCTTCCGCATCTGCCCACCGCAACGCTCGGACTGCATCCCGAACCGACGGCGCTCCGTACGCACGATACCCCCAGTGCTCACACCAAGACACGGCGAGCGATCGGGTAAGTCCACCCGGCTCTACGATCATCACCCGTATCCCGTCTCCAGGCCGCGCCGGCGCCGCGCTTTCGGGAACAACGGCCGCCAGCGGCAGACGCAGCGTAAAGGTCGAGCCCAAACCAGGCTCACTCTCCACGACAATCTCGCCGCCCATCATCCGCGCCAGCCGCTGCGAGATGGCAAGGCCCAACCCCGATCCTCCGTGCCGCCGGGAATTGGAGGCATCTATTTGGGTGAACGCCTGGAACAGCAGGCCGAACTTCTCGGGCGCGATGCCCACACCCGTGTCGGCGACAGCGATACGAATCCCATTGGCCGTCGCATCCACCCGCACCAGAACATAACCCGCATCAGTGAACTTGATGGCGTTGCCCACCAGATTCAATACGATCTGCCGGATCCGCCCCACATCGCCCCCGAACAACTGCGGCATCCCCAGCGGATAATCCACCGCAATTTCGATCCCTTTTTCATGTGCACGCAGCGCCATCAGTTCCGCCACATCTTCCATTGCCGCTCGCAGATCGAACTGGCAACACTCAATGTCCAACTTCCCGGCCTCAATCTTCGAAAAGTCCAGAATGTCATTGATCACCGACAGCAGCGCATCCGCCGAACGCCGGATCATGCTCCCGAAACTCTTCTGCTGCGCAGTGAGCGAGGTTTCCATCAGTAACCCGCACATGCCGATAATCCCGTTCATCGGGGTCCGGATCTCGTGGCTCATCGTGGCCAGAAACTCACTCTTGGCCCTGGTCGCCGCCTCGGCGGCTTTCCGGCTCTCCTGGACTGCGAGTTCGGCCTGTTTGCGGATGGTGATATCGGTATGCGTACCCGCCATGCGCACCGGACGTCCGCTGTCATCCCACTCAAACACCTTGCCCCGGTCATGCACCCAGACCCAACGTCCCTCCCTGTGCCGCATCCGGCACTCGCAGTCGTAATACACTCTCCGCCCTGCAAAAATCTCCTCAATCTGCCGGTTTGACGCCGCCAGATCCTCTGGATGCGCCAACCGCGTCCACGCTTCCAACGTCCCGCCGAGGTCCTCCAGCGAGTATCCAACCATCTCCGCCCAGCGCGAGTTCAGGATCACCTCCCCCGTCGGAATACACCATTCCCACGTCCCCGCATTCGTCCCTTCAATCACACACTCCAGCCGCCGCCTTTCCTCCTCCAGCGCCTCTTCCGCCAAATGTCGCTCCGTGATCTCCGTGTCGGAGCCCCGGTATCCCTCCAGCTCTCCATTTGCACCTACAATCGCCACCGCCGTAGTCAGTACCCAGATTGTGTGGCCGTCGCGATGGCGCATCGGGTTCTTGAAGTTTCGAAATGGCTCCTTTCTGCCGATCAGTTCCATCGTCATCGCCTGAAAGCGCACCCGCCCCTTCTCCGGATGCAAATCGAAGTAGTGCACCTTGCCCACCAACTCCTCCGGCGCATACCCCCAAACCATCTGCGCGACATGACTCACGTAGCGATAGCACCCGGCCGCGTCCACCTCCCAGTAAACAGTCCGGCTCTGCTCGGCAACCACGTGGTATCGCAGAATGGACTGGTCCATTCGCGGGTTCGCCCCCCGGCATTCGCCCGGAAGCATCGAAACAGCGAAAGCATCACACCCGCGGATGGCCACCGCCACGTCCTCCGATTGCTGCGACCTTACCCGCAAAAACCGCGCTCCGTAGGACGCCGAAATTCGCTCGGCCTGCTCGCCGTAAATCGTGTCGGAGAGAATCAGCGTCGGGCAGCAGTGCGACCCGGGAGTCCCCTCGCTACATACGGCCTGGCAGATCCGCCATGCTTCCAGATCCGGCGCCGATAACCAGCACACGAGCAGATCCGGATGCACTCCGGCCAGGAACACCAGCAGTTCCCCGGTCCCCGAGAACCAATGCACCTCGCACTCCCGTTCGTCAAACGCAGCGGCCACGGCTTGTTGCAGGGCCAACGGACACACTACCACCACGACCCTTCGAGCGGTCTCATCCATCATCGACACCTCGGGCTGATCGAGGTCTGCCAATCACTGCGGATTGGCTCCATCCAAAAACCGGTCGTCACACGGCCTTCTGCGATCCACTGACCTCGATCAAGTTCAGTCCAACGCACTCCCAGACGGAGCACCAAGCCCGACGGGCCGGTGACCTCCTCCGCTGTCCGCACTATACCCGACTTGTTCGCCGAGCGAAACCCCCACCGCCCCGGTATCATGGCCCCATGCCGCGACTCGTCCTCTCCCTCCTGCTTGCCCTCCTCCCCGCCGCCGCCCAACCGCTCCCCCGCTATGACATCTTCCGTGCCGCCGGGCGAATCACCATCGACGGCAAACTCGACGAACCCGCCTGGCGGCAGGCGCCCCCGGCCGGCGATTTCCACTTCAACTGGTGGAAGGAGGGCGAAAAGGAGCAGACCGTCGCCAAAATTCTTTGGGACGACAACTATCTCTACGTCGGCTACTACTGCCACGACAAACACATCGCCGCCGAAGTCACCGAACGCCACGGCCCCGTCTCGCTCGACGATGCCGTTGAGATCTTCCTCAGCCCTAATCCCGCCAAGTCCCGCAACTACTACGGCTACGAAATGAATGCCATCGGCACCATGCTCAACTTCATCCGCGCCGACTGGTACCAGGGGCCGTTCTTCTGGGAGGCCGAAGGCGTGCGCCTGCGCACCTCCGTCTCCGGCGTGGCCGTCAAACACGACACTCCCGGCGATACCCATTGGACCCTGGAAGTGGCCATCCCCCTGAAACACTTCGAAAGGGACGCCGCCCACACGCCGCCCCATGACGGCGACATCTGGCGGCTCAATCTCAATCGCGCCGGCGGCAAAACCAACCCGCAGTACAGCACCTGGTCGCCCGTCACCTCCCAGCGCCCCAACTTCCACATGCCGGAATACTTCGGCTCCGTCAGATTCGTCAATCGCCCGCCGGTTCGCAGCGAGTCCTACAACAACGTCACCCCGGGCCGATTCCTCATTGAGCGGCCCACTCTCATCTGCCTTGGCTTCGAATGGGAAATCTCCGGCGACGACAACCGCAACGCAACCGTCGAATTGGCCTACCGCAAGACCGGCGAAACCGCCTGGCGCCCCGCACTCCCGCTCCTCCGCATGGGCGGCGAAAAAGTTGTGCGGCCGGACCTCGGCCTCGATTACACCGTCCCGGAGATGTTCGCCGGCTCTATCCTCGACCTCGACAGCGACACCGAATATGAGGCACGCCTTACTCTCCGCGACCCGGACGGCGTCAACGGCGAATCCGTCCGCACCGCCAAGGTGCGCACCCGCCCCGAACCGCGCCCCATGGCCAATGGCCGCATCCTCCACGTCTATCCGCCCGCCTGGACCGGGCCCAAACAGGAGCCATCCTTCATCGGCCTGAAGAAGGCCTACTTCGGCTCCGGCAACGGCGATTGGTCCGTACTCAGCGAACGCAAGGTCCGCTCCGGCGATACCATCCTCGTCCACGCCGGCCTCTACAAAGGAGACCGCCTGAAATACTCCGACCCCACCGGCCTGGACTTCGACGGCACCTACCACCTCACCGCCAAAGGCACTGCCCAACGCCCCATCGTCATCCGCGCCGCCGGCGACGGCGAGGTGATCTTCGACGGCGACGGCGCCCACACTCTCTTCAACGTCATGGCCACCGAACATCACATCTTCGAAGGCATCACCGTCCGCAACGCCGACATCGCTTTCCAGGCCGGCCTCAAGGACGTCGCCGGCGCGCAGGGTCTGGTCATCCGCAACAGCCGCATGGAGGACGTCGGCATCGCCGTCAACGCCCAATTCGCCGGCTCACAGGATTTCCTCATCAGTGACAATGTCATGCTCGGCCGCGACGACCGCTATCGCCTCCTCGGCTGGTACAACCCCGGCATCTACGGCGGCAACCGGCTCAAAAGCTACCACGCCGTCAAGGTCTACGGCTCCGGCCACGTTGTCCGCCACAACTACATCGCCTACTTCCACGACGGCATCTCCATCTGCACCCACGGCTCCCCGGACCGCGACGAACGACACCGCGCCTCCGCCATCGATTTCTACAACAACGACATCCATCTCATGGCCGACGATTTCATCGAAGCCGATGGCGGCGTCCACAACATCCGCATCCTGCGCAACCGCGGCGTCAACGCCGGCCAGTGCGGCCTCAGCGCCCAACCCGTCTACGGCGGCCCGGCCTACTACATCCGCAATGTGATTTACCACGTCCCCACCGGCTGCGGCCTGAAGTTCAACGTCAAACCAACCGGCATGGTGCTCTATCACAACACCCTCATCACCGAGGCCCTGCCCGGGGATGTCTTCTCCAACACCCACCTGCGCAACAACCTCTTCCTCGGAACCGATACGCCCGGCCGCGCCCTTTTCCGCTTCTCCAACGGCACTGCTTACTCCACCTACGACTACAACGGCTACCGGCCGAACCCGCAGGCAAAAGCGCAGTTCGAGTGGAGCGACCCGGGCGCCACGCCGCGCCGGCAGTTCGCCTCCCTCGCCGAGTTGCAAAAAGCCACCGGGCAGGAGGCCCATAGCACCGAGGTCGACTACGCCATCTTCCGCAACCTTCGCCCGCCGGAAACCGGCAAACCACACGCCGTCTATCAGGCGCGGGACCTCGACTTCTCCCTCGCTCCCGGCGCACGCGCCGTCGATGCCGGGCTCCCTCTGCCTAATGTCAACGACGGCTTCACCGGCCGCGCTCCGGATCTCGGTGCCCTCGAACTCGGCGTCCCCGTGCCGGTCTATGGGCCGCGCCCCCAGCGAAGCCTGGAGTGACAATGAAGACCCCTGATCTGCTCAAGAAGTACCGGGAGTTGTGCGAAGCACGCCGCGCCCAAATCGCCGCCGAAGCCCCTCTGCTCCGCGCCTTTCACGGCGCCCTCAGCGAGCAGGTTCTGCTCGACTTTCTCGACGCGCAATGCATCGCCCTGCATACCGACAGCCTCGGCTACCGGCACCTCCTCGCGCTCCCCGGGCCGCTGTGGATCGTCAGCGAGGACTCCCGGACCGGCTCCCGTCCTCTCGACCCGGCCGAAACCATCGCCTACACGCACGCCACCCTCCACGCCCTCAAACGCAAAGCTCCCGATCCAGCCACCCTTCGCCGCACCCGTCGCCTCCTCTGGTACCTGGAGAACGGGCCGGATCGAGGCGGCATCCACCTCAACTTCGCCTTTTTCCAGTCGCCTTCCCACAAGGCCTGGGCGATCGCCAATCCGCAACTGTTCACCCGGCCAGGCTACGACTCTCTGGTACACCGCTTGCGACTCGCCCTCCAAGGCACGTCCGATCCGGAGGCCGAACCCCTCACACTCGCCCCTTTCGACACGACAGCCTGGCAAGAACGCGCCGAGGCTTCGGTGAACTGGCCCGCCAATCCCCTGCCCGCCCGCTCCCGTGCAGAAATGGAGCTCTACCTCGCCTGGAAAACCACGAAAATCCGCTCCCGCCGCCCTCTCCCGGAGAATCGCGAAGAGGTGATCGCCCAGGTGTTCAATCGCGATTGGCGCCTGGAATTCATCCTCCCGGACCACGAACCCGCCGGTATCGGCGAAGGGGCCAGCCTGATCCTCGCTGCCGACGATTTCGCCAACCACGCGCTGCCCGTGGAGAACGCCATGATGTACAAGGAGGAGGCCATTTTTCGACCGGAAGAAATTCGCACTGCCGCCGCCCTCCTCGAACAGGCCACCCGCCTGCCCGGCGCGGATCAATTTACGCCCCGCCTCCTCCGCATGTGCCGGTTCGTCGCCCTGCTCGACCTGATTGATCACCTCCGCGCCGGCCGGCCATGGCATTCCCAGAAAAGCATCACGGGCGCCCTGGAATCTTGGGACCTGGACTCCCGCGATGCCTCCCTCATGGCCGAGTTGTTCGAGTCACTCGCCCCCAAGGAATTTCACTCCATGATCCCGGCCCGCCACCTTTCCCATCTCCAGCGAATAGCCCAGGCCCGCCACGCCAACCGGGACTATTCGCAGGACACCTACGGGAAGCATTTCTAGAACATCACCTTGAGCGAAACCTGCCAGTTCCGGCTATCGCCCGCGGTCCCGGTGATCCGCCCGAACGCCGTATTCGTCGGCGTCGTATTCGGGGCGTTGAAGTTCGTATGGTTCCAGGCGTTGTAGGCATCGGCGCGGAACTGCGTTTTCAGGCTCTCCCGAATCGTGAAGTTCTTCACAATCGAGAAGTCCCAACTCCGCTGTCCGGGGCTCCGGACTCCGTTTAACCGCAGCGGAAACTGCCGGTAGTTGGAGGCCAACTGCTGATTGGCATTCCGGTTGAACCCGGCGTCAATATTGAACCAGCGGTCCACGTCCTGCTGGCCGGCCGGCAGATTGATGTTCTGAATGTCGCCCGTGAAAATAGCGTTTCCGAAACCCATCGGCCCGCCCGATTGCAGTGCCACCACCGCTCCCAACTGCCATCCGCCCACAATGAAATTCACCGGCGCCGGCATCGACGACCCGAACTTCCTCCCCTTGCCTACCGGAATCTCCCAGATTCCCGTCGAGGCAATCCGGTGGGTCCGGTCAAAGGAACTCACCGACTCGTACGGAACCGGATCGGCCGCGTTCATGAACTCAATCGCCTCCATCGTCTTCGACCACGTATACGCCAACTGGAACGTGAAACCCTGCAAAAACCGCCGTTCCGCGCGAACCTGCAGCGAGTGGTACCAGGAGTAGCCGATCGGCATCTCCACCGCCAGATCGCCAAAATGCGGATACGGCCGCAGGAGATTCGCCCGGCTGATGTTGGCGCCGAAGATCGAGTTCGTTCCCCGGAACGGGCTCGGGAACTGCTGCGACAGATAGTCAATCCGCGCCTGGTCCCGCGTCGCCGAACGGCTCAGATACTCGTTCGGCGTGGCGTTCAACTGCCGCTCCACATCCAGGCGCGTCCCCCGGTTGCCCACATACCCGGCGTCCAACAACAGCTGCCCCGGCAACACATGTTGCACGCCCAGAGACCACCGCTGCGCATAGCCCTGCAGGTTCGGCCGGAAGTAACTCGTAATCCCCTGCCCCAGGTTCGTCTCCAACCCGCCGGACGATCCCCGCGGTTGGATCAGCCCGTTAGGGAACGGATTCGCCGTCGTCGCCAGATAGGTCAACCCGCTGTCGAGCGACGCCTGAATCGGCGTCGACTGCGTGAATCCGGTCTGCAGCGGCAGAATCGTATTCACCCCCAGCGTGTTGAAGAAGATGCCGTACCCACCGCGGACGATCGTGTCCTTGGCCATTTGCAGCGCAAAGCCGATGCGCGGCATGAAGTTGTTCTTTTCCCCCAGGAATGGGCTCCGCCCAATCCCGTTCTGGTTCACCCACGTCAACCCGCCCAGCGCCCGGAACTGCGCTGCGGGAATCTCCGGAATCGGATTCCGCGTATAGTTCGCCCGCGCTGCCGCGTCAATCGGGTTCGCCGTCGCTGTATCGAACTCGGATACCAGCCGGTTGTAGCGCTCGTTGATGGGCGTCTCCATCTCATACCGCAACCCCATGTTCACCGTCAGCCGCTTGTTCACCTTCCAGTCGTCATGGACATACAGGCCCAGATACTTGTTCTGCAACGCCGAATTGGCCGCGATCTCCATCGAACCCGCCGGTACGCCCAGGAGCATCGACGCCAGATCCTGCCCGATCGGCGCCGCCGGCGAATTGTCCAGCGGGCCGCGCGTGAAGTTCGTGTTGAACGAGTAGTCCGGAGCCACGCCGATCGGCCGGCGGTTGTTGAAGCTCCGGTACACCCGGAACTCCGGACCAAAGCGGATCGAATGATTGCCCCGCAGTTTTGTCACATTCGCCGTAAACGAGTGCGTTAGTGACGAGTTCACGCCGTCGCCCGGATCCTCCCACCAGGAAAGCTGCGAATACGCCCCTGGAGTAATGCGCGGCAGCGGAGCCTGTCCCTTCTCCGTCAGGTTCACCAGCGCCGGGCTGAATCCGAGCGCCGCCAGATCATAGCCGCGCGACGTCCGGTACTGCCACCACTTGGTTGACGTAAATCCATACCGCAGGTTGAGAACCGTCGTCGGATTCAGCACAATCACATCGTCCAGCGCCGCCCCCCGGTTCGGCCGGAACTGATTAATGCCATTGATGTCGTTCAGGAAGTCGTGATTCTTGTCTTCCTTCCAGAAGTCGTAGTGCAGCCGCAGGAAGACGCGGTGATTCTCGCTGATCGCATGATCCAGCCGCAAAAGCGTCGACGTCGTCTTCTGAATCGCTTTCGGTGAACTGAAAAAGTTGTTCCTCCCGTCGGCCGTCGCCGTCGCCGGCGAATTCGGCAGCGGGTACAGGTTCGCCAGATTCACCCCCAGCGTATCCAGCCGCGACCGCGGAATGATATTACCCGGAAACGCCGTCCGCGCAAACCGGCCGTTCGCCGCCGCCGTCGTCGAGCGCGGATCATAGATCGCATAGTTGGCGTTAGTCAGCGATAGCAGCGCCGAGAAATCTCCGTTCCGCTGTGCCGCCGTCGGCACCGTCCGAGTAAACTGCGTTGGCACTCCGAACTGATTGCCCTCATAGGCAAAGAAAAAGAAGGAGCGGTTCTTGCCCGAATAGAGTTTCGGAACCGAGAGTGGCCCGCCCAGCGACAGGCCGTAACGGTTGTCCTGATAAACGCCCTTCGGCGTGTTGTTCTTGTTGTTGAAGAAGTTGGAGGTATCCAGCGACGAGTGGCGCAGGAACCAGTGAGCCTCCCCATGGAAATCGTTCGTCCCGGATGCCGTCGAGACGTTCACCACCGACCCCATCGTGTGCCCCACCGACGCATCGTACGCCGACGTCTGCATCTTGAACTCCCGGACTGACGATGCCGGCGGCGCATACGCCACCCGGGCATATCCGCGACCCCGGTCGGCCGCCGTATTGGAGATCCCGTCAATCTGGAACTCATTGTTGTATCGCCCGCCGCCATCGGCCGCAAAGTCCGACGTCGCTTCCGGCGCCATTGACTTGCGCAGCCGCAGATTTGTCGTATTCGCCACCCCAGGCGCAAGCAGCGTCAACTCCAGTGGATTGCCTCCCCGCTGCGGTAAATCCTGAATGCGCCGTTGGTCCATCACCAGCCCCAGCGACGAAGAGGCCGTCTCCAACTGCGGCGTCGAGTCATTCACAATCACCGACTCTGACACCGACCCCACCTCCAACTGAATGTTCAGTTCCACCGTCTCCGACACCCGCACTTCCACCTTCGGCCGCGAGTAGGACTTGAACCCCGTCTGCTCCACCGCAATCGTGTAGAAACCCGGGATCAAATAGGGAATCGAGTACAGCCCGGACTCGTTGGTCACCGCCGTCGCCGCGACACCGGTATCATTGGCCGTCGCCCGGACTTTCGCCCCCGGAATCAACGCCCCCGTTGTATCGGTCAAAGTGCCCCGAATGAACCCGCGCGGATCCTGCGCAAAAAGACTCACGCACGCCAATAAGGCGAGAGTTACTTGCTTCATATAAGACGACTCCTGAATTCCCGATTTGCGAACCGGCACCGATATTCTATATCCGGCCGGGCCCCCTTCGGACCCCCCGGGAGTTAACGCGGACGCGTCGGCGAAGTCTCTTCGCGGATGATGCCGTTCATCGCCGCCAGCCGCACTGGCTTCGGTACGGATGGGCCAGTCAACGACGAGTACAACGACATCCCCTCCGCCCGCTTTCCTTCGGCCAGTAACCGCTCGGCGCACACCAGCGAGGCATCGGCCACCGCCATCTTCACCATCCCCGTGGTCTTGCCGAATGCCGCCTGCAGCTCTTTCATCACGCCCACGCCGCCAATGTGGCCCAGCGCCGCGGCAGCCGCCCGCGCCAGGTTCGCATCCGCGCCGTTCATCATCTTTGCCAGCGCCGGCACCGCCTTGGCGTCCCGCCGCTTGCCCAGCGAGTTCACCACGCCGATCAGCCGGTCGCCCTGCAGCTTGCCGAGCGACGCCCGCAGCGCGTCGTCCACCGACGCATCACCGATCGGCTCCAGCCCGTAGCGCGCATAGACGCTCATATGCGGGTCGTTCAGCAGCGCCGCCAGCAGCGGCACCGCCTCCTTGGCGCCCAGTTCGCCCAGACGCACACACGCCTTCGCTTTCTTGAACTCCGACGCTCCGGCGTCCTTCAGGATCCCGGCCAGCGCTGCCGCATCCATAGTGGCAATCTGCTTCTCCTCGAACTCGGGAGGGGGGACAGGTTTCGGTGCTTCTTGCATGTTCATGTTCTCCTTGGTTCCCGTCTTCAGATCCGCCACGGTTCCCGGTGCGCCCGCGAACGCATCCGGTTGGCAATCTCGTCATTGGTGAATTCCCGCTTCGCCGTATCCCACGTCAGCGTCTTGCCTCGCTGATAGGCGATGAACGCCGCATGGCAGGTGACATGGGAATTCGCCGCCGCCGCCGCGCTCGCGCTCGTGGCCTGCCGCGTCTTGATGCACCGCACCAGCTCTTTCACGTGGTTTTCCAGCGCTAGCCGTGCGTCTTCGGTCGGCCGCAGCAACGGCTTGATGTTGTCGGAACAGGCGATCTTCGTCTTGTCCCCTGTCTCCACCCAGCCCTTGTCTCCCTCTATCCGGAAACTGCACGAACCCGTATCCAGCGCCCCGTCCCAGGCGTTATCGCGCATTACCAGCTTCACGCCATTCGCGTAGGTGCAGTCCACGCGGTACGGCCCCGTGTTCGTCCCCACCGGCGTGTACTCCACAGGCTGCGTGTCGTCCAATTCCGCCGCCCAGTGGCACAGGTCCACCGTATGCGATCCCCACTCCAGAATCCCGCCGCCATGGAAGTCATAGAAGTTCCGCCATCCCCCCTTCACGTAGGAAGAGTGGTACGGACGCCACGGCGCCGGCCCCAGCCACCGGTCCCAATCCAATACCTGTTTCGGCGGCAAATCCTCGCCGGCAAGCCAATCCCGGCTCGGCAACGGCGGCCAGTTCACCGACGGCCCAACGTTCGCGTACAGCGCCTTCAGCTTGCCCAGCGCCCCCGACTTCAACAGCTCTTTGCACAACGCAAAATTCGCCCCGTTCCGCCGCTGGCACCCCGCCTGATACAGCCTCCCGTACCGCCGGAACGCGTCCCCCAGCGCCCAACTCTCCTCAATCGACATCGAGCACGGCTTCTCGCAATAGACGTCCTTGCCGTGCTGCGCCGCGATGATCGATAGCGGCGTATGCCACCGGTCGCCCGTCGCAATCAGCACCGCATCAATGTCCTGCCGCGCCAGCAACTCATACTGGTCGCCGTACATCTGGCAGTCGTGATTCCCATACTTCTGGTCGGCGGTCGACTTGATCGCCTCCCGCCGCTCATTGCGCACATCGCAGATCGCAATGAACCGCGCCTCTTCTATGTTCAACAGCTTGCTCAGGACATGAGCTCCCCGCGAACCGATACCGATACCGCCGAAAAGAATCTTGTCGCTCGGCGGCACGGCTCCGGCGCGCTGCCCAAGCACGTAGCTCGGCACAATCATCGGTGCAACCGCTGTTTGTAGGATCTGGCGTCTGGTTGACATGGCGTTGTTATCCAGGATTCTACACCTCTTCTACGCCAATGTCTGCGGGGGGGTAAGCGCTTGCACCACCCGGGTGCCGCGGGCCAGTGTTCGATATAGACTCAGAAGCGTCATGGCAACCAACCGGCGTAAATTCCTCAACGCAATCCTCGCGCTTCCCGCCACGGCCCAATGGGCCAGCGCCGCCCAGGCCGCCCCGCCCATGAAGGTGGTCAAAGTGGAAACCCTCTACTGGCCCTCCCGCGACGACGCCCCCTGGTGGCCACACTGGACCTGGGTCCGCCTCACCACCGCCGATGGCCTCACCGCCGTCGGCGAAACCTACCCCCGCTCCAGTACCGAAGCTGACCTCCTCCACACCCACTTCGCCCGTACCCTCCTCGGCCGTGATCCCCGGGACATTGAACGCTTCTGGGCCGACTTCTACCACCAAATCGATTACCAGATCGCCGGCGGCGCCGAAATGCGCGCCCTCAGCGCCATCGATCTTGCCCTCTGGGATCTCCTCGGCAAATCCCTCAACGCCCCCGTCTATCGCCTCCTCGGCGGCAGAGCCACCCCCCGCGTCCGCCTCTACAACACCTGCTTCCCCCACAAGTACGACTTCAACAAAGAACCCGAAAAGATCATGGACGAGGTCCTCACCCGCCACGGCGTCCAGGCCATCAAAATCTGGCCCTTCGATGGCGCCGCCCGCCGCAACAACCGCCAGTTCATCACCCCCGCCGATCTCGACGAAGCCCTCCGCCCTGTCCGCCTCCTCCGCGACAGGTTTGGCGACAAAATCGAAATCCTCATCGAGTTCCATGCGAATTGGAATCTCCCCTCGGCCATCCGCATCGCCAAGGCCCTTGAACCCCTCCGCCCTATGTGGCTCGAAGACATGCTCATGCCCGGCAACGCCCATCAGTACCGCGAACTCGCCCAGGCCACCTCCCTGCCCCTCACCATCGGAGAGCGCATGGCCGGCAAACTGCAGTTCCAATCGCTGCTCGAATCCCGCGCCGCCAAATACATCATGTTCGACGTCTGCTGGTGCGGCGGCCTCACCGAGGCCAGGAAGATCACCGCCATGGCCGACAGCTACCAACTCCCCTTCGCCCCCCACACCGCCGGCGGCCCCCTGCTCTTCTACGCCTCCACCCACCTCTCCACCGCTTCCCCCAACTGCGCCATCCAGGAAAGCTGCCAGCGCTTCTACGAGTCCGACTGGCCGAAACTCCTCAACAATCCCCTCGCCCCCACCAACGGCACCATCACCGCCCCGGAGGCGCCCGGCTTCGGTATGGAAATCAAACCCGAAGCCTGGCGCCATCCGGCCGCCGTCATCCGCACCACTACGGCTTGAATTTCGTGATCACGTCCACCATCTCCCCCAGCGAGTCGGTAACGATCAACCGGTGCGTGAAGCCCTTCTCTTCAGCCAGTTTCCGCACCATCGGAAACACCTTTTTCCGCTTGTCGTTCACATACACCGGCATCTCCGGCGGATCCCAGTAGTCGCGTCCGAACAGGATCATCGGCGCCGCCGTCCCATACGTCGCGTAGTAGTTCTGGCAGGCGTCCTGGAAGATCTCCTGCACGGTCCCGGCATTCCCCTCAGCGAAGATCACCCCGTGCGTCGCAATCGCCAGCAACCCCTCCTCCCGCACGCTGTTCTCAAAGTACTTCGCAATATGCGTCGCAAACGGATTCGGCGGTTCATGCCCGTACACCCACGTCGGTATCCCCACGTTCTGGCACTTCGCCGCGTCGGCCGGCAGCGGATAATCCCGCAGCACCTTCATCGCTGGAATCAGCCAACGCACCGACTCGCCCGCCACAAACTTCGGAAACGCCTCCAACCCCCGCACCGCCGCCCGCAACTCTTCGATCGGACGCGCCGCGAAATACGCCCCCAGGTTTGCCGCCTCCATCGCCCCCGGCCCCCCGCCGGTCGCCAATAGATACCCCACATTCGCCAGCTTCCAGGCCACCAACGCCACCCGCATATAGACGCTGTCGTCAGTCATCCCTTCCCAGTCAAGCCGCCCAGCCGCCACACCCGGCGCCGATCCCGCCGCTCCATGTCATGGCCGCCCATCACCGCCACCACGCCCTTCTTCGTTCCCGGTTTCCCCGCCCGGATCGGCGCCAGCAGATCCTCCAGCGCGTCGGAAATCGACGTGTCGTGCAACCGCCGCGCCAGGATCGTGTCCACGGAGTCATTCGTGAACAGCTTGAACCCGTCCTTCACATCGGCAAACGTCAAATAACTCTTCCAGTCCACGGACGCCTCATACACCGCCTTCTCCGTCTCCACGTCTGTCGTCGTGAACCGGCCCAACAACTCCTCCGCCCCATACAACTCCCCCCGGTACGGATTGAACGGTAGCCAAGGCATCCGCGGAAAC
The DNA here is from genome assembly GCA_964430625.1 of uncultured Solibacteraceae bacterium. Classification (GTDB taxonomy): domain Bacteria; phylum Acidobacteriota; class Terriglobia; order Bryobacterales; family Bryobacteraceae. Next base: position 213,496 of record CAYSFR010000007.1, read on the forward strand.
ACCAGGCATTGCTTATGGTGATCCGCCTCTTCTTCCGACTTCGCAATCGCCTGGGCCACCCGCGGGCCCACCTCGCATCCCAGAAAACAACACCCCGCAATTGGGGCCTGGCCGAGCGCCTCATCGATGCCCGTCAGGTCCACCCCCTGAATCACCACGTCGTGCCACGTCGCTCCCGCCACCGCCAGGCGCGCCTGCACCTCTTCTAATGTCTCAATCTCCACTCGAACAAGGTTCGGATTGTTTGTATTCATAGCGAATGACCCGCAGTATATCCGCTCCCTTTGTTATAGAAATAGAGAGTCATGTCAAAGTTCACAATCGGCGGCATCATCCCGCCGCTGGTCACCCCTTTCCGCCCGGACGGCTCCATCGACGAATCCGCCCACCGCGCCGAAGTTCGATTCATGGTGGAGCAGGCCGGCGTCCACGGCCTCGCCGTCTGCGGTTCCACCGGCGAAGGCCACACCCTCTCTACCGAAGAGACCCGCCGCATCGTCGCCTGGACCGTCGACGAAGTCCGCGGCCGCATCCCCGTCATCGCCGGCATCATCGCTGACTCCACCCAGGCCACCATCGATCGCGGCCGCGCCGTCGCCGATCTCGGTGTCGCTGCCCTCCAGGTCACCCCCGTCCACTACGTCTTCCGCCCCAGTGACGACGCCATGGTCCGCCACTTCGCCGCCGTCGCCGACGGCACCGGCATCCCCGTAATTCTCTATAACGTCATCCCCTGGTCTTATCTGCTTCCCCCGCTCCTCGTCCGCATTCTCCGAGAAGCCCCCGGCGTCATCGGCGTCAAGCAAAGTGCCAGTGACATGAAGGCCCTCGCCGACCTTCTCCTGCTGAGCGAAGAAGCCGGCATCCGCGACAAAGTCCGCATCCTCTCCGCCGTCGACGCCCTGCTCTACCCCAGCTTCTGCCTCGGCTCGGACGGCGCCGTCGCCGCCATCCTCTCCGCCACCCCCGAAGAGTGCGTCGCTCTGTGGAACGCCGTCCACGCCGGCGACGACGCCCGCGCCCTCTCCCTCCACAAAGGTCTCCTCCGGCTCTGGAACGCCATCGACGCCCCCAACCTCCCCGCCAACGTACGCACCGCCATGGCGACACGCGCCCGCGCCGGCGGCGTCCCCCGCCCTCCCATGCCCGAAAGTTCGGCCGAGCAGGCGGACCGCATCCGCGCCGCCATGGCCGCCCTATAAAAAACTGCTCCCGCCACGATCAGTTTTCCCGGCCATTCTCCGCATCGTCCGGCAGCGGCACACGCCGTTCCATCGACCCTAAGGAGATAACCACCCATGAAAATCAAAACCCGTATCAAAGCCGGCGCCCTCGTCGAGAACCACGCCCAGACGCTTCCCATCAAGACCCGCATCAAGGCCGGTGCCCTCGTCGACAACCACAATCAGGCCCACTCCTAAAACCGCCCCGGGTTGACGCCCCCGAACCAAACTACATACACTCCAGGGAGTTCCAATGCGCTGGACTCCCTTCCTCCTCTTCCTCCCGCTAGCAGCCCAGCCCGACGATGCCTTCTTCGAAAAGAAGATCCGCCCAGTCCTCGCCGAGCACTGCTATTCGTGCCACTCCACCAAAGCCAAAATCGCGTTTGCCGATCTTCGCCTCGACACCCCCGCCGCCCTCCGCACCGTCACCGCCGATCCCAAAGACAGCCGCCTCCTCAAAGCCCTCCTCTACGACGGCCCCGTCAAAATGCCGCCATCCGGCAAACTCCCCGCCGCCGTCATCGGCGACTTCCAATCCTGGATCTCCGCCGGCGCCCGTTTCCCGGACCACGCCGCCCCCGTCACCGCGAAAGCCGCCACCCCCGGTCTCGACCACTGGGCCTGGAAGCCCCCTGTCAAGCCCGCCGGCACCATCGACTCCCTTATCCAATCCCGCCTCGCCGCCCAGAATCTCCACCAAAATCCGCCCGCGCCCCCCGAAACCCTCCTCCGCCGCCTCACCCTCGATCTCACCGGCCTTCCTCCCACCCCCGCCCAACTCCAGGCCTTCCTCAAAAACCCCAATCTCGAATCCCTCGTCGATCAACTCCTCGCCTCCCCCGCCTTTGGCCAGCGCTGGGGCCGCCACTGGCTCGATCAGACCTACTTCGCCGACACCATAGAAATCGGCCGCCGCGTCCCCGCCCGCCACGCCTGGCGCTACCGCGACTACGTCGTCGACGCCTTCAACCGCGATACCCCCTACAACCGCTTCATCCTCGAACAACTCGCCGGCGACCACCTGGAGTGGAAGACTCCCGAAGAACGCCGCGCCAACCTCACCGCCACCGGCTTCCTTGCCCTCGGCCCCTGGCCCCTCGTCAACGCCGATAAAGAACAACTCAAGATGGACGTCGTCGATCTCCAGGTCGACCTCACCGGCCGCACCTTCCTCGGCCTCACCACTGGCTGCACCCGCTGCCACGACCACAAGTTCGACCCCATCTCCACCCGCGACTACTACGGTATGGCCGGCGTCTTCGCCTCCACCCGTACCCTCTCCGGCCGCCTCGGCCTCTCCGTCTTCTCCAACGTCAACACCGTTCCGCTCCCCGAACTCCCCGCCGAACTCGCCGCCCGTGCCGCCGAGACCCGCGAATACTTCGAAAAACTCGAATCCGCCCGCGCCGAACTCGAAACCGTCAAAAAGCGCGGCAAAGAGGCCCAGAAGGAAATCACCGCCGCCACCCAGGCCGTCAAACTCCTCGAATATCTCCCCGTCGTCCCGCCCACCGCCCACGCCGTCCAGGATGCCGAAACGCCAGCCGATATCCGCATCAACCTCCGCGGCAACGCCCACCAACTCGGCCCCGAAACGCCCCGCTCCGCCATCGCCCTCTTCGGCAAATCTTCCCAACTCGATATCCCCGATTTCACCTCCGGCCGCAAAGAACTCGCCGAGTGGATCGCCTCCAAGGACAACCCCCTCACCGCCCGCGTGATGGCCAACCGCGTCTGGCACCACCTCTTCGGCGCCGGCATCGTCCCCACCATCGACAACTTCGGCACCCGCGGCGCCGCCCCCTCCCACCCCGAACTCCTCGACCTCCTCGCCACCGATCTCGTCGCCAACAACTGGTCCATCAAGAAACTCGTCCGCCAGATCGTTCTCTCCAAAACCTACGCCCTCAGTTCCGCCCCCAACGAAGCCGCCCTCCAATCGGACCCCGAAAACCGCCTCCTCTGGCGCACCTCCCGCCGCCGCCTCGAAGCCGAAACCATCCGCGATGCCATGCTCTCGGTCTCCGGCGAACTCGATCCCCGTCCCGCCGGCCCGTCCCTCCCCTTCTCCGTCAAAGGCAACATGAACCTCGGCCAGCCCGAGTTCTTCAGCGACGACGCCAAACTCGACCCCGCCGACCGCCTCCGCCGCACCGTCTTCCTCCCCGTCCTCCGCAAAAATCAGGCCGCCGAACTCGACGTCCTCAATCTCTTCAACTTCCCTGACCCCAACCAGGTCACCGGCGCCCGGCAATCCACCACCATCCCCACCCAGGCCCTCTTCCTCCTCAACGCCCCCTTCGTCCTCGATCGCGCTAACGCCCTCGCCGAACGCCTCCAGGCCATGGACACCTCCAACGCCCAACGCCTCGATTCCCTCCTCCGCCGCCTCTACGCCCGCCCCCCAAAACCCGGCGAAATCGAAAATCTCCTCCAACAGCTTCCCCAACTTGGCTGGCCCCGCCTCTGCCACACTCTCCTCATCTCCAACGAATTCCTCTACCGGAGCTAATCCCCACCCATGCCCCTCTCCCGCCGCCAACTCCTCGAACGCGCCGCCGCCGGCTTCGGCCTCACCGCCCTCAACACCCTCACCGCCGCCCCCCACCACCCCGCCAAAGCCAAACGCGTCATCTTCCTCTTCATGCAGGGCGGCCCCTCCCAAATGGACCTCTTCGAGTACAAGCCCGAACTCGAAAAACGCAACGGCCAACCCCTCGCCTCCGCCCTCAAGCTCCCCCCTAACTACGAAGCCCCCGGCCTCCGCGACTCCCGCCTCTTCGGCCCCATGGGCAAGTTTGTCCGCTACGGCCAGCGCGGCATGTGGATGTCGGACATGCTCCCCCACCTGGGCTCCGTCGTCGATGACCTTTGCTTCCTCCACGCCATGCATGCCGATAGCGAGGCCCACGCCCCCGCGATCCGCCAGCTACACACCGGCCACTCCATCCAGGTCCGCCCCTCCATGGGCGCCTGGACCCTCTACGGCCTCGGCAGCGAAAACAAAAATCTCCCCGGCTTCGTCACCATCTGCCCCGCCCTCGGCGGCGACGGCGGCACGCCCCAACTCTTCGGCTCCGCCTTCCTCCCCGCCAGCTTCCAGGGCACCCCCATCGGCAAGTCTGGCGACGCCAAAAACGCCCGTATCGATTACCTCTCCAACGCCTCTCTCACCCCAGCCGATCAGCGCCGCCAACTCGATTTCCTGAAACAGATCAACGCCGGGTTCGACCCTGCCGACGCCGAACTCCAGGCCCGCATCGAAAGCTTCGAACTCGCCTTCCGCATGCAAATGGAAGCCCCCAAAGTCCTCGATATCGACACCGAATCCGAGGCCACCAAAGCCCTCTACGGCATCGGCACCAAGGAAACCGACGACTTCGGCCGCCAGTGCCTCATGGCCCGCCGCCTCGCCGAATCAGGCGTCCGCTTCGTCCAAATCACCGACGGCGGCTGGGACCACCACGCCAAGCTGCGCCAGTCCCTCCCCACCCGCTGCAAAGCCGTCGATAAACCCATCGCCGCCCTCATCACCGACCTCAAGGCCCGCGGCCTCCTCGATGATACCCTCGTCCTCTGGGGCGGCGAGTTCGGCCGCACCCCCTTCGATCAGGACTTAACCCAGGGTAAGGGTCCCATCAACGAACGCGGCCGCGAACACAACCCCAAAGGCTTCACCATGTTCCTCGCCGGCGGCGGCGTCAAGCCCGGCATCTCCTACGGCGAAACCGACGACTTCTCCTGGAACGCCATCCAGGGCAAGGTCCACATCCACGACCTCCACGCCACCATGCTCCACCTCCTCGGCATCGACCACGAGAAACTCACCTACCGCTACACCGGGCGCGACTACCGCCTTACCGATGTCCACGGCCGCGTCGTCAAAGAGATCCTCGCCTAGACTTCAATCCGGTACAGGTGCTGATCCCCCCGCAGATAGAGCGCCTTCCCGGACACCGCAAACGACGCCAGCGTCCGCTCCCCGATGTTGCTCTTCCCCAATAGCCGGTACTCCTTCCCCGGCGCAATCACCGTCGCCTCTCCCTCTTCGCTCAGGAAGTAGATCCGCCCGTCGGCAAACATCGGCGACGCCGAATGGTTCCCGCCAATCCGCTCCGTCCAGTTCACCTTCCCGCTCCCGGCGTCCAGGCAGGTCGCAATCCCGTTATCGCTCACCATGTACAACTCATCGCCCGCCACCACCGGCGACGGAGTCAGCGGCACCGCCCGCGGATGCTTCCATGCCACCTGGCTTTCCGTCACGTTCCCCTTCCCCCCCGGCTTCACGGCAAACAACACCGGCTGGAAGAACCCGGAGCAGATGTACACCAGCCCGTGCGAATACACCGGCCGCGGCACGTTCGAAAAGCCCGAGCCATACTCGATGTACCAAAGCTCTTTCCCGTTCCTCGGATCGTAAGAATAAGCGTGGTGCGCTCCCGGGCTGATCAACTGCGGCTGCCCGCCCACGTCGATCACGAGCGGCGTCGTGTACGCCTGATTCCCCTTCCCTCTCGGCGTCTTCCAGCGGACCTTTCCAGTCGCCGCGTCCAGCGCGATCACAAACTGCGCATCGAACCCGTCACAACTGAAAATCAGCATGTCCTGAAACAGCACCGGCGACCCGCCCGGCCCGTGCTGCGGTTCGTACTTGATCGTCTGCTTCCAAACCACGTCCCCCTTCGTCGTCAGGCACGCCGTCCCGTAAAACCCGTAGTGGACATAGATCTTATCCCCCGCCACAATCGCTGTCGGCGATGCCACCGAGTTCTTCTTGTGAATACCCGGCCCCTTGTCCGTCACCCGGAACACTTCTTTGTTCAGCGTGACTTTCCCCGTCGCCTTGTCCATTGCCAGCAACCGCAGCGACGACCCGTCGTCGGTCGCCGTCGTCAGCCAGATCGTCTCCCCCACAATGCTCGGGCTGGACCATCCGCTCCCCGGCACCGGCGCCTTCCACTTCACGTTCTTCGTCTCGCTCCACTCCTGCGGCAGGCCCTTCTCTTCCGCGTGCCCCTGCCCTCCCGGCCCGCGAAACTGCGGCCAATCTCCAGCGGCCAACGGAAGCGATAGAAAAAATGCGCGGCGATGCATAAAGGCTATTGGAACACAGCCGCCGCCCGCCTCGTCCCTACTTTCCGTCTTGACGAACGCGCAAAAATCGGTTACTTTCAACCAACAGCAAACCGCGCCTCCTAGTGAAGACGCGGTTTCCGTTTCCTGGTCTGAACTGTGGCTGTTTCCTGGCACGCCAACTATCTGGCGCGTCGCGCCCTCATGCTCGAAAACACCAGCAGCGATTCCATCAAGACAAGGGAAATCATGGACCTCCAACAGACTCCGCTCGCGGCGTTCTCGCGCCGCCGCGTCGCGCAATTCCTGGCGGCCGGCGCCGCCATGCCGTTCTATAACGAATTCGCCATGGCCCAGGAAGCCGAACGCCGCACCATGCGCGGCCGCGGCCCCATGCCCGCCGATGCCGTCCGCATCTCCAGCAACGAAAATCCCCTCGGCCCCTGTAAGGAAGGCCTCGAGGCCATGTTCAAGGTTGCCCCCTTGGGCGGCCGTTACTCCCCCACTGGTGAGACCATGGCCTTCACCCAAACCGTCTCCGAAATCGAAGGCGTCAAGGCGGACTACATCATGCCCACCGCCGGCTCCAGTGACCCGCTCCACCGTACCACCTGCGCCTTCACCTCCCCCACCCGCAGTTGGGTCATGGCCGACCCCGGCTATGGCGGCGGCGCGCCCGCCTACATCGGCTCCAAAGTCATCCGCGTCCCCCTCCGCGCCGACTACTCCCACGACGTCCAGGCCATGATCAAGGCCGACCCCAACGCCGGCGTCTACTACGTCTGTAACCCCAACAACCCCTCCGGCACCGTCACCGCCCGCGCCGACATCGAGTTCCTCCTCGCCAACAAGAAGAAGGACGCCGTTGTCGTCGTCGACGAAGCCTACATCCACTTCTCCTCCACCGCCCAGCCCTGCAACGATCTCGTCGCCGCCGATAAGGACGTTATCGTCCTCCGTACCTTCTCCAAGGCCTACGGCATGGCCGGCATCCGCGCCGGTTTCGCCCTCGGCCGGCCGGACCTCCTCGCCAAAATGCGCCCGTTCCAGACCTCCGGCTTCCTCCCCATCACCGGGGTCGCCTGCGCCACCGCCAGCATGAAGGTCAAAACCCTCATCGCCGAACGCCGCGCCATCAACAAACAGATCCGCGACAACACCTTCGAATTCCTCGAAAAGTCGAAGATTCCCTACATCCCCAGTGAGGGCAACTTCTTCCTCATGGAGGTCGGCCGCCCCGGCGCCGAAGTCGCCCGCGCCATGGCCGAACACAAGGTCTACATCGGCCGCGTCTGGCCCATCTGGCCCACCAAGGTCCGGGTCTCCGTCGGTACCCAGCCGGAAATGGACAAGTTCACCGCCGCCCTCGCCAAAGTCATGGCGTAGCCTCCCGGCACCCCACTCTCAGGCGCGCGGACGGCAACGCCCCCGCCGTCCGCGCGCCGCAACCCCCGTCTGGTTCTCCTTGCCGCTCCGTCGCTCAACGCACGTCCAGAGGAGAACAGTCAATGCGTTTCGCTCTACTCGCGCTTCTCAGCGCGGCGCCCTTCCTTGCCCAGTCGTTCCACGGCACCGTCCGCGGCCAGATCCTCGACCCCGGCGGCCACGCCGTCCCCATCGCCAAGGTCACTCTCATCGATGAAGGCACCTCCACCCAGCGCGCTACCATTACCTCCGAACAGGGCGAGTTTACTTTCGCTTCCGTCACCCCCTCTTCGTACCTCCTCGTCGCCGAAGCCCCCGGCTTCAAACGCACCGAACGCCGCGGCATCACCGTCGCCACCCAGGCCGCCGTCACCGTCGACCTCAAACTCGAAATCGGCCAGGTCACCGAACAGGTCAACGTCACCGAAGAGGTCCCTGCCCTGGAAACCGCCAACGCCTCCACCGGCCAGGTCATCGACCGCCAGAAACTCATCGACCTTCCCAACCTCGGCCGAAATCCCTTCATGCTCTCCAAACTCGCCGAAAACGTCGTCCAGGTCGGCAACCCCAAGTTCAACCGCATGCAGGACCAGTCCGGCTCCTCCCAGATCTCCATCGCCGGCGGCCCCGTCCGCGGTAACAACTACACCCTCGACGGCATCTCCATCACCGACTCCACCAATCGCGCCGTCATCATCCCCTCCGTCGAGGCCGTCCAGGAAGTAAAGGTCCAAGCCAATACCTACGACGCCGAAATGGGCCGCACCGGCGGCGGAACCTTCAACACCTTCCTCCGCTCCGGCACCAACCAACTCCACGGCTCCGCCTTCGGCTATATCCGCCAAACCGAGTGGCTTGCCAATAACTTCTTCTCCAATCGCGCCGGCACCCCCCGCATCAATCAGCCATTCCGTAACTACGGCGGCTCCATCGGCGGCCCCGTCCGCATCCCCAAACTCTACGACGGCCGCAACAAGACCTTCTTCTGGATCACCGGCGAAGCCTACCGCCAAACCGAATCCGCCGGCACCCGCCTCTCCGTCCCCACCGCCCTCGAACGCGCCGGCGACTTCTCCCAGTCGCCTTCCCGCACCGGCACCGGCCTACAGACAATCTACGACCCCCTCACCACCCGCGCCGATGGCTCCCGCTCCCCCTTCGCCGGGAACATCATCCCCGCCGGCCGTATCTCCACCCCCGGCAGCCGCATCGCCTCTTACTACCCGCTCCCCAACACCTCCACCCGCTTCTACGCCGATCTGAACTACGATGCCACCGTCGCCGCCTACAACCGCGCCGACCAGACGACTTGGAAACTCGATCATCAGCTTTTTTCCTGGTGGCGGGCCTCGGCTTCCTACCTGCACTATGGAAGCCGGGAGCCAGGAAATGCGTGGTGGGGCACGCTCGCGACCCCCAACCAGGGCGTGCTCTACCGCAAAGTTGACGCCACGCAGGTCAACTCCACCCTCACCCCCTCCCCCACCACCGTCATCGCCGTCCGCTACGGCTTCAACCGCTTCCCCAACTTCTCCGCCCCCACCAGCCTCGGATTCTCCCAAACCACCCTTGGCCTCCCCGCCTCCCTGGCCGCCGTCACCAAATACTCCGCCTTCCCCTCCATCTCCATGTCCGATGTCGGCTCCTATGGCGGCGGCACCACCAGCCAAAGCGTCCTCCACTCCAAGAGCTTCAACACCACCGTCAGCAAGTTCCTCGGCAAACACAGCCTGAAAATGGGCTTCGATTGGCGCAGCCTCAATAACGACGGCGCTCCCGGTATCGGCCCCAGTTCCTTCAGCTTCTCCGATATCTTCACCCGCCAAACGCCCCAGCGTACCGTCCAGGGCACCGGAGCCTCCCTCGCCGCCCTCCTCCTCGGCTATCCCTCCGGCGGCTCCATGACCGTCGCCACCAACTTCTACAACTACGTCAAATACTACGCCGGTTTCCTCCAGGACGATTGGCGCATCTCCTCCAAACTTACCCTCAACACCGGCCTCCGCTACGAGTACGAAACCGGCCCCGCCGACCGCAACAACAACTTCATCACCGGCTTCGATCCCACGGTCCCCAGCCCCCTCCAGGCCACCGTCGCCGAACCTAAAATCGTCGGCGGCGTCCTCTACGCCGGCGTCAACGGCAACGGCATCCACGCCGGCAATCCCAACAAAAACAAGTTCTCCCCCCGTATCGGCTTCGCCTACGCCAAAGACGCCAAAACCGCCATCCGCGGTGGCTACGGCATCTTCTGGGCCCCCCTCCCGTTCTCCTTCCAGTCCGCCATCGGCTACTCCCAGTCCACCCCCATCGTCGCCAGCTTCGATAACAACTTCACCCCCGCCGCAACGCTCGATAACCCCTATCCCAACGGCCTCGTCCCCCCCGTTGGCAATGCGGGCGGCTTCGCCACCGGCATCGGCCAGGCTCTCTCGCTGCCGGACGGAGCCGCCCGCTCCGGCTACGTGCAACAATACTCCTTCGACATCCAGCGCCAGCTCCCCGGCTCCTTCGTCCTCTCCGCCGGCTACGTCGGCTCCAAAAGCCTCCAACTCGCCCAGGATGGCCGCAACATCAATCAGCTCGCCCCTCAGTTCCTCTCCCTCGGCGCCGCCCTCAACCAATCGGTGCCCAATCCCATGTTCAACCGCGGAGGACTCCTCAATGTCGCCGGTTCCGTCATCTCCCGCTCCCAACTTCTCCGCCCCTTCCCCCAGTTCACCTCGGTCACGCTGAACAACTCCGACACCAACCGCGCCATGTACCACTCGGTCTACATCAAGGGCCAGCGCCGCTTTGCCCAGGGCATGACCGTACTCGCCACCTACACCCGCTCCCAGAACATGGATATGGCCTACGGCACCGCCGGCAACACCTTCTCTTCCGTTCCCGCCGGCCCCCAAAACGCTTACGACCCCAACGCCGAGTACGGTCTCTCCAGCGTCCACGCCCCCAACCGCCTCTCCCTCGCCCTCACCTATGAACTCCCCTTCGCCAAGGGCAAGGGCCGCCTCCTGGAAGCCGCCGTCGCCGGCTGGTCCCTCAACGCCGTCAGCGTCATGCAGTCCGGCTACCCGCTCGCCATTGTCCAGCCCAATGACAACAGCGTCATCGGCGCCTCCCACATGCGCCCCAATGCCACCGGCCTTTCCCCCGCCGTCGACAAGCCCTTCTCCGCCCGCCTCGACGGCTGGATCAACCCCGCCGCCTTCTCCCAGGCGCCACAGTTCACCTTCGGCAACGTCAGCCGCATGAACCCGCTCCGCGGACCCGGCCAGGTCAATTGGGATCTGTCGCTCTTCAAAACCTTCACCGTCACCGAGCGCATCAAGGCGCAGTTCCGCGCCGAAGCCCTCAACTTCACCAACACCCCCATGTTCAACGGCCCCAACACCACGTTCACCAGCCCGCAGTTCGGCCTCATCTCCAGCCAGGCTAACTTCTCCCGCCTCATCCAGTTGGGCGTCCGCTTCTTCCTCTGATTTTCCCCGGGGGCCCCGTCCGCCCCTTATTTCCAGTTCATCATCAGGGCGTGGAACAGATTCCCCCGCGCCTCGTCCGATATCCACGGATAGTCCCGCCGCACCACCACCCCAAATCGCCGGAACGTCTCGTCCATCCCGTCCGCTCCGCGCCCCGTATCCATCAGCGCTTCATACACAGCCAGCACCTCCGCCAGCACCTCGGACCCATGTGAGGCCGCAATCGCCGCCTTCTCCTCCGCGGAAAAGTAGATGTTCCCCCAACCCGCGAATATCCGGTTCATCGTCTCTTGCCTCTCCGTCATATCCACCCATCGTCACACAGACCCGGCGATCTTCCGCCGGATCCGCGAGAGCCGCTCCAGATGCTCCAGCAACACCCACACCGACCGTTCCGCGTTCTCCTCCGTCACCAGGTCCCACCCCATGTACGCCCCCCACAACGACTCCCACGCCAGCCCCCGGAACACCTCCGATGTCGCTCCGTAGCGCAACTGCCCCAGCATGGAACCGAAATCGATCGCGACCTGCATCTCCATCACCGGCCCCGCCAGCAAGGGCTTGCACAACTTCCGCAGTTGCTGCGCCTTGGCCGGAACCATTCTTTCCATGTCCGGAATCAGCTCCGCGCTTGCCGGCCGTCCCGCCGTCTGCTGAAACTTTGCCCACGACTTCGGATCCCCCTTCATCAGCCGGATCAACTTCACGCCCGTATACCGGTATCCCCCGGCATAGCGGGGGGACTGCATCGCCGCATGGAACGCCGCCACCGCCGGATTGCCCGATGCCCGGTATACCATCCGTCCCGCCGCTACCTCCGCCAATCCCGCCAGCAGCGCCTCCCGGTCGGCCTCGTCCAGTTCCGCATAATAATCCAACAGCGCCACCGTCAGCGTACAGGGCGTCCGCCGCAGCAGGGGAAACCCCGCATGCGCCTCGGCCGCCAACTCCTGACGCAATACTGCTACAGTCTCTCCAGAGAACATGCCGTACATTTTTGTTGTTTTCTTCTCTATCGTCGCCTTCGCCTCCCAACTTCACGGCCAATCCGCCGAAACGCTTCTCCGCGAGGCGGCCGAGACACTCCGCTCCGCCCAAACCCTTCACCTGGAAATCACCACCGAACGGGAGATCCTCAGCGAAACCCACCGCTCCTGGACCCGCAGCCGCGAAGTCATCGCCAAGGATGGTCCCTCCCGCCTCCGCTATGAGCTGGAAGACTCCAGCGGCTCGCTCGTCTCGGTCACCGACGGCACCCGCCTCTGGCGCGCCGCCCCCGATACCCGCGAGTTCGTCCAGGGCCCAGCCAACGCCCCCCAGGACAACGCCGGACCCATCGCCGCCGCGGCCGTCCGCCGCGCCCAACTCGCCCTCAACTTCCAGGCCTCCCGCCTCACCGATCGCCTCCTCCGCGCCGAACAGACCGGAACCGAAACCGTCGAGGTGAACGGCCATTCCTTTCCCTGTCTCGTCATCCGCGCCGACTATTCCCCCCACCCCGCCGCCATCGGTATCGATGCCTGGTCCCAGACCTTCTGGATCGATCCCCAGCGCAAACTCGTCCTGAAATCGGAAAACACCTCCCGCGGCCACCAGTTCCCCGCCCAGCCCTACTTGGAAACCACCAGCCGCCAAGCGGCCCGCTACACCGTCGCCACCATCAACGAACCCCTCCCGCCGTCCGTGTTTCAGTACCACCCGCCCCCGCTCTACCGCGAGGTCAGCCGCCTGGAGCGGCCCTTCCCCCGCCCGGCCAAAGAACTCATCGGCCAGCCCGCTCCCGCCATTGGCCTCCCAGACTACACCGGCAAAGTCGTCCTCCTCGACTTCTGGGCCACGTGGTGCGAACCCTGCCGCGCCCAAATGCCCGCCCTCGCCAGGCTCTACGAGGAATTCCGGCCGCAAGGCGTCGTCCTCCACGGCATCGACGATGACGAGTCGCCGGAAACGGCCCGCGCCTACCTCGCCGCACAGGGCTACACCTGGCCCACCCTCCACGACGGCAAATCCGCCGGCACCGCCCGGGCGAAGTTCAAAGTGCAATCAATCCCAACCCTCGTCGTCATCGACCGCTCCGGAAAAATCGTCGCCTACGAAATTGGCGCCTCCCCGGCCGCCGAAGCCGCCATCCGCACCGCGCTCCAACGGGCAATCGGCGCGAAGAAAAATTGACGCCACCGGGGATCCCCCGCGCATCCTCTCCAGTAGAAACACGTGCACAACGATAAAGCCAACGAAGTCGCCGACATTCTCGAGTCCACCCGGACCGAAAACGGTGTCGACTTCATTTCCCTGGTCGAGAAGTCATCTGTACTCCTCGTCTTCCTCCGCCACGCCGGGTGTACCTTCTGCCGCGAGTCCCTCAGTGACATCGCCCGCCACCGCGCCGAGATTGAGCGCACAGGAACCCGGATCGTCCTCGTCCACATGGGCGACCGCAAGGAGATGCGGCGGCTCATCGACCGCTATGGCCTCGCCACCGTCGATCGCATCTGCGATCTGGATCGCCGCCTCTACGCCGCCTTCGGGCTGAAAAGCGGAAATCTCTGGCAGGTCTTTGGCCCCAAGGCCTGGTGGCGCGTCCTCGTTGCCGGATTCCTCCGCGGCCACGGCGTCTGGTTCCCCTCCGCCTCCATGCGCCAGATGCCTGGCGTCTTCTTCCTCAGCCAGGGCGAAATCTCCCGCAGCTTCCGCCACCGCAGCATCGCCGATCGCCCTTCGTACTCCTCGTTCGTCCCCGCCGGCACGAACAACTAGAGCGGCTTCCGCGTCATGTTCTCCACCGCGTGCTGCAATAACTCCGGTCCCGGACGCTCCTGATACCGGTCCCCGGCGCCCGTCGTGGCAAACTCCAGCGCCAACGCCAGCGGCACGAACGGCGCCGGCGGCTGACCGATGCTGATCAACGCCCCGGACATCCGTGCCGGCATCGGCACCATCTCCACCGTCTCCGGCGACGGTTCCCAACAGTTCTCATTCGGCGAGGTCACCAGATACTCCCGGCACCCCAGCGGGCGGTCGGCATGAATGGAACACGCCCCGTCCTCCAGGAACGGACACCGGATCCGGTGCGCCAGGTAAGTTAGACCGATCTCCCGTAGCGTCCGGTCCCCGCGCGTCTCCGGCTCCCGCAACGGCTGCAGAATCCCCGCCTCCTCCATCTGCCGCAAGGTCTCGGCAAATCGCCCCTCCAGTTCCGCCCGCCGCTCGTCGGGCTGTGAGCGCACATACTCGGCCAGATGAAGCGCCTCCACCTCCGACAGCGGAATCAACTGGTGGCAGCACGCCGTGCACCCCAGGCGGCAGGAGACCTTCTTCCCCTCCCGCTCTACCTGCCGCACCATCGCCTCCACCAGCGCGTTCGACATCTCCTGAAATACGGGCAGCATCTCCGCCGCCCGCACCTTCCCCAACGGGATCGTCAGGCGCATCTCCACCAGTTCGCCGCGGACCCGCAGCCCGATCGTTCCCGTTTGATGTGTTGGCTCCGGCAAATGGCTAATAGTTAATCTTAATCGCCATTTGCACCTGACGTTGCCCGCTGGCCGCCGTGATCACCCCGAACGAACCCGGTTGCGTCACCGTCGTCCCCGGCGAATTCCAAGTTGGCGAGTTCGTAAAGTTGAACGCCTCCGCCCGGAACTGCACCGTCAGCCGCTCGGTCGCACGGAAATCCTTGAACAGCGAGAAGTCGATGCCGTGCGTTCCCGGCGCCCGCAGATTCGGCGACGTCCGCGACGTATTCCCAAACGTGTAAATCGGCGCTTGCGAAAACACCGAGGGGTCAAAGTAGGCGTTCAGGCGGTCCTTGATCGGCCCGTCCTTTACGCCCGATTGGCCGTTGTTGTTCGGGCGCTGCCCCGGCGAGCCGATGTTCGTGTTGTTTCCGCCGTTGCCGATTTGCAGGGGCGTCCCTTTGGCGAACGTGGCGATCCCGTTCACCTGCCATCCGCCCAGCACCGCATCCATTCCTCGATTCATACTCTGCATGTACTTCCGGCCCTTGCCCCAGGGCAGCTGGTAGTTCGCGCTGATCACCAGGCGCTTGGACTGGTCCTGCGCCGACACCGACTTCTCGCCCTTCCGGTTGTAGAAATCCTGCTTGGTGCCCGCCGCGCCCAGGAACGTCACCACCTGCGAGACGTCGTCGATCAGCTTCGATCCGGTAAAGCTGATCAGCATCAGCAGCCCTTGCGAGTCGAAACGCTTTTCGCCTTCAAACGTGAAGGAGTGGTAATTGGAGTTGCCCTGCGGCTTCCGGAACCCGTTCACGCTCGAATACTGCGGATAGGCCGCCAGCAGTTGCCGGCGCAACACCGTCGGCTGGCTCAGCGCCGAGGTCGGGTTCGTGATCACCCCGAAGAACGGATTCGGCACCGACTGCGTCAACTGCGCGCCCAGCGACATCAACTCCGGCCGCAACTGATTGTAGGTCATTGAGCTTTCGCCGTCGATCAGGTGGTTGCCCTTGCTGCCCAGGTAGCCCACTGTCATCACCCAGCCGCCCTTCACCTCCTGCTGGATGTTCATGTTCCACTGCTGCACCACCGGGTTGCGGGAATCGATGAAGAAGCTGTCGCCGATGCCCAGCCCGAGATCGGTGCGCGAGCCCGAGGTCGGACCTTCCACCGCTCCCAGCGGCAGGTTGAAGCCGGCCGGGAAAGGGTTGCGCAGATAGTTTTGCACCGTCCGCCCGTTATCGATGGAGACGATCATGTTGGAGGTGCTCTGGAACCCGGCCACGCCGCCGGAGCCCGAGGTGCCGGCCGCCTGCATCACCGAAGGCGAGTAGAGAATGCCGTAGGCGCCGCGGATCACCGTCTTCGGAAGCATGTGATAGGCCCAGCCGAAGCGCGGGCCCCAGTTGTTCAAATCGGTGGGCACCTGATGCCGCTGATCGGGCCCGGTGAACTTCATCGCGCCCACCAGGTTGGGGAACTGCGGCACGCGGCCGGCAATCGGCGACGGCGCGTCGATATCGAAATAGCTCAACCGGTTGTAGCGCTCCGTCCGCGGCACATCCACGTCGTAGCGCAGACCGATGTTGAAGGTAAGCTTGCGCGCCACCTTCCAGTCGTCCTGGAAGTAGAAGCCCGTATAGGCGGAGGCGGTGGCCGCGTCGAAGCTGTGCGAAATCGACCCGCCGCCAGGGATGCCGAGCAACCCGGTCGCCAGGCCGTTGCCTTCGGTCACCACCGCCGCCGCGCCCACCACCCGCTGCGTATAGTTCGCCGCAAAGCTGTACTGCCCGGCCGGCTGGCCCAACTGCGTGAAGTTCAGGAACATCTTCCGCCATTCGCCGCCGAACTTCAGCGTGTGCTTGGCCAGCACCTTGGTCAGGTCGCCGCGCAGGATGTGAGACATCGGCCGGTTGAGCAGCGTGGTGAAGGTCGCTTGGCCGAGGTTGGAGAGATTCGTGTTCCCGCCGAAGCTGATGTTGGGGAACTCCTTGTTCTGAATCGCCACCAGATTCGTGTAATAGGAGGGGAAGCCCAAAGCCGCCAGGTCGATACCGGTGGAGAAGGGATAGCGCACGCCGGTAGTCCGCGCGAAGCCGTAGTTGAAGTTGAAGATCGTGGTGGGCGAGAAGGTGTAGACGCCGTTGATGGTTAGGTTGTACTGGCGGCTGACGTTCGGCCCGTCGCCGATGGAGGTGCCGAGCGTACCGAAGCCGTTCAGCGGCTGGTTGGTTCCCCACCCGCGCGAGGCGCGGCCGTACATCCGCAGCTTGGAAGAGAAGTTGTGGTCGATGCGCGCGTCGAACTTGTCGTCCTCGCTGGCCGCCTTGCCGGAGG
Source organism: uncultured Solibacteraceae bacterium (assembly GCA_964430625.1). Classification (GTDB taxonomy): domain Bacteria; phylum Acidobacteriota; class Terriglobia; order Bryobacterales; family Bryobacteraceae. The sequence continues at coordinate 230,497 of CAYSFR010000007.1, forward strand.
CGAAGAAGTTGTTCTGCTGCGTGAAGGCGTTGGTCGGCACCGCGTTCGGCTCCGGATAGAACTTCAGCAGGTTCACCATGATGGGGTCGAACCGCGCAGCCGGGATGCGGTTGCCGGGAAACGCGGTGCGCGTATTGTTCTCGGCCACCGTGAGCGGATCAAAGAGGGTGATGGCGGCGCCGTTGCCGTTGCGCAGGTTGGAAAAGTCGCCGTTCTTCCATTCCGCCAGCGGCACCGAGGCCTGAGACTGGGAGGCCGAACGCGACCGCGTGCTCTGTTCGGAGAAGAAGAAGAACGTCCGGTTCCGGCCGTCATAGAGCCCGGGAATCCGGATCGGCCCGCCAACAGTAAAGCCGAACTGGTTGCGCTGAAAGGCGGCGAGCTTTACGCCGTTGCGGTTGTTGAGCCAAGTGTTGGTGTCGAGCTTGGTGTTGCGCAGAAAGTCGTAGGCGGAGAAGTGGAGGTCGTTGGAGCCGCCGCGGGTGGCGACGTTGATCACACCGCCGCCGGTGCGGCCGTACTCGGCCGCCAGCGCATTGGTGATCACCGAGAACTCGGCCACCGAGTCCTGGATGGGGGTGTAGCCGGTGGAGAGGTTGCTGACGTTGTTCTCCGGCAGGATGACGGAAGTCCCGTCGATGGTGATTTCGTTGGTGGCGTTGCGGCCGCCGGAGATCCACGGGGTGGACCCGCCGCCGCCCGGCGTCACACCCGGCGTCAGCGTCGCCAGCGAGAAGGGGTTCCGTCCATTCAGCGGCAGGTCGAGAATCTGTTTGCTGCTGACCACCGTGGAAATGCTGGAGGTCTCGGTGGCCAGTTGCGCGGCCGAGGAACTGACCTCGACGGTGGTCGCCGTCTCGCCCACTTTCAGTTCAATTTCCAGCGAGACGGTCTGCTGTACATTGATGCGAACATCGCTCTGGACATACTTGCTGAAGCCGCTGCGCTCCACCGTCACGCGGTAGGCGCCGGGCTGGAGGAAGCCGTTGAAGAAGCGCCCCTCGGAGTTGGTCGGGCCGTCCTGCTTAATGCCGGTCGCCTGGTTTTCGATGGTGACCTTCGCTCCGGGGATCGAAGCCCCGGACGGATCACTGACGCGTCCATTGAGAACGCCGGTTGCCGTTTGGGCAAACGCGGCGGAAGCAAACAACACCAAAGAGAGGAGCCGGTACATCGGCTAAGCATATTCCTCCGAGGCTCCTCTCCTCAAGTCACTGCGGGAAAGAGTTCACAATTGGCAACGTTACTCCACCGGGTTGCAGACGTTGGCCGGGACGTTTCCGCCTTCCGTTTTGCAGATATTGTTCGTGTTCCAGGTGTTGGGTGCGCCGGTGGAGCTGTCGGCCAGGTCGGTTGCCGGGCTGACGCCGTTGAACCGCGCGACGTTCAGCAGGAACTTGTTCTGGCCGGAGGTGCTCATGGCGTGGATGCCGGTAGCGGCGTTGTTGCTGACCGTGTTGGTAGAGACGGTGTTGCGCGACGAGCCGGCCAGAAAGAGCATGCCGTGATCCATCATCTGGTTCGCGCCGACGCCGAAGATCGAATTGCGGAGCACTTCGTTGTTGTCGGCGTTGTAGAAGAACATGCCGAGCGAGTAGCCGCCGTCGCGGTGAATGGCGTGGATCTTGTTTCCCTTAATGGACGCGCAGGCGGTGTTTTCAATGTGCAGGCCCTGCGCCTGATTGGAGATGTCGTTGTCGGCGATGACGAGCGAAGGAGGCGCGTCCTGACCGAAGGCGACGATAGGGCAGAAGAAGCCCCCGGTGTAGATGCCGGCGGCGCCGCCGCGCTGGCCGAGGCCAAGCGGGGAGGAGGGACCGGTGATGGTGACACCCTTGACCGCCGCGCCGCCGGCGTTGAGCAGCAGCACGCCGGTCTGGAACCCGCTGACGACGCCCGGTCCGTTGATCACCACGCCCTTTTTGCCGGACACTTCAATGCCGCGGGCGGTCACCGGATTCTGGCCGGTGGCGGTCTGGCAGCTGCCAAGATAGCCGGCGCCAGTGCAGGTGATCGAGAACCCGTTCAGGTTGATCACGGTGTTATCGGCGCCGACGCGCAGCGCTGTCTGGCTGTTGCAGTCGAGATCTTCGGTCAAGGTGACGACGCCGGAGACGACCTGCCCGCAGGTGAGGGCGAACGAGGGTGCGGCGGCGACGATTGCGATAGCGAATATTTGTTTCATGTCAAAAAAAGCTCCTTGCCCGACAGTGCGGAACAAGGAGCTTAATTTTGATCATTCGCCGAAGCGAAAACTAATCGGCGCTGCGCGCCGGGCGGAAGCCGACCATGCGCCAGGCCTGCAGCGAGGGCCAGCCCCCGGAACGGGCATAGCTGCGCAGATCCTGCCCTTCAAAGAAGAACGACCCGCCGCGCAGGACGCGGTAGGCGCCCTTCTCCGGGCCTTGCGGATTCTTCTTCGCCGACACCGAATAATAGGTCCGGCTGTACCAGTCCGAGCACCACTCCATGACGTTGCCGGCCATGTCCATGGCGCCATAGGGGGAGACGCCCTTCGGATAGCTGCCGACTTCCTTGCCGGTATCGAACTTCTGGGCGCCGGCGTAGTTGGCGTGATCGTAGTCGATGGTGTTGCCCCAGGGGAAGCGGCGCTGGTCGGTGCCGCGGGCGGCTTTCTCCCATTCGGCTTCGGTCGGCAGCCGATACTTTTTGCCGGTCTTGATGCTGAGCCAGTTGCAGTAGGCGGTGGCGGCGTCCCAGTTGACGCCGAGGACGGGAAACTTGTCGCTACCGGGGGTGGCGCCGCCGTGGTTAACGGCTTGGGTCCAATAAGGACTCTGATCCTTGGGGACGACGCGGCCGTTCGGCCAGATCTTGACGTCGTCGTAGAGGGGATCGTTCTGGAAGCGTTTCCAATCGGCATTGGTGACTTCAAACTTGCCGATGTAGAAGGTATCGACATAGACCTGGTGGACAGGGCGTTCGCGGCTTTCGCCGTCGCCGAAGTTGTCGCCCATTTTGAAGTTGCCAGCCGGGACAATGAGGAAATCGCCGTAGCCTTCGTTGATGACTTTAGGCGCGTCGGCGGCGAAGGCGGCGGCGGCCAGGAGGAGGAGGGAGAGCGAGCGCATGGTTTACTTTTTGCCTCCGAAGAAGCCGTTGAGGTTGAGGAAGTGTTTGAGGGCGTCCATCCAGGGGGAGAACTCGGGGCTGGTTGTGGCGGCGCCGAAGCCGTGGCGTCCGCGCTGGTAGATGTGGATTTCGGCGACGGCCCGGGCGCGGTTCATTTCGAGGAAGAGCTGGGCGGAGCCGTTGGCAGCGCCGAAGTCGTGAGCGGCGGCGAGGAGAAAGGTGGGAGGGAAGTCCTTGAGATTTTCGCCTGGGGTGGCGCGGCCGGCGCTGTAGACCATAAGGAGCGAATGGGGTTTGGAGTTGAGGCGGTCGATGGGATCGGGAGCGTTGGGGTCACCGGGGCCGGAGGCGGCGGCGACGGAGCGGGCCATGGAGGACCCGGCGGAGAAGCCGGCGAACATGACGCGATTCGGGTCGAGCTTCATTTCGGCGGCGCGGGCGCGGACGACGCGCATGGCGCGATTGCCGTCCAGGACGCGGGCGGCTTCGTTGTAACGGGGATTGAGCCGGTAGGTGAGGACGAACGCGGTGGTGCCCCAGTCGTTGAAGCGTTCGGCGACTTCAATACCTTCCAGTCCGTACATAAGCATGATGTTGGATCCGCCGGGGGCGATGACGACGGCCGAGCCGTTGCTTTTGCCGGGCGGGGGGCTGAAAACGGTCAGGAAAGGCTGATCGAGCGGGCCGTCACCGGCAGCGAGCGGAACCTTGCCGGCCTCCCAGAGCGGGATGTTGTAGTTCTCTTCGCCGGCGAAGGCGGCGAGGGCGAGCGTGAAGAGCAAAAGGGGTTTCATTTTGATTCCGGCCCAGCTTATCGTACCGGGGGGGCAACATGGTAGTTTGGTGACATTACTGTAATGTTGAGAACCACCCTGTTGCTGGCCTGCGCGGGCGCCCTGAGCGCTTACGATTCGACCGCGGTGTTCGCGTTCGTGAAGAAGAACTGCGTAGCGTGCCACAACGCCTCGGTTTCGTCTGGGGACGTGAACCTGGCGGTGTACGATTCGGCGCGAGGCTTTGACGACGGGCGGGAGGTCTGGGAGAAGGCGCTCACGAAACTGAAGACGGGTGAAATGCCGCCGCCCTCGATGCCGAAGCCGCCGGCGGCGGAAGTGGCGGAGCTGACGAAGTTTCTGGAGGCGGAATTTGCGCGGCAGGACCGGACGGCGAAGCCGGACCCGGGGCGGGTGACGGCGCGGCGGCTGAACAAGACCGAGTACAACAACACCGTCCGGGATCTGCTGGGCGTGGACATCCGGCCGGCGGACAGCTTTCCGAACGACGAAGCGGCATTTGGGTTCGACAACATCGGCGACGCGCTGACGCTTTCGCCGGTGCTGCTGGAGAAGTATTTGTACGCGGCGGAGCGGGCGGTGCGGACGGCGGTGTTCGGGCCGGAGAAGCTGAAGCCGGCGGCGGTGCACTATTCGGCTCCAGTGCGGGTAAACGACCTGGTGACGAATCCGTCGCTGCCGAAGGACCTCTTTCACTACGATGAGTCGGGGCTGAGCACGCGGCACTCGTTTCATGTGCTGCACCGGTTTCCGGTGGACGGAGAGTACAATTTCCGTGTGGTGCTGAACGGGCACCGGCCGAACGGGTCCGAGCCGGTGAATCCGGCGTTGTGGATCGACGGGAAGCAGATCCAGAACTGGGTGGTGGACGCGACGGATCTGGAAGGGCAGATCGTGGAAGTCCGGGCGAAGGTGACAGCCGGGGAGCATCTGCTGTCGACCTCCTATCTGAAGGGGTATCACGGGCTGCCGCCGAAGTATAACGGGCCGGAGCCATCGAAGCGGCCGGCCGAGCCGATGATCACGGTGCGCGGGAAGCTGACAGAGAAGGATATCGAGACGCTGCGGAAGTACGGGACGAAGATTAAGACGGACCGGATCGAGACGCGAGTGGACAACCGGTTCGAATCGCTGGATGTGGGCGGTCCGTTCACGCAGGCCGAGGGGCCGCAACCGGAGAGCGAGAAGCGGGTTTTTGTTTGCAAGCAGGAGACGGCCGGGTGCGCGGAGACCATTGTGCGGACGTTTGCGCGGCGAGCGTTCCGGCGGCCGGTGGGGGCGAATGAGGCGGCGCCGTTCGTGAAGCTGTACACGCTGGCGCGGCAGCAGGGCGACTCCTTCCGGGAAGGGGTCGCGACGGCGCTGCAGGGCGTTATGGTTTCGCCGCACTTCCTGTTCCGGGTGGAGCGGGATCCGGCGGTATCGGCACAGAGGCCGTACGGGCGAATCAACCAGTTCGAACTGGCGAGCCGGCTGAGCTATTTTCTGTGGAGCAGCATGCCGGACGAGGAGTTGCTGACGGTGGCCGGGAAGGGGCAGTTGCGGCAGCCGGCGGTGCTGCAGGCGCAGGTGAAACGGATGCTGCGGGACGGGCGGGCGCGGGCGCTGGTGGAGAACTTTGCCGGGCAGTGGCTGCAGTTCCGAAACATCGAAGTGATGAAGCCGGATCCGGGGAAGTTCCCGGACTTCGACGATGCGGTGCGGTACGCGATGCGGCGGGAGACGGAGCTGTTTTTCGAAGAGATGGTGCGGGAGGACGGGAGCGTGCTGGATGTGATCGACGCCAAGCACACCTATCTGAACGAGCGGCTGGCGCGTTTCTACAAGATCGACGGGATCACGGGGCCGGAGTTCCGGCGGGTGGACATGAGCACGAATCCGCGGGGCGGAGGCGTGCTGGCGCACGGGAGCATTTTGACGATTTCGTCGTATTCGACGCGGACGTCGCCGGTGTTGCGGGGCAAGTGGATAATGGAGAACCTGCTGAACGCACCGCCGCCGCCACCACCGCCGGCGGTGCCGTCGCTGGACGACTCGAAAGTCGGGGAAGCGGCGTCATTGCGGCAGCAGATGGAAGCGCACCGGAAGAACCCGGCGTGCGCGTCGTGCCATTCGCGGATGGACCCGTTGGGGTTCGGGCTGGAGAACTTCGACGCCGTGGGAAGCTGGCGGACGCAGGACGGGAAGTTCCCGGTGGACGCGAGCGGGACGCTGCCCGGGGGGAAGACGTTCACGGGTCCGGCGGAGCTGAAGGCGAACCTGAAGGAGAGCCGGGACGCCTTTGTGCGGGGATTGACGGATAAACTATTGACGTATGCCTTGGGGCGCGGACTGGAGCGGGCGGATCGACCGGTGATCGGCTCCATTGCGACGAGGCTGGCGGCGCGTAACTACCGGTTCGCGGCGCTCGTCCAAGAAATTGTTGAGAGCCTACCTTTCCAACAGCGGCGCGCGGCCGTTGTGAACACTACCGGAGCCAAGTCAGAATGAACATCGTAACGGGCAGACATATCGACCGGCGCATGCTGTTGCGCGGAGTGGGGGCGGCGGTGGGGCTGCCGCTGCTGGAGGCGATGCGTCCGGCGCTGGCGGCGGCGAAGAGCGGGAAGCAGGCGCGGCGGATCGGCGTTGTCTATGTGCCGAACGGCATTGTGATGAAGGACTGGCAGCCGGAGAAGACGGGCGCAGGATTCGAGTTCACGCGGATTCTGAAGCCGCTGGAGAAGTTCCGGGAGGATGTGGTGGTGGTCTCCGGGCTGTCGAACCATGCGGCGGTGAAGGCGAAGGGCGGCGGGCATGCGAGGGCATCGGGCTCGTTTCTCTCGTGCGCGGAACCGAAGTACACGGCCGGGGCGGACGTGCGGGCGGGGGTGACGTTTGACCAAGTGGCGGCGCAGCAGTTTGCGGCCGATACGCGGGTGCCGTCGCTGCAGCTGGGCTGCGAGGATTCGCGGATGGTGGGCAACTGCGATACGGGGTCGAGTTGCGCGTATACGAACTCGCTGTCGTGGAAGAATGCCGAGACCCCGCTGGCGGTGGAAGTGAATCCCCGGTCGGTGTTTGAGCGGCTGTTCGGGACGGTGGATCCGAGCCTGGATCCGGCGACTCGGGCGCGGCGGGCACTTTACAAGAAGAGCATTCTGGACCTGACGCGGGAGACGACGAAAGGGCTGGTGGGGACGCTGGGGGCGCAGGACAAGCGGAAGATGGACGAGTATCTGACGTCGATCCGGGAGGTGGAGGCGCGGATTGCGAAGGCCGAGAGCGATCCGGAGGTTCCGCTGGGGGAGAAGCCATCTGGGATTCCGTTCCAGTACATTGAGTACGTCAAGCTGATGTTCGATTTGCAGGTGGTGGCGTTCCAGGCTGACATTTCGCGGGTATCGACGATGATGCTGGGGCGGGAGGGGAGCGTGCGGACGTATCCGGAGATTGGCGTGCCGGATCCGCACCATCCGCTGACACACCACCGGGGGCATCCGGACTTCATCGAGAAGGTGACGAAGATCAACACGTTCCATGTGGAGCTGTTTTCCTACTTCGTAGAGAAGTTGAAGGCGACGGCGGACGGGGACGGGACGTTGCTGGACCACTCGACAATTTTGTACGGGGCGGCGCTGAGCGACGGGAATCAGCACTCGAACCACAACCTGCCGCTGGTGGTGGCGGGGCATGCGGGCGGGCAGCGCGGGGGGATGCACGTGGCGGCGAAGCCGATGACGCCGGCGGCGAACCTGTTCGTGAACATGCTGGACCGGGCGGGAGTTGCGGTGGAACGGTTCGGGGATAGCACGGGCCGGCTGGAGCTGAGTGTATAACGCAGATTGTTGGGTTAAGTTGGGATAAGTTGGATTCCCCGCAGGTTACGTTGGGTTAAGATTGGACTCATTTTGGGTTATTCCAACTTGTAAGTGATTTGTTTTCAACAAATCTTGGGTTATTCCCATCAAATTGATGTTTTGGGGGGCGGGAGGGCAGCGCCAGGGGCCCCGCTGAGAGGCGGGGCGGTTTTGCGGGCGGGCGTCGGTTGGGCCAGGCACCAAAGGGGAAGGCGCCGGCCGGGGGGAGCGGCGGGCGCCTTCAGGATTTCATGGGTGGGGTTGCGGTATTGGGCAACTGGCCACTTACTCCTCTATTATACCGCGGCGTCAAGCGCGAACTGGGGAGCGAAACCATGATGTTATTGATTTAAAATGCTTTAGATTATTTTTTGGGCGTTGGAATCACTTTTGCGGGGTGATTGGCCGGAGTGTAACGCCTATCTTGGAGCTGCGGCCCAGTTCAGGACGACAGTCATGGGGAGTTCCTGGTGTTGGCCGCCTTCGAGTTCGAGGGTGAGGAAGCGTTTACCGTCGCTAGCGAATTGGAAGAAAGGTCGCGATAGGTGGAATAGCGGTTCGGCCAGCCCGATGCGGACGGCGGCGGCTTGCAGTTCGACCGTCGCCGCCATCAAAGTCCGATCGCCAGAGGTCCACCAGCACAGTTCTCTCCCGTCGGCGCGCCACTTCGGCAGGACCCCTTCCGTCATGGAGGCGGCCGAGGCTGGAGTTCCGGGTAGCGAGGCGGTAGCTCGAAGCGGATCGTTCAGACGAACGTGTCTTCCAAAGTCCGAGCCTGGAGAATGCGGCTGGCCCAGAGTTCGAGTTCCGCAGTGGAGGCGGACTGGAGGCGGGCGGCGGCCCAGGCAGGGAGCGGGCCGAATTTCTCGGTGAGCTGGCCGGACAAGACGCTTCGCAGGCCTTGCTGCATGCCGAGTTGCGTGCCTTGCCGGATTCCTTCGGTAAGGCCCTCTGTGCGGCCTTTTTCTTCCGCCTGGAGGATGAGCGGCCCGATCACTTTGTTTTCCAATACGTTGATCATTCCGGCCTCCTTGAGCC
>CAYSFR010000007.1:239360-337627 GCA_964430625.1 uncultured Solibacteraceae bacterium
TCGTAGTGGTGAGCCAATGGCGGGCGGTCCCCCCCATTCTTTAGTGGGCGGAAGGAGGGGATATTCTCAGTGTTCCGGAGGGAGGGTGTTCTTTGCGCAGCCGGTTGCCAACCTATTCATTGACTTCCCAGGAGGGTACAGGCTGACCCGACGGAGCGGTGGACAGGCGGAGTTTCGCTCCTTCACGAAACCGCCCGTGCAGGACAACGGTCGCGGGGCGAAGCTAGACCGACAGAACGGGGGAGCCGAGGACATCCCACCGTGGGGTAATGCCGAGGCCGGGTTGGGTGGAGGCGGCGAGGCGTCCGTGGCGGCGTTGGGGGGCCCCATCGGCGTTGCTGACGGTGACGTAGCTATTGAAATCGGTCGCAGTGAAAAGGAACTCAGGCGGTGTGCTGTGGGCGAGGTGGGCGATAGCGGCGGTGATGATGTCGCCGCCCCAGGTGTCCTCGATGGTCATGGCGATGCCGAGAGAGACGCAGAGGTCGCGGATCTGCCGGGCTTTGGTGAGGCCGCCCACCTTGGAGATTTTGAGGTTGATGACGTCCATGGCGTGATCGGCAACGCCGCGGAGGACGGCGGGGAGGTCGTCGATGACTTCGTCGAGGACGAAGGGGCGGTCGGTATGACGGCGGACGGCGAGACACTCTTCATAGGAGAGGCAGGGCTGTTCGATATAGACGTCGACGTCGCGGACGGCGTGGGCGATGCGGACGGCTTCGTGCTGACGCCAGCCGGTGTTGGCGTCGGCGACAAGGATGTCGCCGGGCTGCATTTGGGCGGCGACGGCGCGGATGCGTTCGATATCGACATCGGGGTTGCCGCCGACCTTGAGCTGGAACTTGGTGTAGCCTTCGGCGCGATAGCCAGCGACATTGGCGGCCATGCGTTCGGGAGTGTCCTGGGAGATGGCGCGGTAGAGGGGGAAGTCGGGGCCGTAGTGGCCTCCGAGGAGGGTGGCGGCGGACTGGCCGGAGGCTTTGCCGAGGATATCCCAGCAGGCCATGTCGATGGCGGATTTGACGTAGGGGTGACCGCGCATGAGCTGGTCCATGCGGCGGTTGAGGGCGCCAAGTTGGGTGGGGTCGGCGCCGAGAAGGTTGGGGGCGAGTTCCTTGAGGCCGGTGCGGGCGCCGTTGGCATAGGCGGCAAGGTAGGCGGAGCCGAGGGGACAGACTTCACCGAATCCGGTGATGCCGGCGTCGGTATCGACGGCAACGACGGTGGAGTCAAAGACCTCGACGGAGTTGCCGCCGGACCATTTATAGCTGCCTTCGTGGAGGGGAAGTTCGACGCGGTAGGCCCGGATGGCGGTGATCTTCATGGGTTAAGGCTTTCAGTATAAGCCGAGCGGAGCATGCGGACGGCAGCATAGAGGATCACGAACATGACGAGCCAGCGGGCAGCGGTGAGGGGCATGGATTTGACGACGAAGGCGGCGAGCGGGACGCCGAGGAGGCCGCCGGAGGCGAGGCCGAGGGCAACGGCAGGGGAGTAGGCATTGGAGAGGACGAAGCGGGAACTGGCGACGGGCATCAGGAAAGCGGAGGAACCCATCATGATGGGGAAGGCGGCGCCGGGGTTCATGCCGAGGAGGCCGACGAGGGTCATGCAGGGGGCGTAGAAGCCGATGCCGAGGGTGCTGATGGCGGCGAACAGCGTATTGAGAGAAACGGCGAGGAGGAGTTTGGGACCAGAGAGGCCGAGGGCATCTCCGCCGGCGGGGAAGAGTTCGAACTGGCGGAGGAGGAGGACGACGAAGGCGAAGAGGAGGGCGCCGCCGACGCCGGTTTGGACCTTGCGTTTGGGGAGACGGGCGACCCAGCCGGCCCCGAACCAGGAGCCGGCAACGGCGCCGGTAATCATGAGGAGGAGAGTGGCGGGGTCGACCTCGATGGCGGCGATATAGATGAAGGCCTGGAAGATGGTGGGCAGGGTATGGCCGGCGTTGAGTGTGCCGGGGATGAGTTGGTCCGGGACCATTCGGGTGAACTTGAAGATGGAAGTGGTGGTGGCGAAGGAGCCGATGCCGAGGGTGTCGAAGAAGTTGGTGATGAAGCCGGTGAGAAGGGAAGGGAGAGCGGGGCGGGGGAAGGGAGCGGCCCGGAGGGAACGCGCCCAGACGGCGATGTAGGAGAGGGTGAAGACAGCGAGGGCGGCGAAGGTGGCCGAGCGGGCGAGAGCGTCGGATGGCACCTGACAAGAATAGCCGAGCGGGAGGGGGAAACCACATTACGCAGCCGTCATGAGCGAAGCGCAGGGCGGGTGGGCGGCTGGGGTGACAGCGGTTCTCCCATTGGGCGGTGCTCCACCGAGCAGAAGAATTTTGGCGAGACGGTTGTCATCGCAAGCGTCATTCTGTCGCTTCTGAGGGTGACGTATTGCGATCTACCTCCGGCCGGCCTAGACACCAACTAGCGCACTTGCCTCCGGGGGAATAGCACCTAGGAGAATCTCATGAGGTTGACACCCATTTTCGTTTCCCTGTTTACCCTGGCTGGATGCGTCCAGGGGCAGGACCTATTTACGACGAGTTTCGACACGCCGGGCTACACCGTACGGGGGTTGACCGGGCAGAACTCCTGGTACACCTTCGGCAGCCAGAACGCGGGGAATCCGCAGATCCAAAGCGCGGTAAAGCGAAGCGGTGACCAAGCCGTGTCCGTCAGCGGAGAGGGCGCGGCCGGCTATTCGCTACACGCGATCACGTATAACGATTCCGGAGCGAACAAGGTGGTGGAGGGGGCGATCTACGTCAACCTGAAGAGTAACGGAACCAGTTGGAATGGGCTGTGCCTGCATGGCGGTGTGGCGCCGTTTCCAGCGATGTGTTTGAAGATCAGCACGGCGGGGTTCCCGTTTCTCAACAACAGCACACAGCAATCTGTATTAGGCGCCGGGCCGCTGGCGCTGAATACCTGGCATTTGTTCCGTTTGCGGCTGGACTTTGTGGCGCAGACAGTGACCGGGTTTGTGAACGGAACCACCGTGGGTACGCAGCCTTTCCCGTCGGCGATCCGGAACCTGAGTATCGTGGGCTTTGGATTCAATTCGGTAACCGGGACGAATACGGCGTACTTCGACGATCTTTCCGTGACCGCGTTGCCACCGGCGGTGGTGCCGGCGCTTCGCTCCAACCAGCCGCTGATTCAGTCGTTCAGCGGTCTGGCGGCGATGTCTTCAGGATCGTGGATGGAACTGTATGGGACCAATCTCTCTTCGACGACGCGTGAATGGGCGTGCGCCGATTTCAAGGAGAACTGTACGCAGGCGCCGACGTCGCTGGACGGCGTGAGCGTGAGCATCAACGGGAGAGCGGCCTTTGTCCGTTATGTGAGTCCGACGCAGGTGAACGTGCAGGCACCCGATGATGGGGGCGCCACGGGACCGGTGCAGGTGACGATCACAAACGCGTTGGGGACGAGCGCGCCGATTACGATCAACAAGTCGGCGCAGTCGCCCGCTCTGCTGACAACGCCGGCATTTCAGGTTGGCGGCAAGCAGTATGTAGCGGCGTTCCACTCTGACAACACGACGTTTGCGGGCCGTAATGGACTGATCGCAGGGGTGGCGTTCCGGCCGGCGCGAGTTGGGGACGTTCTCATTGCCTATGCGGTCGGGTGCGGGGCGACGAATCCTGCGAGCGCGGCCGGGGTGGTGTTGGGGGCGCCGCGGCCAGTAGCGGGAACGGTTCGAGTGATGTTCGGTCAAACGGTGGCGCAGGCGCAGGCGTTTGTTTCCGCACTTGGGCTGTGCCAATTCAACATCACGGTTCCGAACTTGCCGTCAGGGGATATTGGCATCGAGGTTTCGATCAACGGCACGGCGACGGGGCAAAACCTTTTCACGACGATCGAGTAGCGGGGGATGGAGCCACCGAGACAGGGCGCGAGGAGGAGTGCACGCGGGGCCCTCCTCCTTGCGCGGCATTAGCGAGCGGGGGCAGAGCGGGGCCGGGGGGAGCGCAGTTCGCGGGCGACAAGGTAGAAGAGAGGGCCGAAGGAGCCGGCGAGGAGAGTCAGGACAAGGAAGGGCCAGACGGGGAGGCCGTGCTGGCGGGCGTCGCGGACCATCCAGAGGCAGGCGAGGAGCGCGAGGATCACCAGATCGGTAAAGACCTGGGCCGCGCCCCAGCTTTGGAAGTGGGGGGCGATAATGCCCCAGTAGCCGACGTCCCAGAGGGCGACGGCGGAAAGAGCGCCGAAGGCGAGGATGACGATGGAAAGGGTGAGTAAGCGAGCGGTCATGAGAACCTCCTTGGTTTGTTGTTCGAGTATGCGGCGCGGAGGGAATGGCCGCAATTACCTGGGAGGTTATTGAGGCGGGGCGCGGGGCACGGGAGAATGAGCGGTATGGGATTGCCGATGCGTGCTTCCGGGGCGATGGGGGACGGATTCTCCGCGATGCTGCGGACGTGGCGGGGAAGGCGGAGGCTGTCGCAACTGGAGTTGGCGTTGGCGGCAGGTGTATCGCAGAGGCACGTTTCGTTTCTGGAGTCGGGGCGGGCGCGGCCGAGCCGGGAGATGATCCTCAAGATCAGCGAGACGCTGGAGGTCCCGCTGCGGGAGCGGAACGGGTGGCTGGTAGCAGCGGGGTTTGCGCCTGTGTTTCCGACGCGTCCGCTGGAGGATCCGCAGATGGGGCAGGTGATGGCGGCGGTGCGGCTGATGCTAACCAATCACGAACCGTTTCCGGCGGTGGCGCTGGACCGGGCGTGGAACATCCGGCTGGCGAATCCGCCGTTTGAGAGGCTGGCGGCGATGCTGGGCGAGGATTTGTGGGAACGGGTGGGCGGGACGGGACGGAATTTGTTGCGGCTGTTTTTTCATCCTGGGGGGATCCGACCGATGGTGACGAACTGGCCGGCGGTGGCGCCGCTGCTATGGTGCCGGGCGCAGCGGGAGGCGGAAGCGACGGCGGGGGAAGAGATGCGAGCGATTCTGGCGGAGTTGCGTCCGTATCAGGACGCGGGCGTGTTGTGGGTGGCCGAGGACACGGCGTTGCTGCCGGTGCTGCCGCTGCAGATGACGCTGCATGGGGTGACGCTGTCCCTATTCACGGTAATCGCCACGTTTGGGACGGCGCAGGATGTGACGGCGGACGAGTTGCGGATTGAGAGCCTGTTTCCGGCCGATGGGGAGACGGAGCGGCTGCTGCGGGGGATGGCGGAGGGGTAACGGATTGCGAACCGTGATAGTGTTCTAGGCGTTGGGGCCTGCGCGGAGAACCGGCGGGCCGGGGAGGAATTTTGTGCGACTGGACGGCTGCGTGAAGAGCGGGCGGAGGGAGTTTCTGGCGATGACGGGCGGGGTGGCTTTCGGGCAGGGCCGGGGGAGTGGCGGGGGGCCGGAGATTGGCATTCTGGTGGCCACCACCTATACGTCCGGGACGCTGGAAGAGCGGCTGGGGGAAGCCAAGGCGCATGGGATGTCGTGCGTGCAGATGAGCATGGTGTGCGCGGGGATGGCGGAGATGCCGGATGCGATTCCCGCGGGGTTAGCGGACCGGTTCCGCCGGGAGACGGCGGCGCGGGGGATGCGGTTGGCGAGCGTGCAGGGCACCTTCAATATGTGCCACCCGGAGAGCGAGCACCGGCAATCCGGGCTGCGGCGGCTACGCGTGCTGGCGGAAGCGTTTCCGGGGCTGCCGATTCACATTTGTACGGGAACGCGGAATACCACCAGCATGTGGCGGCGCCATGCCGACAATGCGACGCCGCTGGCGTGGCGGGAGATGGCGGCGTGCATCCGGGAGGCGACCGAGATCGCACGGCAGACGAAGAACGTGCTGGCGTTCGAGCCTGAGATCAACAATGTTGTGGACTCGGCACGGAAGGCGCGGCAGTTGATGGACGAGATCGGGTCTCCTTATTTGAAGGTGACGATGGATCCGGCGAACATTTTTCCGGCGGGGACGCTGCCGCGGATGAAAGAGATCGTGGAAGAGGCCTTTACGCTGGTGGGAAAAGACATTGCGCTGGCGCATGCGAAAGACCTCGACCATGACGGGGATGCGGGACACAAGGCGGCCGGAGAAGGACTGCTGGACTACGCGTTGTACCTGCGGTTGTTGCGTAAGTACGGATTTAGCGGGCCGTTGCTGCTGCACGGGTTGAGCCGGGCGCAGGTGCCGGGTTGTGTCGCCTTTTTGAAGGCCAAACTGGCGGAGGCGGCGGGTTAGGCGCCGAAGCCTCCGTCGATGTTGAGCGAGGCGCCGGTGACATAGCCGGCTTCGGGGCCGGCGAGGTAGGCGACCATGGCGGCGATTTCATCGGCATGGGCATAGCGGTTGATGGCGAGGTGGCCTTTGAGGAGTTCGGCGAACGGGCCATCGGCGGGGTTCATGTCGGTGTCGACGGGACCAGGCTGGATATTGTTCACGGTGATGTTGCGGGGGCCGAGTTCGCGGGCCAAGGCGCGGGTGAAGCCGGCGACGGCGGCTTTGGACATGGCGTAGACGGTGGCGCCGGGGAAGGGGACGCGGTCCCCGTTGATGCTGCCGATATTGATGATGCGACCGCCGGCGCCCATGCGGAGGGAGGCTTCACGGGAGGCGAGGAAGAGGCCGCGGACATTGATGGACATGAGGCGGTCGAACTCTTCGACGGAGAATTCGCCGATGGGAGCGATTTGGGCGACGCCGGCGTTGTTGACGAGGATGTCGAGGGAGCCGAACTCACTCACGGTTTGCGAGACTGCGCCGGCAATGGCGGCGGCGTCGGCGCTATTTGCTTGTATGGCGATGGCCTGGCCGCCTTCGGCCTGAATGGAGGCGACAAGTTCAGCGGCCTTGGCAGGATTGGACGAATAGGTGATGGCGACGCGGGCGCCGAGGCGGGCAAGGCGGCGGGCGATGGCGGCGCCGATGCCGCGGGAGGCGCCGGTGACGAGGGCAGCCTTGTTGGTGAGTAGTTTTTCCATGATTTTCCTTTTATGTACCGAACGATACAAATATAAGGCCATGGACAACGGACGTCAAGAGTTTTATTGTATCGATAGGTACAAAAGTGAAGACAGGCGCAAATCGAGGGCGGCCACGGGGGTTTGATGCGGAGCGGGCATTGGAGCGGGCGATGGAGGTTTTCTGGCGGAAGGGGTTTGACGGGACCTCGATTACGGACTTAACGGAAGCGATGGGGATTAACCGGCCGAGTTTGTATGCGGCGTATGGGGACAAGGAGTCGCTGTTCCGGAAGGTGTTGGACCGGTACGGGGAGGGGCCGGGGGGATATTTGGGGCGAGCGTTACTGGAGCCGACGGCGCGAGAGGTGGCGAGAGCGGTATTGCGGGGAGCGGCAAAAGTACAGACGGGAGAGGGAACGCCGCGGGGTTGTTTAGCGGTGCGGGGGGCTTTATCGTGCGGGGATGCGGGAGCGGGGGTGGGGGAGGATTTACTGGCGAGGAGGGGGGAGATGGTGCGAGCGTTGACGGAGCGGTTTGCGCGGGCGAAGGCGGAGGGGGACCTGCCCGGGGAGGCGAGCGCGGAGGGGTTAGCGCGATACGTGGGCACGCTAGTGGGGGGGATGGCAGTGGTGGCAGCGGGAGGAGCATCGAGGGAGGAATTGGACGAGGTGATTGAGATGGGGATGGGGGGGTGGCCGGGTTAGCGGCCGAGGGCTTCGATGACGGCGCGGGCGGTTTCGGCGCCGGAGAAGTTCTGCTGACCGGTGATGAGGTTGCCATCGCGGCAGGCGAAGCCGCGCCAGGCACCGGCCTGGATGTAGTTGGCACCGGCTTCCTTGAGAGCGTCTTCAATGCGCCAGGGCATGATGTGCTGGCCGCGGGGGAGGAAGCCAGCGTTCCAGACGGCGTTGTCGGCGAAGTCCTCTTCGACATTGGCGAAGCCGGTGAGGGTGCGGCCGCGGGCGAGGAGGGTGCCATCCGGCGATTGGGCATAGCGAAGGATGGCGACGCCGTGGCAGAGGGCGGCGGCTATTTTGCCGGCGTGGTAGAACTCGGCGAACTTCTGGTGGAGGGTGGTGGCGGAGGCGAAGGTGAACATGGGGGCCTGGCCGCCGGCGACGACGATGGCATCGAAGCGGGCGACGTCGATGGCGGCAACTTCGGCGGTGTTTTCGACCAGGGCGGCGAGGGAGGGAGTGGCGATGAAGCCCATGCTGATGAGATCGGTGGCGGAGTAGCCGCTGGGATCGCGGGGGTCACTCATGGCATCGGCTTCGCATTTGCCGCCGTTGGGGCTGAAGAGTTCGACGGCATAGCCGGCTTCGGTGAACTCATAGTAGGGGTGGGTGAGTTCGCTCCACCAGAAACCGACCGGCCATCCGGTGATGGTGGAGATGGCGGGATTGGAAAGGACGAGGGCGATTCTTTTGGGTTGGCTGGGGTGGCGAGGGTTGGTGTCTTTGAGGCTCATGCAGTCTCCTTATTATACGATACGGTATCGTATCGCATATGATGACACAAGACGGGGAGGGGATTCGAGAATTTCAGGCGGGGCGGCGGGGGGAAATCAGTGGCAACCGAGGCAGGTGAAGCGTTTGCCGTGGCAGGTGAAGCAGGAGGAGCGGTCGAGACCTTCGTTGTTGCGATTGTGGCGATCAATGAAGTCGCGGGAGTGGTTGGCCGGTTTGATAGCAGGGACGTTATCGTGGCACTTTTCGCAGGAAAAGGGCGCCTCGATTTTGTTGTGGCAGATGAGGCAATCGCCCATGTGAGGGAAGACGTTGGCCTTTTTCACATCCTCAGACTGCTCGATTCCGTGGTGGCAGCCGGCGCAGCTGTTTTTGGTATCGAGGTGTTGAGGGATCTTGGTGTCGAGGTATTCTTTACCGGCGATGGCGGCCTTGATCATGGGCGCGATGTTGCCGAACTTCATGTGGAGCTGATGGTTGAAGCGGGCGATCTTTTGCTTGGACTTGACGGCGATACCGGTTTCGCGGGGGTGACATTCGGTGCAGGCAATACCCTGCGCGCCCTCCTTGTGCGAGAAGGGCTGGGCGGCGGCGGCGAGGCCGGCGAGGAGGATTAACCTTTGTAGGAGATACGCCACACTTTGTTTCCGCCGTCATCGGTGAGGAGGAGACTGCCGTCGGGTTGTTGGAGGAGCCCGACGGGGCGGCCCCAGACTTCGCGCTTTGAGGGGTCGAGGAGCCAGCCGGTGAGGAAGTCCTCTTTAGGGCCGGCGATTTTTCCATTCTTAAAGGGAACGAAGACGACGTTGTAGCCGATGCGCTGGGAGCGGTTCCAGGAGCCGTGCTGGCAGAGGAAAGCGCCGTTGCGGTATTTGGCGGGGAACATTTTGCCGGTGTAGAAGAGGAAGTCGAGGACAGCGACATGGGCGCCGAGGATCATGTCGGGTTCGAGGGTTTTCTTGACGAGATCGGGAGCCTTGCCTTTGTTGGTGGGGTCTTCGTTGGGACCGGTGTAGGCGTAGGGCCAGCCGTAGAAGCCGCCTTTTTGGATCTTGGTGAAGTAGTCGGGGACGAGGTCATCACCCAAGCCGTCGCGTTCCTGGACGGCGGCCCAGAGGTCGGAGGTGCCGGGGTAGTAGCGGAGGCCGACGGGGTTGCGGGTACCAGTGGCGAGGACGACGTGGCCGGTGCCATCGAGGTTGTACTCATGGATGGCGGCGCGGCGGGGATCTTCGCCGGGGCTAGCGTTGGACTGGGAGCCGACGGAGACGATGATTTTATTACGTTTGGGATCGAGGAGGAGGGTACGGGTGTTGTGCCCGGTGCCGAGGCCGGCGTAGGAGACGAGTTCCTCGCCCTTGCCGGCGGTTTGGGTCTTGGGGTCGTAGGGGTAGCGTTTGATGGAGGTGGGTTCGCCGACGTAGAGGAAGGCGGCATGGAGGGCGAGGCCGAAGGGGCGGTCGAGGCCTTCGATGATCTTCTTTTTGGATTTGCCGTCGGGGGAGAGGACGAAGACGGAGCCGTTCTGAACGGTATCAGAGAGGATGATTTCCTGAGAAGGCCCGTGGAGCATGAGGCGGGGGCGGGCGAAGTCCCCGGTGGCGAACTCTTCGATGGAGAAGCCGGCGGGAAGTTTCAGTTGAGCGCCGTCGGGGCGGGCGATGACCTGGGGGCGATTGGTGGAGGAAGGCGTGGCGTAGGGCGCAGGAAGGGTGAACTTGCCTTTCTGCGCGAGGGCGGCGCCGCTGGAGGCGAGGGCGGAGAGGGCAAAGTTACGGCGGTTCATGATGGGTTCTTCCGAACCCATCAGTGTATCGGAGTTGCGACCCGATCGGACTTGGCCTTGGAGTTCTTGCGCTGGTAGAGATCCATCAACTCATCCCATTCGACGAAGACCTGGCCGCCCCGGGAGGTACGGGACTTTTCCCAGTTGGAGAGGGCTTCGACGACGGCATGGTCAATGTAGTGGAGTCCGCGGACGTGGACGTGGGTTTCTTCGGCCTTGGGGAGAGACTCCAGGGCATCGGTGAAACGGGGAAGATTGATGAAGCTGGCCGACCCGGTGAAGCGGACATCGACGCGCTGACCACCAGTGTCGGAATCGACTCTCACGTCGAGGTTGGAGATGGCCCAGAGGAGCTTAACCACGGAGAGGACAATGCCGAGGACGATTCCGGTGAGGAGGCTGGAGCAAACGATGGTTACGGTGGTAAGGAGGGCAATGGTAGCGACATCCCAGCCGTAGCGATTGAGGTGGCGGAAGGTAGGGATATCGAGGAGCTTGATCCCCGTAAAGACGAGAATGGCCGCGAGGCTGGCGGTGGGGACCAGTTCGAGGACATGAGGGAAGAAGATGATGAGGATAGCGAGCCAGATACCGTGGAAGATGGCAGCCATGCGGGTTTTTGAGCCAGCGTTAACGTTCGCGGCGGAGCGGACGATGACACCGGTCATGGGGAGAGCCCCGAAAAGGCCGCAGAGTGAATTACCAATGCCTTGTGAGAAGAGTTCGCGATCGTAGTTGGTTCTCTGCTGACCTTTGGCCATCTGGTCGACAGCGGCAGCGGAAAGGAGGGTCTCGGCGCTGGCGATGAAGGCGAGGGCGAGGGCTTCCCAGAAGATCTCCATGGAGAAGAGGCCGAGGAGGCCGGCCGGGTGGGTGAAGGTGAGTGAACTGATAAAGTTATCGGGGAGCTGGACGTAGTGGATGTGCCACTGGCCCCACTGTGCGAGAGCGGTACCGGCGATGACGCCGAGCAGTGCACCGGGAACGGTCTTGAAGCGTCCTTTGGCGAGGGCGGTCCAGGCGAGCATGACTCCGAGGGTGAGGAAGCCGACGATGGCGGCCATATGGTGGTCATGATCGGTGTCCTGGAAGAGGAGCATGACGGATTCCGGCATGGCGGCGAAGTTGGCCAGGCCGCTACCTTTGGGGGAGTGGTCGACCATGACATGGAACTGGGCGGCAAAGATGAGGGCGCCGATGCCAGCGAGCATGCCTTGGATGACGGCCGGAGAGATGGAGCGAAAGAGTTGCCCGGCGCGGAGGAGTCCGGCGGCGACCTGGACGAGGCCGGCGAGGAGGACGATGGGTCCGAGCATGGCGATGCCATGCTCTTGAATGAGCTGGAAGACGATGACGGAGAGGCCGGCGGCGGGCCCGCTGACTTGCAGCGGGCAGCCGGAGAGGGAGCCGACGAGGATTCCGCCAATGATACCTGTGACGAGGCCGGCAGCCGGTGGGACGCCGGAGGCGATGGCAATGCCCATGCACAATGGCAAGGCAACAAGGAAAACCACAGCGGAACCGAGAAGGTCCGCTCCGAGAAACTGTTTTTGCATGGGGTGGTTCTCCTGGCTATACAGCGATTGGTTCCGGCTCCGTAACGGGCACGGAATCGAGGGGAACAAACCGGTTTAGCGAAGGGGACCAAGCTTCGATTTCGCCTTGGCCGATCTGATAGATCCAGCCGTGGATCTGCAGGCCGCGTTTGGCGATGGCGGCAGCGACGGAGGGGTGGGTGCGGAGGTTATCGATCTGGGCGAGGACGTTCTGGCGGGCGAGTTCCATCACCTTTTCGTTGTCGGACTGGCCTTCGCACATGGCGTCGACGACGGCGCGGGCGCGGTCGCCATAGTGGAGCCATTGGGTCACATTCTTGTACTTCGCGACGCGGTCGGGGTGGAGGAGCCCATGCATAACGCCGCAATCGGAATGGCCGCAAATGACGATGTGGTTGACTTCGAGGGCGCGGACGGCGTATTCGATGGTGGCGGAGACGCCTCCGTTGTGGTCGCCGTGGGCGGGGACGATATTGCCGGCATTGCGGCAGATAAAGAGCTCGCCGGGGCGAGTCTGGAGCAGGAGCGAGGGATCGATCCGGCTGTCGGAGCAGGTGATGAAAAGCGTGTCCGGCTTCTGGCCGGTGGCCAAGCGGGCAAAATCTTCCTGATGATCGGGATACACTTCCGAACGGAATTTGGTGTATCCGGAGACGAGTTTACGCATAGAGACTCCTGGACCCTTGGGGTTCTGGTTTGTGGGTGAGTGGGAAAAGGGGAGCTAGCTAACTATGCGAGAGAAGGAGGCGGACGAGGGAGGGAGGGGGTATGGACGGGAGCCGGTTGCGGGAGCCGGCGTACCGGAAGCACGGTAAGTTCGAGGAAGCTGAGGACGGGCCGGGAAGCGGTAACCGGTTCCTCGGGCGGGTCAGCGGCAAACTTGAAAGCCTTAACGAAAGCCGCCTGGAGAGCGCAGGGTTCCTGGGAGATCCCGGGACAGACGCGTTGGCGCGGGTGACGCTGGACGCGAGAGCGCTGCTGCTGACGATTGACGCGATCGGCCGACTGAACGGTGGAGACGGAGAGGCCAAACGTCGCCGCGAGACAGAGCGCGACA
The DNA here is from genome assembly GCA_964430625.1 of uncultured Solibacteraceae bacterium. Classification (GTDB taxonomy): domain Bacteria; phylum Acidobacteriota; class Terriglobia; order Bryobacterales; family Bryobacteraceae. The sequence goes on from CAYSFR010000007.1 coordinate 252,131, forward strand.
GCGCTGAGCCCGAGGTTACGGAATGGAAGAGCCGGTTTCTCCACAGTCCCTATTATATGCGACCAAATGAATCTGTCATTACGAAAGGGACTTAAATTCTACCGTATGGTCGAAGGGGGTGAAACCGGTGAGGAAAAGGCTAGGGCCTTCGAGGCGAGGGCGGGCGCCGCGGACTTCGAGGTAGGTGTGGGCGGCGAGGCCCGGGCCGATGGAGATTTTGTCAGCGCCGGCGGAGATTTCGGCGTAGCCGGTTTTGAGGAGCCAGGCGTCCTTGAACTGGCCGACCTTTTCGGCGCCGGAGATGGTAGCGGATTCGCGAAGGTTGATCTCCACGGTGAGCGGGACTTCGTCGGTGCCGTTGGCTTCGATGCGGAGTTTGGCGCCGTTGCTGGTTTCGGTGACGGTGACCTGGTAGTGGAGTTTGCAAACCTCGGTGCGCTCGCGTTCCCGGCGAGTGGAGTCAAAGGTTTCGGTGGTGATTTGGCGGGTGGGGGTAAAGGGCTGATAGTAGGCGGCGTCGAGGTCCTGGGTGAGGACGTAGGAGTTGTCCTTTTTGGCCAGGGTCTTGGCGGAGAACTGGGCTTTGCCGAAAAAGGCGGAGGAGAAGCGAACCGCATTGACGATGGCAGCGCCGTGGCGGTAGGTGAAGAAACGGTCGCGGTCGCGGAGGATGCTGATGCTCTTGGGACCGCGGCGGATGCGGGCGAGTCCGATGGCGGGGAACTGTTTTTCGTAGTTATCGGGGAGGGGGGCCGAGGGGGGGAGTTGCTGGTAAAGTTGGGGCCAGCGGATCAAGTTTGAGGCAGAGGCGTAGACGGGTTCAAACTGCCGGGCGAGGTTCGCGAATTGGCCGTTGCCGTCCTTCCAGGCGAGATAGGCGAGGGCGGTCCAGTGGTTGGAGAGGGTACCGCGCTGGTTGAGGTCCTGGCGTCGGGAGATTTCGGTGACGACTTCGCCGTCGGCATGGGTGAGGAAGAGGGAAACGTTGAGATTCTTGCGGGCGAATTCGAGGTACTCGGGGCGACCGAGCCAATCGGCAATGAGGCAAAAGGCACGATTGCAGATGCCGTTATAGCCGATGGTGGAGCGTTCGGTATACTGGCCGTCGGAATCCTGATCAATGCCTTCGGCGAGCCACTGATCGGCGCGGTTCTTGTATTTGGGGAGGTTGTAGAGCTTGAAAAGGCCGGCGAGAGCGGAGGAAGCGACCCAGCGGTGGTTGGGAGTATGGACGCCGCCGCGGACGAGGCCGTCGCCGGCTTTTTCGACGGCGGGGAGGAGCCATTTTTCGAGGTCGGGGAAGCCGTACTGGCGGGCATTCATGAGCGTAATGTTCATGGCTTGCATGATGAACGCGGTATCGGGCGGGGAGTTGAAATTGGTGATGGGGAGGTTCCAGTTGCCGTCCTTGGTTTGCATCCGACCGAAGGCGCCGGCGGCGAGTTGCATGCGTTCGGCAACGCGGGCGGATTTGTGGTGGCGGGACTGGGGGAGGAGGTAGGCGGTGAGGAAGCCATCGACCATGCCGCCGGGGGTACCGCCGTAGAAGAGGCCGTCGTCGCCGGCGTAGGAGCCGAAGTATTTGTGGGACTTGTCGGTGATCTGGCGGGAGATGTAGAGATCGATCGCCTTGTCGAGAGCGTCAATTTTGGATTGGGGGAGTGTGGGTGGAGCGGAGTGGGACTGGGCTTGAGCGAAGGCGAGGGTGGGGGTGAGAAGAAGGGTGCGGCGGTTCATTCTTTCGGTTTCTTAATCGAGCGGTTGATACCAGGGTAGCGCGGGCGGAGAGAGATGGCTATGGGGATGGGCGCACGGCTTTGCGGCCGACGAGGATGAAGACGGCGGTGGAGATATAGGCGGAGAGGATTTCGGGTTCGCGGATGTTGTGGAGGCCAACGATGGCGCCGGCAAGGAGGGCGAAGTTGGAAGGGAGGTGGAAGCGAGTGCTCCGAGGCGGGGTAACGAGTCCCGCGGAAAGGACGGCGGCAGTGCAGGCAAGGATGGTGGCCGGGATTGCCGATAACAGGTCGTTGTGGACGAGGCCGGGGAGAAAGGGGATCCGCGATGCAATGGCGGCGATGGCGAGGAGGCCGACCCATGCGACGGTAGGGGGGAGTGTGGTTCGCAGGAGTTGGAGGCCGAGGCGCAGGGGGCCGAAGAGAGTGAGGGTCACGATGAGGAGGAGGGCGGGGCGGGCGCTTTTGGCGACGCCGCCCAGAAGGGCCATGGCGATGTTGGGTCCGCTGGAGGGCCGGTAGTAGGTGGACCGGAGTGTGGCCATGTTGACGAGGCCGACGATAAACACGGAGATCCAAAGGGGAATAGCGAGGCCGAGCCCGGCGGTGGAGAGGAGGTGGCGCGTTGAACGCAGAGTGGTGGAAAGGCTGGCCGCCAGGAATGCAATGGGGGCGACGGCGAGGGCCAACCGGTTCAAATTCCACTCGAGAGACTCGATGTGGCCAGTGAAGTAGGCCGGAGTCTCCCGCACACGGAGGGCGCAGGCGATGAGGACGGCGAACGAAAGGCGGATGGAAAAGATGGCCAGTGCAGATTCGTGGGCGGTGTCGGTGAGGAATGCGAGGAGGACGAGGGCGAGCAAGGCGGATTCGACGTTTGTGGGATCGCGCTTGAGGATGCCAGGCAGAGACCAGAACGAAGCTCTGGCGAGCCACTCATCGACCCAGGCAACGAGGAACCAGAGGGCACAGAATCGGACGAATTGCGCCGGGACACGACCGAGGGCAGATTCAACGGTGGCGAAGAGGCCGCTGCCATTGCGGTGGATGGCGATAGCCGGGCCGGCGAAGAACAGGGCGGCGAAAGCCGTAGTGGCGAGGGCCGTGAACAGTGCACTAACCGGCGCGGAAGACGGGAGCCAAAGGAGGGTGCCGTTGTTGAGCCAGAAGCCCAAATGCAGGCAGAGTGTAGCGAGAACCGCGGCTTCCCGGCGCATCCCGGTTGGACACGAGAAAGCCGCGGGAAGTTCCCGGCGCTATTTTTGGTGGGTACGGAAGGCTTCGCGGGCCTGCTTCATGATGGGGCCGTAGACCAGTTTGTCGAAGGGGGGACAACCGGCGGGGAACTGGCCGAGCGGGTGGTTCTTCTGCCGCATCAGGAAGGTGCAGTAGGTGAGGGTTTTGCAGACGCGGATTTCGTCGAGTTCGCCCTTTTCCAGTGCGTCGACGGCGAAGTCCGGGTAGCTTAGGGCGTTGCGGCCGATGCCGAAGATTTGAATGCGGCCCTGCTCGATGTTGCGGGCGGCGGCGTTGAGGGCGTAGATCTGGAGCCAGGAGTAGCCGGTGCCGACCATGGGGAGATCGGGGAAGGTCTGCTGGAGTTCGCCGGAGATGCGGAAGTGGCGGTCGACACCGATGAGGGGGTGTTCGGGCATCTCGTAGTTGCCTTCGTCGGGCTTTTCAAAGGGCCGGCCGATGTGGGGGTTGTAATAGGGGCAGCCGATGGAGACGTTGAGGAGTTGGACGCCCCAATCCTTGAACCAGCCGATGGCCTGTTTGACTTCGGTGAGGTCTTCCGAGAGCGGGTCCTCGGGATTGACGCCCCAACCGTAGGGATAGGGGGTTTCGTAGGGCAGGGGGACGCCGAGTTTGGTTTCGGGGTCGATCTTGTAGGGCACGCTATCGAAGCAGCCAAGGCGCATGGCGATGAGCATGTCGGAGCCGAATTCGGCCTTGACCTTGGCGATGACGTTGCGGATGAAGCGGGTCCGGTTTTCGAGGGAACCACCGTAGCGGCCCTCGCGGGTTTTGGCTCCCATCAATTCGCTAAGGAGGTAGCCATGGGTGACTTTGAGATCGATGGCGCGGAAGCCGGCGCGGTGGGCGAGTTTGGCGGCGGCGAGGAACTGGTCCTCGATGGCTTCGAGTTCGTCGTCAGAGATGGGGGCCTGGGAGGCGGGGGTGCTGGTTTTGGCGTCGATGAGGGGGTTGTGATAGGCGATGATGCGATTGGGGTAGGAGTAGCGGCCGGAGTGGGTGAGTTGGACGGGGATGATGAGATCGTCGATGGTACCGAAGCGCTCTTTGTGGAGAGAGTGGATGCGGGAGAGCAGGCTCTTATAGGCATCGACGTTGCCTTCATGGATCCAGAGTTGGCGGGCGTTGGCGCGGCCATCTTTACGGACGGCGGTAGCCTCAAACCAGATGAGTTTGGCCCCACCGAGGGCGAAGCGTTCGTAACGGCGGATGGTGAGTTCGTCGGGATTGCCGTCGAGATCGGCGTCACAGCCTTCCATGGGGTGGATAGCCATGGAATTGCCGAGGGTGATGGGGCCGACCTGGACCTTACGTCCGAGGATCTGCTTAACCTTTTCCTTGTCCGATTCAAAGCGGACGAACCGGGTGCGCTGTTCAGCGTCCTGACTTAGCTGATCCAGCGTCTTGTACGAGAAGTGCTTCATCTTTTTTTCCGTGCGAGGGCAACATCAGAATGGCGGCGGCGCCGAGGGCGGCCATCGCAAATACTATGTTAAGCGCAACGGAGTAGGTTCCGGCGGACTCGCGGATATGGGAGACGAGGTAAGGGAACCAGGTCTGGCCGATGGTGTCGGCGGGAAGAATGATGGCCATGGCGCGGGCGAGGGTGTTGACACCGAACTGTTCGGCGGCCATGAGGGGGATGAGCATGTAGTCGGCACCCATACCGAAGCCGAAGAGGATGGCGAAGATGTAAACGTATTCGGGAGATTCGGGGCGGACGAGGAAAAGCAGGGGGATGGTGCAGGCAACGAGGAGGTAGGTGACGGCCATCACGTACTTCTTATTGAATCGGTCGGCAAGGTAGCCCATGACGATACGGCCGCCGATGGACGAGAAGAGGATGAGCATGTTGGCGTTGCCGAAGATGCCATCGAGGACTTTCTGGTCCGTGAAGCCCTGCTCCTTGAAGACAAGCTTCATGTGGAAGTTGATGGAGCCGATGGAGCCGATGGAACAGAGGCTTCCGAGCATGAGGAGCCAGAATGTTTTCTGGCCGAGTAGGTCCTTGATGGTGCGGGAGGGCGGGGGGATATCGGCGGCGGCAACAGGGAGGCCGTCCGGGGTCTGGCCGATATCGGAGGGCTTGTCCTTCATGATGAAGAAGGCGATGGGGATGACGAGGAGGACGACGACGCCGGTCCAGAAGAGGGCGTTCTGGAAGTTGCTGGCCTGGGTAATGGGGGCGGCGAAGTATTTGACGACGAGACCACCGAAGGCACCGACGCCGAGGTAGGTGGCGGCCATGGCCTTGCCGCGGTTGCGTTTGAACCACTGGGAGATGATGATCTGGTGGGGGATGGGGCCGGAGAGGATATATCCGACGGTATAGAGGGCCCACATGCCGTAGTAGAAGGTCAAGCTACCGGTCATCTGGGAGAAGCCGATGAAGGAGAGGGCGGTGAGGGCGACGCCGATCATCATTAGCTTGCGAGGGCTGAAGCGGTGCATGACGACGGGGCCGACCCAGAGGGTGAGAATGACGGCGAGGGGGAAGCCAAGGGTCATTTCCGGGCGGGTCCAGCCAAACTGCTTCTGGTAGTAGTCGTAGTAGAAGCCCATCCCGTAGTAGGGAATACCCACCGCGAGGCCGAACGTAAAAAATGCGGCGACGGAAATCCACCAGCCGTAGAAGCCCTTTTGCTGCTCTGCCGAAGCGCTCATCCAATACCCTCCGTTACGAATCCCCTTTTATACCACAGGGTGTTCGAGCGGGGGACTAGAGAGTACGGAGGTGGAAGCCGCCGTCGACGTTGAGGATCTGGCCGGTGGAGTAGTCGAGGAGTCCGTCGGCGATGGCGCGGACGGTTTTGGCGACATCGGCGGACTCGCCCATGCGTCGCTGGGGGAGGAGGCCGTTGGCGATCCGTTCTTCGTAGACGGACTCGACGGCGGAGATCATGTCGGTACGGATGATGCCGGGGCGGATCTCGAAAACCTGGACATTGCTCTGAGCGAGGCGGGCGGCGTAGAGGGCGACGGACATGGAGAGGCCGGCCTTGGAGATGCAGTATTCGGCGCGATTGACGGAGGCGGTATAGGAACTGATGGAGGTGACGAAGGCGACGCGGCCGCCGCCCTGTTCGGCCATCCATTTGGCGGCGGCCTGGGTGAGGAAGTGGGGGCCTTTGAGGTTGGTATTGATGAGTTCGTCGAAGCTGTCTTCGGAGGCGTTGAGGATGTCGTTGCGTTCGCGCTGGGCCATGCCGGCGTTGTTGAGGAGGAGGTCGAGGCGGCCGAACTCCTTGCGGGTGAAGTCGAGGAGGGCGTTGCGGTCGTCGCGGGAGGCGATATCGCACTGGAAGATGGCGGCGCCGGTTTCGGCGGCGAGGGATTCGGCGGCATCGCGGCGGCCGCGGTAGGTGGCAACGACGTTATGCGTTTTGGCGAGTTCGATGGCGATAGCGCGGCCGATGCCGCGGCTGGCGCCGGTGACGATAGCGACGGGTTTGGCCTGATGGAGAGCCGATTCGATGCCGGCGGTGATTTCTTCGAGGGTAAAGACTTCGATGAAGGGCTGGTTATTGACGAAGACGGTGGGGGTTTTGACTACGCCGCGGGCCTGTCCTTCGCGGATGTCTGCGTCGACGGCGGCGGCGAGTTTTTCGTCGGTGAGCGCGGGGAGGATGAGAGCGGGGTCGACACCAACCTCGGCGGCGTACTCGCGGACGCGATCGGGGAGGGTTTCCGGAGTGGTGGACTTGATGCGATCGAGGATGAAGGCACGCCAACCGGCGGAGAGTCCGCAAGCGACTTCATTGAAGCGGCGGCCGACCTGGGCGGCAGGTTTGGCCCAGGCGTGTTTGCCGAGAGGAAAATCGCGGTGGATGAATTTGACGCGCCCGCGGTATTTGGGGAGGAGCGAGCCCTCCAGCATTATGTTGAACACCCGGCAATCGCCGCACTGGAGATTGTCGTAGATGGTAACGGTAACTTTATTGTCCATGCCCTAAGGACTATTTTTTCACACGGGCAGCGCGAACCGTCTCGAGAAACTTCTGGGCGATCTGTTTACCGCGGGCGAGGCCTTCGTCGTAGATTTTCTTGCGTTCGCCGCTGGAGAGGTTGCCGCCGACTTTGTAGAGGCGTTCGAGGCCGCGGCCGACGACCCAAGTACCGGCGTAGGAGATGCCTGCCTTGCCGATGATGCCGCCGCCGAAGGGAATCTTGCTGACCAGTTCGCGAGCGATGGCGCGCCAACCGAAGGCACCGGCGATGACGCTGGCGACCTGGGCCTTTTGCTGACGATAGCCGATGGGGCGATCGTGAGCGCCGGCGAGGAGAAAGGCCATGCGGAGCTGGTTCATGGTGAGGAAGGCAGTATCGCTGGCGAATTCGCCGACGGCGAAGGGGAGGCTAAGGACGCTGGGGACGATGTTGGGCAGCGAAGTCGTGACAGAAAAGAGTACGTTCTCATTGCAGATGGCGTGGATGATCTTTTCCGAGACGGTTTTGCGGAAGGGGAGGTAGTGGCGGCTGAGGGCGATGCCGAGTTCCTCATGTTTGGCGAGGATTTCGTCGACAGTGCGCTGGGGATCGTTGCGGTAGAAGGTGAAGGCGTGGGGGGGCCGATTGCGCATGCCGGCTTCCCAGATTTCGAGGTCGAGTTTCTGGGGAGGGGGGGGCATATCGGGGAGTTGGGGCCCAAGGGGGTGGACCATGGCGGCGAGGGTCTGCCGTTTGGCCTCCGAGATTTCCGTGGGGGCGAGCCAGAACCACATCTCATTGAGTTGGGTCTCGGTGGTGGACATGAGGCCAATTTGAACGGGGCGGTCCGCCATATGACGAACCTCCTCCGGGTTCACGGAGCGGATGGCTTTACCGATAGTGGCGAGGAAGGAGTTGACCATTGCAATTCAGGCCGGGCGTTCGGCACCGCGAAGGCGGAACAGCACCCGAACCATCTGGCGCCATTCTAACGCGAGGCCGATACGCTCCACCGTAATGTTGGATGAGAAATGGGCGAGGATCGTTTCGGTGGTGGGGTGAAAAGAAAAAGCGGGGGCGACGAGGAGGAGGCGAGGAGGGTCCGGGCGGAGGTGCTGGCCAGGGAAGTAGTTCCTTGCCGGGAAGTCATTGGCGGCGGCGTGGTGAGCGATGCACATCCAATAATCGAGGGCCTGGAGGGGCAGGTGGATATCCTCCTCGGCTTTGACTTCGATGACGGTGAGGCGGCCGGAGTGATCGACGGCGAGGATGTCGGGGATGCCGCGGTCGAGGCCGGCGACGGCAATGACCTGGGAGTAGAGGGGTTGGGGGAGGAGGGAGGCGTCGAGGGTTTGGATGTGGCGGTGGAGTTGGGCTTCGAGGATGGATTCCGGGTTGAGGAGATTGGGCTGGCGGGGTTGGGCGGGGAGGAGTTCGGTGTGGAGGTTGCCGCAATCGGCGGGGTCAAGTTCGTGGGAAATCCCCTCGGGGGAGTAGGTAAAGAGGCGGAACTGGACACCGGTGAGGTGGCGGAGGCGGAGGGCGGTGGCGGTTAGAGCGGCGAGAGGGAGGAAGAGGGCGAGGGAGTTGAAGAAGAGTTGGGGTTCGCGGAGGCGGAGGTGGTGGAGCCAGATGAGGCCGAAGGTGAGGGCGTGGTGGGGGTCGGCGGGTCCTGGGGCGGCGCTGATGACGGCGATGGCGTTGCGGCCTTTGCGAAGGAGGGCGCGGGGATAGTTGGCGGAGAGGGAGTGTTCGAGATCGAGATCGGCAGAGAGATCGAGGAGGCGCCAGCCGGGGAATTGTTTCGAGAGCATGGCGCGAACAACTTCGCGAAAGTGGTGGCGTTCGGACTGTTTGCGGAGCGGGGCGGAGGAGGGTTTGGATTCGTCGTAGAGAGTGATTTGGCCGGTCTTGCCGCCGAAGCGTTCGATGGAGAGGGTGAGGCGACCGGGCCGTTCGGCCGCGACAGCAACGGCACGGCGGTGGAGTTGGCGGGTTTCGTCCCAGACGGAGAGGTGGACAGCGCCGGCCTTCTGTTCGATGTCGAAGAGGCCTGGGGAGAGGGGGAACGGGAGTTCGCCGGGTTCCTGGAGGACGGGTTGGCGGGCAGCGGCGAGAAAGGCTTCAATCGCGGCCTGCACGGCGGCGGGATGGCTCCGCGGGACCCGCTGGGCGGGGGGTGCCACTACTCGGATTATAGAATGGAGGCGGATGGGTTTAGCAGAGCGTTGGGAAATCGTGCGGGAGCGGATGGTGCTGGCGGCGCAACGGGCCGGGCGAAAACCGGAGGAGGTCACTATGCTGGCGGTGACCAAAGTGTTTCCGGTAGAGGTGATGCTGGAGGCCTATGAGCTAGGGATGCGGGAGTTCGGGGAGAACTACGTACAGGAGTTTGAGCGGAAGTTTCCGCGGGCGTCGGGGCTGAGCGGGGCACGGTTTCATCTGATCGGGCATCTGCAATCGAACAAGGCCAAGAAGGCGGCGGAGATGTTTCAGGTGGTGCAGACGGTGGACAGCGGGAAACTGGCGCGGCGACTGGGGGAGGCGGCGGTGGCACCGTTGGACGTGATGATCGAAGTGAAGCTATCGGAAGAGGATTCCAAGCATGGGGCGGCGGAGGGGGAGTTGAGCGAGTTGGTAGAGGCGGTACGTGCGGTGGATGGATTGCGGCTTCGGGGTCTGATGACGATGCCGCCGTGGTCAGAGGACGCAGAAGTGGCGCGGCCGTATTTCCGGAAGCTGCGGGGACTGGCGGAGCGGTACGGGTTGGGGGAGTTGTCAATGGGAATGTCGCACGACCTGGAAGTGGCGATTGAGGAAGGGTCGACGATGGTGCGGGTAGGGACGGCGCTGTTCGGATCGCGGAAGGCGCTGCTTTGAGAATTGGGTATTTTGCGCCGCTGCCCCCGATCCGGAGCGGGGTGGCCGACTATGCGGCGGCGCTACTGGGGGCGCTGCCGGAGGAGGTTGTGGCCGGGGTGGATGGGGACGTGAACCTGTACCACCTGGGCAATAACGGGTTACACGGGAGTATTTACCGGCGGGCGCTGGAGAAACCCGGCGTGGTGGTGCTGCATGACGCGGTGATGCATCATTTTCATCTGGGGGCGCTGGAGCGGGAGAAGTACATCGAAGAATTTGTTTACTGTTATGGGGACTGGTACCGGGGGATGGCGGAGGAGTTGTGGGCGGGGAGGAGCCGGTCGGCATCCGATGAGCGGTACTTTCGCTGGCCGATGGTGCGACGGGTGGCGGAGCGATCGTTGGGAGTGATAGTACACAACGCCGGGGCGGCGGAGATGGTGCGGCGGGAGGCGCCGGGTGCGCGGGTGGAGGTGATTCCTCATCTGCCACTTCCCTGCCCCGCGGTGGACACGGTGGACGTGGAACGGTGGCGGGCGGAGCGAGGGGTGTTGCCGTCGCATACGCTGTTCGGGGTGATGGGATACCTGCGGGAGGCAAAGCGGGTGATGGGAGTGATGCGGGTGTTCCGGCGATTGCGGGCGGAACGGAAGGACGTATGGCTGCTGCTGGCGGGGGAGACGGCGTCGAGTGACCTGGCGCGAGCGTTGGAACCGTTGTTGGACGGGGAAGGAATCCTCCATGAGCCCTACCTGGAAGAACAGGCGTTCCAGATGAGGGCGGCGGCATGTGACGTGGGGGTGAATTTGCGGTATCCGGGAGCGGGGGAGAGTTCGGGGATGACGGCGCGGTGGTTACGGCTGGGGCGGCCGGTGATTGTGTCCGACACGGCGGAGAACGTTTCATTGCCGCTGGCGGGATGCCCACGGGTGGGGACGGGAATCTCCGAGGAGGAGGAGTTGCTGGCGCTGATGGTGTACCTGGCTGATTCGCCGGTACGGCGGCGGGAGTGCGGACGGGCGGCGCGAGAGTGGGCAGAACGGGAGATGCGGCTGGAGGTTATTGCGGAGCGTTACTGGCACGCACTATTGGCGTGTAGATGTGGAGGTTCCTGAACTGGACGCCGCGCTGGTAGTTGGCGGTGACGAAGTCATGTAAGTGCTTCAGCTCCAGGCGGTTGGGATCGGAAGCTGGCCAGATGCGGAGGAACTGCTCCTTGGCGACGTCCATGTAGATGACTTTGGAGGGTGGACGGCGAAGGAGATCGTCGGTTGCCTGTTTTTCGTCGTCGACGGTGAAGAGGCCGGGTTGGAGGACGGAGAAGCGGGAGATGTTGGTGGCGCGGGTGACGAAATAGGCGATGGGCGGATAGGGATAGACGAAGATTGTCTCGCCGGGGCGGACGGTGGCGGTGAGCCAGCGGACCAGTTCGGCGCTGCCGGGATCGGTGCGGACGCGGCCGATGGGGGTGTCGACCTGTTCGCAGGCGGAGCGCTGGATGATGGCACTAAGCAGGAAGACACCGGCGATGGCACCAATGGGGAGGACGGTCCAGCGGGCGCGCTGGAGGAACGACGCGGCGACGGGGTAGAAGAGCGGGACAGCAAATACGAGGTGGCCGACATCGAAGCGGGGGGAGACGCCAGCGATCATGGAAAGGCCGCAGACGCAGAAATAGATGAGATTTTTGTCCCGGTTTTTGAGGACAAGGATGCCGCAGAGGGGCGGGAGCCAGACGGGGAGCGTCATGCCGGCGACGATAAGGGCGCGGATGGCGTAATCGAGGGCGCCGGTGGAACCATCGAAAAGGGCGGGATATCCGCCGATGACGGAACCGTAGCCCATGGTGTTGGCGTTGGAGTAGTTATTTTTCGCCCAGAGGAGATTTTCGATAAAGCCGGGGAGCGAACCGGTGAGATAGAGGGCGGAGAGTCCGGCAACGCCGCCGGCAGCGCCACCGGCGACGACGCGCCAAGGGGACTGGCCGATGAGGAGGGCGGCGCCGACGCCGGTGACAGCGGTGATGGCAAGGATGGGCGTGGTCCAGACGGAGAGGGCGAGGAGGAAACCGCCGAGGAAGGGGCGGGAGCGCCAGATGGCCAAGACGCCGAGGATGGCATAGGTATCGGCGTCCCAGCGATGGTTGTTGGTCATCATGGAGGCGTCCGAGGCGTTGAGGGCGAGGAAGATGGCGGCGCCGATGCCGGCCGAGGCGGCGTCGGAGAGTTGGCGCGTGATGAAGTAGACGACGGCGGTGAGGGTGGCGATCTGAACGGCGAGAACGACGTGGGCGACGGCGAGGGAGACGCCGAAGAGTTTGAATACAATGGCGAGAAGCCAGAACGATCCGGGGCCGGTGATGCCGAACAGGTCCCGATAGAGCACTTCGCCTTCGGCGATCCGGGCGCCGAGGGAAAGGTAGATGCCTTCGTCGTTGATGAGGATAAGGCGATCGCCGGAGAGCCACCACACGAAGGTGAGAGCGAGGGCGAAGACGAGGACAACGGCATGTGCCGGGCGCAAGGCAGGCATGAGCGACTATCGGACGTTTTGTTGCCGGTGTTTAGTACATTATGTTACGTTGGAAGTTAACGCGTCCTGAGCGTCCCCCCTGGACTTGCGTTTTCTCTTAAAAAACACCAAATGGAAGCCACGTTACACGCGCTCGGCGAGATCGTGTTAAAAGGTCTGCCGACGTTCTTCCTCCTGATTCTGCTGCATTTTTATTTGAAGCGGACGTTCTTCGCTCCATTGGAAAAAGTGTTGGCGGAGCGCTATGAAGCGACGACCGGAGCCCGGAAGCAGGCGGAGAGCGCAATGGCGCGCGCCGAGGCCAAGGCAAAAGAATACGAGGAAGCGCTGCGCGCGGCCCGTACCGAGGTCTACAAAGAAAACGAAGCGATGCGGAAGCAGTGGCGGGAACGCCAAGCCGTGATGCTGGCGGAAGCGCGGGCGAATGCCGATTCGGCGATTGCCGTAGCGAAAGCGGAATTGGCGGGGGATGTGCGGACGGCGAAAGAGAGTCTGCAGGCAGAGAGCGAACGGATTGCGGACGGAATCGCGACGGCCATCCTACGGAGGTCCGCGTAATGCGCCGGCTGGTATTGGTAGCAGGATTGATGGCGACGGGGGTATGGGCGCAGGAGCACGGGGCTCCGGCGACGCCACCGGCGGCAGGAGAAGCGCACGGGGCGGCAGCACCGGCAGCCGCCGGGGAGCATGGCGGCGCGCCGGCGGGACACGGAGAGGCCGAACACAAGTCCGGCGGTCCGGCGGAAGTATCGATCTGGTGGAAGTGGGCGAATTTTGCGATTTTGGCGGGTGGCTTGGGCTACATGATCGCCAAGAACGCACCGGCGTATTTTGCGTCGCGGAATGAAGAGATTCGCAAGGGTTTGGAAGAGGGCGCCGAGTTGCAGCGGGAAGCGAACGCGCGGACGGCGGCGATGGAAGCCCGGCTGAAGAATCTGGAAGTGGAAATCGCCGAGATGCGGACGAAGGCGAAAGCCGATATTGCGGCCGAAGGCGAACGGATTCAGGCGGAAACGGACGCGGCGATGGCCAAAGTTCGGGCGCACGCCGAGAGCGAGATTGCGGCGGCGGCGAAGAACGAACGGGCGCAACTGAAAACATTCGCAGCGGATTTGGCGTTGAAGATGGCGGAAGAGAAGCTGCGGGGTCAGTTGACGCCGAAAGCCGACGCCGGGTTGATGCAAGGATTCCTGAAAGGTTTGAACTGATCGATGTCACTGGCAATCGCATCCCGGTTTGCGCGCGCGCTGGCGGATATTCTGAGCAGTTCGGAAGCGGCGGACGACGCCGTACGGAAGCTGCGCGCGTTCGATGAGTTGCAGCAGAGTTCGCCGGACTTGAAGAACATTTTGCTTTCGCCGGCGGTATCGGGGCGGAAGAAGAAAGCGGCGGTAGCGCGGTTTGCCGAACAGATCGGGTTTTCGCCGCTGTTGAAGAATTTCATGTACGTATTGATTGATCATCGCCGTACGGCGATGCTGGGAGAGATTCTGGCGTCGCTGGAGGCGCAGTTGGACGAGCGGCGCGGGATCGTGCGCGCGCAAGTACAATCGGCGCGGCCGTTGGACGAAGGTCAGCGGCAGGAAGTGGAAGCGGCATTGAGCCGGGCGACCGGCAAGCAGGTGTTCGGGCAGTATGCGGTGGACGATGCGTTGATTGGCGGCTTGGTCGCGCGCGTCGGATCCAAAGTATATGACGGTTCGGTGCGCGGCCAATTGCAGGCGATGCGCGTCCGTCTGGTGCGGTCCTAAGTCAAGTTCCTTTAGAGAAAACGTCACAGTATGGCTCAAATTCGGGCAGATGAGATCGCGCGAGTACTGCGCGAAGAGATTGAGAATTACGACCAGGCGGTCAACGTCTCCGAGACCGGTTCGGTAATTTCGGTCGGCGACGGTATTGCGCGTATTCACGGGCTGGAACTCGTGATGGCGGGCGAACTCATTGAGTTCCCCGGCGGCGTGACCGGCCTGGCGTTGAACCTGGAAGAAGACCAGGTGGGCGCGGTGTTGATGGGCGACTATCAGCACATCGGTGAAGGCGACGAAGTGCGCCGGACCGGGCGCATCATGTCGGTTCCGGCTGGCGATGCGATGATCGGCCGCGTAGTAGACGCGATCGGCGCGCCGATCGACGGCAAGGGCCCGATCAACACCACGGAATTCAACCCGGTGGAACGGCTGGCGCCCGGCGTTATCGCGCGAAGCCCAGTTAAGGAGCCGATGCAGACGGGCGTGAAGGCGATCGACGGTATGATTCCGATCGGCCGCGGACAGCGCGAGTTGATCATCGGTGACCGCCAGACGGGCAAGACGGCGATTGCGCTGGACACGATCATCAACCAGAAGGGCGGCGACGTCATCTGTATTTACGTCGCGATCGGGCAGAAGCGGTCGACGGTGGCACAGGTGGTGCAGACGCTGACGAACTACGGCGCGATGGACTACACCATCGTCGTCGCGGCGACGGCGTCCGATCCGGCTCCGATGCAGTACATTGCCCCGTTTGCGGGCTGCGCGATGGGCGAATACTTCCGCGATCGCGGCCAGCATGTGCTGGTGGTGTACGACGATCTTTCCAAGCATGCGGCGGCGTACCGCGAAATCTCGCTGCTGCTGCGGCGTCCCCCGGGCCGCGAAGCGTTCCCTGGCGACGTGTTCTACTTGCACAGCCGGTTGCTGGAACGCGCGGCGAAGCTGAAGACGGGCGGATCGTTGACGGCGCTGCCGTTTATTGAAACGCAGGCGGGCGACGTTTCGGCCTACATTCCGACGAACGTGATTTCGATCACCGACGGGCAGATCTTCCTGGAAGCCGACCTTTTCAACAGCAACATCCGGCCGGCAATTAACGTAGGTATCTCGGTGAGCCGCGTGGGCGGCGCCGCGCAGGTGAAAGCGATGCGGCAGGTAGCCGGTTCGCTCCGTCTGGAACTGGCGCAGTATAGAGCGCTGGCGGCGTTCGCGCAGTTCGGCTCCGAACTCGACGCGGCCTCACAGAAGCAGTTGAACCGCGGGCAGCGCCTGACGGAACTGTTGAAGCAATCGCAATTCCAGCCGCTGCCGGTGGAAAAGCAAGTGCTGATCATTTATGCCGGAACGTCCGGCGCGACCGACGACATTCCGGTGGAGGCTTGCCGCCGGTTTGAATCCGAGCTCTACGCATTCGTGGAGTCGGCGTATCCGAACCTGCTCCCCTCGATCAAGGAAAAGCGTGAGCTGACCAATGAGATCAAGGAAGAGTTGACCAAAGCATTCAAAGACTTCAAAGGCCGATTCCAGGCGTAAGCCATGCCATCGTTAATAGATTTCCGCCGGCGGATTCGCTCGGTCAAAAATACGCAACAGATCACGAAGGCCATGAAGATGGTTTCGGCGGCGAAGTTGCGTCGTGCGCAGGACGCGGTGATCGCAGCGCGGCCGTTTGCCACCTCGATTCGGAAGCTGCTGGCGAATGTGGCCGGGGCGACGAAGGGGAGTGAAACGGCCAGCGAGCATCCGCTGCTGGTGGAGCGTCCGGAAGAGCGGGTGTTGGTGATTATCATCAACGCTGACCGCGGGTTGGCAGGTGCGTTCAGCACGAACATCAACCGCGGGGCGCAGAAGTTTCTGACGGAAGATAAGGCCGGGAAGACGGTGGAGGTTGAAGCCGTCGGCAAGAAGGCGCGGGATTACTTCCGGCGTCGCGGGTTCACGATCGCGGGCGAAATGTTCAACGTGACGAAGTCGCCAAAGTACGCCGATGCGGCGACGTTGGGGCGGAAGGTCGTGGAACGGTACTCGAACGGGGAAGTGGATTCGGTTTATCTGATCTACAACGAGTTCAAGAGCGTGATGTCGGCGAAGTTGGAGATCGCGCAGTTGTTACCGGTGCCGTTGCCGCAGGAACAAGGCAGCGTGGACTATTTATTTGAACAGCCGGCGGAAGAGTTGCTGGCAACGTTGCTTCCGCGGTACGTGGAAGTGGCGATTTACCGCGCGATTCTGGAATCGGCCGCAGCCGAACATGCCGCGCGAATGACGGCGATGGACTCCGCGTCCTCGAACGCCGCCGATGTGATAGAACGGCTGACCCTGTACATGAACCGTGTACGCCAGGCCAGCATTACCCGCGAAATTATTGAAGTCGTCAGCGGCGCTTCGGCGCTCGACTAGAGCGCTCGCGAGCGCGCAAGGAGTTTTGATCGAACCATGTCTACCGCCACCACCGCCGCCGGCAAAGTGATTCAGGTCGCCGGACCGGCCATTGACATTCAGTTTCCTGAAGGCAACATCCCGCCGATTCGTACGGCGATCCGGATCACGAGCGAAGGGTTCACGGTACCGGAACCGATCGACATTATCTGTGAAGTCGCCCAGCACATCGGGGAGAACCGAGTGCGCACGATCGCGCTGCAGCCGACCGAAGGTATGGTGCGCGGGATGACAGCGATCAACCTGGGAGCGCCGGTATCGGTGCCCGTGGGACCGGAGACGCTGGGTCGCGTGCTGAACGTGATCGGGCAGCCCGTCGACGAAATGGGTCCGGTGAACGCGAAGAAGCATTATCCGATTCACCGGCCGGCGCCGTCGTTTGACGAGCAGGCGACGTCGCAGACGATGCTGGAAACGGGCATCAAGGTTATCGATTTGATCGAACCGTACCTGAAGGGCGGCAAGATCGGTTTGTTCGGCGGCGCGGGCGTGGGTAAGACCGTCGTCATCATGGAATTGATCAACAACATCGCCACCAATCACGGCGGTGTGTCGGTGTTCGCCGGCGTGGGCGAGCGCACGCGTGAAGGCAACGACTTGTGGCTGGAAATGCAGGAGTCGGGGATTGTGGACCCGGCCGACTACACGAAGTCGAAGGTAGCACTGATTTACGGGCAGATGACGGAGCCGCCCGGCGCGCGTCTGCGGGTCGGCCTGACTGGTTTGACGGTGGCCGAGTACTTCCGCGACGAAGAAGGCCAGGACGTGCTGCTGTTCGTGGACAACATTTTCCGGTTTACGCAGGCTGGTTCGGAAGTGTCGGCACTGCTGGGCCGTATGCCTTCGGCCGTGGGATATCAGCCGAACCTGGCATCGGAAATGGGCGAATTGCAGGAACGGATTACGTCGACGAAGAAGGGTTCGATTACGTCGGTGCAGGCGATTTACGTGCCCGCTGACGACTACACGGATCCGGCACCGGCGACGGCGTTTACGCACCTGGACGCGACGACGAACCTTTCGCGTGACATCGCGTCGCTGGGTATCTACCCGGCCGTGGATCCGCTGGCTTCGACTTCGCGCATTCTGGACCCGCAAGTGTTGGGCGAGGCCCACTACAACTGTGCGCAGCGCGTGAAGCAGGTGCTGCAGCGGTACAAGGATCTGCAGGACATCATTGCGATTCTGGGTATCGACGAATTGTCGGAAGACGATAAACTGACCGTGTCGCGTGCGCGTAAGATTCAACGTTTCCTTTCGCAGCCGTTCCATGTGGCCGAGCAGTTTACGGGCTTCAAAGGCAAGTACGTCAAACTGGCCGATACGATCAAGGGCTTCACGGAGATCTGCGACGGCAAGCACGACGACATTCCGGAACAGGCGTTCTACATGCAGGGCACGATCGAAGAGGTACTCGAGCGGGCCGAGCAGATGAAGAAGGGCAAGTAGGAACCGCGTATGGCGGCAACGTTAGAACTTGAAGTCGCGACGCCGGACCGGTTGCTGGTAAAGGATCAGGTTAGCGAAGTCCAGATACCCGGGTTGACTGGGTATCTGGGCGTGCTGCCGGACCATGCACCGCTGTTATCGGAGTTGGGCAGCGGGTTGCTGACCTATACGATTGGCGGCAAGGCGCATTCAGTAGTGGTCTCCGGGGGCTGGGTGGAAGTCCTGCCGACGGGGGCGCGGGTGCTGGCGGCCGTGGCAGAGCGACCGAACGAAATCGACCTGAAGCGAGCCCAGGAAGCGCTGGACCGCGCGGAGAAGCGGCTGAAGGAAGCGGGCGACTGGGATATTGCGCGTGCGTTGCGAGCGGCCGAGCGGGCACGGGCACGCATGGAAGCGGCTTCGAAATCAGGCCGTTAATAGCTAATTTCCGCTGGTTCTGTTAGAATAATAAGGTTGGTTTGCCGGGTGGGCAAGCCAGTTTTACCGGATCGGGCCGTAGCGCAGCCTGGCTAGCGCGCTTGCTTGGGGTGCAAGAGGTCCCGGGTTCAAATCCCGGCGGCCCGACCAAATATCTTAACGATGGGTTGATGCATGTGCCCTTCGTTCTCCCCTGGACGCCTTTTGGCGTCCATTTTCGTTTTGGGCATATGCGGATCGGCGCGCCTTCCATGGGAGGCAGGCCGATCCACACGCCAGGTTCGGTTGGGAGCGGGATTAGACGAAGGTCTTGAATTCCATGACGTCGCCGTCCTGGACTACGTATTCCTTGCCTTCCGTACGAAGCTTGCCGACGGCGCGGGCGTTAGCGAAACTGCCGCAGGCGACGAGATCTTCATAGGCGATGGTTTCGGCAGAGATGAAGGCCTTCTCAAAGTCCGAGTGGATGACGGCGGCGGCTTGCGGGGCTTTGTCGCCGGCGTGGATGGTCCATGCGCGAGTTTCTTTTTCACCGGTCGTGAGATAGGTCCGGAGGCCGAGGAGGTGATAGGCCGCCTTGATCAGGTTGCCAGCGCCACCTTCGGTAACGCCAAGGCTTTCGAGGTACTCGGCGCGTTCGTCGGGAGGAAGGGTCATCAACTCCGCTTCAATTTCGGCAGAGACGACTACGACTTCGCAACCGCGGTGGCGGATGGCGAGTTCCTTCACCTTTTGCACCCAGGGGTTGGCGTCGGGGTTGGCGAGATCGTTTTCAGCGACGTTGCAGGCAAAGAGGGTGGGCTTGGCGGTGAGGAGGAAGAGAGGCTTCATGAGCGCTTTCTCTTCCGGCGTGACGTCCAGGCTGAAGGCGTGGAGGCCGTTGCTGAGGTGGGGTTCGAGGCGATCGAGAAGTTCGAGTTCGGCGATGATTTTCTTGTCGCCGGCCTTGGCGGCTTTTTGCTGACGCTGACGACGTTTTTGAACGCTTTCCAGGTCGGCGAGGATGAGTTCTGTGTCGATGACCTCGATGTCGCGGACGGGGTCAACGGTGTCCATCACGTGTTCGATGTCGGCGTTCTCAAAGCAGCGAACGACCTGGACGATTGCGTCGACTTCGCGGATGTGGCCGAGGAACTGATTGCCCAGACCTTCGCCCTTGCTTGCACCTTTGACGAGACCGGCGATGTCCACAAATTCGAAGACGGAGGGGACAAGTTTTTGAGAGCCGCTGATCTTGGATAGAACGGCGAGGCGTTCATCCGGGACGGTTACCACGCCGTTATTCGGCTCAATGGTACAAAACCGGTAGTTGGCAGCCATGGCCTTGCGGCTTTGGGTCAACGCATTGAAGAGGGTACTTTTGCCGACATTCGGCAGGCCAACGATTCCAGCACAGAGCATTCCCCTTCATTCTAGCGAAGGCGGCGGCATATCATGGCGAGATGCGGCTTTTTCTGGCGATTTTGGCGATGGCGGCGGGGTTGACCGGGGCGGACTGGCACGGGTACGAGAAGGCGGAGTTCCAGGTGGACGGGGTGGCGGGATACGTGGTTCGTCCGCGGGTGGCGGCGGCGGGCAGGCCATGGCTGTGGAGGGCGCGGTTCCCGGAGTTCCACCCGGAGGCAGCCCTGGGATTGCTGGCCAAGGGGTATCACGTCGCTTATTTTGACCTGCCGAATATCTTCGGGAGTCCGCGAGCCGTGGAGAACTGGGACCACTTTTATGATTTTGTGACGAAGACGTATGGGCTGGCGCCGAAGATGGCGCTGGAAGGGGTGAGCCGGGGTGGGCTGTTCGTCTACAACTGGGCGGTGCGGAACCCGGAGAAGGTGGACTGCATTTACTGCGAATCGCCGGTATGCGATATGAAGAGTTGGCCGGGCGGAAAAGGTAAGGGACAGGGGAGTAAGGGCGACTGGGAGCAGGCGTTGGCGGCCTATGGTTTTACGGAAGAGAAGATGATGGCATTTCAGGGTAATCCGGTAGATACCCTGGAACCGTTGGCGAGGCGGCGAATTCCGGTACTTCATGTGGTGAGCGAGCAGGACACGGTGGTGCCGCCATTGGAGAATACGGCTGTGTTTGCGCGACGATACCGGGAGTTGGGCGGGCCAATGAGCGTTTATGTGAATACGGGCGGGCCGCAGGCGCTGCACGGGCACCACTTCCCACTCGATGACGCAGGAATGGAGGTGAACTTCGTTTTACGAAATACTTCGGGGATGGCGCATTTGGCTGGGACGGGGATGACACCAACAGGGACGCCGTATTACAAACTGCGGGACGGGTTGCGGAATTCGCTGGCTCGATTTGCGGCTGGAGGCGAGGCGCGGGTGGCGTTTCTGGGCGGGTCGATTACCGAGGGGAAGGGGTGGCGGGAGAGCGTGAGCGAGTGGCTGCAAAAGCGGTTTCCGAAGACGAAGTTCGATTTTGTGAACGCGGGAATCTCGTCGACCGGGTCGACGCCGGGTGCGTTTCGGATGGGACGGGATGTGTTGGCGCGGGGGCGGGTCGATCTACTGTTTCAGGAAGCAGCGGTGAATGACGCGACGAACGGGTTCGGGCCAAGGGAACAAATTCGGGGGGTGGAAGGGATTGTGAGGCAGGCGCGGGAGAGGAATCCCGCGATGGACATCGTGCTGCTCCATTTCGTGGACCCGGAAAAGATGGCGGCGTACCGGGCTGGCCGGACGCCGGAGGTGATCGTTTCGCATGAGCGAGTGGCAGGGCATTACGGGTTGGCATCGCTGGACCTGGCCCGGGAGGTGACTGAGCGGATTGACGCAGGGGAGTTTACATGGGAGAAGGACTTCGTGAATCTGCACCCTTCGCCGTTTGGGCAGTCCGTGTACCACCGATCCATCGTGGGGATGCTGGAGGCCGGATGGAGGGAACCGGGGGCGGGAGTGCGGGTGCACGCCATGCCAGAGCCGCTCGACAGCAATAGTTACTGGCGGGGACGTCTGGTGGCACCGGAGAGCCTCCCAACCGCTGCGGGGTGGAGAGTGATTCCGAAATGGCGCCCGGCGGATGGGGCGGCGACGAGGGCTGGATTTGTCGACGTACCCGTGATGGAGGGGACGACTCCGGGCGCGATATTGACGGTACCGTTTGCAGGAACGGCGGTAGGTCTATTCGTGGCGGCCGGGCCGGACGCGGGAGTGGTGGAGTTCAGCATTGACGGCGGGGCGTTCCGGGAACAGCGCCTGGCTACGCAGTGGAGCCCGCGGCTTCACATTCCGTGGGCGTATGTGCTGGATGGGGACCTGGCGGATGGGCGGCATGAGTTGCGCCTGCGGGTGAAATCCGGCACGGTGCGAATCGTCCACTTCCTGGCGAATTGATGCACAGTAGAGAGATGCACAAAACGCGAATCCTGGCATTCGCCGGCAGCCTCCGGCAGGGATCATACAATAAAAAACTGCTGCGGCTGGCAGTTACGGGGGCCGAAAGGGCTGGTGCGGCGGTAACTGTGATTGACCTGCGGGACTTTGCATTGCCGTTGTTTGACGAAGAACTGGAGGCCGCGGATGGACTGCCGGAGAATGCAAAAGCGCTGAAGAGCTTGTTTATTGAAGCTGGCGGATTGTTGATCGCCTCACCGGAGTACAACAGTTCGATGACAGCGGTGTTCAAGAACACGATTGATTGGGTGTCGCGTCCGGTAACCGGGGAGAAGCCGATGGCGGCATTTGACGGAAAGGTGGTCAGCCTGATGAGCGCCAGTCCTGGGGCGCTGGGAGGGATGAGAGGGCTTGTCCACGTACGGGCGATGTTTGGGAATCTGGGTTCGATCGTGTTGCCGGGGCAGGTTTCCGTGTCACGGGCGCACGAGGCGTTTACCGAAGAAGGGTTATTGAAAGACGGGCGGCAGCAGGGGAATGTCGAACGACTGGGGGCGACGCTGGCGGCGACTGTGGCGCGCCTCCGGGAATAGATAATGGGTGTGCGATATTCGGTTCTGGATCTGGCGCCAGTGAGAGAAGGGGGGAGCGTTGGCGAGACGTTCCGCAACATGCTGGATCTGGCTCGGAACGTGGAGCGATGGGGCTATACGCGATTCTGGCTGGCGGAGCATCACAATATGCCGGGAATTGCGAGCGCGGCGACGGCTGTCTTGGTCGGGCATGTTGCCGGGGGCACGAAATCGCTGCGAGTGGGGTCAGGCGGGATCATGCTGCCGAACCATGCGCCGCTGGTGATCGCTGAGCAGTTTGGGACGTTGGAGACACTCTATCCTGGGCGGATCGATTTGGGAATCGGGCGGGCGCCGGGGTCGGATGGGATTACGGCTCGGGCGTTGCGCCGGCAGTTACGGCAAAGTGGAGATGACCTTCCGGAGTTGCTCACGGAATTGCTGGAGTATCTTGCGCCGGCGAAAGAAGGACAACTGGTGAGGGCTGTGCCGGGCGCGGGGACGGCGGTACCGGTATGGCTGTTAGGATCGTCGACATTCAGCGCGCAACTGGCGGCAAAACTGGGTTTACCATTTGCGTTTGCCAGTCATTTTGCGCCGGAACTCCTGCTGGATGCGATCCGGTTGTACCGTATGCAGTTTACGCCTTCGGCCTATCTGGACCGCCCGTACGTGATGACAGGTGTGCCCTTGCTAGCGGCGGAGACAGACGCGGCGGCCGAGAGGCTGGCAACATCGCCGAAGCAGCGGTTTCTACAACTGATTCGAGGCGAGCCGATCTACACCGTTCCGCCAGTAGACAGTATGGAAGGGCTGTGGAATACAGCGGAGAGGGAGGCGGTAGAGGCGAAATTGGCGGCGGCGGTGATCGGGGGGCCTGAGACCGTAGCGGCGAAGTTGAGAGCGTTTGTGGAAGCGACGGGGGCAGATGAGGTGATGTTCACCAGCGATGCGTACCGGCACGAGGATCGGCTTCGATCGTTTGCGATTGGGGCCGAGGCTGTCAAAGGAATAGGAGGCCAGGCTTCAGCGTCCGATGGCGTGGCATACTAAGTAGAGAAATCCATGGAACAGCGTGTCCTTCCCGTCGCCCCTGAAGAGTTGTTTGACCGCATCGACGACACACAACTTGATGACCTTGCCGAGAGCGTCGTGCTGACGACGATTGACAAGGCGATCAATTGGGGACGTAAGAATTCGATCTGGCCGATGACGTTCGGATTAGCGTGTTGCGCAATCGAGATGATGGCGATGAGCGCATCGCGGTTCGACATCTCCCGATTTGGCGCAGAGGTATTCCGGGGGACGCCGCGGCAGTCGGACTTGATGATTATCGCGGGTCGGGTTTCCAACAAGATGGCTCCAGTGATCCGACAGCTGTATCAGCAGATGCCAGAGCCGAAGTGGGTGATTTCGATGGGCGCATGCGCGACGTCGACAGGGGTGTTCAGTAATTATGCGCTGGTGCCGGTGAATCAGGTGATTCCGGTGGACGTGTACGTACCAGGGTGTCCGCCGCGTCCCGAGCAGTTGATCTACGGGATCATGCTGCTGCAGCAGAAGATTGAAAAGGAACGCGGGACGACGCTAAAAGTGCTGAATTTGGCCTAAGCGATCGACTTAGTACAAATTCGCTCAAGGGCGATCGGATAGATCCGATAAGGCATACTAGAACCCCTACTACAGAAGGAGGTCGGTATGGACACAAGATCTGTCGAGAAGACCGCCCTTCCTACGCCAATTGTTGATACGAAACTGGATCAGCAACAGGCGACGGAGCGGCGTGAGCTTGTAAAGGCCATAAAGGCGATAAACGCCACCGAGTTTTTTGGAGAGAACTACGAACTGACGTTCGTGCTGGATCGGGAGACCCATCGTCCGCTTATGCGGATCATTGACCGACAGACGCGGGAGGTGATTCGGCAACTGCCGCCGGAGTATACACTGCGATTGGCGGAAGAGATGCGGTCGCGTTAGCGATATCCGATGATTCTCTCAAACAGCGGGAGAATTGCCCGAAAAGGGAAATAGGTGGCAACGAAAGCAGCGTGCATGTCGATCCAAGCCTACAAGAATCAACAAGATTGTGACATATTGGGCGCGAGCCCCCTGGAACTGGTGAGGGTACTCTACCGTGGGGCGATTGATTCGGTACGTACGGCCCGAAGCCACATGGCCGCCGGGCGGATTCGGGAACGTTCCGCGGCGATCACAAAGGCCTGCGCGATTGTTCAGGAATTGACGATCAGCCTGAACCGGGAGGCGGGGGGAGAGTTGGCGGCGAACCTGGCAGAGCTTTATGTTTACATTCACCGAAGGCTCGGGGACGCCAACATCGAACAAGCGGAGGCTCCATTGGCCGAAGTGGAGCGACTGCTAGGGATGCTGTTGGATGCGTGGATAGAGCTAGAAGCGCAGGAAGAAGAACCTGCTACCGGGGAACCGTTAAGGCTTACGGCTTGAGGGAGGCAGTTCCCGGGCGCTTGGTGTCTCGCGTGAGGCCGGACTCGATTAGCTTGGCTAGCCCCAATCCACCGCCGTCGGAAATGACACGTGAAAGATGCTCCCGGCCGAAGTCGAGCATCGTCTGAGCACCAGAATCCATGTCGTCGCCGAGGCCCATCTGTTCGGGGGAGAATGCAGAGTTAAGCATTTCGCCGATCAAGACGGCTTCAAATTCCCGTGCCGCGGACTTTGTATCTTTGATCGTTTTTCCTTCGCCGATGTCAAGACGAGGAATAGTTTTTTGCAGCGAGCTCAGTTCCATACAAGGGTTTCCAACTAGATGACCTGAATTTCGGCGTCCAGAGCCCCAGCGCTTTGCAGGCCCTGCAGGATTGCAATCACCTCGCGCGGGGTCGCGCCGATTTTCTGCAGCCCGCGAACAAGTTCGTCGACCGTAGCGCCCTCCTTCAGTTGGACGAGTTTCGCAATGTCCTCCTTGCTACCGACGCCGACAGAGGGAGTAATGGCTGTTTTGCCATCGGAGAGAGGTGCTGGTTGCGAGACCTCCAATTGCGTTTGCACCTCAACAGAGAGGCTGCCATGAAGAATCGAGACAGGGGCAATCCTGACATCTTTGCCCATAATGATTGTTCCGGTTCGTTCGTTGATTACCAGTTGCTGCCTGCGGTCGGCATCAAGGGTGAGAGCTTCAATTGAGGCAATGAACTCGACCGGTCTGGCCTTCCATTCCGGTGGAGTTTCCACTTCGACAAGGGCGGCGTTTGCCGCACGCGCGATGGGAGGTTGTCCGGGAGCGAACTTCGAATTGATTACGGCAGCGAGGCGCATAGCGGTGGTGAAATCGGCCCGTTGGAGTTGCCAGCGAAGATGATCCGCACCCATGACCGAGGGAGCTGCAAGTTCGACGATGGCGCCACTCGGGACTCGGCCAGCGGTAGGGTGATTGACCGTTTGGGAGTTTCCGGCTCGACCGGAGATAAAACCCGCAGTGACGATGCCACCCTGGGCGACGGCATAGACCTGGCCGTCCGCGCCACGGAGACTCGTCAACAGCAGTTGGCCCCCTTGGAGGTTTGAAGCATCACCGATCGTGGCAACGGTGACGTCAATTTTAGTGCCGGGGCGCGAAAACGGCGGCAGAGTGGAGGTTACCATCACTGATGCCACATTTTTTGCCTGCATTGCGGTGGGATTGACGGCAACACCCATACGGTTGAGCATATTGGCGAGGCTCTGCGCAGCGAAGACGGTTTGCCGTTTGTCCCCTGTGCCATTCAGCCCGACGACGAGGCCATATCCGACGAGTTGGTTATCTCGAACGCCTTCGAGAGCGGCGACGTCCTTAACACGGCTCAGTGCCCCGGCGAAACTCGACGCCGTGAACACAATCAGGAAAATCACGCGCAGCATTTGGTTCCGCATGGCAGACTCCCATTCAGAAGGGCAACAGGCCCATCAACAAGCGATAGAGAATGAACGGACGCCGAATCGAGTCACCGACCACGCCTTTCCCGTTCACTTTGACATCGAGCATCGCGACGCGGTCGCTCGGTATCTGATTGCCCGCCTGCAAGTCCTCGGGGCGAATGACACCGCGCACTTCGACGACCTGCCGCTCTGCGTTAACGGCGATTGACTTAGCGCCTCGGAGGAGAAGGTTTCCGTTTGGCAGAACGCGTTCAACGACGGCCGTTACCGTGGTGGACAACAGCATTCTGCGCGTGGTTTCGCCCGAGCCCTTAAGAGCCGAGTCGGAATTTGCTCCCGCGAGCTGGCCAAGTGGACCGGTCGCCTTGAGGGGGCCAAGGGCAGCGCTCACCCCTGCAGAGACGGATGACGACCGGGAGGAGTTCGTGGTGCCGCTCGCCACGGCGGTGGCGCGATCGCTGACGATGACGGTCACAGTGTCTCCCGGGAAGAGGGCCCGAAAGTCCCGTCCGAGATCGGTCATCCGCCCGCCGGGCGAGTAGAGGGAGCCCGGAGAACCTCCTGTGACAAAACGTGGCGCGTCGGCGGCGACGGTGAGTAAATAGCGATCCAGTGCGGAACAGGATTTCGAATCTGGCGAGGTTATCAGGCATGGCGCAGGCTTGGACTTTCCCCAGATGGCACCAAGCGCAAAGCTCTCCCCGAACAGAACGCCAAGCAGGCCGATCATTAAAATGCTCATTCCACCCTCGCTTTCTGGGTCCCCACAACTGTGCCGGTGAGTCTTGACCCGTTCCACCCGCTTTTGACCTGAACCTTTTCACCAATTTCGGCGTCGTGCTCGGCGACCGCCGGCATGCGAAGACGAGCGTGACTAGTCCCAGCCTCGAGCTCAATGGCCTGGCCGCGCCGAACAGCGGGGGGGCGTCGCACGTTCTCTCTGGTGATTTCAGCCCCGGATGGGATTGCCTGTTTGGCAAGCGTCCCAATCGCAGGCCAAGGGTGAGGTGATTCCTTACAAATGCTGTTCGACCAGATCTGTTCTTGCTGGAAATCCGCTTCTGAAAGGGTAGCGCCCGCAGCGATGGCGTGTAACGCAATGCGAGCGGAACGCTGTACCCGTACCTCCAGACGCACCCAAACCGGAACCGTGCCCTTGTCGGCAAGGGTTAGCGTGCCGCGCCACAATTGGATCGGACTCGGGCCAGCGACGAAGCCTGCGGGAGCGAATGAGAGGACGCCTTGCGGGAATCGATGACGTGGGTACTCGACGACTTTGGCGTGCCAAGGAACGGACCCGCAGGATCGCGACATCGCGTCGTCGATAGCAGCCTGCCAAAGTGAGACGTCAATAGGCTCTCTTTTCCGCTGGACACAGAGCCGGTCCGGCAGGTCCGCCGACACTGGAGACAGAAGGGCCGCGAGTTGAACTCGCGTAAATATCCGAATCATAGTTCCCATGGGGGCGGGTCCAAAATCGGAGTCAGGAGGAACGGCGGCAAATGCGGGCGCCTGGGTGGCGAGGTCCCCGGCACGGATTCTCGGCCCTTCGACCAGGACACAATTGCCGGCGGCAGAAAGGACGACTGCGTTAGCGAGTAATGTTATTGATCTGCTGGTACATTTCATCGGCGGCTCGCACGACTTTCGAATTCGCTTCATAAGCGCGCTGGCTCATGATCAAGTTGATGAACTCTTCGACGACACTGACGTTGGATTGTTCGACGAAGCCTTGCAGTAAGCTGCCGGTGCCTTCCTGGCCCCCCGGGGTACCGAGTGTGGGCTCACCGGAGGCATCTGTCGGCAGGTAGAGATTGCGACCGATCATGTTCATTCCGGCCGGATTGACGAAGGTCGCCAGTTGGAGTTGACCGGCAAGTTGGGCGGCTGTCTGGCCGGACTGGCTAAAACTGACGGTGCCATCTGGCGCGATCGTAATGGCTTGGGCCTCAGCCGGAATTGTGATTTGGGGTTCCAGCGGATCGCCATCGCCGGTGACAAGGACACCGTCGCGGTTGAGTTGGAACTGACCAGCTCGCGTATAGGCAATCTCACCGGACGGCCGACGGACTTGGAAGAACCCGCGTCCCTCGATCACCATATCAAGGGGATTGTTGGTCTGAAGGAAGCTGCCCTGATTGAAGATGATCTCGTTCGAAGAGGTGCGAGTACCAAGGCCAATTTGGAGACCACTGGGCACAACCGTCTGCGTCCCAGCGGCAGCGCCCGGCTGAATCAGGTTCTGATAAAGCAGATCCTGGAACTGTGCGCGGCGCATTTTGAAGCCAACGGTATTGGCATTGGCCAAATTGTGCGCGATGTTATCGACATTGGTTTGCTGCGCAGACATTCCGCTGCCGGCGCTGAACAAAGCACGGATCATAGGTTCCCTCCTTCACAGCTCATACTTTTGCGACCTCCTCAACGAGCCGACGGCTCATCTCGCTGCCGAGTTGTAGAGCCTTCTGCAGAGACTCAAATTGACGTAGAACGTTCACCATCCGAACAGCACCTTCGGCTGGACCGGCATTGGCAGCTTCGAGGGTCCCTTGTAACACACGGGTTGCCGCGCCAGCACCGATCTGATCCGGCGGCCCTGGCCAGCGAAAGTAGGTATGGCCCGCCTTTTGGAGGGCCTGTGGGTTTGCGAACTCAGAAAGCAAAAGTTGACCGGCCTGGGCGCCTCCTTGCCAAAGGCTCCCGTCGGCGCGGATTTCGAGTTGCTGGGCAGTGTCAAGGAGAACTGGCTGCCCATTGGCGCCGAGGACATCGAGCCCCTCATTATTGACAAGAGTTCCCCGGGCACTCATCTGAAGCTCACCGTTACGCGTATAGAGCGTCTCGCTGCCGCGCCGGACCGTGAGGAAGCCGGGACCCGTGATGGCCAAGTGGTTGGCACCGCCTGTATGCGTAAGTGCACCCTGCGTGAAATCGATCCAATTGCGTTCAATCACAGGGGATACGCCGGGGCCGCCCCGTCCTGCATCAATCGCCGCGGTGGACTCGGCGGACCAGTAGGTGGAGTAGCGTTCGCGGTCCGCCTTGAAGCCGGAGGTTCCCGCGTTGGCAAGATTATTGGCAAGAATCTCGAGACTCTCCATCCGTGCCCGGAGACCACTTGCCGCTGCGATGCCGATTGCGTCCATAGTTGCTGAGCAGACCAGTGCACGCGGCGTTCCAATTACGAAAACACTGAAAGGCGACGTATTTCGCCAATGGCGCTGTTCCGAAATGGCAATCTATCGCCAGCGCATTCCAAACTGGCACAAAATTGGCGGCAGATCGCGGAGGGTTGTCCCCCGATCGGCGATTTTCCTGAGAAATTCGAAGAGTTTTGATTTGGCCAACGACCTGCAGGTATCAGGGCGTGTCGCCGAATACCTCCTCCTTCGAACTCCTCGCCACGCTGGCAGTGGCTCCTGAGAGCCCTACCGCGGCGCAGCCGAGCGAAGCGGACAACGGGACCGGGGCGACGCTGGACTGGCTTATGGCTTGGCTTGGGGAAATGACCGAATCTCCGGATGCCGAGGCGGAGCCGGCGGCGCAGGCGCAAAGGGATATCCCAGCCCAGCCGGAACCACAGACGCAATGGCTGGCACTGCTGCCGGCAACCGTTGTGTTCCAGCCCCCCGTAGAGGATGTGCAGGCGGCACAGGCGACGATCCAAGTTGTGGCCCCAAAGGTTGAATCGTGGGGTTTCAATAACGATGAACCGACCGCAGCAGATAGCGAGGAGAATACTGCGCCGAATGAGTTGCCGGCAACTGCCACGGAGCAGTCCATTCCGGTGGTACTGACAGGTGTCCCGGTGGTTACTCCACCAACTAGTCCGTCCGCGCCGGACGCGCCGACCAGCGAGCGCGAGCCCGGATTGGTAAGACCGTCAATATTCCAGCGAGGGGCGTCTGCGGTTGGGGAACGGGCAGATCCGGGGTTCCAGACAACGCCGGCCCCGGTGAAGGACAAAGGCGAGATCATCTGGTCCGCGGAACTGGTGGTCAGAGAGGCGCCTGCGATTGAGCCACCGGCGCAATCTGCCGTGGCAGAGCGGAAGATACCTGAGAAAGCGAACGCGGCAGAACTCGGTCGGCGAGTAATTCCGGAACCGGATCTCGACGACCGTAGCAGATCATCCGGAGATGCGCCGCACAGAGATTCGGACCCGAAGGATGCGGAAGCAAAGGCAGAAACGCCGCCGCGGCAAGACAGCCGGGATGTGACACGTCTGGTGCGCGGGGAGGAGAGCACACAACTGGAGCCCGCCCAGAGTGAGCCCGTCCGGATGACTTCGGCGAGTGCGACTCGCGGGGACAACAAGACCAGTATTCCCAGTGAGGTTCGGCCAGAAGATACGCAACTGGTGGAGGCAGCGGCTGAACCGGCGCGGGCGCTTCGGCCGTCGCAGGTTTCCACTGTCCGTGTTGATCTGCCCGCGCACACAGGCGAAGCAGAGTCGGCACCGATGCGGCTAGTCATCACGCAGCGAGGCGCCCAAGTAAACGTGCATCTGCGCTCTTGGGACAGCAGTACCCAGCCATTGGAAGCGGAGCGGATGCAGCCGCTATTGCACAAGCTTGCCAACCACGGCTTGGACACAAAACCTGTAGCGGCAGAAAGCGGCGCAGACGGCTTGGCCGGATTTACCGAGCGACAGGCCGAAAGGGCCCCGACGTCGTTTGAAGGTACAGCCGGCACGAGCGATCAGAGCATCTTCCATGGTCAAGAACAGCGGCGGGAGCAGGAGCGAGGTCGTCAACAGCAAGCAATGTTTCTGCGGCGCCAGTTGCGACAGACACAGAGAGAAGAGTTCGACCTGCAAGCCGCACTAAACACAACGTCAGTTTCATTTTTCTAAAGGAGCATCCCAATGACATCCACGCCTATCACGGGATTCCATGCGGCCAACGACTCGGGAACCGCCGCACCGCCCGTCACCGGGAACAGCGCCGCGACGAAAGAGAACTTCCTTCAGTTACTGGTCGCCCAGATCAAACACCAAAACCCACTTAACCCGGCGGATGGAACACAGTTTCTCTCCCAACTCTCCCAGTTCACCGAGATGGAACAGATGCTCGGAATGCGGCAGGATCTGCAGGCAATCCGAGCGTCTTTGGAAACAGCGACCGGCAGTTCTAAAACACAATCCTAGGACCGAATCGGAGACACCATGTTCACTTCCTTCTCAACCGCCCTTTCCGCACTCGGAGCTCATTCGACAGCGATCGACGTGGTGGGCAACAATCTCGCCAACCTGAACACCCCGGGGTTCAAAGCCAGTGTCGTTTCCTTCTACGACCTGGTGACGCAATCCCTTGGAGCGGGGCTGGGAGAGACCCAGGTTGGATTTGGCGTCGCACGACCGCTGACTTTGCGACAGTTTTCGCAGGGAGCAATTCAAACCTCAAACGGTCCGCTGGACGCGGCAATCCAGGGAGATGGGTTTCTGGTGCTTCGAAATTCGTCCGGAGGCACCATCTACGGACGCGGGGGCAATTTGCAGGTGAACAAGAATGGCGCCCTGTTGACGGCTACAGGAGAACGGGTGCAGGGCTGGGTAGGCGCAAACGGGAATGTCAACACAAACGGGCCGATCGGAGACATCACGATCCCGGTGGGGACGCTCAGACCGGCGGCGGCGACCCAGATGATCTCTTTCGACATGAACCTCAATGCCGCAGCGACAGCGGGCCCGCCTCCCGACGCTTTCGCCGGCTCGATTGAGGTTTACGACAGCCTCGGCATCTCCCATATTGTGTCCGTAAACTTCACGAAAACCGCGAATGCTGGAGAGTGGGCGTACTCGGTGAGCGTTCCTGATACCGACGTGACGTCCCCCGTGACGCCGGTGACAGGAACGATCGGGTTCGACACGGCGGGCCGACTAGTAAATCCACCAGTGACAGGACCATTCCCGGCCCTTGCGGTGACTGGTCTGGCTAGCGGCGCCGCTGACATGACGATCAATTGGAGCCTCTACAATGGCACCAACCCGCGGCTAACACAGTTTGCGCAAACATCGGCCATTTCGGCGATTGGGCAGGATGGAAACCCGGCAGCACAATTGATTCGCGTCGGACTGGGAGATTCGGGGCAAGTTCTGGCTCAGTATTCGAACGGACAGCAGGTGACGGTGGGGCAACTTGCGATGGCATCGGTGCGAAATCCGGAGTCGTTGCTCTCTGTGGGCAACAACTCTTACCAGTTGAGCGCTCGCTCCGCACTGCCGGCGATTGGCCTGCCCGGAACGGGCGGCAGAGGAACGATACTTGGGGGCGCCATCGAGAATTCAACGGTTGATATCGCGCGGGAATTCACGAACCTGATCATTCTCCAACGCGGATACCAGGCCAACTCAAGGGTCGTCACAACAGTGGATGAGATCAGCCAGGAAACCATCAATCTCAAACGGTAAGGCTGGGACCAGATGAAGCCCTTGGAAGCAATTGGACACTTTAGCGATCTTCCCCTCGATGTCCTCATAGAACTGGATCGCAAAGTAATGACAGTCCGAGAGATCCTGGCACTCGAAAAGGGCAGCGTAATCAAGATGAACAGATCAGCAGGCGAGAATCTGGACGTAGTCGTGGGCGGAGCCCTGTTGGCATTCGGCGAAATCGTGATCATCGAATCCACGATGGGCGTGAGAATCACAGACTTCAATATCGAGGAGTAGGCGCTATGGAATTCATTACCCAATTCGCGGCTGTGCTAGGGACGCTCGGCCTACTTTGGTTCGCGCTGACGACGTTGCGCAGACTCCAAAATAGGAACGGCACGGGAAGGGCAGTGCATGTGCGGCAACGAATAGCCATTGCAAGTGGCTGCCAACTGGTCGTTGTGGAGTGGCGCGGAGAGGAATTCCTGATCGCATCAGGAAATCAGGTGTGCAATCTAGTGGCACGCCATCGCGTGACAAATGAAAGTCCGCTAGAAGAAACGAGAGGCGCATGGGCACGGTAATGCCGCCGGTCATCTTCATGCTAGCGGCCGGGATTAGCCTGCCTGGTGCACCGGCGGATTGGTTGACAGCTTCAACGCGAGGTCCGGCACCAATGGTTAATGCCCAACAGGGCACGCTCGGCGTGCCAATGCAGATCATCCTATTGCTGACCGGCCTAACACTGTTGCCGGTGCTCCTGATGTCCGTAACCCCATTTCTCCGGATCACGCTGGTGCTCCACTTTCTACGCCAAGCCATTGGCACGCAATCAACGCCCTCGAATCCGGTTCTGATCGGGCTGGCCCTGTTCCTCACTCTGATCATCATGCAGCCAACGCTGCAGAAGTCCTACGAGGCGGGATGGGTGCCCTACGAGACGCAAGCACTCGATGGTAGAGAGGCGTGGAAGAGGGGTATTGAGCCGGTACGGACGTTTCTGATGAAGTACGTCCGCGAAAAGGATGTGAGGATGCTGCTCGAAGTTTCCCACACACCGGCGCCGGCAAATGCATCCGACCTCGAGTTTCGAATCCTGATGCCGGCCTATGTCTTGAGTGAATTGAAAACCGGTTTCCAGATTGGCGCGATGCTATTTCTGCCGTTTCTCATTATCGATCTCCTGGTCGCATCGGTGACGCTCAGCATCGGTATTGTCCAACTACCTCCGGCCATGGTCTCCTCTCCCTTCAAGATCCTGCTCTTTGTCCTCGTTGACGGGTGGAATCTGGTCACCGGCTCCCTCGTGAAGTCTTTCTACTAACGCCATGACACCGCAAATTGTCTCCGAAATCATCCGGCAGGCGCTGATGCAGACATTCTGGCTTGCTCTGCCCCTATTATTGATTGGATTTCTTGCCGGCGCTATCGTCAGCCTGATTCAGATTATGACTGCGATTCAGGACTCCGCTTTTGGTTCGGTACCGCGGCTTGCGGCATTCCTGGCGGCACTATTCCTGTTCCTGCCATGGATGCTGACACGCCTGATGGAGTACACAATCGGGATTTTCGGCGACTTGGGGAAGTATGCCCATTGATCTGATCAGCTCAGCGGGCGGAAAGTCCGGAGCGGAGTTGACGATACCGCTTGGGATTGTGATCCAATTCGGCCTAGTTCTAAGCCGTATGGCCGGATTGCTGACGTTTCTGCCGATCCCAGGGCTTCGATCGGGGTTCGATTTGCAGCGGCTAACGGTAGCGGTGCTGTTCTCGGTGCTGACGATGCCGTGGACGGCAGTTGCAAAGACCTGGAGTATGACACTTGGTGACTTTTTGAAGTTAGCTGGATCAGAAGCAGCGCTTGGTATCAGTCTCGGTCTTTGCGTGGCCGTAATCGGAGAGGGGATCCAGATGGGCGCACAGATGCTCGGTCTGCAAGCAGGTTTCTCCTATGCGTCGACGATTGACCCGTCGAGCAATGCGGATTCGGCCATTCTTCAGGTGTTGTTGAGCCTGAGCACGGCGCTGACATTTCTGGCGCTCGGCCTCGACACGATTCTCTTCCGTCTTCTGCTGATGGGTCTTCAGGCAATGCCTCCCGGGGAATGGACTCTTGACCCTCAACACGCCAGCGCGGTGATGGCGCTGTTTCCACTCCTATTTTGCGACGCAATCCGGTTCGCACTTCCAGTGGTGGCCATCCTGCTGGTGATCGACGCGGCTCTGGCGCTGCTGAGCCGGATACAGCCGCAACTCCAACTGCTGATGCTTAGCTTCCCGCTGAAAATGCTCGCCGCAATGGTGTTCCTGGCACAGGGCGCGCCACTGCTGCCGGGAGCGGTAGAGCGCGCAGCGCTGCGGTCCTTTGAGGCAATGCAGTTTCTGATCGAGAATCCGGCAACGTTGAAGTGACAGAATGGGCGACAGCGGAAACAAGACGGAAAAAGCAACGCCCCGCCGACTAGAGAAGGCACGGAAGGAAGGTAACTTCGTATCCACGAAGGAACTTGTCAGCGGGGCTCAGTTCATCGTCCTTGCGACGGTTCTACTGTCCGGATTCGGCGCCTTTCTCAGTGACGCTGCAGGACAAACACGGAGCTTCATCCGGCTCGCGTTTTCCGCCAACGAACTGGAGAGGACAAGCATGGTCGCGCTGTTCCAAGGGCGTATGGCACCGGCAATCGCAGGTGTACTCCTGAGCGGACTAGCACTGCCTGCGGTGGCGCTCCTCGCTCAGTTGATGGCGTCCCGGCTTGGGATTTCGGGTAAAAAGCTAGCACCAGACCTATCAAGACTCAGCCCAATGTCGAGAATAAGGGAGCTACCGATGCAGAACCTGTCGCAGTTCTCGCGATCGGCGCTTCTACTGCCGATATTTCTTGGCGTCGCCGCCTGGCTGCTGTGGTCTCATTCTCAGCAATTTCTGATGCTGCCGCTTCTGCCGTGGACCCAAGGGGTGCTGGTTGCGGGCCAATCATTGCGCGATCTCATCGAGCGAGCACTCTACGTGTTCTTGTTCTTAGGACTTTTCGACTGGCTTCGGCAAAACCAGCACTACATGAAGAAGCTTCGGATGAGCAAGCAAGAGATCCGAGATGAGCACAAGGAAGTGGAAG
The DNA here is from genome assembly GCA_964430625.1 of uncultured Solibacteraceae bacterium. Lineage (GTDB taxonomy): Bacteria > Acidobacteriota > Terriglobia > Bryobacterales > Bryobacteraceae. The sequence goes on from CAYSFR010000007.1 coordinate 287,803, forward strand.
GAAACCCACAGATCAAGGCGAAGATCCGGCGCCTGCAACGAGACATGTCGCGCCGCAGGATGATGTCCGACATCCCCAGGGCTTCCGCAGTGATCGTAAATCCGACACACTATGCCGTTGCTATTCGCTACGACCTGGCGGGAGGAAGTGCGCCACGAGTCCTTGCCAAGGGGAGAAACCACACGGCAAAACGAATTCGGGAACTGGCCCTTGCGCATGAGATCCCGATCGTTGAGAATCCGCCGCTAGCGCGTGCGCTGTTTGCCGCGGTGGAGGTGGGACAAGAGATTCCTCCGCATCTTTACAGGGCGGTTGCAGAGATTCTTGCATACCTGTATCGAATCATGGGGGGTCGTCTGCCTGGCCAGTCCTTTAGCTGAAATCAAGACCAACAGTAAAACACCATGTCCGCCCCAGCTTCCACCGTATCCGCAGTTACCACCGAGATCCCACCACAGGCACCTGTCAGTGGGCCGAGGGGGGGCTCGCGAAAGCTGCCCGGAACGAAGGCGCTGAAGGTAACGACAATTCCCTCGGCAAAGATTCCCTGGCGCGATCTGTCGGTACCGTTAGGCGTGCTGGCGATCGTACTCTTCATGATCACGCCGATCCCAGCAATGCTATTGGATCTATTGATCAGTACGAACATCACGCTCTCCGTGATTCTGTTGCTGGTGTCGATCTATATTGCCCGGCCAGTGGACTTCAGTGTCTTTCCGACGGCACTACTCCTGATGACGCTATTTCGTCTCGCGCTGAATATCTCCTCATCCCGTTTGATCCTGTTGAACGGGAGCAGTGGAACGGCGGCAGCGGGTGGGGTTATTGAGGCTTTCGGCAACTTCGTGGTGGGCGGAAACTACATCATTGGGCTGGTTATCTTCCTGGTCCTGATTGCCATTCAGTACGTAGTGATAAACCACGGCGCAGTCCGCATTTCGGAAGTCACGGCTCGATTCACACTCGACGCATTGCCCGGCAAACAGATGTCGATCGATTCCGACTTGAATGCGGGGCTGATCGATGAGGCGGAGGCAAGGCAGCGCCGCAAACAACTGGCGGCAGAAGCGGAGTTCTTCGGAGCCATGGACGGGGCATCGAGGTTCACCCAAAGAGACGCCGTCGCGAGCATAATCATCACGGTAATCAACATCCTGGCCGGGTTCCTGATCGGGGTGCTGCAACACGGGATGGAACTGCGACGCGCGATTGAGACGTACACTATTCTCACGATTGGCGACGGGTTGGTAACCGTCATCCCGGCGCTGATGATCTCGGTCTGCGGGGCACTGATCATCACAAGAGCCGGTTCCGAGAACCGGCTGGGCAATGACGTCGAAAGTCAGATCTTCAGCACTGCGGAGCCCATCCTCCTGGCAGGTGGGGTCCTTGGGGCTATGTCGCTATTTCCGGGGCTTCCGACAATCCCGTTTCTTGTATTGGGGGCCGGGACTGGAGCGATCGGATGGCGCCTAAAGCAGCGCGCGTTACCGAGTCCACAAGCGTCAGAAGCGGAGATTCCCACGCCACAGCGGGAGAATCTGGAGAACCTCCTGCGGGTAGAACCACTCGCGGTGGAGGTGGGACTAGGATTAGTCCGGTTCGTAGAGGGCGGCGTAAACTCACCGCTGCTTCGACGGATTGCGGGAATCCGGCGACAATTGGCCACCGACCTTGGATATCTGGTACCGGCGATCCGAGTGACTGACAACCTCGGACTGAAAGCCCGCGAGTACACGATTGGGCTCAAAGGTGTTGAGATCGGCCGTTTTGAGATACCCGCCGGAATGGAAATGGCGATCCCGACAACGCGGGACTGTCCCAAATTGGAAGGCGTTCCAACTCGGGAGCCTGCATTTGGGATTGCGGCGATGTGGATTCCATCGCATCAGGCAGATGGTGCACGAGGAGCCGGCTATACAGTGGTGGATGGAGTGAGCGTACTCGGCACCCATCTAGCTGAAACGATTCGAGAATATGCGCACGAGCTCTACTCCCGACAGGACGCTAAACGGCTGCTGGACCGGGTCGCCGAAGAAAACCCCAAAGTCGTTGAGGATTTGGTGCCCAAATTGCTCACTTTGGCAACTGTGCAGAGGGTTTTGCAGAATCTGTTGCGGGAGAGAGTTTCGATCCGTGATGCGGTGTCGATCCTGGAGGCTCTCGGGGAAGCCGCCGGCGTGACACGAAACCCTGTCCTGCTGACGGAGTATGTGCGGCAGTCCATCCGCCGAATGGTCGTCAGGCCCTTTTTGAGTTCCTCTAACGAGTTGCATGCTTGCCTTATCGACCCAGGCATCGAGGCCATGATCGAATCTGCGATCGAACACACCGAAACCAACTCAGCAATTAATCTGGCTCCCAAGCGAATTCACGAGATCGTCGACCGAATCCGGACCGTTATCGGCAGCGCAGAGGGTCCGATAGTGGCGATTACCGGGAGCGGCACCCGCTACTTTCTGAGGCAACTGACCGAGTCCGCCCTCCCCAATCTGACCGTCCTGTCGCACAGCGAGATTCCTCCCGGCATCAAAGTCGTCTCAATGGGAGTCGCGCGACTGACAACAACATAGAGGCATCCGATGCGACTGAAATCGTACTTCGTACAGACAATAGAAGAGGCATTAAGGGCGGCAAAGATGGAGTTGGGCGAGGATGCCATGCTTGTCGACACGAAGCAGTTGCAGTCGACTCCCGGAACCAGGGTCCGCATGGAAGTTATCTTCGCCAGTTCGATGGCTCCGCCGCCCCCTCCTCCCGCGCCACCAGCCGCTCCTCTCTCGATTCACGGGTTCGAGCAGTTTCGGGGAGAGTTAGCGGGGCTCCTTGACGCGCTGGGTCGAAACCCAGACACCGGGCGACTGGGAGCAATGTCTGCCGCGAGTTCACACCTGGACTGGATTCGAGGAAGGCTCTTACTAGCGGAAGTTCCTGCAGGGATAGTAGACACGATTGTTGGTATTTGCCGCCCCATTCTCGAGTCACTGACCCTCCGAGGAGATCCGAGCTGTGTCGACATCGAAAGATCCGTTGTCCCGCTTTTAGCGGCCGAATGGATACACGCGCTGCCGGCCGCAGACCGATCTCCGCGAACGATCGCCGTAGTCGGGCCAGCTGGGGGAGGGAAGTCATCGATGATTGCCAAGCTCGCATTTCGAATGGGCGTAGCCCGCGGTGAACCGGTCTGCGTCTACTCGATCGACAATCTGCGCGTGGGCGCATCGGACCAACTCGCTCACCTTTGTTCCCTGCTGGGCGTGCCGTTCCGCAGTCTCGATCATTCGGGAGCACTGGGCACAGCATTAACGGGGCATGCGCGGCGAGCTCACATTTTGATCGACACCCCTGGATACGGGCCGCGGGACGCAGATGTACTCGAAGAGACAGCCAGGGATCTGGCAAAACTCGAGGGGGCGGAATGTCACCTGGTACTGCCGGCATCGCTTCGCTACGGAGAACTGGAGCGGCGGAGGCAGCGGCATGCAGCGTTTCCGACAACGCACCTGCTGTTCACACGATTGGACGAGACTGAGTACTTCGGGCCTGCTTGGGCCTTCGCTCGATCCTGCGGGTTGCCCGTCGAATGGGTCTCGACTGGCCCCAGTGTACCCGAGGACGTTGAAGAGGCGGACGCAACCCAAGTGGCGTCGGCCATGTTTGGACGGGCGGACTGTGCGCCGTCCATGGCTCCGCTCCAAACTGTTTCCCACTTCGCCAGTGCCGCGACTGCCGGCAGCTCACGGGTCTAGACGGAGGTCCCCCATGCAGACACAAACCGCCAGTGCCAAAGCTACGCAAGACCGGGAGAGTATCATTCTTGATCATCTTCCGCAGGTCAGGCTGATCGCCCGACGAATCCACGAGAGGCTGCCAGGAAGTGTCAGTTTGGATGACCTGATCTCGACTGGGATTGTCGGACTCATTTCAGCAATTGATAACTTCGACCCCAAGCTGAATGTGAAACTCAAGACCTATGCCGAGTACAAGATACGAGGAGCCATCCTGGACAGTTTGCGGGGGATGGACTGGGCCCCACGCCAGCAGCGGAAGCGGGTGAAGATGATTGAGGCCGCGATTGTGACGTTGGAGCAGAAGAACCATCGCGCACCGAGTGAAGATGAAATCGCGCACGAGCTCGGACTAAGCACCGAGGAGTATCATGACTGGCTAATCGATGTTCGCGGAGTAATCCTCGGGAGTCTGGAAGGGCACGCCCCAGAGGAGGAGGGACGCGACCTCTTGCGGTTCATATCCGATAGTGAAGCACTGTGGCCCTCAAGAATTGTCGAACGGGCAGAGCTCGAGCGCCTGCTGGCTCAGGCGATTGAGAAGATGCCGTACGTGGAGCGAACCGTACTGAGTCTGTACTATCACGAGGAGCTCACGTTGCGGGAGATAGCCAAGGTAGTGAAACTGCATGAATCGCGGGTATCCCAGCTGAAGTCGCAGGCGATCCTCCGTTTGCGAGCCTATCTGGAGAAGCGTTGGCCGATGGATCGGGGTATGTAGCAGGAGGGTGGCATGAGTGAATTGGAGAAAGAGATTCTCGAGCAGTTGGGTACTCAGTTTTCCTTGGCGTTGGAGGGAATGCTGGGCGAGAAGTGGCCGGCGACGCTGATAGAAGGTGAATCGCTTGGAGACAGCAGCCGGCACCTGTGCTGGAACCAGAAATTCAACATCCACAAGAACACGGCGATCCAGGTTGCCGCATCAAGCGAAGTCTGGCGAGAGATTGGGACCCGAGCATTGGCGGCAGTGGGGTTGGATGAAGCCGACGAGAAAGACGTTCGCGCAACCTATCTGGAATTACTCACGCAGGCGCTGTCGGGGTTGGCAAGATTTCTAACCGGAAAAGCCGGATCGGAAGTGACACTAGAGTCAGGAAGCGAAGCATCCTTGCCGGCGTCGAATGGCGGAGACCAGATGCAGTGCTTGCGGATGTCGAGTCCGACTGGATTCGCAGCGGATCTTTTCGTACGGGCTGACCCAGCGCTGCTAGCTGCGACGGTACCGGCGAGAAGCGCGGTGGAACAGCCTACAAAGGCGGGTCAGGCAGCCGGAAAAGAGTCCGTCCAACCGCAGGCACAGCCACAACGCGCGGCCGTGGCAGCAGCGAGTGGCGGAGGCGTGGGCGGCGGGCAGGCACCACCGATGGACATGCTATTGGATGTCGAGTTGCCGGTTAGCGTCTCATTCGGCCGAACTCAACTTGCGTTAAAAGAGGTGATCAAACTAAGCACGGGCTCGATCATCGAGCTCAACCGGACCATCACGGAACCCGTGGAGGTGATCGTGAACAACTGCGTGGTAGCGAGGGGTGAGGTGGTTGTGATCGAGGGAAACTATGGGGTTCGAATCAACCAAATTGTAAGCCGCTCGGAGCGGCTGCGCTCATTCGATTAAAGCATTCAGGAGGTTAAGTGTTACTGCCATTTGAACAACCACTCACCTATTACGGGGCACTGTCAACGGCTATGGGGGCGTGCCTTTTCCTGTTTGTCATGACGGAACGGAAAGTGGAGAAACTGCGGCGAACCTCAGAGCGGGACCTCGCGGCCGGGGAAAAACAGATGGGGCTACTTGGGGCGCAAATGGCCTCGCTCGAGACCCGACTCGGAGAATGGGCCGTGAGAACAACAGAGGTGGAAGAAACAGTAGCAAGCCTGAGCGCAGTACGCCGGAAGCAGATCGGAGACTCAAACATTGACGCCAATCAGCGAACCGCGGTTTTCCGGATGGCAAGGCGCGGAGACTCGCCCGAACGAATCGCTGCAGAACTGCGCGTACCGAGAAACGAGGTAGACCTGTTACTCAAGGTGCAGCGGGCTGTGGTCCGAGCGTTTTGAGAGCGGCCTCCAAAACGCGACGTGAGTCAAAAAGAAGAGCGGATGGCAACAGACCACCCGCTCTATCCTTGGGCCGAGCCAAGTGCCTAGAATTCGAAGTCCTGGGGCTGGCTCACCCTGACACCCCGCGGGGAATTCGGGCGCTCGTCATCGATCTGAACGTCGAGAGTCATCTCGGCCTTTTGCCGGAAAAGTGTCACCTTTAGCGGATTCTTGTTCTTAGCGGCGCGAATGGCGCCAGTGATATCGCGGGGGGTTCGGACTCGGGTCTCCTCCACCTTCACAATGACATCACCGGCTTTGATTCCCGCCTTGAGGGCGGGCATATCCTTCGCCACGCTGCGAACGAGGACGCCCTCCTTCACACCGAAGAACTCCGCCAGTTGGTCCTCGACGGACTCTCCGTCGATGCCCAGCATTCCACTACGCCACCCCATCACCGCATGCGGGATATCCGGCATCCGGATTTCGGGGAGGCTCTTAAGACGTTCGCGGACACGGGCCAGTTCCTGCTCGACGCGTTCCTTATCCCGTTGTGACATTCCCAGCATTCCCGCCTGGCGGGATCCGATGGTAGCAGTGAGTGTCTGGGTCGATCCGGCGCGGACGACCTTCAATTTCACCTGTCGGCCGACCGGAGTCTCCCGGACAAATCGGACAAACTGTTCGGAGCCCTCGACTCGATTGCCTTGGTATTCGAGGACGGCGTCCCCGGCCTTCAGGCCGGCCTTTTCAGCGGGACTATCGGAATCGACGCGCGTGACCTCGACACCAGCTTCTTCTTTGAGCTTCAGCTCTTTCGCACGATCAGCGAGAATCTCTTTGACGCCGATTCCAAGGTAGCTGACCGAGCCGCCAACCGACATAACTCTATAGGCACGGGGAGGTTCCGGCGGCGCAGGCGGGACGGGAGGCGCCGGCTGTGCAACGGCAGACAAGGAAAGTAACGCCAGGCCCGCGGTAGCGGTCCAGGAAGTGCGATTGAATGAGGTACGGACAAACATGGTTTTCGATTCTCCCAGAATTCATTTCCGGCGGTCCGGCCGGGCGGCCCTTGAAACGCGGTGGCGCTTACGGGGAAGCGTTGTGGGAAACGCTTCAGGCGGGGAAAGTGTTTTCCAGCTTTCCTGCTTGATGAGACGGGGCAGAGCGCAATCTGTCACGTCACAAAGAGCACAAATGCAGGCAATTCGCAGCCGGTGCAACGGAGCCAACATCCGTCGCTAAACAGGTTCGAGCCGCGGCGAGGGCCGCGGCTCGATAGAAACGGGAGATCCTGGGAGACCGACGCTAGAAGGTCTCCAGCGAGGCGTTCATCGCTTTGAGCGCTGTCTGTCCCCGCTGGCGAATGTAGGAGTTCTGCTCGCGACGCATCATGTCCTGTAAGACACCAGCCAGTTCGGACTCGTTTCGGCGGGTGTTCACGAGCAGATCGATCGTCTGGGTGCGGACTGTCGCACTTTGATCGGCGAGCAGCACCTTGGTTAAGGCCGTCCGAACATCGGATTCAGCGGCGTAGGGCTTCAGCGCTTCAAGCGCCTTGAGCCGGACTCCCTCGTTCGGGTCGGACTCCAACGCCCGGACAAAAGCCCTGCGAACCTCGGCCCTTTCGCCGCGGTTCTTCAAATACTCGACGGAATCAACGCGCAGCCCGGGATCATCGGGATCGCGAGTCGCTGCCAGTAGCATGTCGCGTACGATCTTTTCGTCGACTCGGCCCGCCAGTTCCTTTTGGCTGACCTCGTCATAGACGATCCGGACCCTGCCATCGGAGGACGGCTCGATAAAGCGAACGTTTCGAACTGCCGCCGGAGTTTGTGCCGAGGAGCCCGGCAATTGGGCAGCAGTAGACGGAAGAAGCCGGGCTCCGGCGAAGCCGGCGGCAAAAAGCGCCATGGCCATTGCCGGTTTGGCGGCGAAAGACCAAAAGCCGCCTTGAGACGTGGCGGAGGGGAGCCACCGGCGCCAGAAGGGGACAGTGCCACCGGCGGCTGCAATTCCAGCCACCTGACGGCGAAGGTCTTGGCGGCAAGCCGAGAGCAACTCGAGCGACGGGGTGACGGCACAGTCGTCGGCGGCATGGTGGAGCGCGGACAAGGCGGACTGTTCCTCACGGCACCCCGCACAACCGGCCAAGTGCGAGTCGACCGATTCCTCCTGATCAAACGTGAGTTCGCCGTAAGCGTAGAGAATCAGCAACTCCCGGCATTCATCGCAGGATGTATTGGGCGTCATATGGCTATCGTCCTCAGGCATAGTCGCCTAGTGCGGTGCGCATCTTTTGGGTAGCGCGGAACAGACAATTTTTGGCAGCTTCTTCGGTGGTACCGAGGGATTCGCCGATCGCGCGGAGGCGGAGCCCCTGATAGTGGCGCATTTCGAAGACCATCCGCTCACGGGGAGTCAACTCGGAAAGGGCACGGTCGATGCGGGATCGAAGTTCGCCACTGAGCAGGCGGCGCTGGGGATCGTTGTCGGCCCGATGCTCCTCCACTGACTCGAGCAGATCATACTCGCCGCTTGAAGACTCCACGACAGCGGATTCCTCCTTACGTACCTTGCGTTTCCGCAAATGGTCCAGGCAGATGTTCGTCACAATGCGATAGAGCCAGGTGGGGAAACTGCAATCGAAGCGAAAGGAGTGCAAGTTACGATAAACGCGGAGAAAGGCTTCCTGGTAGACGTCCTTCGCCTCTTCCGGAGAGCGAAGGAGGTTCATGGCGATGCGAAGAACGTTCTGATCGTAGGTCTGGACCAAGGAGGCAAACGCGTCCTGGTCGCCACGCTGCGCTGCTCGAATCAGAGACGCTTCGTCCATGAGTTGGGGCGATTGTATCGCAGCCGCCGTAATGGATTCCTTCATCACCACCAACGCGTAGGACGGACAGCAAATAGAAACGTTAGCGAACTTTTCAAAAAAATGTTTACTTCGGTTCGACGCGCAACTGGGGGACGAAGATCTCCTTGGCCTTCCGTTCGAGCACTTCGTCGACACGGAGTAATGCGGCGACCTCCACCCCGTCACGGATGGCCTTGGCGATCCGCTTTTCCGCCTCAACGATACGGCCAGCCTTTTCGAGAACCGCGGCTAGTTCGGCCTCGGGGATAACGACAACGCCATCGTCGTCACCGGCCAGCCAATCTCCTGGATGAACAACCATGCCGGCGCAGGAGACGGGTACTTGCAGTTTTCCCGCGTACTCGGCACCGCCGGCGTTCGGAACGACGGAACGGGCGAATACGGGGAGTTTACTTCGGCGGATGTCGATCAAGTCCCGAATAGCACCGTCGACGACGACCCCGGCCAGCCCTTTCCGGTAAGCAGACAGTGTAGTCAACCCTCCCCACAGGGCCGTATTCCTTTCGCCGTGCCCATCGATCACCAGAACATGTCCGGCCGGACATTCGGAGAGCGCCTTGCTCACCATTAAGATGTCGGCCGTATGGACCTGTACGGTAAAGGCCGGCCCAGCCATTCGGGCGTTCGCCGACCATGGGCGCATCTGGTGATCCATCGCGCCGCCTTTGCCGAGGGCGTCGGAAACGGGGCCAGTGCCAAATTTTAACAGCCGCTGACGTTCGGTCATACGGTCATCCGGACCTGAGCGGGATTGATGGCCTGGAATTTGCCTTTGTTCGCCGTAATTTCGAAGGCCCGAGGCACGTTTTCAATGCCATCGAGAATATGGGTGATCGTCGGGCCGAGTTGGACGCGGCCGGCAGCAACCAGATTCACCGTATGCTGCAGATGCTCGAGGGTACTGATGTCGGGAAAGAGGTAGCGGAGGCTGCGCTCGCGAAGAAGGTCGACATCGAGTTCAAACGGAGAGCCGAACCAGGAGACCCCGATGATCTTACCGCCCGAGCGGACCGCCTCCATGGCTTGGGAGACGCTGCGCACGCCGGCCAAACCCTGTGTGGGACTGCCTCCGGCGCATTCAAAAACGACGTCGGCGCCATTGCCGCCGGTGAGTTCGCGAATCGCCTCGACCGGGTCCTGGGTGGTGGCATTGATGGCATAGTCAGCTCCGAGCGCCTTGGACATGGCGCATGCTTCGTCCCGGACATCCACCGTGATGATTTTACCCGCGCCGCTTACGCGGGCGATCTGCATACATTCCAGGCCCATGCTGCCCTGGCCGATAATGGCCACGGAGTCGCCGATCCGGATTTCGGCAGTTTCAACAGACGCAACACTGTCACTGAGCGATTGTAAACAGGCGGCCTCGCTATCCGAAATGCGGTCATCGACGAGAGTCAGTGCAATTTCGGGGAGAACGGCAAACTCGCAGAAGCAGCCAGGAAGCTGAAAGCCGATAATGGGACCTTTGCGGCAAAGATGGCCGCGGCCGGAGTCGCAGAGCGGACAGCTTTCGCAGGGAAGTTTGGCCCGAGCGGCGACGCGATCCCCGGGCTTAAACCGGGTGACTCCGGGTCCGACCTCCACAATCCGGACGCAAAATTCGTGGCCGAACAACTGTACCGGGGCCTCGGTTTCCAGGCGCTTCTTGATGCGCTCGAACGCCAGGGTGCGCACACCTGCGGCAAGTTGGGCCTCGGTGACGCTGGGCTGCACCACCAGGACTTGAGCCAGAACGTGACGGGGACGCAGAGGAGGCAGAGGAACCTCATCCAGCCGTAAATCGCCGAAGCCATAGAATCGCCATGCTTTCATAAGAAACTCCCCGTGATAATATCGCACCCAAATGAAAACGATCGTTGGACTCGCGTTTCTTCTCTCCTCCTTCTCCTTAGCGGGCCAGATTTTCGCGCCCGGAGCGCGCCTGGAGAAACTTTTCGAAGGCGGTCACCTTACCGAGGGCGTGGCGGCCGCGCCGGACGGAACAATGTTCTTCAGCGACATCACGTTTACGACAGAGGCGGGGATGCAGGCGGGTCACATTATGCGATTCGACCCGCAGACGGGAAGATCCACGGTGTACCGATCTCCGAGCGGGATGTCGAATGGTTTGAAATTCGACGCCGCCGGCCGGATGGTCGCAGCTGAAGGCGCCGACTATGGCGGACGACGTATCACGCGGACCGACCTAAAGACGGGGAAAGCGACGATTCTGGCGGGTATGTTTGAAGGCAGACCGTTCAACTCGCCGAATGACATTACCATCGATCTGCAGGGACGGATCTATTTCAGCGACCCGCGCTACCTGGGTCATGAGCCACTGGAACAGCCTGTGATGGCGGTCTACCGGTTGGATCCGAATGGAAGCGTCCATCGCATCATCACCGACGCCGGTAAACCTAACGGCGTCGCCGTTTCGCCGGACCAGAAGACCCTATACGTGGTCACCAATGACGACGGCCACCTGGGTTTCGACCGGATGCCAAAGGGAACTCCGGCGCGAAAGGGGAGGATGGAGTTGAACGCGTATGACCTTAAGGCTGACGGGACAGCGACATTTCGCCGGCAATTGGTCAACTATGCTCCCGAGGACGGGCCGGACGGGTTGGTGTGCGATACAGAAGGGAACCTGTATGTCGCCGTTCGAAACGAGAAGCGCTACGGAGTGAGTGTCTATTCGCCCGAGGGGAAGGAAATAGCCTATCTGGCGACGCCGGAGCGTCCGACGAATACCGGATCCGGGCGGGGCCCCGAGGCCTCGACGCTCTACATCACCGCTGGCGGGAGTCTCTATCGGATCAAAACGCTGAAGACGGGCTACCAGTTACCGGCGCGGCCGTAGGGCTCCCATGACGACTGGAAAGCCGACATCGATTCGCTGGCGGTTGTACGGACTGTTGCTGGTTGTGGTGACGCTGACGTTCATCGACCGTTTCAACATGAACGTGGCCGCCAAGTACATACAGCAGGAGTTCGCGCTGAGCGATATCGAAATCGGATCTTTGCTGAGCGCATTCGCGTTGGGATACGCATTGTTCCAAGCGCCGGGCGGATGGCTGGGAGACCGGCTCGGGGCGCGGCGGGTCTTGACGGGGGCAATTATGTGGTGGTCCTTGTTCACGGCCCTCACGGCGGCGGCTCCTGATTTTGCGGGAATTGTTCCGGTGGGGGTGGCGTTCTGGGTGGTACGATTCCTGATCGGTGTCGGGGAAGGGCCAGCATTGCCATGTACCAATAAGATGATCGGGCGATGGATGGCGGTGCCGGAGCGGGCACGGGGAAGCAGCCTCTTTTTGGTGGCGGTGGGAATTGGCGGTGCATTCACGCCGCCGGCGATCGCCTGGGGCATGACGCACTTCGGATGGCGGGCTGCCTTTGTGGCTTGTGGCGCCTTGGGGATTGCGGTGGCGGCGCTGTGGCAGTGGCAATCGACGGAAACCCCGGGCGAGCACCCGGGAGTGAATGCGGAGGAGTTGGCCTACATCCAGGCCCACCGTTCTCCGCCGTTGGCGGCAGGTCCGTTTCCCTGGCGAAGGCTGTTTGCCTCCGCCAGCATACCTGCCCTGGTAATTGCGAACTTTCTGCTTGGTTACGTCACCTACATCTTCTACACTTGGTTTTTTCTCTATCTGGTAAACGTACGCAAGCTACCGGTTATGGCAGGGAGCTACTGGTCTACGGTCCCGTTTCTGGCGATTCTGTTAGGAGCGCCGCTCGGCGGGTTTGTTTCCGACAACATGGTCAGGCGCCTCGGGCATCCCTGGGGGCGGCGTGTGCCTGTGGGTTTAGCGGCTGGGACGTCTTGCGTCTTGCTGCTCATTGGATCGCGGATGGAAGATCCGTATGTCGCCATCGGGCTACTGGCCGTGGCGGCGGGGTGCAACAGCGTTGCGGCGGTATCCAGTTGGGCTTTGCCGAACGATCTTTCGGAACGCTACGCGGGAACCCTTGCCGGCGTTCTCAATACCTGTACGAATCTGGGTGGAGCCCTTTCCCCGGTGCTGACGCCGTATCTGGCGGGCCGTTTCGGCTGGGTTGCGGCGTTGGATTTTGCGGCTGGCAGCATGCTGTGCGTGGGGCTGCTTTGGATGCTGGTGCACCCGGAACGGCGGATCGACTAGGCGGGGAGAACGAGGAAGGGGGATACCGCTGGAGCCAACGGGAGAAGAGGGCTCAGCCGTTCCACACGAACAGGGTCGAGTCGGCCGCGGACGCAGGCGAGGTAGCTATCGAGGCTGGTAGCGACGGGGGTCATGCGTAGCCGCGTGGAGGAACAGGCGAGACGGGCAGACGGATTTTCCAGATACGCCGGCCAATCGTGCTCGAATTCGGCTTCCACCGGCGCCGTGAGTTCACCATGGGCGGTAAGGAGCGCCTGGTAGCGGAACGCCTCGGGAAGCGCGGCCGGCGTGATGGCGGCTGTTTCGGAGAGGAACTCCTCATACCGGCGGAGAACGACTCTGGCAGCGGCTTCGTCCACCGGTATGGGCGGGGCGGAACCGTTAAACGGCAGTACGAAGGGGCCGCCATCGAGGATGGATCCGGAGTAGGCGGCAAATACCGCGGCCAATTCGGCGTATACCGTACCAGCACGGGCCGAATCCATGTGGTCGGAGAGGAGTTCGAGATAGCTGGCTAGTTCCCATCCAGCGGTTTCGACGACCTGGCGCATTACAACGCGCAGTAGGCGCAGATTATAGAGTGCCGCGGCAAAGTAGGAAAGGCGGTAGGCGCGCTGCCAGTCGCGGACCGGCATGTCACGCGTGGCGACTACAACCTCCTGGAACTCATCGACGACCGGATCCCAGTCCGGGTCCGAGGTCTTCCACTGGCAGCGGCGTGTTTCGATGCCGTATTGGGCGCGAGAGGCGGGATCACCGAGCTCAGTGTTATCGATGAGCCGGCAAAGGAAGAGGACGAAATCGTGGCGCGGCAGCGGCGGCATCGCGGTGGCGATGGTACGGATGAAAGAAGAGTAGGACTGTCCGGGGAGGCCAAGGATGAGTTCGTTAAAGGTGGGAATCCCGCGGTCGCCGCAGATCGCGCGGAGTTTCATCGCTTCCCCGGTTTGGATATTGTCGCGTTTGACGGCTTCCAGCACGTCGTCATCAAAGTCCTGGACAGCGAGCCCGACCCAGGTTCCGATGCCACCGCTTTGCAGGATTTCAATGGTCTCCAGATTGCGGCCGTGGTTGTTCTTGGTCAGGTAGAAATAGAAAGAGGCGGGGAGTCCGGTGCGCACGCGCAGGTCGACCAGGCGGCGGGCGATGGAGGTATCGCGGGGACGGATGCCGAAGTTGGCATCGGCGAACATGAGGTGGCTGAAGCCGTGATCGACTACCCAATCGAGTTCGGCTTGCACGCGTTCCAGCGGGAACTCCACCACCTTTTTTGTCAGCGACCAGTCACAGAATGTGCAGGAAAACGGGCAGCCGCGGTTCGTTTCGCAGAGCGCCATGGTGAAGCGGTGGCGGTGGCGGGAGTAGAGCTCATCGAACGTTCCGTCCAGATAAGGCGAGGCCGTCTTCGAAAAGTCGGTGACTCGTTGCGGGGGAGCGGACGTGAACGCGCGGGTGGCGATGCCGGGGATATGTTCGAAGCCGGCCTCGCGAAGCCGGGCGCGGACCAGTTCACGAAAGGTGAATTCGCCTTCGCCAAAGGCCAGGACGTCGATCGAGGGATTTTCGGCGAAGAAACGGGCGACGCGCTCCGGCCGGCGAGGAACCGACGGGCCGCCGGCGACGATGAGACAGCCGGGATAGGCGTGACGGGCGGCGGCGGCGACAGCGAGCGCGTAGGCCGCGTTCCAGGGGTAGAGGGAGAGGCCGAGGAGGTCCGGGGCCGCCAGTTCGGCGACGGCGGCGACGATGGGGCGGCGGGCAAGGGTAATGGCAAAGTCGATAGTGGCCAGTTCCGGGTCCATGCGGGCGGCGGCGACCAGGCATCCGGCGGCGAGCGGGAGGACGGGGGTCGCGTCGATGCCCTCATATTGACCTACGACAACTCGCATGGAACCCATGATGGCATGGGCTGGCGTACGATGAGGCATGGACTTAAGTACCAATCCGGCGGAAGCGTTTGAACGGGAAGGCGTAGCTTCACTCGGCCGGGTGCTGAACGACGAGGAACTGAAAGCGGCCCAAACCGCTTGTACCGAAATTCTGGAGTTCGCAGTGACCGGACCGTACGCGCAGATTGTGCATGACTGTTGGCGGCGTTCGGCAGTGCTGGCGGAACTCGTGCCGAAGGTGGGGGCAGTGGCGTGCCGCGCCTTGGGAATTCCAGAGTTAGTACTATTTCACGATCATTTGCTCCACAAACCGCCCGGCGGAGTGGACATGGACTGGCACCAGGACTATTCGTATCTGCCGCTCGACCGGGCCGATGGACTGACCTTGTGGATTGCGCTGGATGACATCACGCTGGACAATGGCTGTCTGTACTACCTCTTCGGGACCCACAAGCAGGGAGAGCGGCGGGCGGCGTGGGGAATGAGAGGCGAGGACGATATCCGGGCGGCTCTGCCGCCAATCGAGTTGGCGCCGGACGAGCCAGGGGTGGCTGCGTTGACCGGTGCCGGGTGCGCCCTGGCGCATCACGCGAACCTGTATCACCGATCGCCGGCCAACCGGACGGAGCGGCCGAGGCGCAGTTGGATCCTGTCGCTGGTTTCACCGGAAGCGCGGTGGTCGCCGAAGCATGCACCGCATCCACGCAGCGCGGTAGAGGCGCGAGAGGAGGGCCAGGAGTTGGAAGCAGATCTGCTTCGAGTAAGCATGGCGGGTTAATGCCGCGGTCAGGCAGGGCGGTAGGTGATTCGGGTAATGATGTTTTCCAAGGGCAGGCCGGCCTGTTCGACGTGCGGATAAACGAAGAAGTTAACGGGACCCGACGCCTGGGCGGGAGAGAGAACAAGATCGCGCCCTTTGCTGAACTCGACGCGGTGTTCATCGAGCGTGCCGAAGAAGTATTTCCGGCGCGAAGGATCCTTGGCGGCCTCTGACGCGTCGACCGGCACCCAGCCGATGCCCTGCGCAAAGAACTCAGCCCAGCAGTGATAGCCGGCAATCTCACCGGAATCGTGGCCGGGTGGCAACGGCACGCCGATGGCGAACTTGGCGGGGATCCCGACGGCGCGGGCATAGCCGATGAAGATGGCGTGGAAATCCGTGCAGTTGCCACGACGAGCGTCGCAGGCGTAGTAGATGTCACCGCGACCCCAGCCTTTGCCGGACTTGTCGTATCTCACCGTGTCGACGATGTGTTCATAGATGGCACGCGCCTTTTCCAGATCAGTCCTGGCCTGCGCACTCTTGATGACTTCCCCGGCCCACCCGCGGATCTTCCCATCCACAGGGACAAGACGGTCCGGCCCCAGGCAACACTCCGGCGGGGCCGCCGGCCGGGAACCGGCCAACACGGTATTCCGTTCCGAACGGGTTACATGGAACTCCATGGTGACTGTCTGGCGTGGCCGGACACCGGAAAAGAGGTACCGGTTTCCGTGGCTTCCCGTATGAATCTGGTGAGGGGTGCCGACAGCAAAACGGAGGTCCTTGATGGACTGATGCTCATCCGACTGCGGGACGGGGATCCAGAGAGAGAGGGCGGAAGCCTCCACGTCCGGCAGTTCGACGTGATACCGGATTCGGACGCTTCGGCGGCGCGGCTTCCCTGCCCCGCGCAGGATGGCGGGGACCCCGGCAAGAACGGCACGAGCCGTCAACGCCAAGGCCCCCCGGCGATTCAAACCATTTATGGCTTCTTGGCAAGACGGCTGCATGCGTTGGCCGCACCAGTGATATCAATCGCCGCACTACCTTCTTCGATGTGCTGGATTTTCCCCTCTTTATCAATGACGAAGGTGGTCCGGTTGGCGATACCGCGATCGGCCATCAGTACGCCGTAGTCCTTCGACGCCTGCCGGGTGGTGAAATCGCTGAGCATCGGGAAATTGACTTTCAGTTCTTCGGCAAATTTGCGTTGGGAGGGTGTGTTGTCGGAACTGACGCCGAACACCTGGGTGTCGGCGCCGGTGAACTTATCGAGCCCAAGCTGGTAGGCCTGCATTTCCTTGGTGCAGCCACCTGTGAACGCAGCCGGATAAAAGGCGAGCACGACGTTCTTCTGCCCCTTGAAATCGGACAGTTTCACGGGCTTCCCGGTGGTGGAAGGCATCGTGAACTGCGGGGCGGCGTCTCCTACCTTCAGGTGCGTCTTCGGGGGTGCCTGCGCGGAAAGGATACCGGCACAGCCAGCCAGCAACAGCATCATCTTTGTCATCTGCATTGGTATTTCACTCCTCAAATGGAACAATCGGCCCGGCACAGTCAACTGTGTGGACTCGAACTTTAGGACTTCGGAGCCGGCGGGGATTGTTTCTCCGCGGGCGTCGTAGCGAAGCGGTGGAGTGAAAGTGCAGGGTAGTCTGCGTCCTTGTCGCGGGAGCAAGCACCCGCGGCGACGCGAAAGGGCGGTCAGGCCCCGTTCAGCGCGCTCGACGACGGTGCTGACCAGCACCGCAGCAGAAGGCCGAGTCAGATATCCCGGCACGTAACAACTCCAAGGGTAAGCCGCATAGGCTTCAGAATAGCAATGCAGGCCTTAGGGGCGTTTGCTGCTGATTGTTAACTCCGGATACCCGCTGGCAGGTTCGTGCTCGCGGTGGAACTGGAGTGCCGGAAGTTCGCCAATGGCGATCTCAGCGGTCGTGTAGACTTTGCATCCTTCCATCAGGTGGCCTCCGGTGGTGACGCCCTCGCCATTCGATACCGAAAGATGAAGATGGCCACCGCCTAGTTCCACCGTTCCGACCAAAGAGACAATCTCCACCTTGCCGGATTTCACCGTCGCTTCCGAACGATTGGCGAATCGTAGCCGGGTTTCCGTCAGGCTGCCGACCGTGGTCAGAATGATCCCGGCAGGAATCTTCTGCCGCCGCACGTAGTCGAAGATGCTCTTGAGCAGGTCGTCTCCGGGGCGCAGACGGACGACATGAATTTTCATCGCCGGAGTGACAGCTTCGCGTGCAGTATTCGGAGGAGCGCTCCGGAGAGAAGAGAGGAGAACGGGGACGAGGAGAAGAAGTCTCTTGTGCGGCACGCCTTCTATTGTGCGGGTTCGATCCCGAGTTGGCGAGTTGGAGTCAGGCCCACTGGGGGAAAAAGGGCTTCCAGTTCTCGTAGAGAATCATGTCCTGCACATCCTCGGGGATCTTCGGCAGCGAGGTGCCTTCGACCACCTTGTTTACATTGCGCAGTCCGGCGACGATGTTCGCCATCGTGCCGGAGGGGAAGTCCGAGCCGGGGAGAATCTTGTGCTCGACACCGTACTCCATCGCGGTTACCATCGCTTGCCAGTACCGCCACGGGCGGTAGTGCACCGCACTGATATCGGCGTACATGTTCGGGCATTTCCGAATCAGCACGATCAGATCCGTCTCCCAAGGGTGACCCAGGTGGGCCACAATCATTTTCAAGTCCGGGAAGTCCATCGCCAGATCTTCCAACTGCAGCGGCAGGCCCCACTTCAACTTGGCCGCTGAGGGGAACGTCGTTCCCTGATGCCACATGATGGGCAGACCGTGGTCCTGAACGCGTTGGAAGAACGGCCAGTGTTTCCGGTCCTGCGGGTCAAAGTGCTGATAAACCGGACCAAGCTTTAGACCCTTCAATCGCAATGTATTGACGCAGTAGTCGAGATGCTCGATGCAGTCGGGCCGATTGGGGTCCACCGACGCCCAGCCTTCCATGCGGCCAGGATGTTTCGCCACATAGTCGGCGATCACTTCGTTGGGAATATCCAGCCCGGAAGCCTTCGCCTGCAAACCAAAGACTACGACGTGGGACATTCCCTCGGATGCCTTGAGGTGGCTTTCCGGAGTGGAATCATAGACATGTTTATCCAGATTCGCCGAGTAGGCCAGCCCGCCGCTGCGCTTCAGCTTGACCAGTTTCGACGCCAGCGCTTCTTCGGCATACTGCTCACTAATGTGGTCCGGATACCACATCAGGTGGGTGTGGCAATCGATCATCTTTCGCTCACTCATAGTTCCCCTCTCATGGCATTCACTGCATCCCAATCCAAGGACACGCCTAGCCCAGGCCCATCCGGTGGCGTCAAAAACCCGGCGGCGATCATTCCCGGCTCAGCCACAATGTCGCGTTCATACCGCAGCGGACCAAAGGTCTCAATGGCGTAGGGCAGGTGGGGCAGCGCCACCGCCAGGTGCGCACAGGCCGCCGTGGCAATGCCCATTTCGGCCTGGCTGCCGAGGATGCACGGTACGCCAACCGCGGCGCCCAGGGCAAACATCTCGGCCGCGGCCCGCAACCCGCCGGCTTCAGAAACATAGACGTTCCAGACGTCGGCGGCTGCGGCGTTGGCCAACTCGTAGGCATCCCGCAGAGTGTGGCAACTCTCGTCGGCCATCACCGGTAGTCCGGTCTGCTGGCGCAAAGCCCGCAAGCCCTCCAGGTTCCGTTTTCCCAGTGGCTGTTCGAACCACTCGACCCGCGCCACCTCAGCAAGGACGCGCATGGCCCGCGCGGCTTCGGGAACGTTTGGCCAGGCCATGTTGGCATCCAAACGCAGCGGCACCGGCACCGCGCGCGCAACGGCCGTCACCGCCGCCAGGTCGTCCTCCAGCCGGCGGCCCACCTTGAGCTTGATGGCGTGAAAGCCAGCGGCGAGCCCGGCCTCCGCGTCAGCAGCCATCTCCTGGGGCGACTTCTGATAGATCCCCCACGCCAAGGCCGCCCGCTCGCGCATACGCCCGCCCAGCAGCGCCCACACGGGCACGCCGAAGTGTTTTCCGGTCACGTCGAGCAATGCCATTTCAAACGCCGCGCGCAGGTATGGCGCGCTGAGTTCGCCACCCAGAACACGGTCGATCTCCGCCAGCACGGTTGGCGTGGCGAGAGCATCCATTCTCTGAATCGCGGGTGCCAGCATCCGCTTCGCTGCATGGCACAGCGAGAATCCGATCCGCGGAAAAGTGATCGAGATCTCGCCAAGCCCTTCGATTCCATCCTCCGTGAGAATCCGAACGATACCGAACTCGGACGCAGTTACCGGATCGGCCGCATTCAATCCAGAACGCACCGCCTCTTTCCGCGGAGCGCGGACGGGAATCACATCCACCTGCCGGATGCACGTCCCCTTCACAGATACCTCTTGGCGATCTTGGCGGCCACAGCACCGCCGCTGTAGTAGCCAACCGAAATCTGCCCGGCATGGGTCAGCAGATCGTACGCTTTCCAGCGGTCCCAGCCATAACCGGCCTCCATCCACAAGATGAGCCACGCGTATGCCTGGGCGATCCCTCGCTCTAATGGGGTCGCCGCTGAGATGCACGCAATCTCCGTGTCGGATTCAATGCGTGGTCCTGGGATGGTCCAGCCCTTCCGCACATCTACCGTGATTTCGGTCTCCGCCGGCATCTCCAAACCGGATGCTGACAACTCTCCGTGCCCCATGGCAGCGTGAGCATCGCCCAGATAAAGAAACGCACCGGGAACGTATACAGGCAAATAGAGCGTGCTTCCCGGAGCGACTTCGACAATGTCCATGTTCCCGCCATGGGGCCCGGCAGGATTCGTAGTCGGCACGCCCCAATCCGGGGCGATTCCGATGCAGCCGAGCATCGGCTGGTAAGGGATCCGGACGTGCTCGCTCCAATGGATGACGCCGCCGGCGATTCGGCAGACGCGGGTGCCGTGCGGGCACTCGGTTCCCAGCCACTCGGCCAGCATCTTCGGGTCCGACGTGCGGGTGTAGCACTCACCGCGAGTAGGCCGGATGGAGTGAATGGTAACCGCGAGAGCGTCACCCTTGGCGGCGCCATTGACGAAGATCGGCCCGGTCGTCGGGTTGGAGTAGGGCATCGTGGTCTTGTCGCGCCGGTCGGCCTCGGTGCGAATCTGACCGGAAAAGGCGTCCTGGCTCTCCACGAGCAACCGGGTTCCCGGGTCCACGCGCACTCGCGGCGTGTCGAACCGGTTGAACTCATAACAAAGCCGATCTAGCGGAACTCGTTCCATGGCTAATCCACCCGGTACCGCGCCACCATTTCTTCATCCAGCGCAATCCCCAGCCCCGGGCCGGAGGGCGCGCGCATCGCACCGTCTTGAAACAGCATTGGCTCGGCGAGCAGATCGTGATCATAGGCGAGCGGTCCGAGAATGTCGCAGGGAAACTCTTCGGCGCCCACACCCGTCGTGGCGGTAGCCAGATGGGCCATTGCAGCACTGGCCACGCCCAATTCCAGGTTGCTGCCAACGGTGCAGGTAAGTCCTGCCGCCTCGGCCACGGCGGCCATCTTGCGGGCCGGTCCAATTCCCCCACCTTTACCGACATAGATGGACAGGATGTCCGCCGCGGCGGCACGGGCGAGAGCCATGGCATCGTGCGGAGTATTGCAACTCTCGTCCGCCATTACGGGCACCGGAACATTGCGCCGGACATCCACCATCCACTGCATATCCATCGCCGCCACCGGTTGCTCGGCAAAATAGATGTCGCAAGAAGCGGCCAGTTTTCGGATGGTGTCGATCGCCACTCGCGTGCTCCAACCTCCGTTGGCATCGACGCCCAGATGCGTCTTCGCCCCGATGGCCGCGCGGACCGCTTTCACTCGCTCGATATCACCGGCAGGTTCGATGCCGACTTTCACCTTCAACGTCTTCAGACCCTGCGCCATCGCCCATTCGGCAATCTGAGCCGCGCGGGCCGGTTCGGCGCCAGATACCGACATCTTGACCGGGACCGTCTCCCGCACGGCTCCGCCCAGTAACCGGTAGACCGGAAGGCCGGCCACCTTCCCCAAAATGTCCCACAGAGCGATTTCGAGGCCCGACTTCGTAAACGGATGCCCGAACACGGCGCGCCGCATTTTCGCGGTCAGGCGTTCGATATCGCAGGGATTCTCCCCCTGGATCGCGGGCTCCAGAAAGTCACGAATGAGGTGGATCGCCGTCATCGCGTCCTCCCCGCTCCACACCGGTGTACAGGACACTTCACCCAATCCCGTGATGCCTTCATCGGTATGTACTCGCAAAAGCACAAACGGTGACTTGGCATGTACTCCCAGACTTCCCCGGATCACCAGTTCCGGACGGATCGGGACCTGAACGGGGATCGTTTCTATCCGCGTAATTCGCATCGATGATTTATAGCATGCAACTACGCGATCCGGTATCGCTCGATCACCTCTTCGTTCACCTCGACGCCTAGCCCCGGCCCATCCGGAACGCGAAGGAACCCATCCTCCATCCGCAGCGGTTCCTTCACCAGCAGCCGGCTCAGAGGCCCTTGGGAGGTGTTGAACTCCACTAGTTCGGCACGCCGCTGAAACGCGGTGAGGTGCAGGGACGCCGCCGTTAGCAGATCGCTCGACCAGGAATGGGGAATCACCAGGCGGTTAGCCCGCTCGGCCATGTGTACCACCTTCCGGGCGACCGTGAATCCGCCACAGCGCGTCAGATCCGGTTGCAGTACGTCCACGCCGCCACGATCGATCAACTCCTGAAACCCCCAATCGGTGGCCTCCTGCTCGCCGCAGGCAATTCGCACATCGGTCGCCTCGGCCACCTTCCGGTACCCGTCGTAGTCCTCCGGGTGCAGCAACTCCTCCACAAAGAAGGGCTCAAACTGCTCGATGGAACGAACTACCTGGATCGCCTCCTTCGCCGTGCGTTCCACGAACCAGCCTGTATCCACCAGCAGGTCCCGCCGGCTGCCCAGGGCTTCGCGGGCAGCCTCCACCAATCGCACGTCGAGCCAGCGATCCTTCCCAAAGACACCCCATCCGAACTTCACCGCCGTGAATCCTTGGTCCAGATAGCCGCGAACGGCCTCCCGCATGGCATCCGGGGTCGGCCGAAACAGGGTGCTTCCGTAGGCTCGAACCTTGTCGCGCCATTTGCCGCCAAGCAGGATGTGGACCGGTTGGCCGTATGCCTTTCCACAGATGTCCCACAGCGCGATGTCGATTGCCGAGAGCGCCTGAATTGCCGCGCCCCGGCGCCCGAAGTAAATTGTCCCGCGGTACATCCGGTACCACAACCGCTCGACCTCCAGCGGGTTCTGTCCGATCAGCAGTGACCGGAGCCCATCCATGAACTCCATGCCTTCGGCCTCGCTCCATCGCGGCGACTCGATGCAGGCTTTCGCGACGGGTGCCGATGTTTCCATGTCGGAATAGCCGCAAATGCCGGCATCGGTAGAGACTTTGACGATGCCCATATAGGTGGGTCCCAATGGCTCCTCAGCGCCGTCTGGGTTGTTATAGAGGCCCTCCGCCTTCAGGACGAACAGTTCGACATTGGTGATTTTCACGGTGTCACTTCGCTCCAGTCCACAGGCTCCGCAACCACGAACAGTGTCTGCCCTTTTCGCGGTCTCGCCCCCAAATGCATCATCGCTACCCACCCGCCGCGCGGAGCGAGGATATCCAAGGGCGCTGAGGAATGATCGGAAAAGTCGTGCATCCTGCCCAGCAAATCGCCTTCCGCCACCTCCTCTCCGGGCGCGATGACCGGTTCCCAAACGCCATCGCATGGCGCCGGCACGTAGGCATCCAGTTTGTCGGCGCGAATCAACCGCGTAGGCGCGGAGCCGGCTGGCCGAACCGGTTCGAACTCGCCCTCCAAAATCCCGTAGTGCCGCATCACATTCCGGATCCCGACGTAGGCGTGGCGAACACCCATTCGATCCGTCGACGCACCCGCACCTAGCTCGCTGCCGATGGCGATCTTTCCCTCCGCCTCTGCCTCATCGGTCAAAAGCCCGGATGCCATCGTGCTCGCGTAGATCAGCGCAAAACCGGTATCAAACAGCCGCGAGACGGTCGCGATTTCCCCCCGCTGCCTGGGATCCGCAATGGGGTGAAACGAAGTGCAGTAGGGAAATGCGCCCTCCATGCCGCCAGAGTGCACGTCAAGGACGATGCGGCCACGAGGGAAGATCTGCGTCTTGACGAAGTGTGCGATCCGCGAAGAGATACTCCCGCGCGGGTTCCCTGGAAAGGCGCGATTCATGTTCACGCCATCCAGCGGCGAAGTCCTCGAATTGGCGACGCAGGCGCTTTCGCTCAGTTGCGGCACAAGGATCACCCGCCCAGTCATCTGGTCCGGATCCAGATCGTGGCAAAGCCGCTTCAGCCCTACCTGGCCCTCATACTCGTTGCCATGCGTGCCGCCAAAGCACAGCAAGCCGTTCGGGTTGGTGCCGCGCTTGCCGTTGATCACCGTCACGGGCACCAGTGAATAGCCCCACGATCCATCCAGGTGGAACGCCACCTGGTAGTGATGCTTGCCTGGAAGGTCGAAATCGATATCGGCGTAGTTGTGGATCACCCGGGGCATAGGCTACGCGTCGATTCCGAGCAGCCGCAAAGTATCGCGTTCGAACATCCGCTCCATTTTGTCCATGTTCAGCCGCGGCAGGCGCGTCCCCTCCAACATTTCATTCAGGCGCCGCATTCCGTTCACGCTCGCCTCGACGGTGGTGAACGGGTAATCCGTTCCAAACAGCACCTTGTCCCACACCCCATACTCCTGCACCAGCATGAGCGAATGATAGAGCTGATAGGGGCGGTAGTGCAGCGCCGAGCAATCGGCATAGACGTTGGGGTGTTTGCGGATGGTAACGACACTTTCGCCCTCATAGGGATGGCTCAGATGGGCGAGGATAATCTTGGCGTCCGGGAAGCGGGTGGCCACGTCATCCAGATGGCGAGGCAGCGTACACTCCAGCGGAGCCTGCGCGACGAAAGTGGTTCCGGTATGCAGTAGTACGGGCAAACCGTGGCGGGTCGCGTACTCCCAGATGTAGTCAAAGCGGCGGTCGTTGGGAAAGAATCCTGCATACATCGAAAGCAGCTTGATTCCTTTCAGTCCCAGATTCTGATGGCCTTCCACTAACTCGTCGTGCCAGCCGGGTTGCGTCGGATCGAGCGACAGGAAGCCAATCAGCCGGTCGGGATGAGTGGCCACATAGGCCGCCACTTCGCTGTCCGGCACCCAGAGCCCCGAAAGCCTGGCCTTCCCTCCGAATACGACCGTCTTATCACAACCCGCAGCCGTAGCCTGATACTCCTCCCAGCGGACCGTCAGATCCACTTCCACGTCACCGCGCGCCCGGGCGGCTTGCCGTTTGAAGTCGTCGGAAAAGTGTTTCGGATACTCCCAAAAGTGGCTGTGGATGTCGACCATGCTGTACATGATAGAACGCGGCCGCCTTCCGGAAACTGCTACGCTCTCCAATACATCCATCGACGCCGGGTTAGCGCGCAGGAGTGAAAAGTCTGGAGAGGGGGGAGAGATCGGTGAACGAGACGGGCGATGCAGTTACACCGAAATCGCGCACCTCCCTGGCGCCGGAGTGGATCCTGATCGCCTTTCTGTGGTTTGCCTACGTCCTGAACCATGCCGACCGCCAGGTGGTCTATACGCTTTTCCCCGCGTTGCAGCGCGAGTTTGGCTACAGCAATACGGTGCTTGGCCTCAATGGCGCTCTCTTCCTCTGGGTCTACGGCGCCTTTTCCCCTCTGGCCGGCATTGCCGGGGACCGATGGTCGCGAACGCTGCTCGTTGCTGGCAGCCTCGGACTTTGGAGTGCCTTCACCGTCCTTTCGGGCTTTGCGGTCAACGGCACCATGCTGCTGGTTTGCCGGGCCCTGCTCGGCATTTCGGAATCGTTCTTCATGCCGGCCGCTTATGCGCTGATGGCCAACGCGCACGGCCCCTCCACCCGTTCCCGCGCCGTTGCCATCTTCGCCAGCAGCCAGATGGCCGGCGTCGCCATCGGCGGTTCACTCAGCGGATTCATCGCGGAACGGTTCCATTGGCGTGCCTCGTTCTGGGTACTTGGCGGCATCGGCCTTCTGTTCGCCGTTCCCCTTTGGCGATTTCTTTCTTCGGTTCCTCCCCATTTCCATGGTGTCAGTGCCACCGGAGGGGCAACGCTGAAAAGCTTTGCCGGGCTGTTTTCAGTTCCTTCTCTTCGCATCGTAACCCTCGTCGCTTCCGTGGCGACCTTTGGGCTGTTCCTGGTCTACTCCTGGCTCCCGACATTCCTCTATGACAAGTTCTCGATCGGACTCGCCCGCGCTGCCTTCGAGGCCTCCGTCTATCCGCAGGCCGGGACCGTCGCCGGGCTCGTGCTTGGCGGAACCATTGCGGACCGGTACTACGCGCGAGTCAACTCCGCCCGCTTCTGGATTCTCCTGATTGCACTGACGGCCGGAGCACCCTGCATTTATCTTGTCGGCGGGGGATCCACGCTGCACGCCACCCGGTTCGCGGCAATTGCATTCGGATTTTTTGCCGGATTCATCTCCGCCAACCAGGCACCGGCGGCTTTCGACGTGGTTCCCGCCAGTCAGCGGGCTTCCGCCGTGGGGGTGTTGAATCTCATTGGCGCCACGGTTTCCGGATTTGCACCCTTCCTGGGCGGCGTTGCGCGGGACACAATTGGAGTGGGGCGATTGATGGCCTACACCAGCCTGCTGTACCTGGCCACTGCTGCCATCGCACTGTATGGCATTCGCCGCCATTTCCAGCGGGATCATAAGGTCGCGCTGGAACAGTCCAGGCAGCCTTCGTAGCGGCAGTCGACGGAGGAGAGCGGCTGATGGCGCTTGCGATCATGCCATAATGCTCGAAACTCCACCATGCCTATCCTCGCCTATGTCAGCGACGAGATGTACGTCGCCCTGCCCGATGTGCTGGCCGAATTCGAGTCGCTCTCCGACGGCTCCGTCACGGTTCTCCGCTCTTCGCCGCGGGGCGCCCTTCGCGGTGATCTGGCGGCGGGCCGGTACCGGGTAACGCTGGCCAAGGCCGGCTACGGCGCCAAGGCTTCCACCGTGACGCTCGGCGGGGATCCGGTGCAGTTCCGCCTGCTCACCGATGGGCTCTTGGGTTATATGTGGCCGAAATGGGTACGGAGCGGGGAGATCTCCGAGTTTCGTGTGCACGCCGTGGAGCAGTATCAACTGACCCTCTGGCGGTACGGTAAGGAAAAGGAATACGTTTCCATGATCGGCTGGCTGGACGAGCATGGCCCGCAGGCCAATCGCCAGATCCTGCCCGACGGCGATTTCACGCAGACCGGCGTCAAGTGGAACAGCGATGGGTATCCGGCGCCGCCCACCATCGTGGCGCCCGAGCGAAGCGGACTCTACTATTTGTGGGCGCGCACCCCTTCGGGCCGATCCTTCTCCTTCCCCTGGGTGGTGGCACCGTCGTCACCGCGGGCTGCGATCGCCGTTCTGGCCTCAACGAATACCTGGAACGCCTATAACAACTTCGGCGGCCGCAGCAATTATGTGAATGCCGATCACCTTCCCGCTGCGCCGGTCGTCAACGCGCGGCAGGATTTGGACCGCTATCACAACACGCTACCCTTTGGTACTTGGCGTCCCAAGGATGAAGAATACCTGCCGCTGTCCTTCGACCGGCCGGAGCCAAACAACCACCTGTTTGATGATCCAAAGGTGACTGGACCGGTGCAAGGCAGGGTGCAGTGCGGCCAAACCCCGGGCGAGTGGCGGCTTTACGGATGGTTGGAGCGAGAGGGTTTCGAGTACGACCTTTATGGCGAGGGGCACCTCCACGACGGACTTCTCCCACTCGACTCGTACAAGGTACTGATCATCGCGGTCCACCCGGAGTATTGGAGCCGCGAAATGTATCTGGCGGTAAAAGATTGGGTGTTCACTCGCGGCGGCCGTCTGATGTACCTCGGCGGCAATGGCTTGAATTGCGAGGTCGTCTTCGGATCGGACGGAACCATGCGCTGCCTTTCCCACTTGCATAGCGAACACGGCGAAATGGGTGGCAAGTCGCCGGACGGGACCACAATATATGACAGCCGCATGCACCGCACGCTGGAATCAGAGGCAAACCTGCTGGGTGTTGTGTGCACGGAGACGGGAATCATGACGGCGGCGCCCTACCGCGTTTGCAACGCCGATCATTGGGTTTTCTCCGAAACGGGTCTTCATGACGGCGATCTGTTCGGCAAAGAGAGTCTGCACGAGCGCATCCCCGGGGGTGCTTCGGGGCACGAAACGGACAAGCGAAGCCCGCATTCCCCAGCAAACACGGTTCTGCTGGCGAAAGGCGAGAATCCAGATCACGGCGGTTCGGAAATGGTCGTCCACGAACGCGATCACGGCGGTGCCGTTCTTTCTGTCGGTTCGATTACGTGGGTGTCATCCCTGTTTGTCGATGACGCCGTATCAACCATTACCCGGAATGTATTGCGCAGGTACGCTACGCAATAAAAAAGCACAGTTTCCTGTGCCTAGCCCAAACCCGATTTCGATCGATTTTTCTGGAGCCACCCGCCGGGATCGAACCGGCGACCTGCTGATTACGAAGAACGGTCACGGGCTCCAACGCCTCCCTCTGCTCCACAAGAATGTGTTTGTTTTCAATAATCTGGGGAATCTGCTCTCGCTCGACTAGGATCTCCAGGGGAACCAAAGCCGTGGGGTTTTGACACAGTTCTGCCACAGATAAGAAACTGCACCGAGAGGACTGGCGGTTCATGCCAGTCCTCCCTCGACGATTCGTTAATACCAATCCTTGCTGCTGATCACTGCGGCGCGCGCCGAGATTCGCTTACGCGAAGCGAAAGCCCTGCTTGGTAAAGGGCAACGTATGGATGCGTTCTCCCGTCGCCTTGAAAATCGCATTACAGACAGCCGGGAGAATCGGCGGCAACCCAGGTTCACCCAGACCGTTCGGCGTATTGTTCGTCTTGACCAGATGCACCTCGATGGGCGGAGCTTCGGGCATTCTCAAAACCGGATGCTGGTGATAATTCGATTGCACAACCCGGCCGTCCTTGAGAGTGATCTCCTGCATTAACTCGCTCAGGCCGTCGATGACGGCGCCTTGCAAAACATGCTCGGCAGCCCCTGGATTGATCGCATGGCTACCGACATCCGCAACCACCCACACCTTGTTGATCTTGATGCGTTTGTCGGCCCCCACCGTGACTTCGGCGACCTCCGCCACGTGACCGCCATGGTCGAAATGGCACGCGACCCCGAGCGCCGTGCGTGGCGGCAACTGGCGTTTCCCCCAGCCGGATTTCTCCGCCACCAACTCGAGAACGGTCCGCATCCGAGCGGGATTCATGCCTGGGCGTCCGGGTCTGCCTCCCGCCGCGGGCGCTGACGTCGTAGGAGCCGCGGAAAGTAGTTCCAGTCGAAGCGCCAGCGGATCTCTGCCCGCCGCATGCGCAACGTCGTCAACGAAAGACTGAACCACCCAGGCGCTGCAGTTGGAGCCTGGAGCGCGCAAGGCACCTGTCTTAAGAACCAGCGGCATCACCGACTGCTGCACCTGGTAATCGCGGATCAAACCGGCCGGAAATTGACCGGCATCGAATCTGCCTTCCCCAATGACCGTGTTGCCCTCGCCGTAAGTAATGAAGTGATCGTGCCAGGCGGCGACCTTGCCGTTCTGGTCGATCGCGGCCTTCAGATACTGAAAGCCCCCCGGCCGATAGTAGTCATGCCGGACGTCGTCTTCCCGAGTCCACAACAGCTTGACCGGCGCACCGACGATCTTGGAAATCCAGGCGGCTTCCGCCATGGTGTCGTTGTAGCACCGGCGTCCGAAGCCGCCGCCGGCGCGCACCATGTGGACGGTAACAGCGTCGACGGGAATGCCAAGAACCCGGGCCACCAACTGGCGCCCGGCCTGGGGCAACTGACTGGTGGTCCAGACTTCCACTTTGCCATCCCTGAAGTGGGCCGTGGCATTCTGAGGTTCCAGGGTGTTGTGCGCAATGATCGGAAACCGGTACGCGCTCTGGATCACACGGACATCGGTTCGTTGAAAAACCGCGTCTGTGTCTCCGTCCTTACGAAGGGTTTGCGCCGGGGCTTGTTTGGAAAGCTCCTCCGCCTTGGCCGGGTGTTGATCGGTGTCCTGCGAAGCCCATCGGCCGGGATCCCATTTCACCTGCAGCTTCTTGCGGGCCGTTTGCGCCGCCCACCAACTGTCGGCGACGATGGCCACACCGGCTTCCAGCCCGGGATCCGCAAACAGGTAGTTCGGATAGTTGCCGGGCACGTCCGCGCCTTCCACAATGAAGGCGTGCTTCACACCGTTCAGCGCTTTGATGGCGTCAAGGTTCGCACTGACAACTTTGCCACGCGGCACGGGAGTCTTTTCGAAAACGGCGTATAGCATCCCGGGAACAGTGATGTCGATGCCAAACGTCGCCTTGCCCCGGATGATATCTTTCGTCTCGCCGCCCAGCGTGGTGGTGCCGATGATTTTGTAGTCCTTCGGGTCTTTCAGCTTGAGCGTGCTGAAATCCGGTACGGGCGTGGTGGCAGCCTTGGCCGCCAGTTCTCCATACAACGCGGAGCGATTGGAGCCAGCGTGAACGACCCGGCCCGGTGTCGTCGAGCACTCGGACGCCGGAACTCCCCAGTTCTGTGCCGCCGCGGCGATGAGCATGCTTCGCACGGCGCCGCCGATCTGGCGCATCGGCACCCAGTTCGAGGGAGTCGCGGTGCTGCCGGCGGTGAACTGGCCGCCGAATTCAGGGCCGACGCCTGTTCGCACGATTTTGACATTCTTCCACTCGATGTCCAACTCTTCGGCGACCAGCATCGGCAATAGGTTGAACGACCCCTGGCCCATTTCCGTGTTCGTCGAACCGATCGAGGCAATTCCGTCGGGTGAAATGCTGACAAAATTCGCTGGCGACAATGGCGTCCGCGTCATACCGGGCCGCCCTGGTCCACCCGGTCCCTGTCCCTGTCCTGGAGCTTGGGCCGGGGCCTGCGCCTGGGCGGCGGGCTGATCAAAGAGCCCGAGCAGCAGACCGCCACCGGCCATCGCAGTGGCCCGGAGTATCGAACGCCGGCTGTGATCGATCGTTTCCATGGTTTCTCCCTGTGAGCGGCTCATCACTTGGTTGCCCCCGATTTCATCGCATCCGAGGCTTTGTGGATCGCCGCGCGAACGCGTCCGTAGGTTCCGCAGCGGCAGATGTTGCCCGCCATCGCCGAGTCGATATCGGCATCGGTTGGCGACTTCTTTTTGGCGAGCAGTGCACAAGCGCTCATGATCTGGCCTGGCTGGCAATAACCGCACTGCGGGACGTCAAGCGCTTCCCAGGCAACCTGTACCGGGTGTGAACCATCGGGCGAAAGGCCTTCGATCGTGGTGATCTTCTTGCCTGCCGCGTTGGCAGCCGACGTCACACACGAGCGAACGGGCTCTCCGTTCAAGTGGATCGTGCAAGCTCCGCACAGGCCCATGCCGCAGCCGAACTTGGTGCCTGTCAGATTTAATTCGTCCCTCAGGAGCCAGAGCAACGGCATTTCGGGATCGCCGTCAAATTTCTGCTGCTTGCCATTAATCGTGAGTGTCATCATGAATCCTCTCGTGAACGCGACTCGCGCGCGATTTTCATCTTATGTGGATCCGCCGGGCGGAACATGGGCGCATGCCCGCTTCGGAGCCTCATTCGGCCACTTGCAGGACTTTCAGTTGTTTCTGTCCGCGAACCAGCAGCTTGCCATCCACCAGGGCAAGCGGAGCCCAGTTGTCTCCCGGCTCGAGAATTACGGCGCTCGCCAGCGGTTT
Source organism: uncultured Solibacteraceae bacterium (assembly GCA_964430625.1). Taxonomy (GTDB): domain Bacteria; phylum Acidobacteriota; class Terriglobia; order Bryobacterales; family Bryobacteraceae. The sequence goes on from CAYSFR010000007.1 coordinate 319,134, forward strand.
GAAGGCCGTGGGGTTGGGCTCAATTAAGATAGAGCTTGGTGTTGCCGTCGGTGACAAGCATCAGGCCTTCCGCCAGGATCGACCCGCCACGAACAAATGGCGGCTGCCGGTCCGTCTTCCATTTGACCTGCCCATCCATGCTCATCGCCACCAACCCATCGCTCCGCTCGTTGATCGTGTAGTGCGAGTAGAAGTGGCCGTCATGCAGGACGGGCGGCTGCGTGTGGGAACCGAAATCGGGATTCTTGTAGAGCTCCGACACCTCGTAGGTTCCATCGGCCTTCTTTTCCACCTTGATCATGGCTGAGCCCGCGCCCATAGGCCCCTGCAATCAACACACGCCCCTGCCCGGCATCCACGGGCTGGGCAACCGGAATGATGTTTTGAAAGCCGGCGTAGGTCCACAGGACCTTGCCGCTCGCGGGATCCAAGCCATTGACGCTTCCGCCGCTGGCGTTGCGGCCTCGCCCCGCCGCACCCGTGACCATGACAAACTGATCCTCACCAGCGATCTTGATGATCGAGGGCGTCACATAACCGGTAATGCCAGACAAGCCGGGGGACTTCCATTTGACTGCACCGGACCGCTTCTCATACGCCACGACTCCCGCTTCCGCGGTCTGCGGCGCGACGATCAGGAGATCGCCGTAGATGAACGGATTCTGGACAATGCCCCAGCGAGGCAGTTCCGAACCGCCGCCGAAGTCCTTCCAGATATTCTTCTGCCAGACGGGCTTTCGCGTTTTGGTGCTGATCGCATGCAGTTCTCCCATTGGACCGACCGTGTAGACGAATTCGCCGTCGACGGTTGGAGTGGTTCGAGAACCCGCGAACATGAACCGGCCGGGCGCGTCGTAGGGGAGAGTCCAGAGCTCCTTGCCAGTCGCGAGATCCAATACTCGCAGCTTGTCGCCTACGCTCTCGTCGCGATCCAACAGATAAACTTTTCCGTCGCTGACAGCGGGGCCGCCGAAACCAGCATTCATCGGGAGTGTCCAGAGTACCTTGGGACCCGCTTCGGGCCAGACCCGGAGGAGGCGCTTCTGCTCGGACGTGTGGTTCTTCCGAGGGCCGTAGATGCCGGGCCAATCCTCGGCGGCAAGATGACTGACGCCCAACATCATCAGGACCGCAAAGAGCTTCGCTTTGTTCTTCATGCTTTGTTCTCCACAATTTCTGAGGAACACGCGGGCAACGGAGGCCGCCGCGTTTATTCCTGGACTATTGGAGGGCCGCGTCGGCCCCTGCCCGCTTTTGAGGAACACGCGCAGAACCGGATCGACGTGGAGTGCTCCTATGTTCGTCGCGGATCGCCAAGCCGATCCCTTTGTGCCTTGTTCTTGAAGTGCTGGCCGAACCGGTTTCAGAAGTCGGCCCGCTTCCCCGAATCGGTGGCCAACTGCATCACGTCGAATCGCGCTTTGCGGGCGTCCGGGCCTGCGCCGGCCGTGCCGTCGGGGCGAAATTCGAAGATCAAATCTTTGCGGGGATCGTGCCGTGGCCAGACCGGAAGGCCCGCTCCGTTCGGATCGCCGGTCCTGGCAAAGTTGACCCAATAGCTTTGCGCCATCCGAGAAACTGCCTGATCCTCAGGAGACAGCGTAGCGCCCGGACGGGCGGCCAGCGTGCCGAATACGAAGCTGATCTCCCCGCCATGCGGAGCACCGGCGCGCATCCTCTCCTTCATTGCGGTCTGGACGTAGGAGAACCGGTAACGATAGGCAGGCGAACCGTTGCTTGCGAAGGCGTTGGCTGCGAAGCGGGCCGGTTCCCCCTGGCCGAAGTCATCGTTCGCTCTCGATACCATCGTCGGCAGATCGGTCGATCCATCGGGATCGTAGGCGGCTTTCGCCTGAGCGCTCCATTGCCCGAATCGGGCGAAAAACTGTTCCTTCGTCGTTGCCCGAATCCGGTTGCCTGCTGTATCGGCACTATTGCTTCCCGCGAGAAACGGAATCTTCGGTTGACGCTTCGCCTTGTAGGCTGTCTCCGCCGTTTCCGTGATCAGCTTGCCGTCGAGGACCGGTGTTAATTCGACCTGGGGATTGCCCGGACGCAAAACTTCTTCGGCCTTCAGCGCGCGCAGTTTCGCAAGCGCGGTATCGTCGGCGCCTTCGATTCCCATCGCTTTGGCAAACTGAATCCCGATCGTTTCGGCCGATACCGGATAGTTGGGATCGACGCCGTCGGCTCTCATCGGCCGCGCGGTGAGCACACTGTCGCGCGAGCCTCCAGACTCGGCGATTGCTTTGTGAAATAATCCACGCGCCATCGGAGAAGCGATGAGGCTATGGACGGAGACGCCGCCGGCGGAGAATCCAAAGATGGTGACATTGTTTGGATCGCCTCCGAACGCGGCGATGTTCCGCTTGATCCACTGCAGCGCGGCGATTTGATCCATGTACGCGTAATTGCCCTTGGTCTCGCCGGGGCGCTCGCTGCTCAACGCGGGGTGCGCAAAGAATCCGAAGCGGCCGAGGCGGTGATTCGCCGCGACGAGAATCACGCCCTGCTTGGCGAACTGTGTGCCAGAGGTGTTGGGCGAGGAACCCGATCCCCCGACGAATCCGCCGCCGTGGATCCAGAACATCACCGGCAGCTTCGCCCGTGGTGTGGCGCTCGCCGGACGCCAGACGTTGAGGAACAGACAGTCCTCAGAAGGTGCAGGCGGGGCCGAAGCACCAGCCGCTGGAGGCGGACCGAACCGCCCCTGCATGCAGTTGGCCCCGAACTCCCCAGCTGCGCGCACGCCCTTCCATCCGGCTACGGGCTGTGGTGGCCGCCATCGCAGATCACCCACGGGCGGCGCGGCAAAAGGAATTCCTTTGAAGGCAACCACCCCGTCGTCCAACGTGCCTTGTAACTCGCCGCTGTCCACCCGCACCAGCGCGGGATCTCGCGGCTGCGCGGTAATGGCAACGCACATCGCCGCCAAACATGCCATCGAACGCAATAACTTTGTGAACATCTTTGAACCCCTCCGGGTCAGTCGAGCTTCTTCTCTGTCAAGAACTTTGCCATCACATCCGCGACCTGCTTGTTGTTCAAGTCGGAGAAGGGAAAGTGGGTGTTGCCGCGAATCCCAATCTCCGGAAGATGCACGACGGTGACGTCGCCGCCATAACGATTGACCGTGTCCCGCCACTTTTTGGCCATCTCCAGGCGAACGCGCCAGCCATCCTGGCCGGGATTGTCGTTGGGTTCCTTGGGGATGAAATCGCCGTAGTAGATGACGATAGGGATCTTGGTCAGTTTGAGAAACTCGGCTTTGGGAACGCCGATGGCCGACAGCGGGCCTCCCGAACTCGGCAGTGTCGCGGGAACCTCTCCCTCTGGAAAGAGAAAGCCGCTGCCTGGCTCATAGGTCACGATCGCTCGCACGTTCCCGCTCTTGAGTACGGTCAACCAACCGAGTCCGCCGCCCTGCGAATGGGTGACGAACACGGCCGGACCAATCTTATTGAACAGCGCCGCGAAGGCGTCGGAGTTCACCTCGGGATCGTAGGGGCCTACGTTGGGCGTCATCTGGCGGAAATACTGATTGAGCGCCTCCGGATCTTTCGAGAACTGCACGCCGGGAAAGTAGTCCGGCCATATTCCCACACGGAAGGTGCCGAACCACATCTGTTCGTCCGGCGTGGCGTTAATCGTTGCCGAGACGGTGCCCCGGCCCGCGTTGCCACGCCTCGGCTGGTCGATCAAGTACACGGGAAAGCGACGCCGCAGAAAAATCGTTTGAAAGCCTTCGCGGCCATCGGGCGTGGTTTCCCAGGTTTTCGAGAATTGTCCTGTACCGTGCAGGAACACCAGAGGTAGCTTCCGCCGCTTCGCCGGGATCTGATAGAAGACGTAGGCGTGATCGCCATGCAAGGTCTGCCCTTCCGGCGCAGGCTTCTTGTGCTGGAAGGTGCCCGGCATCGTGACGACCTTACCGCCGACGGCGAAGCTGCCCTGTTCCTGGATCATCAAAGGCTTTTGCGCATTCGCCTGTTGGGCAAATGCACCGGCGGGCATGAGAACCACCGAAGCGCATAGCAGCAGCAAGTTACGTCGTTTTCGATCCATCATCCATTCCTCTCCACGCATCCGGTTAGAGCGTCCTGCCGTAGAACGCTGTCAGCTTGTCCAGCGCGGCGTCCACATACTTCGGAACCCAATAAGTTTCGATATGCGTCGCTCCGTCGATCTTGAACAGTTCTTTGTCCTTCGTGCCGGTAGCCTTGGCGAACGCATCCTCGGTCAGGTAGAGGCTGTCGGCCTTGCTGCCGGCAATCATCAGCAGTGGCTGGACAATGAGTTCGATCCGGTCGGTGGCATCCCAACGCATCAGATCCAGCAGGCTGCTCATCGTGTACTTGAAGGTCGAGCCGGGGTGCGCGTGAGTCTTCCAATAGTAGTGGTAGCCCTGGCGATAGAGGTCAAACGGAAGGCTGGCGATCTGTTCGTCGGTCAGGTTGGCGTCTCCCGCATAGAGGACATTCCCGCCTGCCAGTTCCTGGGTGCGTGCAGCGGAAGCTTGGCGCAGGCGTTCCTGAATGGTGTCCAGTTGCGAATCCGCAAAGCCGTTGCGGCGGACCCGTCCAGAGTTGAACATGCTCACCGTCGCGATTGACTTGAATCGCTTGTCGCTTTGAGCCGCAGCCAGCGAGTAACCGCCGCCGCCGCAGATTCCCAGCAGGCCCAGCCGAGCCGGATCGACGCCGGGGTAGCCGGTGATGAAGTCCCCCATGCCGTGGATGTCCTCAATACGATATTGAGGTTTGTCCACATTGCGCGGTTGGCCGCCGCTAGCACCCTGATAAGCAGCATCGGCAGCGATGGCTATGTAGCCCTTTTCCGCCAGACTTTGGGCATACAGGCCAGCGACCTGCTCTTTTACCCCGCCGTTCGGATGCGCCACGACGATAGCAGGGTAGCTCTTCTTTTGATCGAAGTCCGCAGGTGTGTAGACGTTGGCGGCAATGTCCAAGCCGTTCAGCTTGTATGTGACCGCATGAACATTGACCTTGCCTGGCTCGTTCTTTGCAATGGCGCCCGTGTAGGTCAACGTGAACGGATTGTTGCGGTAGTCCGCCGCCATGGCTTCGCCTGCCTGGCTGGAGAGGAGTGCCGCTACAAGGGTAGCCTTCATCGCTCGTCTCGATTCCATTGCGCTCAGGCCTTCTTCTTCCAGTACTCCAGAGTGGGGCCGGTGTAGACGCCAGAGCCAGCAATGGCGCGCTTGCGAGTCTCCGCGATCTGTTCCCCAGTCATCGGCTTGAAGTTGCGCAAAGCGCGGATGTTGTCTTCCATTTGTCCTTGCGTGCCCGCACCGCAGATGGCGACGTGCACGCCGGGCTGACTCAGCGCATAACGCAGGCAGTCGGTTGAACTCAACGAGCGCAATAGATTCGCTTTGCCGAAGACTTTGATGGCTTGCACGCCGATGCCGAACTCCTTCGCCACCGGAAGCGTACCCTTCTCAAAACTTAGGTACGCATGATCGGCGGCGTGCACCGGCATCATAACGGTGTCCCACTTGTCGTAAGCCTTCAACATGGCGGTATGGGCCGCCGGATCGAAGTGTCCGGTGAAGCCGATCAACCGGCATTTTCCTGCCTTCTTCGCAGCCACAAAGGTTTCGAGAGCGCCGCCCGGCGCAAGTATTTTGTCGATGTCCTCTTGCGATTGGATCGAGTGCATTTGCCACAGATCGAGGTGATCGGTCTTCAGCAAGCGAAGCGATGTTTCGAGATCCTGTTGCGCGCCTTGGGCGGTGCGCTGCATCGATTTGGAAGTGAGGAAAACACTGTTTCGAACTCCCTGCAAGCCGAGGCCGTAGGCTTCTTCTGACTTGCCTTCCCAATACGAGCGAGCGCAGTCGAAGTAGGTTATGCCGAGCTCATACATCTTGCGGACGTGCGCCGCAGCGGTAGGTATGTCGGGATGCAGATCCATTCGCGCGCCACCCTGGGCGATCACGCTGACCTTCACACCGGTCTTCCCAAGAGTGGTGACGGGGATGTCGCCAGCCTTCGGATTCTGTTGGGCTGCCACAACGCCGGACATGCCGATTGCTGCCACCGTCCTGCCCACAAAAGAACGCCGTTTCATACTCAAACTCCTCGTCACTTCTTCTCGAATATTTCCCGCGCTACGCCAATGGCCGTTACCGCGCTTGGCCATCCCGTGTAGAACGCCAGATGGGTAATTGTCTCGATCAGTTCTTCCAGCGTCACTCCGTTCTGGCGCGCGATCCGGAGGTGCGAACGGAGCTGATCGGGACGGTTCAACGCAATCAATGCGGAGACCGTCGCCAGGCTGCGATCTCGCTTTGACAGATCGGGACGTTCCCAGATGTCGCCGTACAGAACGTTGTCGGTGATCTCGGCGAGCTTGGGCGCAAAGTCGCCCATCGCCGCCTGTGACGGACGGGGCCGCGCGTTTGCTGCGGTGGCCGATTGACCGCGAAGGGGCGCCCGGTGCTGCTCATCGGTGACCTTCTCCAGCCAGTCCACCGTCTTGCCGTCAGTCTGTTCGGTGACGGCGATATGGGTCATCGAGCTGTTCGGCGCGGCTCCGTGCCAGTGCTTCTGCCCAGGCGGGATCCAAACCACATCTCCCTGGCGAATTTCGTCCACGGGTTCGCCCCAGCGCTGCACCCGCCCAACACCCGCCGTCACGATCAAGGTTTGCCCCAGCGGATGTGTGTGCCAGGCTGTTCTGGCTCCTGGTTCGAACATCACCCTCGCACCGGAGATGCGTGCGGGCGCAGTGCCCTGAAAGTTCGAATCCACCCTGGCCGCTCCGGTGAAGTGATCGTTTGGCGCGGGTCTCGCAGGTTGTGCCCCCGCACGCGTGATCCGTACCTCTTGCGCCTCTGTTGCTGGCTGGCCGCTCGACGTTGAGGCCAGCACAAAAACCGAGATCCAGCTTGCGGGGACGAGAAGTTTCATTTTGCTGTTTTTCATGGATGGTTCATCGTCCGGTCATTTGAAGTGCAAATTCCGGAAGGCGAGCCCCTTCCAGTTGAAGTTGGCAAGCCGCTTGCTCGATCTGATGCAGATCGGCGTCCGTCAGTTCGACAGCCGTCGCGCCGAGGTTCTCATCCAGCCGATGGATTTTGGTTGTTCCGGGGATCGGCACGATCCACGGCTTCTGCGCCAGCAACCAAGCGAGGGCGACCTGAGCGGGAGTGGCGTTCTTCCGTTCGGCCACTTGGCGAATCAAAGCCACGAGAGCAAGGTTCGCCTTGAGGGCATCCGGCGAGAACCGGGGAACATGAGAACGAAAATCCGATGCCTCGAATCTCGTGTTCTCATCCATCTTTCCGGTCAGGAATCCCGCGCCCAATGGGCTGAAAGGAACAAAGCCGATTCCTAGTTCTTCGAGCGTGGGCAGGATGTCCGTTTCAGGTCCGCGATACCAGAGGGAATACTCGCTCTGCACGGCGGTGACGGGCTGGATGGCATGGGCTCGCCGTATAGTTTGCGCTCCGGCTTCCGAAAGACCAAAGTGCTTAACCTTACCTTGTCCAATCAAATCCTTCACGGCTCCCGCCACGTCCTCGATTGGCACGTTGGGGTCCACGCGATGCTGATAGAACAGGTCGATCGTTTCGATTCCCAGTCGCTGCAGCGACTGGTCCGCCACTGCCTTGATGTGCTCGGGTCGGCTGTTGAGGCCACCGCTACGCTCTTGTGTCGCCGGGTCGAGATCGAAGCCGAACTTCGTCGCGACAACGACCTTGCCTTCGAACGGAGCGAGCGCTTCGCCTACGATTTCTTCGTTGGCGAACGGCCCATAAACTTCCGCCGTATCGAAGAACGTCACGCCACGTTCCACGGCATGCCGCAGCAGCGCGATCATGGCCTGCTTGTTCGCCGGCGGACCGTAGTTGGCGCTCATGCTCATGCAACCGAGACCGAGCGCCGAGACTTTGAGACCTTGTCCGAGAATGCGTTCTTGCATGGGCTTCTTCTTGAAGAGTAAGCTGCGACCGGCCTTGTTGGATGTCCCGATTCTGCCGATCTTTTGCCTGATCCTGCCGCTGCCTAGTGAATCCACGAATCGATGGGCTAATCTGACAAGTGAGGAGCAGCCTAAAGTGGCAACACAAGAGCCTTCCGTCCAGACACATACAAGCATTGAGCGAGGAGAGGCCCTTCGACGGGAGTTGGCCGCAACAATTACCCGATGGATTGGCAAAGATGAGCGCCTGGAGACCGCCATTTCCGGAGTGCGCCTGGCACAGCGGACCGCTCCGACATCACCCTGCTCGGTCACCTACGGACCCAGCGTGATTGTGGTGGCGCAAGGAAGCAAACGTGTCGATCTCGGCCCGAACACTCTGCTCTATGACTCTTCCCGCTTCCTGCTGACGTCGTTGGACCTGCCGGCGCTCGCCAGCGTGGTGGAGGCCAGCACGGACAGGCCGTGCCTTGCGATGATCATTAGCATTGAGATGGGTGTTGTCCGCGAATTGCTGGCTCGCGAGGAAATGGGCGTCGCAGAGCAGACGGCAAATACTCCAGGAATGGCGGTCGCGGAGGCAACCCCAGACTTCCTCGATGCTTGTTGCAGATTGCTGCGTCTGCTGTCGAGTCCTGCCGACATACCCATCATGGCCGGGCTGATCCAGCGTGAAATCTTGTACCGGGTGCTTCGAAGCGCGGAGGGCGCGCGCCTCAGGGCAATCGCCACACAGGGCGAGCAGAGTCATCGGACGGCGAAGGCGATCGCCTGGATCCGTGCGAACTTCCAACATCCGCTGAGAATCGAGGAACTGGCGCAGGTCGCGGGAATGGCGGCCTCGACTCTGCATCACCATTTTCGTGCGCTCACGGCGATGAGTCCGCTGCAGTATCAGAAGCAGGTGCGTTTGCAGATGGCACGGTCGAAGATGCTGGTGGATGGGCTGGATGCGAATGCGGCCGCGTTCGAAGTTGGCTACGAGAGCGCCAGCCAATTCAATCGCGAGTACAGCCGGTTTTTCGGCCAGCCACCCATTCGCGACGTTCGCATGATCCGTGAGTCGGCCGCGCATTGAGTGAGCGGTGACGTTCGGCCAGGATTGGCGCCACGGACGTTGCCGCGCCGGAGGCTGAAGGTGAACCGCTTGGGCGAACCACCCCAAGGTCCAGGGAGTCCCGGTGCCGCCCTTAGTGACGAGCGTTCTACTTCCTTTTCGAAAGGCGTCGCCCAGAATCGCTATTTCAGCCAACTGCTGTAGGACGACAGGTGTCAGGACAACGATCAGCTTCGGAAACCCACGACGTCCAGCTTGGGAAAATGGGTCGCGATTTGTTTTCAATGACATAACCGCGCAAGGCGTTGATCCGGGGTATGGAAAACGCTAAGAAAACATGTGCCGATTTCTGCGGCTGGTGAAATGGAGGGTTAATGGAGGGTTCGGAAGCCGCCATCTGAATCCAAACGAACTCGGCAGGATCTCGGAGACTCGTGACTCCACAAGGCGTGGGCGGGCAAGGTCGCGGTTGCTTCCCGGTGCTTCCGATTTCCAACACGCCCATCATTCCCAAAGCTTCGTGATCCAGGATGTGACAGCGGTACATAGTGCGGCCAGTGAAGTCGCGGAACACGGTTCGGGAGCGTGCGGGAACGAGAACCACATCCTTCCATGCCCGGATCGGCGAGCCCATGGAATCGATCCTGAAACGGGTTAGTGTGGATGTGCATGGGGTGGTCCATGTCTGTCGGGTTGCGGAATTGCCAGTCCCCGACGGAATTGAGCTTCACAACGGTGTCAGCAAGCCGCGCGTCGAACGTCCGGCCGTTGATCGTGAAGCTCATCATGCTCTCGCCCGAAGGATCGAACGACGCTGGGCTCTGGCGAAGCGTCTACAGTGGCGAGCCATTGCGGCAGGATCCCAGGTTCCTTCCCGACGACGCCAACGGCACCTGCGAAGTCTCAAACTAGTGCAGGCGCTCCCCAAGTGGTGAGTGGCTAGATCAGAGCGAACCTAGGAAGGCAAGAATCTGCTGGCGGCTCGCGAGTGGTAAAGAAAGGAACGCCTTGAGGGCACCTTCTGCTTCGCCAGAATGGCGCAAGATCGCGTCTGCTGGTGTGGCGGCAGACCCGTCGTGGAGGAGCGGTCGACGGAAGCGAAGACCCCAGAGCGCCGGTGTGCGAATTTCGTTCGCACGCGCGGACGCCTGCACGATTCCATCTCCAGTTCCTACGTCGTGCAGGAGTAGGTCCGAATAGAGGGCAACGGCCTTGCGGTCGAAGAGTGGATTGCGGTCCGCGGCTGTCATCAATACCGGCGTGTGGCAGACGGCGCACCCAATTGCTATGAAGAGCCCTTCGCCCGCCCGAGCAGCGCTACTGATTCCCCCTCTGGCAACTGGCGCAAGGAATCGCATGAAGTTGGTGAAGTTGTCTATTCCGCGCAGGCCAGTGCGCCGGTCGCGAATGTCCTCTAACCCCCGAGTGACGCTGCACAGCTTCAACTCTTCGGCTGTGAAACCACGAGCGTCCTCCTCCCGGAACAGGTCGTTCGTGATGCCCATTTCGTTGCGGTAGGCGTCCCCGGCAAACGCGAGCAGGGTTGCATGTTGGGCCTTCCAGCCGAAACGTCCGATGCGCGATTGCCCCGTCACAACATCGGTGATGCGCGCCGCCCGGCCACGAATTCCGTCCCCGTTGCGATCCTCAGGGTCTTCGCCAGCCGTGATCGTTTCGTCTGCGATCGCCTCGACCAATCCGGCGCCGAACAACGGAATCGGAGTACGTCTCGCGATGACGTTGGCTTCGGGCGGAATCTTGGGCTGACAGGTGTGCGGAGGCAGCGAGAATAGGTGAAAGAGCGTGCCTCCTTGCAGTTCGTGGAACGCGCCTTCGTCGTCTCGATATCCCGCGCGAACCTCGGTGATGGTGCTGGTGCCTCCGATGACCGGAACATTGTGGCAGGCGCCGCAACTCGTTCCATTGAAGGCCGGGCCCAGTCCGTCAGACGCGCCTTCGACTTCCGTGAAGTCTTCGAGGCCCATGCGGAATAGTTCGTGTTCCTGAGCGGTGATCGCTGGCAACGGGGTTCCGGGAAGCCGGACGTCTTCCGGCATCGCCAGCGGGCTCAGCACCAGCGAGAACAATGCGAGGCCGATTAGTGCGCGGCGTATCATTTGACGATGATCGCTCCCCGCATCAAGTGGTGACCCGCGCCACAGGCCCGCGAGCACTCGAACTCGAACGTGCCTTTGTCGCGCGCCAGAAACCGGACCCGCACCTCGCCCTTCCCGGAGGGCGGAATGGCCACGTCGATTCCCGCCGAGGGAATCTTGAAACCGTGGTCCGTATCGTCGCTTTCGAGGACGAATTCGACGAGTTGGCCCTGCTTCACGTTGATGCGCGACGGATTGTAGGTGAATCGCTCCGCCAGGATCGAGATCGTGCGATCCGGTTTGCGTTGGTCCGGTTGTTGCGCGAGCAGCGCGAGCCCTATCGGCAAGAGCAATTGAAGGCGCTTCATTAGAACCACCATCCGATCCCGAGATTGATGCCGTTGAGCGCCTTCACGATGGCGCTCTCATTGCGATTGAAGTTGTAGTCGAACTTGATCGCCACGTCCGCTGTAGGCTTGAACGTCACGCCCGTAATCCAAGAAGAGCGGTTGAACTGAGCGAATGGCGTATACCCCAGGGGCATTCGCTGCTGCGTGTTGTACTTCTCATAGCGCGTGAAAACAATCACGTCGTTGCGGGCCCGGCGGGGCAGCAGATGATACGCAGGCTCGAAGTAGTAGCCGCGCATTTGGCTAGCAACGTTCGGATTGACCCCCGTCTCCAATTGCAGCCGGCGGTTTAATTCCGCGGCCCGACTGACCCAAGTGTTCGCGAATAGGCTGCGGAAGTCCACACGCCGGTAGCTGTAGCGGCCGTCGAACTCCATCAGGTTGACCCGAGGATTCACGCCCGGTGTGTTAAAGCCAGCATGGCCACTGTACATGCTGGCACCGAGCGTCAGCCGTCGAACACCCGCATATTCGAGGCGGATGACTTTGGCGGGGTTACGCATGGAAGCCTCGAAGCCTCTTGATCGGCCCTCGGAAATTCCGCCTTCAGCATTGAACCGGCTGGCGTCGAGCGAAGACGTGAGGTATCCGCGATAACGAAATCCTCGGCCCAGATCACCGGTCACACCAAACCCGAGTTCGCGCCAAGTTGTCGGAATGATCGTGGTTTCGACAAAAGGCCGTTCCACGCCATTGAACGACGGCGGCTCATGCCGTTCGTTGACGATGCCTACTGGACTCAGCACCATCCCGGCGCGCAGGTTGAAGTAGGGCTTGATCAGGAAGTCGAGGTAGGCTTGTTCCAGAGCGACCTCCCCCCCGGTCCCTTCGGATGGTTCGAGCAGCGAGTGCTCCAGTTCCAGTTCGCTCCAGAACTTTATGCGATCCGAGAAACTGTGGCCAAAGAGCAGAACGAAGCGGTGGAAGTCCGGCCGGAATGGGTCGCCGCTATCCCGGTTGACGTGAAAGTCCATGTAGCCAGCCACGGGCAACCGGGTTTCGCCGTTCGGAGCGGTTTGGTAGTCGCCGGTAACCGACACGGGAACGAGCGTGGGCCGTTGCGACTGGGGAGTGGCGCTCGGCGCTGTTGCCGCGGCGGCCTGCACCGCTTGGGCGATTTCAGCTAGTACTGCGTCGAGTTTTTGTTCGAGCTGCGCCAATCGACCGAGAAGATCTTGGGCCGAAGCCTCCTTGCCGAACGCGGGGTCGATCAGGCGCATCTTCTTCTCAAGTTCGGCGACGCGGCGCTCAAGCTCTGAAGTGGATTGTGCGAGGGCGACCGGGCTTAGAGCTTGGAGTACAGCAACCGTGAGGATGAGGAACTTCATGAGTACAGCCGGGAACGACGCAACTGATGTTTCCCAGTCAATCTTAACTATAGTTAAGTTCCCCGATTCAGTCAACCCGCGATACACACGAGTGAAGGCGAGGGGCGGGCCCCGATCTCTTGGAACAAACTTGCGGAGACTCGCTGCTGAGGCTCCGGGTGGACAGCCCCGAGTCCGATGCTTAGGCCATCAGGGGCGAATCGCCCCACAGTCCGTGGGCGCGGCTGTTGGGCCGACCTCCCGCTGAGGATCGACACCGACATCGCTATGCGCGTTCTCGCCGTCGGTCCGCGAAGGGCCTTGGTAGGCGACAGTCAGCGTGGTGACGTTCGCGTGCTATTTCGATTTGATCGGAGGTTTCACCTCGAAACCAGTCTTCTCGATGGTTTGCTGAATCTGCGCCTCACTCACCGCCGAGTCTTCATAAACGACCTTCACCAAGCGTTTCTCCGTGTCGATGGTCGTGCTCTTGACGCCGGGTGTTTTTGTGAGTGCCCGTTTGATAACCACGGCGCAGGAGTCGCAGTCCATCTTCGGAACGGTAATGTTGGCCGTTGTTTCTTTTGCGGTGGCAGCCGGGACGCTTGACCAGTCCCTCCTTCTCATAGAAACGAATCGTGTCAATGCTCATCCCGATCTCTCTGGCGACCGAACCGATCTTGGCGGCGACGTTCACGCTTTTCTTGGTACCCACACTCAGAGTACAGTCTGGAGTTGGGTCCAGAGTCAAGTGCCTTTTCAAATCTGGCGGCTGAATCACGAAGCGCGGACGCGTAATGGTCAGTCTGTTGTCTTTGTAGCGATCTTCTCGGTAACCGGGCTTGCGCTTGGCTCTATCCACGCCGCTCTGCGCCGATAAAACTGCCCAGTACGGCTGCGGACGTTGACTTCGACCGAGTCAATTCGAGACGAGGACTCTCGGATACGACAAATCGTCAACAACCTGCTCGGAAGCTAGAGCCAGCGGGGTACGCGGGCTAAGTAAGTAGGCTTCAAACGGCGGCCCGAACTTCCGAGTCAGCATTTCTTCTTCCGGCTGAATCTGGAAGCGGTTGAGGTACCATACGAAGCCGGGCAGGACAAGGGCGGCGGCAATGTTGGCGTGGCATGCGCACCAACCCGCCAGCGCGAAGAGCATTCCCACGTACAGGGGCTTGCGGGCCCCCCCCGTAGATGCCATGGACAAGCAACTGGGAGGTGGCTTCTGGATTGAGGGGATTCACCGTGGTCTTTGCGCGACGAAAGCTTACAACAGCCCAGAGGGCCACCCCGCACCCCAACAGCGCCAGGGCCGCCGCGGTCAACAGTCGCAGCGGCATCTCGACCGCCAAGCTAGGCACAGCCAAGGCAATTGCCCAGATGAGGGCTACCGCCAGCCCGGTGACCACAAGCGGCGGAATGCGAAGGCGGAGCCAATTCATCGGCCCCATCCCTTGAATCGTTCTCCTTCGTCGATGGATTCCGTTGCCGGACTGCCAAGCAACCGCAGGGCGTTGAAGATCACCAGGAGCGACACGCCCATGTCTGCCGCAATTGCGGCCCAGAGTGAGGCGTGCCCCACCATGGTCAGTACGACGAACACGGCTTTGACGATCAGCGAAAGCGCGATATTCGTGCGGATGATCGTCATCATCCGGCGTGAATGACGGATGAGCCACGGAATCTTCGACAGGTCGTCAGACATCAGCGCCACGTCCGCGGCTTCCATCGCCGTGTCGCTGCCGGCAGCGCCCATGGCGATGCCGAGCGTTGCCCGGCTCAGCGCGGGAGCATCGTTGATGCCATCGCCGATCATGGCGACGGTCTTGTATTGATCGACGAGCTTTCCAATGGCGTCGAGCTTATCGGCAGGCAGGAGTTCAGCTCGAATCTCCGTGACCCCGGTCTCGCGCCCGATGACTTCGGCAGTGCCACGGTTGTCGCCTGTCAGCATGACGATGTGCTCAACGCCGGCTTGCCGAAGTTGTGCGACGGCAGACTTCGACTCGGGCCGAATACGGTCCGCGAGGGCGATAAAGCCACACACGTGTGTCTCATTCCCGAAGACGACGACGGTTCGCCCTGTACGCGCAAGAGCCTCGATTTCGTCATGTACCGATGGAGTCTCCTGTCCACGTTCTTCCAGCAATCTGTGTGAGCCGAGCCAATAGTCCTTGCCGTTCCACCGTGCCGTTGCCCCTTTGCCTGGAGTGATCGTGAACTCCTCGGCAGGTTGTGGTCGAAGGCCCTTGGTTTGCGCGTGTTCAACGATGGCTTTGGCTAACGGATGATCGCTATGCATCTCCATAGCCGCTGCTCTTTCCAGGAGTTCAGACTCGGAGTGCCCGTTCATTCCGACAACTTGAACGACTGCCGGTCTACCTTCCGTGAGTGTGCCGGTCTTGTCCATGGCGATCGCCTTCAGGCGGCCTGGCGTCTCCATGTGCAGGCCGCCCTTCACAAGGACACCGTTCCGCGCGGCTGCCGCCAGCGCGGCGACAACGCTAACCGGCGTCGAGATCACCAGTGCGCAGGGGCAAGCGATCACCAGGAGCACGAGCGCCTGGTACAGCCAAGGCTCGAAAGGTTTCCCCAAGAGGAGAACCGGCACGGCTAGCACGGCGATTGCCGCCGCCATCACCGCGGGAGTATAGAACCGCGCAAAGCGATCCACCCATTGTTCGGAGGGTGCCCGGTTCTGCTGCGCTTCGCCGACGAGCCGAATGATATGCGACAGCGTTGTGTCACCGGCGGCTTTGGTTGATCGGACTTCGAGCGTACCGGTGCCGTTCACCGTGCCGGCGAATACGTCGGCTCCCGGCTCCTTGGCAACGGGTAGGCTCTCCCCGGTGATAGGAGCTTGGTTCACATCGCTGAGGCCCTTAACCACCTCGCCGTCAAGTGCAATGCGTTCTCCTGGGCGGACGACGAACACAGTGCCGATTGCCGTAGTGGTTGCTGGAATCTCTCGAACGCTGCCATCCGGTTGAACGACTCGTACCACCGCAGGCGCCAAATCGAGAAGCTTCTCTATCGCGCGGCGGGCGCGAGCGACACTCCAGGATTCCAGAGTCAAGGAAAGCGCGAACAGAAATGCGACCGTGGCGGCTTCAAACCACTCACCGATGCCAATCGCTCCGCAGACGGCGATGGTCATGAGGAGATTCATGTCCGGACGGCCACGGCGCAATGAGAACAGCGCTTTCGGGAGAACCAGGTATAGGCCCGCCAGCACAGCGAGCAAGTAGAGCACCCTCACCGGCAATGGAACGAGGTGCGAGTTTCCGAGCCCTTCCGATCCGAGCACCTCCGCCCATCCGCCAGCTAACGCGTAATGGATTGAAAACGCTACGGCGGTCAAGACACCACTGACGGCGGTAAGCACCATGCGAGCGTGGCTGTCCCACCAGCGCGCCGGAATCCCGCCGTCTTCTGACGGAACAGCGAAAGCCGCCGTCATTCCCGTCTTGCGGACAGCCCGGATGATGGCTTCAGTGTCCATGGTCGCCGCTGAGGGAAGTACGGTCATCTGCGCGTTGAGGATGTCGAACGCCAAGTGCTGGTCACCTCCCACCAGGGGGCCAACTTCCCGCTTTAGGATGGAAACTTCTTCGGCACAATCCATCCCCCCGATCTTCAGCGTGCACGATCTCTCATTTTTCGGCATGGGGAGCCTCCTGCTTCCTGGCCTGCCAGGCCAAAACCAAGGTAGGTAGCACCAAGAGCGTCAGCAACGTCGAAGTAACCAGCCCGCCAATGACGACCGTCGCCAGAGGACGTTGCACTTCTGCCCCGGAAGTTGTGGAGAGCGCCATCGGGAGGAAGCCGAGGCTCGCGACGGCGGCAGTCATGAGGACCGCCCGAAGGCGCGAGACCGCGCCGATCTGGACGGCTTCAAGCCAATTCATCCCGGCGGCGCGGTTGTGGTTGATGAACGACATCATGACCACACCATTGAGCACGGCGACTCCCGACACGGCGATGAATCCGACTCCGGCGCTCATTGAAAACGGCATGCCGCGCAGCAGGAGTGCAAACACCCCACCGGTTACCGCGAAGGGGATGCCGGTGAAGACGAGCGTGGCTTGGCCGAGAGAGTGGAACGTGATGAACAAGAGCACGAAGATCAGAACGAAGGTGATCGGCACGACGACCATCAATCGCGCCCGCCCGGAATCGAGATGCTCCCACAGGCCGCCCCATTCCATCAGATAACCGGGCTTGAGCCGGACGGCCCTATCCACGGCACTCTGTGCCTCCCCGACAAAACTGCCCACATCGCGGCCCCGGACATTGACTTCCACGGAGATGCGGCGCTGCCCGTTCTCGCGACTCACTTCGAGCGGCCCTTCTTCGCTACGGAACTCCGCCAACTGTCCAAGTGGGATCTTCTGCCCAGTGGGTGTGCTGACCAGCAGGTTCGCAAAGGCCTGTGCGCTGTTTCTGGACTCGGGTGTCAATCGGGCGACAAGGTCAAATCGCTTGAAGCCTTCCAGTACAGTAGACGCTTGCGTTCCCGCGATGGCCGTTTGGATGAGTTGTTGCACATCGGCGACGTTGATTCCGTAGCGGGCGATGGCCGCGCGATTCGCTTTGATGCTGAGCACGGGTTGTCCAGTGAGTTGCTGCACCTTGAGATCCGCCGCGCCCCGTACGCTGGAAATCGCCTTGGCCACTTCCTGCGCACGAAGGCGAAGTTCGTCGAGGTCCTCGCCGAAGATTTTGATCACTATGTCGGAACGGGAACCCACTCCTTCAATCAATTCCATCATCCGAAATTCGATGGGCTGGGAGAAGGTGTAGTTCATGGTGGGAAGCTCTTTGAGCTTGGCCTCCATCTTACCGACGAGTTCCTCTCGGGAGGATGCTGACGTCCATTCATCCTGCGGTTTCAGCAGTACGTAGGTATCGCCGGCATTGACGCCCATGGGGTCGGTGGCGATTTCCGGCCGTCCGATTCGCGTGACTACTGTGCGCACTTCGGGAAATTCGAGGATGGCCCGTTCCAGCGTGTTGGTCATCTTGATCGCCTCCGCCAGAGACACGCCCGGTAGGCGCACGGCATTGATGGCCAACGCGCCTTCCTCCAGCTTGGGCAGGAACTCCGATCCGAGCGAGAGGGCGAGGAAGCCCGACACGGCCACCAAAGCGAACGAAGCAATGATCGTCCAAGCATGATGGCGTAGCGTGAACGCGAGCAGAGGCCGATAGATTCGCTGGAGCACCCGAACCAAGGGGTTCTCTTCGTGGTCGTCGTGCGCGGCGCCGGGCGGCTGCGGTTTGGACTTGCCTTCTTTGAGAAATACGGCACACAGTGCCGGCACCAGTGTCAGGCTCAGCACGAGTGCGCCCGCCAATGCCAGAATCACCGTGAAACCCATGGGCTGGAACATTTTGCCTTCAATTCCAACGAGTGACACGATGGGAAGGTAGGCGGCGATGATGAGAATCTCGCCGAACTGGCCAGCTTTGCGCACCTCGACGCTGGCTGAGAGGATAGTTTCTCGGCGCTCCTCGGAAGTCAGTGTGCGGCCAAGCGAACGGCGGCGTTCAGCCAAACGGCGGACGCAGTTCTCTACGATGATCACGGCGGCATCCACGATCAGACCGAAGTCGATTGCACCGAGGCTCATCAAGTTCGCCGATACGTTGAAGTACCGCATGCCGACAATGG
>CAYSFR010000008.1:0-308384 GCA_964430625.1 uncultured Solibacteraceae bacterium
GCCTGGCGGAGGGCGATATCGGCCTCCATTTTCTTGCGGGCGTTCTTGCGCTGGCGTTCGAGGTCCTTGGGCTGGAGGGGGACACCGTTGCGGGTGAGGACGATGTCGATATTGCGGCGGTGACTCATATAGGACTCGCCGGATTGGGTGACCTCCTCCTGCAGCTGGCTGGTGCGTTTGTAGGTACGGATGGTGGACTGAAACTGGAAGGTGTATTCGCCGAGATCTTCGAAGTTCTTGATTTCGCTGGCGATTACTTCGCGGGCGAGGGTAGCGGTATCGAGGACGGCTTGCGCGGGGAGGAGCGCGGCGGAGAGGAGGAACAATGCGGGGCGCACGGGACTCTCTCCATTGTAGGGTTTGTTAAGCTGGGCCTTGGAGGCCCGAATGCTTCGACGCTTGTTTAACGGCCTGGTGGCGGCGAGTCCACTGTTGATGGCGCAGAAGACGGAGCCAGGAAAGAAGACCTTGACCAATCCCTTTTTTGAGAAGTGGAGCGCGCCGCACGGGCTGCCGCCGTTTGACCAGATACTGCCGGAGCATTTTCTGCCGGCGTTCGCCGAGGGGCGGAAGCGGGAGTTAGCGGAGGTGGAGGCGATTGTGGCGAATCCGGCACCGCCGGACTTTGCGAACACGATCGAGGCGTTTGACCGGAAGGGCGAGTTGTCGCACCGGGTGGGGAATGTATTCGGGAATCTGAACGGGTCGCACACCAACCCGGCGCTGCAGGCGGTGGCGCGGGAGAATGCGCCGCTGCGGGCCAAGCACGAGAGCACCATTTTCCAGAACGCGGCGCTGTTTGCGCGGATTGACGCGGTGTATCAGAAGCGGGCGGAGCTGGGGTTGGGGCCGGAGGCGATGCGACTGGTGGAGCAGACGCACAAGCAGTTTGTGCGGGCCGGGGCGCGGCTGGACGCGGCGAAGAAGGGGCGGCTGGCGGAGGTGGACCAGTTACTGGCGTCGCGGACGAACCAGTTTGAGCAGAACTTACTGGCGGACACGGCGGGGTATGAGTTAGTACTGAATGACGAGAGCGAGTTGGCGGGGCTGCCGGAATCCGTACGGCGGGATGCGGCGGAGACGGCGCGGGTGCGGGGTAAGGCGGGGAAATGGGTGATCACGCTGCAGCGGAGCAGCATCGAGCCGTTCCTGCAGATGAGTGCGCGGCGGGACCTGCGGGAGAAGGCGTTCAAGGCGTTTGCTCTGCGGGGGGACAACGGGAACAGTTACGATAACAAGGCGCTAATTCAGGACATTGTCCAGTTACGGATGGAGCGGGCGCAGTTATTGGGTTATTCCAACTACGCCAAGTATGCGCTGGACGATGTGATGGCGAAGACGCCGGAGCGGGCCTGGGAGTTGATGGACCAGCTATGGAAGCCGGCGCTGGCGAAAGCGCGGCAGGAGGCGGCGGAGTTGGCCGAAGCGATGGGGCCGGGGCAGACGCTGGAGGCGTGGGACTGGCGTTACTATGCCGAAAAGGTACGGATGGCAAAGTACCAGATCGACGAAGAGCAGATTAAGCCGTACTTTCCGCTGGACCGGATGATCGAGGCGAAGTTCTGGGTGGCGGGGGAGTTATTCGGGTTACGGTTTGAGGAGCGGCGGGACCTGCCGAAGTATCAGGAAGATGTGCGGACGTGGGAGGTGCGGGCGCGGGACGGGAAGTTTGTGGGTGTGTTTTATGGCGACTATTTCGCGCGGCCGTCGAAGCGGAGCGGGGCGTGGATGAGTTCGTTCCGGCGCCAGCAGAAGCTGGATGGCGCTGTGACGCCGGTGATTGTGAACAACCTGAACCTGAACAAGCCACCGGCGGGGCAACCGGCGCTCCTTTCCTATACGGATGCGACGACGCTGTTCCATGAGTTCGGGCATGCGCTGCACGGGTTGTTGTCGAACGTGACCTACCAATCGCTGGCAGGGACGAGCGTGGCGCGGGACTTTGTGGAGTTGCCGTCGCAGATTTATGAGCACTGGCTGGGGGAGAGGAAAGTGCTGGAGAAGTTCGCGCGGCATTACAAGACGGGCGAGCCGATTCCGGCGGCATTGCTGGAAAAGATGCGGAAGGCGGATACGTTTAACGTCGGGTTCGACATGGTGGAGTATCTGGCGTCGGCGTTTGTGGATTTGGAATGGCATGCGCTGGAGAAGAAGGCGCCGATGGATGTGCGGGCGATGGAAGAGGGGTGGCTGAAGAAACTGGGGATGCCGCGGGAGATCATTATGCGGCACCGGTCGCCGCACTTTTCCCACATATTCGGGAGCCCGACGGGGTATGCGGCGGGGTATTACAGCTACCGGTGGTCGGCGGTACTGGATAATGACGGGTTTGCGGCGTTTACGGAGAAAGGGAACGCGTTCGATCCGGAGGTGGCCGAGCGGTTGTACCGGCACATTTATTCGGCCGGGGGGACGGCGGATCCGATGGAGTTGTACAAGAGATTCCGGGGGCGGGAGCCGAATACGGAGGCGTTGATGAAGTCGTTGGGGTTTGCGGGGCGTTAGGTCTGAAGGATCCGCCGAATATGGCGTTTACCGTGCAACACACGGACAATTCGAATCGGTGGAGCGGAGCTATAGACTATGAGATAAGAATGAAGCGGCCAAAACCGCACATTTCGAGACGTCAAGTCCTTTCTGGTATGACCGATCCCCGGCATCGAGGCAAGTTTGTCAAATGCAGTCATGAATTCGGCGATCAGCTGATCCGCAACGGCCGGACTATCTTCCGCAACAAAACCCCAGATATTGCGAAGGTCCTTGAGCGCCACAGGCGCCAAACTAAACTTACTCACGAACGCTGCGAGTTGCGAGCCGTGCTAAGCGCCTTCAACTGGCGGTAAGCCTCATCCCCATCGATCGCTTCCCCGCGATCTAACTCTTCGAGGCCCTCGGCAATAAGGCCATCCACTTCTTCGAAATCGAATTCCTGTCCAAGATCGCGAGCGACGATGAAGTGGTAGACGGCCTTGTTAATGAACTCGTCCGGTCCGGCGGATCGACCGGCGCGGACCTCCGCATCGATCCTCTTTTCGAGTTCGGGATTCAAAGTGACTTGCACAAGACTCCTTTACCCCTACTTTAGCAGGGTGGCCGCGGCCTGAGAGAGGACGCGGCCACCGGGGGCGGGTTAGTAGCCCTTCTGTTTGTCGACGACGTTGAGGAGGGGTTGGCCGTTGACGAAGCGGCGGACGTTTTCCTGGATGGTGCCGACCATGCGGGCGCGGTCCTTATCGGAGCGGCCGGCGATGTGGGGGGTGATGATGGCGTTGTTGAACTTCCAGAGGGCGTGGCCCTGGGGAAGCGGTTCGGGGTCGGTGACGTCGACGCCGGCGCCGGCGAGTTTCTTGGAGTCGAGCGACTTGACGAGGGAGGGCATGTCGTAGATGCCGCCGCGGCTGACGGCGATGAAGTAGCTATCCTTCTTCATGAGGTCGAACTGCTTGGGGCCCATCATCTTGTGGCTCTTTTCGGTGTGGGGGGCGGAGATGAAGACGACATCGGCCTGGGGGACGACTTCGTTGAGCTGATCGGGCTTGACGGTTTTGGTGATGAAGGGGGAGAAGGGGATGTCTTCGGGGTCGACGCAGATGATCTTCATGCCGAAGGCCCAGGCGCGGAGGGCGATCTGGGAGCCGATACCGCCGCAGCCGATGACGACGCCGGTACGGCCGTTGAGTTCAATGCCGGGGTAGGGGCGGGGCTGCCAGGTTTCGGTGGTGCGGTGGCCGATGAAGGTGTTGATGCCGCGGGTGAGGGTAAGGAGCATGGCCATGGCGTGGTCGGCAATTTCCGGGCCCTGGACGATCTGGTTGTTGGTGAGGATGATGTTGGAGTTCTTGAGATCGTCGCCGCCGGATTTGTGGAGGACGGTTTCGACGCCAGCGGACATGATCTGGGTCCACTGGAGTTTCTTACCGGCGCGGACGTACTCGGGCTTGATGGTGCCGATGAAGGCATCGGCATCGGGGAGTTCCTGCATCACGTTGGCGGTGGTGACGGGGACGATTCTGGCCTTGTCGGTGACCGACTGGAGGGCCGTGAGCATGTCGCCTTCGCCCATGAAGAGGATCTTCTTTTGTTGGGCGAATACGGCGCAGGAGAGGCAGAGAGCTAGGAGCAGTTTTACGCGCATAGGTGGAGAAAATCATATCGCACTGCGAGGGGGCGTGATCATATCGGGGCGAGAAATGCGTAATGGGGGGGTGGACCCGAGGGTCCGAATTTAAACGGAGAAGGAACCTCTTTATGGAAATGAGACGAATAATACCGGGGGTGTTGTTGGCCGCGGCGGTGATGTGGGGGCATCAGGCGGTGCCGGTGGACTTGGGACTGGAGAGCGTGGTGGCGCGGCGCGGGGAGAGTTACCTGCGCGTGACGAACCGGACGCGGGAGAGCCGGACGGTGACTTTTCGGCCGGGGAGGGCGTCGACGGCGGAGTTCCGTCCGACGGCGGCGGTGACGGTAGCGCCGGGGACGACGGTGAATGTGGGGTTGGGGGATTTGCGATTAGAGGATGGGACGGCGGTGCTGGCGGTGGATTCGGTGGTGGAGTCGACGGTGCGGGGAGGGGCGGCGATGCCGGGTCCGCAGTTGTATGAGGTATATGAAGTGGACCGGACGGGGGTGACGCTGAGCAGTTATGAGCGGGCGTTTCTGGGGAAGCGGCAGGCAGTAGAGGGGAAGAGCCGGCCGGTGGCGGTGGATATTGGGGGCGGGTACATGGAGGCCGAGCCGATGGCGCGGCTGGAGTGGGAGGCACGGGAGGTGGATCCGTCGGTGCCGGTGGAGTTGATGGACGCGCCGACGACATATGAGATGGCGCGGTTGCCCTTGAAGACGCTGCCGGAGGCCGGTGGCGGGGAAGGACCTCGATTCGCGCCGGTGCGGGCGGGGCGTAGCGCCGGGGAAGAGCGGGCAGCGGGGGTGTTTGGATCCATTGAAGGGAAGCTGTTCATGAAGCTGCCTGGGCCGGTGTATCAGGCGGGGTGGGGGTGGAAGGTGAAGGTATGGCAGTGCGTGGCGTCGTCCTGTTTGCAGTTGGGGACAGCGACGGTGGGGGGTGACGGGAAGTGGCTGGCGGAGTATTCGTTTCCGCCGTTGCCGGGGATTCAAGTTAAGGTGCAATATCAGCCGGCAAACCGGTTTGTGAAGATTATGGATGCGGGCGGGGACGTGTACACGTGGGGGGATAAGTGGACGGTAACTGGGGCGGCGATGAACATCGGATCGCGGTCGGTGGATCTGACGAAGAGCGGGGACGCTCCGGGAATTGACGTGCTGTTTCAGGGAGCGATGGCGTTGTGGCGGAAGTTCGAGAGTTTCGGGATGAGCGCGCTGCGGGATGTGCCGATTGAGATCACCTACCCGAACACGCTTGCGACGTTGCAATGCGTGACGCAGCAAGGGGCAATGCCGGTGGCGTGGAGTTGTTCTTCGGGGACGAACGGGAACATCTGGATGATCGCGGCGCATGCGTCGCGGGGGGTGGTGCAGCATGAGGTGGCGCATGCGATTCACCGGTATTATTGGGACGGGGACATGCCGGCCGGAAGCGGCGGGGCGCACAACATTACCGAGTGCAAGTTTCAAGGGCTGGCATTGACGGAGGGATTTGCGGATTTTATGCCGTACTGGGTGCAGTTTGACCGGACGGCAGTGAATCCGACGGAGCCCTCCATCGGAGTGCCGATCGAGAATCCGGGGCCGGGGTACTGTCAGAGTTCGTTGAACGAGGCGTGGGTGGCGGCGACATTCTGGGACGCCTACGACACGCCGGGCGATGGGACGGCACCGACGGTGGACGGGTGGAACTTCACGAAAAAACACGCGGTGATCAGCACGTTTCTGAACGCCGTTGGCGTGGACTCGATGCCCGGGATGCAGTTGGTGTACGGGGCGGTGGTGGGGCCGAACCTGTTTGGAGCGGTGACACAGTCGTTCAATCTGAACCATATGAATCAATAAGAGGCGCGGCGGAGGGTGGGGGCGGGCACCCTCGCAGCCGCGGGTGATATAAGGGTTGGATGATCAGCCGACGTGGATTTGTGGGAGCGCTGGGGGCGGGACTCGCCGGGGCGGAGCTGGGGCAGGGGGAGTTCCGGTACCGGGTGGTGCCGGGGTGGGGCGTGTTGGACGAGAAGACGCCGGTGAAGAACTGCCACGGGATGGTAGAGGATGCCGAGGGGCACCTGATTCTGCTGACCGATCATGTAGCGAATAACGTGATTGTTTATGACCGGCGGGGGAAGTTAGTGAGTAAGTGGGGGACGGGGTTTCCGGGGGCGCATGGGTTATCGATTGTGCGAGAGGGGGGGCGGGAGGTTCTGTACATTACCGACCTGGTGACGCATAAGGTCTATCAGGCGACGCTGGACGGGAAGATACTGAACGAGTGGGGCTGGCCGGAGGGGACAGGGAGATATGCCAAGGAGGCCGATTACAAGCCGTCGTGGACGCTGCACCGGGCCGATGGCGGGTTCTTTGTGCTGGACGGGTATGGGAAAGACTACATTCTGGAGTACGACGCGGGGGGCAAGTTCCAGCGGATTTTCGGGGGCGCCGAGGGGGGAATCACGCACTGGGGGCCGCACGGGGGAATGATCGACAAGGGGTCGATGCTGATTGCGATGAGCGATCAGCAGTATATTATGCGGCTCGGTTATGACGGGACATTGTTGGGGAAGGTGGATCTACCGGGCGGAAATCCGCGGCAGATCCGTTTTCACAAGGGGCGGTACTTTGTGGCGCACCTGGCGGATAACTGGCCGAAGGACCGCAACAGCCGGGGATTTGTATCGGTGTTGGATGAGAAGTTGGGGGTGATTGCGAATATTGCGGGGACGGCGCCGGAGTATGGGGCGGACGGGAAACTGCGGCCGATGCGGCATACGGAGGATCTGTTCCTGCATCCGCACGATTTGGTGGTGGATGGGGAAGAGAGTCTGTATGTGGCGCAGTTTGCGTCCGGGGGGACGTATCCGATCAAGCTGGAGCGGGTTTAGGCTACTGCGCTTCGGCGAGGGCTTCGGAGGTGGATTCCCAGTCGGCGAGGAGCTGTTCGTGTTTGGCGCGGAGGCTGGTTAGCTCGGTACCGAGGCGGGCGGACTCTTCGGCGCTGGTGTAGTTGGCGAGGCCGGTTTCGGCTTGCTCGATCTTTGCTTCGGTGGCGGCGATTTCGGCTTCGAGCTGATTGACGCGGTCCTGCAGTTGCTTCAGCTTGATGGGGTTGATTTTCTTTTTGGCCGTGGGCTCGGGGGCGGGAGCGGAAGGAGTGGCGACGGGGGTAGGGGCGGGCGTGTGGGCCTTGGCGATTTCGGCTTCCATTTTCTGGGCGCCGCCGTTTTTTCGCCAGATGTACTCTTCGTAGTTGCCGGGGTAGACCTCGACGCCGCCGTTGCCGACTTCGTAAACCTTGGTGGCGAGTTTATCGATGAAGTAGCGGTCGTGGGAGACGAAGACGACGGTACCGGTATAGGTGGCGAGCGCGTTGAGGAGGATGTCCTTGGCGCGCATATCGAGGTGGTTGGTGGGCTCGTCGAGGAGGATGAAGTTCGACGGGCGGAGCATCATTTTGCAGAGGGCGTAGCGGTTGCGTTCGCCACCGCTGAGGACGCCGATGCGTTTGAAGACGTCGTCTTCTGAGAAGAGGAAGCAGCCGAGGAGGCTGCGGAGTTCGGTCTGGGTTTTGAGGCCGGCGAGACCGGTGAGGTCGTCGAGCATGCGGGCGTCGGGGTCGAGTTCCTTGTACTGATCCTGGGCGAAGTAGTCGAGGTCGACGTTGTGGCCGAGGGTGTAATCGCCTTTGGTGACGGGTTCGATGCCGGCTAGGAGTTTGATGAGGGTCGATTTACCGGCGCCGTTGTGGCCGACGAGGGCGATACGTTCGCCGCGTTCGATGACGAAGTTGACGCCGGAGAAGACGTGTTTTTCGCCGTAGGATTTAGCGACGCCGTTGAACTCGGCGACGTTGCGGCCGGAGGGTTTCGGTTGCGGGAAAGAGAAATGGATGGTTTTCTCTTCGTTCGGGATCTCGATGCGCTCGATTTTCTCGAGTTCCTTGATGCGGCTTTGGACCTGTTTGGCTTTTGTGGCCTGGTAGCGGAAGCGGTTGATGAAGGCTTCGAGCTGTTCGATGCGTTCGCGCTGGTTTTTGTAGGCGGCTTCGAGCTGTTCGCGGCGTTCGGTTTTCTGCTGCAGGTACTTTTCGTAGTTGCCTGAGTAGAAGTGCATGCCTTTGTTCCAGATTTCGACGATGCGCTTGACGGTGGCATCGAGGAAGTAACGATCGTGGGAGATCATTACATAGGCATTGGGGTAGTTGAGGAGGTAGTCTTCGAGCCAGTTGCGGGCTTCGAGGTCGAGGTGGTTGGTGGGTTCGTCGAGGAGGAGGAGGGAGGGCTTTTCGAGGAGGAGTTTGCCGAGGGCGATACGCATCTGCCAGCCGCCGGAGAACTCTTCGGTATTGCGGTGCCAATCTTCTTTGGCGAAGCCAAGGCCGTCGAGGACCATTCCGACGTGGGATTCGACGGAGTAGCCGTCGCGGGAGGTGAACTGGTTTTCGACGTGGTGGAAACGTTCGGTGACGGCGAGGTACTCGGGGCTGGCGGGGTCGAGTTCCGACATCTGATGGGTGAGCGACTCCATCTCGCGTTCGATGTCGCGGAGGTCGTCGAAGACGCTCATGCATTCGGCAAAGACGGTACGGCCGCGAAGGGAGAGGCCGTCCTGGGGCAGGTAGCCGATGGTCATGCCCTTGGTGAAGCCGATGGTGCCGTAGTCAAGATCTTCGGCGCCGGAGAGGATTTTGAGCAGGGTGGTTTTGCCGGTTCCGTTGCCGCCGACGAGGCCGGTTTTCTCCTGGGGGGTGACGAGCCAGGTGACGTTTTCGAATAACAGTTTCGGGCCGAAGCGTTTGCCGGCGTTATTGAGCGAAATCATTCTGCTTTATGGCGAAGAATCCGGCCGGGCCGGTTCTCGTTCAATTTCCCTTCGTGGACGACGGGTTGTCCGTTGACGAATACGTGGTCGAAGCCTTCGGAGTAGTGGTGGGGGTCGGGGTAGGTGGAGAGATCTTTGACTTTGGCGGGGTCGAAGATGAGGATGTCGGCGGCGTAGCCGGTGCGGAGGAGGCCGCGGTCGGTGAAGCGGAAGGTACGGGCGGGGAGGGAGGTCATGCGGCGGACGGCGTCTTCGAGGGTAAGGGTGTGGCGGTTGCGGACGAACTCGGCGAGGACGCGCGCATTGGTGCCATAGGAGCGGGGGTGGGGCATGCCGGAGCCGAACTCGCGGATGCCGCCATCGGAGGCGATGGCGGTGTTGGGGTATTTGAGGATGCGCTCGACGTCTTCCATACCCATGGAGTGGTAGACCATTTGAGCGCCGCCCTTGACGATCATTTCGAGGATGGTTTCGACTTCGTTGTCGACGGAGGCTTCGCGGCCGGCGGCTTTGTTGATTTCGGAGATGTTCTTGCCGTTGACGGAGGGATCAGCGCCGTAGTTGGCGACGATGGCGTAGGAGTAATCTTTGTGGCCGAGGTTTTCGAGGAGCTTTTTCATCTCGGCGGTGATGCGTTTGCGGGTTTCGGGGGTAGAGAGGCGCTCTTCGATGGCTTTGGCGCCGTCGGCCAATGCCCAACTGGGGAGGGTGATGCCGAGGTTGGTGGAGGAGTGGTCGTAGGGGTACTGGTCGACGACGACGTCGACGCCTTCGGAGCGAAACTTTTCGACGAGGGCGAGGGAATCCCGGGAGGCGCCCCAGATGCGGGGGGTGTCGATTTTGAAATGGCTGATCTGGACGCGGAGTCCGGATTCGCGGCCGGCGGTGACGGCTTCGGTGATGGCTTCCTTGACCTTGGCGCCCTCGTCGCGCATGTGGGAGGCGTAGACGGCGTTGTATTTGCCGGCTGCTTTAGCGAGGGCCACGACTTCGCGGGTATCCGAATAGGTACCGGGGATATAGATGAGGCCGGTGGAGAAGCCGACGGCGCCGTCCTTCATGGCTTGGTCGACGATGGCCTGCATTTTGACGATCTCTTCGTCGTTGGCGAGGCGATTGGCGGTGCCCATGACTTCGCGACGGACGGAGTTGTGGCCGATCAAGGTGGCGAGGTTGAGGCCGAGTTTGATCTGCTCGAGTTTTTCGAACCAGGTTTTGAGATCGACGCGGGAGCCGCCGCAGTTGCCGGTGACGATGGTGGTGACGCCATCGAGGAGATAGTTGGCGCCCATGGGATTGAGTTCGACGGCGCCTTCGACGTGGGTGTGGACGTCGATAAAGCCCGGGGTGACGGCGCGTCCGGCGGCGTCGATGGTGGTATCGGCGGATTTGCCGGCGAGGTTACCGATTGCGGCGATGCGGCCGTCTTTGATGGCGACGTCCGCTCGGTACCAGGGGTTGCCGGTGCCGTCGATGACGCGGCCATTGCGGATGAGCACGTCGAAATCAGCGGCAGCGGCCGCCAGGGAGAGCAGGAGGATGAGGGGTTTCACTTTACCGGTCCACAGAAGAAGTCGAACGCTTGGGCAAGGTATTGCCGCATGTCCGAACGGGGGACCACTGCATCAAGGAAGCCGTGCTTGACGAGGAACTCGCTACGCTGGAAGCCCTCGGGTAGTTTTTGGCGGATGGTTTGCTCGATGACGCGAGGGCCGGCAAAGCCGATAAGGGCGCCGGGTTCGCCGATGTTGAGATCGCCGAGCATAGCGAAAGACGCGGTGACGCCACCGGTGGTGGGGTCGGTCATAACGCTGATGTAAGGGAGGGCGGCTTCATCGAGTTTCATGAGGCCGGCGGAGATTTTGGCCATCTGCATGAGGCTGACGGCGCCTTCCTGCATACGGGCGCCGCCGGAGGCGGAGACGACGATGAGGGGGCATTTTTCGGCGAGGCAGCGGTCGATGGCGCGGGCGATGGTTTCTCCGACGACAGCGCCCATCGACCCGCCGACAAAGCGGAGGTTGAGAGCACAGATCTGGACACGGCGGCCATGGAGTTTACCGGCGGCGGCGATAATGGCATCGGCGTGTCCGGTAGACTTGCGCATGGCGTTGAGGCGGTCTTTGTAGGGTTTGGAGTCGACGAAGTCGAGGGGATCGGTGGAGCGGAGATTGCGGTCGAACTCCTCGTAGACGCCGTCGTCGAAGAGCATTTTGAGGCGTTCTTCGGCGTCGAGCTTAAAGTGGTAGCCACACTTGGTGCAGACCTGCTGCGTGTCGTCGAGTTCCTTCTTCCAGATAATCTGGCCGCAGCCGTCGCACTTTTCCCAGAGACCTTCGGTCTTTACGCGGCGTTCCTCATCGGGGATAGGGGTTACGCTAGGGGCTTTTCGGTTCCACCAGGCCATATCCCTTCATTATCGCTTATCGGACATAGGGATGATTCTTGAGGATGGCAAAGCCTCGATAGATCTGTTCGGCGAGCATGGCGCGGGCGAGTTCGTGGGGCCAGGTCATCTTCGAAAGAGACAGGAGGAGGTCGGCTTTTTGGCGGTATTCAGGGGTAAGGCCGTCATGTCCACCGATGAGGAAAACGAGGTCGTGGCCGTGCATTTGGGCGGAGTCGAGGAGTTGAGAGAACTGGGGGGAATCGAGGTGTTTGCCGAGGGGGTCGAGGAAGATTTTCCTGGCGGAAGGGTGGCGGGTGAAGAGGTCAAATTTGGCGGGGTTGATTTCGCGCATTTCGCAGGGGGAAAAGCGGGAGGCGCGGGCGAGGAAATCTTCGGCGATGGCGTTGGCGTGGGTGTCCTTGGGGCGGCCGATGTAGTAGAGAAAGATCTTCACATCCAGTATTCCCACTTGCCGGTGGCGATGGTGTAGAGGGAGAGGCAGAGGTTGGTGACGCCGTGAGCGAGGATGCAATCGCCGAGGCGTTTGGTGCGGATGGCCCAGTAGTTGTAAGCAGCACCGGCCATGAGGCCCACATCCCAGTAGGGTCCGTGCTCGGAGGCGAAGAGGGCGGCGGAGATCCAGAAGGCCTGGTGGGCATAGCGGCCGAAGGGCACCTTCTCAAAGTCCGGGTTATCGAGCCAGCGCATGAGCCAACCGCGCCAGAAGAGTTCCTCGATGATGGGGACGAGGAGGGCGGCGCGGGCGGTGCGGAAGATGAGGACGAGCGGAGAGCGGAGGTCGGCCGGGGGGATGGAACTGGAGACGGCACCGGTGATGGAGTTGGTAAACAGGGGGTTGGATCGGTAGCCGGGGAAGAGGAGATCGGGGAGGATCCAGGCGGCGAAGACGGCGATGCCGAAGAGGGTGGTGGTGAGAGGGGAGGCGAGGCGGAAGTCGAGAACTTTGCGGGAGAAGAAGTAGACGACCGCGGTGAGGATGGCGACGCGTACGACCTGCTCGACAGGGCCTGGCAGCGGGTTGTAGGGCTGCAAGGCGAGGAAGAGAAGGAATACGCCGAAGGGGAGGACGTAGGGAACGGCAGGGTGACGGAGCATCAGGGTTTTGTCCCACGGATCCAGTTGAGGATCGTGTTGTATTCGGGGGAACCTTTCTCAAAGCGGACGCCACCGCCGTGGGCGGTTTTGCTGGCGTTGACCACACCTTCGGATTCGGCGCTGGAGGTGGGTTTGACGAGGATCAGGCTGGCTTCGGGGTCCTCAAGATTGATGACATTACGGGCGGTGGTCAGGGTGGCGTTAAAGAGGGTATGGGAGGTGTGGCAGTGGACACAGGCCTGGCCGTCCTTGCCGCGGGTGGTGAGGACTGGCTCAACGTAACCGCGGAAGTAGTCATCATCCGGGCGGGCGGTGCCGGGGCGGGCGCGACCGCCACCGGAGGCAGAGCGCGTGGGCTTGGGTTGGGCGTCCTTGACGGCCTGGAGGATGGGATCGCGAGCCGTGGAAGGGGGACCGGCGAGGCGGGAGACTTCGCCGAAGGAGGCGTCGCGAAGCATCTGGCCGGCGAGGAGGGCGAGGCGGCGGATTTCGGGATCTTCCGATCGCAGAAGGGGAGCGAGGGCCTTGGCCATCTTGTCGTTGGCTGGGCCGAAGAAGACGATCTGTTCAACGTCATTGCCGATGCGGTTGTAGATACCAGGGAAGGTGGTGGAACGGTCGGCAGTGGGATCGTAGACATCGCCGCGGCGGAGTTCAAATTCGCTCAGGCCAGCGAGGAGCCATTTCTGTTGCTGCGGGTTGCCGGATTCAAGGACTTTGGCGAACTTGGTGGCGAGGCGGTCCTCGATAGCGAGGCGGCCGCGGATGGCGCGTTCGCGGTCTTCCGGTTTGGCGAGGCCGGGGACCCAGTTGTTGTAAAGATAGCGGATGTTCTCGTCGGCGAGGTTGTAGGCGGCCTCTTTGAGGTTGCGTTCGACCCAGGGATGCTGGGGCATGGCCATGGCGGCGAGAATGGCGTCTTCGAGAGATTCGCGGGCCGGGAGGGAGGGGGTCCAATACCAGTATTGCCAGGCGGCCTTGACGGCCTGGATGGCGACGGCCGGGCTACGATCCGAGATGCGTTTGGCGAGAGGGGCGGCAAACTCGTCGCGTTTGGCGAGGGCGGCGAAGTGGGTAGCAAAAACACGGGTAGCGGCCCAGCGTTCGCGTTCGGAGCCGGAGTCGAGGGCTTTCAGGAGCGGGGCGGCGGGGGCTTCCGGGCGGCGGCTGTAGATCTGGCGCATGGCCCAGGCGGCGGCACGCATGACGAGTTTGGAGGGATCGTCGAGGCGGGCGGCAATCACGGGGAGGGAATCGAGGCGGCCGAAGCGGCCGAGAGTTTCCAGGGCCTGAGCGCGGAGGAGCGGTTCGGCGACGGTGGTTAGGGCCTCGATTTCGCGGAGGCGGGGAGAGTCCGGGGCATTCCAGATGGCGTTGAGATCTTCCAGAGATTTGATGGGGCCGGCGGGAACGGCGCCCCAGCGAGGGCCGGAGGCGGTGTCAGGGTAATAGGCGCTCAGGGCGAGGACAGCCATCTGCGTTTCGCGGAAGGGGGTCCGGAAGTTCTCGTAGGTTTGGAGGGGGTCGAGCCAGCCACCGAAGTTCTGTTGGCGGGAGAGGAGAAACGCCAAGGCTTTTGCGACCTGGGGATTGTCTCGGGGAATACCGGCGGCGTGGAGGGCCCAGAGGGCGTGGCCGGTCTGGAATTCGACGGGGAAGGATTTCTCGTCAAAACGGGCAGACCATTGGCCGTCGGGGCGCTGGAGTTGGAGGATCCGTTCGGCGTTTTTGCGGATTTTGTCCGCGTGGCGGGCCTTGTCGATGGCGGCCAAGGCGAGGGTCTGATAGCAGAGATCGATGGTGTTCTTGATCTCGTGATCCTGCTCAAGGAGGGCGGCGAGTTGGGGGTCACGGGTGTTTTCCCAGGCGTACCAGCCGACTTCGTAGGTGCTGACGAGCGGCGTGTTGCCGTTGGTCTCGTCGCCGGGAAGCTTAACACGCTCCTTGTAATAGAGCTTCAGGTAGGCGCCAATGGAGCTGTGGTAGGCGGGGCGGGGATCGCCGGTGAGTTCCTTTTCATAGATGGAAAGGAGGTGGGACATGCGGCTGAGGACATTCGCGGAGGCGGAGATGACGCGGGACCAGACGGCGCCATCGGCTTCAAATCCGTAAAAGGGGCGGGGGTTGTTATAGAAGCGTTCGGCGAGGAAGGAAAGCTGGTGGGGGTAGTTGACCTTGTAGCCGTTGCGCAGCGCGTAGAGTTGGGCGCGCTGGGTGAAATGGGTGGCGTGGCAAGCGACGCAGAGCGTGGTTTCCTGGTGGTTGCTGGCGACCCGATGAAAGACGCCACCGCGGCGGGGAGTGTTGGCATGCCAGGAGTCCCCGGCGCCGATGAGGTAATCGATGGCGGTCTGTACGGCCTGCTGCGGTTGGGAGTAGGGGGGCGCGTCCTGAACCTGGGTGCGGAGACGGTAGAAGGGGTGGGTCAGCTTGATGCGGATGTAGTAGGTTCCGGGGTCTTTCAGAACGCGAGTGGTGAACTTGTTGCCGGCGAGGGCCTGGACTTCGTGAGGGATGGTGACGGGGTCTTCGCCGTCGGAGAACTCCTTGATTTGGCCATTGACGGCGTGATGGACGCTGACATCGACAGGGAGGTTATCCCGGTCAAGGAGTTCAAGGGCAAAGTAGAGAAGCTGGGGTCGAGCGCCGCGCCATTCGAAGCGGAACCAATCCTCGTGGGGATTGGGCTCGATTTTGTGGGTGATGGCGGCGGGGATGTAGGGGGCTTCGTCACCGGAGCCCCATACGGTTTTGCCGAGTTCGAGGGGATTGGCGGACTGCCAGGAGTTGTTGGGTTCGGCTTCGAGGGGCGGGTTGAGGCCGAGGTCGACGATCTGGACGGCAGCAGGAGCGGCGAGTTCGACGCGGATGGATGGGCCACCGTGGATGAGGGTATAAAGGTCGGCATCGCCGGCGTGCAGTTGCTTTTCGGCGAGGACGGAAGTCGCTGTCTTGAGCCGGACAAGGGCTGGGTTCGGTTGTTCGCCGGGAATGGGAACCGAGACGAGAACGCTGTAAGTATTCTTCGGCGAGGGCGCCGGGAGAAGGTGCTCTCCGGGCGGGAGGAGGCGGCGCCACGGGGCTGAGGCCTGCGGGGACTGCGCCAACACGGGCACGAGAAAGGAAAGGCACAGCAGTGCCCGAGCGAGCAGTGACATCAAGGAACCCCCGGTGGATTATCCGAGCTTGGCGGCCAGTTTTTGAATTTCTTCCAGGTCGGTCTTCGTGGGATTGTTCTTGCGGGCGTCGTCGAGTTCCTTCTTCGCCTTGGCCTTTTCTCCGGACTGGAGGTAGGCGGTGGCTAAGCGGATGTGAAAGAGGGCGACCTGCGGGTGTTTTCCGGTTAGCTCCGCGAAGATGGAGGCGGCATTCTGCGGCAGGTTCTTCTTGAGGTAGACGAAGCCAAGGGTATCGGCGATCATGGGGTCGGCGGGCGCTTTGGACTTGGCGCGCTGGGCGAAGCTGAGGGCCTGGTCGAGATTGTTGCCCTGATCGGCGAGGTAGAAGGAGTAGTTGTTGAGGGCGACGAGGTTATCGGGCTCCGACTTCAGGACCTGCTCGTAGAGGGGAGCAGCCTCGGAACGGCGATTGACCTGTTCGAGGGCAAGGGCGCGGCTGAGGACGGGCTGGATGTGATTGGGCATCAACTCCGTTGCCTTCTTCCAGTACTCCATCGCATTCGGGAGGTCATTCTTGGTGCGGTAGGCTTCCGCGACGCGCATGTGCAGATCGAAGTTCTTGGGGTCTGTTTTGAGCACCTCCTTGAACTTGGCGATGGCTTCGTCGATGCGGCCGGCGCGGGCACCGATATTGCCCCACGCGACGAGGAGGAGGGTGGCCTTGGGGTATTTCTGGATGGCTTCATCGAGAAGCTTGAGGGCGCGATCCTCCTGTTTCTGTGAGAGGTAGACCTCTGTGAGGCCCATAAGGCCGCGCATGTCGGGCGGGTTCTGCGCGTAGACCTGCTGGAAGATGGCTTCCGCCTCTTTCAACTTGCCTTCGCGGAAGAAAACAAAACCAAGCTGGTATTTGGCGTCGCGCTGATTGGGATTGAGTTTGAGGGTTTCTTCCAGGACGGCCTTCGACTCGGTATATTTGCCCTGAGCGAGGAAGGCGTTGGAGCGGATGAGCCGGGCGAGTTGGTTGCCTGGATCCATCTGGAGAATTTCGGTGGCGGCGGCAAGAGCGGCACCGTACTCACCCCGGGCGACCTGGATCTGCGCAAGAGCAATGCGGGCGGGGACGTAATCAGGACGGTACTTGAGCGCATCGCCAAACTGGACGCGGGCGGAATCAATATCCCCTTTGGCCATTAGGGCGCGGCCGAGGTTATAGCGCAGGACGAAGTTGTCCTGCATCTTGTTCACGACCGACTGCAGTTCGCTGATGGCGGTGTTGATCTGCTCTGGCTTGCCGGCATAGAGCCAAAGGGAGGCGCGCATGGCGATGGCTTCCGCGTCATCCTTATCTTCCTTCAAGATCTTTTCACAGAGCTCGAGCGCTTCGGCAGGGCGATTCTGGGCGACGCGAACTTCGATGATGCGTTTTTCGTATTCACGGGAACGCGCGGAATCCTGTTTGATTCCCTCCTGGTAGGTAGAAGCGGCTCGATCGAAGTTGCGGGAACGGTAGTAGAAATCACCAACAGCGATAAACGCATTGGGGAAATCCGCGCGACGGGAAAGCATTTCCGTGAGGACACGTTCCGCCTGCTCCTGTTTCTGAGCAACGAATAGGTGTGCCGCAAGACGGAGCATATTGGCGGAACTCTTGGGATCGCCGGCTACCCGATCGAGAAGGACTTTCTCCGCTTCTTCCGGCTTGCTTTGGAACATGGCCACCCCATAAAGGAGGTCATAGCCAGGGCCGAACTTCTTGTCCTTGGCGATCATACCCCGAATATATTCCTTGGCCTCCTCATACTGTTTGAGAATCAGCATGGTACGGGCCATGGTCAATTGAAGGACCTGTTGATCAGGCTTTTTCTTGTCGGCCTCGCGGAAAAGGGCTAAGGCTTCGTCGGGTTTGTTATCCGCCAAGGCGAGGAACGCGCGAAGGCGAAGTTCCTCATAGGAGCCCTTGCCGCGTTTTTCCAGCCGGCCGGCGAGTTCCCGAACATCGTTCATAAGATTTTTGTATTTGGCGGGGTTGGAGGAATAAGCGTTCAAATACAGGTCGGCGAGCTTGCTGTGGGCGTCGAGGTTATCGGGCAGGAGTTCGATCGTTCTCTGCAGGTTCCCAAGGGCCTCGGCGTATCCACCGAGCTTGAGGTTCGTGAGGGCAAGCTGGTAGTAGGCTTCGCCGAAGCGGGGGTCGGCCTTGACGGCATTCAGATACATCAACCGCGCTTGCTTGTACTGTCCCTTTTCGAAGTACTTATTGCCCCCTTCCAGGGCGCGTTTCTTCTTGGCCTCGGGCCCACACCCAGCGGTGAAGAGAGCGGCAAGCATCAATAGCAGAACAGTGAAGCGTCGTTGAGTCATGAGATTACCAGGGAACTAGCGTTCCCATTTATAATACCGCGACCCCGATAGGTTCGCGGCAGCAAGTGCGCCGAATCAAGGCGGACAGAGTACTCTATCGCCGGTACTGTCAACCTAGAGTTGCCGAGGGCTATTCCACGGCAACGAGGGGGACAACGGGGCCGGTGATGGAGCTGGTGATGCCGCCGATTCGAAGGACGACTTCGAGGTTCGGCCCCTTTTCATGGAAGCCGGGAACGCGGAAGTTGATCTGATAGAGGCCGACGTAGCCGGGAACTAGCCCGCTCCAATCGACGATCATCTCTTCCTGCGTTTTGAAGCCGCGGGTCTTGTCGGCCTCCGTTTCCACCTTCTTAAAGAAGAGTTCGAGGGCGTCGGTTTCTGCCAGTCTATCGGAAGGGGTAGCGACACCGGAGGTGAGACGAACGCCGCCTTTCGGATTGCCGAGGCCGACGGCATACATGACGAGCGGTTCATCGCGTTTGGCAGGATTCTGAACGGTGACAGGCTGGCCATTGGGACGGAAGACAAAGGCCCGTTTGGTGGTGGAATCGGCAAGGACGGCGGGGGCATACTTGGCGACGGTGACCTGAACGGCCTGGGAGGAGATCTTCCGATCGATGGAGCGGACGAGCATGGTGTAGCGGCCGGCGGCGAGTTCGGGCGGGATCTGGGCGTTAATCTGGCCTGAGGACGTCATCAGGAGCGGGATGGGAGAGTTGTTGATGGTGACGCAAGTGCCGCCCATTGTGAGCGGGAGGGGAGAAGAAGAGGCGTTACCGGAGGAGGCGAGATTCTGCCCGAAGATGGAGATTAGAGAATTGGGTGCGGCCGAGGTGGTGAAATTTCCGACATTGACGATACCTGCGGCGGGGACCTGGGGGCGATCAGTGGCGGCCGGGGTGGTGAGGGGGACGATGGCCATCCCGCTGGCAGTCAGGACGTAGGCGTTTTCGAGGGTGGCGTCGACGGCCATTGTACGTCCGTCAATATTGATACGGGCGGTTCCGGTGACCGTAGCGGCCGGGCCTTCGAGCGCGGCGATGGAACGGGTAGTGACGCCGGTAGCCGCATTGACGAGTTCGATGGTGGGGGTATCAGTAACGACGGCGTTGGCGTTGGCGCGGATGGGTTGGGAGAACTTGGCGTAGACGGCGCCGGAAGCGGCGTAAACGGCGGCAACGGGCCGGGTGTTGGAAGCGGTGGGAGTAGGGCGGCCGGGGACGACGGCACCGCCGCCAGCGCCGGTACCGCCGGAACCGGCGATGGGGGAGAGGCTCTGATTGAGAACGATATCATTGACCAGGAAGTACTGCCCGCGGGGGCCGGCGCTCACGGGGCCGAAGAAGCCTTGGATGGGGGCTGTCGCAACTTGCCGGGCGGCGACGAAGTCGTCGACGAGGGCGTCATACAGGTAGGCGTTGCCGTTGCCTGCGAGCAGGAGCATATATTCGCCATTCGGAGTGGCGGCAATGGTGCGAGGGGCGGGGATGGTGGCGGTGCCGATGACGGCGCTGACGCGGCGGGGGACGGCTTCATCGCCGACGACGCGCCAAAGGGTTCCATTGCTCATCACGATTTGGAGTCCGCTCTGCGTAACGGCGAGGGCAGAAGGGGTAATGACGGCGGTCGCACCATTGAACGGGATGGCGGGGAACTTGATTCGGCCGGAAACGCGGAGGTTGTCGAGATCGATAACGCTGATGGCCTCGCCGCCGGAGTTGGCGACGTAAAGCGTGGATGAGTCCGGCGACATAGCCAAGGAGCGAGGGAGTTGGCCGACCTTGATGGGAGCAAGGAAGCGTTTGGAGCGCATGTCGAAGACTTCGACGCGATTCATACCGGAGTTGGAGACGTAGATGCGGTTGCGGACAGAGTCGGCGACCATGTCGGTGAGTGCTTCGTTGGGGGAGATGCCAGTCTGGACCGGGATGATATCGCCGCGGGACTCGGTATTGCGGGAGTTCTGGAAAACGCGGATGGTACCCGGCAGATTGACCGCCTGGGGCGATGTGATGAGAAAGTCATGGGCGGCGGGGGTGCCAAGGGAGCGGGAGTTGACGAAGTTGTAGGCGACTTCGAAGGCCGTGTTCTGGCCTTCGCGAATCACGCGGAGGGAGGGAGCCGTCTGCTGGGTGACTTGCTGGGGGTTGGTGAGACCGGGAATGGTGGGGATGCCTGGGATGGGGACGGTGGGAGGGACGATGATCACCCCACCGCCGGGAAGACCACCACCGGGGCCGACACCGACATTGCCGCCGCCGAGGCCGGGGACCGCCACACCGCCGAGAGATTGCACCAAGGTGGCGGTAGCGGTGATGGCGCCGGTAGAGCGCCCCTGATTGACGACGTCGATGCGGGTGCGGGTACCTTCCGGGGCAGAGTTACATTGATCCGAGGCAAGAAGGACGACACCGGCAGAAGGCTGCAGGAGCGGATTGCGGGGCACCTCATTCAAAGGAACAATGGTGAATCCGGACTCAGAGAGAGCGTAGAGGGTGCCGCCATCGGGAGCCATGACCATTTTACCGGCGAGGTTCTCGGGGAGTTGGAGTCCATCCTGGATCAGGAGGTTATCGGCGTCATTGACGAGCAGTTGGGTGACATTAGCCCTGGCGGGCGGGTTCTGAACCGGTGCGATATTGAAGGCAGAATAGATGGTGGCACCGTCGGGGGAGAAGATACTGCCGCCCTGGTTCTGCTGGAGGTTGAACTGCTGGCCCACTTGGGCGAAGCCCTGCGCGGTGATGTTGACCGAGAGGGGGAATGGGGCGTTGGCGGCATTCTGCTGGGCGATGACGGCAAGCGTTTCGGTATCGAATAGGCGGAGGCCCACCATGAACTTCGAACCGTCCGGGGCGACAGAGAGGACGGTGGACAAGTCGCCCACAATCCGGCTTCGCAGGACGGAACGCGAGGCGGTTTCATAGACAAACACGACGCGGTTCTGCGCCTGGTAGGCGTTGAGGCCGATGATTTTGGACCCGTCGCGGGTGGCGATTAGCTGGCTGCGGTTGGCGAGAAAGGTACGGCCGGAAGGAGCGGGAAGGGTGGGAGGAAGTGGCGGAGGAGGGGCAACGGGAACGGTGGAGAGAAAGGCGTTTACATCGGTGGCGGCAGGGTCATAGACCAGCATGGTATTGAGAAGATTGCCGGCGCCAGAGCCGATGGTGGTGATGAGGACGCGGCCATCGGCACCGACGGCGATGCCTTCGGGCCGGGCCGGGAGGCTGACCTTGGCCGAGATGACGGGGGATGCCGGGCGGGTGTCCATGATATTGATGGAGGCCGCATCGTGGCAAGTGACGTAGAGGAAGTTGCCGTCGGGAGAAAGCGCAGCGGCCAGGGGGTTCGCATCGGTGGGAACCGAGGCTATGACCCGGCGCTGGGTTGTGGAAAAGATATCGACGCGGTTATAGGGAAGGGCGCGAACGAGGTAGAGCAGATTTCGATTGCTATCGAGGACGAGATCGCTGGCGCCGCCGGTGACATTGATCACCGTCCCGATGGTGGCGGCGGGAGCTACCCACAACCCCATTGAAATCAAAAGACTTAATACTGTTGTTGAACGAAGGGCTCCCATGAATCCACCAATATAACCCAGTCCTTCGCCGTTAGTTGCGCAGAGCGGTGGCGAGGGTACCTGTTTCTTTGAGCAAATCGAGTCGGGCGCGGTCGAGTGAGAAGCGGGCGTCAAAGAGAGCCATCCACTTTTCATTTTCGGCAACCCGGGCTTCTTCGAGCTGTTTTTGGGAGGCGCGGCCCTCTTCCTGGAGTGCAAGGAGGAGGGAGGTCTGCTCCCGTGCGACCTGGAGGTCGAGCGTGGCGACTTCGACGCCGGCCTCCTGGGCGGCAATCTCCTGGAAGGCTTTACGGGCCTGGGCGGAGGCGCGACCGCGTTCGGCATTAAGTTGTGTTTTCAGGCCGGCGATTTCCCCGTCGACCATGCCCATCTGGGCCTTGGAGGCTTGACTGGGGAGGAGGGGGACCTGGACAGAGACACCAAACTGGCCGTTATGGCGCTGGAAGCGATTGAAAAACTTGTCGTAGTTGTTGAATCGGGAGAAAAGACCGTATTGGGCTACGAGGTCGAGCCGGGGAAGCCGGGCCGATTCGTGGGATTTGCGTTCGAACCCTTTGGCGATGACGACGGATTCCAGGCGGCGGATCTCCTTGCTATTGGTCAGCGCGGCGATGACGGCATCGCCCTCCGACTTAAGGGGGACCGGAATGGCGGCCTCCGGATCAGCGGGACGGGCGCGGTGGCCATCGGGGAGGCCTAGGAGGAGTGCCAGTTGCGATTCGGTATCGGTCTGGGAGGTTTCCAGGCGGAGAAGGCGGTGGCGGGCCTGGGCGAGGCGGAGGGAGGCGCGGCGGCCCTCGATGGGCAGTTCCCTGCCCGCTTCGACACGGGCGTTGACGGATTCGGCGATCCGGGAGAGCATGGCGAGTTGTTCGCGAGCGGCGCGGGCGGCGGTAGCGAGGCGGCCGGCTTCGACATAGAGGACGGCAGCACGGTAGGCGACCTCGTCCTGCTTGATGGCGGCGGTTACGCCGGCGGTCTTCTGGTCGGCCCTGGCTTTTTCGAGCATCATTTTTTGGGGACGGTTGAAGACGCTGGCGATGGCGCGGGATTCGAGAATGGAGGGGGCGGAGCCTTCGATGCTGAGTGGGAAGCCGCTGGAGTAGGCAAGGCCGCTACCGGCGAAGATCTTTGGGTAGAAGGGGTCGCGGGCGGCGCGCACGGCGTCGGCCGCTTTGCGTTCGTCGAGGCGAGAGAGAGCGAGTTCAGGGTTTTGGGCGAGGGCGAGTTCGAGGGCCTGTGGGAGGGTCAGCGTCCGGACTTCACCGAGGGCCGCGGCGGCGGCAAACAGGAACAGGAAGAATTGTCGCATCCTCCTTCTATCATGAC
The DNA here is from genome assembly GCA_964430625.1 of uncultured Solibacteraceae bacterium. Classification (GTDB taxonomy): domain Bacteria; phylum Acidobacteriota; class Terriglobia; order Bryobacterales; family Bryobacteraceae. The sequence continues at coordinate 22,841 of CAYSFR010000008.1, forward strand.
CGTTGCGAAAGGCCGCCATCACCTTTGCGAAAGGCCGCCATCGACGGCCATGATCTGGCCGGTGACAAAATTGGACGCGCGGAGGAAGTAGACAACGGCGTCGGCGATCTCGGCGCCGGTACCGACGCGGCCGGCCGGGGTTGCGGCGAGGAGGGCGGACATCGCGTCGTTCCACTCGCCGAAGGGGATGACGCCGGGGGCAACGGAGTTGACAGTGATCTCCGGGGCGAAGGCCTTGGACAGAGCGAGGGTGAGCATGATGACGCCGGCTTTGGAGGCGCAGTAGTGGGCGTGTTCGGCCCAGGGGCGGAGACCGCCGAGGGAACTGATATTGACAATGCGGCCGGAGCCTTGGCGCTTCATGCGGCGGGCGGCCTGCTGGCAGCAGAAGAAGACGGCCTTCAGGTTAACGTCGTGGATGAAGTCCCAGTCGGCTTCGGTGACGTCGAGGGGGTCGAATTTGGTGAAGCGAGCGGCGTTGTTCACCAACCCGTCGATGCGGCCAAGGCGGGAATCGATTTCGGTGAAGAGGCGTTCGATTTCCGCGACCGATTCCAAGTTGGCCTGGAAGAGGGGGGCGTTGCCGCAATCGGCGGCGGTTTGAGCGGCCTCCTGTTCCGAGTTGGAGTAGTGGATGGCGACGCGGGCCCCTTCGGACGCGAGGCGGAGGGCGATTTCGCGGCCGATGCGTTTGGCGGCACCGGTGACGAGAATGACTTTGCCAGCAAGTTCAGACATTGGATTCTCCGTGGAGTTCGACGTCTTCGGGGGAGTCGGCATGGGGAGTGGCACCAGGTTCGGGGAGGCGGCCGGTGACGTCACCCCAGTACCAGAAGAATGCCGTGCAACTGCTGAGCAGGCCGCTGGCAACGCCGATCCAGCGGGTGTCGACATGGTCACTGGCGAGGCCGGCGGCGGTCATGGAGAGCATCATCACGCCCCAGGTTAATGTTTCGAGGGTAGCAAACACGCGGCCGCGGAAGGCGTCGTCGACGATGCGGAGGATCTGGGTGAAGTTCATGACGGAACTGACAGCGACGGCGGCGCGGGAGAGGGCAATCATGATGAGGGCGAGCCAGTAGGGTTCGGCAAGGGCAAAGCAGACGTAGGCAGAGCCGTGGACGAGATAGGCGAGAGCGATGGTCCTTTTGTACTGAGCAAAGGAGAGGCGGGGCATGAGGCGGTGGGCGAAGATGCCGCCGCAGACGAGGCCGAAGCCAGCCGATCCCCAGAGTTCCCCAGTACCCATGGCGCCGCGATGGAAGACTCGTTCGCCGAAGAGGGGGAAGAGGATCTGGGCGGCGCCACCGCCGGAGGCCCAGCCGACGCTGACGAGTCCCAAGCCGGCGAGCAGAGGAATCGAGCGCATGTAGGAGAGGCCCTCCTTATAGTCGTGCCAAGGCTTGACCACCTTCGTCTCGTTGAGATTGGAGGCGCGTTTGGCAACGAAGGCGCCTTCCGGGACACGGAGGCGCGCGATACAGATGGCCGAGAAGAGGAAGGAGACAGCATTGATGACGAAGGCGATTTCGTAACCCATGGTGGTAGCGCTGAAGCCACCGAGGAAGGCACCGATAGCGGTGGTGGTCCACTGGGTGGTCTGGGTCATGGAATTGGCGGTGTGGAGTTCCTCTTTGGTGGCGATGGCCGGGAGGATGGATGCGCGGCCGCTGGTGAAGAAGGGAGAGGCGGCCATCATAAGAGCGCTGAGAACATAGATGATCCAACCGCGACCGGGAGCGACGCCGAAGATGAAGAGGGCGGCGAACAGGGCGCGAACGAGGTCGCTGCCGATCATGAGTTGGCGGCGGTTGAAGCGGTCGAGGCTGACGCCAGCGAGGGGCCCGGCGAGAAGCATGGGAATGGCACGGGCGAGCATGACGCCGGCGACGGCGAGACCGGAGTTGGTTTGAGCGAGGATCAGGCTGAAGACGGCGATGGTGTTGAAGTGATCGCCGACTTCGCTGACCACTTGGCCCATCCAGGTATAGCGGTAATTCCGGTTGGTTTGGAGGAGTTGGACGAACCCGGCCACTACACCCGCTCCGAAAGGAAGACTCCGGCCATGATGAGACCGCCGCCAGTGACGAGGGTTAGAGTGATGGGTTCCCCGAGAAGGGGGAAGGCGAGGAGGGTGGCGACGAGGGGTTGGAGGTAGCTGAAGGCGGTGAGGCGGGAGGCGGCCAGGCGTTTGAGGGCATAGGCCCAGCCGATGTAGCAGAGAACGGAGGAGACGACGGTCATGTAGCCAAAGGCCCACCAGGCGGCGGTGGAAACGCGGGCGAAGTCAAAGTTGGAAGCGAAATAGAGGGTAAGCGGGAGCAGGAAGACGCCGGCGGCTGCGTAGGAGACTGCGATGACGGCCATGGATCCGTGTTCCGCGGTGAGTTCCTTGCCGAAGACTGTGTAGACCGAAAAAGTGGCGCACGCGCCCAGAATGAGGAGGTCACCGAGAAGTGAGGCGGTTTGGGCGCTGGCAGAGGGTTTTTGCAGGAGGAGCATGCCGCCGATGGCGAGCGAAAGACCAACAGCACGATAGATGGTGAGTTTCTCCTGGCCGCGGAACCAGGCCAGGGCCATGACCATAAAGGGGGTAAGGCCGATCACGAGCGAGGCGTGGCTGGCACTGGTCATTGAGAGGCCCCACAGGAAGCAGACCTGATTGAGGCCGATGCCGCAGACGCCGATGAGGCAGAGCCGGGGGAGTTCGTGGAGGCGGACGGGCGGGCGATCGCTTTTGGAAAACTTATAGGCGGTGAGCAAGAGGCCGGCACCGAGCATGGTGCGCATACCGGCGGCGAGGCCCCCTGGGATCTCGCGGAGGGCGATTTTGGAGAAGACGAAGTTGCCTCCCCAGAAAGTGTAGACCGCGACCACGATCAGATAGAGCCACATCTGACCGCGGGGGGTACTACTGCCTTCGCTCAACGAATGGTCTCCTGCCGGACGGTGATGGAGTCGAGGAAGGGCATATCGATGTCGTAGCCGAAACCGGGGCGGTCATTGGTACGGATGGTGCCGTGAGGCGTGGCGACGATCTCCTCGGTAAGCAGTTCGCGCTTCCAGTAGCGTTTGGAAGCGGAGACGTCGCCGGGGAGGGTGAAATTGGGAAGAGTGGCGAGGGCGACGTTGTGAGCGCGGCCAATACCGCTTTCGAGCATCCCGCCGCACCAAACAGGGATGTTGGCGGCCAAGCAGACGTCGTGGACCTTCTTTGCTTCGGCGAAGCCGCCAACGCGTCCAAGTTTGATGTTGATGATCTGGCCGGCCTGGAGGCGGATAGCCTGCTCGGCGTGGTGGGCGGAGCGGATGCACTCGTCCAGGCAGATGGGGGTCTGGAGTTGGGCCTGGAGGACGGCGTGGTCGATGATGTCGTCGTGGGCCAGCGGCTGTTCGATCATCATCAGGTAGAATTCGTCGAGGGCACGAAGACGATCGACATCGGCAAGGGTATAGGCCGAGTTGGCGTCGGCCATCAGCTTGATCTGCGGGAAATGACGGCGGACCTCGCGAATATCCTCGACATCGCGACCCGGCTTGATCTTCATCTTGATGCGCTGGTAGCCATCAGCGAGTTCTTTTTCAATGACGCGAAGGAGGTCATCGACCGAGTCCTGAATGCCGAGCGAGACCCCACTGGGGATTTCGGGGCGAGCTCCACCACCGATGTGTTTCCAAAGCGGAATGCCCTGTTGCTTGGCCTCCAGATCCCATACGGCGGCTTCGACTCCGCCGCGGGCCATGCGGTGGCCGCGGATATGTTTCGTGAGGCCGGCGACGTCGCCGGCCTCTTCGAGGGGTTTACCGAGGAGGCGCGGGGCAACGTAGTGCTTGACGATCAGCCAAGCCGATTCGGTCCACTCCTCGTTGTAGAAAGGGTTTTCGCCAGCGGTGACCTCGCCCCAGCCGGAGACGCCGTTGGAGACGACCTCCACCAGGACCATATCGCGGGAATAGGTGCGGCCAAAGCTGGTTTCGAAGAATTTGACCAGGGGCATGGCCACCTGGCGCAAACGAATTTCATCAATCTGGAAAGCCATTAGGTCCTCTTTGCAAACAGGTAGGCGCCGTGGGTTTCGCCGCGTTCGACGGTGGCGACATAGAGGTCACGGCGGAGGTAATCGAGGAATCGCTCGGAGATGGAGGCCTGGATGAGGCGGGCCTCGTTGGGGCGCTCGCGGCGGATGACGCCGATGTCATTAGGCACTTCGATCTTTTCGACGATCTCCACGGGCGGCGCCGCTTCCCCGGCAACGACGCGGCAGACCCGGTCGCTTTTCAGGTGCCAGGAGGCGATACAGCGATCAGTGGGCAGGCCGCCGTGGAGGTGGCTGGTGGTGACACCGTACTGGTTGAGCACGTAGCGTTCGACGACGGCACCGAGGCGCTGCATGTTGAAGAAGGCGTTCTTCAGTTCGAGGGGATCGAACGTCCACTCGATCATTTCGATACCGCGGCCGAGGGCTTCTTCCCGCTGGGCAAGTTTCAACTGGCGGCCGACGCCGAGATTCCGATACTCGGCAAGCACGCCCATCATGTTGCTGTGCAGGTAGTGGGTGCCATCGGACTTGACGCCTGGGACAGCAATGAGGAAGCCGACCATTTTGTCGCCGTCAAAGGCGGCCATGGTCTGCCCGCCAACGCGGTTGGCGACGACAAAAAGGCGGACCGGGAGGAGTTCGAGATCTTCGAAACCCCAGATGACCTTTTGCAGCCGGACGGCTTCGCGCAGATCGCTGATTTCGGTAATGATTCGCGTCGAGATCATGTGTTCTGTTTTGCTTCCTGCCAGTAGGTTTCGAGTTCAGCGACGGGGGTGCCGGCAACGGCGCGGCCTTCGGCGGCGAGGCGCTGTTCCATGTAGGCGAACCGTTTTTTGAATTTGGCGTTGGTACGGCGGAGGGCTTGTTCGGGATCGACTTTGTAGAAGCGGGCGAGGTTGACGAGGACAAAGAAAAGATCGCCGATTTCGCCTTCGCGCTCGTCGGGGTTCTCCGCGCGGCGAAGTTCGTCGAGTTCCTCGTGGAGTTTGTCGACCACCTGACCCGGGTTCTCCCAATCGAAGCCGGCCTTGGCGGCGCGGCTGGAAATTTCTTTGGCTTCGAGAACGGCCGGGAGCGTTTTGGCGATGCCATCGAGAAGGCCGGCCGGGGCGGCGCCTTTTTCCGCTTTCTCCTGTTTCTTGATCGCGTCCCAGTTAGTGAGGACGGCGTCGGCGGTATCGGCCACGACGTCGCCGAAGATGTGGGGGTGACGGCGGATGAGCTTCTCGTTAATGGCGCGGAGGGAGTTTTCGACGGCGAAGAGCCCTTCTTCGCTGGCCATTTGAGCGTAAAAGACGGGCTGGAGAAGGAGGTCGCCGAGTTCTTCGCAGAGGGCGGGCCAGTCACGATCCTCGATCGCCTCCATCACCTCATAGGTCTCTTCCAGAGTGTGGCGTTTGATGGAATCGAAGGTCTGTTCGCGGTCCCAGGGGCAGCCATCGGGCGCACGGAGCCGCGCCATCAGTTCGACGAGACGTTGGAATTCCTGTCCTGCTAGGGGGGAAGGCACGGCGGGGACTATCTTTTCAATGTAACATGCGGCTATGCGATACCTCCTCTTATTGGCAATCGGCTGCGCGCTGCAGGCGCAGACCGGGCAGGACCGTCTGACTGTTTCCGGGGATGCGGAAATCAAAGTGGCACCGGACCGGGTGGTGATCCATGTGGGTGTGGAGAGCCGGAACCCACGTTTGGCTGTGGCCAAGGCGCACAATGATACGGCGATTGCGGCGATTTTGGCGGCGGCGAAACGGGAGCAGGTCCAGGACGGGGACGTGCAGACCGACTACATCGACATCACGCCGGTCTATCACAACCGCAATTCGAACGAGAACAATGAAGCGTACGTGGTGGACTACTACCGGGTGAACAAGACGGCGGCGATCACGCTGCGGGATGTGAGCCGGTTCGAGCGGCTGTTGACGGCGGTGATCGACGCCGGAGCGAACCGGGTATTCGGGGTGAACTTTCAGACGTCAGAGTTGCGGAAGTATCGGGACCAGGCCCGGGAGATGGCGGTGAAAGCAGCCATCGAGAAGGCACAAGCGATGGCGAGGGCCGCCGGATTGCGGGTGGACAAGCCGGAGAGCATCAGCGCCTACAACCAAAGCGGGCCGATGTACGGGCGAATGATGAACATGTCCAACATGACGCAGAACGTCTCACAGGGTGCGGGCGGTGACCTGGAATCGGGCGGGACGATTGCGCCGGGGCGGATCACCATCAGCGCGTCGGTCTCATTGACGTTCCGTCTGCTACCCTGATGTCGTGATCACCCGCGTAGCCGCACTCCTGGTGTTGCTGACGGCGTTGCTGCAGGCGGCGCCTGCGGCGCCGAGCGCCGTAAGCCTGCGGATCTCGGCCGCCGTCGTCAGCGTGCGGAGCGAGCAGGAGCTCCAGCGCGAATTGCGGGATCGTCCGCGGGCGGCCTATCGGCCGCGGGCCACCAAACCCATGCCGTGGGGGGCTCCGGCGGTGTTTCCCGGCTTTGCCTCGCCGCACTTCGAGCGTCCTCCGCCCGCCATCTCCTGACCCGCTGCCCCGCGCTCTGCCATCCGCGAACTCAGGAGAACTTATGTCTATTGATCTGGCGCCGGCCATTGAGGCCGCCGAACGCGCATTGGGTGTTCGATTTTTCCCGACGCAACAACAGTGTGCCGAAGGGCTGTTGCGCGGCAGTATTGTGGAGATGCAAACCGGCGAGGGCAAGACGCTGGCGGCGGTGCCGGCAGCAGCTTATCTGGCCAAGGGCGGGAAGGGGGTGCATGTCCTGACGGCGAACGACTATCTGGCCGGGCGGGACGCCGAGTGGATGCGCCCGGCCTATGAAGCGATGGGACTGCGGGTGGCGGCGGTACGGCAGGGCGACTCGGTCACGGCGCGGAGAGCCGCCTACGCCGCCGACATCACCTATGTGTCGGCGACCGAGGCTGGGTTTGACCATCTGCGCGACTGCCGGGCGATGGCGGTTTCCGAGCGGGTGCAACGCCCGCTGTATGCGGCGATCATCGACGAGGCGGACTCGATTCTGATCGATGAGGCGAGGATCCCGCTCATTCTGGCCGGGGAGTGTGACGGTATTGCCGAAAGCGCGCGGCGGGCGGGACCGGCGGCACGGATGATGCGGCAGGGGATCGACTATCTGCTGGACACGCGGAACCAGAACATCGAGATCACCTACGAGGGGCTGGCACGGGCCGAGGTGATGTTGGGTGTGGCGCAGATCCACTACGCGCCCAACGGGCTGTTGACGGCGGTATACCACGCGCTGCACGCAGCGCACCTGCTCCACCGGGATGTGGACTACCTGGTGCGGGACGGAAAGGTGATCCCGATCGACGAGTATAAGGGGCGGACGGCCAAGGAACGGCGGTGGCCGGCGGGAATGCATGCGGCTCTGGAAGAGAAGGAGCGGTTGGAAATTCAGGAGCCGGGGCGGGTGCTGGCGTCGATCACCATGCAGAACTACGTGCTGCAGTACGAACATCTGTGCGGTATGACGGGGACAGCGGCCACCCAGGCCGAGGAGTTTGCGCAGATCTACGGGCTCCAAGTGGAGGTGGTGCCGACGAATAAGCCGCGCATCCGGCTGGATCAACCTGGCGTGTTGTTTGCAGATCAGGGAGCCAAACTGCGGGCAATTGTGCAATCGATCCGGGAGCACCATACGACAGGCAGACCGGTACTGGTGGGTTCGGAAAGTGTGGAAGCCTCCGAGGCGATTAGCCGGGAGATTGCCGACATTCCCCACCATGTTTTGAATGCGCGGTACGAGGAGATCGAAGCCCGGTTGATCGCAAGGGCGGGGGAGCGCGGGGCGGTTACGGTATCGACCAATATGGCCGGACGGGGCGTGGACATTGTACTGGGAGAAGGGGTAGCGGAGTTGGGCGGTTTGCATGTCATCGGGACGGCGCGCAACGATAGCCGGCGGATCGACAACCAATTGCGGGGGCGGGCCGGGCGACAGGGGGATCCGGGATCCTCGCGGTACTTTCTGGCGCTCGACGATGAACTGGTCCGGCGATATCGGGACGAAGGCGAACCGATACAGACGCTGGCCGATTGCGACATGCTGCAACGGCGGGCAGAGGGCCGGCAGTTGGAGGCGCGGCTCTTTCTGCATAAGTACGAACGGGTAATCGAAGGCCAGCGCCACGCGTGGCTGCAGGCGCGGGAGGAGGTGCTCAACCGGGTGGAGGAGGGTCCGGAGCCGGCCATCCGGCTGGACGCGATGGATGAGGCTTGGGCGTGCTACCTGGAGGAGATCGCGGAGCTGAAGTCCGGCTTTGCGTGGCTGAATTTGGGCGGACGCGAACCGCTGGCGGAGTTCCTGCAGAATGTCGACCGCCTGTTCCAGCAGCTTTGGGAAGAGGTGGACCGGGAAACAGCCGCCCGGCTCGCCCGCGGAGAGACGGCTCCACCGCGGCGCGGGGCGACATGGACCTATCTGACCAGCGATCAGCCCTTCGGCACCGGGATGGAACGGATCATGAAGGGGTTGGCGCGGAAAGCGCGGAGCGGGAGACTCTGGGGATGATCAGGCAAGGCGGCCGGCCTTCACTTCCCCGCCCTGGATGACGGCCAGGAAGCGGCGGCGGTCTTCCAGAAGGGAGATGTCGGCGACCGGGTCGCCATCGACCAACAGGAGGTCGGCGAGCTTGCCGGCCTCTACCGATCCGATTTCCGCCTGGAGGCCGAGGATACGGGCGCCGCCGAGCGTGGCGCAGTGAAGTACTTCCAACGGTGTAAAACCGACGTATTTATTGAAAAAAGTGAGCTCTTTGGCGTAATTTCCGTGCGGATTCCACGCAAATCCGTAGTCTCCACCCATGCCGAGGCAGCCTCCAGCCCTAAGAATCATCCGCGCTGATTCGGCGCCGCCTTCCAGCGTCTCCTGGTGGCCGTCGATGACGCGCTGACTCATGCCGAACTGTTTGCCGTATTCCACGCTGGCCCATTCAAATTGCAGCGCGGGGACCACGCCAACGTTTCGGGCCAGCAGCAGGTCGAGCGCCTCGGCGTCCATAAAGGTGGCATGCTCGACGGCGTCGTACCCGGCGCGGAGGGCGTTCTTGATTCCTTCGGTGGCCCGGCAATGTCCGGTGACCTTCAGTCCGTGGTTATGGGCGGTGCCGACGACGGCGTGCATCTCCTCGAAGGTCATGCAGAGGGTATGGTGGTCGTTGGTGTCCGGCGCAGCAGCGTCTCCGGTGGGGTAGGTTTTCACCCATTCGACTCCGTCCTTGACCAGTTTGCGCACTGCGGCGCGGGCCTCACCAGGGCCGTTGATGAGCAGGATGAGGCCTTCCATGCCGATCTTGCGATAGTCCGGATTCCAGTCCATCAGGCCGCCGGCGCCACAGATCTCGCGGCCGCTGGCGGCCAGTCGCGGACCGGGCATCAGGTCTTCCTCGATCGCCTTCTTCAGCCAGACGTCAATGTTGAATAAGCTTCCGCCGCTTCGGGCGGAGGTATAGCCGCATTCCAGAGCGAGTTTAGCGTTGGCGGCGGCCAGGAGGGTGACGTATTCCACTGGGTACTTAATGTCGAGATCTTCGAGCGCGGCGACATTGAAGTAAGTGGGATGATAGTGGGCCTCCACGAGCCCCGGGAGGATGGTGCCGCCCCGGACGTCGATTTCGGTTCCCTCGAAGGGAGGTGCCGAGGCCTCCGGGCCGGCATAGACGATGATTCCGTCCCGGACGTGAACGCAGGCCCCGGCAACGGGTGCCGCGCCGGTTCCATCCACCAGTTGCCCGTTACGGACTACGGTACAGCCAGCCGCTAATCGCATGCAAATTGAGCCTCCTCCAACATGAGAACGAGTTAATCACAAATTAGGATACTATTGGTCCACTATGCGTAAATCAGGGATCGCCACGCTGCTCCTTTTCGCACTTACATTACTGTCCACTCCCAGCTTCGCCCAGGTGCTTTACGGCACTTTGACGGGCTCCGTCGTCGACGCCTCCGCGGCCGTCGTACCCAACGCCAAGATCGAAGCCGTCAATACGGCCACCGGGGTAACCCGGCAGACCACTTCGAACGAAAACGGGTCGTTCCAGATCAATGATCTGCAGGCCGGCAGCTACAAAGTGACTATTTCGGCTCCCTCCTTCTCCACCGTCGTGCAGGAAGGCGTGACGATCGTCACTAATACCATCCGGCGTATTGATGCGCGCCTTACAGTGGCGCAAGTAAGTGAAAGCGTCACGGTGAACGCCTCCACGCTGTCGCTGCAAACCGACCGTGCCGACGTGAACAATCAGATCACCAAGACGCAGGTGATGAACCTGCCGTTCGGCGGATCGCAGGGCCGGAACTTCCAGAACCTGTACAAACTGCTGCCCGGATTCTCGCCGCCCGCCGAATTGCACTCCGACGCCGGCAACCCGCAGCGGTCGCTTGGAACCAACGTTAATGGCGCCTCCTATTCGAACAACAACACGCGACTGGATGGAGCGACGGTGAGTTATCCCTGGTTGCCGCACATCATTGCGTACGTGCCGCCTGCAGAGGCGATTGAGGCCGTAAACCTGGTTTCGAACTCCTTTGACGCGGAACAGGGCATGGCCGGCGGATCGGCCATCAATGTCTCCATCAAGTCCGGCACGAACGAGTTCCATGGTTCGGGCCACTGGTATCACACCAATTCGGCGGTGCAAGCGCGCAACTTCTTCTTTAACGCACCGCAGTTGCCGAAAAACCTGCTGAACCAGTTTGGCGGCACCATCGGCGGACCGATCAAGAAGAATAAGCTGTTCTTCTTCGCCGATTGGGAACGGACGACACGGCGCCGGTTTGCCTCCGCCTTCCGCACGGTACCGAACTCGAGCCTGCGCCAGGGAGACTTCTCCGCCACCGGCACCAACATTTACGACCCGGGCACGGGCGCGGCCAACGGGACCGGGCGTCAGTTGTTCCCGAACAACCGCATTCCGGCCAGCCGCTTTGACCCGGCATCGGTAACGATGGCCAGCCTCATTCCGGACCCCAACCAGCCGGTGTTTCCGTCCAATTACCTCGCCGTAGGTAACTACTCGTTCAACCGGGACAACGCGGACTTCAAGGTGAACTTTAACCCTTCGGACAAGAGTTCGATCTTCGGCCGCTATAGCTTCTCGCCGAGCGACATCTTCGACCCGCCGTCGCTGGAAAAGGCGCTCGGCGACGCGCTCACCGGCGGGCAACCCGGCAACGCCCCCGGCCTGATCCAGACGGCGGCGATCGGCGGCACCTACACCATCAGCCCCACCATCCTCTTCGATGCCAACGTTGGCTTCACCCGCCAGAGGATTTCGGCAGAGAACATTGACATCGACAAGAACTACGGCCTGGACGAACTGAAGATCCCCGGCACCAATGGCGCCGACCGGCTGCAGGGCGGCTATCCGCGGTTTAACATCTCCGGCTTCTCGGCCATCGGCAATCCGAATGTGTCGAACCCGTTCCTGTTCCGCGACAACCAGTATTCGGTGACCGGGAACCTGAGCGTCATCCGCGGCTCGCACTCGTTGCGGTTCGGCGGCGAATACACCTACTACACCATCAATCACTTCCAGCCGCAGGCGGCGTTTGGGCCGCGCGGCGGATTCAACTTCACCGGCGGTTTGACCGTGCTGAATGCCGCGGGAGCACCCGGGACCAATGCGTTCAACGGCTTTGCCGACTTCCTGCTCGGCCTGCCGCAGGGCATGGGCAAAGACGTGCAGTACATCAATCCGGCCGCCGTGCGCATGCCCGGCTATGGGTTCTACGCCCGCGACCAGTGGCAGGTGACGCGGAAGCTGACGGTGAATTATGGCGCGCGGTTTGAACGCTATCCGTTCGCCACGCGCGACCACCGCGGCGGCGAGCGCTATGACGCCGTGACGGATAAAGTGCTGATCGGCGGGGTCGGATCGACGCCGCGCGATACGGGTGTCGACGTCGGTCTGGGGCAGATTGCGCCGCGCCTCGGCATCGCCTACCGCGCCAACGACCGGACCGTGTTCCGCGCCGGATACGGCATTTCGGTGGATCCGGACTCCTTCCGCCGCATGCGGGACAGCTATCCAGCCACCATTTCCTCGCAGTTCTCCGGCGCCTCTACCTTTCAGGCGGCCGGCACGCTGCGCACCGGCATCCCAGCCGTTCAGGGTCCGTCGTTGAACCAAGGGGTTATTGACCTGCCGCTCGCCGTCGGCACGACGACTTTCCCGGAGACGTTCAACCGCGGCTACATCCAGTCGTTCAATTTCACCATCCAACGCGACATCGGCGCGGGTTTCAACCTGCAGGCCGGCTATGTGGGGACGCGCGCCATCCGCCAGACGGCGCTGGTGAACATTAACACGGCAGACGCCGGCGGCGGAAATGCCGGCCGCGCGTTGGCGCTGAAGTTCCCCGGGCGTATCGGGAACATCACCATGTATACGCCGTTCAACACCTCCAACTACAACTCGCTGCAAACGCAGTTGCGGCGGCAGTTGGCCGGCGGAGGGATGTTCGGACTCTCCTACACCTGGTCCAAGGCGCTGAGCTATGCCGACAACAACGATTCCGGGCTCTCCTGGAACCTGCCGCAACATTGGGCCCGCAATCGGGCGCCGGCCAGCTTCGACCGCACACACAACCTGCAACTGTATTCGGTCTACGAACTGCCGTTCGGAAAAGGGAAGAAGTTTTTCACCTCCGGGCCTGCCGCCTGGGTGCTGGGTGACTGGCAGACCAACGGCGTGATGAGCATCATGAGCGGGACACCGTTCGGCGTGGGCACGGCGGCCACGTCACTGAACGCACCCGGCAATTCGCAGACGGCCGACCAGATTCTGTCCGACGTTCGCGTCATCGGCGAAGTCGGACCGGGGAAGAGTTGGTTCGATCCCAATGCCTTCGCGCCGGTGACAGCGGTTCGGTTCGGCAACACGGGACGGAACATTCTGCGCGGACCGGGTAGCTTTCAGTTGGACGCCAGCCTGTTCCGGAACTTCCAGGTGACCGAGAAGGTCCGGTTGCAGTTCCGCGCCGAATCGTTCAGCCTGACCAACACACCGCGCTTCGGCAATCCGGGAGCGACAGTCTCCAACATGACCCGTAACGCCGATGGCTCCATTCGTGCCTTGAATGGCTACACCGAAGTATTGGGTGCATCGGGGGAACGGGAGATCCGTTTCGCACTGAAGATGTTCTTCTAGAGAGGAAAGAGTGCTGAAAGGGGGCCGCGAGGCCCCCTTTCTTTGTCTCTAGTCCCCCATTTTTGCCAGCGCTTCGGCGGCGCCCTTCCCTCCTAGCTGCGCTGCTCGCGCCACCCATTTCTTCCCATCCAACCCGGGAATGCCTTTGTGCACTTTCCACTTGGCCTTCTGGGCGGGCGAGAGCATGTCGTATTGGTACACGGCAGCCGCCTGACGAACGGTTTCGACGAAGTATCCGGCGTCGAACCAGGCCATCGCTTCCTTTCCGTCGCCGTCGAGGACGCGGGCAGACAGACGGAGGGCCAGTTCCTCTGCCAGGCGGGGATCGGCGGCGGAATAGATCGCGGCACGGCGCAGCGTCTCCATCCGCACATTCATAGGTGTGGAAGTGGTAAGGAGCGCCAGAGTGTCCACGGTCAACCGTTCCAAAGGGTAGGCCGGGTCCTGATTCGCCCATCCGTTTGCGTTTCCCCAGGGTAGGGATCGCGCATTCCCAATCTCGATGCGCTGGCAGACGAGGGGTGGCCCGGCCAGCAGCGTTGTGGTCATCACCACTCCAATCAACAGTCGTGTCATGTTCTTTCGAACCTCCTGCAACCGACTTTGCGTCGGGAAGAGGCGAAATCGCCAGAAAGGGGAGGTAATGTTACCGTTAAATGCGCGCCAAATGGCTTGCGGGAGTGCCAGAATCAATGGAATGAGCGACTCCGCCGTCGTCCGTGCGCATTTGGAACAGATACTGGCCAGCCCCGGGTTCGCGAATGCGGAGCGGCTTCGCCGATTTCTTACCTACGTAACCGAGGCGCATCTGAGGGGCGAGTCCGGGCAACTCAAAGAGTACGTCCTGGGACGGGAGGTGTTCGATCGCGACGAAAGTTATGATCCGCGGCTGGACCCGATTGTCCGCGTGGAAGCTCGGCGACTGCGTCAGCGCCTGGAGGAGTACTATGCCGGCCCCGGACGGGAGGCAAGGATGCGCCTCTCGTTACCGAAGGGCGCCTATTCATTGAACATCGACATCTCCGAACCGCGTGGGCGCAGGGCCTCTCCCTGGATCGGGGCGGCCGCAGTACTGCTGCTTGGGTTAGGCGGCTACTTCTATACATTGCCTGCCGTGCCGCGGCAGGCGGTGGCGGTGGTTCCGGCGCGATGGACGTTCGTCGATCCATCGGGGCTACACGCCGCAGACGAGCCGCTGGCGGAGGCGGTAACGGCAGAGGTGGCCAACCGCGGACGGGTGGCCGTGATCGGCTGGCCGTCCGTTCTGCAATTCCGCAGCCAGCCCAAACAGTCTCCCGAGGTAGCAAAGGCCACTGGGGCGTCGATGGTGCTGGCGCTCTCCGTCCGACAGACAGGCGCCCAATCCCGGGTGACGGTGTTTCTGGTGGAGCCGTTCACCGGGCGAAAACGATGGGCGGAGGATTTCTACGCCCAGGACCTGAACGGACCGTCGGCATACCGGGATCTGGCCAGGACGATTGCCCACGATCTGGAATTGGCCCTGGGCGTGGCGAAATAGAACAACTTACAATGATCCGCGGGGCAGGGGACCCGAAATCAAAAATGCCCGGCGAATTCGCCGGGCATTCTCCGTTTGTAGGTGCCAATCAGAATGTCAGGCGGAGGGCAAGCTGAAAGGTCCGGGGCAAATTGGACTGTGACGTGATCCGGCCAAAATTGGTACTGGTGGGGCCAAGGTCCGGGCCGTTGAAGATGGCGTGGTTAAAGAGGTTGAATGCTTCCACACGGAATTGCATGTTGACTCGCTCCACAACCCGGATCCCTTTAATCACCGAAAGATCGATGTTAGCAATCTTGTCGGTCCGGTACGCGGAATAGGATTGCTGGAAGGTGCGCCGGTTTCGGTCGAGTTGAAGCGTGTTGTTACGTTCAAATCGGGTCGTATCAAACACGCGCGCCAAATTTCTCGCATCCCACTGCAGGTCCCCGCCGAAATAGATTACGTTACCGAATTCTACCGGTGCGCCGGATTGCAGGTTGAGGATACCGGCCAACTGCCAACCACCAATTAGCCGGTCGACGAGCGGGCCGGCATCAGTGCCGAAAGTCTTCCCCTTGCCAAATGGCATCTCGTAGGTGCTGGAAAGCACGAATCGGAGCGGCCGATCTTCGCCGGCGATCCGGTATTGTAGTGTTTCCGACGCATCATAGAGACGATTCGTCGCCTCCAGGAACTTCGACCATTGGAAGTTGGTCAGGAACTGGAAACCGTTTGCGAAACGCTTGTCCAGTCGGACCTGGAACATGTGGAAGTTGGAATAGCCAATCGTCTGGCCATCCACACCCACTCCGCCGTCGCCGGAAAACTGCGGATACTTGCGAAGAAGGTTTTCCGTCGCAATGGTCCCGCCGTTCAACCCGGTCCCGGGAATCAGATTCCGGAAGGGGTTCGTAACGAGCGCGGTCAAGCGATTGATGTTGGCTTGATCGCGAGTGGGCGATGTAGAAAGGAACTGTTCGGGAACGAAGTTCAAATTGCGATTGACGCCCAGATTACTCACATCCGAACCCATGTAACCGATCTCGAGGAGCAGGTCTTTGGCCAATTCGCGCTGAATATTCAAGTTCCAACGGTGCGTAAGCGGTTGCTTAAGCCCGGTGGCGTTGTAACGAACGCTCTGACCGAGGAAGGTATTCACTCCCAGCGAAGACCCGATCGGCTGAAGAATTCCGGTCGGGAAAGGGTTGGCAAACGTGGCGGCAGGCGTGAGGAAGTTGTCGAGGGTCGCAACCAGGGGAGTCGACTGGCTAAAGCCGGGCTGTTGGATTCCGGCGGTTCCGAATGTGCTGTAAAAGATGCCATAGCCGCCGCGAATGACCGTTTTTGCGCCAAGAAACTTCGGGGACCAGGAGAAGCCGGCGCGGGGGCTCCATGCATTGCTCGGCGGGCTATATATGGTTCGATTGCTGGAATCGGCGTAGAGCACTCCGCCGACCGGGTTAAACTGCGCGGCCGGGAGCAGCGAAATCGGTGCGGCCGTGTAGTTCGCCTTCGCGGCATTGGTAATCGAAAGAGAGGCGTCTGGATCAAAGCCCCGTGTGGTCCGGTTATGGCGTTCAATGGTGCCGGTCTCTTTCTCGTAGCGCAGCCCGAGATTGAGCGACAGAGAACTGCTGACGCGGAAATCATCCTGCAGGAAGAATGCCAAGTACTTAGCACTTTGGGTCCGCTGGGCGTTGACAGCAAAGTCGCCGCCGGTAGGCAACCCAAGCAGGAAGGAGCCCACGTCCTGTCCGAGCGGAGCACCGGGGGAGTTGTCGAGCGGACCCCGGGTCCACGCGTTGCTGAATGCGTAGCTACCGGAAGAGTTACCGAACCCATTAGAACTTTCCCGCTGCGCCCGAAGGTCTGTCCCGAACTTCAGGGTGTGCCGACCAGCGATTTTCGTAGCAGCCATGAAAATCTGGTAGTTGTCATAGGGGGTACGGTCGCCGCCGGAGTCACCAAAATCGGTAATGTTTCCAAAATCTATGCGGGGCAACACGAGTTTCGAACTGGATGCCTTCAAGGACGCCGGTAGACCGAGGGTTGTGAAATCAAACCCATCGTGCGGGCGGATATTCGCTTCGACGAACCGTGTCCAATTGAGCCGGGTGTTCAGGAACAACGAGGGAGAAAGAGTGTACACATCGTCAAACGTCACCCCCCAGTTGGTACGAAACAGGTTGTTTCCGGTAGCGATGTTGTCGAACCGGTTTCCGCGGTTCTCGACACGGTCGTTGTACCGGCCGGATAGAAAGAACTTGTGTTTATCGGATACGTTGACATCGACTCTGCCCATGAAGCCCGAGAAAACGTCGGATCGGACCGCATTGTTGAAATAGTTGTTGGTTCCGTCAGCGGTACCAGCGGTATTCGGTGCAGGCATGAATTGAAGGAAGCTCTTGGAGATCGAGCTCAGTTGAGACGCAGGAATACGGTTTCCCGGAAATACTTGCCGGCGAATGCGGCTCCCTTCGACTGTTGCGGTTCGCGGGTCGTAAAGCTGGTAGATGCTGTTCACCGTCAGCAATTGCGAGAAATCGCCATTGCGTTGCGCTTCCGTGGGCACGGTGGAAAAGGTCGGCTCCGGTTCAGACTGACGGATGCCTTCGGCGCCAAAGAAGAAGAAAAGCTTATTCTTGCCATTGAATAGTTTCGGAATCATGACCGGTCCACCGACTGTCATACCAAACTGGTTGAAGCGGGTTACCGGCTTCGTCTGGCGATTGGCGTTTGTGAAGAATGGCGTGGCCTTGAGCCGTTGATTCTGATGGAATTCGTAGAGTGAGCCGTGGAAATCGTTGGTACCGCCCTTCATCACCACATTGACGGTCCCACCGCCGGTGTTGCCGTAGGCGGCATCGGGCTGAAACGCTTCCACTTTGATTTCCTGAACGGCATCCACTGGCGGGTTATAAGCAACGCGCCGATTGCGAGTCATGTCGGGGGCGCCGTCGAGCAACAGTTCGTTCGATTGACCTTGGCCTCCACCCATCGAAAATCCCGATGGTCCGGCGTTGTCGAAGGGGCGGGTAAAACGAGGGTCTGAGGTCGGTGTCACGCCATACGACAACTGCGCGAGTGTCAACGGCGTCCTTCCATTCATCGGCATCAGCGAAATCTGGCGTTCTCCAATCACTTGTCCGACGGACGCGGAGCTGGTCGAGAGCATGGCCGCATCGGCGGAGACGGTAATTGACTCCACCTGACTTCCCAATTGCAGGATTACATCGATAGCAAGGCGAACGTTCGTGCCGACAGTGATGCCCTCTTGGACGTGCTTCTTGAATCCACTGTTTTCAACGGATAGGGTGTAGGGGCCCGGCGCCAGGAAGGGGAGTGAGTACTCTCCATCCACGCCGGCGACGGTCTCCGCTCGCGATCCGGTATTCTTTTCGACGGCGAGGACCTTTGCGCCTGGGACAGCGGCGCCGCTGGGGTCCGTAACCCGGCCTGCGATTGTCGAGCGAAACTCCTGCGCGCATAGCAGGGCGCTGAATAGGCCGACCAGGGCCAATCTCTTAAGCATCTGAAAACACCTCCTGTCAACTCCACTGGCCCGTTACCGGCCACCGTTTCCCCAATTCTATCCCAGGTGTCCACCGGGGTGGTGCCGTGGAAGAATATTCACGGGTCACCCAGGTTTGTACGGGGGCAAGAACGGAGCTTCTGGCGGGAAAACGTGGAGCCCGGTGAGAGACCACCCCTCGATGTTCAACTCAGATCCGTGACTTCTCCAAAAACGACGGATCCGAACGCGAGGTCCGGATCCGCCAAATGCAAGCCTTGCTTAGTTCAGCACCCCGCTGACAATCGCCGACTCGCCATTCTGAACAACCACCAATGCGCCGGGCTTTACCGCGGGCACGATGGCTCCGTCCTGAGAGTTCAACTCCAACTCGCCGCCGCGAACCGGTGCGGCGCTCACGGTGATGGACCCAACCAGGGCACCGGAAACATAGACATCCAGTTTCGTGCCCGCGGCCAGGTTGACATCTTCCACTTCCACGTTCAGGCGCGCACGTCCCTGGGCCGCGATCCCGCGAAAATCGGCGTGGCCCGAGGGCGTCATACCCGCGATCGCGCCGCCGGTGAGCGCTGTCCGCATCCGCGTCTCCGCCGCTTTGGCCACGATCAGTGCCGGAGCCAGCAGAAGAAACGCCGAAGCGCAAATCGCCTTGCGGCGAGAAGTCATTGCAGTCATGGTTTTTACCATCCTTGGTGTTTTGATTCGACGGCCGTCATCCGAAACGGCCTCTGCAAAGTTAGGACAGTCCGCCCATCGGGATGGAACAGATATTTTCAGGAAAAGTGCCGCCAAAGCAGAAGCGCGGCGACTGCGGCCACCGCACCCAGCGGCCACCACGGCATCACACCGGTAATCGGCGTGTTCCCTTCCCCGCTGAGGACGTAAGGCGCCCAATAGTAGGGATGAGCATACGGCCCGCCGGCCCGCATTATCGCCAACTTCGCCCGCTGTACCGACTCGGCCTTGGTCTCCCCTTCAGCCAGAGCCCGGTAGAAATGCCCCATCCACTCCGCCGAAGCACGGTCAGATACGCGCCACAGAGAACTAACCGTGGCGCGGGCACCGGCACCGAGGAACGCCCGGCTGAAGTTCTCCACCCCTTCGCCCCTTACATACCGCCCCAATTCGGACTCACAAGCGGCCAGGGTCACCAATTCTACTTCGCTCAGGCGCAGCCGGCCGATCTCTTCCGCGAACAGGTATTGGGACCCGGCCACACCAGGTTCCGGAGTGAAAACCAAACGGGAGCGCCGGGAGTCGGTGGTATCCACGGTTCCGTGAGTGGCAAAGTGCAGCACTGGCGCCCGCCCGGTCTCGGCGGACAGGACGTGCCGTTTCCGGTTCTCCGCACCGATGTGGAGCCGCGCCCGGCCAGCCAGGGCCCCAGCGGCGATCTTCGCCTCCTCGGCGGCAAATGGCAACCGCGCCCATCCGCTGTCGAACGGCGTCGTGCCTCCGGACGGCCCTGGCAAGGGATCGGCAAATGCCGCCAACTCCACCGCCCACGGCCATCGCCGCGCGGCCGGCGCAGCGGCTGGCCGCAAAAAATGTGCCGACGGCAGATAGGTGACCGCGAACCGTTCCACCACTCGCCGCCCGTCCCCGAGCGGCAGCACCTCGAAGGGCACAAGGTGCAGCGTACCGTCGGGCACAATCACCAATCGCCGCACACTCGCGTCGCCCATCGGCGCCGTATCGCGAGGCAGAATGGCCGCCACCGCCTGGGCCAACTCCTCCCAGCCGGCGGAGTCTTTCCGCGCCAGCGCCCGGCCCAGTTCCCCAATCCGCCCGTGCTGAGACTCCTCCAGGTTTCGCTGCCATACCCCAGCGGCCCCTTTTGTCGCCCAAACGACCGCCAAACGCCGGCCGGCCATCCAATACGCCAGTACCGCCGTCTGCCCGTCCAACGCTCCCTGCACGGCCTGCAGCGAGACGGCCTGCCGCTCGGCCGGCAACAGTTCCTTCAGATTCCGCGCCCGCCCCTCTTCCATCCGACGAAAAATCTCGGGAGCCGGCGGCGCGGGCTGATCGAGCAGTTCACCGATCAAAGCATCATAAACATCCCTCTTCCCGGCCAGAAACTCCGCTTTGAGCGAGGAGTTGCCCAGATGAGAACGCGCCGACTCGATCACGGTAACGGCTTCCTGAAAACTGCGCAGCGCCCCGGCCCGGTCCCCGGCCTCCCTCTGCGCCCGGCCCAGGCCGTAGAGCGCGGTCCACAACTCATCCACCAACCGCAGTTCGCGCGCCGCTGCGAGAGCTGTTTCAAAGTCTGCCCGCGCGGCCTTCGCGTCGCGCATCAGCAGCAGCGTCTCTCCGCGAAACAGCTGTTCCAGCACCAGTTCCCGCTTGCTGCCGCTCCGGCGGGCAATCGCAATGGCCTCGGTAAACGTCTTGAGCGCCGCCGGAAGATCCCGGAAGTCCAGCGCCTGCACCACCCCCACGTTATGAAGCACATAGAGTGCAGCCGCCGCGTTCGGATCCCGGGCGAGCAACTGCCGCGCCTGCCCGTAAGTCTCCAGTGCTTTCTGCGGATCGCCCAAACGGCGATAGACAATGGCCAGATTGGTGAGAATTTGCGCTTCCACCGCCGGTTTCAGCTGCAGCGGAAGAGCCCGTATCTCCTTATATAAGTCCAATGCCTTCTGGTGCTGCCCGAGTTGCTGATGCAGCACTGCCAGGTTGGTCAGCGTCAATTGCCGGGTTCCCGGGTACCAGGGCTGGGATTCGGCACCGGCCAGCAGACGCAACGCCGCGTCATAGGTCTCAAATGCCTGCGCATATTGGCCGAGATAGAAATAGACATTTCCCACATTGTTGCGCCGGCGCACTTCGGCGGGCAGG
This sequence comes from uncultured Solibacteraceae bacterium, assembly GCA_964430625.1. GTDB lineage: Bacteria > Acidobacteriota > Terriglobia > Bryobacterales > Bryobacteraceae. The sequence continues at coordinate 43,940 of CAYSFR010000008.1, forward strand.
TCCGCCCCTTCCCGGGCCAAGCCGGCTGCCTTCAGAAAGTGCGGTAGCGCGTCGGCATAGCTCCCCCGATTCAGGTGAGCAACGCCGACGATGTTCTCCGCCACTCCCAGACGCTTCCGGTCTCCGGCTCGCTCCAATTGAGCAATCGCCTCAGTGCCTTTCTGAATCGCGGTTCCATAGTCCCCGCGGCTCAGGCTCGCCTCGGCGGCCTTCATCAATTCCTCGCCACCGCTTTGCGCGTGAACGGCGCTCGCGGCAATCAACAGGAACAGGGCCGGGCTGCGGAGACTCAAGCCTCCAGTTTAGCCAACGCTCCCGCCGCCGCTAGGGAACGATTCGGACGCCCTTGGCCTGCCACCCGGACCCCGCCTCGGCGCCATTGCGCGCCGCCAGATACAGAATCCGGTTTCCCGCAAAACCGGGAGTAAATGTGATGGGCAGCGTCAACGTCAGCGTGTTGCCGGAACCCGTGGCGCTGGCTCCCGCGCCAGCAATTGCACACTGCCCGTTGGCGAGCGTACCGCCGCCATTGATCGACATGCCGGGCAGCAGCGCCGTGCCGGCATCGTTGACCAGATAGAGCGTCTGCAGCGGCCGGCTGTAGGCCAGGTAGCACGCTGAGCGGCCGTCAAGCGAATCGTTGATCAAAACGTTCACCACGCCCAGATCCTGCCAACCGGCGGTATCGGTGAAGCTCAACGTGAAGGTCTGGGCTGCCCCGGTCCCGCTAGCCGGCGTGGCACCTCCCGCTCCCACTGCCGGCGATGGCCCGCCGGGAATGTTCCAGGTTCCCAGCGCCTTCCAGCCCGAGTTGTTCACCGCGTCGCGCGCGGCGCCATAAATCACCCTATCTCCCCCGAAAGTGGCCGGAAAACTTATCCGTAAGGTAAGCGCGAGCGTCTTTCCGCTGCCGGCCGCCGAAGAGTTCGCCCCGTGAATCGTGCACTGGCTGTTTGCCACTGTACCCGTCCCATTCAGCGCCAAGCCGGGCAGCAACGCGGTACCGGCGTCGTTCACCAGATACAGCACATTGAGCGGACGGCTGTACGCCAGATAGCAGCCAAAGCGGCCGTCGAGAAACGGATTGATCAGCACATTGACGACGTCCAGATCCTGCCAGCCGTTCGGATCGGTGAACGTAAACGTGAAAGTCTGGTCGGAACTGCTCCCGCCGGACGGGAAGGCCAGCCCCGGGACCGGGGAACTACCACCGTTGGCGGGGAGAACGTTGACCACCGCCGTAACAGGCTGCGCGACGCCGCCCGAGGTAGGAGTCACCTGCACCGTGGCCATATGGGTGCCGGCCGGCAACCCCGCCGTCGACGACGTCAGTTTCACCGTTCCCGGCGTCTGTCCCAGGCCGGGATCGGCAATCAGCCAATTGGCCGAAGAGCTGACCGAGTACGACATGCCGGCCCCGGTACTCGTCACGTTCACCGTTTTCTCGCCCGACGGCGCGTCGAGCACAACGACATTCGCACTCAAACTCAACTGCGCGCCCGCCGCCGGAGGCGCACCTGCCAGGAATGCCGTCACGTTCCCGGCGGCCTCATCGCCGCGCAGTCCCAAGACCTGAATCGGCGTCGCGGCGGTCACGCGGATCGTCGCATCGGCGGGCGGCGCGCCGAACAACTCCTGCGCCGTACGCAGATACTGGCTTCCCGCCGGCAAGGTCACGCTCACGGCCCCCAAAAGCACACCGGACGAGGAAATCAACTCCAACTGTGCCGCGGTAGCGGCCAAGGTCGTGTTCCGCAGCGCCACGGCAATAAAACCAAGCCCCGGCGCGCCACCCAAAGAAATACCGGCGGCAGACTTCAATCCATTGGGAAACAGCGGATGGCAGGCATTCAACAATGCCCGTCCGCTGGCGCCTACCGGCACCGCGCGCAGGTAGGAGTAGTAGATGGCCTCCGAGTTGTCGTCGTTGCGGGCACGGATCTGCGTCCCGGATGGGTCGGCCGCCGCATTCAGGGTAAACTGCATCTCGGTCGGGCTGATGTAGGTCACATCCCGCACCGTCAACTCCTTGAATGCCAACTTCGTATTCCGGTTGAACCCGGTGCCCAGCAAGCGGACCACGGTTCCCGCCGGCAACAATCCGCCGCCGGGAACCACGTTGGTAATGGAAACACTCCCGCCGATGGTCAGCACACCATTCTTCGCCGCCGGCATGGAATAAGCTTCTCCCCCCGGGCCCTCGAAAAACGTGAGCGAGCCGAAGTTGATGGGGATCTGCCGCCCCGGTGCCAGTCCGGATTTGATCTTCGTCGCCACCATTAGAAACGGATAGTCCAACTGCGTCCCCAGCGAAGCGAGCGGCGAAACGAGATTGGCCCGAAACGACTGGCCCTGTATGATCGCCACTCCATAGGCATCGCCCGCCGGGCTCATCATGGAAACGCCTTCCACTCCATCAAAGCTGAAGTCCAGCGCAAATTCTGTACCGCTGGTGGTGATCGGATGCGGCGACGTGAAGTCGAATTTGATCTGCATCATGCCGCCAGCCGGCAGGGTCTCCGAGACGATCCGCGGTTCAATGAGGGTCTGCGCCGGCAGAGCCAGCGACGCAAACGCCAAAAGAAGAGCCCGCAACCTCATCGGCTCACAACCCGGAAACGAACCGTGGCGCTAGGCGCCGCTTCCCGGCCCGCCGCATCGAAGGCGGCTATCCGCCAACTCAGCGTCTTCCGTTCCGTCATCAGCGCCCTCGCTTCGGCCGGAACGGTCACCACCGGTGTGGCCGTCCGCGTCTGCCACAACACCTTTTCCTCCACATCCAACAACCGCACCTCATACGCCACGGCATTCTTTACCACCCGCCACTGGACCGTTGCGGGCGCCTGCGCCAGATCGCCCGACGGACCAATCTCTTCGATCTGCCCGCTGCGGACCACGTCGTCCTCCGGCACCAGCGGACGCGCCGGATTGCGTGTCCAGACGCCAAGCACCAGCGCCGCGGCCAATCCCGCCAGCCCCAATCCCCAAATCGGCCGGGCGAACAGCCAACTGCGGCGCGGCGCTTCCGCCAACGGCCGCCATTCCGGGGCATTCCGCAGGTCCTTCTCCATCCGCCGGACCACCTCCGCCTCCGCCGCTGTCGGTTCGGCCTCCAAAAACGACCGCATCATCGCCACTTCCGCCCCGCAATGCGCGCACCCGCCGACATGAGCATGTTCGGCCTCGCTTGCCGTCCCCGACACCACCCGCTCCACCGCTTCCTCCGTCAGGCATCCGTCCTCACGGCTCGCCGCCTGTTTGATGATCCTCTCGTCACGCATCACGCCCACCCCTTCGTTCCCGCGCCGTCCAGCGGTCCACAGCCACCTTCAACTTCCGTCGCGCGCTGACGATATACGCCTTGGCCCCGGACGCATTCTCCATCCGCAGCAGCCGCGAGATTGCGCTCAACGGCAGATCCTGCCCAAAATGCATCGCCATCACCTGCGCCTCCAGCGGCGTCAACTCCTTGGCCATCATCTCCCGCGCCACGTCGGCCATCTGCGCCCGCTCCAGCGCGGAATCGAATCCCGCATCCTGCGAGCCCAGTGAATCCAGCACGTCGCATTCCACGGCGTCCTCGGCCGATCGTTCCCGGCTCTTGGCCGCGTTGAAGCAGTGGTTCCGCGCAATCATGTACAGCCAGGTCGAGAACTTCGCATCCGCCCGAAAATGGTCGAGATGCGCCCACGCCTTCACAAACACCTCTTGCGCCAGATCGGTCGCCGCCTCGCGATCGCCCGCTATCCGGTAACACCAAAGCGCTACCCGGGAATAATGTCGTTGGAAGAGTGCGTCGGCATACGGGGTACCCTGCGGCTTGCCTCCAAGCTCCCGGTACTTGGCCACCAACTCTTCGTCCGAAAGAGCTGTCATTACTGCCTTTAGTATACTTTGGCGTTCCCATTGGATTCCGTTAACAACTAAGACAATCCACTGAGCAACCTGGAACAAAATTCTCGTAGCTGTACAATAGGCCCACGTCGCCCACCCCCATGACCCTCTCCCCGGACCAGATCGCCGCGCTCCGCCGCAAAGTCGCCTGGCGCATCCTGCCGTTGGTGATCCTTCTTTATCTCGTCGCCTATCTCGACCGTGCCAACGTCGGCTTCGCCAAACTCCGCATGGCCCGCGACCTCAACTTTTCCGAAGAGGTCTTCGGCCTCGGCATCGGCATCTTCTTCCTCGGCTACCTGCTCCTGGAGATCCCCGGCGCCCTGCTGGTCGAACGCTGGAGCGCCCGCAAATGGTTTGCCCGCATTCTCATCACCTGGGGATTCCTCTCCGCTGCCACCGCCTTCGTCACCACCCCCGGCCAGTTCAATCTCGCCCGCTTCCTCCTGGGAGTCGCCGAAGCCGGCTTCTTCCCCGGCATCATCGTCTATTTCACTCACTGGTTCCCGGTCCGGGACCGCGCCCGCGCCATGTCCGGTTTCATCGTCGCCGTCCCGTTCAGCATGGCTCTCGGCGCCCCCATCTCCGCACTCTTGCTGGAAGTGGATTGGTTCGGATTCGCCGGCTGGCAGTGGCTTTTCATCCTGGAAGGACTGCCCGCCGTCGTGCTCGGCGTTGTAACCCTGTTCCTCTTCACGGACCGTCCCCGCCACGCGAATTGGCTCACCCAGGCCGAGCGCGACTACCTGGAAAACACCCTGGCCGCCGAGGCCGCCGCCAAGGAGTCCGTCCAAAAGGTGTCCATTTCCCAGGCGCTCCGCCTCCCGGCCGTCTGGTGCCTGGCGCTCGGCATCTTCGCCACCAACACCGGTGGCTACGCCCTCGGATTCTGGCTGCCCACGACAGTGAAAAGCCTCTCTAGCGGCTCGGACCGCGCCGCCCTCTTTTATAGCGGTCTGTTCTACTTGCTCGGCGTGGTCGGTGTCCTCTATGCCGGCTTCTCGTCGGACCGCACCGGGGACCGAAAATGGCATTGCGTCGCCGGCCAGGCCGCCACCGGCCTCTTCCTCGCCGCCAGCGCCATCCCCGGCCAGCCCTTCTGGATGGTGATGATCTGGCTCTGCCTCACCGGCCTGGTCGCCTACTCCTGGCCGCCACCCTTTTGGGCCCTGCCCACCCTCACCCTCACCGCCAGCGCCGCCGCCACCGCCATCGGCCTCATCAATATCTTCGCCAACATCGCCGGCTACCTCGGCAACCACGTCTTCGGCTGGATCAAGAGCAACGGCGCCACCGACAGCCAAGGCCTGTTCTTCCTCTCTGCCTGCTACCTGCTCGGAGCCGCAATTACCTCCCGTACCCCGTTGCCGCCGCCCCGCAAGTTAGACTGACACCATGCGCCGCCGCCAGTTCCTCGCCGCGCTCGCCGCCGCGCGGGCAGCTGAATCCCAATCCGCTCGCCCTCCAAACGTCCTCCTCCTCATCTATGACAAGTGCCGCGCAGACGCCATCGGCGCCTACGGCAGCAAAGAGGCCCGCACCCCCAATCTCGACAAACTCGCCGCCGAAGGCGTCCGCTTCGCCCATGCCTACACCCCGCAAGCGCTCTGCGGACCGGCGCGCGCTTCCCTCCTCACCGGCCTCTACCCCCACTCCCATGGCGTTCGACTCAACGTCTACCCCGGCCCCGCCGGCCGCACCCATACCAACTTCCCCGACCCGATTGCCGACCCCTTCCGCGACTCCCGCTTCCGCCTTTGGGACAACTTCGTCTACCAACTCAACAACGCCGGCTACGCCACTGGTTGCATCGGCAAATGGCACCTCGGCCCTGGCAACCCCGGCTTCTTCGATACCTTCAAAGCCTTCAACTCCCTGATGCGCCACTGGGTTGGCGAACCCCACAAGTCCGCCTACCGCCCCGACGTCGAAACCGACGAGGCCATCCGCTTCATCAACGCCAACGCCGATCGCCCCTGGTTCCTCTACCAGTCCTACTACGCCCCTCACGAACCGCTCGACCCGCCCAAACAGTGGGCCGCCCGTTTCGCCGGCACTCCCCATGCCGACTACCACGCCACCATCGCCAACCTTGACTGGAACACCGGCCGCATCCTCGACACCCTCCGTAAACACAACATTCTCGACAACACCCTGGTCATTTTCATTGCCGACCACGGCCGAACGTGGGTGGACCGCCCCGGCGTAGCCGAAGGCATCGCCCTTTCCTATGAAGAGGTGGCTCGCGTACCGCTCCTCATGCGCTTCCCCTCCCGCATCAAACCCGGCACGGTGTGGCAGTCCGGGGTGAACCTCGCCGCCCTTGCCCCCACCGTCCTCGACGCCTGCAACGTTTCCATCGCCCAGGGGGTCAAGGACAACGGCCTCACCCCCACCATGCACGCCACCAGCCTCTTCCGCACCATGGCTGGTCCCGACCAGTGGGACCGTCCCGTATTCATGGAAAACATCCCGCAAAAGACCATCGACGGGTCCTATTTTGACGAACGCGCCGTTCGCACCGCCCGCCACCGCCTTATCCTCCGCAAATTCGACCTCGTACCCGAATTCCGACCCGGCGAACTTTACGACCTGGAGACCGACCCCGACGAAAAGGTGAACCTCTATACCCGCGAGCCGAAACGGGTGGCCGCCATGGCCGCCGAACTCGAGAATTGGGCCCGACTCACCCGGGATGAAACCGCCATGGAGTTGGCCCTCTTCGCCCGCGGCGCCAACCGGTAAATCCAGCGTATGAGCCGACGACTGCCGACAAATGAATCCTTCCGCGCACGCTGCCGGGCCACACTGCTCGCGAGCGTCGCCGGCCCGGGCGCCCCCTTGGCGCTCTTCACCGCCGAAGGCATGCTCCGCGGCTGGGTTCGTTATCAGCTTAAAGGGATTGGCCCGGTCTTCCCCAGCACCGTCCGCAACGCCTACGCCCGGTGGCGCGGCGAGCCCGGATCCGGCTCACCCGGATGGCTCATCACCCATCCGGCCATTTTCCCGTTGCGCACCGCCGCCAACCGGGCGATCGACAGCCCAAACGAACCCAACGTCCTTCCCCGCATCGCCCCTGCCGGCCTGTTCATGGCGCCATGGCTACCGGCCGGCGGCGAGGAAAAGATCGCTGCCACCTTCCGCCTCGGCTCGGAGATCGCCTCTCTCACCCATTCCGCCGAGACCGACCGTAACTCCGCCGGCGCCCTCGCGCTCCTCGTCGCACTCCTCGCCAACGGAAACTCCTCGGAACAGGCCGAATCCAAGGCCCGCGCCGAACTGCGCCGCCACACCCAGGACGATGCTCCCTGGGACGCCCTCAGTTCCCCGGAGGTCGCACCCATTCTCGACGCCGCCCGCGACGGCCATGGACCGGCGCCTATTACCCCCGCCCTCTGCCTCCTCGTCGAGGAGGTCGCCGACGACCTCGCCGCCTCCTCCGATTGGAGCATCAACAGCTTCGTCCGCAACCGCGAGACCGACTTCTACGCCGATCGCTACCCGCCGAATTAACTACTCCGGTTCCGGGATCGCCGCGCCATCGGCCCGCGGATCCGAAGCCGCCGAGTTCACCCTCGTTCGCGCATTGTGCATCACCGCGTTCCCACGTCCCATCCGCGCCGTGTACGGCTGGGCGATCGTGATCTGATGCCCCTTGGACGATAACTCCCGGAGCGTATCCAAACCCACCCGCGACTCGATCGTCACATCGCAACCCGTCGCCCGCGACTTGGTGAACCGCGGCGCCTCCAGCGCCGCCTGCAGGTTCATCCCGTGATCGGCAATATATGACGCAAACTGCGCATGCGCCAGCGGCTGATTCGCCCCGCTCATAATCCCAAAACCGATGTGCAAATGGTCCTTCTCCATGATGGCCGGAATGATGGTGTGGAACGGACGCTTCCCCGGCACCAGCGCGTTGGCCGCCGCTTTGTCAAAGCTGAACCCGCCGCCGCGGTTGTGCAGGTGAAAACCCATCCCGTCTACCGTCACACCGGAGGCCCACATCCCGGAAACGCTCTGGATCCACGAGGCGATATTGCCCTCTTTGTCCACCACGGAGAAATAGGTCGTGTCGCTCGACGCCGGCGGATTGCCTGGGTCCACGGCACAGTTCGCCGTCTCCGCATGGATCAGCTTGGCCCGTTGCGCGGCGTACTTCTTGGAGATCATTCCCGCCGTTGGCACCTTCACTACCCGCGTATCGCCGACGTACTTCAAGTCCGCATACGCCAGCTTCATCGCCTCGATCTTCCGGTGGAACTCCAGCGAACTGAACGGCGCCGCGGCATCGAAGTTCTCCAGAATATTCAGCATGGAGAGCGCCGCCAGCCCCTGCCCGTTCGGCGGCAGCTCATAGACTCGCCACCCGCGATAGGTCGTCGAGATCGGCGTCACCCACTCCGGTTCGAATTCCGCCAGGTCCGCCGCTGTCAACAGTCCGCCCAACTTGCCGCTCTTGGCCAGGATCGCCGCCGCCACCTCACCTTTGTAGAAGCTGTCGGCTCCCTTTTCCGCAATCAGCCGCATCGCCCGTGCCAGATCCGGGTTGCGGTAGATCTCCCCGATCCCCGGCGCCTTCCCGTTCGGATAGAACACCCGCACCCCCTCGGCATCCTTCCTCACCAGGTCGGACTCCCACACCCGTCCCACCATCTCCTGCATCGGAAACCCCTCGGTGGCCAGTCGGATCGCTGTCGCAAACAGTTTGTTCCACGGCAGCTTCCCGTACTTGCGGTGCATCGCCTCCCAGCCACGCACACACCCCGGCACCGTGGCCGAGTGGATCCCCGTAGCGTCCATCTTCTTCAGCCCCTTGGCCTGCAACGCCTCGATCGTCATCGCTTTCCCCGCCGGACCACTCGCGTTCAACCCCGTGATCTGCCCGCTCTTCGCGTCCCGGTACATGACAAACAGATCCCCGCCAATGCCGCACATCATCGGCTCCACCACTCCCAACACCGCGTTCGCCGCGATCGCCGCGTCCACCGCGCTCCCTCCCCGTGCCAGGATCATCGCCCCGACCTGCGACGCCAACACCTGGCTGGTGGCCACTATCCCGCCCCGGGCAATCACCATCGAACGGCCGTGCGCACGGTCCGTGCGTTGCCCCCGGACCAGCAGAGGCGAAGCAGCAAGAAGGGGAAAGAAAGTTCGACGGCGCATGGATCACAGCATACGCTGCCCGGGTGTCCCGCCGCAGCACCACTCGGTCTTTTTGCGCCGAAATGTAAGGTAATCCACGGAGCAGGAAAAGAGTACTTTGGGTCTATATTTGGATCAAAAGAGGATATTGAATTCCGATGATCGCGCCCGAAGTCGCCAAGACTCTCGCCTGCCTGATGGGCCTCCTGTTAATGCTCACCGGCCTCATTGGCTTCCTTCCGAACCCCCTTATCGGCGAGGAAGGATACTTCCGGACCAACGCCATTCTCAACCTGACGCTCATGGCTTTCGCCGTTGCCCTCCTCCTTTCGGCAACCAAAAGTGAGGACCGCGCCGCCACCGGCCTCTACGGCGTCGCCACCACCTCGCTCGGCCTGGCCGTTGCCGGCTACATCCTGCTCGCCAATCAACCTGACGGCACCGCCGTCACACTCTTCGATCTGGTCCTGTGCAACCGCGCCGATATCTGGCTTCTCGCCGGAACGTCCGCCGTTCTCGTTGTCTGCGGGATGCTCAACACCTCCTCCCGCCAGTTGATTCGCGACTAAGCCAGAATCTCCTTGATCAACCGCCCGCCCAGATCGGTCAGCCGCCGGTTCCGCCCGGCAAAGTAATAGGTGAGCCGCATATCATTCAGCCCCATCAGATGCAGGATGGTCGCATGCACATCGTGGACGTGGTAGATGTCCTCCACGGCCTTGTGCCCGATCTCATCGGTGGTCCCGATCATCGACCCGCCCCGCGCGCCGCCCCCGGCAAACCACATCGACTGGCACCGCGTGTTGTGGTCCCGCCCGGGCGTCTCCTGGTCGGCCGGCGTATCGGGCGTCCGTCCGAACTCGCCCATATAAACCACCAGCGTCTTGGTTAGCATGCCCCGTTGCTTCAAGTCCCGCAGCAGCGCCGCGATCGGCTTGTCCGTCTCCCGGGCATTCTTCTCATGATTCTTGCGGATATCGCCATGCGCGTCCCAGCTTTGCGACGGCGTGAAGATCTCCACAAACCGCACCCCAGCCTCCACCAATTTCCGCGCCATCAAACAGCGGCGGCCGAATGACGCCGTCACCGGATCGTTCAACCCGTAGGCCTCTTTCACCGCCTCCGGCTCGGCATCAATCGAGAGAACACGCGGCACCTCCATCTGCATCCGGTACGCCAGTTCGTAGGAATCGATGCGCGCCTGCAGGTCCGGATTGTCCGGCCGCTGCTCCCGGTAGACGTGATTCAGGCTGCGCAGCGCCTCCCGTTCGGCCGAAATCAGCGATGGATTCAGCCCAGCCGGATTCGCCAGGTCGCGGATCGGCTCGCTCGCCGCCCGCAAAATGGTCCCCTGATACTCCGCCGGCAGGTACCCCGAGCCCCACTGCTGCGCCCCGGAAAAGGGAATCGACCGGAAGTCCGGCATTGCCACAAACGCCGGCAGATTCTTGTTGGCGCTCCCCAATCCATAGGTCACCCACGCCCCCATCGACGGATTGCCCGGAATAATGAACCCGGTGTTCATCTGAAACACCGCCGCCGGATGGTTGCCGTTGTCCGATTGCACGCTCCGCACCAGTGCCAGGTCGTCGACGCACTGCGCCGTCTGCGGCAGCAGTTCGCTCACGTCGCGCCCGCACTGTCCGTACTTCTGGAATTGGAACGGGCTCGCCACAAACTTGCGGGGCTTGGCGAACAGGTTCGGCTGGTCGGTCTTTTTCTCTTTGGACCAGTCCATAATCTTCCCATTCAACTCCGCCAGTTTCGGCTTCGGGTCGAACGTGTCGATCTGGCTTACCCCGCCCAGCATCCCCAGGAAGATACACGCATCCGCCTTCGGAGCATGGTGCGGCCCCTTCCCCGCCCCGGCTTCGGCGGCCAGCAAGTGCTGCAGCGCGGCCGATCCCAGCCCAAACGCGGATTGTCGCAACCACTGGCGTCGATTCATGTTCCTTACTCCACGTAGAGAAATTCGTTGAGATTGAAGAGCACGGCGGCCAGCGACTCCAGCCCTTCCCGCCCTTTGGCAGCCAGCGGACGCGCCGCCTCCAACTCCGCCGCCGTCGGGGGCCGCGAAAGCGCCAGCCAGAAGGCCTCCCCCACCGGATCCGCCGCTCCCGCCACCCGCGCCGCAAAGTGCCGCGCCTCGGTCCGCGTCAGCGCCCCGTTCAATAGCGTCAGCGCCTGCGGAGCCACAATCGTCGATTGGCGCCGCGCGCACGATGTGCTCAAGTTCGGGGCATCGAACGTCTCGGCCATCGGCAGGATCACGCTCCGCCGCTGAATCAGGTAAACGCTCCGCCGCCGCTGTTCCTCCTCCTCGGAGGGAAACCACTTGAAGAACTCAAATCCCTGCGCAACGTCATCCGGAACGGCAAACAACACCGGCGGCCCACCAGGCTTCGGATTCAGCCGCCCGCTGATGGCGAGAATCGAATCCCGCAGCCCTTCAGCATCCAACCGCTGCCAGTTCATCCGCCACAATAGCCGGTTGGTCGGATCCGCCGCCGCATACTTCGCCTGTTCCGGGTGGCGGCTCGCCTGCCGGTAAGTGGCCGAAGTGAGCATCAGCTTGTGCATCGCCTTCAGGCTCCACTTCTTTTCCACCAACTGTGTCGCCAGATAATCCAGCAGTTCCGGATGGCTGGGAGCCTCCCCGTTCCGGCCGAAGTCGGACGGCGTCCGCACTAACCCCTCCCCGAAGTGCCGCTGCCACAACCGGTTGACGATCACCCGTGCCGTGAACGGATTCTCCCCGGAAGCAATCCACTCCGCCAAGGCCAACCGGCGCCCATTGGACCCTCCCGCGAATGGAATTTCGGCGGGCTTCGCGGTGAATGGGAACCCCGCCTCCACCTTTTCTCCCCGTGCGGCTAGATCACCACCGGCCAGGACATAGGTATCGGGCACCTCCGGGGCCGCCGGCGGCGCCACGTCTTTCACCGCATAGGCCAGCGCCTGATACCGCCGCGCCAACTCCTGCTCCCGCTGCATCCGGTCGCGCGTGTCGAAATAGGCCCGAATCGGCTCCCGCCACTCGGGTTCCTTCGCCAGCGGCAGGTCCTGGTCCAAAAAGAACAGATTCTTGGTGTTCAGCCGGCCCAGAAACTGCTTCAGCTTCGCATCGTCTTCCTTTACCTTGAACAGCGACATGTACTGCTGCTTCAGCGCCTCGCGCCGCCGGTCGAGTTCCGCCCCCGCCGCTTCAGACTCGTCCTCATGCAGCCGCTGCAGCCGCTTCATCTCTTTGGGCTTCTCCACCGCGTCGAAACCGATCGGCAGATCGGCGATCGCCGTCCCGGCAAAAAACGCCTGCAGCCGGTAGTAGTCGCGATGCTTGATCGGGTCGTACTTGTGGTCGTGGCACTGCGCGCATCCCGTCGTCAACCCCAGGAACACGCTCCCCACCGTTCCCGTAATGTCGTTCAGAAAGTCCTGCCGCAGTTGCTTCTTACTGTTCGCATCGGCCTCCCAAGGCGCAAAGCGCAAAAAGCCCAGCGCCACGATCCGGTCCGCCAGCGAACCTGGCTTCTTCCCCCGATACTCATCCCCGGCAATCTGCTCCTGAATGAACTGGTCATACGGCTTGTCATTGTTCATGGAGCGAATCACGTAGTCGCGGTACCGCCACGCCGTCGGGCGCTCTCCGTCAATGGCAAAGCCGTCGGACTCGGCATACCGTACCAGATCCAGCCAGTGCCGCCCCCACCGCTCGCCATAGCGGCCATCGGCCAGCAACTTATCCACCTGCTTTTCATACGCCTGCGGATCGGCGTCGTTTAGGAACGCCCGCATCTCCTCCGGCGTTGGCGGAACACCGATCAAGTCAAAGTACAGCCGCCGCAACAGCGTGCGCCGCCCCGCCTCCGGAGCCGGCGAGAACTGCTGCGCCTCCAATTTGGCCAGCACAAACGCGTCAATCGGATTCCGCACCCACGCCGCGGCTTTCACCGCGGGCAACGCCTGCGCACCCGGATTCCGTAGCAGCCACGCCCAGTGGGCGTCGCCCGTGGAGGTGTGAACGGGCAATTTGGCGATCTCCGCCTTGATCTCGGCAATCACCGCCGGCGCCAGCGCTGCCCCCAGCGGCATCCGCGGCGTCATTTCCCCGGTCAAATGCGGCACAATCCGGTCCCGCGCGGGGCCATGCTTGCCGCCCTTCTGCAGCGCCTCAATCGACACCAGGCTCAACCCGCCCTGCGCCTGCCCGCCCCCGTGACAAGTCCCACAATGCTGGCCAAGCAGCGAAAGCAGCCGGGGATTCCCCCAAGCCAGCGCGCCGACACACAAAATCAGCCACATCCGCATGGGGGCGATAGTATCAGAATTTGATAGTCTGATATCCGGTTTCCGTGCGTAAGTTACTCCTATTGGCGGCGCTTCCCCTCGCGGCGCAATCGCCCGATTTTGCCGCCGGCGTCTACCCCGCGCTCGAAAAGGCGCAGTGCCGCGCCTGCCACAATGAAAACGGTGTCGCCTCCGCCAGCCGTCTTCTCTTCCCGGCCGAAGGTGCCTCCGCCGACGAAATCTCCCGCTTCGGCCTCATGTTGCAGCGCCTCGTCAACCGCACCAAACCGGAAGACTCTCTCCTCGTCACCAAACCCACCAACCGCACCCCCCACCCCGGCGGGGAACGCGTCAAACAAGGTTCCGCGGAAGAAGCCACGCTCAAGTCCTGGGCCGCCTTCCTCGCCACCCAGCCCGAGCGCAAATGGTCCAATGCCGGTGGCAGCAAACCGCTCACCGTCGTCCTCCGCCGCCTCACCCACAGCCAGTACAACAACACCGTGGCCGATCTCCTCGGCGATCGCACCCGCCCTGCCAGCCAGTTTCCCCCGGAAGATGTCGTCGCCGGCTTCACCAATCAGGCCGCCGGCCAGAACATCTCCCCGCTCATGGCCGAGGACTACGCTCGCGCCGCCGCCAAACTCGCCCGCAACGCCGCCCGCAGCGGCGCACTGGAGAAAATGATCCCCTGCGATCGCAAAGCTCCCGGCTGCGGCACCCAATTCGTTCGGGCCCTCGGCGAACGTGCCTTCCGCCGCCCCCTTACCGATCGCGAAACCGCCAGCTTCGCCCGCCTCCTCGGCCCCGATTTCGACACCCAGACCGTCGCCGAGGCCATGCTCCAGTCTCCCGCCTTTCTCTTTCACACCGGCACCGGCTCCTGGGCCACCGCCTCCCGGCTCTCTTATCTGCTTTGGGACACCGCCCCGGACCCCGCTCTCCGCCAGGCCGCAGCCAGAGGCGAACTGAACTCCCAAGCCCAGATCGAGCACCACGCCCGCCGCCTGCTGCAGGACCCGCGCGCCCGCCCCGCCATGCAGCAGTTTCTGAGCGAATGGCTACGCTTTGACCGCGTCAAAGGTGCCCTCCGCGAGCGCCGCCTCTTCCCCGAATTTGGCCCCGAACTCATCCAGTCCATGCTCGAGGAAACTTCCCGCCTCTTCGCCTATCTCGTCTGGGAAGACAAACCGTTCCTCGAATTTTTCACCGCCGAGTACAGCTTCCTCAACACCCCGCTTGCCCAGCTATACGGCGTTCCTCCGCCGGAATCCGAGTTCGCCCTCACCCGCTTCCCCGCCGGCACCAAACGCGCCGGCATCCTCGGCCACGCCTCTTTTCTTACCCTCACTTCCAAACCGGCCGAAACCGCCCCCACCGAACGCGGCCTCTTCATCCGCGAGCATTTCCTCTGCCAACTCGTCCCGCCGCCCCCGCCCGGCGTCAGCACCACCCTACCCCTCATCTCGGAAGACAAGCCCCTCACCAACCAGGACCGCCTGGCCATGCACCTTTCCAGCCCCACCTGCGCCTCCTGCCACCGCCTCGTCGACCCCATTGGCTTCGGCTTCGAACAGTTTGACGCCATCGGCCGCTACCGCGAAAAACAGATCGCCCTCACCTTCCCGCCCGTCGACAAATCGAAGAAAAACGTCCGCCGCGACGGCGTCCCCGTCGAGATCCCCGTCAACACCAAAGCCTCCATCATCGGCCTCCCCAACTCCGACTTTTCCAACCCCGCCGAAGCCGGGCGCGTCCTCGCCCGCACCCTCGCCTGCCAGCGCTGCATCGTCAAACAGCTTTTCCGATATGCTCTAGGCAGGGCCGAGACCGAAGCCGACCGCCCCCACCTGGACGAGGCCTTTGCGAAATTTGAAAAATCCGGTTTCCGCTTCCGGGAACTGGTCGTGGCAATCGTGACCTCGCGTCCCTTTCTGGAGGAATCCCTGCATGGCAATTGACACCCGCCTGCCCCGGCGCTCTTTCCTGCGTGGCCTCGGCGCAACTATCGGCCTCCCCGCGCTCGATGCCATGTTCAACTCCAGCGGCACCGCCTACGCAGCCGGTGTCAACCGCTCCATCCCCAAACGCTTCGTCTTCTGGTTCAACGGCAACGGAATCCCCGAAAAATACTGGGTTCCCCGCGAAACCGGCGCCGATTTCACCCTCCCCTCCTGCCTCCAGCCACTCGCCCCCTATCGCTCCGACATCCACATCGTCACCGGCCTCGACAGCGCCGCCGCCCGCCTTCCCGGCCCCGGCAACAGCCATTACCCATCCATGAGCGCCGTCGTCTCCTGCAAAACCTACACTGGCCGCGGCGCCGGCGGACCGTCCATCGACCAGGTCATCGCCCAACGGATCGGCGGCGATACCCGCTTCCGGTCTCTCCAACTCGGCGTCTGCCAGGAGTCTTTCGGCGAGAGCATTCAACGGAATCTCAGTTGGGCCGACCGCGATCGACCACTCCCCCCGGAGATGATCCCCCACCGCCTCTTCGACCGCCTCTTCGGCGTCAAGGAAGCCGCCTGGGTCACCCGTCAGAAGAGCATCCTCGATACCGTCAAGGAACAGACCCAGGCCCTGGAAGGCCGCCTCGGCGCCAGTGACAAACGCAAACTCGACGAGTACCTCCAATCGGTCCGCGAACTGGAAACCTCCATCGCCACACTCCCTCCCGAATATCAGAAACACGTCGAACGCCCCGCTGAAGCCATCGACCTTCGCGACTACCCCCGTATCGCCAAGCTCCAAAGCGATCTCCTCGTCCACGCCCTGGCCTCCCAGCAAACCCACGTCGCCTCCTACATGCTCACCAAGTGCCAGGGACTCACCCGCTTCCCCTGGCTCGGCCACACCGCCCAACGCCACCATGAATATACCCACGGCGAAGTGGAAACCCCGCGCGGCATGCGCATCCTCCGCGATATCTGCCGCTGGCACGTCGAAGAGTTCGCCTATCTCGTCGGGCGCCTGAAGGCCACACCGGAGGGCGACGGCACCTTGCTCGATAGCACCGCCCTCGTCATGGCCCACGAACACGCCGAAGCCAACGCCCACAAGAACAACAACCTCGCCCTCCTCCTTGCCGGCCACGCCGGCGGCTGGAAAACCGGCCTCCATACCCGCACCACCGGTACCCTCGGCGATCTCTACCTCACCGTCGCCAACGAAGTCCTCGGCGCCCAGATCAAGTCGTTCCCCACCGCCGAACGAACGCTGAGCGAGATCGTCTGATGCGGCTGTCTGTCGCCTGGATCCTGGCTCTGACGGCGGTCGCCGCGTCCGCGTTCGCCAGTCCGGCCGATCAGGCCCTCGCCCGCTGGACCCTCATCGAGGGCGGTCGCGTCTCCATCGCCGGCCGCATCTACACCGACGTCGCCGACCTTCCCGCCGGTGATTACCAGGTGGAAATGGTCGATTGGGTCGCCGTAAACGCTGTTCCCGAAGACCTCGAACGCATGACCGGCCTCCGCCACCTCCGCGAACTCCGTCTCCCCGGACCGCTGTGGAATCGCAATGCCGACGGCGGCCGCGACCTGAGCCGCCAGACGAAGTTCCTCGCCCCCGTCACCACCCTCGAAAAACTCACCTTCTCGGACCATTTCCTCGACCGCATCCGCTTCCGCGACGCCGGCCTCGACGAGATTCGCACTCTCACCAACCTCCGCGAACTCGCCATCCGCCAGGCCGAAGTCAAGGGCCCCGGCCTCCGCCACTTCTCCCAACTTCAGTCGCTCGACGTCACGCTCTGCCCCCTGAACGATCTCACCGCCGTCGCCGGCATGACCAAACTGCGCCGTCTTTGGGCCGGCGATACCTTCGTTTCCGACCTCGCCCCCCTCGCCGGACTCACTGACCTCGAAGACCTCGACCTACACGGTACCGGCATTCGCGACGACGCCGCCCCCCACCTCGCCAAACTGCGCGCCCTCCGCCGCCTGGATCTCCAGGGCACCAACATCTCTGACGACGCCGTCGCCACCCTGGAAACCCTTACCAACCTCGAAACCCTCAACCTCTATCGAACCAGGATCTCCAATGCCGGCCTGGAACGGCTGAGCCGCCTCCCCCGTCTCCGCGAAATCGACGTCCGATATACCCGCGTCACCGCCTCCGGCCACGACGCCTTCCGCGCCGCCCGTCCCCAGGCCCGCATCCAGTTCGCCGGCGGCAACGCCCGGTCCATCTCCAAACTCCCTCCGCCCCCGGGCCGCGACGCCGCCGCCCTCGCCGCCTGGATCCGCAAACTCGGCGGCACCGTCCGCCTCCAGGATGGCTTCGTCTCCCTTCGCGGCATCCCCCTCGATGAACGTTCCATCGAAGCGCTTACCCGCCTTCCCGGCCTCCGCGCCCTCGACCTGGAAGCCTCTGACCTCGGCGACGCCGCCATGCCCCGCCTCGGCACCATCACCGGGCTCGAAGAACTCTCCCTCAACAGCACGCAGGTATCCGACACAGGCCTCGCCGCCCTTGCCCCACTCCGCCGCCTGCAACGCCTCCGCCTCAATAACACCTACGTCGAAAGCGCACCGTTCGCCTCCTGGCCCGCTGATTCGGCCATCGAAGAACTCTCCCTCCTGGGCACCGCCACCGGCGATGGCGCCCTTCCCGGCATCGCCCGCCTCACCCGCCTCCGCAAACTCGTGCTCGCCGAAAGTGACGTCACCGGCCCCGGACTCGCTGCCCTCACCTCCCTCCCCCTGCTTCATCTCGATCTCTCCGCAGCCGACATCGCCGACGATGCCCCCTTGGAAAAATTCACGAAACTCCGCTGGCTCAGCCTCCGCGATACCCGTATCAGTGACCTCACCCTCGCCCGCAAACTCCCCGCCCTCACAGCCCTCGAAACGCTGGACCTCGCCCGCACCCGCATCTCCAATGCCGGCATCGAATTTCTCGCCCGGCTCACCGCCCTGCGCCACCTCGACCTCGCCTACGCCGAACTCGATGATGCCACTCTCCTCAAACTCGCCCCCCTCCAGCAACTCGAAAATCTGAACCTCGACAGCACCCACATTACCGACGCCGGTGCCGATTCCCTGGCCCTCTTCAAGAACCTCAAGCACCTCGATATGTACCATTCGCTCCTCACCGCCCAGGGCCTGGCACGCCTCCGCGCTGCCCTCCCCGGCGCCAAGGTCGTCTGGGACAAAGACGCCGGACTTCCCCATCGGAGACGCGCATGAGATCCCTGCTCTTTCTGGCCGCCCTTACCCTTCCCGCCCAGACCGCCCTCGACCTCTCCGCCGTCTGGACCACCGACGCCGACCTCGACCGCCTCGCCTCCCTCCCCGCCCTGCAACGGCTGAACCTCTCCCAAACCCGCGTCACCGACGCCGGTCTGGAACGCCTCCGCCCCCTCCACTCCCTCCGCCAACTCGACCTCTACTTCGCCGAATTCGTCACCGACGATGGCATCGCCGCCCTCAAATCCTGCCGCCAACTCGAACAACTCAACCTTCGAGGCACCCGCGTCACCAGTCGCGTCTTTGAACACCTCTCCCACCTCACCGCTCTCCGCACTCTCGATATCAGTTACTCCCAAATCGATGACTCCGGCATCGAACTGCTCGCCGAACTCCCTCACCTTGAGCGCCTCGCCATCGGCGGCACCCGCATCGGCCCTCTCGCCCTGACTTCTCTTAAACTTCTCCCCTCCCTCCGCCACCTCGATGTCAGCGGCATGCAGCGCGTCGATTCCGGCCATTGGGGACTCACCCTCAATTCCGCCGTCCTCGACGAACTCGGCGCCCTCGAAAACCTTGTCTCCCTCAACCTCAGCGGCGCCGTCTTGAACGATATCGGTGCCGACAAACCTGGCTTGAAAGAGGAACAGCGCAACTCTCTCGAGGGTCTGGAAAAACTCGCCCGCCTCCGCCACCTGGAAAAACTCGATCTCAGCCGCACTCCGGTCTCCGCCGCCGGTCTGCGTGGCCTCACCAGCCTC
Organism: uncultured Solibacteraceae bacterium; assembly: GCA_964430625.1. GTDB lineage: Bacteria > Acidobacteriota > Terriglobia > Bryobacterales > Bryobacteraceae. The sequence continues at coordinate 63,213 of CAYSFR010000008.1, forward strand.
CCCAACCTCCGCGAACTCCGCCTCGCACGCACACGGAATATTGACGATGCCGTCATCCCCGTTCTGATCGCCTGGAAGAGCCTCCGCACTGTCATTTTAGAAGGATCCGCCGTTACCGCCGACGGCCTCCAGCGCCTTCGCGCCGCCAGGCCCGGCCTCCAACTCCTAGGCCCGTCGTGACCACCAGAATCCAATGAAAATTGCAGGAGAATGCAACCCGGATCCGCGTTGTATACTGATGGAACCTCTGGTTCAGAGTCCTAGATGAGTACGATACGATTCGGGCGCGGTCGCGAATACCAATTCTTCCGGCGGGAGGATGTTCGCGCGCGTTGGGATCTGAACTCCGCCACCCAGTTTCTCAACCGGTTTCGGGCTGACTCTATCGCCATGGCCGGTTTCCGGCGTCAGGTCACCGGTACCGGCGCCAACGGTACAAAGCTCACCGATGACCAGGTGCTCCAGGCCGTCGCCCGCCTCATGGTCGCCGGCGAGTTGATTGTCGCGCTTCCCCAGCAGGAACGCCGCAAAGACGAACTTCCCAGCGCGCCCATGCCTCCGCCCGTCCAGCAACAGCGCGCCGCCAAGCCACCGGCGGAAGTTCCCGACGACGAACCCACGTTCTCCAGCGACAATGACGGCACCCGCCAGGCTGCTGTCCTCATCACTGCCGCCGCCACCGGTGTCGCATTCTGCGAAGAGTGCGCCCGCCTTGCCGCCGAGGAGGAAGAACAGAAGAAGACGCCGCCCAAATCCGTCGTCACGCCTCCTCCCCAGCGCCCGAAACGCGTCGAGGATCCCCCCACCTTCCCGCCCGAACACGACCCCCAGGAACAGGCCGCCGTCCTCATCGAAGCCGCCAAAGTGGGTGCTCCGTTCTGCGAGGAGTGCGCCCGGCTGCAACAGGAAGAACAGAAACAGACGCCGCCGCCCCAGGAACGCCCGGCTCCCGTCCAGGAAGAGCCGAACATCGAACCGACCTTCCCCAAAAACCACGACCCCGAAGAGCAGGCCGCCGTCCTGGTTACTGCCGCCCAAACGGGCACCCCGTTCTGTGAAGAGTGTGAGCGCCTGGCGCAAGAGGAGAGCAAGACTGTATGACGGAAGAATTACGCCGGGTACTTTGGCCCAAAGGGCACACCCCTAACGTTTGGGCCATCGTCGATGCCGCCCAGGACCAGCAGGTCTATTGGACACTTACCAACTCCTTCCTTCCCCATAGCTGCCTCTTCGCCGGTACGCTCCCGCAGGCCTTGGAGATGGCCGCCCCCTACCTCGTCCAACTCGACCCCGAAGACAAATTCACCACCTACCTCGCCGAAAATCTCAACCGCAACCTCTGCATCTTCCTCTATAGCGACGTCTCCCTCCGCGAACTCCGCCACCATCTCCGAAAGTTCCTCACCGTCAAGGACCCCTCCGGCAAGAAGATGATGTTCCGATACTATGACCCGCGGATCATGCGCGTCTACCTGCCCACCTGCTCGCACACCGAACTCCAAACCGTCTTTGGCCCCATTCGCACCATCTGGACCGTCGCCGAGGGGAAAAAGGGCATCAAACAGTTCGAAATCAAGAATAAGCAACTCGAAGTCACCCCCTTCCCGCTTGGCACTGTCGGCGCCGATGAAGGCCTCGCCGAAATCGTACCGGCCCAGAAAACCATCCTCATCGGCAAAGGCACCGACAAACGGCAGCGCATCCCCATCCTCCTCCAGGGTGCTGGCCGCGGCGGAACGCTCCGCCGCTCCTCCCAGGGCCTCCGCATCTATCGCACCATCGCCGCGGCCGATGAACTCGCATTCCCCCCGGGCGGCTACGCCATTCCCGTCTCCCAACTAGAGCCCGACGCTACCGTCTACGCCGAAGCCGCCGCCCCCGGCGACGTCACCCTCTACCTGGAAACCACCGCCGGCGCCAGGGCCGAAAAGAAGGTCACCGCCGTTGAGCTTACCCTCAATGCCGGCGCGGATCATGTCTATCTCGGGGTCGACGGCCCCCGCCGCCGCATCGAAGTCCATCCCCCCAAACCCTCTTCCTTCTCCGGCCGCCTCATTCTCCGCGCCTCCGGCGGCCCCGCCGTCAAGCTCTACACCGAACCCGACGCCGCTTCCGGCTACTCCCTCGCCGAAGGGTACTCTTTCGATTCCCCCATCGATCCCGTCCAGTTCTGGATCGACGCCGTCGCTCCCAGCACCACCCCCGGAGACATCCAACTCCAACTCAGCGTGGAAGGCGGCAACTCCATCGGCGATGCCTGTCCGGCAACGGCCGTTACCTACGGTCCCGTCCAGGCCACCGTCCCAATAACACCCTCCCCCTCCGGCCGCGGCGCCGGCGAAACCTCGGCTCAGGTGGAAAAGAACCCTCTCGTCCTCCTCACCGGCTCCAACGGTCCCGTCGAACTTCGCACCGAGGTCAAACCCGCCGGTCTCAAACTCGCCTGGACCGTCACCCGCCACGACGACGACACCGAAGTGGTGAAGAAGCTCTCCGCCAACGCCCTCCCGGCCCTCCAGACCACCGAATCCGGCGCCACCCTCTCTCCAAATTCCGCTGGTTCCTTCACCGTCCGTGCCACCGCCCAGTCCCTGGACGGCTGGGGAGGCCCCGCAGCCGAATTGGAACTGATCCTCGTCCACGCCGCCCTCACTGAAAACAGCTGCGCCGTCAACGGCCGCTTCTGCGCCTGCGCCCGCGTCCCCGGTTCCGACGAGTTCCGCCTCCACAGCGGCACCGAAGCCGCCATTACCCTCGATGCCGCCGTCACCCTAACCGGCGGTGGCCCGGATGCCCGTCGCGGCGTCGATTCCATCCAGGGCGGTTGGATCAATAACATCATCGCCGATAACTCCGGCGCCAAATACAAAGGCGGCGGCTCCGTCCTCGATACCTACCGTCTGCCCAACGCCACGGAAGCCGACCTCGACGCCGGCCCGCTCCTGGACGCCCCCCTCTCGCCCGGCGCCAACGATCCCCGTTGCATGTCGTCCAACAACGTCACCTCCGGCAACGGCCTCATCCGCTTCCGCGCCAGCGCCTCCCCGGCCTCCTCCTGGAAGGTCCAACTCGGCGGCGCTTCCGATAAACCCATCGAACAGATCTGGCGCTACTTGGAGTGCCGCTCCGTCCTCGCCCTTTGGAGCGCAAACGCTCCCGGCCAGGTCGGCCTGCTGATGCAACTCGGCTGGTCCTTTACCGGCGACTTTGCCTGCACCCCCCTCAAAACCATCCGCGCCGTTGTCCCCGTCCGCCTCGCCGCCACCGGCAGCAGTACGTTCCCGGAACTGGTTCCGGCCGCCGGTACCGGCATCGAACTGCACCCGCCTGTCAGCGGCCGTGGCTAGTATGCCCCGCCTTCGTAAGGGAGAAGAAGTATGATTGGCAAGACTATCGACCATTACCTGGTCCTCGAAAAGCTCGGCAACTCCGACACCAGCATGGTCTACAAGGCTCAGGACCTCAAACTGGACCGCGTCGTGATGCTCAAGGCCATCGAGGTCCCGCCAAACGACTCCGACGCCCTCACCTCGTTCCAAAAAGAAACCCGCGCCGGCGTCTCCCTCAATCACCCGAATATTGCCTCCATCTTCGACGTCATCGACGGCGAAGACGGCCGCTTCCTCATCTACGAATACCTCCCCGGCGGAACCCTCCGCGACCGCCTCCAGCGCGCTTCCACCTCCGGCGAACTCATCCCGATCGATCGCGCCGTCGAATACGTCCTCTCCATCGCACAGGGCCTCGCCGAAGCACACCGCCATGGCGTAGTCCACCGCGATGTCTGCGCCGAAAACGTCGTCGTCACCCCCACCCACGCCGTCAAAATCACCAATTTCGGCAAAGCCCGCTTCGGCGATGGCCCCACCTTCGCCGGCTCCAGTTCCATCACCGGCGCGTTCGGCGCCTTCACCCCCGAAAAACTCCAGGGCTCTACCGTCGATCACCGCGGCGATATCTACTCCCTCTGCGTCCTTCTGTTTGAAATGGTGACCGGCGTCAAACCCTTCCGCTCCAAAAACGTCGCCACCTTCCTCCAGGAGGTCATGTACAACGAAGTGCCGCAGATGGCCGATATCCGCCCCGGCGTCTCCGACAGCCTCCAGCGGATCGTCGAAAAGGGCATGGCGCGCAAGCCCGAGGACCGCTACGCCACCATGGACCTGCTCGTCGAGGAACTTCGCTCCGAACTCCGCGAAGGCCTCCAACAGCAGGACCCCCTCCCCGAAGGCCCCGCTGTTGCCGTCCTCCCCTTCACCCCCGTCGGCACCGACGACCGCCTCGGCCCCTTCTGCGACGGCCTCGCCGAAGAGATCGCCTACGCGCTCCAAAGCGTTTCCGGCCTTCAGGTCGCCTCCACCACCTCCTCGGCCCGCTTCAAAGGCCGCACCGATGACCTCCGCAAAGTCGGCGCCCAACTCAACGTCAACCTCATCCTCGAAGGCAATGCCCGCGTCGCCGGCAACATCGTCCGCATCATCATGAAGTTGACCGACGCCACCAGCGGCTACCAGGTCTGGTCCGATCGCTTCGACCGCGACCTCGCCCACTCCCTCGCCATTCAGGATGAACTCGCCCAGGTCGCCTCCCGCGTCCTCCGCCAGCGCGTCGGCGGCGAAGCCATTGAAGCGGCCCCCGCCCCCCTCGTCACCGGCATGACCGGCCAGTTCGCTATCACCGCCGCCCACGCTCCTGTCATCGTCCGCCCCCTCAACATGCAGGAGGTGCTCGACGCCGCCCGCGGACTCCTCAACCCGCAGGAAATCCTCGAAGAGGCCATCAAGTCCGCCTCCAAACAGCCCGCGAATTCCCTCGATGCCCAGATCGCTCTCGGCTACTCCTACGCCGTCCTCGGTAAAGCCCCCGGCAGCGCCGAACAGGCCTTCCTCCGCGCCCTGGAAATCGATCCCTCCTCCGTCGAAGCCCTCGCCGGCCTCGCCACCCACGTCCTTGCCCCCGCCAACCGCATGCAGGACGCCGCCAACTACCTCGCCCGCGCCGACCAGTCCGCCATGCGCACCATCCTCGCCTCCGGCTGGATCCGCTTCTGGTTCGGCGACTTCGCCGGTGCCGTCGGCCAGTGCCGCCAGGCCTTCAAGGTGAACTCCTCGGAGCCGGAGGTCTACCTCCTCCTCGGCCGCATCTACGCCGCCCTCGGCCAGTACCGCGAAGCCATCATCGCCTGCGGCCGCGGCCGCCTCCTCGCTCCCGAGGATCCTCGCATCGCCGCCGCCCTCAGCTACAGCCACGGACGCGCCGGCGAAGCCGAGGAGGCCAACCGCCTCGCCGACGAACTCGGCAGCCTCGCCGGCCGCCGCTACGTCTCCGTCCTCGATGTCGCCATGCCCTATGCCGGCCTCGGCCTCGGCGAGTGGGTCGCCTGCTGCCTCGAACGCGCCAAGGAAGAGCACCCCGCCGAACTCCTTTGGTGGCACCTCTCTCCGGAGTGGAAGGACTATCGCTAGCCCTCCCTACTCAATCACCCCTCTCACCAGGAAGTTCCCTCGCGGCGCTCCGGCAACCTGATCCACCACCGTGAATGCCACTCCGTTCGTACTCACAAACGAGCGTTCCCGGTAGTTGCTCGTGTCCATCGCCGCCGGTTTCAACACCCCGTCGCCGCGGACCGAAAAACCGGCCAGGAACTCTCCCGAGGGGATCGTGATCGGCTCGATGTCGTATTCGACAAACCGTCCCGTCGCCGTCACTCGCGCCGCCGCCGTTCGCGGCGTCACCGCCACCAGCCCGCCGGATCCCCCCGTATTCACCGCCGCAATCAACTGGAAGGCGCTCCCCACCCCCGGCCCGTCGTTCGGATGGAAGATCTGAATCCGCCGCAGCGTCGCCGGATACGTAGCCGGCGTCAATCGGTTCACATAATACCCGTCCCGCCCCGCCGCCACCCCGTAGCTCGTCTCCGCCGTCCCGTCGTCCACCTGCAGAACGGTCGCCTGTGGGCCCCCTGTCCCCGTTCCCGTCCCCTCCACCGTGACTTCCACCGCCGGACGCCCCGTCTCGTTACTCGTAAACTGCACCGCGCCAGTCTGCGCTCCTGCCTCCGCCGGTGCAAAGCGGACCGTCATCACCTGCTGCCCGCCGGCGGGGATCAGAACCGGCGGGGCCGGCGTCACGCTGAACCGCACGTTGGTGCTTGCCACACGGCTCAATGCCAGCGTCGCATTCCCCGTGTTCCTCACCGTCAGCCCCAATTCCCTGGTCTGCCCCACCGCCACCGTCCCGAACCGCAACGCCGCCGGCGATACCTCCATTCGTGGCCCCGCCGCCGCGCCCACGCCGTTGCCCGACATCGGGATCCGAAGCCCGGCCACCAGCAACTCGCCCGTCTGTACCCCGGCGGCGACCGGCGCGAACCGCACCACCACCTCCGCCTGCCCCCGCCCCGGCACCGCAATCGGCGGCCCCGCCGAAGCAATCCGGAACGCCGCATTGCTCACCCGCATCTGTGTCGCCGTAAACGGATACCCCCCCGCATTCGTTAGCGTCACCGCCAGTTCCTTCACCGTCCCCACCCCAACATCCCCAAACCCGAGCGACAGCGGCGCCGCCGTCACCCCTGCCTTCGGTGTCCCAGCCATCTCCCCCGCCGGATACGCCCCCGTGGTCCCCATATCGCCTCGATCATCCGCGATCGGCTGCTCCCGCTCGCCCAGATAGACCAGCAACACCTCCCGTATCGCGTACGGCCCATCCACCCCCAGCTTCGCCAGGCTCTCCAACGCCACCGGTACCGCCACCCGTGTCGCACCCTTTGCCAGCGTTGTCGTCACCCGTAACGGCAATGTCGCCCGGTTGCTGGCCTGCAACATCATCTGCAGCCGGTACGCACCTGCCACCTCTGCCTCCACCCGGCACTCCAGCACCACCCGGTCCGGAATCCCGTCGCCCCCGTCATCCACCGCCGAATCGGTGATCTCTTGTATCGCCGCCCTCGCCGGTTCCACCCGAACCTCTGTCGCCGCGAATCGTGCGTATGGCACTCCCGATGCCGATAGCCCCGTCGTTCGCATCGAGATCGCATACGTACCTGCCGCCGCCGGCTTCCATCCGCCTACATAGATCCCCTCGTTGCCGGCCAGCGGAGCCAGTTCCAGACTCTCCGCACGCCCATTGGGGTCCTCCACGTTCACGATCCGTACCTTCGCCGTCGCTCCCACAAGCGGCTTCGATCCGTCAAACACCATCCCCGACAAACCCATCGCGCTACCCTGCCGTCCGCTGTTCTGGCCCCCGGTAATCGCCGTCCGCACCGCCGAACTCGACGTATAGGTAGCAAACACCAGCGCCCGCTTGGTCAACTCCCTCGCCGTCCCACGAATCCGGTATGTCCCCGGACTCGCCGATGGCGGTATCTCGAAAAACGTGTGGTACCCCGGCATCGCCAAGGGACCTTCCATCCCCGCACTCCCCGCCATCCCCTCGCTCCGTGTCCCCGTTACCTCCACCCCCGACGGCAGAATCAATACCACCTCCACCCCGGCTTCCGAGGTCACCACATGGAACAGGTCCCCCCCGTTCCCCACCGGATCCCCCTGAAAGGCCAGCGTCACCGGAGGCGCCCCCGGATCGATCGCCGCACTCTGTATGTCCCGGCTCGTTAACACCACCGCCTGCCCCAGCACCGGAATGCCCCACAAGATCGCCGCGGCCACTGCCCATACCGCCCTCATTTCGGTATCTCCGGGCCCCGAACCGGTTGCACTTCCCGCAACACATCCGCCACCTTCCGCCCCGTCTCATACATCGCAATGCTCGAGTGGTTTGCCTTCAAATGCTCCACTTCCACAAATGGCCCCACCTTCGAGGCTTCCTGTGTCACCGCTATGTCGTTCTTTTTGAACTCGGAATTCAGAATCTCCCGGATCACCTTCACTTTGACCCTCGGATCCAACCGGTCGACCGGAAACTCGATCACCTCGGTGTACGTCTCCGCCACGTACCCCGTGATGCGGTACGCCGTCTGCATCACCTCCGCCCACAGCGCACTCGGCTTCGAATTCTGCCCGGGCAGTCCGTACGTTTCGTCATAGGAGATCGTCGGGTTTCCCGTGAAGAAATTCGTGCTCCCGTCCAGATTCATGTCCGCCGAAAACGACCGGTAGGCCACCGGCGCCGTCTCCCCGTCGACGGTCAACTCCCGCGGCAGCAGCGGAACATTCTTCTGATTAAACTCCCTCGCATACGCCACCCGCAGATTCGGCGTCCCCTTATTCGGCGCCGCCATGTAGCCAATGAACCCCCGAATCGCGTCATCGGACTCGGTCAATAACGATACCGCCGCATCCATTTGGTAATCCGGCCCCACCGACCCCTGATGCGGCGTCGACAGCGTGATCAGCGATAGCACCCCGAAATTGCGTGGAATCGTCTCCGCCAGAAACTGCCGGCTGTCCAGTCCCCCCTTACTGTGCGCCACCAGATGCACATGTTTCGATCCAAACTCCGCCGCCCGGTCCGGGATGAGCGTTTTTAACTGCTCCCCGTGCTCGGCGATTGTGTCGGTGAACATGCTGATCGTGTTGTCATACGGCACGTACTCCGCCCGGAACGCCTGCGCAATGCTTGTGGACATCTGTAGCCGCGGTTGGGTCGCCGTATCCAGCACCCGGCCATCCCAGAACTCCCCCCCTTTCCCATCGTCTCCCTGCCCGTTGCCGTGAATCAGGATCACAGGAGCCATCGCGTTGAAGCTCAGTTCCACCCAGTCAACCGCCGTGCACCATGCTTCGGCGTCGTTGCCGCCATCGTCGATGCGAATCGTCAACGTATTCTTCCGCGGCACCGCCGGTTGCCCCGTCACCCGCCCCGGAAACAATAAAAACTGGATCGGAACAAACACGGGCGTCACCACCCACGTATTGTGGTCACCCCGGATCACATCCTCGGTCGGCTGCATCGCAAAGAACGACTCGCCGTTCAGCCGCAACGGATCCCGCCGCGCCGATCCCCCCCGCAACCGCCTCCCAAACGACGCAATTCGCAGCAATGCGTACTCGGATACCATTCGTTTCTGGTACAGGTCCGTCCAATCCTGTAGCTTCCCGGCCCCGTCCACCCTCCCCACAACCCGCGAAATATCGAAGTCGATCTCCAGCGGCCCCTCCCCTTTCGCCAGACACGCCGTCTTCAGTCCCCTTCCCGATGTCGCGATGAACCGCGTATCGGTTGGCGCCCGCGGTGGAAACGGATTGGGCGGCACACTCCGCAAATTGCTGTAGCCGATCGGCACCGCCTCGGCGATCACCTGTTGCGTGGCACGGTCGATCAGGTATCCCACCAGGTACAGTTCCTGCGTCGCCTGCGTCACCTCAAAGTCCCGTATCGTCAAAAACTGGCTCGTCTCCCCCCGCTCCACCGCCACCGCGGGCGACGACGCCAGCACACTCCCGCCCACCGGCTTATCGACAATCCGCATCACCACCGTCGCCGCCTTCAGCGTCGTATAACGGAGAAAAGAGCTAAACGTCTGCCTTCCCGGCGAAAGGGCGCTGCCACTCTCAGGCTGCGTCCGGGTCAACTCCACCTTGTTCCCAAGCCCTTCTCTATGGAATGCGTACCGCAGATCCACTGTGAGGGAAATGTCCCCCAACTGCGTCCCGCGAATCCGCACACTCACCTGCCAGAAGCCTTCAAAGAAGTTCGACGTACCGGAAATTCGGCGGTCCATCCAACTCCAATTGCACTCGTGCGTCACATTCAGCGGGCCCACCGGGCTCCGCGGAGTCTGCCGCAATGGACATTGCAGCGGCAATGCCGGATCCGGCACCACCACGTTTCCGTTCGTGATCGGCCCCAACGCAATCTCCACCGTCGCCGGTTCCGACAGCGTCCCGATCACCCGCACGGCCTGACGCTCCGGCCCTTTCAACACAATCTCCTCGGCAGCCGTGCCTCCCCCAATCGTCTGCGGAAAGTCCACTTCGATCCGGCCCGTAAACGGTGGACCCGTAACGTCAAAACTCGCCCGCGAGGTCGCTTTGTCCATCTTCACACTCGGCTGGCTCGGGCTCCACCGGTAGAACATCCCGAACATCCCGTCGAACTCCCCCGGACTGATCGGGGTTTGAGCGTGAACGACGAATAGACAAATCCAGCCAAACAGCAGGACCATCCGTCCGGCGCGGAACGCTCCAATCACCCTCTTCTGCCAAATGGCACAGACAAACCCACACATCGACTTATTCGCCCGGAATCCCGAATCCATACCGGATTCTGCCCGCTTACCGTCCTCAGAGTAACGAAAGTGCCACGAATTTTCGCCGAAATCGCCAGAAACCGGTCGAAAATCACCTTCCAAGCCCCATTTCGCACCCATTGCCGGCCCATTTGGCGCCCTCCGACCGCTAACCCCAGTAGCTCCGGTCAAGGCTCCGGTACTGAATCGCCTCAGCCAAATGCTTCGCCATCACCCGCTCAACTCCGTCCAAGTCCGCAATCGTCCGCGCCACTTTCAATAACCGGTCGTGCGCCCGCGCACTCAACCCCATCTTCCGCATCGCCAACTCCAGCGTCCGTTCCCCGGCCTCATCCAGCGCACACAGCGGACGCACCTGCGCCGGCGGCAAATTGGCATTGTAAAACCCCCGCGAGACCTGCACCGCCCGCGCCCGTAACACCCGCTCCCGCATCGCCCCCGACCCCGCTCCTCCATCCTTCGCCCGCAGTTCCTTATACGGCACCGCCGGCACCTCTACGTGCAGATCAATCCGGTCCAGCAACGGCCCGCTGATCTTCCCCAAATATCGCTGGATAATCCCCCCCGTGCACCGGCACTCCCGCGACGCGTCCCCAAAATATCCGCACGGACACGGATTCATCGCCGCTATCAGCATAAACCGCGCCGGAAACCGCATCGTCCCCGACGCCCGCGCAATAGACACCGCCCCTTCCTCCAACGGCTGCCGCAACTGCTCCAATACATTCCGCGCAAACTCCGGCAACTCATCCAAAAACAACACCCCGTTGTGCGCCAGACTCGCCTCCCCCGGCCGCGGCATCCCGCTCCCCCCGCCAATCAACCCCGCGTCGGACACCGTATGATGCGGCGCCCGGAATGGCCGCCGCCGCAACAACCCCGCCCCCGGCGCCAACTGCCCCGCCACCGAATGAATCTGTGTCGTCTCCAACGCCTCGGCAAAGTCCAACGGCGGCAGAATCCCCGCCAACCGCCTCGCCAGCATCGTCTTCCCTGCCCCCGGAGGGCCCACCAGCAGCACGTTGTGCCCACCCGCAGCCGCCACCTCGCACGCCCGCTTCGCCGTCGTCTGCCCTCGAATGTCCCCAAAGTCCGGAATCGCGTCCCCGCCCCCCGCATCCGCCGCCGGATACTCCGCCGCAAACTCCTCCGGCTTCCGCAACGCCGCCACCGCCTCGGCCAGGTGCCGCACTCCCAGCACGCGGATCCCCTCCACCACCGCCGCCTCCGGCGCATTCTCCTTCGGCACCACCAGGTACCGCAACCCGCTCCGCCGCGCGCACACCGCCATCGATAACGCCCCCCGCACCCCCCGCAGCGTCCCGTCCAGCGACAACTCCCCCGCAAACGCATGCTCATCGCTCGTCTGCAGCGCACCCGTCGCCCCCAGGATCCCCAGCGCCATCGGCAGATCGAACCCCGCCCCTTCCTTCCGCACGTTCGCCGGCGCCAGATTAATCGTCACCGCCTTCGCCGGATACCCAAACCCGGAGTTCATCAGTGCCGATTTAATCCGCTCCCGGCTCTCCCGCACCGCCAGATCCGGCATTCCTACCGTGATAAAGTCCCGCGCCGACCCCGACGGATACAGGTCCACCTCCACATCGATCAAATGCGCGTCGATCCCAAACACCGCCGCCGTTCGCGTCCGGAATAGCCCCATATCCATGGAGTGCCCAACGCCCCGGAAAATTCTCACTCCACTCGAAACAAATGCCGGCTCTCAGACTCCTGCTTCCCGATTCCATCCCGAATCCGCAATACAATCGTGTACTCACCCAACGCCAGATCCTTGGTCAGTTGCAGACTCAGCGCCCCAGGCAAAAACCGCTTGGGATAGAACGACTTACCCGTCTCCGCCGCCGCTTCGTCCTGCCGGTACAGGCTCTCCCCGTTCGCCCGCAGCACTTCCAGCCCGTAACTGACGTCCACCGCGTTCCCCTCCCCCAGCCGGTACCCCGCCATCTCAAATCGCGCCCACACCATATCCCCCTGCCGGTAGGCGGGAACGGTCAACGCCTCGCCCGAGTCTTCCGACCGCAAAAACCGGAACCGCAACGGCTGCAACTTCTCCACCCCAGCCACCTGTACCCCGCGCGTCCGGAACGGCACCACAAGCGCCGCCTTCGTCCCCGCCACATGGTCCACCGCCGCTAACCGGATCTCGGCCATCCCGCCGGCCACCCCCTGCGGCATCGCTAATTCCACCCGGATCCTCGGCCGCCACGTCTTGTCCTCCGGCGCCAGATCGACCCGCACGTCGCCCTTCTTCAACTCCGTCATCGCCGCCCCCGCCCCGTCAAACGCCTGACACTCCCAGCTCAACTTCAGCTTCAGGTCCTCGTCACCCTCCGGCTTAAATCCCGCAATATCAAAATGCAGGAAGATCGACTCCCCGCTCCCAAATCCAAACCCCGCCGTCACCGATGGCCCACCGTCAAACTGCGCCAGGACCGGCTGCACAATCGCCAGCTCCCCCCGCGCGCACATTCCCGCCAACACCGCCATGCCGAACAGTGCGACGGCGGTTCGCATCCCCGCTTACACTCCCGGGGAAGCGGGCACCGTCGGCGGTGCCAGCGACGCAGGAATCTCTATTAACGCCGTCTTCTCATCGTCCGGGATCGTCTGGTCCACCACCACCAGCTTGTAGGCGCCCACTGGCACATCAAAGTAAATCGAACCCTCTTCCGTGATCGCCGGCTGCAACCGTCGCAACGCGCCCAGCCACGACGAATTCCCCTCTAATTCAGCAATCTCCATGATCTCGTTTCCAGCCGCGTCAATCAGATGCAACAACGGCATCGACGTCTCCTGCCCGCCGGAGTTTGTCACCGTCATCCGTAATCGCAGTATCCGGTTTTTCGGCGGCTGCTTCGCCCCCTGCACTTCGGTCTGCCACTCCGCTTCCAGAACCTGATAGTGGAGCTTTCCCACCTGTACCCGCTGTCCCATCGGGAACGCCAGCACCGCCGATTTCGAACTACAACCAGGCAATGCCAACGCCAATGCCAACAAAAAAGAAAGAGGTGCGCAACGCTGCCACATCATGAATTACACATCCTAACTAAATCCAGGTTTGAAGTTATTATGATTACCTTACGGCATCAAATGCAAATCGGTCTTTACGTCCTTCTCCTCTCCGCGCCCCTCCTCGCCCAGCGCCTGCCTGTCAAACACCCCATCAGCGGCCGGGCCATCGCCCCCGTCATGTCCGCCGCCGGTGCCGATTGGCTCGAACGCTCCGAACGGGAGAGCGAAGAAAGCCCCACCAAAGCCGTCTCCCTCCTCGGACTCAAACCCGGCATGACCGTCTGCGACCTCGGGGCCGGCACCGGCTACTACGCAGTCCGCATGGCCCGCCTCGTCGGCGCTTCCGGCAAAGTCTTCGCCGTCGACATCCAGCCCCGCATGCTCGAACTCCTCTCTCAGCGCCTCGCCTCCGCCGGTATCACCAACATCACCCCCCTCCTTGGCGCCGAAGCGGAGACGAACCTCCCCCCCAACTCCCAGGACATGATCCTCCTCGTCGACGTCTACCATGAGTTCTCCCAACCCCAGCAGATGCTCCGCTCCATCCGCAAAGCCCTCAAGGACTCCGGCCGCCTTGTCCTCCTCGAATTCCGCAAGGAAGACCCCGCCGTCCCCATCCGCCTCGAACACAAAATGAGCCTCGCCGAAGTGAAGATGGAGCTCGAACCCGAAGGCTTCCAGATCGACAAGGTCGTCGACGCCCTCCCCTGGCAACACATGATCTTTCTGAAAAAGAAGTAGCCCCTCGCGAACGCAATGAGTTCCTGAAAAACCCGGGCCGCTATCGCGAAATCGCCACCGTGCTCCCCTCCGGACTCCCCTGCGTTCCCACGCGCAGAACGATAGGCACCGCCGGCCCCGCCTCCGCCTCCTCCGGCACCAGTACGTTCAATTGCATTAAGCCCACAAACCCGGGCGCCGGGCCGCCATAGAGCACGCGCGCCGCCCTTCCCCCGATCTCCACCGCCACCGCCTGCGCCGTCGCCGCCAACGGCGCCGCCGCCGGCACCCCCGTCCTCCCCGCCGGGTTCAGTTGCCCGTCCCCGCTGGCAAAAAATACCAGCACCTCTCCCGCCTTCGCCGGCGCCGCGGGCCCATTCAACGCCCCGCTCTGATTCAGAGCCACAATCTGCCCCCGGCCCCCGGAAAGCGAATAGATCGCCGGTGTCGCCGCCACCACGGCCGATACCAGCGTGCTCCGCGTCACCCCGCCCGACACCACCCGGATCGTCGCAAAATCCGCCCCCGCCAGCTCATAGGGCGCCTGCACATTCACCTGCGTCCGATTCGTGAAAAAGATCGGTCCCGGCACATCGTTGAACGTCACCTGCACGCCCCCGATCGTCGTCAGCAACACCCCGTCCGGCCCCAATACGGCTCCCGCCCCTTCCGCCGGTCCAAACCCATCTCCGAACAGCGAAAGGATCTGTCCCGGTGCAATCGCCCCTTCCCGGAACGACGCCGAATGAACCAGGCCCTTGGCCGGCCCGATCGGCTCCAACCGCCGCACCCGCTGATTGGAGCTGTCTGCCACATAAACAACCCCATTGCTGTCCACGTCAATGCCGCGCCCCACAAACAGCTGTGCCTTGGTCGCTGCCCCGCCGTCTCCGCTGAATCCATACGATCCCGTTCCCGCGATCGTCCGGATCCGCCGCTCCCCGTCCACCACATACGTCCGCGCCAACCCGGAGATGTACACACCCCCCGCCCGGTCCAATGCCACATCCATCGGCGACGGCACCCCGGCCGACACCGCCGGTCCGCCCTCCCCGTCAAAGGTTGCCGCACCCGTCCCCGCGAACGTCCGGATCACGCCATCCCGGCCCACCGCCCGCACCCGGTTGTTCTCCGTATCGGCAATATACAGCGTCCCGTCCGGCCCCACCGCCAAACCCCGCGGGAAGTTGAGCTGCGCCGCCGTGGCCGCGCCCCCATCGCCGCTATACCCCGCCACTCCAGTCCCTGCTATCGTCGTGATGATTCCGGTCGTCCCGTCCACTCGCCGCACCCGGTGGTTCCGCGTGTCGGCAATGTACATCGTATCGGTGGAATCAAACGCCAGCCCTTCGGCAAACTGCAGACGCGCCGTGTTCGCCACGCTGCCGTCCCCGCTAAACCCGGCCACACCCGTCCCCGCAACTCTCGTACTGCTGCCGTCCGCCTCAATCCGCAACACGTTCGAACCGTTTGTCGCATGCAACCTCCCCCGGCTGTCCAGGGCCAGTGCCTCTCCTTGTGCCGTCCCCACCGTCGAAATCAGACCGTTCCGGATCCGCCGCACCCGTACATCCTTAAAGTCACCGACGTATACATCCCCGTTCCCCGCCACCAACACCCCCAGCGGAGAAAAAAACTTCGCGTTCTCCGCCGGTCCGCCATCGCCAATCCCGTCAGAAGACGAAATCCCGGCAAAGGGCGTGATCGCCGCACCGCTTACCCGGCTCACAATCCGCGCAAACTTCCGCACAATCAGGAATCCTCCGTCCGGCAAGGGATACAGGCAAACCGGATTCTCGAAAGCGGTGCTACTGAAGTTCGCAATGCTCCCGGCCGCGCTCACCACCCGAATCCCCCCATTTCGCAGATTGGAAATGTAGATACTCCCATCGGCCGCCCCAAATACGTCCGCCGGTTCTGCCAGCGAAGCCGCCGTCGCACTCCCCCCGTTCCCCGTCGTTGCCGACTGCCCGTTTCCCGCAATCGTCGTGATCGTACCATTCGCCCCGATACGCTTCACCTTGAAGTTCAACGAATCCGCAATCAGCAACAATCCGTCCTTGTCCAGCCCCAGGCCCGTCGGCGAGTTCAACAATGCATTCACCGCCGGCCCGCCCTCTCCGGCGTCGCCCGCTGTGCCCGTGCCAGCCACCGCCGCCACCGCCCCGCTCGCCAGTGTCAGCCGCCGCACCCGGTCCCGCACCGGTTCGGAAAAGTAGAGCTCCGCCCCATCCCGGGACAACAGCAGGTCCCGCGGCCCCGCCAACGACGCCGGTGCCTGCGGCCCCGCCACCGTGCTGATCACCCCGTCGGTCCCAATCCGCCGGATTCGCCCATTCACCGAATCGGCCACATACACGTTCCCCGCCGCATCCACCGCGATGCCCAGCGGCGAATTCAACTGCGCCTGCAGCGCCGGGCCCCCATCCCCCGCAAAACCGGCGGTACCGGTCCCGGCAAATCGGGTGATCACGCCGCCCGGGCTCACCCGCAGCACCAGATGCAGGTAGCTGTCGGTGACGTAGATGTTCCCCGCCGCATCCCGCGCCGCCGAATCCGGGTCAACCAGCCGCGCCCCCGTCGCCGCCCCCCCTTCCCCGGTAAACACAACCGCGCCCGAACCGGCACTCGTGGAGATGCGGTACGGAACGGGCTGGCAGATCGACGGCACAGCAAAAAGGAAAAGGGAGGTCAAAAGACGAAGCGGGCGCATAGGGGTTTAGGAATCCTGAATCATAGCGAATTCCCGCCCCCCGCCGGGACCGCCCCACCGCGCTCCTCTGCCGCACCAGCCACCCCCGTCGTAGCGGCCCGGGGGGCGTGGACATCTTGATCGAATGAAGGGAAGCTAGGAAGAGTACCTTGCCACTTCAAGAGCCAATCTTCCCTCTGGCCCCGACCGTGCTCCCCGGAGGGCTCCCGTCCCAGCGCCTAACGGCCGTCGCCGGTACGGATTGGCGCGAATGCTCCGCATGCATGATCCTTCTCCGAAAGAAATCCCAATGAGCAAAGGCCTCCTCCTCCCCTCGGAACTCCAACGCCACACCGATCCCCTCACCGGCGTCGAAGTCCTCCAACTTACCTCCCACCCCAACGCCATCAGCCACGCCACCTACTTCCTCCAAAGCTCCTTCACCCCCGACGGCAATACCCTCCTGTTCATCTCCAATCGCACCGGCTCCTGGCAACTCTTCTCCGTCTCCCCCTACCCCACCGGCCCTATCCGCCAACTCACCGCCGCCGCACCCATCCACCCCTTCTCCCCCGCCATCCACCCCGACGGCCGCCGCGTCTTCTTCGTCCGCGCCGCCTCCCTCTGGGTCCTCGATCTCAACTCCCTCGAAGAGTCCTGCATCACCGATTTCGGCACCGGATCCATGGGAGAACCCTCCCTCGACGCCTCCGGCGAATGGCTCGTCGCCGCCATTAAACAGGGCACCCAGTCCGGCCTCGCCGTCGGCCGCGCCGATGGCTCCCACTGGTCCCTCATCCCCTTCCCCCGCACCGTCATCCATCCTCAGTTCCACCCCACCGAACCCGAATGGATCGAGTTCGCCGGCGACCCCGCCCCCCGCATGCACCGCGTCCGCCGCGACGGCACCGCCCTCGAGTGCCTCCACCACCACTCCAACGACCTCTTCGTCGTCCACGAAACCTTCCTCGGCCGCACCGGCCATCTCGTCTATACCGTCTGGCCCCATGCCCTCTGCGCCATGGATTGGTCCACCGGCACCCATCGCACCATCCGCTCCTGCAACGCCTGGCACATCACCCCCAACCGCGCCGGCACCCTCGTACTGTGCGATACCAACCACCCCGACCTCGGGCTCCACCTCATTGACGTGGCCTCCGGCGAATGGCGCCCCGTCTGCCTCTCCCAGGCCTCCGGCGGCGGCTCCCAATGGAAAACCAGCCGCTACGCCCTCGCCGAAGACTTTGCCGCCGCCCGCAGCGGAGCCCTCGCCGCGGGAACCCTCAGTTGGATGGAAGCCGGTACCGATACCGTCTACGGCCCCCAGTGGACCCACCCCCACCCTTCTTTCTCCCCGGATGAACGCCACGTCGTCTTCGCCAGTGACCGCTCCGGCACCACCCAGGTCTACGTCGCCGCCATCCCCGCCTAAAGCAACGCGCGGATCGCCTCCATCTCCTGCTCAAACGTCTGCAGGATCCGCTCGCACTTGTCCCCCAATCCGAACGCCTGCAGATACTGCGTCGGATCCTGCCGCGGCCGATCGTCGGCCACCGCCGGAATTCCCATCTCATTCACCGTGAAGTCGGCCAACTGTAAGGCCCGGCTCAGCGCCACCAGCCCCGGCGCCGTCGGGTCCGCATCCGGATTGTGATGGAACAGCGCCGCCACCTGCACCGGGATCGGCAGCTTCCACGTCTCCAATACGTTTCGCGATAGCTCGGCGTGCGTGAAACCCAGCGACTCCAACTCAATCTCGTATAGCCCCCGCTGATCCCGGCTCGCCTCCGCCAACACGTTCCCGTACTCCTCCGGACACGTTACCGCCAACAACAGCTTGCCTACATCGTGCAGTAAACCGGCTACAAACGCCCCTTCGGCATACTCCACCGTCGAGTTCTGCACAATCAGATCCGCCATATTCGCCACCGCTACCGCATGCAGATTGAACTGCTTGGTCGACCACCGCGCCGGCAGCTTCAACTGCGACATCATGTTGCACACCGACAGCCCCAGTACAATGTTCCGCAGCCGGTTCGTCCCCAGGATCGTGATCGCGTGCCGCACACTCGACACCGTCCCCATCCGCCCATACGCCGCCGAATTCACCATCCGCATCACGCTCCCCGTCAGCACGGTATCTTTCTCTATCCAGTCGGCCAGCTCGGAGACCATGATGTCGTCCTTGGCCAGACTCGCCAGGAGCTTGGTCAGCACCGGACTGAACGGCGGCAACTTCCCGATTCCGCCCAGGGCCTTATCACGAAGGGAGATTCCTGCAATGGTCGTCGTCATACTCGCTAATCTCTTCGTCCATCTCCCCGAAAGTCTTACACTAGTCTCGTGGATCCCGAGTTTCCCCCGGACCCGGCGCCGCCTCCCGTCGTCGCTCCCCCTCCCTCCCCCGCCATCGCCGTCCGAGACCTCCGCAAATACTATGGAGCCAAGGCCGCCGTCGACGGACTCTCCCTCACCGTCCCCCGCGGCTGCTTCTTCGGCTTCCTCGGCCCCAACGGCGCCGGCAAAACCACCACCATCCGCATGCTCATGGGTGTCAACACCCCCAACTCCGGCGACATCGAAATCCTCGGCCTCCCCATGCCCGAACAAGGCGTCGCCATCAAGCGCCAACTCGGCCTCGTCCCCGAAGACGCCCTCCTCTTTGATCACCTCACCGCCGCCGAATACATGGAATTCACCGGCCGCATCTACGGCCTCCCCGCCGCCATGACCCGCGAACGCGCCCGCGAACTCCTCGCCCTCTTTGAAATGGACGGCCATGGCCGCAAACTCATCGGCGAATTCTCCAAAGGCATGCGCAAACGCGTCGCCATGGCCGCCGCCCTCCTCCACCGCCCCCAACTCTTCCTCATGGATGAACCCTTCGAAGGCGTCGACGCCGTCGGCGCCCGCCTCATGAAAGACATCCTCCTCGACCTCGTCTCCAAAGGCGCCACCATCTTCCTCACCTCCCACGTCCTCGAAGTCGTCGAACGCCTCTGCGATCGCGTCGCCATCATCAGCGAGGGCCGCCTCGTCGTCGACGACTCCATGGCCAGCCTCCGCACCGGCACCGAATCTCTCGAAGAGATCTTCGTCCGCGTCGTCGGCGGTTCCCGCGCCACGGAGAACCTGGAATGGCTCTAGCCGATTCCCTGGCCCCCCTCCGCGCCATCGTCTGGGCCCAGTCGCGCACCTCCTGGAACTTCTTCCTCCGCGCCAACAAAGGCGGCGTCGCCTTCAAATGGATCATGGGCCTGCTCTGGTACGGCGTCTGGCTCCTCGCCGCCGCCGGCGCCGGCTTCCTCGTCAGCGGCCGCGTCCCCATGATGATTGTCGAACGCGCCCTCCCCGGCGCCTTCTTCCTCATCTGCTTCTTCTGGCAGCTCTTCCCCATCGTCATGGCCTCCCAGGGCGCCTTTCTCGACCTCAAACGCCTCCTCGCCTATCCCATCCCCAACAGCCAGCTCTTCCTCCTGGAAACCGCCCTCCGCGTCACCACCGCCATCGAGATGATCCTCATCTGCGCCGGCTTGATCGTGGGCCTCCTCCTCAATCCCGATCTCCCCGTCTGGGGCACGCTCGCCGTCGCCGTCCTCATGGTCTTTAACCTCCTGCTGGCCACCGGCATCAAGTCCCTCCTCGATCGCCTCTTCCAGAAAAAGGGCGTCCGCGAGCTGATGATGGTCCTCTTCCTCGGCCTCATCCTCGTCCCCCAACTCCTCGTTGCCGGCATCGAGTCCAACGGCGCCCCCCGCTTCGGCTCCCTCCGCAACCTGGAGGCCGTCTTCCGCCTCTTCCCCTGGTCCGCAGCCGCCTCCCTCGCCCTCGGCCGCCTCTCGGCCCAATCGGTCGCCAGCCTCCTCGCCGCCACCGGCCTTGCCCTCCTCTTCGCCCGACTCCAGTTCTTCCGCTCCCTCCGCCTCGACGGCGAATCCGGCGCCGCCTCCGCATCCCAACCCGCCTCCAACGAGTCCACCTGGTTCGATCGGGCCTCCCGTCTCCCCTCCACTCTCTTCCCGGACCCCATCGCCGCCGTGGTCGAAAAGGACATCCGCACTCTCGTCCGCGCCCCCCGCTTCCGTCTCATCTTTCTCATGGCCAGCACCTTCGGCGCCGTCCTCTGGCTCCCCCAGGTCCTCCGCAGCAAGGAGGGCTGGCTCGCCCAGAACTACCTCACCATGGCCACTCTCTACGGCATGCTCGTCCTCGGCGAGGTCTTGTACTGGAACGTCTTCGGCTTTGAACGCGCCGCCTCCCAGCAGTGGTTCGTTACCCCTGTCCGGTTCCGCGACATCCTCCGCGCCAAGAATCGCGTCGCGGTGATCTTCACGCTGCTCTCCATGGCCGTATTGGCCGCCATCGCCGCCGTCCTCCCCATCCCGCTCGGAGCGGCCCAGATCGCCGACACTCTGGCGGCGGCGAGCGTATTCCTCATCTGTATCCTCGCCGCCGGCAACCTGACCAGTGTCTACCTTCCCCGCCCGATGAATGCCGAGCAAGCCTGGCGCAATACGGGAGGCAAGACGCAGTTCCTCCTGGTCTTCGCCTACCCCTTCCTGTCGATCCCCGTCGGCCTGGCCCATCTGGCCCGTTGGGCCCTGGAGAGTTACTGGGCCTATCACGGGGTCCTGGCGGTGTCGTTTCTGATCGGCTGGTGTTTCTACACCGTGGCGACAGAGACCGCCGAGGAAGTCGCCGAACTCCGCAAGGAACAAATCGTCGCCGCCCTGGTCCATCAGGAAGGCCCGATGTCGATCACCTCGTAAGCGGGTTTTCCCCCACCGCCGCGAGAGCCGGTCGGCAAGCGAAACAGCCCCCCAAAACCCCTCGGGCCAACGCCGCACACCCGCCCCAAGCCCGCCAAGCAAGGAAGCCCCCCCCAAACCCGCGAAACCCCTCGGGGATAGCCGGGACAAGCACAGACTCAACCTCCGCCCACCCGACCCCGCTCACACCTGCCCCCGCCAAGCGTCCCCCTTGAGCCGTGCGATCAACTCACGCAACACCAGTGCTCCAGTTGCCTGCCGGTCGAACTCCGCTAACGCCGGCCCTGAGAGAATCAGCGGAAGGTCCGCCGCGAAGTCGGCCATCGCCAGCTTCTTCGTCAAGTTCTCCTCAAACTGCGCTCGCGACACGGCCCCGCCGCCTCGCTCCATGTACTCCTCAAAGCAACCCACCAGAGTCGCGGACTCGATCGCGCCCTGCCGCAGCAGAATCCCCAAGTCAAACAAATCGCGGCCCTTCCTCCGCTGGTACAGCGCCCGGAGCTTGGTCGCCAGCAACTCCTCGATCGCGAAGGAGCGAATCAACGCCGTCCCGCCAAACCATCGGCTCTCCACGTTGAAACGCTTCATCACGTGACCCAAGAGAACGAAATGCTCCCGCGTGTTGACCTCGATCTTCAGCCGCAGGGGAATGACCGGCGGCAACTCCGATTCGAATCGGTAGATAAAGGTCATCCTGCCCTCACCCTGACTTCTCCGAGGTGTCCCGAGCCATGGGTCCAAAGTCCCTCGCAAGGCCGTCATCACCGGACCGATCGGACCAGCGTCCACCTGAACAAGATCGATGTCTTCCGAGTACCGGGCAGGGGATGGCAGAAAAAGCTTGTGGAGAGCCGTGCCACCCCGAAACGCTAGAGCCCGGCTGAGTAGAGGATGCTGGAAGATCTCAACCAGCGCGCGGGACAGGACCAGATCCTGTTCCACTTGGGCGTCAGTCGGCCACGGGGCATGCAGCCGCCACTCCGTGATGCAGTCGCGCGGGATCACAACTCGTCGAGCTCCACCTTCTCGTTCACGGCAATTCGCCACCGCGCGTTTCGCAACGCGACCGATTCGCCTGAGCCCGGCGCCAGCGGCACCACTTTCGGATCACGATGCTCCACCCACCTCCAAAGTCTCTCTGCCACAGCTTCCCTCCCGGCCAGGTCCAGCAGGAATCCCAGCCGCTGCACCGGAGCGAGTTCACCCACCTGTTCGGCGGCCACCACCAACTTTGCCGGATTGATTTTCTCTCCCAACTCCGCAAGCACGGTCGCAACGTGACTCAGCCCCCCGGCGCGGCCTTCGAAGCGGACCAGATCAAGCGCCGTGGTCTCCGGAGTGGAAACACGCATCTGGCCGCTGGAATTCTTCACCAGTTGAGCCGCGCTACCGTCGAGATCTCTCTTCAGGAAAAAGCGAATGCGGTTTCGGCCAACTGCAATCGGCCGTAATTGCTTTGACGCGACCACTTGAAACTCCTGCGGGCGCTGGTGAGCCGCACCGTGGATCTCCGCCGCCGAAAGGAGTCCAACATAGTAAGAAACGCCGTGGAAGCGCATGAGTTGGTCGATAAAGGAGGAGGCCGGCAGAGAGCCGGATTGCCGGTACTCAATCGGCACGATGGTATAGAAACCTCGACGGGGCATGGCCAGCCGGCGCTTTGCTTGCAGGCGCTCCGCAGCGCGCTTGAGTGCGATCGGAGTAGCGCCCAACGCCGCCAGCGCCTCGTCCCGCAGAAAGGTATACCGGCCCCGCTCCTGCAGACCATCGACAAAGTCCGCGAGGCTCTCTCTTCCATTCACATGCACATCGTACCACAAACCGGTTCTTTTTGCATTTAATACGGATGCATGGAACTTACCCGCACCCCCGCCCCTCACCAACCACCAAGCCCGTCAAAAAAGGAAGCCCCCCCAAACCCGCAAAACCCCTCGGGGACAGCCGGGACAAGCACAGACTCAACCTCCGCACACCCAAGCAGCACGGCTGTCCCCCAACGCCGCACACCCGCCACAAGCCCGTCAAAAAAGGAAGCCCCCAAAACCCGCAAAACCCCTCGGGGATAGCCGGGACAAGCACAGACACAACCTCCGATCACCCAAGCAGCACGGCTGTCCCCCAACGCCGCACACCCGCCACAAGCCCGCCAAGCAAGGAGGCCCCCCAAAAAAACCAACAAAATCCCGCGTCCACAAGCAAACCCGGCAAACCGCCAATCCCACTAATACTTCGTCTTAAACAACGCCTCCATCCGTCTCCCCGCCGGCCGCTCCGGCTCCTCCCCCTGCAAAACCCGCTCCAGCCGCCCCACCACCCCCTCCACCGACTCCGGATGCGTCACCAGCAGAAAATCCCCCCGCATCGCCCCCTCATACATCGCCCGCGCCACCTCCCCCGCCGGCGTCCCCCTCTCAATAAACCCCTGAAAATGTACCGCAAACTCCCCCGTCAATCCCTCCGCCAGCTTCGACTGCGTAAACGACGGTACCGCCACCGAGATCCCGATCCCCGACCCCGCCGCCCGCAACTCATGCAGCACCGTCTCCGCCAACGACACCAGCGCCGCCTTCGCCCCGCAATAATCGGTCGAAAACGGCATCGGCAGATACGCCGCCATCGAAGCCGTAAACACAATCCGCCCCGCATGCCCCGCCGCCAGCCACCCCGGAATCAGCCTCTGCAACGCCCGCCGCGGCGCAAAGTAATTCACCCGCCAAACGTCTTCCCCAATCGGCCCCCATGCCGGCCCCGGCTGCCCCACAATCCCCGCATTCAGAAACACCAGGTCATACAGGTCGTAGGGAACCTCCGCCGCATCCCCCACCGTAATCCCCGGCCCCTCCCGTAGGTCGAGCGCCGTCACCGCATACCCCTCCCCACGCAACAACTCCACCAGCGCGGCGCCAATCCCGCTCGCCCCGCCCGTGACTAACGCCTTTTTCAGACGATCTCCTTGATCACTTCCCCATGCACCTCGGTCAGCCGCTCCCGCCGTCCCAAGTGCAGATAACTCAGCGCATCCTGGTTCAACCCCAACTGGTGCAGCACCGTCGTATGAATGTCCCGGAAATGCATCGGCCGCTCGATCGCCCGCAGCCCGATCGCATCCGTCCCGCCCACCACCTGCCCGCCTTTAATCCCGCCCCCGGCCATCCACATCGAAAAACCCAGATTGTGATGATCCCGCCCCTTGCTCCCTTCCGATTCCGGCGAACGGCCAAACTCCCCGCCCCACAGCACTAGCGTCGAATCCAGCAGCCCGCGCCGCTTCAGGTCTTTGATCAACGCCGCCACCGGCTGATCGGTGTGCATCGCCATCCGCGTATGATTCTCTTCAATGTCGGAGTGCGCATCCCACTGCATATTCCCCGGTCCGCCGCCGCTCACCACGCACGTAAACCGCACGCCCCGCTCCACCAGACGCCGCGCCAGCAAACACCGCCGCCCGTAGTCGTCGGTCTCTTTCTTCCCGATCCCGTAGAGCGCCTTGGTCTCCTCGGTCTCCTTGGAAATGTCGAACGCCTCGGGCGCCTCGCTCTGCATCCGGAACGCCAGATCGTAGGAGGCAATCCGCGCCTCCATCTCGGCATCCCCGGGCTTCATCCCCGCTTCATTCAGTCCCCGCAAAAAGTCCAGCGTCTCTTTCCGCTGGCTCGACGTCACCCCGCCCGGCAGATCCAGGTTCAACACCGGCTTCGAACCGCTGCGCAGCATCGTCGGCTGATACACCGCCGGCAGGAACCCCTGCATGTACATCGGCTGCCCCGCCTCCAGCGCGCCCTTCGGATCCGGCAGCACGCAATAGGCCGGCAGCGAATCGCTCTCCGAACCCAGCCCGTAGGTCACCCACGATCCCATGTTCGGGAACCCGGGCAGAATCCGCCCTGTCATCAGCTGATACTGCGCCGCCGAATGCACCACCATGTCCCCATGGCAGCCCCGCAGCACGGCCAACTCATCCACCACCGTCGCCGTGTGCGGAAACAGATCGGAAACCTCGATCCCGCTCTTCCCGTACTTCTGGAACGTCCGCTGCGTCCCCAGCAGCGTCGCGTTCTTCGACACAAACTGATACTTGGCTTCCCCGAACTCGGCCGGCCGCTTCTGCCCGTGCAGCTTGTTCAGCATCGGCTTCGGATCGAACGTCTCCATCTGGCTCGGCCCGCCTGCCATGAACAGGAAGATCACCGATTTCGCCTTCGCCGGCTGATGCGGCGCCTTCGGCGCCAGCGGATTCTTCACCGCCGCCCTCGCCTCCAGCCCGGCCAGCGCCAGCGCCCCGAAACCGCAAAACGCGTCTGCGACAAACTCGCGGCGGTTCCGCGTCACTCGGATATGTTCAGCCATGTCTTTTACTCCACGTACGCAAAACTGTTCAGGTTCAATACCGCCAGCGCAAACTCCCGCAACGGCCGCGGCCCGCTCAAAAACTGCCCCGCCAGCGCCATCTCTTTCGCATTCGGCGCTCGCCCCGTCGCCAACTCCCACGCCCGCGCCGCAATCTTCTTCGGATCGTTGCCCGCTTCCTTCGTCAGCCGCGCCGCCAGCGACTCGGCCATCTGATTGGCAAACTCCCCGTTCATCAGCTCCAACGCCTGCGGCGCATGCGTGCTCTGCTCCCGCCGCGCACAGGAAATCTGCATGTCCGGCGAATCGAAGGCATCCATCATCGGCAGCCGCAGATTCCGCTTCGCAATCAGGTAAATGCTCCGTCGGTCATGCTCGCTCTTGTCCGCCGCCACCACCCATTGGCTCGGCTTGTACAGCAGGTTGGTCAACTCCTTGTCCACCGGAACCATAATGCTCGGACCGCCCATCTTCGTGTTCAGCCGCCCGGCCACCGCCAGCATCGCGTCCCGCAACTCTTCGGCTTCCAGCCGCCGCCGTCCGCTGTGCCACAGCAGCTTGTTTTCCGGATCCTTCTCCTGCCCCGCCGCGAATCCCGGCGAGTCGTAGGACTGCTTCCACGTGCTCGACGTCATGAGCAGCTTGTGCATCCGCTTCAGCTTCCAACCGCCGGCAACAAAATCGTTCGCCAGCCAGTCCAGCAGTTCCGGATGCGTCGGCCGCAATCCCATCTTCCCGAAATCGTTCGGCGTCGCCACAATGCCCCGCCCGAAATACCAGTACCACATCCGGTTCGCCATCACCCGCGCCGTCAGCGGGTTCTCCGGCTCCACAATCCACTCCGCCAGCTTCGTCCGCGGATTCTCCGGCAGCGTCGCCCGTTCCGGCGTCCCCTCGGGCAGCAACACCCCCAGCGGCCGCGCTCCCACTTTGTCCTTGGGACGCGTATACTCGCCCCGTTCCAGCAAGTGGATCGGCGTCGCCCGGCTGAAATCGTTCTCCACGCTGAACAGCGCCGGCAGCGGCGCCGGCAACCGGTCCGTCGCGTCTTCCAACTGCTTCTCGAGCGAAGTCCGCTCCTCGCCCACCTTCCCGCGCAACGCCGCCTTCAGCTTCTTGATCTCTTCATCGGTCGCCTTGGCTTTCTCTTTCCACGCCGCCTGCTCCTGCTCGGTCGCCAGCACCACGTCTTTCTCGTGCGTCGCCGCAAAATAGGCCTGAATCCGGTAGTAATCCGACTGCCGGAAGGCATCGAACTTGTGATCGTGGCACCGGGCGCAGCCGATGGTGACGCCCAGAAACGCCGCGCCCACGATGTTGGTCATCTCGGTGAGAACCTCCGCGCGGCTGCTGGCCACCTCCTGGTTCCCCGCGTTTTTCCGCAGCGGTCCCATCCGTTGCAACCCGCTCGCCACCCGCAGCGCCTCGTTCTTCCGGTCCAACTCGTCCCCGGCCAACTGTTCCATCACAAACCGGTCATACGGTTTATCTTCATTCAGCGCCTGAATCACATAATCCCGGAACCGCCACGCCCCGTTGCGGTGCGTGTCATATTCAAATCCATCGGTTTCCGAGAACCGCACCACGTCCAGCCAGTGCCGCGCCCACCGTTCCCCGTACTGCGGGGAAGCCAGGTAGCTGTCGATCACCTTCTCCCACGCGTTCGCCGACTTGTCCGCTTCAAAGGAGCGTATCTCTTCCGGTGTCGGCGGCAACCCGCGCAGTGCGAACGACGCCCGCCGGATCAACGTCCGCCGGTCCGCTTCCGGCGCCGGCCGCAGGCCTTCTTTCTGTAGCCGGGCCAAAATAAACGCGTCAATCGGGTTCTTCACCCACGCCCGGTCCGCCGGATCGGTGAAGGCCGGGACCGCCGGTGTCATCCGCGGCTGGAACGCCCAATGCCGCCTTTCGACAGCGGTATAGGTCCCCAGCGGCGCCGTCGTCTCGGCGATCGTCTGGGCGGCGGTCAGCAGCGTAAGGAGAATCGCAAGCGTCGGAGACTTCATGAGATGTCCGTGATTATATCGGAGGAACGTGTCCAATTCCAGAATGAATAGACATTTATATAGCCCCGGCGCCCCATCCCCACCCCCACCCCGCAATACCCCTCGGGGATAGCCGGCGCAAGCACAGACACAGCCTCCGCTCACCCAAACAGCACGGCTGTCCCCCAAACGCCGCACACCACCCGAACCCCAAACCAAGTCCGCGATCGATCCGCCAACCCCCACCGGCGAATCACCCAATGACCGTGTTTACATAGGAGAATGGCTTCGATTTCCACGATGAATAGGCGTCTATGTCTGGCCCTCGCCGCCGTTTCCCTCTGGTCCGCCCCCGGCCTTGACCCGGCCGTCCTCCAGCGCATCCCCAAACGCATGCAGGAACTCGTCGACACCGGCGTCCTCGCCGGCGCCGTCACCCTCGTCCAACGCCACGGCGCCGCCCCCGCCATCGAAGCCGTCGGCTGGGCCGACATCGAAGCCAAAAAGCCCATGCGCCCCGACACGATCTTCCAGGTCATGTCCATGACCAAACCCTTCGTCGGGACGTCCATCATGATGCTCGCCGACGAAGGCAAACTCGCCGTCTCCGATCCCGTCGAAAAACACCTCCCCGAGTTCCGCGGCCAGATGGTCATCGCCAAAAAGAACGACGACGGGTCGATGCTCATCAAAAAGCCCATCCGCCCCATCACCATCTTCGACCTCATGACCCACACCTCCGGCATGAGCTACCTCCCCCCGGCCGGCATGAAGGACCTCAACACCAACATGGACCGCACCCTCGCCGATGCCGTCATGCTCTACTCCCAAATGCAGTTGGAGTTCGAACCCGGCTCCAAATGGCAGTACTCGAACCTCGGAATCGCCATCCTCGGCCGCATCATCGAGGTCCGCTCCGGCATCCCCTTCGAAAAATTCCTCGAAACCCGCATCTTCCAGCCCCTCGGCATGAAGGATAGCCACATCTTCCTCCCCGCCGAAAAGCACGCCCGCCTCGCCGCCATCTACAAAAAAGGGCCCGACGGCAAACTCGTCAAGGCCGGCAACGAAACCCTCGGCGGCTACGCCCTCAACTTCCGTAAAGGCGCCAAATACTCCGCCCCCGAATGGGGCCTCTACACCACCGCGCAGGACCTCGCCGCCTTCTACCAGATGCTCTTGAGCGGCGGCAAAAAGCTCATCTCCAAACAGGCCATCGACACCATGACCCGCAAACAGACCGGCGACCTCCGCTCCGGCCATATGCCCAACACCGCCTTCGGCCTCACCTGGGAAGTCATCGACGATCCCCGCGGTGAACTCGCCTACCTGAGCCAGGGCACCTTCGGGCACGGCGGCGCCTTCGGCACCCACGGCTGGGTCGATCGCAAAAAGGACATGGTCGGCGTCTTCCTCATTCAAATGACCGGCATCGACGCCGGCGCCAAATACGGCTTCATGCAAATGGCCAACGCCGCCGTCGTCGACTGAGCCGCGGTTCGAAAATGACCTTTTACTGACAACTTCCCGGGCGGCCTGCCCGTACCATGCAAGCTATGACTCTCCAACTTGCATCCACGTTGATCCTTGCGAGCATCGGACTGGCCGCCCAACCTGCCCCCGCCATCTTCGGCGCCGCCGGCCCGGACGCCGCCGCCATCCGCTCCGCGATCACCGCGTTTCAAAATGCCCTCGGCCCGCTGAACGCCCCCGGCGCCTCCGGCGACCCCAACGGCCGCCGCGAAATCAACTGGGACGCCGTACCCTCCCAGTTCGCCTCCCCCAACAGCCTCCCCGCCGACTTCTTCAACAAAAACTCCGTCCGCGGCGCCGTCTTCTCCGTCGATGCCCCCGGTTGGACCGGCTTCCAGGTTAGTACTAACGCTGCCGACGGACCAGTGCGGTTTGAAAATCTGCTCGCCGGAAACGCCGCCATTTTTGCCACTTTCAGCGCCGAAAAGCTCTTTACCAGCGTCGGAACGCACGATTATAACGTCGATTTTCGCGTTCCAGGCACCGAAAACAAGGCAAAAGTGCGCGGTTTTGGTGCTGTTTTCACCAACGTTGCGCTCCCCTTCACCAGCGCCCTGGAGTTCTACAATAGCGACGGTCTACTGCTCGGCCGGTACTTTGCTCCGGTGGCCGCAAAGGGCTTATCTTTCATAGGGATAGCCTTCCCCAACAAGATGGTCGCCCGGGTCCGCGTGGTGCCCGGAAACGCCCCCATCGGCACCCCGGACGACCCCGCCAACGGCACCAACGTCGTGGTGGTGGATGATTTTATTTACGGCGAACCGGCCAGCGATTGCGCCCAGTGAAACTCCTCTAAAGAATCCCCGCAAGTCGAACAAACTAAAGCGTGAACTGGGGGTGCGTGCGGATTTCCCCCGGGT
This sequence comes from uncultured Solibacteraceae bacterium, assembly GCA_964430625.1. Lineage (GTDB taxonomy): Bacteria > Acidobacteriota > Terriglobia > Bryobacterales > Bryobacteraceae. Next base: position 93,365 of record CAYSFR010000008.1, read on the forward strand.
AGAATCTCCAACCGAATATACCCGGGTAAATTGTACTTCTCGCGCACCTCCGGCCAGCGCAAATGGACGCCGATCATCACCAGTTTGGGCCTGGGATTGTCCATAGGGATGCGCGCGGCGCGGGCGGCGGCCTCCACCGGGCGCAGGTGTTCGCAGAGCACCAGGCGATCGGGGAGCTCCAAATAGTCGATTTGGTCGTCGGAATAGGGGATTCCGCGGCGAATGGAATCAATATATTGGGTTTTATTGCGGTGGGGCGGGCCGTTCTTGAGTTCTTCGATGCGCGCATCGATCCGGTCCTGCTCGGCCGGGGAGCGGCGGTAGGGGGGAGGGTTGGCGGCGGAGGGGCCAGGCGGGGTTAAGTCTTTGAAAGTAAAGAGATAATAGAGCGCCGGCGCGAGGAGCGGAACCAGCCAGTAGAACGCCCCGCCCCAGTAGGCGACGGCGGCGATGGCGGCTACGATGTAGACGGTCACCGCAATCACTTGCAGGACCCGGAACATCGGCGCTATCCCTTCAGTTTCTTCACCGCTTCGGTGAGCGCCGGGACCACCTCAAACAGGTCGCCGACGATGCCGTAATCGGCCACTTCAAAGATCGGGGCGTCCGGATCTTTATTAATGGCAACGATGGTTTTGGAGCCCTTCATGCCCACCTGGTGCTGGATGGCGCCGCTGATACCGACGGCGATATAGACCTTGGGAGCGACGGTTTGGCCGGAACTGCCGACCTGGCGCTCCATGGGGAGCCATCCGTTGTCGCAGATGGGGCGGGAGGCGGCCAGTTCGCCGCCGAGCGCGGCGGCGAGTTCTTCGACGATCGCGATGTTTTCCTGCTCTTTGATGCCGCGGCCGACGCTGACGATGATGTCGGCGGCGGTGAGATCGACGGCGCGGGAGGACTCGCGGAAGGGGGCTTCCGCTTTCACGCGGATACCGGAGATTTGCACCGGGAACGGGACGACTTCCGGGGCGCCGGCGCCGAGCAGGTCGCCGCGGTAGGCGCCGGCCTGGATGGAAACCAAGCGCGGGCCGGAGGCGGGGAGAGCGAAATCGGCGTTCAGCTTACCCTGGAACAACTGGCGAACGGCGGTAGTGGCGGAGAGCTTGACGACATCGCTGACCAGGGTGCGGCCGAGGCGGGTGGCGAGTTTGGGAGCAAAGTCGCGGACCTGGTAGGTGTGGGGAAACACCACATATTCCGGGCTGGTGGCGCGGATCAACTGCTCCAGCGCGGCGGTATAGCCATCGGCGGAATAGGCGGCGAGATCCGGGTGTTCGAGGGTGAAAACCTTGGCCACATCCTTGGCGGCGGCTTCGCCGGCCGGGCCGATGGTGGCGACGGCGACAGGGAGGCCGATTTCCTTGGCGGCGACAACGGCTTCCCACCCCATGCGGTGGAACTGGCCGGAGGACTGTTCAAGAACGACGAGGACGCTCATAGGACCCGCACCTCAAACTTCAGCTTGTCGGCCAGGGCGGCGGCGGCGGTTTTGGCGTCGCCTTCCAGAATCTGGGTTTGTTTGGCGCGGCCGGGGAGATAGACCTTCTCGCAGGTCACCTGGGGAGCGGGGACGCCGCCCAGGTCATCGGCGGAAACGGTCTTCAATTCCTTCGTTTTGGCGCGTTTTATGCCCATTAATGTGGCATATCGCAGCTTATTGATGCCACTTTGGATGGTCAGTACGGCCGGCAGCGGGAGGGTGACGTGCTGGAACCAGCCGTCCTCCAACTCGCGTTTCACGCGGATGGCGCCCTCCTGGACCTCGACGGCCATGATGATGGTAGCCGAGGGGAGGCCGAGGAGTTCGGCGACGACGACGCCGGTCTGGCCGCTGCCGAGGTCGTCCGACTGGAGGCCGGTGAGGACCAGGTCGGGGTTTTCGGCGCGGATGGCGGCAGCAAGGAGGGTAGCGACGCCGAGGGTGTCGGTCTGGTGGAGGCCGTCCTCTTCGATGTGGATGGCTCGATCGGCGCCTTTGGCGAGGGCTTCGCGGATGGAAGCGGCGGCGCCTTCCGGGCCGGCGCAGACGACGATGACTTCGCCGCCGTGCTGCTCCTTGAGTTGGAGACCGGCTTCGAGCGCGTAGGCGTCGGGCTCGTTGATCTCGAAAGTCAGATCGGATTCATCGATCCAGGGTTCGCCGGGAGGCACACGAAGTGCCGAATCCCGGGAGGGAACCTGCTTCAGAGCCACAACTATTTTCATCGGCTACTCTTCCGCGGGGCGTTTGAAAATCAAGGAACCGTTGGTACCGCCGAATCCGAAGGAGTTCGACAGGGCGTAATCGATCCGCATGGGACGGGCGACTTTGGGGATATAGTCGAGGTCGCAGGCGGGATCGGGATTGTCGTGATTGATGGTGGGCGGGGCGATCTGGTCGCGGATAGCAAGGACGGTGATGCCCGCTTCGAGGCCACCGGCGCCGCCGAGCAGGTGCCCGGTCATGGACTTGGTGGAACTGACGGCGAGTTTGTAGGCGTGGTCCCCGAAGGCGCGCTTGATGGCGACGGTTTCGATCTTGTCGCCCATGTCGGTAGAGGTGGCGTGCGCGTTGAGGTAGTCGACCGTGGAGGGGTCGATACGGGCGTCACGGAGGGCGTTGCGCATGACGCGGTAGGGGCCATCGCCGTCCTCGGAGGGCGCGGTCATGTGATAGGCGTCGCCGCTCATGCCGTAGCCGACGATCTCGGCGAGTATTTTGGCGCCGCGTTTCTTGGCGTACTCGTACTCTTCGAGGATGAGGATACCTGCGCCTTCGCCAACCACGAAGCCATCGCGGTCGTTATCCCAGGGGCGGGAGGCGAGTTCAGGCTCGTCGTTACGAGTGGAAAGGGCGCGGAGGGCGGCGAAACCGCCGACGCTCATCGGGGTGATGGCCGCTTCGGCGCCGCCGCAGATCATGGCCACGGCGTCGCCGCGCTGAATGATCTTGAACGAGTCGCCGATGGCATGGGCGCCGGTAGTACAGGCGGTGGCGACGGCCGAATTCGGTCCTTTCGCGCCGGTGCGAATGGAGATGTGACCGCTCGCCAGGTTGACGATGGTACCGGGGATAAAGAAGGGCGAGATCTTCGAGGGGCCGCCCTCGAGATACTTACGGTGCTCGCGTTCGATGACTTCAAAGCCACCGATGCCGCTTCCGATGTAGACGCCGACTTCTTCGGCGTTCCCCTCATCGATTTTGAGGCCGGCCATGGCGAGCGCCTCGTCGGCGGCGGCGATGCCGAACATCATGAAGCGGGCGAGCTTCTTGACTTCCTTTTTCTCGATCCACCGGGAGGGATCAAAATCCTTGACCTCGCCGGCAAACCGGCAGGCAAAATCTTTGGCGTCGAACAGGGTGATGGGTGCGATGCCGGACCGGCCGGCACGGAGACCTTCCCAGGTTTGCTCCGTACCGATACCGAGGCCGGACACGAGTCCAATACCGGTTACAACGACTCTTCGTTGATGTGTGTCAGACAATTGCTATCTCCCCTCCGCTTGAGAGTGCAGGTGCGGCAGCGGACGGGCCTGAGGTGCTTTAGGCCTTTTTGGCCTTGGCGTCAATGTAATCAATCGCGTCTTTGACGGTTTTGATCTTCTCGGAGTCTTCGTCGGGGATATTGAGGTCGAAGGCTTCTTCGAAGGCCATCACCAATTCCACCAGATCGAGCGAGTCAGCGCCCAAATCGTCGACGAAAGCAGCCGTGCCATCTACTTGGGCCTCATCCACGCCGAGTTGTTCGACGATAATCTGCTTTACTTTAGCTTCAACGGACATACCAGTTCAGTTGTCTCCTTCAAACTTCCCTATCCTAGCCATACCTTTACCGCTACCGCAACTCTGCACCATAGTAGATGAAGGAAAATCAGCGTGCGAATCATCTATCTTCACGGCTTCGCTTCGGGCCCCGGATCGCGGAAAGCCCAAGTTTTTCAATCCCGTTTCGCGAATGCGGGGGTTTCGGTAAGCGTTCCGCAACTGGACGCAGGAAATTTTTTTGGACTGACGATTTCCGGGCAATACGGAATTGTGGAGCGGGAGGCGAAGGGGGAACCGGTGGTACTAGTCGGGTCGAGCATGGGTGGATACCTGGCCGCTTTGTACGCGGCGCGGCACCCGGAGGTAGAAAAGCTGGTCCTGCTGGCGCCGGCGTTCGGGTTCCGGGACCGTTGGCCGGCGATGCTTGGCGCCGAGAAGTTCGCCGAGTGGGAGCGGACGGGGGAATTGGCGGTATTCCACTATGGGGAGAAGACGGAAGCGAAGGTGGGATGGCAGTTGGCCGAAGACGCGCGGAAGTGGGAAGCGGTGCCGGAGTTCGGGCAGCCGGCGTTGATTTTCCATGGAACGAAGGATCTGACGGTGCCGATTGCGGGGTCGGAGGCGTATGCGGCCACGCACGGGAATGTGCGGCTGGAGCGGTTTGACGCCGGCCATGAGTTGACCGAGGTGATCGATGAGATGTGGGAGCAGACGGCGCAGTTTTTGGGGATCGGGTGAGGGGGGCGGGGCGGTGAGAAGATGAAACGATGAATCTGCACCACCTGCTACGGCAACGGGTCCGCGACTGGCGGACCTCGCTCTCCTTCGTGACGGTGATTGGCGTGGCGGTGGCGGTTGGGGGTACGTGGCTGGCGGTGGCCTATCCGCTGCTCCGGGGGATGCTCCCGTTCCGGGACGCGGAACGGATAGTGGCGGTGGAGAGCTGGAAAAAGGGTGAGCGGGGCGGGGTGACGTGGGCCGACATGGAGGACCTGCGGACGGATTCGGTGGGGGAGATGGCGGGATATGCGGCGCGGACTTGGGGACTGCAGACCGAGCCGGGGGGCCACGTAGAGGTCGTGCTTTCGTTACAGGTGACGGGGGAGTTCTTCCGGACGCTCGGGGTGGACGTGGCGCACGGGGCGGGGATGACGCGGGAGCACGAGTTGGCGGGAAACCAGAAGTGGGTGTGGCTGTCGCACCAGGCGTGGGGGAGCGTTTTCGGGGGAGCCGACGAGGTGACGAACCGGACGGTGTGGATCAATGCGGTTCCCTACCGGGTAGCCGGGGTGTTGCCGGCCTCGTTTGCGTTCCCGCATCAGGGGAAGAACCCGGACATCTACATTCCGCTGCCGCGGTCCGAATACTGGGGAGCGAGAGGGGTGGGAGGGCTGGGGGTACTGGCGCGGCTGAAGTCGGCCGATCTGGCCGGGCGCTTCCAGACGGAACTGGAAATCCGTTCCCGGGTGCTGGCGGAGCGCCATCCGGCGACGAACGCGGCGGTTCAATACAGCGGGCGGGAGGTATCGGCGTTCCTGCTGGGCGAGCGCTGGGAGTTACTGCAGTGGCTGCTGGTTTCGGTACTGATCCTGCTGTCGGTAGCGCTGACGAACGCGGGGGGAATCTGGCTTTCGCAACTGCTGCGGCAGCAGCGGCAGATTTCGATACAGCTGGCGCTGGGTGCTTCGCTGTGGCGGGTGTGGACGGAGCAGATGGTGCAGGTGGCGGTATTGGGGCTAGCCGGGGCAGCAGTGGGGCTGGCCGGGAGCGCGGGCTTGCTGGCGGCGCTGCGGGCGACGCCGCTGCTGGGCCAGCAACTGGCGCTGTTCGAGCTTTGGGGGAAGGCGGGGCTGAACCCGGGCATTGCCGGGTGGATGGTAGCGACCGCCCTGGTGACGAGTTTAGGAAGCGGGCTGTTGCCGCTGCTGATGACGCGGCGGCCGCTGGCGCCGCAGGCGGGCGCGTTGACGGCCACCAACCGGTCCGCGCAGCGGTTGCGGATGGCGCTGACGGTGGCGCAACTGGTGTTGACGGGCAGCCTGGCCTATGGCGGATTTGCGATCGGGCGGGCGGTGCTGGCGCTGGTTCAGCCGGACCGGGGATTTCAGACCGAGCAGATCTTTGTGTCCGGAATCGGGATCTCCGAGGCGAAGTACAACACGGACGAGAAGATGATCGGGTTTCACGAACAGGTGATCCGGGAGTTGCAGCGGGTTCCGGGGGTAACGGCGGCGGGCGGGGGGTTGAACCTGCCGGTGGGGCGGATGCGGACGCGGTTTCTGCTGCATGGCGAGCAGACGCCGAAGGATCAGCAACGGATGGCGGCGATCGGGGTAGCGAGTCCGGGGGCGCTGGCGGTGCTGGGAATCCCGGTGCGCCGGGGCCGGGGGTTCGGCGACTCCGACCGGTACACGACGGCGAGAGTGGCACTGGTGAACCAGGCCTTTGCGGACCGGTACCTGGCCGAGGCGGGGGATGCGGTGGGGCAGCGGATCCGGTTCTCCTTCTACAACGGATTCCAGACCAAGCCGTATGCGGAACACGAGATAGTGGGCGTGGTGCAGAACACGCTCAACCGGGAGCTATCGGTGGAGACGGAGCCGCAGATATTCCTCTCCTCGACGCAGATGGCTTTTGAAGGATTTCAGTATTTTGTGCGATCGACGCTGCCCGCCGAGGCGCTGGCAGGGCCGGTGCGGGAGGCGGTCTGGAAGGTGGATCCGGCGCTGGAGAAGGTGGGAGTGACGCCGCTGGGGAAGCGGGTAGATGCGCCGACAGAGAATCTGCGGTTATTGACCTGGCTGCTGGCGCTATTTGGAGGGATTTCAGCGGTGGTGGTTGGATTTGGGCTGGCATCGAGCCTGGCGGCGACGTTTGTGGCGATGCGGCGGGAGTTAGGGATCCGGGCGGCACTCGGGGCGTCTCCGCTGCGCCTGGCGGGCGATTCGGTGCGGTGGGTGGGGGTGGCGCTGGCGATGAGTTGCGTGGTGACGCTTCCTATTTCGATTTACGTGGGCCGGGTGGTGATGATCGGGCGGACTCCGATGGGTTGGGACGGGGGAAGCTGGGTGGGGGCGGCGATGGCGATGGGGCTGATTGGGGTGGTGACGGCCTATTTCCCGGCGAGGCGAGCGGCGCGGATGGACCCGGTTTCGACGCTCCGGGCGGAGTAGGGGGGAGGAACCGATCGCGGGAGAGTCGTCGTGTGCTCGTGGTATGGTCCTGGATATGGCGACCACGAAGATCACGGTTACGATTCCAGACGAACAACTTGCTGAGATTCGTGCGCTGGTGGCAGCGGGTGCGGCCGCCAACGTTTCTGGGTTCGTGAAACATGCCATCGGAATTGCCGTATCCGACGCGGCAGGCTGGCGGGAGATGCTGGCCGAGGCGTTGGAAGAGACCGGAGGCCCCCTTACGGCAAGGGAGCGAGCATGGGCGGACTCCGTACTAGCGCCCCAGGCTGCGCGGCGTCCGAGGAAAGGAACCGGAACGATCGCCGAGTGATTGCGTTATTGGAACGGGCGCGCGGGAAGGGGATGCGAGTGACGATTCCGGCGACCGCAATCGCGCAGGCGATGCGAAATCCGGCACGCCAATCTCGTCTGTCACGGCTGATTCGAGACGTGAGCACAGACCTGGTAGCGCTGGACGGGCGGGGAGCGACGGAAGTTGGACGATTGCTCTCACGAACGAAGACTTCGGATATCGTCGATGCTCACGTCGTCGTTTGTGCCAAACAGCTGGGACAACCGGTAGTCACCAGCGGCGCGGAGGATCTGCAGCGACTTGCCGACGATTTGCGTCTCATTGCGGTTTGAATCGGCGGGTTCGCCACGGCCGGTGGGCTGTCGCCGTAGCCGGTGCGCCGTCGCCGTAGAATGAGGGGGTGAATCTGGTTGTCAGTGACGGCGTGGGTATTCGCTATGGGGAGGTTCGGGCCTTGGATGGGTTCGACCTGACGGTGGCGGCGGGGGCGGCGTGTGCGTTGATCGGGCCGAATGGCGCGGGGAAATCGACGGCGCTGCGGGTGCTGGCGGGATTGGAAGAAGAGACCGCAGGTACGCTGAGCGTGCTGGGTAAACGGCCGGTGGAGGGCGGAGCGGCGTGGAAGCGGCAAGTGGGGCTGCTGCCGGAACACCTGGCGCTCTTCGATGCGCTGACGGTGGAAGAACACCTGCACTTGAGCGGGGATCTTTACGGATTGAAGCGGGCGGAGACGGCGCTGCGGGCCGGCGAGTTATTGGGGCTGTTGGGGCTGGAGGAGGGGCGGGGACGGTTCGCGGCGGCCTGTTCGTACGGGATGCGGAAGAAGACGGCGCTGGCGATGGCGATGCTGCATGCGCCGCGTTTGCTGTTGCTGGACGAGCCGTTTGAGGGGCTGGACCCGGCAAGTTGCGAGAACGTGCTGGCACTGCTGCGGCGAGCCAAGCAGGCGGGAGTGGGAATGGTGCTGAGTTCGCACATGCTGATGCATGTGGAACGGCTGGCCGATGAGGTGGTGCTGCTGGACCGGGGGCGGGCGGCGTGGCGCGGGGCGTCGATGGAGGTTGGAGACCTGCATGAGAACTATTTGCGGCTGATTGCGGCGGCGCCGCTGCCGCCGCTGGGGTGGCTGCCGGCGTGATCTTTTGGGGCGCTGTGGCAGTGCGCGGCGCGGGAGACGCGCACGCTGGGTTCGGTGCAGGGTAACAATTTGTTCTATGTGGCCGCGTTGATGGCGATGCAGCCGGAGAGCGCTGTTTTCCTGGTGACGTTGCTGGGGTTGCTGGTACTGGGGCCGGCGATGCTCTCGCCGCTGGCGAAGATTCCGGAGATCCGGCTGGCGATGTGGCCGGTTTCGGGGTTGAAACGAATGGTGTTGGGGGTTTTCACGCGGCCGGAGGTGCGGGCGGCGCCTTTTCTGTGGCGTTTGCCGGGGCTGGAGGCGCGGCAGTTGGTGCGGACGCTGGATCTATATTCGGCGGTGGCGTTTTCAACGGGCGGAATGGCGTACCGGTTTCTGGCCGATGCGCCGGAACCGGCGGCTTTTGGCGTTTTGAGCGTGCTGGTGGTGGTGAGTTTGAGCACGCTGGCGCAGAACCTGTTCACGCTGGATGGGGCGGCGCGATTGCGGTGGGAGCTTTCGCCGCGGCGGGGATGGGTGCATTTGTGGCGGAAAGGGCGGTGGCTGTTGGGGGTGACGGTGGTTTTGACAGGAGGATTGGCGCCACTGGCGGGGTTGACGGGGATGCTGGTTTCGCTGGCGGTGGGGCACCATACGAGCGTTTTGGTGGCGGCGGAGTCACCGGCGTGGCGGTTTTCGGCGGGGCGGTTCTTTCCGCAGGGATTTTTGCAGTTGGCGGCGGGGGCGGGGTGCGGGATGGCCGTGGCGCAGGGGAATTATTGGTATTTGCCGGGGGCGGCGGTATTGTATGGGGTTAGTTTGATGGTTTATGGGTGGGTGATGGAGCGGATTCGGTAGGGTTTTTTTTGGGGGGGCTTGGGACGGGTTTGGGGCGGGCGGGCTTGGGGGCGGGCTGGCTTTGGGGCGGGCGGGCTTTGGGCTTGGGGTGGGGTTCGGCGTCTTTGGGGGACAGCCGTGCTGCTTGGGTGTGCGGAGGTCTCGTCCGTGCTTGCCCCGGCTATCCCCCCAGCGGGGGTGAGGGGCGGGCTTGGGCGGGCGGCTTGGGGTGGAGGTAGGGTTCGGCGTCTTTGGGGGACAGCCGTGCTGCTTGGGTTGGGGAGGGGGGTCTGTGCTTGCCCCGGCTATCCCCCAGAGAGGATCCCTCCCAGTGATGATTTCCCCAAAGAGCGGATTCCCCCAGAGAGGATCCCTCCCAGTGCTGATTTCCCCAAAGAGCGGATTCCCCCAAAGAGGATCCCTCCCAGTGATGATTTGCCCAAAGAGCGGATTCCCCCAGAGAGGATCCCTCCCACTGATGATTTGCCCAAAGAGCGGATTCCACCAGAGAAGATCCCTCCCAGTGATGATTTGCCCAAAGAGCGGATTCCCCCAGAGAGGATCCCTCCCACTGATGATTTGCCCAAAGAGCGGATTCCACCAGAGAAGATCCCTCCCACTGATGATTTGCCCAAAGAGCGGATTCCCCCCAGAGAGGATCCCTCCCAGTGCTGATTTCCCCAGAGAGCGGCTATCCCCCAGAGAGGATCCCTCCCAGTGATGATTTCTGCAAAGAGCGGCCATCCCCCAGAACGGGTTCCTCCCAGAGAAGATTTCCCCGGTTGCGCGGTTGCCCATTTCCTCGTGGGGGCGGTTCGGGCGAGAATAGAAAGAATGCCTGCCGTTTATTCCCGGCCTGAGTTGGCCGCCGCGCGCGCCGGATGGAAGCGCGATGGAAAAGTCGTTGTCTTTACGAACGGCTGCTACGATCTGCTCCACCCGGGGCATGTGCGGCTGTTGGAACAGTGCAAATCCATGGGCGATGTCCTCATCCTTGCTCTCAATACCGACTCCTCCGTGGCCCGGTACAAGGGGCCGCACCGGCCACTCCTCTCGGAAACCACCCGGGCCGAGGCGGCGCTTGCCCTGGAAGCCGTCGACGCCGTTACCTTCTTCGACGAGGACACACCTACCGAACTGATCGCCGCCGTGCTGCCCGACATCCTGGTCAAAGGCGCCGATTGGTCGCACTACGTCGCCGGACGGGAAGAAGTGGAAGCCGCCGGGGGCAAAGTGGTCCTCATTCCGTTGGAAGCCGGCCACTCCACGACCAACATCGAGAAAGAAATCCTGGCGCGGCGGTAACGCCCCGGACCCCGCTCATGGCTATGACCCACCCGGCAGTTCGCGACCTGTTTCAGTCCTTCGCCTCCGGCGATGGTCTGCAACAGATCGTCCGCGGACTGGGGAGCAACCGGCATCAGTCGCTCTCCGGGCTGACGCTGACGGCCAAGGCGCTCTATACCGTTCTGCTGTGGAAGATAACGGGGCGTCCGCTGATCGTGGTGACCGATGGGGCCAAGGAAGCCGAACTGCTGCTGGAGGCCGTCCACACGTTCTTCGACATCCTGGCGGCGGGGCAGCAGTTGGAGCCGCCACAGATGATCCCGGCGCTCGATGTGCTGCCGTCCCAAGGGCTGTCGCCGCACAGCGAGATCAGCGCGCAGCGGGCAGTGGGGCTATGGCGTCTGGCATCGCGGCGGGCCACGATCACGATCGTGCCGATTGGCGGCGCGCTGGCCCGGACCTACACCGGCAGCGCCTACCGGCATCTGGCGCTGGACCTGCGGACCACCGAAGACATCGCCATGGAAGACCTGGCCGAGCATTTGCGGCGGATCGGGTATGAACAGCGGGAACCGGTGGAGATGGTGGGAGAGTTTTCGGTCCGCGGCGGGATCATCGACATCTTTCCGGCCGAAAGCGCGCAGCCTCTGCGGATCGAACTGTTCGGCGACACGATTGAGGAGATGCGGCGGTTCGATGTGCAGACGCAGCGCTCCGTATTGAAAGTGACCTCGGCGACGGTGCTGCCGCTGGCCGAACATGCGGTGCCGGGGAATCCGGTGCCGGGGTGGGAGTTTTTGCGGGTGCTGCAGGAGCCGCGTCCGGCGACGCTGTTTGAGCTGCAGATGGATGCGCTGGTGGTGCTCGATGAGCCGGAACAGATACGGGGCGCGGCGGAGCGGTACTGGAAGCGGCTGAATGAGAACGTACGGGAGGAGACGGTTCCGAACGCGGACGTCTTCTGTTCGGTGGAAGATTGGGCGCGGATGACCGAAGGCCGGGCGACGCTGGCGCTGCGGCAGTTGGAGATGATCGGGGAGTCCGGGAGCGGACCGTCGGTCTATATCGCCACGCGGCCCTCGGTGGCCTTCCACGGGGACTTGCAGGCGGCGGTGGGGGAGACGCGGGACCTGACGGCGAAGGGGAACCGGGTGGTGTACTTTGCCCCGGCGGTGGGGGAAGTGGAGCGGCTGGCCGATATTCTGCATGAGTATCAGGTACCGTTTCAGCTGGCGCTGGATCCGGGGGACCATCCCTCGCCGTATTTGGCGGAGCGGGCGCGGCTGTTCGGGTCGAGCGCGAACACGATGCTGGCGCGGGGATTGATCCGGAGGGGCACCACGTTTTTAGAGGCCGGGGTGACGGTGATCGGGAGCGAGGATCTGTTTGATCCTTCGGACCTGGCGGTATCGCCGGCAATTAACCATGGAGCGGCGGCGGCGTTTGCGGCCGACATCGCCGACCTGAAGCCGGGCGACTTCATTGTCCATGTGACGCACGGGGTGGGGAAGTTCCTGGGCATCAAAGAACTGGCGCAGGGGGACGACCAGAAGGGCGATTTCCTGCTGCTGGAGTATGCCGGCGAATCGCGGCTGTATGTGCCGATGACGCGGCTGGACCTGGTGCAGAAGTACCGGGGAGCGGGCGAGCAGAAGCCGTCGCTGGACCGGCTGGGCGGCGTCACCTGGAACAAGACGAAGACGCGCGTGAAGGCGAAGATGCGCGACATGGCCGAAGAGCTTCTGAAGCTCTACGCGGCGCGGAAGATGTCCGAAGGGTTTGCGTACTCGCCCGATTCCAACTGGCAGCGGGAATTTGAAGACGCCTTTGAGTACGGCGCGACGAAGGACCAGTTGCAGGCGGTAAGCGAGATTAAGCGGGACATGGAGCGGGCGCAGCCGATGGACCGGCTGCTGTGCGGGGACGTGGGGTTCGGCAAGACGGAAGTGGCGATGCGGGCGGCGTTCAAGGCGCTGGGGGATGGGAAACAGGTGGCGGTGCTGACGCCGACGACCGTGCTGTGTTTCCAGCACTACGAGTCGTTCAAGCGGCGGTTTGCGAGCTTTCCGGTGCGGGTGGAGATGCTGAGCCGTTTCCGTTCGGCGGCGGAGACCAAACAGGTGCTGGAAGACCTGAAGTTCGGGAAGGTGGACATCGTCATCGGGACGCACCGGATCCTTTCGAAGGACGTGGAGTATTCCGACCTGGGGCTGCTGATTGTGGACGAAGAGCAGCGGTTCGGGGTGCGGCATAAAGAGCGGCTGAAGGAGGTGCGGAAGAACATCGACGTACTGACGATGAGCGCGACGCCGATTCCGCGGACGATGCACATGTCGATGCTGGGGCTGCGGGACATGTCGGTGATTGAGACGCCGCCGAAGGACCGGCTGGCGGTGCAGACGACGGTGGCGCATTTCAACGAAGACCTGGTGCGGGCGGCGATTGAGACGGAAGTGCTGCGCGGGGGGCAGGTGTACTTTGTCCACAACCGGGTGGACACGATCTATCAGCGGGCGATGTGGCTGCAGAACGCGATGCCGAATATTCGCGTGGGTGTGGGGCACGGGCAGTTGCCGGAGGCGGAACTGGAGCGGGTGCTGCTGGGGTTCATGAAGCGGGAGTACGACGTGTTTGTGTGCACGACGATTGTGGAAAACGGGTTGGACATTCCGCTGGCGAACACGATCATCATTGAAAACGCCGAGCGGCACGGGCTGGCCGAGCTGTACCAGTTGCGGGGCCGGGTGGGACGATCGAACCGGCGGGCGTATGCGTATCTGCTGGTGCCGCCGAACACGGAGCTCTCCGAGGTGGCGCGGAAGCGGCTGGCGGCGCTGCGGGAGTTCAGCGACCTGGGGGCGGGGTTCAAGATTGCGGCGCTGGACCTGGAGTTGCGCGGGTGCGGGAATCTGCTGGGCGGCGAGCAGCACGGGCACATTGAGAGTGTCGGGTTCGACACCTATCTGAAGCTGCTGGACGATATGGTGCGGGAGTTGAAGGGGGAGGATGTTCCGCCGGAGATTCATTCGACGATCACGCTGGGGGTGGACCTGCGGATCCCGAACACCTATATTGGCGAGGAGATCCAGCGGCTGCGGGCGTACAAGAAATTGGCCGGGGTGGAGAACGTGGCCGAGCAGCAGCGGGCCATTGACGAGCTAACCGACCGGTACGGACCGGTGCCGGACATGGTGCGGCAACTGGCCGAGTTCAGCTTGCTGCGGGCGATTGCGCAGCGGCTGGGGATTGAGTCGATTGACCGGCGGCAGGGGTATTTCAATATCAAGATTCATCCGGAGGCGCGGATCAGTCCGGAGAACCTGATGGCGCTGGTGGCGGGGACGGCGGGGTGCCAGTTTACGCCGGCCGGGGTGTTGCGGCTGCCGGCCGATCCGTGGCCGGTGACGAAGCCGGAGGAGATGCTGCGGTACCTGCAGAAGTGCCTGCGGGAGCTGGATCCGGCGCCTGTGGCGCCACAGCGTGACGGGGGGGCGACAGTGGGGAAAGCTGTAAACCGTTGATTCGGGGTTTTGGCAGGGGGCTTGCAATGGGTAATATAGGAGGAGATATGTCGCATCGCGTCTTGTTGCTCTGCATTGCCGCCGGAACCGTGTTGTCCGCCGCGGACCCGATCATCGTGGAACAGATCGTGGCCAAGGTGAATGGCGAGATCATCACCCGTTCGGAGTTGGAACGGATGAAGAAATCGATGGCCGAGGACATGAAGGGCCGGGGGGCGACGGCGGCCGACATTGCACAGGCGATCGCGGAGCGGGAGAAGGACTTCCTGCGGGAGAAGATCGACTCGATGCTACTGGTGCAGAAGGGGCGGGACCTGAGCATCAACCTGGACGCCGATGTGACCAAGTACATTGCGGACCTGCAGCGGCGGTCGAAGATCACCGATAGCGACAAGTTCCAGGCCTATATTCGCGAGAACACGGGGATGCCGTACGAGGATTACCGGGCCGAGATCAAGAACAGCATGCTGACGCGGCGGGTGATCGGGCAAGAAGTGAGCTCGAAGATTGTGATTCCGAAAGCGGAAGTGCGGAAGTACTACGACGACCACAAGAACGAGTTCCAGCGGGAAGAGCGGGTGTTCCTGCGGGAGATTTTCCTGTCGATCGATGGGAAGAGCGATGCCGAGAAGGCGGCGGTGGAGAAAAAGGCGAAGGACCTGGTGGCGCGGGCGCGGAAGGGCGAGAAGTTCAACGAACTGGCGCGGGACAACTCCGACGCCGAGTCGGCGAAGAATGACGGGGAGTTGCCGCCGTCGAAAAAAGGCGAGTTGCGGAAAGAGATTGAAGACAAAGTCTGGGCGGCGAAGCGGAACGACGTATTGGACCCGATTCCCTTCCCCAATGGCTGGCTGATTCTGAAGGTGGACGAGCATCACGAGGCGGGGCTGGCGCAGTTTGAAGAGGTGGAAGGCGAAGTGATGAACAAGCTTTTCGAGCCGCGGATGCAGCCGGCGGTGCGGGAATACCTGACGAAACTGCGCAGCGAGGCGTTTCTGGAGATCCGGGAAGGCTATGTGGACACGGCGGCGGCGGCGGGGAAATCGACCAAGTGGAGCGACCCGGCGCAGCTGAAACCGGAGACGGTGACGCGGGCGGAAGTGGCGAGCCAGAAGCGGCGGAAGCGGCTGTTGTTCGTGCCGGTGCCGGGCACGTCGACGGGAAACGTCTCCACTTCGAAGTCCTAGCCTGCTAATCTGAAATCCGATCCCATCGGATGAAGCAATTCGCAAACGAACTCGAACCCAACCAGACGGTACAGACGACTTTTCTGGTTTTGAACAAGGACGTCCGTCAGAAAAAGACGGGCGAGCCGTACCTCTCTCTGCTGTTGGGAGACAAGACAGGCGACATTGACGCCAAGATGTGGGATGGCGTGGCGGACATTGTCGACACGTTCGACCGCAACGATTACGTGAAGGTGCGGGGGCAGGCGACCGTTTACCAGAACAAGCTGCAGTTGCGGGTGGACCGGCTGATGCGGGCCGATGACCGGGAGGTGGAGCCGGCGGACTATTTTCCGGCTTCCAAGCGGGACCGGGACGAGATGTATGCCGAATTGATGGGCTACATCGAGACGATGCGGAATCCGCACCTGAAGGCGCTGCTGGAGGCGTTTTTCGCTGATGGGGATATTGCGCGGCGGTACAAGACGGCGCCGGCGGCGAAATCGATCCACCATGCGTGGATTGGCGGGCTGATTGAGCATGTGCTGTCGTTGCTGACGCTGGCGCGGTTTACGGCGCGGCATTACCCGGAGGTGGATGAAGATCTGCTGCTGACCGGGGTGGTGCTGCACGACATCGGGAAGATCTACGAGCTGACCTATGAGCGGGGTTTCGGATATTCCGACGAAGGGCAGTTGATCGGCCATATTCTGATTGCGCTGCGGATGGTGGATGAGAAAGTCCGGCAGGTGCCGGGGTTCCCGCCGAAGCTGCGGTTGCTGGTGGAACATCTGATTGCGAGCCACCACGGGGAGCTGGAGTACGGGTCGCCGAAGGTGCCGTGCTTCCTGGAGGCGATGCTGCTGCATCAACTGGATAATCTGGACTCGAAGATGGAGACGATCCGGACGGTGGTGCAGCGGGATTCGCTGCTGGACGGGAACTTTACGAGCTATGCGCCGTCGCTGGAGCGGAGTTTGCTGAAGAAAGACCGGTTCCTGGCGGAAGAGCAGGCGGCGCCCCCGGCGCCGAAGGCGGCTCCCGCGCCGGCCGCGGGAGCGGGATCCAAGGGCGGACGGCCGACGCCGACGACGGGATCGCTGTTCGGGGATAAGCTGATCTCCGCGCTGGGTAACGAGAAGTAGGGCCTATGGCGCGCCGGACCGGAACCCCGCCCCTGCCTCCACCGCTGGAAATGGCGTGCCTGGGGGCGGTGTGGACGCGGGGGGAGGCGACGGTGCGGGAGGTGGCCGAGGCGCTGGAGGGGCGGCAGGCGCTGGCGTACACGACGGTGATGACGCTGCTGGAGCGACTGGTGAAGCGGGGGAAGCTGGAGCGGCGGAAGGTGGGGCGGAGTTTCATCTATAGGGCGGCGCAGAACCCGGACGAACTGCGGCAGGTGGCGGTGGAGGAGTTGGTGCGGAACTACTTCGGGGGGAGCCGGGAAGCGCTGCGGGAGTGGCTTGCCGGGGCCGGGGCGGGGGTCGAAGTGGTGGAGCCGATCGACACGGAGCCGATCGACACGGCGCTACTATAAAGCGGACACCGGTATCTCCTTTTGTTTGTTACAGATCCGTTTTTTCATAGATTCGGGTTCCAAAAGCTGTAGATTAACTCTATTAAAATCAACTAGATACGGCTTGAAGTGCAGAGGGGGGCGTGCATAGAATATAGGTGCACAGGTATCTCTAACCCATGAGAAAACTGAACTACATTACACTCATTCTTGCGATGGCCGGAGTAACGGCATCGGCGCAAACCATTACTGGTGCGTTCACTGGAACGCTCACTGACCAAACTGGCGCTGTTATCCCGAACGCCAAAGTGACGGCAACCAATGCCGGCACCAACGTTACCTATACCGCGACGAGCAACGACGCGGGACTCTACAGTCTTCTGTTCCTTCCTGTCGGCAACTACAACCTGGCTGCGGAAGTGAAGGGCTTTAAGAAAGGCACCGCGGGCCCGTTCGGCCTGCAGGTGAACCAGACGGCTCGCGTGGACTTCAAGATGGAAGTCGGCGAGACGACGCAGTCGGTGGAGATTTCGGCGGCGGCCCCGGTGCTGCAGACCGAATCGACGCAGACGGGGGAATCGCTGCAGGCCAAGCAGCTGACGGAACTGCCTTTGAAGGGGCGGAATTTTGTATCGCTGACGCTGTTGATTCCGGGCTCGGTGTCGCCGCAGCCGGACGCAATGAACAGCCGGTTCGGCGCCCGCCCGTATGTGAACGGGAATCGGGAACAGACGAACAACTTCATGCTGGACGGCGTGGACGTCAACGACTCGATTGACAACCGCGTGGGCTATTCGCCGAACGTGGACGCGCTGGAAGAAGTGAAAGTGCTGACGGGCAACGCGGCGGCCGATTACGGCAACTCCGGCGGGGCGACGGTGATGATGTCGCTGAAGAGCGGCACGAACCAGTTCCACGGGAATATGTTCGAGTTCCTGCAGAACAACAAGCTGAACGCGAATGGCTTCTTCCGGAACCGAAACGTGTCGACGGCGACGCGGACGGGTTCCAAGCGGAACATCTTCGGCGGCACGCTGGGCGGGCCGATCCAGAAGAACAAGCTGTTCTTCTTTGTGGACTATGAAGGATCGCTGCAGCGGGCCGACGGTCCGGCGACGGCGAGCGTTGCGCCGCAGGCGTGGCGGAACGGCGACCTGAGCCAGTTCCCGAACCCGACGATCACCGATCCGACGAACGGGCAGCCGTTTGCGGGCAAGCAGATCCCGGTTTCGCGGTTCAGCCCGGTGGCGCGTTTCCTGTTCTCGAACCCCTCGCTGTATCCGCTGCCGACGCAGGCCGGCACGGGTCCGCTGGGAATCGGCGGCAACTACGCCGGCGGTTCGGCGTCGAAGACGGACAACCACCAGGCGGACGCCAAGGTGGACTTCCGGCCGACGGACAAGGATTCGTTGATGGCACGCTGGTCGATCGGGCGATACGAATCGTTGGGAAGCCGGGCGGCGCTGCCGGTGAACATGACTTCGGGACAGTCCGGGCCGACGACGTCCTGGGTGACGAATTGGAACAGGACGATCAGCCCGTCGATCGTGAACGAAGCGCGATTCTCGTTCTCGCGGATTCAAATTGACGATATCGCGGTGGATTGGTCGGGGCAGTTGGGCGCGGACGGGAACCAGAAGTTCGGCATCCCCGGCGGGCAGCCGATTCCCGGGTTGAGCAGCGTTGGATTGGGCAGCGGACTGACCGGTATCGGTTCCGGCGCGAGCATCTCCAACACGGTGGACAAGAAGTTCATCATCTACGACAACCTGACGTGGCAGAAAGGCAAGCACCTGCTGAAGATGGGTACCCAGTTGATGAAGTACAACCAGGACCGCTACTACGCCGGCAACAACGGCGCGCTGGGCGTGTTCCGGTACACGGGCACCTACACGGGGCTGGACTTTGCGGACTTCCTGACCGACTCGCTCAACGGCAAGGGCCGCGGGGCGATCGCCGATCCGTGGGGACACCGGTTCTGGCGTACGGCGTTGTTCTTCCAGGACGACTTCAAGGTTTCGCAGACGTTTACCCTGAACATCGGTATGCGCTGGGAATACATGCAGCCGATCTATGAGAAGGACAACCGTCAGATCAACGTCGACACGTTTGCCGGCACGCTGGTCCGCACGGGCGGCGAGTACGGCAACGCGCTCTACAACGGCTACAAGAAGCAGTACATGCCGCGCATCGGCTTCGCGTGGACGCCGGACCAGTTCAAGAACAAGCTGGTTGTCCGCGGCGGCTATGCCTACCAGAGCTTCATGGAAGGCACGGGCGCCAACCTGCGTCTGCCGCTGAATCCGCCGTTCTTCGTGGAAACGGACTTCAGCTACGATCCGCGCACGCCTGGTTCGATCCGCACCGGGTTCTCCGATGTGGTGACGGCCAACATTGCTCTCGACATGGCTCGTCCGGCGGCCGCCGGCACGACGCCGCAGTTGCAGGGCCGCGCCTGGGATCTGAACCTGCGTCCGCAGACGACCGGCCAGATCAACTTCACGACCGAGTATCAGTTCGACAACTCGACGTCGATTCAGGCCGGTTACGTGGGGCAGAAGGGTACGCACCTGGTGGCTCCGGTGGAAGCGAATCAGCCGCTGCCGGGAACGGGTCCGTTCTCGACCTGGACGAACCTGAACCTGCGCCGTCCGCTGATCAACAAGCTGCCGAACCTGGGCAACATCGCCCGGACGGAATCGTCGGCGACGATGGACTATCACTCGTTGCAGATGGTTGCGCGCCGCAAGTTCGCGGCCGGCTTCGACTTCCTGGCCTCCTACACCTACGGCAAGACGCTGACCGACAACCTCGGTTATTATGGCAGCGGCCTGACGGCGGGTGAAGGCGCCTACTGGCAGAACGCCTACGACCGCAAGGCCAACCGCGGACCGGCGTTCTTCGACGTCCGCAACAACTTCACCATTGCCGGTTCGTGGTTCGTACCGGTGGGCAAGGGGAAGAAGTTTGGTTCCGGGATGAGCAAGATGGCCGACATGATCGTGGGTGGCTGGAATGCCAACTACTCGGTGGCCACGCGCTCGGGTCTTCCGATCACCGTGCGCGCGCTTGACCAGACCGGTCAGGCCGTTCGCGGCAACGTTCGGGCGAACCGTTACCGGACGATGACGATTAACGAATCGCTGCGGAACGTGGACAACTGGTTCGGTCTCCCGACCGATACGGCTGCCCGCGGGGCGTACTTCTGCGCCGCTGGTGTCGACAACGGCACCTGCCCGTACGGACAGCCCGCCCAGGGTTCGTTCGGCAATTCGTCGATCGGCACCGAACGTGGTCCGAGCTACTTCTCGACGGATCTGTCGATCGGCAAGCGCTTCAACGTCACCGAGTCGAACTACATTGACTTCCGCATGGAACTGTTCAATGCGTTCAACAACGTGAGCTGGGCGCCTCCGGGGTTGACGATCTCCAGCCCGGCGACGGCCGGCGTGATCGGCAGCCAGGTGCAGGCACCGCGCAACATCCAGTTTGGTCTGAAGTACTTCTTCTAGACCGCGCTGGGAACTAAAATAAAAGGGCAGGCCTTCGGGTCTGCCCTTTTCCATTTGTACCGATCTATGAAAAAGAAACTGCTGTTAGCGATGGGAGTGGTGGCGGTGGCGATGCAACTGGTGCCGGCGCCGGCGAAAACGAACCCGCCGGTGGATCCGGCCCGATCGTTTGAGGCGGTGATGAAGCCGCCTGCAGAGGTGGTGCAGATTCTACGTCGGGCGTGTTATGACTGCCACTCGAACGAGACGCAATGGCCGTGGTATGCCGATATCGCCCCGGTGTCGTGGCCGGTTCGGAAACATGTGGTCGACGGGCGGCGGCATTTGAACTTTTCCGAGTGGCTGAAGGCCGGGGAGACGAAGTTCACGGATTGGAGCGACTTCGAGGGCATCGGGATTGCGATCAGCGACAAGAGTATGCCGCTACCGGGCTATGATTTGATGCACCCGGAGGCAAAGTTGACGGCGGCCGAGCGGGACCTGGTGGCGAAGTGGGTGGACGCGGCGTTGAGCGCGCCGCAATAGGTTAGACGTCGACGCCGCGGGCGCGGAGATCGGCGAGGAGTTTTTCGTGACCGAGGAACTGCTCGGCCTGGATGCCGGCGGCGCGGGCGGCTTCGACGTAGGCGGGGATATCGTCGGTGAAGAAGCACTCTTCGGGGCGGGCCTGGGCGTGGGAGAGGACGGCGGCGTAGATGGCCGGTTCGGGCTTCATCGCCTTGACCTCGTGGGAGAGGATAAGGTGGTCGAAGTGGCGGAGGATGGGGTAGGCATCGCGGACCATTTCAAAGTGAATGGCATTGGTGTTGGAGAGCAGGAGCAGGCGGTAGTTCTGCTTGAGGGTCTGGACGAGGCTTTCCGGGATGAGGGTTTCCGGAAAGAAGATGGAGCTCCAGATTTCGCAGAAGGTTTCGTAGGAGATCGAGGTGCCAAGCGCTTGATTGATCGCTTCGACAAAGGGGCGGGGTTCGATTCGTCCGCTTTCCAGTTCGGGGACCAGGCCGGTGGCGCGGATGCGTTCGGGGATTTCGGCGGCGGGAAGGCCGGTATGGGCCTCCAGGGCGGCGTAGCCGCGGCGGAAATCGAAGGGAATAATTACGTTCCCCAGGTCGAAAATGATGGTTTTCAGTGTGGACATGCCCGTTGTTTATCGTAACAGCCGGTAGCGGGCACCCTTCCGGAGGCTATGGGATTGACGTAGAATAGGGGCAATTCAGCTGATCAGTCCGGGAGGTTGTCGTAATGGGTATTCGATTTGTCATGGCCGCGCTGTGCGCGGCGGCATCGCTCGTTGTGTGGGCACAAGAGACGCGATCCATGCTTTTCGGAAAAGTGACGGATCCGCAGGGGGCTTCGATAATCGGCGCTCAGGTTGCCATCCGCAACGCCGAAACGGGCGTCATTCAGAGGATCAAGAGTAACGACACCGGCTATTACGAGGGAAACCTTCTGATGCCGGGTAACTACGAAATCATCGTGGAGATGAAGGGGTTCAAGAAACTGGTGCGGTCCGGTGTGACGCTGCCGGTATCATCGCGTATTCAGGTGGATATTCCGATGGAGGTTGGCGGGGTTACCGAGACGGTATCGGTGACGGCCGAGGCGCCGCTGCTGGAAACCAACGCGGTGAGTTCCGGGCGAGTAATCGACAACAAATCGCTGATGGAGTTGCCGGTGATGGGCAACAGTGCGATTCTGCTGGTGAAACTCGCGCCCGGCGTGCAGACGGGGGGCGTGAACAATTACCTGGCGCTGCACTCGAACGCGGGCGGTTCGGACTACTCAGTGGGCGGTAACATCGGCGGCAACTCATGGACACTGGACGGGTCGCCGAACCAGGGTCCGGGGCGGCGGACAGCTTATCTGCCGTATACAGACGCTGTGGCGGAGTTTAAGGTGGAAACGAATAACTTTGACGCCGGGATTGGGCAGTCATCGGGGGCGGCGATCTCGATGATCTCCAAGTCCGGGTCAAACGACTTTCACGGGACGGCGACGTGGCAGCACTGGCAGCAGCGGTGGCAGGGGACTCCGTTCTTCGTGAAGCAGAATTACTACCGGCGGATCGCGGCGGCGGAGGCGGCCGGTAACTCGGCGCTGGCAAATTCGCTGCGGAATACGGACAAGCAGGCGACGGGGCGGTCGAATAACTGGGGCGCGTCGGGCGGCGGACCGGTGGTGATTCCCAAGATCTACGACGGAAGGAACCGGCTGTTCTGGTTCTTCACTTACAACGCGTTCAAGGATGTGAAGACGGAGGACGCTTCGACGTTTAACCGGACGGTGCCGACGCTGAAGGCGCGGGAGGGCGACTTCAGCGATATGCTGACGATCGTCAACAACGGGCCGCGATACGCGATTCACGATCCAACGACGGTGCGTCGCGATCCGGCGCGGCCGAACAACTTTGTGCGGACGCCGTTTCCGGGGAACGTCATTCCGAAGAGCCGGTTTGTGAATCCGGCCTATGATGCGATTACCAAGCTGTACCCTGTGCCCAATGTGGCCATCGCGCCCAACGCCGACCCGGTGAATAACTATCTGGCGTCGATGACGCCGTATAACTGGGACTATAAGGCGTATTCCAATCGCATCGACTATCAGGTTTCCGATAAGTGGCGCATGTTTGGACGGTGGTCGTTTAACGATTTTGGTCCGGAAGACCGGGCTGATTGGACCTATGAAACCGCGCGCGGGCTGAACCTGAACGGACTGGTGCGGAACAACAAGGGCGGAAACATTGACGTGGTGTATACGCAGAATCCAACCACGCTGTGGAACTTCAACATTGCGATGAATCAGTTCCGGGAAGGGAACATCCAACCGAAGGCGTTGGAATATAAACCGACCGATATCGGACTTCCGGCATATATGGATCAAAAGGCCGGCGCACTCACACTGCTCCCGCAGATGGCGGTGGCAGGGTATACGACAATCAGCCCCGGCGGGTATTCCACTTGGACCCGCGCCCGACAGATGACAGCCAAACTGGAAGCCACGCTCATCCGGGGCAATCATTCGATCCGGGCGGCATTCGACAACCGGAATCAGTTCCGGACGGGCGGCGGAGGGGGAAACACGAGCGGAAATTTCACATTCAACCAGAACTACATGCGGCGGAATGACGACGGATTCACGCCGGCTTCGGACCTCGGGCTCGGATGGGCGGCGTTCATACTGGGACTGCCTTCGGGAGCGTCGGTGGCAACGAATGACACCTATGCCACGCACACGCCGTACTATGCGACGTTTTTGCAGGATTCCTGGCGCGTGACCCCAAAACTGACGCTGAACATCGGGCTGCGCGTGGAGTTTGAAAAGGGGGCGACGGAGCGCTACAACCGCATGATGGGGAACTTTGATCCGAATGCGAGCATACCGCTCGCGGCCGGAGCGCAGGCGAACTACGCGCGGAGTCCGATCCCGGAGTTACCCGCTAGCCAGTTCATTATTAAGGGGGGGAACACCTATACGGGCGCCAACGGACGGCAACTCTATAAGAATGAGTTGATGTGGCTGCCACGGTTCGGCGCAGCGTATCAGATGAACAGCAAGACCGTGATCCGCGGCGGCTATGGCGTGTTTTTCGACACGATTAACGTATTGAACTTCGGGCCGGACCAGACGGGTTATTCGCGGTCCACGTCATCGATCATCTCCAATGACTTCGGACAGACCTGGAACTTCCCGTCCAACGCGAGCCCGGCTAATTTCCGTAGCCCGCTTGTTGATCCGTTTCCGGTACGCGCGGATGGGTCCCGGTTCGACACGCCAACGCGGGATGGGTTGGGCGCGATGAACCGGGTGGGACGCGGATTTGGGTTTACCGCCTACGATCAGCCGCACGCGCGGCAGCAACGCTGGCAGTTAGGATTGCAGCGGCAACTGGGATCGTCGATGGTTGTCACGGCGTTCTATGCGGGTTCGTACTCGGACCGGATTTCGCTGGGGCGGAACCTGAGCCCGCTGCCGGAGCAGTATTGGGCAAACGGGACAGTGCGTAATGACGCCATTGCGAACAATCTGAACGCGAACGTCCCCAATCCCTTTTACATTCGGAATTTGAACCAGGCCGACTTCCCTGCCCTGGTGTGGGCGGACATGAACACAAACGGGTTCTTTACGTCGCCGACCATCCGGCGGTCGCAATTGCTGCGGCCGTTTCCGCATATGAACGGGCTGACCAACAATACGGAGTATAGTGCCTACACGAAGTCCCACGAGTTCCAGGCTTCGTTTGAAAAGCGGTTCTCAAAGGGGTGGAATCTGAATCTCGCGTTCACAAAGATGCAATTGCGCGAGGCGGATTTCTTCTTCAACGAGTTCGATACGACGCGGACCGAGCGGCCGTCCAACGATGGACGCCCGTTGCGGTTCACCGCCACCGGCGTCTATGAACTGCCGTTCGGGAAGGGCAAGGCATTCCTGGGCGGCTCCAACCGGCTAGTGGATCTGGCCGTGGGCGGCTGGCAGTTGGCGGCCACCTATGAGTACCAGCCTGGAGCGTTGACCGACTTCGGCAACCTGTTCTACTACGGCAGCGACGTGAACGACGTGGCCAACGTGAACCGGACCTGGGAAACCTGGTTCAACACGGCGAACTTCGAACGGAATACGGCGCGAGGGCCGAACTCGTTCCACCGCCGTGTGTTCCCCACTCGTATCGACGGTATCCGCGCCGATTCGACGAACCAATGGAACGCCAATATGTCGAAGAACTTCGCGGTGACCGAGCGGGTGAAGATGCAACTGCGCATCAACGCGCTGAACCTGCAGAACCGATCCCAGATGGCGGGGCCCAATGCGGATCCGTTCTCGACGAACTTCGGGCGCATCACCAGCCAGACGGCGGCGACGAACCGCTGGATCGAGGCGCAGGCGCGGATTACGTTCTAGCGTTCGCCCGTAGTGGGGCCTGGCGGCGAGATCTGGTTACAGGGTTTCGCCGCCGCTCTTTTTTGCCGTCGTTGTTCGTCACCATGACGCAAGGCGTCTCCATTCCAGAAAGCCGGCGCCCGGCTTCGCCGGGCTGTAATGCACATATATGATGCCTGCGGAATTCGCCGTGACGAGGTATTGATTGTTGGCCCGCGGGCGTCCCTTCAAGTCGGAGGTCGAAGTCGAGTCCGATCACTTGCGATCGGCGGGCCGATGGAAACACGGTATTCCGAATCGCCTTGGCAACCTCGGCGGAAAAGAGGGAATGGCTGGATGGCTTCGGCTTATGGGCGATCGTTGCCCACAAGACTCCCCGATCCCAGACCGGAGATTGCCGCCAGCTTGGCCATTCGAGGATAGGGTGGGTTGTCTACTGCGACAGCGCAGTTGGGCGACTTGCCTGCCTCTCCAAATGCCGGCCAGCGCTGGCATTGAGGAAGAGCTCTCCGTTCCTCGCCATGCTCCCGAGTCTGCGTACCCGACTACTTCGTACGGACGCCTTTGCCGGAACCGCGGCCGGATCCGCGCGCCGGATCGGACTGCCGGTACCGTCAATCGCAATCACAGCGGTAGCTGTACTCACAGGACATCCTGAAGAACGAGTAATCTCGTAGCTCTACAAATAAGCCGATGTAACTCGAAAGCCGCTGTTCCTGGGACGCCAACAGTGCATCGGCGACGTAGGATCGAGTCAAAGCAATGGGTAAAGTGGGTGATAGAGTTGATTATGTGCGAGTAATTATATTTCTCTTATTTGCAGGAATTGCACCGCTGCTGCTCGGCCAAAGCTGTAAAATCTCTCCGCTGCTCCCGCTGAATTTTCCGCCGAACATTGACGGAGAACCGGTCGATTCCTCGCGAACATTGGGGCTGGGAGCGCCGATTCCGGGGCCGGGCGGCATCTTGTATTTTTATGACTCCTATTTCCGTCTTAGGAGGATGAATCCAGATAGGAGTTTGACCACCGTTGTAGGAAATTCGGTGAACCGGAGATTGGCGGCTTCGAGTATTGCGCGTGTCAGCCGCGACGGCTTGCTTCATCTAGCTATGGAGCAACGAGTGTTTCAGTTGCGAGGACGGGATCTAGTTCCGATTGCTGGCTCGGGGAATCCTGAGTTCAACGGGGCATCCGGTACGGCGCTGAGTTTGAGTCTCGGCAACATTCGGGACATTACCTTTGACCGGAACGGAGGTTTGTTGATTCTCGATGGATTCGGGTTATTGCGGAGGCTTGGCATGGATGGAATGCTGCGGACGATAGCAGGTTCGATGCGGCAACCAACGGAGGTTGTACCCCAGGAGGTGCCGGCGCTTGACGCGCATCTTGGTGTGGCATCCCGGATTCTCGCCGCCGCCGATGGCTCCGTCTACGTAATCGGGTCTGGAATCGTTCAGCCGAATGGCATTTTCCGGAGACCGGACTTCCCGGCTATTTGGCCGGAATTTGTGATGCCCGACGGAACCCCTGTACGCCAGGAAGGGATGGATATTGTTCCGATTGGAAATTCCAGTTCGCCAATCTTTTCAGGCTATTCAGGCAGACCAGTGGGAATTACCCCAGCAGGGGAGTTGCTGCTGTATCAGTCATCCCAAGAAAATTCACGCCTTTCTCTATTCAAAAGTGGAATTACCATTCCGGTGGCAGCCTATGATCGAGCGTCGTCGACCACTCCTTCTGCAGAGCGGATTGCCTGGGATCGGGATTCCTCGACGGCATTGATCGGGGTGTTTGACAATCTGTCCGAACTTCGCGAGGGTCGGGTTGTAGTCCGTGCGCCGATAGACGTTAACTCACCTTTTGCACTGGGGCCCAACGGGAATGTGTTCGCTTTCCAAAAGTTCGGGCTCGTATCCATCGACCGGGCGGGCAAGGCGACCCCAGTCAGTACCCCTAGAGGACCAATTGTGGATGGTCCCAATATCAGCACGCCGCGCGTGTTGAGTCCGACGATGGTTTGGTCATCGGCTGGATATCTCTACTGGCATACTACCCGGGACACTGTCTCTGTCTGGCACGAATCCACTAAGACGTCCGCGGGGATCAGTGCGTTTGATACGGTGTTTCTGATGAAACTTGCCGATGGAACGGCTGGCGCGTGGCAAGGAAACATGGCACGCGTGAAACCGAACGTTCTGCGGCGCCTGGTTAGTGCGTCGATTAGTGCCGAAGTTCGGGTTCCCGGGCTCCTACGAGCTGATTCCAAACAGGGAGTAATGGCAGAGGAACTCTCGCTTTTCATTACGCCCACGGGACAACTCATTCGAGCAAGCGAAACCGGCAGCCATCTCTTAACGCTCGCGGAATTGGACCTTCCCTTCCCTATCGAGTTTGTTGCTGTCGACTCGATTCCTGGTGGCGCCGTATTGATTGGAAGAATCAATAGCGAACAGATCTTCCTGCGAGTTGACGGGATTGCAGACTGCGACGGTATCCCCGTGCCGTCGATTGCTCCGGGCGGAGCCGTGAATGCTGCGAGTTATGAGTATGGCTCAGAGATTAGTTCGAATTCCCTGCTTTCGGTGTTTGGTTCCAACCTGACATCCGAGATGTCGTTTTCCCTCCCTGTCCTTTACACAACTCCCGGCCAACTGCTGATCCAAGTGCCCGTTTTCTGCGAACCTCCGAATTGCTTCCAGAACGAGTCGTATTTCTTACGATGGAGATGGCGAGGGATCACGTTTTTTGATTCAAACGAATTGAAAATTCGGCCAGCTACTCCCGGGCTGTTTACGAGTAATGGGACTGGTGAAGGTCTCGCGGCTGCTCTCAATCAGGACGGCTCCGTCAATTCGGCCGCCAATCCGGCTCCCGCCGGAAGCGTTATTCAGCTCTATGGAACCGGGTTCGGACCGACGAATCCGATTTCGGCGACTGGAGCGACCTTCCCGACCACGGAACTCTCGCCGCTAAGTAATTCCGCTACGATTCGCATTGGTGGGCTGGCGGGAGACATTCTTTTCGCTGGCGGGGCCCCAGGGCAGTCGAGTGGGGTCTATCAAGTCAACGCAAGAATTCCGCCTCAATCAGAACCGGGGGCAAGGATCATTCAGTTATCAATCGCGGGCCATGCAGCGACGTCACGGAAACCGGTGTTTATTTATGTCCGCTAGAATGAGCCCAGCCGTTGAGTCCGTGCTTTCTCGCGATGCCGATAAGTAGTATTTGTGGTCACCGCCGGAGCCCCCCGATAGCATTGCGAGAAGAGGGATGGTGCCACTCCGAAACCACTCACCAAGCAATTCGGATCCGTTTGGTACCGTTGGCGGAGAGCTCTTTCCCAGCGCAATTGAGAAGGCGATACGTGAGAGGTCAAGCAACACGATGACGCAGTGAATCGGAGGCCATTCTCACCAGAGGGGTTAGAAAGGCGATCAGAAAAACGAAAAGCGAGCGACAAAGCCGTTGGGAGAGTGGTGGCCGGCCAGATCCGGGAATCTCCGCCGGGGGAGGAGGCCGTACGGACGATCACGACGGTGTGCCCGCAACCCGAAGTGAAGTGCGCCACGCGGGAAAGGGTGTCGAGTTGGGGACGCGGCGGAACGATGGAGATCGGGTGCGATCTGTCGTACTCCCGTTGCAGGTCCTGATCGCCATGGACCCGGCAGAGAACGATCGAAATGGTGGGCCCATTTCCGCCCGCTACGATTTCCCCTTGACATAAGTGTCTATTGCACACCATACTAGTGTCATATACACACTTAAGGAGGAAGCCCAATGTTCGGCATCACCTACCGCAAATCCAGCCCGACGGATTACATCCTGCATTTCTCGTCCGGGAAACTCGTCCGCGAAGGGGCTGGTTTGTCGTTTTTTTACTTTCAACCCGCGTCCAGTATCGTTCTGGTTCCCCTCGCGAGCGCCAGCATCCCATTTGTTTTCAACGAGCCGACGGCGGACTATCAATCGCTCACCGTACAGGGACAGTTGACGTATCGCATCGTGGATCCGAAAAAGGCGTCGGCCATGCTGGACTTCACCTTGGACGCCAAGGGGCGGTACGTCAGCGATCAATATCAAAAGCTTCCGGAGCGGTTGGTGTACAGCCTGCAAACCTTGGCTCGCGCGGAGATTCAGAGCCTTCCACTCCGCGCCGCATTGGTTCATGGCGATAGCCTGGCCACGCGGGCATTGGATCAATTGAAGGCCAGCCCAGAGGTAATCCAATTGGGCATCGAGATCCTGAATCTCGCCGTGCTGTCCGTACGGCCGACACCGGAAATGGCTAAGGCGCTGGAAGCGGAGGCCCGGGAGGCGCTCAATCGAGCGGCCGATGAGGCCGTTTACACCCGACGCAACGCGGCCATTGAGCAGGAACGCCGTATCAAGGAAAACGAATTGCAGACGGACCTTATGGTACAAACCAAGCAACGGGAATTGCATGAGCGAGAACTGGGAGCGCAAATCGCGCTGGAAAAGCAACGTGCCGCACTGACGGACGAGAAAGTGGCAAACGAGCGCAAAGAGGCCGACAGCCGCGCCTACTCGCTGAACGCGATGCTGACTCCTGTTCAGGGATTGGATTGGCGAATGCTGATGATGCTGAACCCGCAAGGCGGCGACTCGCGCAATACGATCGCGATGGCGTTTCAAGAGTTAGCCTCCAATGCGCAGAAGATTGGCGAGCTTAACGTCTCGCCAGATCTGTTGCGAACACTGATTGGCTCGACGACGACCAGGAATCAGTAACTGCAGACAAAAACGAGGCTACTGCCGTGTACGAAAAGATCGTATTGGTCACACGCAAGACACGCATGGATGAACTCGTTGAGAGGTTCAACACCAGAGCGCAGGCTGAGTTCTATATCCGGCACGGGGGCGGAGACTTTTCCGCCTACATGCTGGAGCACGACGCCTATCAGCGTTCTCTGCAAACGGTACGCCGAGCCATCGAAACAGGGTTAAAGATCCAGGTGATGGACCGGTCGATGGTACCTACTTACGTCTTTTCCAAACAGGATCTGATCGTGACACTCGGCCAAGACGGATTGGTCGCCAATACGGCCAAGTACGTAGCCGGCCAGCCTATCCTCGCCGTCAACCCCGATCCTGAGCGCTTCGACGGAGTCCTGTTGCCGTTTGCCCCCGCGGTGCTCGGCAGGAGTCTTGAGCAGGTATTGAACGGCAAGGAAAGAACGCGCGCGATCACCATGGCGCAAGCGAAGTTGAAAGACGGACAGCGATTGCTTGCTTTCAACGACCTGTTCATCGGGGCCAAGAGTCATGTTTCGGCACGCTACCGAGTACAGCACGCGAATCAGCATGAAAATCAGTCCTCCAGCGGGATCATCGTTTCCACAGGTGCAGGCAGCACGGGTTGGCTTTCGTCCATCTTCAGCGAAACCGCCGGAATTCTGTCGTTTCTGGGCGGGCAGCCGATCAACCCGCTTCGAGTTGCCTGGGACGAGCAGCGCCTGGTGTTTGTTGTGCGCGAACCGTTCGTCAGCCGCCATTCGCAAGCCGGAATTGTTGCCGGCTCCATACTCCCGAACGCGCCGTTAGCGATTGAGTCCCAGATGCCATCGGGCGGCGTAATCTTCTCCGATGGGGTGGAGGCCGACCATCTGGATTTCAATTCGGGAGCGATCGCCGACATCGGCATCGCCCCGGAGCAGGCCAATCTAGTCATCGCATAATCAAAGCAGTCCCCATGACAAAATTCCTCGTGACCGTCGATATCGTTCTCTTCACCATCCGCGACCGCATTCTCCACTTGTTGTTAATTCGACGTTTAGCGAGGCCGTTCGAGAACTGTTACGCCCTGCCGGGCGGTTTTGTACTCGATGGGGAATCGCTTGACGCCGCGGCAGCCCGGGAACTGAGGGAGGAGGCCGGCGTCGAGAAAGTGTATTTGGAGCAGTTGTATACGTTTGGCGACCCGAAGCGCGATCCGCGCGGCCGGGTGATTACGGTTGCCTATTACGCGCTGGTGTCTGAACCGCAGACGGTCCGCGCCGGCACCGATGCGGCGGATGCGGCATGGTTTCCTGTGGCGGAACTCCCCTCGCTGGCCTTCGACCATCGCAAGATCGTCGAATACGCCCATCAGCGCATTCGGAACAAACTCGACTACACCAACGTCGGCTTTGAGCTTCTGCCCGAGAAGTTTACGCTCAGCGATCTTCAGCTCGTACACGAGGCAATTCTTGGTGAGCCGCTCGACAAGCGAAACTTCCGCCGAAAGATCACGCAGAAGGCGATCGTCAAACCACTTAAAGAGTGGAGAAGGACCGGCCGGAAACCCGCTCAACTCTACCGGTTCAGTGACTGAGGCGGATAACTTCTTGATGGCGACGCCGAAGAAGTCACAGCAGACATCCACGATTGGAACTGACACAACTCCGAGATAGGCTAGCGTGCCCAATTTGGACAATTTTCGGACAACGCCAAAAACGGCAGCCCCAAAAAGCCAAAACGCCACTCGAGGCTAAGTGGCGTGTTTTGAACTTGGTGCGGATGAGAGGACTTGAACCTCCACTCCCTTGCGAGAACTAGAACCTGAATCTAGCGCGTCTGCCAATTCCGCCACATCCGCATGATGCGAAACGATTTCCGTTCCGGCGCTGGCAAAACTCTAGTTTCTCAACAGATGCGGCCGATGTCAACTCCCGCCGAAGCCGAATAATCGTCTGCGAGGCTTCGGCGGCGCGGGCACTTCGCCCTGCGCGTCGCGGATCTGCTGGAGCAACTCCTTTACCCGCCCTTCCAGGTCGTCGCGGACCTGTCGGTATGCCCCGTCGCTCTGCCCGTACGGGTCGGCGACGGTCCAACGGCGCTCCGCTTCCTTCAACCCCTTCGGCAGTTGAATGCCGCTCATATTGATCACCATGTCGAAGCTCGTGTTGCGGAAAACCTCTACGCCCTTCGGATACTGCTCGTCGATGGGCGATTCCTTCTCCAACATCACTTTTCTGGTCTGCGACGGAACCGATCCCAGGGGCATCATTCCCGCACTATGGGCCTCGACGATGTCGCCGCCCAGGTGCCTTGCAAACCCCTCCGCCATCTGGCTTCGGCAGGCATTGCCGACACACACAAACAGAACCCGAAGCTTCTTCACCCAGTCACCTTTTTCACGAAATAGGAGTGCACACGGTCATCGGCGCTCAGTTCCGGATGGAAGGTCGCCACCAGATGCCGGCCCTCTTCCACCAGCACCGGATCTCCATTGTAACTGGCCAACACGCGCACGGCGGGCCCGGCCTGGCGGATGATGGGGGCACGGATAAACACCGCCTCCAGGTCGCCAAAACCCTCGCCTTCGATGTGGGTAACGCGGGAGTCTAATTGGCGTCCATAAGCGTTCCGGCGCACGGCGATGTCGACCAGCCCGAGCGACGGCTGCTCCGGGTTCTCCACGCGCGTGGCGAGCAGAATCGCCCCGGCGCAGGTGCCGAAAATCGGCTTCCGGGAGCCAAAGTCGCGGAGCGGCTCAAACATCGCTTCGCGGTCCAGGAGCTTCAGCATCGTGGTGCTTTCTCCACCCGGGATCACCAGGGCGTCGACGGCTTCCAATTCGTCCACCGTCCGCACCTCGGAAACCTGCGCGCCCGCTCTTTCGAGCGAACGCGCATGCTTTTCGTAATCTCCTTGCAACGCCAGAACGCCGATGTGCGCCATGTCCGGTTACCAGCCGCGGTTGGCCATCAGTTCTTCGGCCGGCAGTTTCGACGTATCGAGACCCCGCATCGGTTCGCTGACGCCCACTTCATCACAGGCTTCCATCACCTTCACCGGATCCTTCCAATAGGTGGTTGCCTTCACGATGGCCTTGGCAAATCGAGCCGGGTCGTTGGACTTGAAGATGCCGGAGCCGACGAAGACGGTTTCGGCGCCCATGGCCATCATCAACGCCGCGTCGGCGGGAGTAGCCACGCCGCCGGCGGAGAAGTTGGGCACGGGCAGTTTGCCGTGGGCGGCGACGTACTCGATCAGTTCAATGGGGGCCTGGTGGCGCTTGGCTTCGGCGTAGAGCTCGTCATGGGTCAACACGGTCAGCTGCTTCATTTCGCGTTGAATGGTGCGCATGTGGCGGACGGCTTCCACGATGTTGCCGGAGCCGGCTTCGCCCTTGGTGCGAATCATCGCCGCGCCTTCGCTGATGCGGCGCAACGCTTCGCCGAGGTTCTTGGCGCCGCAGACGAACGGCACTTTGAACCCGCGCTTGTCGATGTGGTTATCCTCATCGGCCGGGGTGAGCACTTCGCTCTCGTCGATGTAGTCGACTTCGAGGGCTTCCAGGACGCGGGCCTCCATGTAGTGGCCGATGCGGGCCTTGGCCATCACCGGAATGGACACTTGCGCCATAATGCCGCGGATCATGCTGATGGGCGACATGCGGGCCACGCCGCCCTCCTTGCGAATATCGGACGGCACCCGTTCCAGAGCCATGACGGCACAGGCGCCCGCCTTTTCGGCGATGACGGCCTGTTCCGGGGTCGTGACGTCCATGATCACGCCACCTTTGAGCATCTCGGCCAGGCCGATCTTCAGTCGAAACTCTTCATTCAGAATCATGTTTATCTCCCTGCAAAAACTGTTGGCTAGACTACCGCCGTTTCCACTTCCGAAACCGGCGACAGCCGGCGGTCCGCATGCTCCCGGAACACCCGGCCAAGAATGCGCAATCCTTCTTCAATTCGCGCCGGGGCTTCCCCGGCGAAACTCAACCGCAGCGCGCTGGTGGCGGGCCGGTCGACGGCAAAGGCCCGCCCCGGCAAATAGCTGACGCCTCTGCGCTGGGCGTCTTCGAGCGCCAGCGCGGTATCGATGGACCCGGGCAACTCCACCCACAGGCTCATGCCGCCCTCGGGCCGCGTCCAGCGACTGCCCGGCGGCAGGTGGGCGGCACAGGCATCGAGGACAGTCCGCAGGCGTTCGGCGCCGTGGGCCAAAATGCGCGTCCGATGGCGCTCCAGGCGGCCGGTTTGGGCAAAGCGCAGGAGCACGGCCTGGGAAAGTTGATCGGAATGGAGATCGCACCAGTGGCGGATCTGCGTAAGCCGGGCAATGACCGGACGCGGACCCAGCACCCAACCTACGCGCAGGCCGGGGAAGGCCAGTTTGCTGAAACTGCCCAACTGCAACACCGACTCCCGAGCGAAGGCGCGAACCGGGGCGAGTGGCGTGCCGCTATAGCGCAGGTCGGCATAGATGCCGTTTTCCACGATCAGGGTGCCGGCGCGTTGGGCCATGGCCACCAGACTGCGGCGGGCGGTTTCTGGGAGCGTTCCGCCGGTGGGGTTCTGGAACGACGGCGTCACCACGAGGAGTTTCGGCCGCTGCCGGTCGAGCGTGGCTTCCAGCACATCGAGGTCCATGCCCTCTTCAGCCGTGGGAATGCCGAGGAGTCGCGCCCGGCCCTTGGCGAACACATTGCGCACGCCGGGGTAGACGGGATCCTCAGCGGCGATCCGGGCTTCCCCTTCGGCGGTGATCAGTCGTTCAATCAGGTCCATGGCCTGCTGGCAACCACTGGTGACGAGCACGTCGTCCTGCGGGCCGGCCACGCCATGCGCCACCGCTTCGGCCAGCAGGTACTCGCGAAGCGCGGGCATGCCTTGCGGAGAGCCGAGTTGGAGCACCTGCGCGGCGCCCTCACCGACCAGAACTTCCTGGCAACTGGCACGGAACTCATCGAGGGGGAAGAGATCCTCGCTCGGCCGGGAGGAATCGAAACGGATGGCCGGACCGCTGCTTGCCGAAACGGCTTGCGCCGGACGGGCCATCGCGCCCCAACCGCCTTCGCGCTCTTCCGGCACCCCGGCAACGAAACTGCCCTTGCCCACGTGACCCGCCAGCAAGCCTTCGGCTTCCAGAAGAGCGTAGGCGGAAGCGATGGTGGCGCGGTTCAGGTGCAACCGTTCAGCCAGATCGCGGGTGGCAGGCAGGCGCTCGCCGCGGCGGAGCCGTCCGGAGGAGATCTGCGCGCGGAGCCAGACGCCGAGCTGGCGATAGAGCGGCTCGGTCGAGTGGGAATCCAGACGCGGCGGTGAATCCGGCAGCGGCATAATCCAAAGCATACCATATTGGCCTGCAATGGCTGGCTGATAGAATGGCCGAATGAGAACCGTGGTCCAGACATTCGCCGCGCATGAAGCCCCGGTGGGTGACTTTTCCGTCCTCCGCGCCCTGCCGCACGCCAAGCGCCGACACGTGGGACCGTTCGTCTTCCTGGATCATTTCGGACCGGTGACCGTGAAAGAGGGCCCCGGGATCCCCGCCCATCCGCATGCCGGGATCGAAGTGATCACCTATCTATTCCAGGGCGAGCAGGTACACCGGGATTCGCTGGGGAACAACAACCGGGTGGGCGCCGGGGGCGCGCAGTGGATCACGGCGGGCCGGGGCATCATCCACGCCGAAAAGCCGGACGTGGGCACGGTGATTCATGGCGTCCAGATCTGGACCAGCCTGCCGCGGGCGATGAAGCACATTGAGCCGCGCTACCAGGGCGTGCAGGCGGAGGCGGTGCCGGAGTTTACCGTTGGAGCAGCGACCGTGCGACTGCTGGCCGGCGACTACAACGGTGCCAAAGGCCCGGTGACGCTGGCCCAACCAGCGCTGCTGATGCATGTCAGAGCGACGGAAACGGTTGCGCTGCCGGTGCCGGAGGCCATGGAGTTGGGCGTATACCACCTGGCAGGCAAACTGGAGGTTCTCTCGGCGGGCGATGCTATAGAACTCGCCGCCGGTGAGTACATTGTCCTGGGCGGCGAGCCAGCCGAAGAACCGCTACTCTTTGGCGGGCCGTTCGTGATGGACACGCCGGAAAACCTGCAACGGGCACAGCGGGAGTTCTATGCCGGACGGATGGGAACGCTGGACGGCGTGCCCTACTAGGCTTGTTGTAAAGTCGAAGAACGTTATGCAACGCCGTGACTTTCTTCGCTCGCTCGGCCTCGTCGCCGCCACGCTTCCCGCACAGCCCGCCAAACGCCCGAATATCCTCTTTGTGATCGCCGACGACTGGGGCCACGGCCACGCTGGCGCCTACGGAGCCAAGTGGGTGAAAACGCCGAATTTTGATCGTGTGGCGCGGGAAGGCGTCCTGTTCCACAACTGCTTCACCTCCAACCCCAAGTGCAGTCCCTGCCGGGCCACCATTCTCACCGGGCGCAACTCCTGGCAACTGAAGGAGGCCGTCAGCCACTTCAGCATCTTCCCCAACGATTTTGCTGTCTATCCGGACCTGCTGGCCAAGGCCGGCTACTTTGTGGGCCATACCGGCAAGGGTTGGGGACCCGGCGATTTCCAATCCACCGGCTTCAAGCACAACCCGGCCGGCCCGGCGTTCATGAAGCACCGCAACAACCCGCCGGCCAACGGGATCAGCCCGGTGGACTACGCCTCCAACTTCAACTTCTTCCTGGAACAGCGGAAGGACAAGGACCAGCCGTTCTGTTTCTGGCTGGGTTTCCAGGAGCCCCATCGGAAGTACGAGGACGGCTCGGGGATTCGCGCAGGCAAGAATCCGGCCGAGGTGACGGTGCCGAAGTACTATCCGGATAATGCCATCGTGCGCAGCGACATGCTCGACTATGCATTTGAGGTGGAGTGGATCGATCAGCACCTGGGCCGGGTGCTCGCCAAACTGGAGCAGACCGGGGAGCTGGACAATACGTTCGTCGTCGTCACTTCCGACCATGGCATGCCGTTCCCGCGGGTGAAGGGGCAGATCTACGAGCACGGCTTCCACATCCCGCTGGCGGTGCGTTGGGGGAAGAACATCCCTGCCGGACGGAGCGTGGACGACTTCATCAACACTCGTGATTTTGCGCCGACGTTTCTGGAGTTGGCGGGCGTGCCGCGGGCCGCGACGATCACCGGGAAGAGCTTCCTGGACGTGTTGAAGTCGAACAAGTCCGGCACCGTGGACCCGACGCGGGACACGATGCTGGTGGGCAAGGAGCGGCACGACCTTGGGCGCCCGAACGACGCCGGCTATCCCGTCCGCGCGATCCGCACGAAGGAATGGCTGTACGTGCGGAACTACACGCCCGATGCCTGGCCGGCGGGGAATCCCGAGACGGGGTACCGCAACGTGGACGATTCGCCCACCAAGACCATGCTGATTTCCGGCTTTGACGAGCACTACCGGCTTTCGTTCGGCAAGCGCCCGGCCGAAGAGTTGTACCATGTCTCGGAAGACCCCGATTGTATGCGCAATCTGGCCACCGACCGGGCCCATGCCGTCACCATGCGCACGCTGCGGGACCGTATGGAGAAGACCCTGAAAGAAGAAGGCGATCCCCGCATGAACGGCAATGCGGCGTTCTTCGACACCATTCAATACACCGGTCCGCGCAAGCACAGCTACGACGAATGGCTCAAAAATCAGAAGTAATCGGGCTGTTCGGCGTTGGATTGCTGGGTGCGGCGATTGGTGAGCGGCTGAGTGCGGCCGGGTGGCGCTGGATGGGGTATGACCCGGCACGGGCGGACCTGGCGGCAAGTCCGGAAGCGGTGTTGGCCGAAGCGGGGACGGTGATCCTGTGCCTGCCGGACTCCCAGGCGACCGGGCGACTGCTGGAATCCATCGCCGGCCCGCGAACCGTGATTGACATGACGACGGGCGATCCGGAGGCGATGGCGGAGTTTGCGGCGCCGTTGGCCGCGCGCGGGGTCCGCTACCTCGACGTCACGATCGGCGGATCGAGCGCGCACCTCCGTGCCGGCGAGGCGATTCTCATGGCCGGCGCTACGGCCGAGGATTTCTCCGCCTGCCAACCCTTGCTCGCGGCGCTGAGCAACCGCGTGTTCCCTTGCGGACCGCCGGGGGCCGGGGCGCGGATGAAACTGGTGTTCAACCTGGTTCTGGGCCTGAACCGCGCGGCGCTGGCCGAGGGGTTGGCGTTTGCCGAGCGTTGCGGCTTGCCGGGTGACCAGGCCCTGGAGGTGCTGCAGGCAGGGCCAGCGGCGTCGCGCATTATGGAGCGCAAGGGGCCGAAGATGCTGCAGCGGGAGTATTCCCCGGAGGCCCGCCTGGCCCAGCATCATAAAGACGTCCGGCTGATTCTGGCGCAGGCGACCGCAGGCGGACTCGCGCTTCCGCTCAGCCAGGCGCATGACGCGATTCTCACCGCGGCCGAAGCCCTGGGCTATGCGGCGAGCGATAACAGCGCGTTGATCGAAGCCTATCGAAGTGATAGTGTCAGTAAGCTATGAAACTTGCGCTCCTCTTGTTAGCCGCGGCACTGGCCGTTCCTGCCGCATCCGTCGAAGAGACGATCAAGGCAAATCTGGAAAAGTTCAACGTCGCCGCCAAGGCCGGCGACGCGGCCACGCTGAACGCGCTGTTGGCCGAGGACCTGAAGTTTGGCCACTCCAGTGCCAAGTTTGAGAACAAGGCGGAGTGCGTTGCCGCGCTCGTCAAGACCAAGCCCACCTACACGCATCGCGACGTGAAGGTACGCGTTTATGGCAACACGGCTGTTGTGGATTTGAATATGCACATTGAGCCCCAAGGCTTTGACATCGCCGTGTTGCAGGTGTGGGTGAAAAAGGGCAAGGACTGGCTGATGGTGGCCCGCCACTCCACGCGGCTTCCGAAGGCATAACGCCATGCGCCCACTCTCGATTGCCCTTCTCTTTGCCGCGGCCGTACTGGCGCAGCGGCCCACCGCCGCTATCGGCAACGCCGGTGCCGAGGCCGTCTTTGACCTGGGGGGCGGCTCGCTGGTTACCTTCCGTATGAAGGGCGGTGTAAACCCGCTGGCCTGGCTTGGCCCGGCGGACACAAATGTCCCCTTGCGGCCCATGGCGCATTTCCTGTGTCTGGACCGCTGGGGACAGCCCTCGCCGGGCGAACTTGCCGCCGGCATTCCCTATCACGGGGAAGCCACGCGGGTGGCCTGGAAAGTGGACGCGGCGCAACCTGCCGCCACCACGATGTCGGCCTACCTCCCCGAAGCCGGACTGGCGGTGGAACGGCGGGCCAAGATGCTGGGCACCGGTGCCGTGCTGCATGTCGAGGAAAAAGTGACGAACCGCAAGAAGATGGGCAAGATCTACAACATGGTGCAGCACCCCACCATCGGCCCGCCGTTCCTGGATGAGCGCACAATGGTGGATTCCAACGCCCGGCGCGGCTTCATGCAGTCGTCGCCGATGCCGCATCCCGAAGAGCCAAGCGTTTTCTGGCCGCAGGCATTGCGAGAAGGGCAAGCCGTGAACATGCGGCTGCTGACCGACGATCCGATGCCGAACGTGGTGAGCTATGTGGTGGATGAGCCGCTTGGGTGGGCCACCGCGTCGAGCCCGACGCATAACCTGGTGCTCGGGTATCTGTGGCAGACGGCCGAGTATCCGTGGTTCAATGCCTGGCGCCATGTGGATGGCAACAAGAAGCCTCTGGCGCGCGGCCTGGAGTTCGGCACCACCGGACTGCACCAGCCGTTCGGAGTGCTGGTGCAGAAGGGGTCCATTTTCGGGCGGAAACTGTTCAGCTACCTCGACGCAGGGGAGTCGGTCACCCGGTCCTACGTGGCTTTCCTCGCTCCGGCGCCGGCAAACTGGCAAGGTGTGCAGAACGTCAGCTACAAAGACGGCGTGATTACGATTACCGAACGCGGAACCCGGACGATCGAGGTTCGCAGCGGAAGCCTGTTCTAGAGCGCGACCGGGGTACTGGCGCTGACATCCTTTAATCCAAGCTGGCGTTTGACGTCGGCATAAATCTCCGAGATGGAGCGGTTGGCGTCCACAGTAATGAGCATTCCTAACTTGCCGTAAAGTTCCAGCAGCGGTTTGGTCTTTTCGTGGTACTCGCGGAGCCGGATCATCAGGGCATCCTGATTGTCGTCCGCACGCTTGGTGAAGCCGCTTCCCTGCCCCATGCGGGCGCGGTACATCACGCGCTGGAACACGACCTCGTCGGAAAGCTCCAGATAGATCACCTTGTCCAGGTTCCAGTTTTCGAACAGGTACTCGGCCTGCACGCGAGTGCGCGGGAACCCATCGAGGACGAAGCCGTAGTTCCAGTCGTGCTGGTCGAGGCGGTCGCGGACGACGCGGTCGACAATCTCATCCGGCACCAGCATGCCGGCGTCGGTAATGCGTTTGATGCGCGCCGCGAGCTTGGTGTGGTGTTTGACGTTCCACCGGAAGATGTCTCCGATGGAGATGTGCACCAGGTCGTAATCCCGGCAGAGCAGTTCGCTCTGGGTTCCTTTGCCGGACCCTTGCGGGCCACAGATGACGTATTTATGCATGCCGAATGGGGGGCGGCGCACAGTCGCGCCTCATCGGGCGGGCGACATGGCCGTAAGGTTCGATCATAGGTCAAACTCGATGCCTTGTGCGAGTGGCAGATCGCCAGACCAGTTAATGGTTACGGTTTGCCGCCGCATGTAGGCCTTCCACGAGTCCGAGCCAGACTCCCGTCCGCCCCCGGTCTCCTTTTCTCCACCGAATGCGCCGCCAATTTCCGCACCGCTGGTGCCGATGTTGACGTTCGCAATTCCACAGTCGCTCCCGCGGTGGCTCAGGAACGTTTCGGCGGCGCGGAGGCCGCCGGTAAAGATCGCACTCGACAGGCCCTGCGGCACATCGTTGTGCTGCGCGATGGCCTGCTCCAGATCGTCGAACTCCAACAGGTAGAGGATCGGCGCAAAGATCTCTTCGCGGACGATTGGCATGGACGAATGGGCCCGCACCAGTGCCGGCCGGATGTAGCAACCGCCTAACAGCGGTTTGCCATCGTAATCCCGCTCGACCCGATCGCCGCCAAAGAGCACTTCCCCGCCCTGCGTGCGCGCCTCGGCAAGGCCCGCCTCCATCTTGCGCACGGCATGGGTATCCACCAGCGGACCGCACAGCGTCTGCGGGTCCAACGGATGGCCGACGCGTATCTGCTCCCAGGCGCGCAGCAGATAGCCGGTGAACTCTTCGCGGATGGAAGAGTGGAGAAACAGGCGGCGAAGGGTGGTGCAGCGCTGTCCGGCCGTGCCGACGGCGCCAAAGAGAATGGCGCGGACGGCCAGGCGCGGATCGGCGTCCTCCATCACGATAATGCCATTGTTGCCGCCCAGTTCGAGCAGCGTACGTCCCAGCCTGGACCCGACGATCTCCGCCGCGCGGCGGCCCATGGCGCAGGAACCGGTGGCGGAAATCAGGGGCAGGCGGCGGTCCTGGAGCATGCGCTCACCCACCACGCGGCCTTTGCCGTTCACCAGCGTGAAGACGCCGCGGAAACCGTGGCGCTCCAGCACGCGGTCCACCAGAATGTGGACGGCCACTGAGGTGAGCGGCGTCTTCTCCGACGGCTTCCAGACCACGCAATCGCCGCACACCGCCGCTACCAGTGCATTCCAACTCCAAACGGCGACCGGGAAATTAAAGGCGGTGATACAGCCGACGAGTCCCAGCGGGTGCCACTGCTCGTACATCCGGTGGCCGGGCCGTTCGCTGTGCATCGTGAGGCCGTAGAGTTGCCGGGAAAGGCCGACGGCAAAGTCCGCGATGTCGATCATCTCCTGCACTTCGCCGCGGCCTTCGGCGAGGATCTTGCCGGTTTCCAGCGTAACCAGCATGCCGAGATCCGCCTTCGCCGTGCGCAGTTCGTTGCCGATCTCGCGAACGATCTCCCCGCGCTTGGGGGCCGGGAGATCGCGCCAACGCGGCCAGGCTTTCTGGGCGACGTAGACGGCGTCGTCGTAGTCCTCTTCCATTCCCAGGCGGACGGCGGCCAGCAACTGCCCATCGGCCGGGCTGACGATCTCCACCTCGTCGCCGCCGCCATCGGCCCACTCTTCGTGACAGACGCCGGACTGCTCATCGGCAATGCCCAGCCGTTGCAGCAGGCGGCGTACCTGTGTCTGATCCAGCGACGAATCCAGCAGTCCCATCCATCCCCCGAAAGTGCAGGCGTTCCCGCTACCGGATACCCTACAACCGGCAGCGGGCCTACCTCCATCTTCGCAGGAGTATCGCCCGCGATCTACGGGCGGTTCTTCACATGCTTGTCGAACCACTCCACCATTTCGGCCAGCGTGTGCTCCACTGACTCCCTGCCGGCGTAGCCGTGAGACTCATGCGGCAGCATCACGAACCGCACCGTCCCCCCGTTGCCGCGGATGGCGGTATACATCCGTTCGGACTGAATGGGGAAAGTACCAGTGTTGTTATCCGCCGCACCGTGGATGAGCAGGATCGGCTCATTGATCTTGTGCGCGCTTAGGAACGGGGACATGCGGAGATAGGTTTCCGGGGCCTCCCACAGCGTCCGCCGCTCGGTTTGAAAACCAAAGGGCGTCAGCGTGCGGTTATAGGCGCCGCTGCGGGCAATGCCGGCGGCAAACAGGTCCGAATGGGCCAGCAGGTTGGCGGTCATAAAGCCGCCGTAGCTGTGGCCGCCGACGCCAACCCGCCGCGGGTCGGTGACACCGAGTTCGACTGCCTTGTCGATAGCCGCCTTGGCACCGGCGACGATCTGCTCCAGGTACGAGTTGTTGAATGACTCCAGGTCGCCCACCACCGGCAGCGATGCGTCGTCGAGAATGGCGTAGCCCTGCAGCAGGAAGAACAGGTGGGAGGTACCGCTGATGGTGGTAAAGCGGTTGGGCGAACCGGTAATCTGGCCCGCGGTATCGGCATCGGAGAAGTCGCGCGGATAGGCCCAGACCACGGTGGGCAGACGGGTACCTTCTTTGTAATCGGGCGGCAGATAAAGCGTGAAGCTCAACGGCACGCCATCAGGGCGCTGGTAGCGTACCAGGCGCTTGGTGACGCGGCGCAGTTCCGGTGCCGGATCCGTGAAGGTGGTGAGCGCCGTTCGCTTGCCCTTGTCGAGCAGATAGTAGTTCGGCGGCTCGGTGGGCGATTCCCGGCGCGTCAGCAGGCGCGTACCGTCGGGAGACAGCACAGAAACCACCGTCTCATAGGTTCCTTCGGCGGAAACAAAGAGCCGGGTGGCCTTTTTCGTCTCCAGATCGAAGCGGTCCAGAAAGGGCCGGTCGCCGGCCGGCGAGGCGCCGCTGCCGGTGAGCAGGATGGTGCCGTCGGTGACGTTCACCACGCGGCGGCCGGCCGCGGTGGCCACGGTGACCGGGTCGCCGATGTCCTTGTAGCGATCCTGCGAATTGCGGGAGAGGATCTCTTTCGGCGTACCGTCAGTGCCCACCAGGAAGGTGCGCAGGCGGCGGGAGCGGCGCTCGGAGTCACTCGTCCACAGGCGTCCGTCGCTGGTCCACTGACTTCCGAAGCCCACCCGTTCCTGCATCTTGGTGAACTCCTTCGGCTGGTCAAACGGAGCGGCGGCGATCATCATCCGGTCGCGGTGCGGCACCTTCTCTTTCGGGTTGCCGCCATCCATCGCCTCCCACCAGACCACCGAGGCAGGCTGGCCGGGAACCCAGCCCAGATTGCGCGGACCGACCCGAACTCCGTCGAGAGGTATCCGGTCGGCCAGCGGGAGTGCGGCCAGTTGGCGCACCACGGCGCCATCGGCGCTCCAGATCTCGATATCAACAGGAAAACGC
The DNA here is from genome assembly GCA_964430625.1 of uncultured Solibacteraceae bacterium. GTDB lineage: Bacteria > Acidobacteriota > Terriglobia > Bryobacterales > Bryobacteraceae. The sequence goes on from CAYSFR010000008.1 coordinate 136,973, forward strand.
ATGGCGGGCAGGACCCAGGAGTAGGGCCGCCGCACCCGCTGAGTCAGCAGGAATCGCCCGTCGGGAGATGGGTCGACGCCGGAAAAGATGCCCGGTTTGCCGACTGCAGTCGCCCGCCCCGTCGCCACGTCAATCAACGTCGTCTGCGAGGTGCAGTAGTAGTCGAACAGTTTCTCGTCGAACTCGCTTTTGAGCAGATCCTGAAACGTCGGGGCCGGCGTTGCCTTACCAAACGACTCCTGGATTTCGGGGCCCAAAGGAACGGGTGGCGCCACCGGCGCCGGTCCGCGGCTGGCCGGGATGGTCTGCACAAGCAGGCGTTTGTTGTCGGGCATCCAGTCCAGCGGATCGCGGTAGGCGGCATTGACGCGGATGCCGGGAATGGAGCGGATCGTCCCGGTGGCGGCGTTGAACAGCATCAGTTCAATCCGGTCCGGGAAATGGGCGAGCAGGGCCGCCATTTTGCCATCGGGGCTCCATTGCGGGCTGCCTAGACGGGCACCGGCGGGGATGACAAGCGGGCCGCGGCGAAGCAGATTGAGGTCGACCCATTCGGCTTTGGCGTACGCAATTCCGGCGCGTGGTCCGTTATTGCGCGGATTGATGCGGAGCCCGGCCAGGCGGAGCATGGGCTCGGCCAGCTCCGCGATCGACGGGTAGCGGTCCGGGGTCAAGAGGAGGAGGTGGGTCCGCGGCGGATTGACCGAAGTGGTCGGGGTGGCCGGGGAATTGAGAACTTTCAGAATGGCTTCCGGCGGCTTCTTGTATGCAGACTGGGCAACAGCGAAGGACGCGCAAGCAACAAGGAGAAATAGCCGGGACATATGTACCGCATGATAGCGACAAATCGCCCATGCGCGGAGCGGCATGGAACGCCGGTGCTAAGGTGCACCTTAGAGAATCGGTCAGTGGGAATGAGGGAACGAACGCCGTGAATCCCCGATTCTGCGTTTGACGAAGGTCTCGCATAATCAGGTCAATCGGACATTTATGGAACAATTTGGGCTCGCACTCATTCTCTTCGCCGCGTTCTGGGTCGGCTGCGCCGCCGGATATATTGCCATGCGCCTGCGGGCGCAGGTGGCCTACGAAAAGGGGCAGAATGAGTCGGCGGCGGAGGTGTCGGCGCTGAAGGAGCGCCTGATCGGACGCGACCAGCAGTTTGAGGAAGCGCGCCAGCGAGCCGAGTCCAACGGCCAGGCGGTGACGCGACTGGAAGGGCTGCTGCGGGATGAATCCGACCGCCGGAACGTAGCCGAGGCGCGATTGGCGCTGCTGCCCAAGTATGAGGAAGAACTGGAGGCGCGCGGGCGGAAGGTGAATGAACAGCAGAAGGAACTACTATCCCTGCACGCCAATGTTTCCGCACTCTCGACGCGGCTGGACGAGATGAAGCGGTCCTCGGACGAACACAAGACGTTCCTCGACCGGGCGGGCGAAACGCTTTCAAACCTGAAGGAATCCTCACGCGGCGACGCCGGGCAGCGCGAGGCGATGCTGGGCGAATTCGTCGAGCCGCTAAAGAGCTCGCTTGACCGCGTGGATGCCCGGATCAATGAGTTGGAACGGGAGCGCGTGGCAGCATTTGCCGGGCTGCAGCAGCAGGTGGAGAACATGATGCGGGCCCAGGCGAGCCTGCAGACCGAGACGGCACACCTGGCAACGGCGCTGCGTACACCGGCCTCGCGCGGGCGCTGGGGCGAAATTCAGTTGCGCCGGGTGGTGGAACTGGCCGGAATGATCGAACACTGCGATTTCCTGGAAACGCGCAACCGGGGCGTGGAGGATGCGGCGCGGCCGGACCTGATCGTCCAGTTGCCCAACCGGCGTCAGATTGTGGTGGATTCGAAGGTGTCGCTGGCCGCGTACCTGGAATCGTGCGAGGTGGCCGATGAGGCGGTGCGCACCGAGAAGCGGCGGCAACACGCGGCGCAGATCCGGGCACTGGTGACACAGTTGAGCGCCAAGGAGTATTGGGATCAGTTCCCGCAGAGTCCGGAGTTCGTGGTGGCGTTCCTGCCGGGTGAGGCGTTCTTCAGCGCGGCGCTCGAACACGATCCGGAGTTGCTCGAATTTGGAGTGGAACGGCGTGTCATTCTCGCCACCCCCACCACGCTGATCGCGCTGTTGCGCGCCGTGGCCTGGGGCTGGAAGCAGGAGATGGTTTCGTCCAACGCCCGGGAGGTCCGCGATCTCGGCAAGGCGCTCTATGACCGCTTGCGTGCGCTATCGGAAAACTTTATGGAAGTACAGCGCGGGTTGAGCCGGACAACAGCAGCATTCAACCGCACGGTCGGCAGTTTTGAAACCAGTGTGATTCCGGCGGCGCGACGGCTGCGGGAACTGGGCGCATCGACAGGCGACGAGATTGTTTCCCCGATCCCGGTCGATTCGACACCGCGGTCGCTCCATCTGCTCGCCGAGGCGGCCGAGTCGGAGTCCAGCGCGGCATCCGTGCTCTCAGCGCCGGCGGTGGAAGTGGCGGCGCCTGCGCATTCGTCCGTTTTACCCTTGCGGGTAGCGGCCGCGCATGAGGGGGTACGTCATCCTTCGGCCGCTGTCGCCGTGGCGACACCCGCCGCCCGGATACCGGAAGTTCCGGCACTCTCGGTTCCGTTGGCCGGAACGGGAGGTAAGCAGGAAGAGCCGAGCCGTGCATCGGTCAACGTAGCCAAGACGACCGGGGCCGAACCAGTCCGCCCGCATGCGAGGATGGTGGTCCAACCTGACAGAGTCGCCGCCGCAACGCCCCCTGCGGGACCGGCAAAGGCGAACGGCGCCGCCGGCCCGGCCGTACCCGTGTCGCAGCCGCGGATCGCCAACGGAAACGGAGTGCCAGGCTTAGCGGCAACCAAACCGCTAGCCCAGCCCGTCGAGCCGGTCACAACGACTGCGACTTCTCCCGCTGCGAACGAACCCACTCCCGCTGCTGCGGTTAAGTCCGTGCCGGCTGTGGCTGCCCAGGCTGCACCCGTACCAGAGCCACCCGCTCCCGCCCCGGTTCCCACCGCGAACGAACCCACTCCCGCCGTTGCCGCTAAGTCCGCGCCGGCTGTGGCTGCCCAGGCTGCGCCCGTACCAGAGCCACTCGCTCCCGCCCCGGTTCCCGCCGCGAACGAACCCACTCCCGCTGCTCCGGCGAAACCGGCTCCGCCCGCGGTTGTGCAGGCTACGCCCGTTCCCGAACCGGCCGCTGTGGCCGCGCCACCAGCCGGGAACGAACCCACACCAGCAGTCCCACCTGTCCAGGTCACCGCAATGGCGGAGCCACCCGCCATTGCAGCTTTGCCTGCATCTCAGGAACCCGATGCGGGCGGCGTGCAGGCTTCGCCGATTACCAGCGGCGGAGTCAACGGCGTCGCCGGCCAACCGCCTCCCCAGGAAGCAGAGTCACTCGACGCGGTGCCCCCGGCCCGCCTGGCCGTGGAGTCGGCCACGGCACCACAATCGTCCGCCGCAGCCTCCTGAAGCGACTTGTCCGACTATTGTCAAAGTTTTGTAAAGCCCACTTTTCCGGCGCATCCAATCGCCTCTGTTTCCGCGTCTTAAGGGCAGGAGGCAGTTATGAACAACTCAATCAAGCGAATCACGATGGCCCTTTTGGTGGCGGGAGCAACACTGCTTCCGGCAGCCGTTCCCACCCCCCAGACACCCGAGGAGCGCATGGTCCGGTCCGTCCGAAAGGAACTACTCACCATGCCCTTCCTCACGATCTTTGACAACTTGTCGTACCGGATCGACAACGGGACGGTCCACATCTATGGTCAGGTAATCCGGCCCACGCTCAAGACGGAGGCGGCTAATCGTGTCGCCCGCCTGGAAGGAGTCACCGAGGTCGCCAACCACATCGAGGTACTTCCGCTTTCGCCGTTCGATGACCGGGTGCGCGTCGCCGTCGCCCGCGCCGTTTATGGGCAGCCTGCCCTCAACCGCTATGCCCTCGGTGCCAACCCATCCATCCGCATCATCGTCAAGAACGGCAACGTAACCCTGGAAGGTGTCGTCAACGATGCCGGCGCCCGCAACATCGCCTTCCTCCAGGCCAACGGCGTCTCCGGAGTTTTCTCAGTGACCAACAATTTGCGTGTCGAGCGATAGACCCGCGAATCTGCCAGCCCCGGCCATCATTTGGCCGGGGCTTTTTTTGTTTTCGCGCGTCTAATGGCTCATGCTCACCCGACGCTGTACCCTTTTTGCGGCTCCGGCCGCGCTGGTCCTAGCCCAGCAGAAGAAGAAGATTGAAAAGGGACCCCCGCTCGATCTGGCGCTGGTAAAGGAGTTCGTTGGCGCCGCCCACGCCAATCTCGAACGAACCCGGGAACTGCTCACGGCCACACCAGCCCTTCTCAACGCCACCTGGGACTGGGGCGGCGGCGACTTTGAAACCGCGCTCGGCGGGGCGGCGCACATGGGCAATCGCGAAATCGCGCTCTACCTGATTTCCCAGGGAGCCCGCACCGATATCTTCTCCGCCGCCATGCTCGGACAACTATCCGTCGTGAAGGCGCTGGTCGAGGCGTTTCCCGGCATCGAACGCTCCCTTGGTCCGCACAAGATCCCGCTCCTGGTTCACGCCCAGAAAGGTGGCGTCCCGGCAGCCCCGGTTGTTGAGTACTTACAGACGCGCTTGGCGTAGCTGACACCGTTGGGGACCGCGCCGTCCGCAATGGAAAACAGATGCCGAAGGCGTCGCCGTCAGGTACCAATGGCACGGCGCCAATGTCCGACTTATTTCGTCCTACTGGACTAAAACCGCCCTACTTTCAACAACCTACACTTTCAACTTTGCCATAAATCGGGTGCGATTACTAGCTCCTATTTTTTGGTTATTGGAGCTAGACTGTAGGTGTAAGAGAGGAGTGTGCACCATGAGGAGAATCGGTGCAATTGGGGTCGGGTTAACCTTCTTACTGGGGTGGGCGGCGGAGAAACAGGGTTTCTTCCGCCAATCTGAGAAGGCTTTTTTCGCCGATGAGAAGACACTTTCATTCGTGCGGCCCGGCTTGGTCGTGCGAGTCACATCCGCCGCAATCGCCGCGGATGGCACAATCACTGCAGATATTCGGGTAACGGACCCGCGCGGGCTGGCACTGGACCGCGATGGGAACTTGACGCCCGGTGCGATCTCGTTGAGCCTGGTTGCCGCAGTTCTTCCGAAGAACCAGAACCGATACACGTCCTATACGACGCGGGTGCGGGTGGCGGCCGGGACCGGAAGACAGGCAACCCAAGCGGCAGCCGATACAGGCGGAACTTTCACCAAGCTGGAAGATGGTCTTTATAAATACTCGTTCCGCACGCAGGCACCCGCTGGATTTGACCGAACGGCGACACACTCCATCGGAGTCTACGCCAGCCGGAACCTCACCGAGTTTGAACTGGGCACCAATTACGCCAGCCATGTGTACAACTTCGTGCCGGCCGGCGGAGCAGTCACCCAGACGCATGACATCATTCGCAGCGAGACCTGCAACGGTTGCCACGAAGACATCAATTTCCACGGCGGCAGCCGCCGCGGCGTGGATATGTGTGTTCTTTGCCATCAGCCGCAGACCAGCGACCCGGTGACGGGAAACACGCTCGACATGGCCGTGATGGTGCACAAGATTCACACCGGCGCCGACCTGCCCTCCGTCAGGGCGGGCGGGAAGTACCAGTTGAACGGGTTTGCCGGCTTGGTCGACTATAGTGCGATCCGGTTCTCCGGCAACGGCGGTACAGCCAACTGCGCGGCCTGTCATAAGGTTGACCCCGATGAGAAGAAGCGCCCCGTACAGGTCATGGCCCATTTAACCAGGCCCACTCGCGCCGCCTGCGGGTCCTGCCACGACGACGTCAACTTCGCTAACGGCGCCGGACACCGTAATCTGGCCCAGGCCGATGACCGCAACTGCGCCACCTGCCACATTCCGCAAGGTGACAGCGAATACGATGCCTCCATCGCCGGGGCGCATGTGCGGCCGAGCTTCTCCGGAACACTGACTGGCGTGGTTCTCCAGATCGTCCGCGTCGATGACGGCACCGCCGGAAAACGGCCGGTCGTCACCTTCACCGTAAAGGACCGCGATGGAGCAGCCATCCCGCTCAATACCCTCGACCGGCTGGTGATGTACCTGTCCGGCCCGGCAGCCGACTATAGCAGCCAAACCAGTACCGACGCGCGAACAGCAACGGCAGTCGGCGACGGATCCTACCGGATTACCTTCCCGAACGCGATACCGGCCGAAGCCCGCGGCACCTACCGCATCTCGATGACGGCCCGCAAACGGCTCCAGCTGATGGCTGGAACCGAAAAGCAGCGGCAGGCCGACGACATCGCCACCAACGTCCAGGCGTCCTTCTCAGTGGATGGGTCCCGTGTCGCCGCAAGAAGGCAGGTGGTGGACACCGCAAAGTGTAACGCCTGCCACGTCCGATTGACTTTCCACGGAACGCAAAACACCGTGGACCAGTGCGTGATGTGCCATACGGCCGATCTGGTCGATGGGACAACACGCCAGACAGCCCAGTTTACGGCCATGATTCATCGCATTCATACCGGTAAGGAGTTAGGCGTGCCCTACAAGCTAGGCAGCGACACCTGGGCCCATGTCGGCTATCCCGGCATCCGGTCCAACTGTAACGGCTGCCATATCAACAACTCGCAGCAACTGCCGATTACGGCTGAACTGCGCGACATTAAAGAACCGGCTGGACCGCTAACGGAGCGCAAGCCGGAGACCAACGCGTGCACCAGTTGTCATGCCTCGGCATCGGCGGTCGCGCACGCCCAGAGCAATACCGGAGCGATTGGGGAGAGTTGCTCGGTATGCCATGGGCCTAATTCCGAATTCAGCGTGGACCGGGTACATGCTCGCTAGAGACACCCGTAAGCGTTGTCACCTCCTTCTTCTTCTGGTGGCTCTCCCCATGGCCCTCCTCAGCCAGGAGAAGAAGGAGGATGAATACAAAGCTCCGGATTCCTGCGCCGGCTGTCACGATGAACTCGTCGGGACGTTCGCCAAAGGCAGACACGCTAATGTGAAGACCTCCTGTGACGCCTGCCACGCCGGCGCCAAGGCCCACACCGAAAGCGTCGATCCGAAGGATGTAAAGAATCCCGCCAAACTCACCGGGCTCAACGCCGATAAGATCTGCCTGAGCTGCCATCAGAATCAGTCCACGCACGCCGGACGGATTCGGGGCGGACATGCGCGCAGCGAAGTCACGTGTACGAACTGTCACTCAGTTCACACGTCGGCCAAAAAGCCCAACGACTGCGGCCAGTGCCACACGAGCACCGTCGCCGAGTTCCTCCGCCCCTATAAGCATGGACTCGCCAACGGCGCCATCCGTTGCGCCGATTGCCACAACCCTCACGGTCGTACTCTCGCCGGCCACCAGACCGCCACCAGCGCCAACGAGCCAGGCTGCATCAAGTGCCATGGCAACCTGCGCGGCCCGTTTGTCTTCGAACACGCACCGGTTCGCCAGGAAGGTTGCAACGCCTGCCATGAGCCGCACGGTTCGGCCAATCCCAGGCTCCTCAACAGAGCCCAGGTGCACCTGCAGTGCCTGGAGTGCCACAGCAACACCAGCAGCAGCCCAAGCGTGGGCGCCAGCACCCCGCCGGCGTTCCACAATCTGCGTGATCCAAGGATTCGCAACTGTACCACTTGCCACGTCAAAATCCACGGTTCACACGTCAGCAGGGGGTTACTGCGATGAAACTCCGATTCGTACTGTTCGCGCCCGGCCTTCTCGCCCTCGCCGCCTTCGCCCAGGATGCTCCCAAACCGGATGCTCCTAAGGCCGATCCGCCGAAGACTGAGGAAGCTAAGGAAACTTCGAAAAAGGAGCCGGAGACGGCTCCCGCACCCGAACCGACAAAGGAAGAGCCGGTGACCGGAGGCCATGTGGATCTTGGCTACCGCTGGAACTCCAACGTTACCGGCTCTCTCGACACCTACCGTTCTATCGTTAACCTCGGCGAAGGCCCCCGCGTACTGGGCTTTCAATACACCCTCCTCGAAGCCCCGCATAAAGCCTGGGACCGCCTTGACCTGAGCGCTTCCGGCTGGGGCGGCGATCCCGCCGCCTGGTTCCGTCTCGACGCCAGCCGTCGCGACCTTTACCGGTTACGCCTGGATCACCGCGACACCGCCTATTTCAGTGCGATGCCGACCTTCGCCAATCCCCTTCTCGACCGCGGCATTTTCCTCAACCAGCACTCGTTCGACATGCGGCGCCGCTATACGGACCTTTCACTCAGCCTTCGGCCCGGAAAGAATTTCTCGCCTTACTTCGGCTACACCCGCGATTCCGGCGACGGCCGGGGCGTCTCCACCTTCGTCACGGACGGCAATGAGTACCCGGTGGCTAATCTGCTCGACGACCGCACCCACAACTTCCGGGGTGGCGTGGAATGGACCATTAAGAAAGGGCACCTGACGCTCGAACAGGGCGGCTTGGTCTTCGATGATGGCCAAACCCTTTCCACCGCAAACCGCAATACCGGTAATCGCCTCACCCCATTCCTCGGCCGGCAACTCTTCCTCGGCGAACTTCTGCAGTCCTACGCCGTGAACGGAAGCAGTATCTATAGCAAGGCCCTCGGAGGATGGCAGGCCGCGTCCTGGCTCGATCTTTCCGGGAGCTTCCTCTACAGCCAGCCCAAAACCGATATCGTCTACAACCAGCTCAACAAAGGGCTATTCACCGATCTTGACACCCTGCTGTTTGCCGATCAGCAGTCGCTACGGTGGGCCGCCGCCTCACGTCAACCGCACTCCTCCGGTAACGTGACGGCCGAAGTGCGGCCCCACCAACGCGTCCGGATTATGGAAAGCCTGTTTACCGACCGTTTCCATAACGCATCCACCTACGACAGGTTGGTTTGGAATCAAAGCCAGCAACAACTCGATGTCATGGTCGAGGCCTCCCGCTGGCTTACCCTGCGCGGCGGCCATCGCTATACATGGGGCGATGGTTCGTCGCGCGGGGCCTTGTTCTCCTTGAGCGGGTTCAGTACAGGCCAGCTCAAGCGCCATACCTGGACCGGCGGCGGCATCCTCCGTCTCCGTCCCCGCTTCACCCTCTATGGCGACCTGGAAGCCGGCCGTTCCAGCGAGATCCTCTTCCGGACCGGTCTCGGTGACTTTGAAAAGTTCCGTGTTCGCGCCAAATATGACGTGACCGCCAACTTGAATCTTCAAATCAACTTCACCTCCCTCGACAATCAGAACCCACCCAATCTCGGCCAGTTCGACTTGAAGCAGCGCCAGGCGGCGGCCGCCATTCAATGGCTTCCGCGCGGCGGAAAACGGGTCAAACTGATTGGCGAGTATGCCCGGTCGAGTATGCGCTCCGTCATTGACTACACGGTCCCGCAACTCCTCACGCGTGAAATATCCCAGTTCGTCGACAATGGGCACACCATTTCGGCATTCGTGGATGTCCGCCTGCCCAAAGAAACCACTTTGAGCGCCGGCGGCGCTTCGTACCAGTCGTCGGGTAGCCGCCCGTCGCACTTTCATCAACCCCAAGTTAGACTGACGATACCTGTTCACAAACGGGTTCATTTGCTGGCAGAGTACCGCTGGTTCTCGTTCTCGCAGCCTTTCTATCGTGTCGAACTCTTCCGGACCCATCAATTCCTGGCGGGTATCCGGCTACTCAAATAACCTACTGTCGTAGTTTCAAATCAAACAAAAGAGCAACCCCGAGGAGGGTCCATGAAACTGATGCGTTATATACTCCCCATTGCCGTAGTGTCCGTTGGGTTCCTGGCGACCACCATCCCCGCCACCGGCACCATCGAATTGGCAAAGAAAGAAAAGACGTCCTGCAAGACCTGCCACGTCAACGTCAAGAACACCAAAGAGTCGCACGACTTGAATGCCGTCGGGACCTGCTACAAGAAAGATAAAGATCTCGGCAAGTGCAAGAAGTAGGAAACGTCTAGTTGCAAGTGTCGTACGGGCCTCGTAGCCAACTGCGGGGCTCGTATGGTCGCCTGTCCGCTGCGAGGAAATTCCGCTCGCGTCTGCGTTCTTAACTGCCGTGCCCGGAGGCCGACAATTTCGGCCCAAGCTGAAGTGTCACCGGAGGCGCATGAATCGGGCAGTTCTCGAAACCGGGCAGGAACACGATTCAGGTCCAGTGAGGGAGGGCCAATATGGGAGTCCCGATCGGTGTGTTTTTCGCAGTCTATGTCCAGAGTGTCCGTAGCCGTTGGGTGTCCGGACACCGGATCGCCGCACCGATAAAGGCAGCGAGATGGGCCGGCTTGGCGTGCCTGCTCGGGATGATCGCGGTGAACGGGCAAACAGCCCCGGTCGATTGCCTGAGTTGCCACGAAGACCAGCAAAAGACGGTCGCGGCTTCGGCGCATGCCGCCGTGAAATGCGCGCAGTGCCACACCAAACACGCCGACTACCCCCATGCCGAAGGACTTCCCAAGCCGGGGTGCGCCACCTGCCATGCGACGCAGGCCGGGGAACATAGCCGATCGGTCCACGGCGAACAGATTGCCGCTGGCAACGCCGCGGCTCCCGATTGCGTCGCCTGCCATAATGCCGCCCACTCCACCGGCCGGACGAAAGATGCCGCATTCCATAAGGCGGTACCCGAGAACTGCGGCACCTGTCACGCGGAAGTTCTGGCAGAGTATCGGGGAAGCGTCCATGGCAAGGCGCTGGCCAGCGGTATTACCGACGCTCCCGTCTGTACCGACTGTCACGGCGAACACTCCATCCTCCGCCCCAAGACCAAAGGCTCGTCCGTCGGCCCGGCCGCGGTGAGCGATACCTGCGGGCGTTGCCACGGCGACCTCCGGCTCACCCGCCGCTTTGGACTCCCCTCGGACCGTATCACCACCTTCGGATCCTCGTTCCACGGCCTTGCCGCCCGCACAGGGGCCCAGACCGTCGCCAACTGCGCCTCCTGTCACGGATTCCACAAGATTCTCCCGTCCAGTGATCCCAAGTCCACCGTCCATACCAAAAACCTGGCCCAGACCTGCGGCAACTGCCACCCCGGCGCCGGAACCCGGTTCGCCATCAGTCCCATCCATGTCGCCGAGGGCGGCACGGAGGCCTGGCAGATCAAGTACCCGCGCGTCTTCTATCTGTTTATCATCCCCCTCACGATCGGCCTGATGCTGCTTCACAATGGCGGCGACTGGGTTCGCAAGTTCCGCGCCATGCGGTTACGTCCCGCGGGCGAAGCCGCCTTGGCGACACCCGGCCAGGCAGGAGAACTTCGCATGTACCCCTGGGAGAGGGTACAGCATGCTCTTCTCGCGGTCTCTTTCCTGGTTCTTGTATGGACGGGCTTCGCCCTCAAGTATCCGGACCAGATCTGGGCCAAGCCCCTCGTCGCCATGGAAGAGTTCTTCCCGGTTCGTGGTGTCATCCATCGGGCAGCCGGGGTCGTGATGATCCTGGTGTCCATTCTTCACGTCTTCCTGCTGGCCACCAACCGCCAACTGCGCCAGCATTGGCTGACACTTCTCCCCAGGTGGCGCGATCTGGGAGAAGCCGGCAGGATGTTCTGCTACAACCTTGGCCTCACCTCTACCCGGCCAACTCTATCGCCGCATAGCTATATCGAGAAGGCGGAATACTGGGCCGTAGTCTGGGGCACCGGTCTAATGGCCGTTACCGGAGCGCTACTCTGGGCGAACAACTGGATGCTCGCCTGGTTACCCAAAGTCTGGCTCGACTTCATGGTCACCGTCCACCTCTACGAAGCCATTCTGGCCACCTTGGCCATTGCCGTATGGCACCTGTACGGCGTCATTTTCGACCCAGACGTATATCCTATGGATACCGCCTGGCTGACCGGGCGAAGCGTTCGCCGCCATCCCCATAAACCCCATTCAGAAACGGAGCAAGCCGCTGATGAGCCAAGAGACCCCAGGAAGTAGATTTGACGCACTCCTGTCGCCGCTGATCCGGTTGTCGCGGAACTGGATCAGCCGCGCCGGCGTCTTCATCGTCACCGCAGTGACAGTGTTCTTCATATTCCTCCTGCCTTCCATGTTCTCAGGCAGCGTGTCCCACCCTTATCTGGGTATTCTGAGTTTCGTCGTCCTACCCGGCATCTTTGTCTTTGGACTCGTTCTGATTCCCGTTGGGCTTTACATCGACCGAAAACGCGGCGGGCCGCGGTTCCTGGAGCCTTCCGAGCGCTCCTGGGGACATCCCATGCTCCGCCAACTCGTGGCGTTCATTGGAGTGGCGACGGTTATCAACATCATCATATTCAGCCAGTTGACCTATCGAGCCGTTCACTTTATGGACAGCACTCAGTTCTGCGGCACCGCCTGCCATCAGGTGATGGCGCCGGAATATGCCTCCTACCAGAACTCACCGCACTCCCGCGTCGACTGTGTCCAGTGCCACATCGGCCCCGGCGCCGCATGGGAGGTGAAGGCGAAGATCTCCGGAATCCGCCAGGTTTTTAAGGTGTTATTCAACTCCTACTCCCGTCCCACTCCGGCGCCCGTCCACGATCTGCGCCCGGCGCGGGATACCTGCGAGGGCTGCCACTGGCCTCAGAAGTTCGCCAGCGACCGGATTCGCGTCATCTCCAAGTACGCCGATGATGAGCCGAATTCCGTCACCAAGAGCGTGCTCCTGATGCGGATTGGGGGGGGCCACCTAAAACGCGGCATTCACGGTGCGCACCTCGAGGAAGGCGTAATCATACGTTACCGCCCCGCCGATGGTAAGCGGCAGACCATCCCCTGGGTGGAACGCGTAAAAAAGGATGGCGAAAGTACCGTCTACTTGGCCCCGGGCGCGAAGCCCGAAGAGGTTGAAAAGCTCGAACTCCGGGAGATGGACTGCATCGATTGCCACAATCGTCCGACCCACACCTACGACATGCCCGAGTCTGGCGTCGATCGCGCCCTTGCCGACGGTCGCATGAACCCGGCATTGCCATTCGCCAAGAAGGTCGCTGTCGAGATTCTCAAGAAAGAACGAAAAGCGGGAGAGGAGCAGCAGGTTTCCTCCGCGTTCGTCGAATACTACCGAACGAAGTATCCGGAGCTTTTCGCAAAAGAGAAGGCCTCGGTGGAGACGTCGGCCGCCAGCCTACAGTCCATCTACCAGCGCAATATCTTCCCGGACATGCGCGTCACATGGGGCACCTACTCCAATAACATCGGACATACCGACGCGCCAGGATGCTTCCGGTGCCACGACGAAGAGCACAAATCAAAAGGCGGAAAAGTAATCGGACAAGACTGCAGCGGCTGCCACGAGTTGCTGGCAACAGACGAAAAGGCGCCAAAGATCCTAACCGACTTTGGCTATCAAACCAACTAAATGCGCCTGGTTACTCGCCTACGGCGCTCTACGGCGTTCCTTGCAGGTGGCTTTGGATTCTCAGTCGCCGTGGACACGCAGCGATAGATGCGGGCTCTTGCTGGCGAAAGCCAGTTCCGTTCCAAGTTTCGGCGCATCCCGCCGCGGGAGGACTCGAATGAAGCGTTTCAGTATTGCATTGGGCGTTCTGGCGCTCGCCGCCGTTGGCGTATGGCTCTTCGTCGGCGAGCAGGCGCAGTTCGTCGTAGGGGGAGCGATGGTCAATTTGGGATATCGCCTCCAGGACCCCGTGGCGAACTTCGACTTCGCCCATGACCACCTCGCCCCTCCCCAGGTTTGGGAACAGTTCCTTCGACAGAATCATATGGCGGCGCAAGTCCGCCAGCAGTGGCCCCGCACCTCCCGCCATCCGGTCGTCGCCATGGTCACCTGCATGGACTCCCGCCTTGACACCAACGAGATCGCCGGCGACACCCGCCGCTATTATTACATCCTCCGCCTCGCCGGGTCCGTTCTTTCCGAAAAGGAAGAGGAGATGCTCGAACTGGCCGTCGATAATGGCGTCGAAGTCGTCGTCTTTACCACCCACACCGACTGCGCCGCTGAAAAAGCCGCGAAAGATCCCGAGAAACGCCTCCGCTATCCCAAACTCGTCCAGGCCATCGCCGAACGCGAGGCCCGCTTTGAGGAGTTCCTCGCCCGGCCCGGTATTCGCGAAAAGTCTGCCGCGGGCCATCTCCTCGTGAAATGGATGGATCTGGACACCGCGACCGAACGAGTCATGCCCCACCGGGCCGCCCGCGCGAGATTCCGGTCCCGTCCCAACTTCACCGCCCCCCTATAACGCCCTCTGCTTCTTGAGCACCTCTTCGATCGCCGCCTCCAGCATCTGCGGAAGGTATGGCTTTGCCAGAATTCCCACCCGCGATCGAACCCCCTCCGGCAGCACATCAATCGACAACGAATACCCGCTGCACAAAACGCACACCAACTCTCTGGACGCACCGAGCATCCCGGACGCAAGCGACGATCCCGCCTCCCCGGGCAGAGTCTCATCTGCGACCAACACCTGCGGCGTCCACTCCCCGCTCGCGACCGCCGCCGTCGCCTCTTCCGCCGATCCGCATGCGATCACCGAATGCCCATTCCGCTCCAGGTATCGCTTCAGCAGAACGAGCAGTGCCTTCTCGTCTTCCACTAACAGGATTCGCAGCGCTTCCATCCCAGCCTGCTTCCCTTAGAAAAGGTTGGACAAGCCCCGCTGCGGATGGTACGAGAGCCCGATCGTCAGCCGGTAACCGGCGCGTCGCAAGGTCGTCGCCGCCAAGTCGAACTTCCGCCATTCGTACGTCACGTTCATCCCAATGCTATCGGTCAACCGCTGATTAACCCCCCCGCTAACGTTGTATCCCGCAAACCGTCCCGACGCAAATCCCAGGCTGGTCATCTTCGCGTACCCTACGTTGAACAATAAAGAAGTGGACCGGTTTAACGTGTGATTGGCCCCGCCATTCACCGAGTGGGTAATGGACGTCAAGAAATATCCATTGCCCGGATTGATACCGCGCTCAGCGCCAAAATACAGCGAGGATCGTCGAATCTTCCGGTTGACTCTCCCCGAATACCCGTATATCAGATTGTCGCTCTCAAACACCTCCGCACCCGACGCCCGGCCCAAAATCGCCACGAGTACCGGGTCTAGCGCCACAGTGCGAACACCTACGGTCTGCTGCCGCGCCCCGCTCAGCCCAGCCGAAAGCGTCCAATCCCTCCCAATCGTGCGGCTCAAGTGCAGGCCCAAGGTGTGTATGTCGGACTCCCCGAATACCTTTGAATAGTCGTAATGTGAAAATGCGTAACTGACACCCAAACTCACCCGCCGGTTGACGCGCCGAACCCAGTCCCCCGATGCCCCGTAAGACTGCATATCCACCAATCCGCGGGCCCTGCGCCGCACGGTCATTCCCGTCCCGGAGAACCGGAACGACTCCCGGCGATTCAACATGTAGGTCGCACTGGTCGTATTCCCCAGGAAGAACATTCTGCTGTCGAAAAGTTCACCGGTCGGCACCTGAAGAAACTCCAGTTCCGAGCTCTGAAACACCGCGCCGTTGCCAACGTACCGGTTCGACGTCCCCCCAACCAATTGATTGATCAGTTGCCATCGGCTTCCCAGTTGCGTCCCCATCGCCAAAGCCATTTGATGATTGGTCCCGTCGTAAAACGAATTCCTCGTGTAGTGGCTATAGTCACCGCTGTAGTCAACCCCGAGGAAACTCCGTCGCCACAGATGCCGCCCCGAAACGCTCAAATTGGCGTTGATTCCGGCGCTCGCGCTCGATCGGAAATTCCCGTTTTCGTCAACACCGAACCCCAGCAAACTCGAATCGTAGGTCCCATTTACAGACGCCTGAAATCGAATCGGCAAAACTTCTGTCCCACGCATTCCCGTTCCTGAACCGCCCCGGCCAAGAATCGCAGGCCCGTCATACGCTGGGAGACCACCGCCCATTGACGACATTTGCGGCACTTGACCTGCCACAGCACCAATCGACAACACAGACACCAGGATCGTGGAATATTTCGTTACCGGCAGCAATCGGCCTCCATCTCATTCATCGGCGGCAAGCTCGTGCATCTTTACCCCTGTTCCGGCCCCCGGCTCGGGCAGTTGACGCAGCGCAAAGCCTCTAACCAGACTATCAGATAGCGCCCTTCGCCGATCGTCCGAATACCAGGCCCCGCGATGACATCCCATACCGAATACCTCACCTTTTCCACCTCCAAACTCCGCGAGTTCATCAACATAACCCCGCAGGTCGAGTCCGCCCTGGCCGCCGCCGCCATCGCCGAGGGCATGATCCTCGTCTCCGCCATGCACATCACCGCTGGCGTCTGGGTCAACGACGCAGAAGACGGCCTGCTTTCCGACATCAACGAATGGCTGGAACATCTGGCCCCGTTCAACCCAAAATACCGCCACCATCGCACCGGCGAAACCAACGGCGACGCCCATCTGAAAAGCCTCCTCGTTCACCATCAGGTCATCGTCCCCGTCACCAAAGGCAAGCTCGATCTGGGACCATGGCAGCAGGTTTATTATGCCGAGTTCGACGGCCGCCGGAAAAAACGCGTCATTATCAAAGTGATGGGAGAGTGAAATATGCCGGCAAGTGGTGAAAGGGATTCACACGACGCGGAATCTACACTCCAAGGAGACCCTATGACCCAGAAAATCGTTCCCGCCGTTATGGCCGCATCCTCGCTGATGGCCGCCGAACTTCCCGTAAAGCGCGTGGTGCTCTACAAGCACGGCGTCGGCTACTTCGAGCGCTCCGGTGACCTTGCCGCCGGCGAATCGGCCCGCCTCGACTTTAAGGCCTCCGAAATGAACGATGTTCTTAAGTCGCTCACAATCGATGAAACCGGCGGCGGCAAGATCAGCGGCCTCCGCTACGACTCCTCTACCCCGCTCGACCGCCGCCTCGGCGAGTATTCGTTCTCTGTCGGTGCCCAAGTGCCTCTCTCCCAGTTCCTGGACCAGTTCAAGGGCGCGCGCGTCGAAATGGAGTCTGGCGGCCAGAAAAGCGCTGGCTCTATCGTCAGCGGCCGCGTCGTTGCAGCTACAGAGCAACAACCCCAGCGCGACCTTATTGTCTTCCTCACAGACACCAACGAACTCAAGACAATCGACCTAGCCTCCATCACGTCCCTCAAGCTCGCCGACCCTGTTCTCCAACGCCAACTCCGCGACTACCTCTCCGCCCTCGCCGGCGCCCGGACCAAGGAACAGCGAAGTGTCTATATCGACTCTTCTGATTCCAAAGGCCGCAAAGTGGCCGCGTCTTACCTGATCCCGACACCGATCTGGAAAAGCTCCTACCGCCTCATCTTCCGCAACTCCCCGGCCCCGCTGCTTGAAGGATGGGCCATCATCGACAACACCACCAACGACGATTGGACCAACATCTCCCTTTCCCTCGTCTCCGGTAAACCCATCTCGTTCCAGAGCCGCCTCTACGATCCCAAATTCATCACCCGCCCCTTCGCCGATCTCCCCGACGAAGAGGCCGCGGCCCCCGTTCTCTATGCCGGAGCCGTCGCGAGCGCCGTTCCTCCCCCTCCGCCGGCCCCTGCGCCCGGACAGGCTGGCCCCCGCGCCGCGAAAATGGCCCTCGGACGCGGTGCCGCCATGGCCGAAATGGCCGCCGCCGAACCCATGATGGACCGCGGCTCCAACATCTCTGTCCAGACGGAAGGCCGCGAACTCGGTGAACTCTTCGAGTACGCCTTCTCCACCCCGGTCACCGTCCGGCGGAATCAGTCGGCGATGCTCCCCTTCCTCCAGCAGCCGATCGATGCCCGCAAACTCCTCATCTATTCCGACCGCTCCAGCCAGAATCCCCGCACGGCCGCCGAACTCTCGAATAACACCGGTAAAACACTCGATGGCGGGCCCATCACCGTCTTCGACAACAACGCCTACGCCGGGGAGGCCCTTGTCGAAACCGTCAAAACGAATGACAAACGCCTCATCAGCTATGGCGTCGACCTCGGCACCCGCGTCACCACCAATATCGACTCCGGCAACCGCCGCTATCTCGAGTTCAAGGCCACCCGCGGCTCCGTCATCGCCAAAATGGGCGTCGAGGAGACCACCACCTATACCATCAAGAATATCGACAACCGCGCCAAAACGCTCGTCATTGAGCACCCGCTCCGCTCCGGCTACAAGGTGCTCAACCAGAAGCCGATGGAAACCACCTCGTCCAACCAGCGCTTCTCCGTCGCCCTTCGACCCGCCTCCGGCGAATCGTTCGTCGTGAAAGAGGATTACCTCCACGACGAGTACATGTCGGTCTCTTCCATGACCCCGGACGCCATCACCGCCATCTCCGCCAATCGCACCATGTCGGCCGCCGGCAAGCAGCAACTGGAACGCATCGCCGCCCAGAAACGGAGCATCGCTGAGGTCGACCGCGCCATCCGTACCGCCGAACAGCGCATTCAGTCGCTCTCCACGGATCAGGACCGCCTCCGCCAGAACATCTCCAGCCTCAACTCCATTTCGGGCCAGCAGGAGGTCGTCCAGCGCTATGCCCGCGATCTCGCTGCTCGCGAACAGCAGATCGTCACCCTTCGCGATCAGAGCGCCGAACAGAGAACCCGCAAGTCTGCGCTAGAATCGGAACTCAATGCGTTGCTGGAGAAGCTCGATTTCTAATCCCCTGGAGAACACACCATGCGGGTCGCGCTGATCGGCTACGGCAGCGTGGCCCGTGCCTTCGTTTCTCTCATCAAGGAGCACCACCACCGCTTTCCTTTTCGTATCGCCGGTGCCCACACGCTCAGCCACGGTACCGCCTACGGAGAATCTCTGGAGTTCGGGCCCGCCGCTGCCAGCGTCGGTGAATTCCTCGATCGCGCCAAGGCCGAAGTGCTGGTTGAACTCTCCTCCCTCGCGCCGGAAACTGGCGAACCGGCCCTTTCCCATATTCGCGAAGCCTTTGCCCGCGGCATGCATGTAGTCACCGCCAACAAAGGCCCCCTAGCCCACGCCTACGCCGCCCTCCGTGCGGAAGCCCACTCCCGCGGCGTCGAGTTCCGGTTTGAATCCACTGTCATGGACGGCGCTCCCGTTTTCAACATGGTGCGCAACTGCCTCCCCGGCACCCGCATCCACGGCTTCTCCGGCGCCCTGAACAGCACCACCAAGGTTATCCTCCGCGCGGTCGAGAACGGCCGCAGTTTTGAGGACGGCGTCGCCGAGGCCCAGTCTCTTGGGATCGCCGAAACCGATCCCTCCTACGACGTCGACGGCTGGGATTCCGCCGTCAAAGCCGCCGCCCTGGCCAACGTCCTCATGGACGCCCGCGTCCGTCCCCAGGATGTCGAACGCGAAGGCATCCGCGCCATTACCCCGCACGCCATCCGCGCTGCGCGCGACAGCGGGCAGGTCTACGTCCTCACAAGCCGGGCCGAAACGATGGACTCCGGCGCCATCCGCATGCGTGTCCGCCCCGAGCGTCTCTCCCTGTGCGACCCCCTCGCCACAGTCCGCGGCACCTCCAACCTTCTCCTCCTCCACACCGACCTCATGGGCACCGTCGGCACCATCGCCATCGAACCTGGCGTTGCCCAAACCGCCTACGGCGTCCTCAGCGACCTCGTCGACATCACAAGGACTTTATGAAACTGATCCGATACTCTTTCCACAATCAAGTACACGCCGGCGTCCTGACCGCCAATGGCGTCGTCCCCATCCCGGCCATCAATCTCTACACCGGCTCCAACGTCCCGGACTCGGTCCTCGGCATCATCGAATCCGGCGACCTTGCTCCCCTCGCCGCCGCCGAATCCCTCCCGGCCATCCCCGTCACGGACGTCCTACCCCTCCTTCCCTACCCCGTCCCTCCCAAGATCTGGTGCATCGGATTGAATTACCATTCCCACGCCGTCGACATCAATGCCGTCCAACCCGAGGAACCCGGCTCCTTCATGAAGCCCGCCTCCTGCATGACGCGGCCCGGCGGCGAGATCATCCTCCCTCCGGCCCACATCACCAATGATGTCGATGCCGAAGGCGAACTCGCCGTCGTCATCGGCAAGAAGGCCCAATATCTGAAGGACCATACGGAAGCCCTCGACGCCATCTTCGGCTACACTGTCACGCTCGACCTCACCGCCCTCGACGTTCTCTCCAAAAACCCCCGCTACCTCACCCGCTCCAAGAGCTTCGACACCTTCTTCAGCTTCGGCCCCGTCATCGTCACTAAGGACGAAATCGCCGACGTCGACGAACTCGAGGTTATCACCGAACGCAACGGCGAGGTCTTCTCCCGCGACTTTGTCCGCAACATGAAAACCCGCCCCCTCGAACTCGTCCGCTTCCACAGCGACTACCAGACCCTTCACCCTGGCGACATCATCTCCACCGGTTGCCCCAAAGGCGCCCGCATCAAAAAGGGAGATGTCGTCGGCGGCCGCGTCGAAGGCGTCGGCGCTATTTCCGCCACGGTTCGCTAAAATGGTTGTATTGTGACCAGTGCTCTCAAACGTGTCATCTTCTGGGACTTCCCGCGCGCGTCGTGGCAGTACGATGTCATTGTCGTCGTCATCCTGGCGTTCATCTTCCTCACCCCGCGGGAAATCTTCCGGGACCAGCCCAAAGCGCAGAGCATCGTCCTGCTGCCCAACGACACTCCTGGCGTGGAGGTCTTCTACCTCGAACCGAAACTCCTCATCGAAACCACCGAAGGAGAGCGGTTCCAGAAGGCCTATCAAATGTTGGAGCGCAAGGACGGCAAGAAACTCCAGCTTTACCGCCTTACTCCCATCTACGACACGGAGAAGGAAATCAAAGGCTTCATGGCCTACACCAAACTGGTGAAGTAACCGCGTCCGCAGCGGCGACATCCAAGAGGTTGAAATGAAACTCCCGTTCGCAGTACTCGCGCTGTTGGCGGCCACGGCCGCCGCCCCGGCGGCCGAATCGCTGGCCGCGGTGCAGGCCCGCATGGACAAATCGGCCGCCGAGTTCGCCGCCCTTACCGCCAAAGTGAAAAAGGTCGGCTTCACCGCCGTCATTAAGGACACCACGGTCGAAACCGGTACCTTCATGATCAAGCGCGTGAAGCCCGGCGATGTGCGTGTCCGCATGGAACTGGAAAAGCCCGACATGAAATCCATCGCCCTGTCGCGCAAGAAGTACGAGATCTTCTTTCCCAAGATCAACACCGTACAGGAGTACGATCTCTCCCAATACGGTCGCCTCGTTGACCAGTTCATGCTCCTCGGCTTCGGCACCCCCGTCCGCGATATCACCAAGAGCTACGACATGGTGGTCACCGGTACCGAGAACATCGACGGCCGCCCCACTACGCGTGTCGAACTGCGCCCCAAACTCGACAGCGTCAAGGAGCACCTGAAACTGGTCGAGATCTGGATCCCCCTCAACGACGGCAATCCCATCCAGCAAAAATTCCTCCAGCCGTCCGGCGATTACACCCTGTCTACCTACCTCGAAGTGAAGGTAAACCCGCTGCTCAAGGACGCGGATGTCCAACTCACGCTTCCCAAGAACGTGAAGCGCGAAAAGCCGCAGAAGTAAGCTGGCGGGGCTACCGCTCCCAATGGCTCCCGTTGTCCCATTGGATCGTCTTGCCCCCGTTCTTCACTTTCCCTACGTTGCCCCACTGCTCGGCCACCACGGTCTCGGCATCGCGGAAGAACCCGGTCGAAGTCGCCTTTCCATCGGCGGAGATAAACGTCAACCGGTCGCCGTTCTGGGTGATCCGGTAGCCCGCCTGGTTCACCCCTTTGACCTCCCAAATGCCGCGCCACGACCCTCCCAGGGTCGGCAAATCGCGGGCCGTGCCCCCGGTCGGAGCCTTCGCGGCGCCGCGGAAATCAATCCGCGCCACGTCGCTGATCGCAAACACCTGCTCCCGGCCATCCTTTAACACAACCACTAAAGTGCCGCTTGCCGGCGTCTGTCCCCGCACCATAAGCCCCAGCCCAATCAACACCACCCCCGCTCGCAAGCCCATCCCAATTCGAGTCTTCACGGTCGCCTCCCTCTCTATCGGAGCCACCCGTCCACCCCGATCCTACCACCGGAAAAACAGGGACGGAACCGGGCCGCCGGTTCGGATATACTCGCAACCAACCCACCATGAAACGCCGCATCTTCGTCGGTTCCGCCCTGCCCCTGGCCTCCTCCCAGTCTCCCCGCCTTCCCACCGGCGGCGACATCCCGCTCAAGGAGTTCGGTAAAACCGGCGTCAAGGTCACCATCCTCGCTCAAGGCGGCGCCCGCATGGATCTTCATCCCACCATTAACGACGCCGCCGCCCACGTCCGCCGCGTCTACGACCTCGGCATCACTTACTTTGACTGCGCCCACAGCTATTGGGACGGCAAAAGCGAAACCGCTTACGGGCTCGGCCTCCAGGGCGTCCGCAAGAACGTCTTCCTCACCACCAAGTCCACCAAACGCTCCAAGGCCGAGGCAGAAAAGGAACTCCACCTCTCCCTCCAACGCCTCAAAACCGATCACGTCGATCTCTGGCAAATGCACTCGCTCCAAACCGACGAAGACATCGAAAAAACCTTCGCCCCCGGTGGCGCCATGGAGGCCTTTGAAGCCGCAAAGAAGGCAGGCAAATGCCGCTTCATCGGCTTCACCGGCCACTATGACCCTGCCATTCACGCAAAGATGCTCAAGGCTTACTCGAAATGGGACTCCGTCCTCATGCCCATCCACGCCGCCGACCACGCCTATCTGAGCTTCGAACAATCCCCTCTTCCCGTCGCCATCGAAATGGGCATAGCCATCCAGGCTATAAAGGTCTTCTGCAAAGCCTTCCTCCTGCGCTCCCTGAGCCCCACCGAGTGCCTTCGCTACACCCTCAGCCACCCCATCCACGTCGCCGTCTGCGGCGCCGGTACCGTCGGCCAGATGGAGGACAATATCCGCGCCGTCCAGAACTTCCAGCCCTACGCCAAAGAGGAAATGGCCGCTCTCCGCAAACGCGCCATCGTCGGCCAGGGTGTCTACACCGGCCCCACTCTCGAATACTGGAAACGCAAGGACGGCTGAGCGCTACGCCTCCAGGCCGCTCAGCGTCCCCATGCTGCTCGCAAACGCCCCGGCTTCGACTCCCATCCTCTGCAACATCGTCACATAGAGGTTGCACAGTGGGGTGTTGTTATCCCGCCGGAACGCAATATGCTGCCCGTGCCGGAACCCGCCGCCGGCCAGCACAATCGGCAGATTCGTGTTATCGTGCATGTTCGAATCGCCCATATTGCTGCCATAAAGCACCATCGTCCGGTCCAGCAACCGCTCCCCGTTCTCTTTCTTCCCAGCCAGGCTCAGATACAGCCGCTTCAGCATCAGCATCTGCTGCCTGTCCGTCTCTTCCAACTGCTTCACTTTCCCTTCCGCCTGCCCGTGGTGCGAAAGCCCGTGGTAACTCTCCGAGGTCGACCGCTCCCCGTTCAACCGGTACGCCGGCGTCAAAAACGCGTCCGCCATCAGCGTCACAATCCGCGTCGAATCGGACTCAAACGCCAGTTGAGCCATCGCCAGCATCAGTTCAAACTTCTCGAAAAACAGCTTCTTGTCCTGAATATCCGTAGGTGCCGCCTGGGGCGCCGCCGGCTTCGGCCGCATCTCCCACGCCCGCGCGGTCTGCAGCCGTTCCTCTACTTCCCGGACCGAAGTCACAAACTGGTCCAGCCGTGCTTTGTCCTCCTGCGCCAGTTTCCCGCTAAACCGCCGGGTCTCGTCTAGCAGCGTGTCCAGAATACTCCCCCGGCTCTCCAGCTTATGTAACTGCCGCTGCACCGCCTCCGGATCGCCTTGCACAAACATCCGTTCATACAACTTCGGCGCACTATCTTCGGCCGGCAGCAGCACCCCGTCCCGCGTCCAGGACAGGCTACGGTTGCCCTTATCAATGTTCACCCCCAGATTCAGCGTCGGGAACCGGGTAACTTGTCCTAACTTCTCCGCCGCGAACTGGTCCAGTGAGATCGAGTTCCGGAATCCCGTCTTGAAAGCCCCTCGCGCCGCTGTGAGAAAGCAGTTGTCCGTGCTGTGCCCGCCGGAAACGCCCGGATGCGACAACCCGCTGAACACCGTGAACTCGTGCCGCACATCGGCGAGCAGCGAAAGATAGGGCGACAGTTCATAGTCCCGCCCCGCCGTCCGCGGAAAGAACGGCTTCGGCAGCACGCCCAGGTTATTCGCCAGAATCAGCATTCGCCGCGGCGGTTGCGGTGCGGCCGCCGCCCGCGCAAACGAGGGCACCATGCACTCCAGCAGCGGCAGCGCCAGCGTCACCCCGGCACCCCGCAGAAACGTCCGCCTCGGTAAATGAGAACCCGTTGTGGAGATATGTGGCGCCTTCATGAACGATTGCCTCCCAAAAAGATTCTACTCTGCACCAACCCGTGCATCAGGTCCCGCGTCCGGAATCCGCTCCCGGCGCACGCGTCCAATATCTTCTCAATCTCGGCCCGGTCGGAAAACCGCACCGGCGTCCCGGTCGCATACACCGTGAACTGCCGCAGCAGATTCCGCGCCAGTTGCCGCGGATTGGCCGCAAACAGGGCCTTCAATTCCCGCACATCCCGGAACTTCCTCCCGTCGGCGAGCGTTCCGCTCGGGTCCACCGGGCCGGCGATCGTATAGGAGAAGTCGTGCCCCGTATGCGCAATCCCCGTCACCCGCTCCCCTTCCTCCAGGCCCCGGTACCGCGTCCGCCACTTCCCCAATACATCAAAGTTCTCCAGCGCCAACCCCATCGGATCAAACTTCGCATGGCACGACGCGCACTTCTCTGACTTCGTATGCAGCGCCAACTGTTCCCGGATCGTCTTCGCCCCGCGAATGTCCGGCTCCACGGCCGGCACCCCCGGTGGCGGCGGTGGCGGCGGCTCCCCGATGATCCGGTCCATAATCCACGATCCCCGCAACACCGGCGACGTCGACGTCCCGTTCGCCGTCAGCTTCAAAATCGCCCCCTGCGTCAGAAGCCCGCCCAGCGGGCTCTCCTTCCCCACCGTCACCCGCCGCAGCGCCGAACCCACAAACGGCGTCAGCCCGTAGTGCCGCGCCAGCCGCTCATTCACAAACACGAAATCGGAGCTCACGAGTGTGCTCACCGGCAGATTCTCCCGCACCATCGTCGCGAAGTACATCCGCGTCTCCCGCTCCATCGAGTCCACCAGATACTCGTCCAGCCGGTACTCCGGATACAGCCGCAAATCCGGATCGTCCCGCCGCAAATGCTTCAAATTCAGCCACGAATCGGTAAAGCTGCGGATGAACCGGTCAAACCCCTCCCCCGCCATCAGCCGGTCCGTCTGCTGCCGCAGGACCGCCGCATTCCGCAGCCGCCCTTCCCGTGCTAACCGCGCCAACTCCCCGTCCGGCCGCGTATTCCCCAGGAAATGCGACAAACGCTCGGCAATCGCGTACGAATCCCCTGGCTCCGGCAAGTAAAGAAACAATCCCGAACACAAAAACGCCTGATACCCGGCAAGCATCGCCTCGGCGAACGGCTCTTTCTTCTCCAGCCTAGCCAGCACCAGCCGTTCGAACTTGGCCACCGCCTCCTCCGGCACCGGTCCCCGCGCCGCCGCCTGAATAAAGCGCCGCAATAGCCTCTTCGCCTCCGCCTGCGGTTGCGCCGGCGCCGCGCCCACCCCCAGGTCGTCAAACAGCACCCGGTGGCTCGCCGGCGGCCACGCCGAGGGCGGGATTGGCCCTTCAATCTCAATCCACCGGAACGCCACCCCCGGCGCGCCGCCCGGCGGAAATGGCGGATACCGGTAGCTCCCCGATATCGCCGGAATTGCGTCCACCTGCGGCACCGGCAGCCCCAGCAAACCGTACTCCACCGTTTGCCCCGCGTTCAGCAGCACCGTGGTCTCATATACCTGCGGCTCCGGACGGATCTCGATAATCCCGCCCGTCGGCTTCACGTCTTCGGCAATGTCATGGTTGGTCGGCCGCCGGGACCGGAAGGTCATCGGCACCGGGTCCTTCGCCGGGGTCAGTACAAAACCCTTCTGTTGCAACACCGCCCGCGCGTGGAACCGGACCTTATAGTGGCCCGCATGCTTTGCCGCAAACCCGCGTGGAAACGCCCCATACGGCCACCCCGGGGAACGGAACAGCCCCATCTCCACCGTCGGATCCTGCTCCACCTCCGGGCCAAACGGCTTGGCCCGCTCACTTTCCACGTTGATCCCTTTATCGCCCTTAATGAAGAACATCGACTCAATGCCGCCTGTGCTCCGTAACCCTGGGAACAGCCGGATCCCCGACGTCCGAAACGTCGTCACCGCCGGTGCCGCTGCCGTCGTCGCCATCGCCTGCCGCAGCGCCGCCTCGGTCGCATCCAAGTACGCGGCCAACTGCACCCGCGACATGTCCAGCGTCTCGGAGACCTTGTTGAAGTGGTACGCCTCCCGGTCCTCCGGCAGCATGTCCCGGATATCCAGATCCGGCAGCCGCAGCAGGTCCCGCAGGTTCTGCTCGTATTCATCCCGGTTCAGCCGCCGCATTGGCCCCCGGCCCGTCCGCGCCACCTCGGCCAGGTCCGCGCCGTCGATCGCCGCCCCCAGTGTTTTCAACAGCGAAGCCCGTGCCCCGCCGTCCATGGAGAACCCCTTGGGCGGCATCTCGCCCTTTTCCACCCGGTCGAAAATCCGCACCCACCTCTCCCGCGACGCCCGCGGCCCCATGTCGTAGGACACCGCCCGCACATCCAACCCTCCCGCCGCCTTCGCCCCCGTATGGCACCCGGCACAGCTCTTCTCTAGCGAACTCCGTACCGGCCCCGGCATTTCCGCCGCCAGCACCACCGCACCGCAAAACACGACAAAACGTAGCATCCCGGCCGTTATTGTATTGCAAAAGCCCGTCCGCAATAAAAATCGCGCCCCCCTGTGGCGAAATCCGGCCCGGTCCTGTCTTACCCGATGACAGACTGTGAATCAGGATCTCCAGTGGCCTCCCTTCCCCCGGAAAACGCAACCTCGCTCCCTTGGCAGGCGGCACGCGCCGTGACCCACCCCCTCCACGCCCAGGTCGCCGTCTTCTTCACCGAACACCGCCAGGAAATCTACTCCTATCTCCTCACCCTCGGCGTCCGCACCGCCGAAGCCCAGGAGTTCACCAACGATGCGTTTCTCAAATACTACGTCGCCCTCCGCGATGGCCAGTCCATCGCCAATCCCCGCGCCTGGGTCTACGCCGTCGCCCACAACCTCGCCGTAAACCACCACGCCCGCGCCGAACTCTTCGAACTCCCCACGCCCCAGGCACCTACCCCCGAATCCATCGCCCTCCAACGCGAACGCATCTCCCTGCTCCATCGCGCCGTCGAAAACCTCTCCCCCCAACAACGCGCCTGTCTTCACCTCCGCGCCGAGGGCTTTCGCTACCGCGAAATTGCCCAAATCCTCGGCATCAACTCCTCCACCGTTGGCGAGTTCCTCCAACGCGCCGTCAAACGCCTCCGAAAGGCCCTCCATGAGTAGCGCTACCCCCATTCACCCCGAAGAATCGGAAATCCTCAGCCTCCTCGACGGCGAGCTCTCCGCCGCCCAATCCCGCGCACTCCATCGCCATTTGGAGTCCTGTTGGCACTGCCGCAAAGAGCGCAACGAAATCCAGGCCGCCATCGACGCCTTCGTCCGCTACCGCGAATCCGCCCTCCTCCCCCATTTCCCCCCGCCCCCCCGCTCCTGGCCCGACCTGCATTCCCGCCTGGAAGCCCTCGACCTTGCCAACACCCCGCATCCCCGCCCCTGGCCCGTTTGGCGTTTCGCCACCGCCGGACTCGCCGGCTTCGCCCTCCTGGCCACTGCATTTCTCTTCCGTTCGCCCGCTCCCACCGCAACCCCACTCCCGCCCCGCCCCGCATCCCGGCCGCAACAAAGCCCCGCCGTTGTCAAATCACTCCCCGCTCGCCCCGCCCTGCCCCAAACCGAACAGCCCAACCTCCTCACCGCCGAAGTCGCCGTCCTTCACGCCCTCCACCTTGCCGCCGCCGATCTCGGCGATCCCATCGAAGTCACCCCCACCTCCACCGAAATCCTCATCACCGCCCTCGCCCTCACTCCCGATCTCGAAAAAGCCCTCACCGCCATCCCCCACGTCCGCCTCCAAATCACCCAACCCCAGCCCGTCTCTTCCTCCCCGGCCGCCGGCACCACCGTCACCCCCCGCTCCCTGCTTTTCAACGTCCGCGAAGATTTCGCCAACCACGTCATCGATCTCGCCGACGCCATCACCACCCGCGCCTACGCCTGGAACAAACTCGAACAGCGCTTCGCCGCCCAACCCCTCCCCACACGGGAAGCCGCCACCATCCGCGCCATCCAAACGGCCCACCGCACCACCCTCCGCAACCACGCCCGCCAGCTCCGCCAACTCCTAGCCACCGTCTTCCCAGAGCCCCCCAGCCAACCCATAAACCCACGACCCCTCTCCACCACCGCCCGTCAATTCGACGAAACCGTTAGCGCCGCCTTCGGCGGAGCCCAAAGCACCCAAACCGACGCCGCCCTCCTCGCCCAACTCCAATCCCTGGTCATCGAGCTAGCCCAATGAAACCCGCGCTGCTCCTAATAGCGATAGCCGCCTTCGCCCAACAAGCCCAAGTCTCCGGCCTCGTCCGCGACAGTTCCGACGCCCTCATGCCCGGCGTTCAAATCACCATCGTCAATCAGGACACCGGCCTCCGCCGCGCCACCCGTACCAACACCGCCGGCCTCTACGCCGTCGCCGGCATCAAACCCGGCACCTACAAAGTTACCGCCCGCCAACCCGGCTTCCAAACCGTCACCCGCCTCGATATCAAACTCGACGTCGCCCAATCCGCCCGCGTCGATTTCGTCCTCCCCATCTCCATCATCGGCGAATCCATCACCGTCTCCGATGGCAGCGCCGTCCTCGCCCGTGTCGACGCCACCGTCTCCACCGTCATCAACCGCCAATTCGTCGAAAACCTCCCCATGAACGGCCGCAGCCTGCAATCGCTAATCGCCCTCACCCCCGGCGTCGTGATGACCAAAGCCACCTTCGGCGAACAAGGCCAATTCTCCGTCAACGGCCAGCGCGCCAACGCCAACTACTTCACCCTCGATGGCGTCAGCGCTAACATCGGCGTCAGCGCCGGTCTCACCCTCGTCCAGTCCTCCTCCGGCTCCCTCCCCGGCCTCGGCGCCACCGGCGGCACCAATACTCTCGTCTCCGTCGAAGCCCTCGAAGAGTTCCGCGTCCAAACCTCGAGCTACCCGGCTGAGTATGGCCGCATGCCGGGCGCGCAGGTCACGATGTTGACACGAAGCGGAACGAATCGCCTCCACGGCGTGCTGTTCGACTACTTCCGCAACGACGTGCTGGATGCCAACGACTGGTTTGCCAATGCGGAGCGGCTGCCCAAACCAGCGTTGCGGCAGAATGACTTTGGCGGCGTGCTGGGCGGGCCTATTCGCAAGGACCGCACGTTCTTCTTCGGCTCCTACGAAGGGCTGCGGCTGCGGCAGCCGCAGGTACAGTCGACGGATGTGCCGACGCTCGATTCGCGATCGCGCGCGGGCCGCTCCACGAAGAAGTTTCTGGACGCGTTTCCGCTTCCCAACCGGCCCGACGGCCGCCTGGGCTTCGCGCCTTTCGTGGCCAGCTATACGGACAGTTCTTCGCTGGATGCGTCGAGCTTGCGGCTCGATCACCTCTTCGGCACGCGCGTCACTCTATTTGGCCGCTATAACCATGCGCCTTCGAACACGGTGGCGCGGCTGCTCTCCCTGAATAACCCGACCACCACGGTAGCCAATACAGACACGTTGACGCTGGGGACCACGTGGATGCTCAGCCCGCGATTGACGAACGAACTGCGCTTTAATCACAGCTACACCACAGGCGAGAGCTTTAGCCGGTTGGATGACTTCGGCGGCGCCAGGCCACTATCGCCCGAGGAGTTCTTCCCCGCCACCGTGGACATTGCCAATGCCTTCGGCGGCTACACGCTCAGCGGCGGCATCAACAGCGGCTGGTACCTGGGGAAGAACGTAAGTAATTCCCAGCGCCAGTGGAACCTCGTGAATAACGTTTCGTTTGTCCAGGGCGCGCATCAGTGGAAGTTCGGCGTGGACAGCCGCGTCCTTTCCACACGCAACAATCCGCGCGCCTACGATCAATTCTTCACCTTCGTCGGCACGTTCGGAGCCGTCTTTGGGCAGACCGCGCAGACCGCCATCGGCGCGCAGGAAGACATCACCGTCCATGTGCGCAACTGGTCGTTCTTTGGGCAGGACACGTGGAAGTTACACCCGCGATTTACGCTGAGCTACGGGCTCCGCTGGGAGGTGAACCCGGCGCCCACCGGGTCCAGGCCGCTGTACACGTATATCGTTCCAACGGACCGGCGGCAGATCCGGCCGGCCGCGCCCGGCACGCCGCTTTATGAGACGGACGTTCGCAGCTTTGCCCCGCGCGTGGGCGCGGTGTGGCAACTGGATCCTACGGCCGGCCGCGAAACGACGATTCGCGCGGGCTGGGGCCTGTTTCATGATCTGGGCGCGGGGATTATCGGCCAGGCCGCCGCGGGGTACCCCTACTTCCGCCAGCGCATCTATGTGCAAGGGACTTCCTTTCCTTTGCCGGCCGAGCTGGCCAAGCCGCCGGAGTTCTCTCTCGATCCGCCGATCGCCTCCATCTACGGAGCGGAGCGCCAACTGCGCCTCCCGGTTACCTACCAATGGAACGTGACGGTGGAACGGGCGTTGGGGCGCAGTCGCGTGGCCTCGCTTGGCTATGTGGGAGCCGCTGGCCGGCGGCTGTTGCGGCAGGAGTATTGGGTGAATCCCAATGACGACATCACCTACGCCTACCTGCTGCGAAACGGCGCCTTTTCGGATTTCCATTCCCTGCAGGCGCAAGTGCAACAGCGGTTGACGCGTGGGGTGCAGGGCTTAGTCTCTTATACGTGGGGTAAGTCGCTGGACACGAATTCCAACGACTCGGCTTCCAACCTGATCGCCCTTCAGATCGACCCGCAGCGGGATCGCGGCCCCTCGGACTTTGATATTCGCCATACGCTCTCCGCCGCCTGGAGTTGGGAGTTGCCGGGCTGGTTGAAGGGCTTCGGGTTGGATGGCGTTGTGAGCATGCGAACGGCCACGCCAGTGGATGTGACCTTCTATCGGGATCTGGGTTTCGGCATCTATAACCTGCGGCCCGACGTTGTGGCCGGCCAGCCGCTGATGGTGGCGGATGCGAATGTGCCGGGCGGGCGGCGGTTCAACTACGACGCGTTTGAGATTCCACAGGAGTTTCCGGGGCGGCAGGGAACGCTGGGGCGGAATGTTCTTCGCGGGTTTGGGTTGGCGCAGCTGAACCTGACGGTACGGCGGGAGTTCCAGATCTGGGAGTCGCTGAAACTGCAGGTGCGCGCGGAGATGTTCAACGCGCTGAACCAGCCGGCGTTTGCGGACCCGGCGGGAACGCTGCTGAGTCCGCAGTTCGGCTATTCGACGCGGATGCTTGGGCGTAGCCTTGGGCGCGGGGGCGTGAATGGCGGGTTGAACCCGCTGTATCAGATCGGCGGGCCAAGGTCGGTACAGTTGGCGATGCGATTGGTGTTTTAAGAGGTATATTCGATGCGTTCCTTATTCCTAATTTTGGCGATGGCGGGGCCGCTGCTTGCGGTGCGATTGGAGTCGACGCGCCTCGCGCCCGAAGCCAGCGTGTGGTTCGAGCCGAATCATGGGCAAGTTGGTGGCCGGACCGAGTGGACGGCGCGCGCGGCGGGGGCCTGGCTGTTTCTGACGTCGAACGAAGTCGTCTATGCGCTGCCGCCGGAGATCCACTTTGACCCTAAGAAAACGCGTGGTGTCCCCACGGCTAAGACGACGAACGTGCATATGCGGATCGTGGGTGGCCGCCGCGTGAAGGGCGTTGGTGAAAAGGCGCTGGGCGGCTACTCCAACTACTTTCTCGGCAAACACGAAGACGAGTGGTTCACCGGCGTGCCGCATTTCGGGCAGGTGCGGTTTCCCGAGGTCTATCCGGGGATCGACGTGGTGTTCTACACCACCGGGCGGAATGTGGAGTACGACTTCATCGTCAAGCCGGGGGCGGATCCGTCCGCCATTGAACTGAAGTTCGAAGGTGTGTCCGGAGTGCGGGTGGATGGGAGCGGTAACTTGGCCATCAGCGCCGGCGGGAAAACCTTTTACCAGCACAGACCGCGAGTCTTTCAGGGGAATCGGGAGGTCGAGGCCTCCTATCAAATCAGTGATGTCGGCTCGGTAAGATTCCGTTTCGGCGGATATGACATGGCCGCTTCATTGCGCGTGGACCCTGTCCTGGATTTCTCCACGTACCTGGGCGGGCCCGGAGAAGATTACTTCAACGGCATCGCGCTCGCGTTGGACGGAAATCCGATCCTGATTGGTACAACCCAGTCTCCGCAATCGCCGACGCTCGACCCGTTCTCACAGCCGAACATCGTCTCCTGGGCGGTCATCATTCTGAAAATGTCGGCCGACGGCCGAAGGGTGATCGCGTACACGATTCTCGGGCGTAACAGTTTCGACCGCGGGAATGCCGTGGCGGTTGATCGCGATGGCTCGGTTGTTATAGGCGGAAACACACGATCGGCTAATTTCCCCCTAAAGAACCCGTTTCAGAGCGAGTTCAAAGCCATTTGGGACAACGCCTTCGTGGCTAAACTGAGCCCAGACCTCAGATCATTGATCTACTCCAGCTACATGGGCGGATCGAATCTCGAGGGGCTTAGTGCTGTGGCCCTGGACGACCTTGGGAACGCCTACTTTGGCGGCGGAACGCAGAGCGCCGACTATCCGACGGTTGCACCGATACAGGCACGGTCGGCAGGCGGTGGAAACGATTGGTTCCTTTCAAAAATCAGCCCGGAAGGCCGCATGCTAACTTCCACATACCTCGGGGGCGACGGCGGGGATGTACTCAGCGGACTATGCTGGCGGAAGGACCAGACGCTGGTCGGAGTCGGGATGTCAACCAATGGCGGCTTTCCGCTGAAGGAGCCAATCCAGCCCTTCCTATCACAACGGATCGGCCAGACCCACCACGTCATGGCGATCTTTTCCACCTCCGCAAATGCGGTCGTCTACTCAACCTATTTCGGCGGAACTTCCACTGGCTCGGCCTACAAGGTGAGCTGCGACGGAGGCGGGAACATCTATGTGACCGGGGACGTCAATGGCGGAGTGTTCCCGCTGCAGTTCCCAATATTCAGTGAACCTGCGGAGGGAACCAACAACAGCTTTCTCACCGTCTTTCGGCCGGATGGGAAGGAGCGCTTATTCTCCACATTGATTCCAGCCGCGTGGGCGCACGGAATTGCCCTGGATACGCAAGGCAACATCTACGTCGGAGGCACTGGCTACTCCGCGTTTGGGCTGAAGGACTCTTTGCAGGGTTTTCGAGGCGGCGGAATACAAAACGGGGATCACTTCATCGCAAAATTCTCTCCAGGAGGCAAACCACTCGTCTACTCAACATTATTGGGTGGAAGCGGTAATGAGCTTGGAATCAGTTTGGCGGCCGGACCCGACGGAGCCCTCTTTTTCACGGGTGCGACGGGTTCATCCGATTTCCCGGTAAAAACACCTTACCAAAGGGAAAGCGGCGGCAGCACGGACGGTATCTTCGGTCGTATCACGGATAACTCAATTCCCCCCGTTCCGGCGTTCTCTTCGACCCCGAGCAATCTAGCTTTCCGGCACGTGCAGGGTGAGGCGCCACCCGCCGCAGCCTCGATTGCGATCGACAAGTTGAACGAGGCAGCCGCCATCCGGTCCAATCAGCCATGGCTGCGAGTGTCTCCTGCCGCGCTGGCCTCTTCCGGGAAAGTGCAAGTCACCTTGGACCTCGCGGGGCTCACTCCGGGGGTACACCGGGGCAGCATACAGATCGTCCCGGCATCCGGCGCCGCGGGATCGGTGGATGTCGTTTTGACTCTGTTAGCGGCGGCGCCGCTTCTGTCGTCAGCGGATCCCGCGCGGGTGGCGATTGGAACAGACGACACCGAAATCACGTTGCGTGGGAGCGGCTTTACGAATCGGACCACGGTGCAGTGGCAGACGGTCGCCTGGAATCTAACGCCGGTGCGGTTCGTCGATGCCTCCACACTTCGGTTCATGCTGCCGAAAGCTTATTTTTCGACCGAATTCAACCACTCATTCACCGTGCAGAATCCGGACTCCGCAGTCTCTAGGCCCGTCTCATTGGCGGTGGGACGCCCGGCGCCAGCCATCGGCGCCAAGGGAATCGTCAGCGCCGCCAGCTACGCCGGCGACGTCATCTCCCCCGGCGAAATTCTGACCCTCTTCGGTGAGAACTTCGAGCAAGGAATGCGCGTGAACTTCGATGGCCTGCTCGCCACACCGCTCTACATCACGCCCGGTCAACTCAGCGTCGTCGCGCCAACGGGCCTGACCGGAGCGCGCGAAGTCAACGTCATCGTGGAGATGAACTTCGACTGGCGTTCGATCCCGGTGCGAATCCCCGTCTGGCCAGCGCGCCCTGGCCTCTTTACTGCCAACTCTTCCGGCAAGGGACAAGCCGCCGCCCTGAACCAGGACGGCAGCGTAAACTCGCCCGCCAACCCCGCCGTCAAGGGTTCCATCGCCGTGCTCTACGGCACCGGAGGCGGCGTTGAGAATCTGCCGACGAAGGTATTCATCGACGGCATCGAGTGCGAAGTCCTCTATGCTGGCCAAGCCCCAGGCCTGATCGCCGGAGCCTGGCAACTCAATGTGCGTATCCCCGAATTCGCAAGCAAGGGCGAAGTCGTCTGGCGCGCCGGTGAACGCGAGAGCGTGGAAGGCGTCTTCGTGAGTTTGAAGGAAAACTAGATGCTACGCGCCTCGCTCACTGGTCTGCAATCGCGGCCCGTATCGCGCTGGTTCGGCTATTCGACGCATGCTGGGGCGGAGCCTGGGCCGTGGCGATGCGATTGGTGTTTTGAAATGAATCTCTATATTCGAAATTGCTCAGACTTCATCAGAGCATCCGTGGTCCATAGTTCAATGGCCGCGACCGAAAAATCCTTGTCGTTCGACCATAGCGGGATTTGCATCGCGAGCGCCAATGCCAGGAGCGTTATATCGTCCGGGTCCCGGCTGCCAATCTGTCTTTGGGCTTCCAAGAGGTATTCGACGAAGTCGTCATCGGGAACAACCGCCACCGGCAGCGATCGGAGGGTGGTCTCGACATCCTCAAGGATGAGACCTCGCCGGGAGGCTATGAGCGGCGCATGTTCCGCCACCTCGGCCATTACCGATGCGGTCGTGAAGAAAGACCAGTCCGGTCGAGAGAAGACTCGTCGCGTACGACCGCCGAGCGAGGCTGCAAGAAGGATATTAGCGTCCACTGCGAGCCGCACGACGTTTACTATGCAACTCCTCTATGTCGGATTCAATTTCCTCTTCGGAGATGCCCAACGCCTGCCGCTGGCGGCTCAGTGCATCGGCAGCGGCGCTGAAGATCTCCCGCCGCAGATCCACCGGGATCTCCCCGTCCGGCGAAGGAACAAACACGCCGGCCACCTTTCCTCGGCGGGTAATCACAACGGGACCCTTGGCATTCAACATGTCCGAGACCTTGTTGCGAAATTCGTGGACTGTGTGGAACTCCATAGATCGCTCCTGATTTTCATTATATCGGTCAAAGGAATGGCAGCATGAAGATAGTTCTGGTTCTGCTTCTCGGCGTACTGACGGTTTCCGGCCGCGTAACAGAGACGCGCCTGGCGCCGGAAGCCAGCGTTTGGTTCGAGCCAAATCATGGGCAAATCGGTGGCCGGACCGAGTGGACGGCCCGCGCGGCGGGCGCGTGGCTGTTTCTCACTTCGAACGAAGTCGTCTATGCGCTGCCGCCGGAGATCCACTTTGACCCTGAGAAGACGCGCGGGGTTCCTACGGCTAAGACGACGAACGTGCATATGCGGATCGTGGGTGGCCGCCGCGTGAAGGGCGTTGGTGAAAAGGCGCTGGGCGGCTACTCCAACTACTTTCTCGGCAAACACGAGGACGAGTGGTTCACCGGCGTGCCCCACTTCGGCCAGGTCCGCTACGCCGATGTCTATCCCGGCATCGACGTTGTCTATTACGCCGTCGGCCGCAATATCGAATACGACTTCATCGTCAAACCCGGCGCCGACCCATCCGCGATTGAGCTCTCCTTCGACGGCAACGTTCAACTGGATGAGACCGGAAATGTGGTCATCGCAATAGGCAAGAAATCGTTCCGCCAGCATCGCCCTCGCGTGTTTCAGGGAGCGAGCGAGATCGAGGCATCCTATCGAATCACCGAAAAAGGCACCGTAACCATCGACGTCGGCAGCTATGACCCACTTCTCTCCCTGCGTGTCGACCCCATCCTCGATTTCTCAACGTATTTAGGGGGACCGGGAGCGGACTACATTCTCCGGATGGCGGTGGCGGCCGACGGGAATCTGGTGGTCGCCGGAGCGACTCAATCGCCGGCGGCCCCAACACTCGACCCATTTCAACAGCCATCCGTTGTCTCGCTGGCTCCCATCCTTTTCAAGATGAGTCCCGATGGCCGCCGCATGCTGTGGCACACGATCCTCGGACGAAACGGTTGGGATATTGCCAGTGTTTTGGCCCTGGACAAGGACGGCTCGGTCGTCACGGGCGGCTCGACTCGCTCCCCGAACTTCCCTCTAAAGAATCCGATTCAAACCGAGTTAAAAGCGATTTTTTCTAATGCTTGGCTTGCGCGCCTGTCGGCCGATGGCCGGACGCTCGTGTATTCGACCTATCTGGGCGGGTCTAACACTGATAATGTCCGCGCACTGACACTAGATCCGGCGGGCAATGCGTACTATGGTGGGTCCTCCGAGAGCGCGGATTTTCCGCTGCGTTCGCCGCTGCAATCCCGGCGCGAGGGCGTTTCGGATGGCGTTCTCGTAAAGATCTCACCCGACGCGAAGCTGCTGTTTTCCAGCTATCTGGGCGGCAGCGCGGGCGAAACCATCGCGGACATCAAGTGGCGAAAAGATGGAGTCGTCGTCTTCGCCGGCAGTACTTCGAGTGCCGATTTTCCGCTGCGAGATCCCATCCAAGCCACGGCTTCGCCGCGCCCCGGTTGGCCCACTGCCTTCTTGGCGACCATTTCGCAGGACGGCTCTTCGCTGCTCTATTCGACTTACATTGGCGGGAACACGGCGAGCTGGGTGTCCGGCTTGGCGCTGGGCCCGGACGAGAAGATCTACGCAACGGGCTTTGTCGGCGAACGCGGCTTTCCCCTGAAAAACCCGCTTTTCACGGAGGCCGAAGGCTTCCATTCGTTCGTGAGTGTCTTCGACCGCACTGGCCGCGAACGAATCTCCTCCACGCTCATTCCCGGCGTCGAAGCACTGGCGATTGAGGTCGCCGAGGATGGCGGAATCATCCTCGGCGGCAGCGCCACCTCCCCCGAAGTGCCGCTCAAGGACTCCCTCCAGCCGTATATCGGTGGCGGTATCTCCCGAACCGATGGCTTCGTCATGAAGCTCGGCGCCGATGGTCGCGCCCTTCATTTCTCCACCCTCATGGGAGGCTCCAACAGCGAATTCTCGGGGAATCTCGCCCTTGGCCCCGGCAAAGTCATCTATGCGGCTGGGAGCACCGTCTCAACCAATTTCCCGGTAAAGAGCGCCTATCAAAGTGAGCCGGGCGGCGGCGGTGACGCCTATCTGTACCGCATTACGGACAACTCGATTGCACCCGTTGTCACGGTCCCGTTCGCGGTGTCGCCCTCCCGTCTTGTATTTCGCTACACTCAAGGCGCGACGCCTCCCCCGCCCTCGCCGATTGCCATTTCGGGACTAACCGGGCAGTTACTCGCAACGGTGACTGTGCCGTGGATGAAAGCTGCGCCTGCGGCACTCGGCGTCTCCGGCACAATTACGGTTATTACGGACCCTATTGGACTCCCCCCTGGCGTGCACCAGGGGGGCATTCGCCTGACGTCGAACTTGGGCGATCCGGTGATTGTCGACGTTGTGCTTACTATCCTCGCCACCGCCCCCATTCTCTCGGCTGTGGAACCGGCGCTCGTACCCATCGGCGCCGACGACACCGAAATCACCCTCCGCGGCAGCGGCTTCACCAACAAAACCACCGTTCAACTACAAACCGTCCCCTGGCAACTCTCCCCCGTCCGCTTCCTCGACCCCACAACCATCAAATTCATCCTTCCCAAAACCTACTTCTCCGCCGAGTACAATCACTCCATTACGGTGCAGAATCCGGACTCTGCCGTCTCTAAGCCCGTCTCGTTGGCGGTGGGCCGACCGGCGCCATTCATCGCTGCTAAGGGAATTGTCAGCGCCGCCAGCTACGCTGGCGACGTGGTCTCTCCCGGCGAAATACTGACCCTCTTCGGTGAGAACTTCGAGCAAGGAATGCGCGTGAACTTCGATGGCTTGCTCGCCACCCCGCTCTACATCACGCCCGGTCAACTCAGCGTCGTCGCTCCCACGGGCTTGGCCGGAGCGCGCGAAGTCAACGTCATCGTGGAGATGAACTTCGACTGGCGTTCGATCCCGGTGCGAATGCCCGTCTGGCCAGCGCGCCCCGGCCTCTTCACCGCGAAGTCTTCCGGTAATGGACAAGCCGCCGCCTTGAACCAGGACGGCAGCGTAAACTCGCCCGCCAACCCCGCCGTCAAGGGCTCCATCGCCGTGCTCTACGGCACCGGCGGCGGCGTGGAGAATCTGCCAACGAAGGTCTTCATCGAC
This sequence comes from uncultured Solibacteraceae bacterium, assembly GCA_964430625.1. Taxonomy (GTDB): domain Bacteria; phylum Acidobacteriota; class Terriglobia; order Bryobacterales; family Bryobacteraceae. The sequence continues at coordinate 175,611 of CAYSFR010000008.1, forward strand.
GGCATCGAGTGCGAAGTCCTCTATGCCGGCCAAGCGCCGGGTCTGATCGCTGGAGCCTGGCAACTCAATGTCCGCATTCCCGAGTTCGCGAGCAAGGGCGAAGTCGTCTGGCGCGCCGGTGAGCGAGAGAGCGTCGAAGGCGTCGTCCTGGCACTGAAGGAGAACTGAAAACGATGCGATTGGTGTTTTGAGAGGGTTACTCGGGAATGAGCGTTGCAAACGATTCGAGGGCAGCGACTTGGGCGAGGACGCGATCGGCGGTGACGAAGAAATCTATACCGCTGCGTTCGCGACGGCGCAGAGCGGAGGCGAGTTGAAGCGCGTCGAGGGTGCGAAGGCGATGTTCGCGGGCGTGGCGCGTCAGCAGCGATTGAGCACGGACGTAGTCTTCCTCGATCAAACGGTGAACTATAACGCGCCGCGATTCCAGAACATCTGCCACATCGACAAGGAATTCACTCGCTTCCTCCACGTTCATTGCGCCGGTCCGAACCTTGATGGCGGCTACGGAAGTCAATTCAACCCGCGCCAGCGTGGACGTGAAGATCCGGTTAGGTCGTTGGGCGAGTATACCGGTTACAACTGCCGATCCTTCTTCCTTGTGGAACAGCTTGGCGAGGGCGCTCGAATCGAAGAAATACAGCACCAGTTAGTGATCCCCGCGCTCCGCGATGATCAAATCAGCGAACGATCCGGGGATTTCCTTCCACCGCTCCTGGATCTCCTCGATACTTCGCGGCTTACGTTTCTCCATAGCACTGGCGACCTGGGTCTGGGCGAGTTGTCCGGAGGCCAGACGGTCGTCAAGCGACTCGAGCGTAATGGTGACACGTTCTTTCTCGTAAAAGGGAACGGGCTCGACCGGCCGCAGGACGCCGTTCTCGAATATGGCTTCCACTCGAATCGTCATGCCTTCAGTTTAAGACATTCGGAACAATACTCTTCTGAGCAAGGAACAATGAAATGAAATTCGCATTCCTGTTTCTGACGGCGGTGGCGGCGGTTTCGGGCCGCATAACGGAGACGCGCCTTGCGCCCGAAGCCAGCGTTTGGTTCGAGCCGAATCATGGGCAAGTCGGTGGCCGGACTGAGTGGACGGCCCGCGCGGCGGGGGCGTGGCTGTTTCTGACTTCGAACGAAGTCGTTTATGCACTGCCTCCGGAGATCCACTTTGACCCTAAGAAAACGCGCGGCGTCCCCACGGCTAAGACAACGAACGTGCATATGCAGATTGTGGGTGGCCGGCAGGTGAAGGGCGTTGGCGTAGAGGCAAGGGGAGGCTACTCCAACTACTTTCTCGGCAAGCACGAAAACGAGTGGTTCACCGGAGTGCCGCACTTTGGGCAAGTTCGCTACCCCGAGGTGTATCCAGGCATCGACGTCGTCTACTACACGACCGGGCGAAACATCGAATACGACTTCATCGTCAAGCCCGGCGCGGACCCGTCCGTCATTGAACTGTCCTTCGAGGGCGAGCTCCGACTGGAGGAAACCGGAAACCTGGTTGTCTCGATGAAGGGAAAGTCCTTCCGCCAGCACCGCCCCCGAGTCTTCCAAGGCGCAACAGAAATCGACGCCGGCTACCGGATCACCGAACACGGAACGGTCAAGATCGACGTCACTGACTTCGACCCGCTGCTGTCCCTCCGAGTCGATCCGATCCTCGATTTCTCGACCTATCTGGGCGGGCCGGGGGAAGACAACTTGTATGCCATGGAGATGGCCGCTGACGGCAACCTGATCCTCGCTGGCGGTACCCAATCGCCGGCCTCACCCGTGCTGGACCCCTTCCAGCAGCCGTCGGTGGTGTCCATGGCGCCAATCCTGTTGAAGATGAGCAGTGACGGGCAGCGCGTCATCTTCTACACCATCCTCGGACGGAACGGTTGGGACACAGCACGGGGAGTTGCCGTTGCCAAGGATGGCACCATCGTTACCGGCGGCGGCACCCGCTCCGGAAGCTTTCCAGTGAAGAATGCGTTCCAGGCCGAGTTCCGCGCGATTTGGGACAACGCCTTTGTAACCCATCTTTCGGCCGACAGCCGCTCGCTCCTGTATTCCAGTTATCTCGGCGGCTCTAACAGGGAGCAGATGAACCGGATGTCGCTGGATGACGTTGGCAATGCCTATTTCGTCGGGAATACAGGGAGCGTCGATTTCCCAACTGTAGGGGCTGTCCAAAAGCGCTCTGGAGGGTCTGCAGACGGCTTTGTTTCTAAAGTCTCGCCCGAGGGTAAGCTGCTCTTTTCCACCTACTATGGTGGATCGGGCTTAGCAGCCCGTGGCTAAAGTAGGCTTTTTCAGGTTTCCAGTTCCCGCTGCCCACAGGACGCGCTGCGGCGACAGCAAGTACTTGTCGATACAAAGTATCTTCTTCGTACTTACTGTCGCTCCCAAATCGGCAACCAAGGCCGTGAAGGCCGCTAACAGGCTGTAGATAGCGCTGAAAACACTGCCTTTACTGCCCTGCAACCCCCGCGGGGTTCCCGCTTGGAACAGTTTCCGGAATACCAGACTCAGGTTGAACGCACTGGCGTGAATCAGCAGCCGCTTGCGGATGTTATCCCGTCCCCGCAAGTGAATCCGCCGCATTGCTCCCGTTTCATACATGTGGGCAAACGATCGCTCGATGTACTCCCCCCGCCGTTTCATCAATCGCTTGCCATGCGCTCCCTGCATCCGCCGCCGGTTCCCATAAACCGCCCTCTTCTCTGCCGCCTTCCCCTCCCAGTTTCGCTCGCCTCGATCCGGTTCCGGAATGTAGCTGCGAATCCCGCTCTCGCTCAACTTCCGCAGCACCGCGTTGCTGTGATACCCCTTGTCGGCAACCACTTCCGACGGTCCTTCCGGATTCACTCGCTCCCCGCCCGTCTCTCCGTTCACCGCTTCGGCCGTCTCGGCAATCCACTCTCCGGCCTCGGCCACTGTCTCAGTGATCGTTGCCGTGTCCCCCTCGTCGGCGCCCTGTACGGTCAACCCGATGATCGCGCCCGTCTCCAAATCCACCGCATGCTCCGCTTTGTGCGCCAGATGCGTCGAGCCATCCTTCATCTTTGCGATCTTGGCATCCGGGTCCTGCGGGTGTTCCCAGTCGTCGTTCGACATCCGCTTCTTCCGCTTCCGGTCCAGTTTGGCCAACTGCTCCCGCGTCGGCGTCTCGATTCCCGACTCCTTGGCCAATCCAGTCAGAAACTCCTGGTAGCTTTCCCCGCTGTCCCGCCGCACGATGCTCCGCATCGCCGCGTTGGCTTCCAGCGTCGTCGCGTCCACCCCCACCGTCTGGCCCTTCATCAATCCCCGTGTTGCCAGCACTCGCAGCACAAATCCGAATACCTGCTCATGCGTTTCCACCGCGATCAATCGCCGGGTTCGGGAGATTGTCGAATGGTCCGGACTCCGCTCGTCCAGCCCGATCCCCAGAAAATGGCGGATACCCAATGAATCCGCCGCCCGCCATGCGATCCCTCGCTCGGAATCAATCCCTTCGAAGTAGCCAACCAGCAGACACCGGAAATAGATACCTGGGCTCAAACCAGGCCGCCCCATCTTCTCGCCATAGTATTGCTGGCACGCCGCCTCAGCAAACTCATCGAACTTTTCCGACTCCAGTAGTTCATTCAGCCGCGAGCAAAATGGATGCGCCGCCGATGCCGGCAACGCCTGCTTTGCGATCCACAAGCTCTCTTGCCGTTCCCTCTGCTTGCGTGTTCCCAGCGCCATACCTAATTTTATCGGGGAACATTTCCTGCTTCAATTGTTTTCGCCCGCTCCAGCGACTTTAACCACGGACTGTTAGATGGCTTCTGGGACGTCAAATGGCGTGCGGACGACCGCACCCTAATCCTCGTCGGGGAGGCGAGGAACGATGACTTCCCCTTGAAAGATCCCATACAATCGACGGTCAATCCGAGACCCATGTATGCGAATGGAGCGCTGGTGATACTCTCCGATGACGGAGCGACCGTCCAGTACGCAACGTTCTTCGGTGGATCGGCTCCTACCTACGGAAATAGGCTCGCTCTCGACGCACGAGGCCGCATTTACATAAGTGGATCGGTGGTCGGCCGCGGCTTTCCGCTGCGCAAGTCCCTGTTTTCGGAATCGGTTGACCAGGAGATGGGGTTACTCGCTGTGTTTGATCGTGCGGGAAGGGAGATCCAATACGCCACCGTGATACCCGGATTTCTCCCCAGCAATCTGAAACTGGGCGACGAAGATAGCATCTACCTCGCAGGCTCCGCCCGCTCGAGTGATTTTCCGGTAAAGGACTCCTTCCAGCCCTTCCGAGGCGGAGGGGTTGTGAACAGCGACACTGCTGTGGTGAAGATCAGTCCTGATGGGAGCGCATTGCTCTTCGCGTCGACTCTTGGCGGTGGAAACGGCGAATACGCTTCCGGACTCGTAGTTACGTCAAACAAGGTGATTTACGCCTCGGGACAGACCGTATCTATTGATCTTCCAGTCAAAAACGCATACCAGAGGTCGAGTGGCGGAAGCTCGGACGGAATCTTCTATCGAATTACCGACGACTCCGTGCTCCCAACTTCCTCCGCGCCGTTTACGATTTCGCCGTCACGCCTTGCGTTCCGCTTCGTGTAGGGTGACGCGGTACCAGCGGCTGTCCCAATTGCCATCGGCGAATTAGAGGGCCAAATCTTTGCCGCTCCCTCCGTCGCGTGGTTGCGCGTTACCCCCACCGGACTTGGTGTATCAGGCACAATGACCGTTTCCGTAGACACCGCCGGGCTGCCGCCCGGCGTCCATCAAGGCGCGGTGAATCTCACACCCACCACCGGAACAGCCAAGACCATCGATGTCACTCTTACCATCCTCGCCACGGCCCCAATTCTCTCGGCCGTGGAACCGGCACTTGTCCCCATCGGCACCGACGACACCGAAATCACCCTCCGCGGTGCCGGCTTCACCAACAAAACCACCGTCCAACTCCAAACCGTCCCCTGGCAACTCACCCCCATCCGCTTCATCGACGCCACAACCCTAAGATTCACCCTCCCCAAAACCTACTTCTCCGCCGAATACAACCACTCCATCACCGTCCAAAACCCGGACTCCGCCATCTCCAAACCCGTCTCCCTAGCCGTCGGTCGCCCCGCCCCCAACATCGCCAACAAAGGAATCGTCAGCGCCGCCACCTACGCGGGCGACGTGATCTCCCCCAGCGAAATCCTCACGATATTCGGCCAGAACTTCGAACCCGGCATGCGCGTCAACTTCGACGGCCTAACAGCCACCCCGCTCTACATCACTCCCACCCAACTCAGCGTCGTCGCCCCGCCGGGACTCGCCGGCGCCCGAGAAACCAACGTCATCGTCGAAATGAACTTCGACTGGCGCTCCACCCCCGTCAAAATCCCCGTCTGGCCCGCCCGCCCCGGCCTCTTCACCGCTGACGCAACCGGCAAAGGCCCAGCCGCCGCTCTCAACGAAAACGCCACCGTAAACTCCCCCGCCAACCCCGCCAAAAAAGGCGAAATCATCGTCCTCTGGGGCACCGGCGGCGGAGTGGAATCCCTAACCCAAAAAGTCTTCATCGACGGCATCGAAAGCGAAATCCTCTACGCCGCCGGCAAAGACGGACTCTGGCAACTCAACGTCCGCATCCCCGACTTCGCAACCAAAGGCGAAGTCGTCTGGCGCGCCGGCGAGCGCGAAAGCCCGGATGGGGTGACCATCGCGCTACGGGAGTAATCTGTGCCCTGTTCAGGAAGCTATACCTGCCGTTGTTGAAGTTCACTCTGCGAAGCTGCCGCCCGAGACCCGGCGCGAGTTGTCGCGTGCGGGTTGCCAGACATCGGAGAAAGCGGTGCTCGCGTCTGACCCCGGCGAACTAACCGAAACCCGATATTCCTGATTCGCGCCGGCTGCGCCGGCGCCGGAATCGCCAGATACTGGGTGCTGGATTTGAAGGAAATCCGAATCGTCGTGCACGGCAGCCCCGATGGCGAACGGTACATCTCCATCGTCGCCAACACAGCGGCAAAGACCCTTCGCACTTGACCGCGCCAGAGAATTCAATTCGCCTGCAGATTCGGTGCGAGAAGGCCGGATCGGAAGTAAAGTTCCCGCGAGCTGTTGCTATCCGGGCCTCGACAGGTCTTCTCAATCGCCAAAAGGCGAACAGTTCCAAGGCGAGTCACACAAGATACGAATAATCGCTATCATACTCCTTATCAACAGCTTACAGAGTTTTCACTAGCCGCGATTTGGCCGATTTGCTGGACAGATTCGATAGAATAAAAGAGAGGACAGTTTTTTCCGCCTCACCGGCTGGCGTGTAACATCCGCGAAGGGCCCGCAATTGCGGGCCCTTCGGCATTTTTTGGCAAGGGAGCACCGTATGCAGTCCAGAAAAGCAATCCGTCATCACAAGCAAATGCCCTCTGGCATACGTGCTTCTTCCCTCCTCCAGCCTATTTACCGATTCGAACCCAATCCCGCGCCCGCCCGGATTTGCGAATTCGAACCCAATCCTACCCCCTCCCCCGCCCCATCGCCGATTTGCCAATTCGAACCCAATCCCGCCCTCCCCAAATCTGCGAGTTCGAACCCAATCCTACCCCCCTCCCCCACCCCAATTCTCCAATTCAAACCCAATTCGCCCAGATTTCCGACCTTCTGTGTTAGCGTGAAAACGATGAAGCGGCGCAGCATTTTTAAGACCCTCGCGGCAGCCTCCGCCCTCGCCCCCGCGGCGGCGGCCCAGACTCCCCCTACATCCAACGCCCCCACGGCCGACGATGCCTTCAAACTCGATCTCTCCACCCCCGACGCCGTCGCCGACCCGCGTCACAAATTCTTCACCCCCCAGCAGTACGCCACCCTCGTGCGCCTCTGCGACCTCCTCGGCCCCGCCTACAACGGCAAACCCTCCGCCAAACAGGCCGAGGTACCCCAGTTCCTCGACTTCCTCCTGGCCCAGTCCCCTACCCCCCGCAAAGTCCTCTACAGCCAGGGTCTCGACCAGCTTGACATCGACGCCCGCCATCGCCACAACAAACCGTTCGCTGATACCCAGGACACCGAAGCCGCTCTCCACCTCGCCCCCCTCAAAGGCAAGTGGACCTACAATCCCCCCACGGACCTCCTCGCTCGCTTCCTCCGCGAAGCCAAAAACGATATCCTCCGCGCCACCATGAACTCGAAAACCTACGCCGACGCCGCCGCGGCCGCCTCCCGCCGCTCCACCGGTGTCAATACTTACTGGGACGTCATCGACTAAGCCATGCGACAAGACTACGACGTCATCATTATCGGGTCCGGTGCCGCCGGCGGCATGGCCGCCTACGTCCTCGCCAAGGCCGGCGTCAAATGCCTCATGCTCGAAGCTGGCCCAATGGCCGACCTCCAGCGCCACCGCACCCTCAAGGCGGTCTACGATCTGCCCTACCGCGGCTTCAATAAGCCCGGCCGATTCCCCCACATCACCCAGGCCTCGGAATTCGACGCCAACATGTGGATCGACGAAAAGGCCAACCCCTACTCCTATCCCGAGAACGACCCCTTCTACTGGGTCCGCATCCGCATGGTCGGCGGCAAGACCCTCCGCTGGGGCCGCGCCTCCTGGCGCCTCTCCGACTACGAGTTCAAGTGCAAGGACCACGATGGCTACGGCGAAAACTGGCCCGTCGACCTCGCCACCCTCGCCCCCTTCTACGACCGCGTCGAGCCCCTCTTCCGCGTCTCCGGCCGCAACGAAGGTTGGGCCCAGATGCCCGACGGCAAGATCGCCGCCGACGAATCCCGCGACTCCACCTCCATCCAGCGCTTCAAGGCCTCCGCCGCTAAACTCGGCGTCCCCACCACCAAACCCCGCCGCGCCACCGGCACCCTCGCCTCTTCGGTCAACCTCCTCCTCCCCGATGCCCTTGCCACCGGGAACCTCACCATCGTCCCCAACGCCATCGTCCGCGAAATTGGCGTCGACCCGCAAACCGGCCGTGTGAACGCCGTCTACTTCCTGGACCGCCGCAACAAGCGCGACTATAGCCTCCCCTGCAAGGCCCTCATGCTCGGTGCTTCCACCCTGGAAAGCACCCGCCTCCTGCTCAACTCCCGCTCCCGCCTCTTTCCCAACGGTCTGGCCAACTCCAGCGGCGTCCTCGGCCGCTATCTCTTTGACCAGTTCTACGTTAAAAACACCGTTGTCGCCATCGTCCCGGAAGCCCGCGGCGGCAAAGGTGGCCGCACCCTCATGGGCGGCGCCGGCTACATCCCCCGCTTCCGCAACCTCAAAGGCAAGGAGCGGAACTTCCTCCGCGGCTACGCCTATGACTTCCACTCCGGCGGCACTCCCAACCCCGAGTTCCTCCCCGCCTACGGTGCCGAACTCATGAAGCTCGTCGACGAACTCCAGGGCGCCGCCTTCGCCATGACCACCATGGGCGAGGGCCTGCCGCGCTATGAGAACCGGGTCACCATCCACCCCACCCTCAAGGACGCTTGGGGGATCCCCTGCCTCCACATCGAGCAGACCTACACCCAGAACGAGTTCGACATGGCCAAAGACGCCATGGAAACAGGCGCCGCCGCCTGCGAAGGAGCGGGCTTCGAGGTCCTCGCCAAGCACGCCCAAATGGTGCCCCCCGGTGAAAGTATCCATGAACTCGGCACCTGCCGCATGGGCGCCGACCCGAAAAAGTCGGTTCTCAACGGCTGGAATCAGGCCCACGACGTCCGCAATCTCTTCGTTCTCGATGGCTCCGCCTTCGCCTCCGGCGGCGTCCAGAACCCAACGTTGACCATCCTCGCCCTGGCCATGCGCGCCAGCGAGTACCTCATTGACCAGAAGAAGAAAGGCCAAATCTGATGCGTGCCGCGATTCTTGTTCTCGGGCTTGCCGTTGCGGCTTGGATCGGCCTCGCCCAGGCACCCGCACCTCCGCCCGCGCCCGAACCGCCCCCCCAACCGGTCCCCTATAGCCACAAACACCACGTCGGCACCATGAAGCTCAAGTGCAACTTCTGCCATGAAAACAAGGAGCCTGGCGAAACGATGGGCCTTCCGGTAGCAGCCAAATGTATGGGCTGCCACAAGTCCATCAAAGCAGACTCCCCGCACATCCAGAAGCTGGCCGGCTATCAGGAACAGAATCGCCCGGTTCCCTGGGTCCGGATCTATCAGATCCCCAGCTACGTCTTCTTCTCCCACAAGTCGCATCTGGACGCCGGCAACACCTGCACCGAGTGCCACGGCCCGGTCGCCGAACGCGAAGTCCTACGCAAGGAAATGCCCATCAATATGGGTTCCTGCATGGAGTGCCACCAGAAGAAAAAGGCCTCCAACGACTGCTCCTTCTGCCACGAACAGAGGAATTAGTACTCAAACTGGATCATGAACTGCACCTGGCGCCCGGGTAGGCTTTCCAGTATCCCCCCGTAGCTAGGCAGTCCATAGTACGGGCTCAGCCGCTCCGCGTTGGTGTGGTTGGTCAGGTTGAAACTCTCCACCCCGAACTGCAGCACCGCCCGCTCCTCCAGCATCGGAATCGTCTTCATCAGCCGGAGGTCCAGGCTCGCCGTCTTCGGGCCCAGTGACGGATTCCGCCCCATCCCCGCCGGACGCGCCACCAGCGGATACGCTCCCGTCCGTGCCGGGTCGGTTGCCAGTAGCGCGTTCAATGGCCGGCCCGACCCCAGCGTCAGGATCGGAGCCACCGTCAGCCGTTCAATCCAGAAGGGGAACTCAAACAGCGCACTCAGAGCCAGTCGTTGTGCCTGATGCTGGCGGGATAGCGCCCAGTCGCGCCGGATGTTCGCCGGATCGCTCGGCTGCTCGTCGAAGTCCGATCCGTCGTCCCGCGTCCTGCCCCAGCTATAGGTCGCCAGATAGGCTAGTTCCTTGGTCAACTTCCGGTTCAACGTTACCGCCACGCCCGCATACTCGGAGCGGCCCGTCTGTTCCAATTGGTAGCTCCGCGTCCGCGGCAAGTGCAACCCGCGAATCGCGTTGGCCTCCACGCTCAGCGAAGTGTCCGCCCCAAAGCCGTATTCGAAGCCCGCGCTGAACTTACGGCTATACGTGGACGGGAAGTCGGAAGCCGTCCGGTAGGACAACGGGGCTAACCCCGGCACCGGCGCCGTACGCGGCAGGCGCCAGGCGCGAACGGCATCCGCCCCCGCACCGTATTGTTCAAAGCCGCGAACCCCGTCCTTTTGCAGCGCGTCGTTCAGCCAAGCCAGCGGATACCGGTCGTAGAACAGTCCGAACCCACTGCGGACCACCAGCGGCCGCCGTGCGCTCAGCCGCCACGCCAGCCCCACCCGAGGCGACAGGTTTGTCGAGCCCGGCGTAATCCCGTCCGGCATCCGCTGCCGGTCCAGCCGGCCTCCCAACTCCAGCAGCACCCGCGAATGCACCTGCCACCGGTCCTGCAACCACACTCCGAACGGCAACGTCGTCATCCGCGTTCGCGGATCGCCGAAAGCCTGGAAGTAAAGGTCGGGCTCCCCCGCCAGCAACCGGTCCAGCGTCGGAAATACAAAGATCCCGTTGTACCGGTGCCGCATATTGGCGTCCAGTTTCACCCAGTGCGCATCGGCGCCCAGGCTCAACCGGTGCGCTCCCGCAGCCACGTTGAAGCTCTCAATCAACTGGTAGTGCCGCTCCGTGCGCGCACTGTCAAACCGGTGGTACGAACCAAACGAGACCACGCCCGGCACCTCGACAAGCGGTCCCGTTCCGTTCGGCGTCAACTCCATAGTCCGCTCCGCCACCTGCACCCGGATATCGTTCACAACCGCAGGACTCACCACCCGCAGCCAGTTGGCCACCAGCGAGTGGTCCCGGGTAAAGCTATTCCCCTGCGCCGAGCGGTCCGCAAAGTTATCCGGGCCCTGCACCTCCCCTCGCGTGCGGCCGCGGGAGAAGGCATAGCGGGCCGACAACGCGTCCCGTTCATCGAAGTGATGATTGGCCTTGACCGATAGCTCGGTGCCCCGCGTCGAGGTAGGGTATAGTCCGCGGTAGACCTGCGGCAGCCGTCCCGCCACCGCCGCTCCAACATTGGACCACTCCTCGGCCGACTCGCCTTCGTACTCCACCGCCCCCGCAATGAAAGTCCGGTGCTCCCGCAATGGACCGTTGGCAGAAAACCCAGGCTGGTAGCGCCGGAAGCGCGGCCGCGTGCCCGCCGACACCTCCGACCGCCGGGCATTGGTGATCTCATTCTGGGCGAAAAACGTCACGTCCCCGTGCCAGACGTTCACGCCGGACCTCGTGACCATGTTGAGCAAACCGCCGGCCGCGCCACCCAACTCGGCGCCAAAATCCGCCGTCGCTACCCGGAACTCCTGCACCATCTCCAAACCCACCGCCACGCGGTTCCCGCCGGTGGTCTCGTCGCGGTTGTCCATCCCGTCGATAAGGATGGCGTTATTCCGCGGCCGCATCCCGCCACTGGTGAAACCGCTGTCGCCCAGCGCCGTCCGCGTCCCCGTCATCGTCCGCTGGGAACTGGTTCCCGCCGAAGGCGCCACCGCGGGCGCCGCCAGCACAAAGTTCAAATAGTTCCGGCTCCGCGCCGGCGCCTCCTCAATGCGTTCATTGCCCAGCGCCACGCTCGCGCTCGACGCCGTCAGGTCCACGGCCTCCGGAGTCTCGTTCACCTCAATCCTGTCCACCACTCCAACCGGCGCCAACTCGATATCGCGCCGCAGCGTTTGCCCGATGGAGAGTAAAAACTTGCCCGTTTTCACCGCCGCGAAGCCAGCCGCGCGGACCGTGAGGATGTACTCGCCCGGTTGCAGGCCGCGAAGGGTGTACTGTCCCTCGTTGTTGGTGATCGTCCGGCGTTCGGTCGAAGTCTCCTCGTTGGTGGCTATCACTTCGGCTGCCGGAACGTAGCCGCCGGTCCGGTCTCGGACGGAGCCCTGCAGGGTGCCGAAGGAGGTGGCCGATTGTGCCGCGGCCAGGCCGGCTGAGAGTACGAGCAGGAGAACGAGTAACCGCACTGCCCTCAGCATATCGAAGCCAGCGCGCCTATTTCTGGGTCGTGGCGCGGGACGCAGAGATATGGGACTCGATGGCCCCGTAGAGCCGGGGCCAATCGATTGGTTTAGCGAAGTAGCCGTTCATGCCCGCGGCGCGGCACCGGACCTCATCTTCGCGCATGGCGTGGGCGGTGACCGCCAGAATCGGCAGGTTGACCGTGGCCAGCCGCTTGCGGATCCGCGCGGTGGCTTCCAGCCCATCCATCCCCGGCATCTGCACGTCCATCAGGACGAGATCGAATGCCTCCTCCTCCAGAATCTGCAGCGCCTCGACGCCCGAGGAAGCCACCTGCACGATGTAGCCTCTGCGGCTCAGCATCCGTTCAGCCACGCGCTGGTTGATCAGGTTGTCCTCGACCACCAGCACATGAATCTCGCCAGGCGGAAACATCGGCGCCTCCTCCGCCGACGGATTCACCGGGGACTCCGTTGCGGGGGAAAAGCAGGCCGTGAACCGGAACGTACTGCCGGCCGCGGGATTGCTCTCGACTGTGATCTCCCCGCCCATTAGTGCCACCAAGCGGGCGGTGATGGCCAAGCCCAATCCGCTTCCGCTGTGGATACGGCTGAGAGAGGAGTCCACCTGCGCAAAGGCCTCGAAAATGAACTGACGCTTTTCGGGCGGAATTCCAATTCCAGTATCGGACACCTCAAAAGAAACCTCGCACTGGTCACTGTCGCGCGGGCGACCTGGCGTAGCGGTGACATGGATGGAGCCCTCGGGCGTGAATTTGATGGCGTTGCTGAGCAGGTTGATCAGCACCTGGCGCAGCCGCGTCTCATCGCCACGGACGACTTCCGGCAATTGCGGCGAGAGGGCGACCGAGATGGGGACAGGCGTGGCGGTGCGGTCGACCGCGCGAATGGCATCCTGGACACATTCCGCAAGCGAGAAGTTCACCGGGCGAAGGGCGATCTTGCCAGCCTCGATTTTGGCGACGTCGAGCATGTCATCGAGCAGGGCAAGCAGTTTGCGGGCGGCCGAGTGGGCAGCGTCGAGGCTCTCCCGCTGGTCAGCGGTAAGGTTGGATTGCAAGAGCAATTCCTGCATGCCGAGAATACCGTTCATCGGAGTACGGATCTCGTGGCTGAGGTTGGCGACAAACCGCGATTTGACGCGACTGGCGTCCTCGGCCCGGTCGCGGGCTTCCGCGAGCGCGCGGGTCCGCTCCTCGATGATGGACTCCAGTTCGGCGCGGTGCTGGACGGCGCGGCGGAGGCGGTAGCGGAGGTAGTAACGAACAGCAAATGCGGCAATCGGAATGGCGGCCAGCAGGATCCAGGCCCAAAGAGGCCAGACACCCTTTACGGCGAGCGTTGCCGCGGCGATTGGCGCTGACCAAGTGCCGCCGGGGGCGCGGACGGAGAGCTCTAGTGTGTGCGTGCCGGAGGAGAGTCCGGAGAGAGAGATTTGGGAGTCAAGCAGTTTCTGCCACTGCCCGCCGATGCGATAGCGGTAGCTGAGGTCGGGGCGAAAGGGGGTGGCCGAGAGATAGAGAGTGACTGGGGAAGCAGGCAGCTCCAGCCTGGATCCCGGGGAATATGGTCTGCGGATGCCGTCAACCTGGGAACTGGAGACAAACGGAGTGGGGACGATAGGCACGGCCGCCGGAGGGGTCACCGAATGGACAAGTCCGCGGGCCGTTCCCATCCAGATTTCACCGGCCGGAAACTCCAGAAACGCGCCCGCCCCGCTGTCGGTCCAGATGAGTCCGTCGGCACGGCGCAGGGTGTGCCACTGGGAACCGTCGCGGATCCGCGGGCCGCGATCGGTCAGCGCCCAAAGCCGGTGGCGGGTGTCGGATTGAAGTCCGCGGACCTGGAGTTCGAGCTCATTGTTCGGGATCGAGAAGCGTTCAGCGGTAATGCCGCCGTCGGGACCCGGGTGCAATTCGTACACGTCACCTGCCTCAAAAGGGAGGGCGAAAATCTCACCGGCCGGGCCCCGGCCGAAGGTCCAGATAAGCCGGAGCGGAGCAAGACTCCAGCGCTCCCCGGCATAGCGAAAGACGCCTCGATAGGTGGCCACCCAAAGGCCATCGGGCGTCTCCGTGACGGCGTTGGCGCCAAAGGCCGCCACGGCGATGCCCTGCGGATAGTGACGAACCGGTTGCGGGCGAGGCGCATCGATAGGTAGGGAAAATAGGCCGTCACCGGTGGCGATCCACAGGTTTCGCTTCGAGTCAACGAAGAGCGTGCGGCCAACACCGGAGATACCGTCAATGATGAGGGCCTGGCGGTTGCCAGGATGGAAGCGGACAAGCCGCTCGTCGGTGGTAAGAATCCAAATCACACCCTTGGGATCGATCGCGAAATCAGAGACAAGGTTGACGCCTGGAACCGGGACAGGGCGCCAGCGCGGCTCCTTCGGAGACGTGGACTGGACGTGGAGCCCATCCTGGCTGGCGACCCAGACTCTACCAGAGGGATCGCGGAGGATACGGCCGATCCGGTTGGAAAGCAGTCCATGATCGTGCGTAAAGGCCTCCCAGCGTCCGGCGCCGGCCCATCGAAAAAGGCCGCTGCCGGCTGTACCGATCCAGACCGACTCCGGGTCCGATTGCAGGGCAACCGAAATGTCGTCAGCGGGGAAACCGTGGTGGGTGCCGATGATGTTCCACCCGGCACCCGTATCGAGGGCCAAGCCGTGGACGGTGGGAACAGCGACGCGGCCGTGAATCAGGGACAGCGTGGGATAAGCGGCGATGACGGGTCCAACGTTGGCGGACGGGATGGTCTCAAATTTCGATTTGCCGGGAGGAAGCCGCAGCAGAACCGTCGCGGAACGCGCCCAAAGTGCGCCGGTGTCATCGTACAGGACCGCCTGGTAACGGTGGGCGCGGGAACCAGCGGGAACGCCTTCGGCAGGGCCCCAGAAACGAACGGATCGCCCGTCGTAGGAGCACAGAGAGTACGCACAGCCGTAGAATACGGGCCGGTTGGCAGCCACGGTGACGGCGGTAACGTAGGGATCCGCCGTGCCAACTGCGCGCGGAAGCAACGAATATCGCAGAGGAGCGCCCGAGATTGGAACCTCCACCACGGCCAATCCCTTGCGGGTGGCCACGTGAATGGGCCCACCGGCCACCGAAGCAATCCCGTGGGCGGGGATCGGGCTACGGAAAACAGGGTCGCTGGCGGCCGTAAACCGGCCATCAGGTGTGCGCCAGGCCAGACCTCGCCAAGTACCGGCCCAAAGGGTACCATCGCCACTTTCATGGAGGGTGATGATGTTGCTGTGGGGTAATCCGTCGGACTCGGCAAAGCGAAACGAGGAATGCCCATCAAAACGAAACAGCCCGTTGGTGGTGCCAACCCACAAAATGCCGTGGCGGTCCTGCCGGAGACAGTTAATGCTCGGGCTGGTCAGGCCTTGTCTCAGTCCGTACTCTTCGAATTCATACCGCTGGGCCGAGCACACGATCGCCAAGGCTGCAGTGGCAAACAGGCGTAGCAACGGGAAATCCTACAGACAACAGGTCTGCGCCCAAGATAGCACCGCGTTGGAACCAGTAGGAATACCCGGCGCCAAAATGAACCACCAGTACTAGGCAATTGGCCAGTGAGGTACTAGATTAAGGGCATGAGGATCAGCCGGAGACAGTTTCTGGGAAGCGCGGCCCTGCTGGGACAAGAAGCGGCGGCAAAGCCATCGCGCCGACAATTGCTATGGCACGAGATGGAGACGTACGCCTTCCTGCACTTCACGATGAACACCTTCACTGACAAAGAGTGGGGATACGGCGACGAGGATCCGCGCCTGTTTGCACCGTCGGCGTTCAATGCCGACGCGATTGTCGAGGCACTGGCGGCGGGCGGGATGCGGGGCGTGATTCTCACTTGCAAGCACCATGACGGGTTCTGCCTGTGGCCTACCAAGACGACGGAGCACTCGGTGAAGGCGAGCGGGTTCGGTCGGGACGTGGTGGCGGAGATCGCCCGGGCCGCGTCCCGCCAGAAGATGAAGTTCGGGGTCTATCTTTCCCCTTGGGACCGGAACCACCCGGCGTACGGGATGCCGGAGTATGTCGGCGTCTACCGGCAGCAATTGTCCGAGTTGCTGACTCAGTATGGCCCGATCTTTGAGGTGTGGCACGACGGCGCCAATGGCGGAGATGGCTACTACGGCGGGGCGCGGGAGAAGCGGACCATCGACAAGCGGAGCTACTACGACTGGCCGCGGACCTGGGAACTGGTGCGTAAGTTACAGCCGGACGCGGTGATCTTCAGCGACGTGGGTCCGGACATCCGGTGGGTGGGCAACGAGAAGGGATTTGCCAACGAAACCTGTTGGGCGACCTACGCCCCAGTTGGACCCGATGGGGGGCCGCCGGCGCCGGGTTTCACCCGCGACAAAGAGGGGCAGACGGGCCACCGGAGCGCGCCGCTATGGCTACCGGCAGAGTGCGACGTCTCGATTCGGCCGGGATGGTTCTGGCACGAAAAGGAAAACGGACGGGTGAAGACTGGAGCGGAGTTGATGGACCTGTACTACCGGTCTGTCGGGCGCGGTGCGAGTTTCCTGTTGAACGTCCCGCCGGACCGGCGGGGCCTCCTGCATGAGAACGACGTCGCGTCGCTCCACGAGTTCGGTCGCCGGGTGAGGGGGACCTTCGGGAAGAACCTGGCAGGGCGGATCAAGAACGAGATGACCGTGGAGGTACGCGGGGAGTGGAATGTGGTCCGGGTGCGGGAGCAAATCGCCGAGGGCCAAAGGGTGGATGCGTTCGCGGTCGACGGCTGGGTGGGTGGCGCGTGGAAACCGCTGGCCGAAGGAACGAGCATCGGGGCGTGCCGGATTGTGAAACTACCCGAGACGCAGCAGGCGCGGAAGGTGCGTTTGCGCGTGCTGCGGTCCTCGGGTCCGGTACTGCTGAAAGAGTTGGGCGTCTACCGCGAAACAGTGCTATAGACGGGGCATGGGCGGCTTCAGGGGTGCCCAGGAGTAGACGCCCTTACGCTTGATTTCGCGCTTGTAGACGCGGTCGCCGGCGGTGACATAGAGGGTGTTCAACTCCGGGCCGCCGAAGACCACGTTGGAGAGCGAGCCGAGGTGGGGCTTGTCGAGGATAGCGACGACGCGGCCGGGCTGGTCGCAGATCTGGAGGCCGATCTTGGTGGTGACGTAGAGATGCCCGTCGGTATCGATGGTCATACCGTCGGCGCTCGTGGCGGCATTGTCGTCCGGGGACTCCAGGCGGTGGTACGCCTGGCCGTTGGAGAGCGATCCGTCTTCGTTCACCGAGAAAGACCACACCCAGCGGCCACGGGAATCGTTGACCATAAGCAGCGTCTGATCGGTGGAGAGCAGGACGCCGTTGGGGAATTCCAGACCCTCGTGGACCACCTTCTTGTTTCCCTTGGTGTCGAGGAACCAGACACGCTTGTTGCGAGGGTCGGTAAACCAGATCTCGCCCTTGGCGTTCAAGCAAAGGTCGTTGGATTCGACACCGGTGGCGAGGACGGTCTCGGCCCCGTCCATGGTCCAGGCAACGATCTGTCTCTTGCCGTTCTGGCAGCCGTACAGGCGCCCGTCGGCGCCGAACATGAGGCCATTGGTACCGCCGCTGTTCTCCTTGAAAACGGTGACTTTGCCATCGAGGCCGATCTTGTGGATGCGGTTGTTGGGGATGTCGGTAAAGAAGACCTGGCCGGTTTTGTCGACGGCAGGGCCTTCGGTGAAGCGGTATCCACTGCCGACGAGTTCCCAGTCCTTGCCGGGGATGAGGGCGGTGTTCAGATAATGGCGGTCAGAGGTGTTGATGGGGCGGGAGACCGGTTTGGGGAAGTCCTTCCAAAGCCAGCGAAGGGCGTCGGGGAGGATGGCGGAGCCGTGCTTGGAGTTGTGGGCTTCGGTCCCCTTGACGAACTTCATCTCGTAGCCGGACCATTCCAGGGACCGGGCCATATCCTGGTTGGCGATCCACCAACTGCCGCCGTAGATGTCGTTATCGTTGGAGCCGTCCTGGAGGAAGACCCGGAGCGGCTTGGGTTCGTATTTGCGGATCAGGCTGGGGAGGATCTGGGCGCCGCGGAGGTTAACGAAGCTGCCGATGAAGCTGAGGACGCGGCGGAACTGATCGGGACGGCTCCAAGCGGCATTGAACGCAGCGATCCCGCCGCTGGAGGAGCCGGCGAGGCCGTAGTGATCGGGGTCTTTGGAGAGGTTATGGGTCTTAGCAACCTCGGGAAGGATCTCTTCGATGAGAAACCGCGCATAGCGATCGCCAAGGCCATCGTATTCCAGGCTGCGGTTGTAGCGTCCCTGGGCGTTGGCGTTGGCGGCGGGCAGGACACCAGGATTAATGAAGATGACCACCATGGGCGGGAGGTCCTTCTTGTGGATCAGGTTGTCGAGGACCACCGGGACCTTGAAACCGGCGCCCTCTTCGCGGATCATACCGCCGCCATCCTGAAAGATCATCACCGGGGCGGGGTTGGCGGCGTTGTACTGCTGGGGGGTATATACCCAGTAATCGCGCACGGTACCGGGGAAGATCTTGCTGGTCCACTTGTGGGCGGTCACGGTGCCTTTGGGAACGCCGGGCTGGCGGAAGGAGTCCGGGCCCTGCGTGTATTCTTCCTGGGCGAGGAGGGGCGCCGCGGCGGCGAGGGCGGAGACAAAATTGCGTCGAAGCATGACTTGAGTCATGCTATCGCAATGACTCGCAGAGAACTACTCGGAACAGCGGCCCTGCTGCCATTGCAGGCGCAGGCCAAACGGCCCAATGTACTGCTGGTGTTGAGTGATGACCACAGCTACCCGTATGTGGGATGCTACGGCTATCCGGTTCGAACGCCCACGCTCGATAAGTTCGCCAGCGAGGGCCTGCGTTGCGACCGAATGTTCACGGCGGCGCCGCAGTGCGTGCCGTCGCGGTCGGCGATCATGTCGGGACGAATGCCGGTGGCCATCCGGATGGGCCGATTCTCCTCGCCGCTGCCGCCGGATGTGGTGACGTTCCCGGAGATCATGCGGCAGGCGGGGTATTTCACCGGCGTGTGCCGCCGCTACTATCACCTGGACGGTCCCGGGCAGGCACCCAACTCGCAGCCGACCTTCGACAAGTACGGGATGCAGACCTTCGCCCCGCGGTTGGACTGGGTGGACAGGAACTCGCCGCGGGCACAGACAGCAGCGAAAATGAATGAGTTTTTCGACAAGAAACCGGCGGAAAAACCGTTCTTTTTGTGGATTAACTTCAACGATCCGCACCATGTTTGGGACGCCAACGCCATCGCCGAACCCTACGATCCGGCAAAACTTCCGCTGCCGAAGCACTTCCCTGACGTGCCGGGATTGCGGCAGGACTTCGCCAAGTACCTGGGCGAGATCACCCGCGCCGACGACGAGTTCAAGACGGTGTTGGAGGTGCTGAGCAAGCGCGGCTTCACGGAGAACACGCTGGTTCTCTTTATGGGCGACAACGGGATGGCGCTGCCGCACGGGAAAGGTTCGCTGTACGACCCGGGATTGAACGTGCCGTTCCTGGTGAAATGGCCGGGAGTGGTGAACCCGGGGCGGGCGACGACAGAGTTACTGAGCGGAGAAGACGTCGCGCCAACGGTGCTGGATGCGGTGGGCCTGGCGCCACACAAGCAGATGTCGGGGCGGAGTTTCCTGCCCCTGCTGCGAGGGCAGCGGTATGAAGGGCGGCGGTACATCTTCGGACAGCGAGGACCCCATGGAAACTCGCCGATGACGCCGACGACGAAATCGTCCACCTTCGATCTGTCGCGCTGTGTGCGGACACCGCGATGGAAGCTGATCTATAACTGCACGCCCCACATGGAGTATTCGCCGGTGGATTCGGCGAACGACGCCGGGTGGCGCCAGGTAAAGGCAGCACACGCGGAGGGCAAGTTACCGGCGGATCTGGACCGTGCCTACTTCACGCTGCCGCGGCCGGTGCTGGAACTCTTCGACCTGGACAACGATCCCTCGGAACTGAACAATTTGGCGGGCAAGCCGGAGCATGCCGAGATCCAGATGGAACTGATGCGGGCGCTGCAGGAAAAGATGATTCTGGACTACGATTTCCTGCCGCTGCCGCTGATGGGTTAGCGGGCGCCGAAGACTTCGCGGAGGATAGCCGTGACCCGGGCCGCCGGGTCGCGGCGGATCTGTTTCTCCTCCTCCCCGAGAACGTGAAAGAGGCCGAACAGGGCGCGGTCAACCACGTAGGTTTCCAGGTCGAGCTTCTCCATTTTGAGAAAGGGAATTCGCGAAACCTGGACGAGGAACTGCGAGAACTGGCGAGTGACGCCAACCTCGGCCATCACCTTGGCCACCGGGGGCTTGAAGAGTGTGGTCAGTTCCGGGGTCGTCTTTTCCCGGAAGAAATCGGTAGCCGCCGTGTCCCCGCCTTTCAGTAGTTTCTGTGCATCGGAAATGGTGAGACTGCGAATGGCGCCGAGGAAGATGTCTTTGGCGTAAGGAGCGGCGGCTTCGGCAGCGCGGTTCATGCCGGTGACGAGTTCATCGAGTTTGGGACCCATACCGGCAACGCGGAGGGCGCGTTCAATTTTGCGGATGGGCTCCGGAAGGAGGATCTTGATCACCTGGTTGGCGAGGTAGCCATCGAGGCGGCCGGTGCGAGTGACGGCGTTGGTAGCGCCGATGCGGAGGGCTTCGCGCAGACCGTCGGCGATCTTGTTGTTCGAGGGCTTACCGATACCGAGGCGGCCGAAGATGCCGCCGGGAGTTTGCCCTGCGAGAGCGGACGGAGCCAACAGAAACAAACGGCGGGTAGTCATGCCTTCACCGTAGCGCAATTGGCATTGCGTTACACTGCAGACTCATGGGGCGGAAAGAACTGCTGTGGATGATGGTGGGGGCGAGCACCGTCAACTACCTGGGGCGGACGGCGATGGCGGTGGCTGGACCCGATATCGCCAAGCAGTACCACTTCAGTGAAGCGGAACTCGGGGAGGTTTTTTCGGCCTTCTGGCTCGGCTACGGGCTGATGATGTGGCCATCGGGGTGGCTGGCGGACCGGTATGGCGCGGCACGGGTGTTGGGGATCTGCGGGCTGGCGACGGCGGCATTATTGGCGGGGAATGCAGCAATCTCCGCCCTCATCGGTTTTCTGGTGCTCCGGCTGTTGTTTGGAGTGGCATCGGCGGCTCTGTACCCGGCCTGCGCGAACCTCTCGATATTAGGGTTCCCAAGTTCGAAACTGGCGGGAGTGCAGGGAATGGTGGTGGGAGGCAGCAATCTGGGCGCGGCGGTCGCTCCGTTTCTGGTACTGGCGGTGAGCCGGTGGGCGGGGTGGCGGGGTGCGTTTCTGTCCGTGGCTTTATTGACGTTCGGGTTCTTTGTGGTCTGGGTCTGGAGGGTACGGCTGGACGGGCGGGCCGCGGCGGAATCGCCAGCGTTCCTTCGGCTATCGCGGCCACTCGTACTGCTGGCGCTACAGGGGTTTTGCGTGAACTACTTCTACAGTTTCGGCGATACCTGGAGTTTCTACTATTTTCGGGAGGTTCGGCGCTTTACCGAAGAGCAGAGCGCGCTGTTTGCGACTGTGCTGCAGGTGACCGGCGGGGTGATGATGCCGCTGGGCGGATGGCTGTCCGACGTGGCAGCGGCGCGATTGGGCCGGATGGGGCCGGTACTTTGGGGATTAGGGCTGAGTGGGGCATTGTTGGCTGGATCGACATGGGTTAGTGAGCCGGCGTGGGTTCTGGCGTTGATAGCGGCTGCCTACGGGCTTGTAGTGGCCTGTGAGGGGGTGTATAGTTGGGCCCTGCTGATGGCAGCGCCGGAGAATCCGGGCGCGGCCTTTGGGTTCGCCAACGGAGTCTGCAGCGGGGCGCAATTTGTAGCGCCGTTGCTGTTGCCGTGGTTTGCGGGACGGTGGGGCTGGGACGTGTCACTATATTCGGCGGCGGTGGCCCTGGCAGTGGCGGCGGGGCTGTGGCGGACCGTGGGCGTTCAGCCACCGGAATAGGGGCGGGAGAGGAATCGGCGGGCGGCGTCGCGGAGGGTGGGCGGCGGTTTCGAGGAGAGCGAGCGGTTGTAGGCGTCGAGGGCTTGCGGGCGGAGACCGGCAAGATCGAACATGTTGCCGGCGCGGAAGAACGCGGCCGGAGCGAGCGACTGCGAAACGGCGGCGGAGGCGAGGAAATGGGAGGCCGCCTTCCGGTGGTCCTTTTCCAGAGCGAGAGCTTCGGCGTATTGGTAGTGGACGAGGTCGGCAAGCGCGTTCGTTTCCAGAAGCAGATCGAACGCGGCGCCAGCTTCCGCATAGCGGTCGAGTTGGGCCAGCGTGGATGCGATTTCGATGCGGATGAGGGCGTTCTCGGGATAACGGCGTGAGTACTGCGTGAGCGTGTGGAGGGCATCCGCCGGGCGGTTTTCGTAACGATACAGGGCCACCAGAAGGGCGCGGGCATCATCCTGGTTATAGCGGCCCTTTGCCGCCACCTGTTCCAGTTCGGCGATACCTCGCAGGCGATCGCCGCGAATGCCGGCCAGGGTGGCGACCGCGCGGAAGGCGAGCGGGACCGAGCCTACGACGTAATGGTAGGTGCCAAGGGTGAGCAGGGCATCGTGGAAAGCGGGATCGATTTCGAGAACGCGGTTATGGAGCTTGACGCTCTTCATGCCGTCGCGAAACGCGGTCCAGAACTTGCGTTGGGCGCTGGCGGCGTAGGCGGCGCGCACGCCGTAAACGGCGCCGAGAAAGTAAAGGGCCTCCGGGTCCCGGGGGGCAACGTTGACGCGGGCCTGCGCGGTGGTGAGGGCGTCGTTGATATGGCGCTGAAACGCGGCATCCAGCTGGGGATCGATGGGGTCACCCTCGTTTTTTTCGGCGGTCTTGCGGGCGCCGGAATAGAAGCGGGAGTCCCTTCGGTAGAGGCCGGACTGGAGACGGCGTTCGCGGAAGAGATACTCCTGCCAGACGATCGATGCAAGCGCAAGGTGCCCGGAGGGATGCTGAGGATAGAGTTTACGGAGCTGTTCAAAGCGGGCGCGGGCGGTGGGGTAATCGGTGCGATAGGCAGCGTCCCATCCGGCCATGCGGAGAGACTCAAAATCCGAGGCGGGAAGGAGGGCGAGCAGGAGGACGGCGGAAAGTAGCGTTCTCGCGGCCATCTGCTACTATCGTCGCACCTGGCCGGCACGATCAAAACTTGCAGCGCGTATTGGCAGCCTTGACGAAGTAGGACTTGAAGTTCTTCGCCTTCGGGTCCATGCAGCCTTCCAAATCAAGCAGGTCCACCTTGCGGAAGTCGACAGGATGGCTTTCGCTTTGCAGCGAGATGGAGCCGCCGGTGAGGAGTTTCCCGTCCTGTTTCACCGCGGGATCGAAGTTATTTACGCTGCCGCCGCCAATCTGCGGTTTTTCGTAGCTAAGTACCACTTCGCCGTCGATGATGTGTTCAATTCGCTCGTCGCCGAGCACCTTCACTTCGACCCGCACCCACTGGTCGCCGTCGTAGGTCTTCGATTTCGAATTGATGCAGTGGGGAGTGAAGAGTTTGCCATCGCGGACGACGTTGGTGCCGGGGGTGCAGAGGTTGGCGGTCGTACGCGGACCCTTACCGAGGCCGCCGAGCAGTTGCACTTCAATGGAGATAGGGAAGTTCTGGTCTTTGCCCATAGTGGCCGGATCCTGCCCGTGAACCATGATGCCGCTATTGCGGGTGGCCCAACCGGGACCCTTGTTGGACTGTTCGCCGGTGAAGCGATACTCTGCGGCGATGATGTAGTAGGAGTATGGGTTCTTATAGAACAGATGGCCGAATCGCTCGCGGAACTCGTCGTAGCCCTCGTAGCGGACCTGGAGCAAACCGTCCTTGACGCGGAACGTATTTCCGAAATTGTCGCCCAGGGCGTAGCCGGTGATCTTCGGGGTCCAGCCTTTCAGATTCTTGCCGTTGAAGAGTTGGAGCCATTCCTTTTTATCGGCATTCTTGCTCTGGGCAGGACAGGCGGCGGCCACGATAAGGGCCAGGGCGACGAGGCGGAGTACCATTTCCACTACGTTATCGCAAAGACGCGGCGCGGGTTGAGCGCGAATGGGGCGACGAGGCCGAAAGTGTTGGAAAGCGGGAGATGTTCGTCGCGGAGCGGGAAGCCCAGGGTCTGTTGCGCAAAGTTGCGGCGTGCCTGGATGCGATGCCAGGCTTCCGGGAATCGGGCGGCCAGTTCAGCTCGGAGAGTCGCATCGGCAATGGCCAGGCCATCCTCCATGCGGGTGGAGAAGAACAACGGACTGGAGGGGATAATGTCGGTCTGGAAGACCATGCCGGAGAGGATGGGCTCCGTCGACCCTTCATAGACCGGGGAGCAGAGCCACTCATCGAAGTGAATCAGATGGCCGGCGTTGAGGAAAATCCCGAACCGCTCAAAGGGCAGGCGCTGCTGGATGAGCGTGTGGAGCGTGCCGCCGGGCGTTCCGATAGCGAGAGCATCCAGCCATGCGGCCATGGCATCCATGTAGGGCCCGGCAAAGGCATCGACGTAGTCGCGGGCCCGATCGGGGAGGTCGCTGGCGGACTCGGCAACCCAGTTGGCGCGGCAGATATTGGCACCCCAGTAGGCGATGTTGGCCGACCAGGGATGCCCGCGTTCGATGACGGCGCCGGAGGCGCTGGCCAGACTGACACGGCGAGGCCCCGTCTTGCAGGTCATGTGGCAGGAAAGCGGCAGACCGTCGTAGCCGGCGTGGGCGATGAGTTCGTGATCGGTCATGCCTTCCCGCAGGGCGAACTGCATCCGGCGCATGGCCTCGCTGGCCTTGTAGTTGGTGTATTCGAAGAAGGCTATTTCCGGCGCGGTGGCGATGGAGCGAAGGCGGACGGCGAGTTCGGTGGCGTCGATGACGTTAGCATGGCCGGCGAGACCGCGAAGGGTATCAACGATATAGGAGGGGAGATCGATGGCGTGCGGATCGCCGTAGAACTTGCTGCCGATGCAGCCGATGCGACTGGAGGGACCGATGCCCTCGCCGCGGAGAATCTCGGCCAGCGGACGGCTGTCGTTGCGCGGTTGATCGAGGAGGGAAAACGGCTGGAAGCGCTCGGCGCGGAGTTGGCCCGAATGGCAGAGAGGGCTGATGGGCAGGTACGACATGCACTCGTTGCCGGTGAGGAGCAAAGGCGGGTGATGGGGCCGCAGGACGAGCAGCGCCTCTTCGAAACGGGGGTCAAAATTGGTCAGCCAGGCGAGGTTGGCGAAGTGTTCGCGGTCGGCGTAGACGATGGCGTGGGTGAGTCCTCGGGCCATAAACCGCTCGCGGAGAGCGTCAATCCGGACGGAGAGTTGGTCCGCGGTGACGGTGGGACGACCGGGTTCCGGACCGTAGTCCGGCCAGTCCACTTCAATAAGGCGTGCCATTTGTTAGAGTTCGACGAGGATCTTATTGATGGACGCCGGGGCGCCATACCAATCCTGCAGCGCCTGCGGCACCTGATCGAGTGTGACGACGCGGGAGATCATCTCTTCCAACGGGAACGTGGTTTCGCTGAGCATGCGGATGACGCCTTCAAAATCCTCCGGAAGGGCATTGCGGGAGCCGAGGATATCGAGTTCCTTCTGGACGAAGAGGCGGCTGTCGTAGTGGACCTCATCTTTGGCATAGCCGATGTAGACCACCCGGCCGGTAAAGGCGACAATGTCGACCGCAAGGCGGAAGGTCTCCGGTGTGCCAATGGCTTCTATCACCACGTCCGGGCCGAGGCCTTCGGTGAGCGATTGGAGGCGTTCGTTGAGGTTCTGCGTCTTGGAGTTGATACCAACGTGGGCACCGGCGCGTTTGGCAAGGGCAAGCTTGCGGTCATCGACATCGACGGCGATGACGGTGGCACCGTGGAAGGCGGCGGCGGCGATTGCGCCGAGGCCAATGGCGCCACAGCCGAGGACGACCACCTGATCGGTACCGGTGACACGACCGCGGCGGACGGCATGGTAGCCGACCGTGAGTGGCTCCACCAAGCTGAGATCGCGAAGTTGGAGGCGATCGGCGATGATCAACTTCTGGTACGGAACGGTGATGAATTCGGTGAGCGCGCCATCGCGCTGGACGCCAAGGGTCTGATTGAACTTGCAGGCGTTGGTCCGGCCTCGGAAGCAGGCGGCGCACCTTCCGCAGTTGGTGTAGGGCGAAAGGGTAACGGCTAGCCCAGGCTGAAAATTAGCGGGGACGTCTTCACCCACGGAGTCGATGGTGGCGGCGATTTCGTGACCGGGGATGCGGGGATAGGTGACGAGGGGATTTTTACCGCGATAGCTGCTCAGATCGGAGCCACACATGCCGACGAAGCGAACGCGGAGAAGGACTTCACCGGGCTGCAGCGCCGGCTGAGGTTGTTCCCCGATTTCGGCTTCGAGTGGTTTCCGAATGAAGAGCGCGCGCATAAAGATATCTCCAAACTAGTTTAGTGGGGGAAGGAACGAGCCGTCCAATAAAGGGAGCCGAACAGAGCGAGACCAAGAGCCACAGTCTCCGCCACAATATGGGCGATGCGTAGGAGGAAGGCCTTGCCAGTGGCCGGCCAAAAGGAATCGCCGTACAACCGGTGAATTGCGAAACCCAAGTATGCCACGGACAGGAGTACGAACGGCGCGCGCAGCCAGGACAGGAGAGGCAAGACTCGGAACGTAACGCTGGTGAGGAGGAAGAAGAAACACGAATAGTGCAGCGAGAAGACCAGATGCTGGACGTACCAGGGGCGGCGGCGGCGGAACAGCAACCATGGGCCGAGTGCGAAGAGGCAGACGGAAAGGTACTGACTTAGGGAAAAGATCCGGCTCATGCGCTCGGCGATCACGGGGCGGACCTGATCGGCGGAGACATGGTGGATGGTCGCCACCTTTTCCAGGGAGCGCTGCAACAGGCCCGCCGCGTCGAGGGACTGGAAAAACTCCACGCGCATTTGAATGCCGGAGACTGCGAGCAGGTGGATGGCGGCGACAACGATGTAAAGGCGGAGCGGGCGGATCCACGGGTTGCGGCGACCGTTCCAGTATTCGGCCGTTAGAAAGCCGGGATGTCGGATCAAATGCCAGAAAGTGCCGAAGATTTTGGCATCGAGATGGGCAAATTCGTGGAAGGCGTCGTGGAAGAAGTGGCTGAGAGACCAAGCGTGGTCATCGATGCGTTCCTCGCCGCAATGGGCGCAGAAGCGGTGGGGCATGGGCCGAGCGCAGGTCGGGCAGGCGATTTCTGGGAGCGGGTGGTCCATGCAGGAGATTTAGCGTGAGTATTTAGCATACAATTGCCGAGTACATGACTTCGACAACTAACCGCTGGGCACTCGCCGGAGCAGCGGTGCTAATGCAGGTTTGCCTGGGAATTATTTATGCGTGGTCGGTGTTCCGGGGACCGTTGGAAGCACACTACGGATGGTCGAAGACGGAGTCGATTGCGCCGTACAGGTGGTCCATTCTGTTTTTCACACTGGCGATGATTGTCGCCGGCTTCTGGCAGGACAAGAAGGGGCCGAGGCTGGTGGGTAGTGTGGGCGGCGTGTTGCTTGGCGCCGGATGCCTGCTGGCGGTATTCATCGGCGATACGCCGATGGGCCTGAACATCGCCTACGGCGTGGTGGCAGGACTGGGCGTGGGGTTTGCCTACGTGACGCCAATTGCAACGTGCGTGAAGTGGTTCCCGGATAAGCGAGGTCTGGTGGTGGGTTTGGCGGTGATGGGTTTTGGCATTGGGTCGCTGGTGTTCGCCCCGCTGCTGGAGGCGCTACTCGGCAAGGACCCCGCGCAGTACGCGACTACAATTCCGCGGACCTTTCTGATCCTTTCGGCGA
This sequence comes from uncultured Solibacteraceae bacterium, assembly GCA_964430625.1. Taxonomy (GTDB): domain Bacteria; phylum Acidobacteriota; class Terriglobia; order Bryobacterales; family Bryobacteraceae. The sequence continues at coordinate 203,387 of CAYSFR010000008.1, forward strand.
TCTTCTTCGTATTCGTGATCGGCTGCGCGCAGATGTACAAAGTGCCGCCCGCCGGCTGGAAACCGGATGGGTGGACGGCGCCGGTGGCAGCGCAGGGCACGCGCGTCGACTACACGCCGGGGGAGATGTTGAAGACCTGGCAGTTCTGGATTCTGTGGCTGGTCTACTTCCTGGGAAGTTCCATCGGGCTGACGGCAATCGGAGAGTCGGCGCCGCTGGTGAAGGAACTCGCCGGGAGCGCGGCGGCGATGACGGGGGGCGTGGCGCTCGGGGTAATGTCCCTGTTCAACGGAGTGGGGCGGATGATCTGGGGCGCGGCCTCGGACAAGATCGGGAAGCAGAAAGTGGTGTATGCGATGTTCACGCTGTCGGCGTTGACTTGCTCCCTGCTGCTGCCGGCAACGACCGATTTCTGGCGGGTCTTGGCCGGGATTTGCGTCGTTGGATTCTGCTATGGCGGCTATTTGGCGCTGATGCCGTCGCTGGCGGCCGAATACTACGGAGCGAAGAATATCGGCGCCAACTACGGACTGCTGTTCACGGCCTGGGGCGCGGCGGGATTCACCATCCCCCGCTACATCGCCACCATCCTCGAGGAGAAGAAGAAGGCCGGCGCCGTGGCTGCAGGGTACGACCAGATGTTCTACACGCTGGCCGGGCTGGCCGTTCTGGGGCTGGCGATCAACTTCTTTTTGCGGAAGCCTGCTGCGGTGCAGAACACCTAGAACGACAGGCCGCGGAGATAGTTGACGCTGGCGCGAACGCTTTCCAGCGGGTCGCCCGGCGTCATGTCCTGCTCAATGAAGTAGTGATCCACCTTGGCCCGCGCGGCGGCGGCGAGGATGGCTTTGAAATCAAGCGTGCCGAATCCAACCTCCTTGAACGCCGAGGGGGGCATGGAGAACTCGGCGGTCTTGCGCGGGGCGTTGGCGGCGACATCTTTCAGGTGGACGGAGCCGACGCGGCCACTCCATTTGTTGAGTAGCGCGGCGGGATCCTCCCCGCCAATGGCGGCCCAGAAGACGTCGAGTTCCAGGCGCGCATGCGGGTGGAGTTCTCGATGAAGGCGATCGATGAATCGCTCGCCCGGAGCACCTTCGAACTCAAAGGCGTGATTGTGATAGTAGAAACCGAGTCCCGCGGCCTCGCAGCGAGCGGCGGCCTTGTTAAGGGCGCCGACGGAGTTGGCGCGCTCTCCGGGGAGCAGGTAGCTGACACCGATGCGGCGGATTTTGTGGCTCTTGGCGAGGGCGATGATTTCGTCGAGCGACTGGCGGGGCGGGGGCGCGGCGGGAGTGGGAAGTTTCATGCGAGCGGCCATTTGGGCGGAGAACGTGCTCCATTCGTCCCACGCGCCGGTGACGATGGCGGAGTCGATAAAGAGGTGAACCGGTTTGAGACCGGCGCCACGGATGAAGGCCGCGTGGTTGGTAAGATTGGGCGGCCGGACCTCGAGTTCAACAACACCGGCGGCAGCAATCTGCCGGTAGGTCTCCTCGGGCTTGGCGGCCAAGGGACCGCGTACAGTGTACAGATTCAGGCCGAGCGGCTTGGAAAGGCGGGCGGCGGCTAGGGCGAGAAGGAGGTCGCGACGGAGCATGTCGCTCCAGTCTATCGCGGCGCGGCTTGGATGACGGCCTCTTCGAACGCGTCGAGCGCGTCGGCAAAGAAATGGTCCTTCGACTCGATGAAAACCAGTTCCGGCGGGCCGCTCAATTCAGCGACAACGGCACGCAGTTCGTCAACGGGTCCGAACTCGTCGTTGGTCGAATGAATAAACGTGCGCGGAACCAGGCACGGGTCGAGATAGCTTCGATCCTTGTAGACGGTGGGGAACCCAGCGGCGATCACCTTCTTCAGGTCTGGCCGCTGGGCGCCGATGCGGAGGGCAATACGGGAACCAAAGGAGAATCCGGCGATCATGGCCGGCAAGTGGGCGTAGCGCGAGCGCAGCCATTCCAGACAGGTGCGGGCATCCTCGGTCTCGCCAACACCGTGATCGTAGACGCCCTCGCTCAAATTGACGCCGCGATAGTTGAAGCGCAGGACAACGGCGCCGGCTTTCCGCAAGCCGCGAGCGATGCGGTAAACCACCTTGTTATGCATAGTGCCGCCGTGCTGCGGATGGGGGTGGCAGACGAGCGCGGCAAACCGCGGGGCGCCCTCGTCCGGTTCTTCCAGCAGCGCCTCCAAGCGCCCCGCAGGGCCGGGCAGAAGAAGCGATTCAATCTTGCGCGGCACAGTTAGTTCGACCGGTAGTTCGTGAACTGCATGTCAATGCCGAAATCCTGCCCGCGAAGCAGCGCGATGATTTCCTGGAGCACGTCACGATCCTTGGCGGAGACGCGAACCAGGTCACCCTGAATGGAGGCCTGCGCCTTCTTCTTGCTGTCCTTGATGACGCGGACGATGTCCTTGGCCTTCTCCTGCGGAATGCCCTGCTGGAGCGTGATTTCCTGCCGGACCGAGCCGGCGGAGCCTTGAATCAGCGTGCCGAAGGTCAGTCCTTTGATGGGTACATTCCGCTTGACGAGTTTGGACTGGAGGATGTCGATAACCGCCTTCAGCTTGAAGTCGTCCGCGGAGGCGAGAAGAATCTTGTTCTCCTTTTCCTTGAGTTCGATGGACGATTTGGAGTCCTTGAGATCGTAGCGCGTAGTGATCTCTTTCAAGGCCTGCTGGATGGCGTTGTTGACTTCAGGCAGTTCAATTTTGGAGACGATATCGAAGCTATTGTCAGGCATACGGTTCTATTTACTATGCAACGCGCGAAGGACCTGCTGTGTCAACTCGTCGATCATGCGCGGCATGGCGGCATCCAGAGCGAGGGTGACAGCGGCGCGAATGCGTTCTTCTTCGGAAACGGGAGCGAGGAGATCCACAGCCGGCACCGGGTCAGGTTCGGACTCGGCGATCGGCTTGACACCGAGTGGCGCGAGTTGTGGCGCAGCCGTCGGCGCGGAGGGAACCGCCGCGGCGGGCTCAACCGGTACAACGGCTACCGCCGTGGCGGGGGCGATCGGCCTGTCCGCTTCCGGGTCGATGGCGAACTCCGGTTCCGGGCCATTGTCGATGACACCACTGACGAAGGCGGGCTCTTGGCCGGGTGGAGGAGGCGGTGGTCCCGCTGGGCGCAGTTCGCGAAGCTCCGTCGATTTGGCAGCGAGTGGTGTCACCAGCGTCAGCAGCGTCTTAGCCTCAAACGGCTTGTGGATCATGCCGTCGGCGCCGGCTTCGCGGGCTTTGTTCTCGTCCACAGGTTCGGCGACACTGCCGGTGAGCAACACCGCGGCGTGGCGATAGAAGGACGAGTCCTTCACGAAGCGCGAAATCTCGTAACCGCTGCGAAGCGGCAGGTTGGCGTCGAGAATCAGGACGTCCGGATCGACATCGGGCAGGCGAACGAAGACTGTGTCACCGTCGGTGATGGTGACCACTTCGTATCCTTCATCGCGAAGCAGACGTTCGCCCATTCGTTGCGCGTGCGGACTGTCATCCGCAAGCAGAATTCGGCTCATTTTCCGGTGCTCTTGGACGACTTCGATTTGCTCTTCTTCCCTTTGTCGTTGGTGACCGGTTGGCGGTTGGAGGGCAGTTGCTGCTCTTTGGCCGGATCGTTCACAGGGGAGGGAGCAGCAGCAGGTTCGGCGGCGGGCGCCGCGCCAGGCGCCGCGGCGGCACCGGCAGCCTGATTCTGCACGCTCTGGCGGGCATCAGGCTTGGTGTCCAGATCGCTCTTGCCGGTGATCACAGTTCCACCGAGATCGTTGATCCCGCCAGGAACGCCCGCCGGCACGGGCACCGAAACCGGAATGGTGGGCCGGGCCGAGGTCATCGACGGCGTCCCGCTCTTGGCGGCCAAAGTCATGTCGGGTGACTTCTTGAAGATGCCCCAGAAATCGTGCATCATCCCGGTCTTGGTCCGGTTTTCCTGCTCATACTTCATCCGGGCGACGGCCACCGGATCGGCCTCCGGAACCTCGGCTTCCAGGTCCTTCAGACGCTTCTTGGCCGGATCCACATAGGACGAGAGCGGGTAATCCTTCACCAGCCGCTGATACGATTTCACTGACTGCGGCTTAAAGCGGGGGCCCATTTTGTCATAGGCGCCGCCAAGCATCCACAGCGCCTCATCAGCGGCGGAGAAGAGCGGATACTGGTCGGCGATACCCTGCAAGCGGTTGGCCGCCGCCGGGTTGGACCCTTTCGCGTAATAGAATCGCGCCGTGCGCATCTCGCCTTCGGCCTGTACTTCCTGAATGTTGCGCAGCATCTGCTGCACGCGGGGCGCGAACTTGGAGTTGGGGAACTGCACCAGCAACTGGCGGCACTCCTCTTCGGCGCGGTAGGCGTGCTTATTGTCCCGGTCCGGCTTTTCCATCTGCCGCAAGTGAATGGTACAGATCTTCTCCTGGGCTTCGGCGGCTTCTTCCATGGTGGGGTAGAAGAGGATGAAATCCTTATACTCGGCTTCGGCCTGCGCTAGGCCATGCGAGCCGCTTTCGCGCATCCAGCTATCGGCAATGGCGAGCTTCGCCTTGGCGAGGAATTCGCTGGTGTCGTAAGTATTGATGAGCGTATTGAGCGTCAACCGCGCCACTTCGTAGCGGCCGCGCTCGATGTCGGCGACGGCCTTGTCGAACAAAACCTTGTCGGGCTGTTGGGTGTCTTTGCCTATGGGATTTTCGTACTTCTTCTTGCGGAAACAACCGGTGAGCGAGGTCATCGCAACCACCAGGGTCAGCATCAACACACAGATTTTGCTCTTAGCGATCATGTAACGAACGACTCCCTTACGCGATTTGTTGCACGCCCCGAAGCGCGGTCTCGCGCAGGGCAACCAAGGCGGCGCCCGGGTCAGGCGTGCCAAAAACACTATTGCCGGCTACAAGCCATTCCGCTCCAGCGGCAGCGACCTCAGCGGCGTTGGACAGGCCAATTCCGCCATCGATTTCAATCTTGAACGACAGGCCCAGACGGCGGCGGCGTTCGGCGAGTTGCCGCACCTTATTCAGTGAATTGGGCAGAAATTTCTGGCCGCCGAAGCCGGGGTTGACCGACATAATGAGGACGAAGTCCACGATATCGAGCACCTCGTCCAACGTTGCCACCGGCGTGGACGGGTTGAGGACGACACCGGCCTGGGCCCCTTCGGACTGAATCATGCGCAACGTCCGGTCCAGATGCGGGCAGGCCTCCTGATGAACGCTGACGCTGTCGGCACCCGCTTCAATGAAGATCGGCGCAAACTGGTCGGGGTTGGTGATCATCAGATGCACGTCGAGATGGGAACGGGTGATCTTTCGCAGCGACTGGAGCACGGGAGTGCCCATTGTCAGGTTAGGGACAAAGTGGCCGTCCATGACATCAAAATGCAGCATCGTCGCCCCGGCCGTCTCTACTTCGGCGATGTGAGACCCCAGCCGGGCGAAGTCCGCCGACAGCAAAGATGGCAGGATTTCAATCATTTGGACGCTATCTGTCATGCTAACACGGCATGGAAAAACCCGTCCCCGGCTTCTCGCCCGGGCATGCGGTAGCCCTGAGACTGGACGCGGCCCGCAAACTGCGCGACAACATCCTCATTTTCTTCGCGTTCCAGCGAACAGGTGGAATAGACCAGCCGCCCGCCGGGAGCCAACGCCGCTAACGCCGATCGCAGAATTTGCACTTGTCGCTCCGCCTGGCGGGAAATCTCTTCCCCAGTGACGCGCCACTTGATCTCCGGGTTTCGCCCAAGTGTTCCAGTGCCGGAGCACGGGGCGTCCACCAGAATTCGGTCGAAGACAGGGCGAAAAGGTAACGGCTGGGCCGCGTCCAACTGGACGCGGCGCTCCACCGGAATGGAGGCGAGACGTTTCCGGGATCGGTCACAGGCGACGGGCTTCACACCGGATTCGGCGGCCTGGATCGTTTTGTTGCCGGGAGCGGCACAAACGTCGAGAAAACGGTGGTGTGGCTCGAGTTGTAACAACGGGACGATCTGCTGCGCTCCGAAATCCATCTGGCGTTCGCCGCGCTGAAAGGCCGGCGGCTTGGAAAGGAAGTACGCGGCAGCGGTATGCGCCCCCGAGGCGCCAAACTGCTGCTCCCATTTGCCGAGCAGCCAGTCCGGCATGGAGAGTGCAATCGCGTCGGTGGGAAAATCGACCGGTTCGCGGTTCACCTTGCGCAGAACAGCATTGGCGAAGCCGACGGCGGACGCCTTGCGGGCACGTTTCACGAGATCGACACTGGTTGATACGGCGGCGTGCGGCGGGACCCGATCCAGATAACGAAGCTGATAAATTCCGAGGCGAAGCGCGATACGGACCTCTTTATCCAGCTTGTTCACGCGGCCGGAGTAGTGGCCAATCAGATAATCCAGTTGAGCGCGCTGACGCAGCACACCGAAGACGAGTTCGCTGGCGAGGTGGGCCTCCTGGGCATCGATAGGTTTAGCGCGGAGCAGATCATCGGCGAAGCCGCCGTGTTCCACAGCCTCGAGAACATCAAACGCCAGGGTGCGGGCATTGAGGGGCATAGGAGCAACAATCAAAATAGCGCAACCGGAGAGCGGTCCGCGCGGCGTACAATACTGATTTGCAGCCATCGCGGGTCACTCTTGTCATTCCCACCCTGTCGGCAGATCATACTTTGTGGGAATGCGTGGAGAGTCTGCAACGGCAAACGTACCGGGAATTCTCCATTGTGATTGTCGATAACAGCGGGACGCGAAAGGTGGAATCGAACTGGCCGGCTGGGACCGGGCGGGACGGCGTGTCCGTGTTGCACCCGGGAACAAACGTCGGCTTCGGTGCCGCGGTGAATCTGGCGGCGCGCCAGGTGCCGGCGGAATTCGTCGCTGTCATCAATGACGACGCCGTCGCCGACGCGGGTTGGCTAGCGGCCCTGGTGGATGAGTTGGAACGGTTCCCCCACGCGGGCTCGGCGGCCGCGCAAGTTCGTCTACACGGCGGGGACGAAGCCCTGGATTCAGCCGGGATGCTGATTGCCGCCGACGGCACCAGCAAACAGCGCGGCCACGGCGAACACCCCGGCCGCTATGCCGCGGCCGAAGAGGTGTTGCTGGCCAGCGGCTCAGCAGCCATCTACCGCAGCACAATGCTGGCTGAGACGGGAGGCTTCGACGACTCCTACTTTCTTTATTGCGAGGACACCGACCTGGGCCTCCGTGCCCGGTGGGCCGGGTGGACATGCCGGTATGTTCCCAGCGCTGTCGTCCATCATCGCTATTCCCACTCCGCGGGGCGCGCCTCGCGGTTGAAAGCCTACTTCGTGGAGCGGAACCGGCTGTTGACGGTGATCAAGAACTTCCCCATCCCTCTCCTGCTGCGCGCCTTTGGCGCAACGCCGCTTCGCTACCTGCATCACCTGCTGGCCATGCGCCGGGGCCAGGGCGCGGCGGCCCAGTTTCAGAAGGGCGGCGACAGCGCCTGGACACTGGTGGCGTGCGTGTTACGAGCCCACCTTGCCGCCGCCGTGCGCCTGCCCGGATTGTTGCGCCAGCGAGCCGCCGTCCGCCGCACCGCGCGCATCTCTGCCGCCGACTTCGCCGCGACTCTCGCACGTCACTCCATTTCCCTGCGGCAGGTGGCGGAGCTGTGATTCAGGCCACCGGCGATCACCCGCTCATGATCCTCATCCCGGCCTTCAATGAGGAGGGAGCCGTCGCGTCGGTGATTCGCGAGATATGGCAATATCACCCCGGATTGCCGATCCTGGTAGTCGATGACTGCTCGGCGGACGGCACCCGTACCGTGGCTCTGGAAGCCGGCGCCGACGTCCTTTCCGTGCCGTACCACCTCGGGTTAGGCGGATGCGTGCAAGCGGGATATCGCCTGGCCTTCGATCTGGGCTTTGAGTACGTCATCCGCCTCGATGGCGATGGCCAACACGACCCGGCCTATATCTCCCTGATTCACGAAACGCTGCTCCGCACCGGCTCGCAAATGGTGATCGGTTCTCGCTATATCGATGGTCAGGGCGAGCATACCTCCTTCGCGCGCGGCATCGGCATCGTATTCTTCCGCTGGTTTCTCGGGCTGATCCTGCGTAAGCGCGTGCATGACCCGACCTCCGGCTTCGTCGGCGTCAACCGGCAGGCACTCGAAGTCTTCGCGCGCAGTTTCCCCCTGGAGTATCCGGAAATCGAAGCGCTGGTGGTTTTGCAGCGCCTTACCTTCCACTTTGAAGAGGTTCCGGTAAAAATGCGCCGCCGCATGGCGGGCACCTCCACCATCACCGCCATCCGCTCGTTCTACTATGTCCTCCATGTACTTTTGGGGGTCGTGGTGAATATCCTGAAGTATCAAGGGAGCAAACGGCGCCCGTAGTTCCCCCCCCCCCGGATCCCATGGACAGACTGCTCACGCTCATCGCCGGCCTCAGCATCCTTCTCATCGGAGTGGTGCTGTTCAATATTCGCCGCTCGCATATTCGCGTCGAATATTCCGTCAGTTGGCTGGGCGCAGCCGTCTTCATGCTCGTGCTCTCGCAGTGGCCCTGGGCGCTGGCGCAAGTGGCGCAGTTGACTGGGCTCAATAACCCGCCCTTCTCCCTCCTTTTGATCGTCGTCGCTCTCTTCCTGGTTGTCTTCTTCCGCTTCTCGGTTATCATCAGCGACCTCAAAGACGCCAACATCGCCATCACCCAGAAAGTGGCGATCCTCGAATACCAACTCCACGTACTCCATGAAAAGTTCCAAACAACAGACCGAAAATAAGGCGGCGGCCTCCAACCCGGCTGTTTCGTCCGCTCCGCCCCGGTGGCCGCTGGTTGCCGGGCTGGTCATCCTCGCTTTTGTCCTGTTTGAGGTCTACCGGCCGGCATTAAGCGGCCCATTCCTGTTCGACGACGTTTATCTGCCGTTCATGATTCCCAACTTCGCCGAAAATCCGCTCCGCGCCTGGGTAGTCGGCGTGCGCCCCACCCTCCAGGTCACCTACTGGCTCAACTACCGCATGTTCGGACTCGACTCGTACTACTTTCACCTGGTCAATCTCGTCATGCACGCCGCGGCTGGATATTTCGTTTGGGTCATCGCCCGGAAACTGCTCGTAATGGCAAAGATCGATGAAAGCCGTGCCACCCTCTACGCCGCCTTCGCCACCGCCGTCTTCCTGCTCCACCCGCTGCAGTCGGAATCGGTCGGCTACGTGGCCAGCCGTTCGGAGGTCGTCAGCGGCCTGTTCTTTCTCATCGCCTGGGCGGCCTTTCTCTATCGCCAGGAAGCGGCAATTCGTTTTGGCGAAGCGGCGCTGGTGCTGGTATTCTTCCTGCTGGCCGTCACCTCGAAGGAGCATACGGCGGTGCTTCCGGCCGTGCTCTTGTTGACCGACTACTATTTCAATCCCGGGTTCACCCTGGAGGGGATCAAAAAGAACTGGCGCATCTACGCGCCAATCATCGCCGGCGCCGTCCTTGGCGTCGTCGTCATCTTCAAGGTCGTTCTCGGCCGGTCCTCGTCAGCAGGCTTCGGCATGAAGGACCTTACGCCGCTCGATTACCTCTTCACCCAGTTCCGGTCCATCGTCACCTACCTGCGCCTCTTCTTTCTGCCGGCCGGGCAGAACATCGACTACGACTTCCCCATCTCCCACTCGCTCGGCGACCATCTTTCCTGGCTCTGCCTGCTGATCCTGCTCGCCCTCACCGCCGCCGCCTGGATCTATCGGAAACGTTTCCCGCTGGCCTCGTTCGGTTTCCTGCTGTGCCTCGTCCTGCTGGCGCCCACCTCATCGTTCGTACCCATCCGCGATGTCCTTGTCGAACGCCGTATGTACCTGCCCATTTTTGCACTTACGCTCTGTGTCATCGAGTTCCTCCGCTCGCGGCAGATCACGCACACCGCGCTGGTGGCCGGGTTCAGCCTCGCCGCGGCCGTGCTCGGACTGCTCGCCTGGCAGCGGAACCACGTCTGGGGCAGCCCCATCGCGCTGTGGACAGACGCCGTTGCCAACTCCCCACAGAAGTACCGTCCCCGGTTCCAACTCGCCTATGCGCACTACCAGGCGGGCCAGTGCCTGGACGCCACACGCCAGTACGCCGAAGCCGCCAAGCTCTCCCCACAGCCGTCTTATGAGCTCTTCGTCGATTGGGCCCTGGCCGCCGATTGCGCCAACAAACCCGGCGAAGCCCTCAGCCGGCTGGAAGATGCCCTGCGCGTGGAGCAAAACGCCCATGCCTGGGCCTTGCTCGGCATGGTCCGGGCCAAACAGGGCGACTTCGACCGCGCGCTGGAAGCGCTCGCCGAAGGCGAGAAAGTGAATCCCCGGTTCGCCATGCTCTTCGTCTACCGGGGCAACATCATGCTTGGCCGGAAGAACTGGGACGCTGCCGTAGCCGAATACGAAAAGGCCGTCGCCATTGAGCCCAATGAAGCGTCGGCCCGGCAAGGCTTGGAACGTGCGAAAGCCGCGCAACGCCGCGCCGCCGAGGCCAAGGAAGCCGCCGCGAAGAAGGCCGGCTAGCGGGATGGCCGCTCCGCTCCGCATCGGAGTCAACGCGCTGTATCTCATCCCGGGCGGCGTCGGCGGCACCGAAGTCTACCTGCGGCGCCTGCTGGAAGCGCTGGCCCGAAACCCGCGCGGCCACCGCTTCGTCGTCTTTCGCAATCAGGAGACCGGCGAAGACCTCACCCCGGCCCACCCATCGTTCGAATCCATCCCGACCGGCGTGCGCGCCACCTCCCGCCCGCGACGGATTATCTATGAGCAGACGCTGCTGGTCCGCGAAGCACGCCGCGCCGGGATCGACGTCCTATTCAACCCCGGCTTCACCTCTCCGCTCCTCCTCTCCCCCCCAAACGCCACCATCATCCACGACCTGCAACACCATCACCACCCGGAGTTTTTCAAGCCGTCCGACCTGCTTGCCTGGCGCTTTCTCGTCTGGGCCTCCGCCCATACCTCCCGCCAAATTCTCACAGTTTCTGACGCCTCCCGTCAGGACATTCACGACGTCTACGGCATCCCGCTCGCCAACATCCGAACCGCCGAACCCGGCGTAGAACCGGACTTCTTCCGCATTACCCGCGAACGCGAGGAACCGCTCATCCTCTGCGTCTCCACGCTCCACCCGCACAAGAATATCGAGCGCCTCGTCGATGCCTTTGCCGCCTTCCACCGGCAGCGGCCGGACTACCGCCTGGTGCTCGCCGGCATGCGGGGCTTCCACGGGGACGCCGTGGAACGGCGAATCCAATTCCATGGCCTTGCCGAGTCCATCACCCTCACCGGATGGATCCCCCGCGCCACCATCATGGACCTCTATGCCCGGGCCCGGATCGCCGTCTTTCCGTCTACCTTTGAAGGCTTTGGCATGCCGGTTGCCGAGGCCATGGCCGGCGGCGTACCGCTCATTACTTCCTCCGTCCGCCCAATGACCGACATTGCTGGCGACACCGCGCTCTACTTCCCCCCGCACGATACCGAAGCACTCACCTCGGCGCTCGAACAGTTCGCGGCCGACGCCGCCCTGCGCGCCTACCACGCTGACCTCGCGCGGGAAAGAGCCGTCCGCTTCACCTGGGATCGAGCCGCATCCATCACGCTTGATGCTTTGGAAGCCGCCGCGGGCCGCTAGGGAAAAAGTACTTCCCGTGCTTCGTTGGCCACCAGCATGCAGCGGCCATTGTGCCCGCAGTTGGGCACCTTCACCAGCCTGTGCTTCGCACCATATTTGCCCGTGATGTAGGCGTGATACGCCACGCCGCGTTCAAAGCGATTCGAGCCCTGGGTCATGGCCGGGCAGGAGGCATCAAAACTGAACTGGGGCGTAATGTCGTACCCGCCCAGCAGATAGACCACGTCCCGCTTCACCAGATTCGCCTTCATCTGCTCGTCGGTCACCGCCGCGGCATAGCCTTCCCGGTTCTTCATCCCGTACTTCCACTCGTCAAAAGTGCCGGCGCATGCGGCGCCAGCGCGCGCAGGCCGGGAAGCGTCCAGATACAGGTAGCTTGACGGGTTCGAAACAACGTAACGAACCGAAACGCCGCTCGGCTCCAACTTCGACGCCGCCGCATACCGGCTTAAAAACTGCCCCCCCGCCGAATGCCCCATCAATACCACCTGGCGCAATTGCGGAAATCGCTTCTTATCGGAAAACTGACGGATCAACTCATCCATCACGTCGTAGGTCGTCACAGAGGCCATCCCCACCCCAGGGCCGCCGCCACGCCAGTCATTCCCGCTGCAGGCAAAACCGATCTCGCCCGCCGCCAGTTTGTCGTCGCAGTTCCTCGATCCGGTGCCGGCAAACCGCGGCGCCACCACGATCGTCTCTTCCAATGCATCGGCCAGGTACGCCCCCGCCATCCCCGACGGAAAGTAGTCGTCGGCATTGCGGCTCGCCCCGTGGATCACCACCAGCGCCCGCTTCGCCTTGGCGTTGGTTTTTTTGAGTGGATGCGAGCGGTACAGCATCACGAAACGGCCCCCGCCCATCGGCAGCGGCTCCATGCACGCCGGCGTCCCCTGGGAGCACGGCGCCCCGTAGGCCAGGCTCGCCATCGCGATCAACAGCACCGCCCCTCGCATCATATGCACTCCTATCGCAACAGGTCTTCCAACTGGATCCGGGCATCGGTTTTCGCGTCCCGGTACTTCACAATCACCGGCGTATAAACGGAAATGCCCCATTCTTTCCCGGGCCCGCTCGTTACAGCACGCGACCCGGCCACGACCACGGCCCCTTCGGGAATCACCAGCGGCTCCTCCTCGGTCGCCCGCAGGACAGTCCCATTTACCAGATCATACACGGGCGTCGACCGGTTCAGAATCGTCCCCGTCCCCAGTACCGCCCGCTTCTTCACCACCGTGCCCTCATAGACGCCGCAATTGCCGCCCACCAGCACGTCTTCCTCAATAATCACCGGCATCGCGCCCACCGGCTCCAGGACTCCGCCAATCTGTACCGCGGCCGACAAATGGCACCGCGCCCCGATCTGCGCGCAACTCCCCACCAGCGCGTGCGAATCCACCATCGTCCCTTCGTCCACGTGCGCGCCGACGTTGATGTACATCGGCGGCATACAGGTCACCGAACGCGCCACGTAGCAGCCGTCGCGAATCGACGAACCGCCCGGTACAATCCGCACGCCGCTGTCAGCCCGGAACTGCTTCACCGGGTAGGTGGCCTTATCAAAGAACGGCTGACGAACCGAGTCGACCGACATGTCAACAATCGTCCCCAGCCGGAACCCGAGCAGAATGCCCTTCTTCACCCAGCCGTTCACTCGCCACCCGGTTACCGTGGTGGCGTCCGGCGAGGCCGAGCGAATCTCGCCCGCGTTCAACGCCCCTTTGAAGTCGGCAAACAACCGGAAGTGCTCTTCGCCGTAAACGGCGGGCTTGTTATCAAAGGCGTCTTCCACAGCCTTTTTCATCGTCTCAATGAGCGGCAACTGCGCCCTCCATGGCCAGTAGGCCGCACTGCGCCAGCACGGCGTCAATCTTCTGCTGGTTCGCTTCGGAAGGCGGCACCAGCGGCAGCCGGAACACCGGCTCCAACAGCCCCATCCGCGCCATGGCATACTTCACCGGCCCCGGATTGGACTCCACAAAGTTAATCTCCATCAGCGGCAGGTACTTGCGCTGAATGGCGCGCGCCCCGGCAAAATCGCCGTCCAGCGCCATCTGCGCCAGTTGCGACATCGGGCCCGGTATCTCGTTCGACACCACCGAAATGATGCCCCGTCCGCCCAGCGAAATCAGCGGGATGGTGATCGAATCGTCCCCGCTCAGCACAGCGAAATCGGCCGGCACATGGTGCAGCACCGCTGCCATCTGCGAGATGTTGCCGCTGGCCTCCTTCACGCCCACAATGTTTTCAATGGCCGCCAGCCGCTTCAGCGTCAATGGTTCCACGTTAATGCCCGTCCGCCCCTGCACGCTATAGACGACAATCGGCAGCTTCGTCGCCGCCGCAATCGCACGGTAGTGCTGATACAGCCCTTCCTGCGTCGGCTTGTTGTAGTAGGGCGTAACCGAAAGCAGCCCATCGGCGCCCAGCGCCTCCAGTTCCTTGGCCAGTTCCACCACTTCCGACGTGCTGTAGCCGCCGCAGCCGGCCATCACAGGGACCTTTCCCTTGGCCTCTTCCAGCGTGATCGCCACCACGCGCAAGTGCTCTTTATGCGCCAGCGTCGGACTCTCCCCAGTGGTTCCGCACGGCACCAAAAAGTGAATCCCATCGGCAATCTGCCGGCGCACCAGCGCCCGCAATCGCTCTTCGTCTAAACTGCCATCCTGCCGGAACGGCGTTACCAGTGCGGTACCGCATCCTTGAAACATGTGCCACCTCCTCTAGAACAGCGTCTCGCTGAACTCGTAAAATCCCTGCTTGCCAACAATCCACTTTGCCGCCTGCAGCGCGCCGCGCGCAAAGCCTTCCCGGCTGCGCGCCGTGTGCCGCAGCGTAATCGTATCTGCCGCGCTGTCAAAGCCGATCTCGTGCGTTCCGGGCACGCGGCCGGCGCGGTTGGAAGACACGTCGATGTTCCGCTCATAGCCGGCCCGTTTCATCTCGTCCACCAACTTCAGCAGCGTGCCGCTCGGCGCGTCCTTCTTCGTGTCGTGATGGATCTCCCATGCCCACGAACCGTACTCCGGCTGCTTGGCCAGCAGCTTCGCCGCCTCGGCCACCAGCCGGAAAAACACGTTCACGCCCACCGAATAGTTCGGGCTCCAAACCGCCGCCGCGCCGCCGGCTTCCACCGCCGCCTTTACCCGGTCCATCTCCCCCAGCCAGCCGGTTGTACCGATCACCACCGGCACACCGATCGCCGCCAGCCGTTCGGCGTTATCCACCGCCGCTTCCGGCGTGGAAAACTCGATCGCCGCGTCGATGCCGGCAAAGTTCTCCCGTGTAATGCCGCTGCCCTGCACATTGTTGTGCACGTCCAATATCAGCGCGACCGTAAAGCCATACTCCGGAGCCAGTTGCTCCAGCATCCGGCCCATCTTTCCATAGCCGATCAGTGCCAGTTTCATGCTTCAAACACCTTGTCGTCCAATGAAGTGAAGAACTCTTTGTGCAGCGCTTCCACGGCCGCCCGCAGGTCCGCGTCGGCCACCACCAGGCTCAGGTTCAACAGCGACGCCCCCTGCGCGATCATCCGCACATTGATCTCCCGCACGGCGCCGAACACCCGCGCCGCCAGCCCCGGCGTCTCGCGAATATTGTCGCCCACCAGGCAGATCAGCGACTGGCTGTCGTCCACCGTCACATCGGCGATCTTTCGCAACTCCGCGCAGATCTCTTCCAGGTGCGTCGTGTTGTCGATCGTCAACGACACGCTCACCTCCGAAGTCGTCACCATGTCCACCGGCGTCTGGAACCGGTCAAACACGTCGAAAATCCGCTTCAGGAACCCGTGCGCCATCAGCATCCGCAGGCTCTGGATGTTTACCGTCACAATATTCCGTTTGCACGCAATCGACTTCACTGCGTTCCAGCATTGCACCCGCTCAGCCACAATCCGCGTCCCTTCCGACTCCGGGTTCCGCGAGTTCAGAATCAGCACCGGGATGTTCTTCTCCATCGCCGGCACTACAGTCGCCGGATGCAGCACCTTCGCGCCGAAATAGGCTAGCTCCGCCGCCTCGGCAAACGAGATCATCTTCACCCGGTAGCCGCCCGGCAAAATCCGCGGATCGCACGTCAACATGCCGTCGACATCGGTCCAGATCTGAATCTCCTCGGCCCCAATGCCGGCGCCCACAATCGACGCACTGAAGTCCGATCCGCCCCGCCCTAGCGTCGTCGTGAAGCCGTCCTGCGTGGAGCCGATGAAGCCCCCCATCACGACAACTTTTCCGGCGCGCGCCAGGGGCCGAACCCGTTCTTCCAGCTTGGCGTAGGTGCGCGAGTACAACGGCGCCGCCTGCGTATGCCGCCGGTCGGTGACAATCACTTCCCGCGCATCCACATGCGTCGCGTCCATGCCGAAGTGCCGGAAAGCCGCCGCCACAATCCGAGACGACAGCCGTTCTCCGTAGCTCGAAATCAGGTCCACGTACTGCGGCGGAAACTCTCCGATCCCGGCTAACTCATCCAGAAACGCCGACAGCTCATGAAAGTGGGTCTCAATGAAACTGGAGACGTCGGCCCAGTCGGCGGCGTCGCACACCGGCCGCGCCTCCTGCAGCGTGTAGGAAGCCAGATCCTCCAGCAACCGCGCCGCCTCGTCGCGGTCGCCCTGATAGGCCTTCTCCGCGATCGCCAGCAGCCGGTTCGTCGTTTTCCCCATCGCCGAGACCACCACGACGGGTTGCCGGCCGAGCCGTGCCTTCACAATTCCTGCAACCCGCTCCATGGCGGCCGCCGATTCCACCGACGTGCCGCCAAACTTCATGACGATCATTTACAGCAGCCCCTCCGCCAGCATCAGTTCGGCGTTCAGCACGGCCGCGCCGGCCGCGCCCCGCACCGTGTTGTGCCCCAGCGCCATGAACTTGTAATCAAACACCGGGCACTCGCGCAAGCGGCCCACAAACACGGCCATCCCGCGCTCCCGTTCCACGTCCCGCCGCGGTTGCGGACGGTCCTGCTGTTCCATGTAGATCACCGGGCGCGCCGGCGCGCTCGGCAGCCCCAACTCCTGCGGCTTCCCGCGATAGGAATCAAACGCCGTCTGCACCTCGGCCAGCGCCGGCTTCCGCGTGAACTCCACCGACACCGCCGCCATGTGACCATCCACCACCTGCACCCGGTTGCAATGGGCGCTCACCCGAGTCGTCAAGGGCACAAAACGCCCGTCGGCCACGCCGCCCATGATCTTCTGCGTCTCGGTCTCCACCTTGTCTTCTTCGCCGCCGATGTACGGCACCACGTTCGCTGTAATGTCCATCGACGGCACGCCGGGATACCCTGCCCCGGAAATCGCCTGCATCGTCGTCACCACCACCCGCTCCAGCCCGAACTGCTGTAGCGGCGCCAGCGCCAGCGTCAGCACGATCGTCGAGCAGTTCGGATTGGTGACAATCAAGCCATCCCAGCCGCGCGTCTCCTTCTGCCGCAGCGCAATGCTCAGATGGTGCGGATTAATCTCCGGCACCAGCAGCGGCACGTCCTCGTCCATCCGGTGGTTCTTCGAGTTCGAAACTACAACGTGGCCGGCCTTCGCAAAAGCCTGCTCAATCTCGGTCGCCACCGACGAATCCGTCGCCGAGAACATCAGCTTCGGCGCGTTCCCCGGCTTGCAGTCGGTCACCGTCAGATCCGCCACCGATTCCGGCATCGCCCCGTCCAGGCGCCACGACGTCGCGTCGCGATACTTCTTACCCGCGCTGCGGTCGCTCGCCCCCACCCACGTCAGTTCAAACTGCGGATGGCCCTGCAAAAACTTCACAAAGTGCTGGCCCACCATTCCGGTGGCGCCAAGCACGCCTACTGGGATCTTCATGCTTCGCTCTTTCCTTCGTCTTCTAGTAACTGCCGCACCAGCTGCGCATACAGCTCCACGGCCTGCAAAAGTTCAGATTTCGGGACCCGCTCCTGGCTCGTATGCGCCACGTGAATCGTGCCCGGCCCCAATAACAACGGCTTTCCCCACGCCCCGCCAAAGGCCGGAATGTCCGTCGTGTACTTCATCACATCGGTTTCGAATCCCGGACGCGACTCCATCAGAATCGCCGGAATACAAAGCTGTTCCTTGGCCTCCACCAGCCCTTCGCATGCCGCCAGAACCGCGGCCCGCACCGGCGCCGGATCGTCCACAAGCCGGATCAACAGCTCGGCCCGCGCATCGTCCGGCACCACGTTCGGCGCCCGCCCGCCCTTGATCGTGCCGATGTTCAACGTCGACGGCCCCAGCACTGGATGCACCGGCCAGTCTATCTTCCGCACCCGCTCCAAAGCGTCCAACAACTTTTCAATCGCCGACTCGCCCAACTCGGGATAAGCCGAATGCGCCATCCGCCCCGAGGCGATCAGTTCATACCGCAGCGCGCCCTTCGAGCCCAACGCCAGTTTGCAGGACGTCGGCTCGCCGTTGATCAGATACTTCGATCCGCGCGAGTCGTTCGCCATGTAATAAGCGCCCGCTGAGTTCCGCTCTTCACCAACCACAAACAGCAGCGCGAACCCGCGCCGCCCTTCCGCCAGCAACGTGCGCGCCGCGCAGATCATCGAGGCAATAATGCCTTTCACGTCGCACGCCCCGCGCCCCCAGATAAACTCGTCATCCTCGCGCGACGCAAAGAAAGGGGGCACCGTATCAAGGTGCGTCGACATCGTCACAACGGGCTCGCCAAAAATGGCAAGCACGTTGTTCCGGTCCGGCTCCACTTCAATCTTTTCCAGCGTCCCGCCATACTCGGCCGCCAGCGGCTGCAAATACTCAAACACCCAATCGCCCACCGCTTTTTCATTGCCGGTGATCGATTCAATGTCGATAAGGGTTTTTGTGAGGGCGAATACGTCCATACTCTCCATCCTCTGATAGCTGGACACCGGGAGAGTATACGGGTAGGCCCCGTTCCTGCTCCGTAGCGCCCCATCCGGCCTGCCACTGGCATTTCGCCAGCCGTCCGAATGACAGTGAGCCGGTCTTACCCGTTCTCCCCAATCTCTCCCCGTGTCGCCCCGCGGGAAAAACTTCGGCGAAGTTGCCCTTTTCCGGCCAGCCTTCCGCGCGACGGATACCGCGGCTGCCGTACTTGTGACCTTCGCTCCTCTACCGAGTTCTTATTCAGGGTACCGAAGCCTACCCGGAAACGTCAACACTTACGCCCGTTTCGGCAGCCCCATCTCGTCCAGCCGCGCATGGATCGCCCGCTTCTGCTCAGCCGTCAGATTCGCCCGCGGCGCCCTGCAATCCCCGCACGGCACGCCCTGCCACGCCATCATCTCTTTCGTCGCCGCATGCGCCGGATACTGCAGCCCCAACTCAATCACCGCGTTCACCTTCCCCTGCAGCACCCGCGCCTCGTCCCACTTCCCTTCCTTGGCCAAACGGTGGATCCCCACAAACCACTCCGGCACCACGTTGTAGAACGTGCCGATCCCCCCATCGGCCCCCATCGACAACCCCGCCACAAAAATCTCGTCAAACCCGTTGAAAATCGTCGCCCCCGCCCGCTTCAGCTTCCACATCGTAAACAGATCCGTGCTCGTGAACTTCAGCCCCGCCACCCCCGGTATCTCATACAGCCGCATCAGGTCATCGTACCCGCTCGGCCGCGCCGCAAACCCCGGAAAAAAGTAGATGAACAACGGCAAAGCCGTCGCCGCCGCAATCGCCGAATAGTACCCATGCACCTCGTCAATCGAGTACGACCCGCCCGGCGGCAACGAACTGATCGAGTGCGCCCCGCAACTCTCCGCGTGCCGCGCCAACTCCACCGCGTCCTCCGTCGACGCCGCCCCAATGTGCGCCATCACGAACTTCCCCGCCGGTGTCGCCCTCACCGTCGTCTCCACCACCCGCTTACGCTGCTCCACCCGCTGCTGCAGTCCTTCCCCGGTCTGCCCGCAGACGTACACCCCGTCCACATCGCACGAATATACGGCCGCGCACAGCCGCTCCATCGCCTCCGGCAGAAAACGCCCCTCGGCATCCATCGGTGTCAGAATGGCCGGCAGAACGCCGCCCGTGATTGTATGCGCCATATCGTGCCAGGATAGCAAGATGGATCGCAGGCTCTTCCTCGCCGCCGGCACCTCCGCCCTCGCCGCCCCTCCGTTTATCGACTTCGCCAACGACGCCACCCGCCGCGTCATCGTCGACCGCGAACCCGGCCAGTACCTCGGCCACCCCACCACCGTCCTCCTCGAAGACGGCCGCACCATTCTCTGTGTCTATCCCAAGGGCCACGGCAAAGGCCCCATTCAGTACAAACGCTCCACCGACGGCGGTCTCACCTGGTCCGCCCGCCTCCCCACGCCCGCCAATTGGGCCACCTCGCTCGAAACCCCCACCATCCATCGCACCATCGATAAACAGGGCAAACGCCGCCTCGTCCTCTTCTCCGGCCTCTACCCCATCCGTTCCGCCGTCTCCGAAGATGACGGCGCCTCCTGGTCCCCTCTGGCCCCCATCGGTGACTTCGGCGGCATCGTCGCCATGTCCACCGTCATTCGCCTAAAGAACGGCGACTACATGGCCGTCTTCCACGACGACGGCCGCTTCTTCCGCCAAACGCCGTCAGCGACGAGAGCCTTCGTCGTCTACAAAACGCTCTCCTCCGACGGAGGCCTCACCTGGTCCCAACCCGTCCCCATCGCCCGCCACGCCCAGGCGCACCTCTGCGAACCCGGCCTCCTCCGCTCGCCCAACGGCAAACAGATCGCCATGCTCCTGCGCGAAAATAGCCGGCAATTCAACTCCTTCGTCACCTTCTCCAACGATGAAGGCGCCTCCTGGTCCACCCCCCAACAGGTCGCCCCGGACCTCACCGGCGATCGCCACGTCGCCGTCTACACGCGCAAGAACCGCCTCTTCATCACCTTCCGCGATACCGCCAAGGACAGCCCCACCAAAGGCGATTGGGTCGCCTGGATCGGCCATTACGACGACATCGGCAAAGCCCGGCCAGGCGCAAAAAAAATCCGTCTCATGAAGAACCACAAGGGCGCCGATTGCGCCTACCCCGGCCTCGAACGCCTCCCCGACGGTACCCTCGTCACCACCACCTACGGCCACTGGACGCCCAACGAACAGCCCTACATCGTCTCCGTCCGCCTCCGCCCCGAGGAACTATGAACCGCTCCTGGCTCCTCGTTCTCCTCCTCGCCGTCGTCGCCCTGCTCAACTACCTCGACCGCCAGGTCATCTTCTCTCTCCTCCCCCTCCTCCGCACCGATCTCCAACTCTCCGATCCCCAACTCGGCCTCCTCGGCGCCACCTTCCTCTGGGTCTACTCCTTCTGCAGCCTCTTCGCCGGCTGGACCGCCCAACGCTTCGGCCACCGCAAAGTCATCCTCCTCAGCCTCTGCGCCTGGTCCGCCGTCACCGCCCTCACCGGCCTCAGTTCCGGCTTTGCCACCCTCTCGGCCACCCGCGCCGCCATGGGAATCACTGAGGCCTTCTACATCCCCGCCGCCCTTGCCCTGGTAACCGCCGCCCACCCGGAGCGCCACCGCTCCCTCGCCGTTTCACTCCACCAAAGCGGCATCTATTTCGGCATCCTCCTCGGCGGTGGCCCCGGCGCCCTCGCCGGCTCCACCCTCGGCTGGCGCAACGTCTTCTTCGCCCTCGGCGCCATCGGCGTCATCTACGCCGTAATCCTATACCAGGCTCTCCCCAACCCGCCCAAAGTCGAAACCAAAACACCGGACTACCTCCGCGCCACCCGTTCCATCCTCAATGCCCGCGGCTTCTTCCCCATCTTCCTCATCTTCGCCGCCATCTCTTTCGCCAACTGGATGGTCGCCACCTGGATGCCCCTCTACCTCTACGACCGCTTCCAGTTCAACCTCCAGAACGCCGGCTATTCCGCAACAATCTTCACCCAGGTCTCCGGCCTCCTCGGCATGATGCTCGGCGGCTGGATGGCGGACCGTCTCTCTCGCACCCGCCCCCGCGGCCGTATCCTCACCCAAACCCTCGGTCTCCTCCTCAGCGCCGTCTTCATGATCCTCACCGGCGCCGTCTCCACCGCCCCCCTCCTGCTCGCCGCCCTTTTCCTCTACTCCTTCGGCCGCGGTATCTACGATTGCAACGTCATGCCCGTCCTCTGCGATGTCGTCGACGAAAACGAACGCTCCACCGCCTATAGCCTGCTCAACTTCGCCGGCACCTTCGTCGGCGGCGTAGCCGCCTATGGCGCCGGCGCCCTCCGCGCCGTCATCGGCCTCGACGGCGCTCTCCTCGGCGCCGGCATCATCATCCTCCTCAGCGCCCTGCTCC
Organism: uncultured Solibacteraceae bacterium; assembly: GCA_964430625.1. GTDB lineage: Bacteria > Acidobacteriota > Terriglobia > Bryobacterales > Bryobacteraceae. The sequence goes on from CAYSFR010000008.1 coordinate 225,243, forward strand.
TGGCCAGAATCCCCACCCCGCGTTTCACCCCAGAAACAGCCGCGTGACCGTCCAATACAATCCCAGCGCCATAATCGCCATCGACCCGTAACGCACCACCATCTCCCGCTGCCCCACCAATCCCAGCAACGGCACCACCACCAGCACGATCCCCGCCTGCCCTATCTCCACGCCGATATTGAATCCCGCCAGCGCCCACCCCAGCACCTCCTGCGGCAACCCCACCTCCCCCAGCGCCCCCGCGAATCCAAACCCGTGCACCAGCCCGAATCCCGCCGCATACATCGCCCGGATCCCCGCACCCCGCGTCCCTTTCGACAACAAATTCTCCCCGGCCGCCGCCACAATCGACAGCGCAATCACCCCCTCCACCAGCCACGGAATCGGCCGCACCAGCCCCAATACCGCCAGCGCCAGCGTCACCGAATGCGACAGCGTGAACGCCGTGATCACCGCCAGCAACGACCGCATCCGCCCGCCAGGCAGTAGCAGCGCCAGCAAAAACGCAATATGGTCCGGCCCAAATACAATGTGCTCAATCCCGATCGGCACAAATCGCCGCAACGCCCCCGTCCCCTTCTCCCCCAGCGTCACCGGCGCCGACGTCGCGCCCAGAATCGCCTCCCCCGCCGGCTTCCCGTCCCGCATCAGCGTCACCAGCGTCCGGTCCGCTTCGTCCTCGGGAAACAGCGGCGCATCGATCACTATCGCCTCCGGCGCCCCGTTTCGCGATGCCTCCCACGCCACCACTCCGTTCCCCGTCGCCGCCGCCAACGTCCCCGTCCCCGCAAAATACTCCCCGTCCAGCCGCAGCCGCAGCCGCTTCGGTAACTCCGTCGCCGCGTCCCGTCCCTGCAATTGCATCTCGTGCGCCTGCACCCGCACGTGCGTCCGTCCGCCTTCGACGCGAATCTGCACACCGGTCACGCCCAGGTCATGCGCCGAAAGCGCCAGTCCAGCCAAAAAGAAAAGTAGTTTCATCCCAAGACCAACCAGCAGAGTAACGCGCCCGCCACCATCATCGATAGTCCCCACGCCAGAAGTTGATTGAACAGCAACCGGCTCGCATCCCCCGCCGGGATCGAGGCAATGCACAACGCCCCAATCGTCGACAGCGGCGATACGTCCACCAGATGCCCGGCAATGTTCATCGTCTCCGCCAGCCCCAGCCCGGAGGCCAGTCCCAGCTTCGCCATCAGCCCCGGCACCAGCGGCAGAAACGCCGGCAGCACCACCCCCGACGTGCTCGAATACGCCGAAATCAGCCCCACCATCACCGCTACCAGCGGGATCACCGTCCCCGCCGTTGCCACCCGCGCCAGCGCGTCGGTAAACAACTCCAGCCCGCTCGTCTTCTCCAGCAGGCTGATCAACACCGTCACCCCGCACACCATCACAATCGTCCCCCAAGGCACCCGCCGGATCGCCTCGTCTTCATCGGCCGCCCGCAGCAGACTCAACACCACCGCCCCTGCAAACGCCGCCATCCCAATCTGCACCCGTCCCCAGATCACCCCCGCCACCAACAGCGCAATCACCCCCAGCGTCAGCCAGTGCGGCCGCTCCAGCCGGATCGCCTCCACCTCGGCCCCGCCCGTCGCCGGCGCCCGCAGCAGCCGCAGCCCGCCAAACAGGAAGTACCCCGCAAACGCCACCAGCGCGTGCGCCCCCAGGTTCAACATCCACGTCTGCGCCTCCATCCCCGGCAGACCAATCTTTTCCATCAGCCCCGCCACAATCAGCCCCGTCGGCGCCAGCGGCGAAAGCGAACTCGAGTTCGCCCCGTTCCCCACCATAATCGCCATCAGGAACGGCGAGATCCCCATCCGCAACGCCGTCCCCATCGCCACCGGCGCCAGCAGTCCCGTCGTCGCAATGTTCCCCGGCCCGCAACTGCCCAGCACCGCCGCCAGCACAAAAAACAGAATCGGCACCAGCCCCGCCCGCCCCCGGCACAGCCGCACCGCATTCTGCGCCACTCTCTGCAGCGTCCCGTTCACACCCGCCTGGCTGAACAGTAGCGTCACCCCCGTCAGCGTCAGAAATAGCTCCACCGGAAACCCCGCCGCCACCGTCTTCACAGGCAGCCCAACCACATACACCCCGATCACCCACGCCAGCGCCATCGCCAGCAGCCCCACGTTCAGCCGCGTCACGCAGCTCAACAGCACCGCCGCGCCCAGTGCCCCCAGTGTCAATGCGCCCGGACTCACTTCTTCACCAGCCCCCGCAGCAGCACCGCCGGATGCACCGCCTTCACCCCCGCCAGGTCATCCGCCTGATGCCGGCACGACGTCCCCGCCGCCACCAGCACCGCCCCCGCCTTCAAACCCCGTGCCGCCGGCAGCAGCCGCCGCTCCCCGATCATCTTCGATACTTCATAGTTCACGTACCCGAACGAACCCGCCATCCCGCAACAACCCGAATCCAGCGACGTCACCCGCGCCCCCGGTATCTTCCCCAGCAGCGCCGCCGCCGGCGCCGCCAGCCCCATCGCCTTCTGGTGGCAGTGCCCGTGCAGGACAATCTCCTCCGGCCCGGCCCGGAACTCCAGCGGCAATCCCAGTAGATACTCCTCCAGCAGCACCGCCGCCCGCCCCACCGCCCGCGCATCCGCCCGCTCTTCCCCCCGTAGCAGGTCCGGGATGTCTTCCCGCAACGCCGATAAACAGCTCGGCTCGCATACCACCAGCGGCACCCCCTTCGCCGCGCTCGCATACAGCCGCGCCGTGTTCTCCTTGGCCAGTTCCCGCGCCTCCCCCAGCAGCCCCTGCGAGATCATCGGCCGCCCGCAACACACGTTCCCGGCCAGCCCCGCCCGCACCCCGCCCGCTTCCATCAGTTCCAGCGCCGCCTCCCCGATCTCCGGATCGTAGTGGTTGGAAAACGTGTCCACAAACAGCAGCGCGTCCCCGCCCGTCCGTCCCCCTGCGCGCTCCCGCAGCGTCGGCGATACCCATCGCGGCACCGGACGCCGCGCGTCAATCCCCGTCAGCTTTTCATTCAGCCACCGCACCACCCCCAGATTCGCCACCGCCCCGGAAACCGGCGCCAGCGCACTCCCTACCTTCGCCAATCCCGCCGCGTTCCCCAACACCCGCGCCCGCAACGGCGGTCCGCCCGTTTTGTCCCATCGCGCCGCCAGGAATTCGCTCTTGAACCGCGCCATGTCCACCCCCACCGGACACTCCGCCTTGCACGCCCGGCACTCCAGGCACAGGTCCAGTACCTCCTTCACGCCCTCTTCACTCAGCCCCGCCTCCCCCATCCGCCCCGCCATCGCCATCCGCAATACGTTCGCCCGCCCCCGCGTCGAGTGCTGCTCGTCCCGCGTCGCCATATAGGAGGGGCACATCGTCCCGTCCAGCTTCTTCCGGCACGCCCCCAGCCCGCTGCACATCTCCACCGCGTTGCCAAATCCCCCATACTCCTCATACGAGAAATAGGTCACCGGATTCGCCGTCACATAACCCGCCCCATAGCGCAGATTCTCCGTCAGCGGCGGCGAGTCCACAATCTTCCCCGGGTTCATCAACCCATCGGGATCAAACGTCCGCTTAATCGTACGAAACGCTTCGTAAATCCGGTCCCCGAACATCTGCCGGATGTACGGGCTCCGCACCATCCCGTCCCCATGCTCGCCCGATAACGCCCCGCCAAACTCCAGCACCAGCGCCGCCACGTCGTCGGCGATCGCCTGGAACTTCGCCACCCCCTCGGCTGTCTTCATGTTCACCACCGGCCGCACATGCAGGCACCCCACCGACGCATGCGCATAGATCCCGGCTGACGTCTCGTGCTTCCGGATCAGTTGCAGGAACCGGTCGATATACTCCCGCAGCCGCTCCGGCGCCACCGCCGTGTCTTCCACAAAGGAGAGGGACTTGTTGTCGTCCTTCATCGACATCGACAAACCCAGCGCCGCCTCCCGCAGCCCCCAGATCCGCGCCTGCGCCGCCGCATCCACCGCGTGGTAGAAACGGTCCCCCAACCCCTGCGCCCGCAGGTCCCGCTCCAGTTCCGCCATCCGCGGCGGCAGATCCTCCGCCCGGTCCCCGTAAAACTCCACGCACAGCAGCGCCCCCGGCTCGCCCTCGATGAAGGTCTGCCGCTGCCGGTGTAGCGCCGCGTTCTGCTTTGTATGGTCCAGAATAAAGCTGTCCATCACCTCCACCGCCGAAGGCCCGTGCTTCAGAATCGCCGGCGTTGCCCCCAGCCCGTCCAGCAACTCGGAGAACTGAATAGCCACCACCGCCTTCGCCTTCGGCAGCGGCACCAGTCGCAGCTTCGCCTCCAGCACCACTGCCAGCGTCCCTTCACTGCCCACCATTAGCTTCGTCAGGTCGCAGACGCTCTCGTCCCGGAACTCGTCCAGGTTGTAGCCCATCACACGCCGCATCACCTTCGGGAACCGCGCCTCCACCTCCTCGGCCATCTCCACGCCCAGCCGCCGTATCTCCCGGTACCCCCGCGCCGGAATCGTCTCCCCCTCGCAGGCCGCCTCCAGTTCCGCCCCCCGCAGCGGCTTCAAGTCGCGGATGCTCCCATCGGCAAACAGCACCGTCTGCTCCAGCACATGGTCGATCGTCTTCCCGTAGTAGACGCTCCTCGCCCCCGACGAGTTGTTCGCCATCATCCCGCCGATCGTCGCCCGGCTCGCCGTCGACACGTCCGGCGCAAACCGCAACCCGTCCCCCTTCAGCGCCGCGTTCAACTCGTCCAGCACAATCCCCGGCTCCACCCGGCACCAGCGTTCCTCCGCGTTCACCTCCAGCACCCGGTTGTAATGCTTGGAAATGTCGATCTGAATCCCCGTCCCGATCGCCTGCCCCGCCTGCGACGTCCCGCCCCCCCGCAGCGTCACCGGACACTTGTGCCGCATCGCCGTCATCACCGCCGCAATCAACTCCGCCCGGTCCCGCGGCACCACCACCCCCAACGGCAGGATCTGGTACACGCTCGCGTCGGTCGAATACAGTGCCCGCGATACCGTGTCGAACCGCACTTCGCCGTTCCGCACCGCCGCTCGCAGGTCCCGCTCCAGCGCGCTCTCAATCGTTACCAGGCTCATCGTGTCCAAACCTCCACCACATCTTCTCCGCGGCAAGCATACATCTTCTCGTGCAGATTCACCGTCGGGTCGCAGTGCGGCGCCACAAACTCCATCCTTCCGCCAACCCCCGGCAACTCCTCGGCAAACACAAACCCGTGCTCATCCCCGGCCCACTCCCACCGCGCTCCCGCCACCCCCACCGCCTCCGGCCCGAACGGCCGGTCGGTGGAAAACGCCTTGAATCCCGCATCCACCGTCACCCGGCCCCGGTGCGACGCGCTGATCACCGTCGCCGCCACCCGCATCGCCACCTCGAACGGCACGCCCCCGATTCGCCCGTACGCCACATCCATCAGCGGATAGGACCCGGCCTGCAGTTCCGTCAACTCCTCCATCGCGATATCGATATCCCACGTCCCCGTCGATCCCCCCGTCAGCCGCCGCGCATCCAACCCCGCCCGCAGCAACTCCCGCTGCACCTCCACCGCCCGCCCCAGCGCCGCCCGCGAATGCGCCGTCCGCTCCCCGTGCCCCATCGTGTGCGACCCCGAAACCGAGTAAGCCTGCAAGCCCCCGAATCGCAGATGCACCGACGCCTCCACGGCGCGCGCCAGCGCCACCGCCCGCTCATCGCACGGCACCCCCGTCCGGTGGTCGCCAATGTCCAGGTCCACCAGCACGTTCAACCGCACGCCCGCCCTCGCTGCGGATTCGGCATACAGCGCCACCTGCACCGCATGGTCCACCACCACGGTCACATCGCCCTTCGCCGCCAGCGCCGCAATCCGGTCCGTCTTCCCCCGCGCCGCCACCGGCGTCGTCAGCAGCGCGGAGATCCCCGCCCCCGTCATCGTCTCTAGCTCGGTCAACGTGGCGCAGCATACGCCCACCGCCCCGGCCGCCACCTGCCGCCGCGCGATCGCCGCCCGCTTGTGCGCCTTCGCATGCGGCCGCAACTGCTTCCCCGCCCCGGCCACCGCCGCCTGCATCGCCGCCAGGTTGGCCTCCATCACGTCCAGATCGACTACCAGCGCCGGCGTCAGCAGTTCGTGCTTCTTCATGAGCATCCGTCTATTCTCTCCTACCGTTTCTCCGAACCAAATCCCGGTGGGAAATTCGCGATATAGGTGTATGGAAATGAGCCCCTGGATCTGCGAAACCTGCGGCGTCCAATACCCCGCCGCCCCCGCCCCGCCCGCGGCCTGCCCCATCTGCGAGGACCCTCGTCAGTACGTCGGCCCCAACGGCCAGCAGTGGACAACACCCAGCCAACTCCGCTCCTCCCGCCGCAATACTCTCACCGAGCTCGCCCCCGGCCTCTGGAACATCCACACCACCCCCGCCTACGGCATCAGCCAGCATGCCTTCCTCCTTCAGACCGGCGAAGGCAACCTTCTCTGGGATTGCGTCACCCTGCTGGACGGCGAAACCAGGTCCGCCATCGAAGCCCTTGGCGGCATCCAGGCGATTGCCGTCTCCCATCCGCACTATTATTCCGCGATGGCCGATTGGTCGGACACCTTTCAGGCCCCGCTTTGGATCCATGCCAACGACGAAGCCTGGATTCCCTGTCGTCCGCAGCGCCTGCAACTATGGTCCGGCGCAAAGCAGGAACTCTTCGGAGGCATCACGCTGGTCCTTTCCGGTGGCCATTTCGATGGGTTCCAGGTGGCCCACTGGAATCGCAACGGCGGCATGCTCTTCGCCGGCGATCAGCCCCAGGTTTGCCTCGACCGCCGCTGGGTTTCGTTCCTCTGGAGCTACCCCAACATGATTCCCTTCAACGCCGCGCAGGTGGAAGCCATCGTCGCCACCCTCCGCCCCTACGAATTCGATCGTATCTACGGCGCCTTCGGCCGCCACATCCTCTCCGGCGCCAAAGAGTGTGTCGAACGCTCCGCCGCCCGTTACCTTCGCGCGATCGCCTGAGGCAGGCAGCGCGGTTTCCCAAGCCGATCGCTGTAGGACCTGCACCCGGGAACCCGCGCGATTGGTAATGTGGAAAAGGGAGGTGTTCGGTGAAATACGAATCTGTCATAGCGATTGATCCGGAGATCATGGGCGGTACTCCGTGTTTCCGCGGAACGCGGGTCCCTGTCGAATCGCTCATCGACTATCTTGAGGCCGGCGACACTTTGGATGAGTTCCTCGACAACTTTCCGTCAGTCACTCGCCAGGCTGCCCTCAGCGCTCTGGAAGAAGCAAAGGCTTTTCTCAGCAGCCCGCGGTGAGGATCCTGCTCGACGAAAACGTGCCGCGAAAGTTCGCCGCACTTCTACACGGCTTTCAGTGTCGCACTGTAGTCGAATGCGGTTGGGCAGGGAAAAAGAACGGCGAATTACTTGCACTGGCCGATCCGCTATTCGATGTTCTTTTGACCCTCGACACGAGTCTCCCATATCAACAGGACTTGCGAACGGTGCGAATCGCGGTACTGATCGTGCGCGCGCGATCAAATCGAGTCCAGGACCTCCTTCCGTTTCTCCCGGAATGCCTCGCCGCTCTTGCCGCCATCCAGCCAAGGCGAGTCGTTCGGGTCGGCATGTCGGGTTGAAGGTCGCCTGGTGGTTTGACCGCCAGGTTGTTCGTTCGGCCCCCGAACAGATATTTGATCTCGCAGGCTGTCGGCAACACGTCTTCCCAGGTGACCGAATGGCCTCCGGTGGCCGGTTCTTAGACTCGGTCCTCTCCCCCTTCGACATCTCGCCCTGGCCCGCCTCGCCACGGAACCTGTCGAACTCACGCGCTTCGGGTTTTACAATTTCCTACCCGTCACCCCCCACCCGCCGTCGCCCCTTCGGAAGAGGCATGGAATCTCCGCCATCACCGGGGCGGCAGCAACCTACCGCAATCCCCCCACCTGAAACTCCAAAACACTCCGCCTCAGCAAATACTCATACCGCGCCACCCCCGCCGCCACCTCCGCCGCCGTACGCGACAACTGCGCCGTGCTCAACTCCACAATCGTCCCCAACCCCAGGTCATACCGCGTCTGCGCCAGCTTCAACGTCCGCAATGCCTGCTCCTGCACCCGCGCCGTCAGCGCCAGCCGCCGCCTCGCATTGTCGGCTTCCACCCACGCCGCCCGCACATCCCGCGCAATCCGCACCTCCAACTCCCGCATGTCCTGTCCCACCGCCTCGGCCCGCAACTCCGCCTCCGTCCGCCGCGACGCAAACTGCCCGCCGTTAAACAACGGAATATTCAAATTCATCGCCAGCGCCCCATAACGCTGCCGCAACGCTGAATCCCGGAACCCGAACATCCCCGCCACTCCCGTCGCCGTCAGCGTCGGCAGCGCCTGCCGCCTCTCGCTCTCGGCAAACTGCTTGGCCGCCCGCACCTGCTGCCGCAGGGCCGCCAACTCCGCCCGCGCCCCCAACGCCCCCGCCACTAACTCCTCTGCCGTCGCCGCCAGCGCCCCCGCCGGTTCCCCCGGATCGGACAGCGTATACTGCCGCGCCTCGGAATAACCCAGCGCCGCCGACAGGTCCACCTCCGCCGCCCGCACGTCGCTCTCCGCCCGGTTCAACGCCAACTCCGCCTCCGCCACGTTCAACTCCGCGAAACTTACGTCCAGCGTCGACCGCAAATTGCTCTGCGCCAGCGCCGCGATCTGCCGCTGCGTCAACCGCCGCGCCTCCAGATTCTCCCGCAACACCCGCACCTGCATTTGCGCCAGCAGCGCCCGGAAATAGCTCTCCCGCACCCGCAGCAGCACCTCCCCGCGGACAGCCGTGGCCGTCTCCCCCAGCGCCGCCGCCCGCGCGTCCATCGAGGAGGACAACGCCCGCACCCGTCCGAAATCCCACACCACCTGATTGATCGCAAACCCCGCCGCCGTCCGCGAAAACAGACTCGACGCGTTCGGATTCCCCGCCCCCAGCCGCGTCCCGTTCTCCGCCACCGACCCCGTCACGTTCCCCGCCACCACCGGCGACAACAGCGCTCTCGTCTGCTTCGGCGTCTCCCGCGCCGCCTCCGCCGCCAGCCGTGCCGACGCCACCCGCGGATGGTTCCGCAGCGCCGTCGCCTCCGCCTCGGCCAGCGTCAGCGCCGTCTGCCCCACCACCGGCAAGGCCAGAACCAATATCCATGCCCTCACTTCCCTGCCCTCCGGTAGGCCAGCTTGTACGCCGCCGGAACAATAAACACCGTCAACACCAGTGACACCGTCATCCCCCCGATAATCGACCGCGCCAGCGGCGCATACGCCTCGCTCCCCGTTCCCAGCTTCAGCGCCATCGGCACCAGCCCGATGATCGTCGCCAGCGAAGTCATCAGAATCGGCCGCAGCCGCACTCGCCCCGCCATCGGCACCGCGTCCTCCAGGTCCATCCCCTCTTCCCGCAGCCGCCGCATGAACTCCACCAGCAGAATGCTGTTCGACACCACAATCCCCACCATCATGATCACGCCCATCAGCGACTGCACATTAATCGTCGTGTCCGTCGCCCACAGCAGCATCAGCGTGCCCATCAACCCCATCGGCACCGCCAGCAGAATCAACAGCGGATCCAGGAACGATCGGAACTGCGCCACCAGAATCAGGTACAGCAGCGCCACCGCCAGAATCAGCCCCAGCGCAAAGCTCTTAAACGACGCCCGCATCCCCTCCAGCGATCCCCGCAAATCCACCCGCACCCCGGCCGGCAGCTTCGTCTGCGCCACCACCGCCTCAATCTGCGCGCCCGCCTTCCCCAGGTCTTCGGTCTCCAGATTCACAAAGACGTCCACCACTTTCCGCAGCCCGTAATGCGCAATCTCGGTCGGCGCCTGTACCCGGCTGATATCGGCCACCGCGTCCAGGCTCGTAATCGTCTTCCCGCCCGTCCCCCGCAATGGCAGGTCTTTCAGCTCCGCCACGCTCCGGATCGATTTCTCCGCGTACTGCACCGAAAGGTAGTAGTCGTTCCCGCTCTTCGGATCGGTCCAGAACGTCGGCGCGATCATCGAGTTGCTCGCGACGGAGGTGATCAGGTTACTCGCAATCTCCCGCTGCGAAAGCCCCAGCAGCGACGCTCGCCGCCGGTCCACATCCACCCGCAGCGCCGGCAGATCCAGATCCTGCGGAATGTAGACGTCGGAGATCCCGCGCAACGCCCGGATCTTCGGCGCCAGTTCGGTGGCGGTCTGAAAAACGCTCTTCATGTCCGGCCCGCTCACCTGCACATCAATCGGCGCCGGCATACCGAAGTTCAAAACCGAATCCACAAACCCGCCCGATTGAAAATACACCGTCAACTCCGGCAACTCCTTCGCCAGTTCCTTCCGCATCCGCGTCATGTACTCGTAGCTGCCCACCCGGTGGTCTTCCTTCAGGCTCACCTGCACAAACCCCGTATGCGGCCCCGCATTCGACGTGAAAATCGCGGAGAAATCGGGCACCACGCCCACATTCGCCACCATCATTTCGTAGTCTTCCGGCGTCACCACCCGCCGCGCTATCTGCTCCACCCGCGCAATCATCCGCTCCGTCCCCTCCAGCGAGGTTCCCAGCGGGGCTTTAATATTCATCACGAACTGCGCCGGGTCCGTCCGCGGGAAGAAACTGCTCCCCAGCCGCGGATACAGCAGCAGGCTCACCCCGAAAAGCGCCAGCAGCGTCCCCACCGTGAACACCGGCCGCAGCAGCAGCGTCCCCAGCAGTACGTCATAAACCGTCATCAGCTTCACGAATCCCTTGTTGAAAAGGAAAAACCACTTCGGCATCCGCTCCGCCGGATGGTGGTGGCTGTCGCCCGGATGCGAGTGCAGGAACCGCGCACAGAACAGCGGCACAATCGTCATTGCCACGAAATAGGAGGCCATCAAGGCGAGCACTACTGTCAGCGCCAGCGCCGTAAACAGGTCCTTGCTTACCCCATAGAGGAAGACAACGGGAAAGAACACCACCGCCGTCGTCAGCGTCGACGCCAGCACGGGCAGCGCCACCTCATTCGCCCCCTCCCGCGCCGCCGCCTCCGCCGGCTTGCCCATATCCAGGTGCCGGAAGATATTCTCCAGCACCACCACCGAATCGTCGATCAGCCGCGAAAACGCCAGCGCCAGCCCTCCCAGCGTCATCGAGTTGATCGAGCCCCCGCTCACATAGAGGCAGATGAAGGCCGCCAGCGCCGACAGCGGAATCGAGAAAAACACCGCCAGCGTCCCCCGCAGGCTGCCCAGGAAAATCAGCACCATCAGCGACGTCAGTACCAGCCCGATACTGCCCTCGTGCACCAGTGTCTTGATGGCGTTCTTCACGAAGGTCGATTGGTCAAACACCACCCGCGCATCCAGATTCTTCGGCACATCCAGCAGGTTCGCCACCTCCCGCCGCACGGCATTCACCACCGCGATCGTGTTGGAGTCCCCGCCCTGCCGCAGCACCGGCTGATACACCGACGGCTGCCCGTCCACCCGCACCGAGTTGTACTGAATCTGCGCCGCATCCCGCACCTCGGCCACATCGCCCACCGTGATCTGCGACGCCCCGATCGTCGCCACCGGTAGCCGCGCTACGCTCTCCAAATCGGTCAGCTGCGAGTTGGTGAAGATCGGGTAGTCCACCGGCCCGATCCGTATGTTCCCCGACGGCAGAATGACGTTCGCCTCATTCACCGCCCGCACCACGTCCATCGCCGACAGCTTGTAGGCTTCCAGCTTCTGCGGGTTCACATAGAGCATAATCTGCCGGTACCGTCCTCCGAACGGCGGCGGAACCGCCGCGCCCGGTACCTTGGCTACCTGCGTACGCACCCGGTAGTGCCCCACGTCGCGCAGCGCCGCCTCCGTCATCCCCTCCCCGCGCAGCGCAATCAGGCAAACAGGCAGGCTGGAAGCATCAAACCGCAAAACGTAAGGGGGCAGCGTCCCCGGCGGCATCCGCCGCATCTCGGCCAGCGCCAGATTGGCGACGGTCGAAACCGCCGCCTCCGGATTCGTACCCGGCTGGAAGAAGATCTTGATAATCCCCGCTCCGGTCATCGACCGGCTCTCAATATGCTCAATCCCCGGCGCCAGCGTAAAAAACCGCTCCTGCCGCTCCGTGATGTTCTTCTCCACCTGCTCCGGCGGCATCCCGGCGTAAAGCGTCGCCGTCACCACCGCCGTCAGGTCCAGCTTCGGGAACATATCGACCGGCATCCGCACCAGCACCGTCCCCCCCACCAGGCAGATAATCAGCGCGCAAACGACGATAAAATACGGATTCCGGATCGAAAACCCCGGCATTACCGGTCACCCGCCGGACGTGCGTCCACCTTCTGGCCCGCCCGCAGCAGACTCCGGTTCGACACCACGATCCGCTCCTCCGGCCCCACTCCCTCCAGCACCTCAAATCCCGAAGGTGTCTCGATCCCGGTCTTGATGGCCTTCTCTTCAATCACCCCCGCCGCCGACACCACCATCACCGTCCGGTTGCCCCCGCCATTCGCCACTGCCGTCACCGGCACCGTCCATCCGTCCTCCCGCTTCGCGGTGTGCAGCGTCACCTCGGCGTACATCCCCGGCGTCAACTCGTTCTTCGGGTTGTCCACGTCGATCTCGGCTTCCATCGTCCGGCTCGCCGCCGCCACATCCCGGGTCAACCGCGCCACCCGCGCCTCGAACTTCTTGTTGATCGCCCCCACCTTCACATCCACCCGGTCCCCGGCCTTGATCAGCGGCACCACCGATTCCGGTACCTGTACCGCCAGCCGCAACCGCCGAATTTGAGCCACCCGCACCACCGGCGACGCCTGGGCCAGCGCCCCCGGATCGGCATACCGCTTCACGATCACCCCGTCAAACGGCGCCACAATCGTCCGGTAATTCGCCATCGTCCGCGACCGCTGCTCCCCCGCCCGGGCCACTCCGATCCGGCTCTCCTCCACCCCGATCGCCGCCCGCGCCGCCTCGATCTGCGCCGCCGCCGCCGCCTTCTTCGCCCGCGCTTCGTCAATCTCCTGCTGCGCGATGATCCCCGGTTCCGCCTTCGCCGCCGCCAAGAGCCTTTCTAATGAGACATTTACGAGGGCGCCGTTGGCTTCCGCCCGGCCCAGGTCGGCTCTGGCACGGTTCAGTTCGGCCTCGGAACGGCGGCGCTCGGCGGCGGTTTGGGCGATGTCGGAGTCCATTTCGGGCACTTCCAACGTCGCTAAAACGTCTCCAAAACGCACAAAAGTGCCCACTTCTACGCGTATTTCACGCAAAAAACCCGCTATTTTTGCATGTAAATCCGCACTTTGGTACGCCCGAAACTCGCCATTGAGCACCACCTCACGGGAGAGGTGCTCCTTTTTCATCGTCGAAACCGCCACCACCGGCGGTCCGGCCGCCGCCACGCTTTCCGCTCCTACCGTCGCCGGGGCCGTCGGACCGGCACACCCCGTCCAGCCGAGTACAAGCACGGGAAGGCACAGCCGCTGCCATATGACCATTTGGTTACAATATCATTACAACGACTGTAACGCGAGGCGAAGTTTCGTTAATCCTTTCTCCAGAACCTCTCCGCCGGAGGCGAAGGAAACGCGTAAAGTACCCTCTCCGGCCGGTCCGTAGGCGGCGCCGTGCACCACCACCACCCCGAACTCGGTCAATAACCTCTTTCGAATCAGGTCACTAGGGATTCCGGTGTGGCGCAGGTCGAGCATTGCGAAAAAACCGCCCTCCGGCGCGAGCACGTTCGGCAACGATTCCAGCACCCGCGCCCGCCGCCGCGCATACTCGGCCCGCATCACCGCCACACACTCCTGAGGCCCGGCGAGCGCCGCCGCCGCCGCATCCTGCACAAAAGTGGCCGGTCCGCGGCTGGATTGCTGCAAAATCAACAACATAGCGCGGATAAAGGGCGCCGGAGCGGCCACATAGCCCACCCGCCACCCCGTCATCGCGTAGGTTTTCGACAGCGCATTCACCACCACGGTGCGGTCGCGAAGAATTTTAGCCGGGGATAAATGCTCGTGCCCGTCATAAACGATGGCTTCGTAGATCTCGTCGCTGATGATGGTTACGCCGCGCCGTTCGCAAAAGGCCGCGATTTCCTCTAACTCCTTCTGTTTCAACACCGTTCCCGTCGGGTTCCAGGGGGTATTGAGCAGCAGCGCGCGGCAGGCCGGGGTCCAGGCCGCCTCCAGCGCCTCCGCCGTCAACACAAATCGCCCGCCTGCAATCGCCGCCGGGACAGCCACCGGTTCGGCGCCGGTCAGGCGGATGGGGGAGAGGTAGGCGTCGTAGACCGGGTCAGGGACGAGGACGGCGTCGCCCGGGTTGCACATCGCCGCCAGCGCCGCGTAGATGCCGAAAGTGCCGCCGGTAGTGACCAGAATCTCGGTCGCCGGGTCGTACTCTAACCCGTTGTCGCGCAACAGCTTAGTAGCGATGGCCGCGCGCAGAGCGGGCTCGCCGCGGTTATCGGCATACATGGTCCGCCCGGCGGCGAGCGCCTTGGCGGCGGCTTCCACAATGTGAGCCGGGGTGGGTAAATCGGGTTCGCCGCGCATCAGAGAAGCGAGAGGTCCGGGCGTAGCCCGGACCTCGGCGAGGATGGAATTGACGGCGGTAGGCCGGAGGGCGGAGACCCGGTTGGCGATCGGGATCATGCCGGGAGTTGCCACAGTTCGATGCTCTTTTCGCGGGCGGCGACGGCGGCCAGGCGGCCGTCGGGGCTGAGCGCCACGCCGGTGACCGCGTGCGGCGCCTCCACGGTGCGCACCGGCTTGCCGCTGGCAAAGTCCCAGACGATGACGCTAACTGCCTTCTTTACAGTGATTTCGTGGAAACCACCGCTGGCCAGGCGGCGCCCGTCGCCGGAAAACCCGATGGCGCCCACCAGTTCCGGGAGCCCGGAGATTTTGCGGGCCATCCGCCAGGACTTGGTGTCATAAATATAGATCTCCGGCGCCGCTCCGGCCGCGGCGAGCCACTTTCCGTCGGGCGAAAACCGCAGATCGAACATCGACACCGGCAGTTCCTCGATCAACCGCAACAGTTCGCCATTGCGAGCGTTCCAGGCGCGCACGTCGGCGTCGTAACTGGCGGCAACCACGGCATTTCCGTCGGGGGAGATGGCGATCGCGCCGACTCCGCCCAGCCCCGAGGGGACCGAGAACTTCTCCTTCCCGGCGGCATCCAGGACCCGAACGAGGGTTTCCGAGGCCTTCGGATTGGGGAGGACATTGGAGGCCACCAGGCGGCCGTCGGAGGAGACGGCACTGCGGCGGGAGCGGGGGGAGGCCGGCGCGGGGCGGCGCGAGGACTGGCCGGTGGCGGCGTCCCAACTCTTAATGGACCCGTCCTTGGCCACCACGGTGACCCCGGAGGGGGTCAGAACCGGGTTGGTATCGCCGGCTTCGAGGGCAATTGTACGGCGGAGGGCGCCGCTGGCGGAATCGTAGCTGCGGAGTTTGGAATCCGAACAGAGGGCATGGATGGCGTCCCCAGGGGCGGAGAAGGCCACGGCGGTGACGGCGGCGTCACAGGCGATTTTGCGGTCCATGGTTACAGCTTCTCCAGGCAGAGATCGAAGTTGATGGCGGCGCGGGGCTGACCGGGGGCCTCGAAGAGCTCGACGGGGCGGATGAGTTCCGGGTCGGCGACGATGCCGCGCTTTTTGTAGTTCTTCACCGGATCGCCATCGAAGAACGGATCGGTGGCAAAGTAGGCCTGGGTAATCAAGGTACGGTGGCCCGGGGCGGTGATCATGTAATGGATGTGCTGGGCGGGCCGGTCGTCGTAATGGCCGGGAAGGATGGTTTCCACGGTGTACTCGGAGGCCGATTCGACGTCCAGTTTCGTGCGATAGCGGTATCCGGAGACGTCGTAGAGGCCTTTGTAGTCGGCATGCCAGAGGTCGATGCGGACGCCTTGGACCTTTTGTCCGGCGGTGTTATAGACCTTGCCGGAGACGCGGAGAGGGAAACCGGGTTCGCCGGCGATGCGGAGCGCGGTGTTATTGGGCGCGCCTTTACGGAAGAACGGCCCGAGCACCTCGTTGGGAGTCGGCTTTTTCGACTGGGCCTCGCCCTGTTCCCAGTAGGCGAGGAGTTGGGATTGGGAAACTGACGCGGCACCGGCCACCAGCACACCTTTGGCGATGCAGTTTTCGAGCATTTGACGACGGGATAAAGCGCTTGTTTTCATACGGGGCCCTCCCGGGCTTCATTGAGGATAATATAAAGCCATGATGACGCGCCGGTCCCTGTTCGCTTCGGCGGCCCTGCTGCCGCGGGCGTTTGCCGCCAACGATCGAATTCAGGTGGGAATCATCGGGGCCGGAGGGCGGGCGCAGCATTTGATGAAGTCGCTGGTAAAGATGCCGGCGGCGAAGATTGTGGGGATTTGCGACGTTTGGGATGCCAATATCGCCAAGGCCAGCGAACTGGCCGGCGGCGGGCAATTTACGTCGAAGAGTCACCTGGAGTTCCTGCAGCGCAAGGAGTTGGACGCTGTTCTGATTGCCTCGCCGGACCACTGGCATGTACAACTGCTGACCGACGCCTGCGCGGCGGGCAAGGACGTTTATGTCGAAAAGCCGCTGACGCACGAGTTGAGCGAGGGCGCGCAGGCGATCGACGCGCAGAACCGGCACCGGCGGATTGTGCAGGTGGGTATGCAGCAGCGCTCGATGCCCCATATCCAGAAGGCCCGGGAGATGATCCGGTCCGGGAAACTGGGGAAGATTCACAAAGTCCACCTGACCTGGAACCGGAATACGAACCGGGGCGGGGCGATACCGCAGGTAGACCCGGCGACGGTTGACTGGTCCCGGTTTCTGGGCCATGTGCCGGATCAGCCGTTTGATGCCTACCGTTTTCGCAACTGGCGGTGGTTCTGGGACTTTGGCGGGGGCACGTTCACCGATTTGATGGTGCATTGGATTGATGTGGCGCACTGGATCCTGGACCTGGATCATCCGGAGGAGGCGGTGGCGATTGGGGATTCGATGCGGCCGGAGTGGCGTTGGCAGACGCCGGACACGGCGCAATGTCTGCTGCGCTACCCGGGCAAGGGGGTGCAGGCGTATTTCGAGTCGACATTTGCCAATGCCCGGAACGCGGCGATGATCGAGTTCATGGGCGATGAGGGGACGCTCTATATCGACCGGGGGCGGTACGAGTTGCACCCGGAGATTGCGAAGAAGTCCTTTCCTTATGAGGAGATGGTGCTGGGGCAGGGGCCGCGGGGGGCGGATTTTTATGCCGAGCCGGACGGAGAGTTGCTGCATCTGCAGAACTGGCTGGATTGCGTACGGAGCCGGAAACCGGCGGCGGCGCCGGTGGAGGCAGGGGTGGTGTCGGCATCGTCGGCACATTTGGCGAACCTGGCATTGCGGAGCGGGCAGGCGGCGAAGTGGCCGGGGGAGGATGGGTTTGTTCCGCTGTTCGACGGAGTGACGCTGAACGGGTGGGAGGTGGATACGCCGGGGCTGTGGACGGTGCGGTACGGGATGATTGTGGGCAAGCACGGCGGGTTGAAGTACAACGACTTCCTGCGGACGCGGGCGGCGTATGGGGACTTTGAACTGCGGCTGCAGTTCCGGTTGATCGGGGGCGTGGGGAATAGCGGGGTGCAGTTCCGGTCGGAACCGGCGTCGATCCCGCATGAGGTATCGGGGTATCAGGCCGATGTGGGGCAGCAGTATTGGGGGTGTTTGTACGACGAATCGCGGCGGAAGCGGGTGCTGGCGCAGGCGCCGGCGGAGGCGTTGGCGGGGTTGGACAAGAATGGATGGAATGAGTACGTCATCCGGGCGCAGGGGGCGCGGATTACGCTGCGATTGAACGGGAAGACGACGGTGGATTACGAGGAAAAGGATCCGGGAATCGCCACCAGCGGGTTTCTGGCGCTGCAGGTGCACTCCGGACCGGGGATTGAAGTGCACTTCCGGAATATTCGGATTCGCGAGATCCGCTAACCTCGCCTCCCATCAGATTATTCCCAAATCTCAGACTTCCCTGGTAAGCAGCATCCAGGGGAAGTCTGGTGTCATGGGAGGGACGCGGGATTGTCATGGGATTGCGATATCTTGTTGCTAGGATTTTAGGAGTCTTTATGAAACAGTTAGCTTCCGTATTTCTATTTCTCCTGATGGCTGCGCCCGGTTGGGCGCAGACCGCGACGGGTACCATCACGGGGTCCATCAGCGACTCCAGCGGTGCTTCCGTGGCCGGAGCAAAGGTCCAAATCACCAACACCGGCACCAATGCCAGGGTGGAAGTCACTACCAACATCGAGGGGAACTACACGGCTCCGCTGCTGCCGCCGGGAGCCTACCGGGTGAACGTCTCCGCGGCCGGGTTCAAGGCTTTCGAACAGGCCGGGATTCAACTCCAGGTGCAACAACAGGCGCGCGTCAATATCGTCCTCCAAGTGGGCGCGATGACCGAATCGGTGACGGTGCAGGGCGATGCGGCCCTCGTGGAAGCCACTACTTCGTCCATCGGCAAGGTCGTCGACAACAAGCGGATTCTGGAACTGCCGCTCAATACGCGGAATGTCTACTCGCTGGTGAACCTGACGCCGGGCGTGACGGGTGGCATCGGTAACGCCCACAACCAGGTGAGCTATAGCGTGAACGGCGCGCGCGGCGGCACCTTCGACGTCCTGGTTGACGGCTCGAGCGCGGCCTTCCCGACGGTGAATGGCTTTGCCGGGCTCTCTGTGTTTCCTTCCGTGGATGCGGTGGCGGAGTTCAAGATGCAGGCGCAGAACTTCAGCGCCGAGTTCGGGCGGAGCATTACCAGCGTGCTGAACCTGGTCTATAAGTCGGGCAACAACACGTTCCACGGCAGCGCCTATGAGTTCCTGCGGAACTCGGTGCTGGATTCCAACAACTTCTTCGCCAACTCGCGCGGGGTGCCGCTGGCGAGTTTCAAACGGAACCAGTTTGGCGGCATGGCCAGCGGTCCGGTGATCAAAAACCGCACCTTCTTCATGGCCGCCTACGAGGGGCTGCGGGAGCGGAGCTTTTCCGAACGGCTGACCACGGTTCCCACCGACCGGGAACGCACCGGCGACTTCAGCCAGACGCGGGCGAGCGCAACGCAGATCATCAACATCTTCGATCCCTCCACGACGCGCGCCAACCCGAATGGGACGGGATCCATCCGCGATCTGTTCCCCGGGAACGTGATCCCCGCGGCGCGGTTTGACGCGGTAGCGAAGAACGTCATCGGCTACTATCCGCGGGCCAATCAGCCCGGCGACCCCGGCACGGGGCGGAACAACTTTTACAACAGCGGCGCGGCGGCCATCAACACCGATAACTTCGACGTCCGCGTGGACCACAACATCAGCGACCAGCAGCGGATCTTCGGGCGCTTCAGCTACCGGAAGTCGTTCAATGGCCCGCCGCAGCTGTTCCCGGGAGAGCTGGGCATTGCCGAGGGGCGGGTGAACAACAACGACTTTGGCCGGAATGCCGTCGTCGATTACACCAACACACTGAGCCCGAGCACACTGCTCAACGTGCGCATGTCGTTTGCCCGGAACCGGTTCCTCTTCGACAACCAGGGGCTGGGCTTTGTCCCCTCCAGCCTGGGATTGCCGCGGGCGCTGGATTCGGCGGTGGACAAATATATGTTCCCGCGCTTTGGTGTCTCGACACAGACGGCGCTGGGCGGCAGCGACCACCGGCAGAGCGGCTTCAATAACTACGGTCTGGCCGGAAGCCTGAGCAAGATCACCGGCAAGCACTCCATCAAGTACGGCTATGAGGGGCGGATGCTGCGAATCAACGTATGGGAGGCGCGCGCAGCCGGCACGTTCAACTTCAACGCGGGCATGACGCAGGGGCCGAACCCGGTGAGCGCGAGCGCGACGGCGGGATTCGGGTTTGCCTCCTTCCTGCTGGGCGCCGGGTCCGACGGGAACTTCTATCAGAACTGGAAGAACGTGGCGTCGCAGAGCTTCTACCAGGCCTTCTATATCCAGGACGACTGGCGGATCACTCGGAAGCTGACGCTGAACCTGGGTGTGCGCTACGACTTCGACACGCCGCGCACGGAGCGGTACAACCGGATGAGCTGGTTCGACCCGAGCATAACCTCCCCGCTGGCGGCGCGTGTGCCGGCGTTCCCGAACCTGAAGGGCGGTCTGCGGTTTGTGGGCGTAGACGGCAACAACCGGTCCCAATACACCGGCGACTGGAACAACCTGGCGCCGCGACTGGGCTTCGCCTACCAGATGAACGAGAAGACGACGATCCGCGGGGCCTTTGCCCAGTTGTTCGGGCCGAGCACGCTTTCCGCGCAGGGCACGGTGGGCCCCTACGGATTCCGCGTGGAGACACCGTGGGTGGCGAGCCTGGACGGGATCCGGCCACTGAACCTGCTGAGCAATCCGTTCCCGGCGGGCTTCCAGCCGGTACCGGGCGCGTCGCAAGGGGCGCTGACGGCGATTGGCAGCAACCTGGACGCGCCGCTCTCCAACACCAACACGCCTTACACGCTGCAGTACAACCTGACGGTGCAGCGGGAACTGCCGGGCGCCATCCTGCTGGAAACGGCCTATGTGGCCAACCGCGGACGGCAACTCTCGCGCGGCGGGGAAGGCGGCTTTACGCTGAACCAGGTGGACCCGCAGTTCCTGAGCCTGGGCAACCAATTGAACCAGCTTGTGCCGAATCCGTTCTTCGGTGTGGGGGGAGCGGGCGTGGTGGCCAATGCCCAGGTTTCTCGGGCGCAACTGCTGCGGCCCTATCCGCAGTTCGGCGCCATCTACCCGCTGTTTTCGCAGGGCGCCACCTCCAACTACGATTCGCTGCAGGTGACCTTCAGCAAGCGCTACGCGAAGGGAATCGTGTTTGAAGGCAGCTATGTGTGGTCCAAGACACTGGACGAAGGCACCAGCTACCAGGACAGCTACAACGCACGGGCGAGCCGCTCCGTATCGAGCGTGCATGTGCCGCAGCGGCTGGTGTTCAGCGGCGTTTATGAACTGCCGGTGGGCCGCGGGCGGCAGTACGGCAACGGGATGTCCCGCTGGATGGACGCGCTGGCCGGGGGTTGGCAGCTGAATGGCATCTGGACGGTCCAATCCGGCGGCACGCTGGGCATCAGCGCGACCAACCAGGCGGGGCTGTTCACGGAAGCCATCCGGGCGAACAATAACGGCCGGAGCGCGGCGCAGAGCGGCGACGCGCATCAGCGGCTGGACCGCTGGTTCGACACCACGGTGTTCAGCCAGCCGGCACCTTTCACGCTGGGCAACATGGGTCCGCTGGTGGCCGACCTGCGGAACCACCACATCAACAACCTGGACGCGAGCGTCTTCAAAGTGTTCCCGATCACCGAGAAGGTGCGGCTGCAGTTCCGGGCCGAGGCGTTCAACTCGCTGAACCGGGTGCGGTTCGGGGGCCCGAACACCACGGTGACGGCGGGCGCCAATTTCGGCCGCATCACCACGCAGTCCAACGACCCGCGCCAGATGCAGTTCGGGTTGAAGCTGATCTGGTAGTATTGCGGCAGCGTTGGCCGAAGGGGGACGGTGCCCTGTTCGGCCAACGCCGCTAAGTGATTGAAAACTGGTTTTGGCAGGCCTCATGCAATAGCAGGCTTATTGCATGAGGCCCGTTTTATTTGGACTATCTATCCTCCCCCTCTGGGGACAGACGCTGATTGTCGGCATTCCCAGCACGGACGTTTCGCCCAAGCGCGAATTCGCCATTGCCCACGAAACGCAACTCAACCGGCTGCAGAGCGGCAGCTACTGGAACAGCTTTTCCTTTGCCACCTATGGTGTGGGCAACGGCCTGGAACTGGCGGCGAGCCTGTATGGGCCGTCGCGGCCGGCTTCCCCGGAACTGGCGCTGGGGCTGGGTTTCAAGAAACGCCACGCGCTGGGCGGCAGTTGGGCCCGGCGCCGGGAGTGGACGGTGGCCGGCGGGGCGATGGTACCAGTATCGCTGCGCGGGAATGGCACCGGACTGTGGATGTACGGACTGACAAGCCTGCGGATGCCGAAAACGCGGACGCGGCTGACGGCGGGCCCGAGTTGGGGAACCCGGCAGATCTTCGGGCGCACAGCGGCCAAGGGGATGGTGGGGATTGAACAACCGCTGACGAAGAAGGTCTCGCTTGTGACCGACTGGTTCACCGGGACCCACGATCTGGGAGCCTCCATCTACGGGGTGAGCTACCAGCCGTCGCCGTCGCTACTGGTGATTGGGGGTTGGAAGATGGCCAATAACGCGCGGAGCGGGAAGTCGGCCTTTATGGTGGAAGTCGCCTACATTTTCGGGCACAAGAAACACGAGTGAGTTCAGGGCTGGAATCGCTGATTGGGAGCGAGGTTGGAGAAGACCCGCGGCGGCCGGCCGGGAGCGGTGATGGTGAGAGACTCGATGACCAAGCCGGCGGCAAAGTGGACGCGGGGATCGCTGGCGGCGAGGTAACTGGAGTCCGTGCGGGCGTAGCGGACCTGCACGGGCAGGCCGGCCGATTTCAGCTCCACGCGGGCGCCGCGGGGGGCAGAGACGGAGAGCCAGTTTTTTGCCGGCGCCGTGTTGGTGTAGAGAAGGGCGGGGCCGTTGTTGACGGTGACAACGGCGTCGACATCGCCATCGTTGTCGATGTCGCCGAAGGCGGCGGCGCGGTGGACAGCAGGTTTCTCCAGGGCGGGTTCGGTGCGGGCTTCAAAGCGGCCGGCAGCCTGGCGAAGGAGCAGATTCCGCTCCAGAAAAGGCTGGGGCTGGCCGCGCTGCTCTTCGCGGCGGGTAACGGCACCGTTGGCGAGGAAGAGATCGAGCAGGCCATCGCGATCGAAATCGGCCCATCCGGCGCCGAAACCGGTGAAGGGAAAGGTCAGGGCGTGAATGGCCGTGCGATTGGAGACGTCGGTGAAGCCAGTCTGGCCGTTGTTCTGAAACAGGGTGGCGCCTTCGCGCATGAGGTTGAGCACGAGCAGGTCCTCATCGCCGTCGTGATCGTAGTCGCCGAGGGCGACACCCATACCCGCTTTGGCTAACCCGTTCTCGCCGTAGGCGACGCCGAACTCGAGCGCCTTTTCGGAGAACGTTCCGTTGCGGTTGTTGATCCAGAGGTGGTTGGCGGCCGAGTCGTTGGCGACGAAGAGGTCGAGGTAGCTGTCGCCGTTGGCATCGAAAGCGACGACGCCCAAGGCGGGGCCGGCGGCGGCGTTGAAACCGGAAGGGGCGGTGACGTCGGTGAATACACCTTTGTCGTTGTGGAAGAGATGGGAGGGGAGGGAGCGGTAGGCGCGGGGGGTGCAGTAGTCGATTTCGCCGGTGGGCGCCTGGCAGCGTTTGTTAGTGGCGAAGGAGTAGTCGATGTAGTTGAGGATGACGAGGTCCTGCCAGCCGTCGTTGTCGTAATCGAAGAAACTGGCGGAGGTAGACCAGAGCCTGGGGAGGCGGAGGGCGGGGGGAGTGACGTCAGAGAAGGTGGCATTGCCGTTGTTGCGGTAGAGGCGGTTGCCGTCGAAGGCTGTAATAAGGAGATCGGTGTGGCCGTCGTTGTTGAAGTCGGCGGTAGCGGCACCCATGCCGTAGTTCGTGTGGGCGAGACCGGCGGCGGCGGTGACGTCGGTGAACGATCCGCGGTCGTTGCGGAGGAGTTGATTGGGGCCGGCGGCGGGATGGCCCTGGAGGAGGAAGATGTCGAGGTCGCCGTCGTTGTCGTAATCGAGCAGGGCGGCGCCGGAGCCCATGATTTCGGGCATATAGAAGTCGCCTTTGGCGCCGTTGGAATGGGTGAACGGGAGAGGAGTGGCGGAGAACCACGACGACGGGGAAGGGGCCTGTGCGGAGGGCTTACAGGCGGAGAGGAGGAGGGCGAGAAGGGGGAGAAGAATGCGAGCCACAGGAGTGAATAGACAACAATGCCCCGCGCGGAATGCAGCCGCGCGGGGCATCTTGGGTCCCACCTTAGCGAGAGTTAGAACCCAATGCGGAGGCCGAGGCGGAAGGCTCGTTGGACGAGGCCGTCGCGGCCGGTATTAGCGACACCAGTGACTTCGAAGACACCGCCGGTGAAGGCACCGTTGGTGGTACGAAGGCTGGAGATATTGTTGGAAGGATTGGCCAACTGCGGCGTATTGGTCGCATTCAGCGCTTCGGCACGGAACTGGATGTTCACCCGTTCGTTGATATCGAAGCGGCGGAAGAGGCCGAGGTCGAGGTTGGCGATGCCAGGCCCGCGCAGGTTGTTGACGCCGCCGGTACCGAAGCGGACACCGGTGGGACCGGAAACGGGGGCGAAGGTGGTCCAGTCATAGAAAGCCTGGCCGCGGCCGTAGTTACCGAGCTTGCGGGGGGTGCCGAGGACGTCGGCGGTCTGACCGGAGCCGGGCAGGTTGAGCGAAGCGCCGTCGGAGGTGACGGTGAAGGGCGAACCGGAGTACTTGGAGAGCAACCCGTTCACCTGCCAGCCGCTGAGCAGCCAGTTGCCGGCCTTGCTGGAGTTGGCCCATTGCTTGCCTTTGCCGAAGGGAAGTTCATAGACAAAGGTGGACTGGAAGTTGTGGGGCCGGTCGAAGCTCATGACGGTGCGGTTGCGATCGAGGTAGGCGCGGGCCTGAATGAACGGTCCGCCGTCATTGGAGGCGTTGCAGCAGACACCGATGGCCTTCGACCAGGTGTAGGCGAAGTTCACCTGGAAGCCATTGGCCATGCGGCGGGTCAACTGCGTCTGCAGCGAGTCGTAGTTGGTGTGGCCGATGGGGTCAACCAGCGCGGTCTGGACGGTGCGGCCGAAGCCGGGACGGTTGAAGGGACGGCCCGCGTTGGCTGCGCCGATGACCTGGCCGGCGTTCAGATCGAGGAAGTTGGTCTGGCGAACGGTACGGTTGGCGACGTAGCCGGCCTGGAGCGTGAAGCCCTTGACCAACTGACGCTGGATGGTGAAGTTCCAGCTCATGATGTAGGCGCGCTTGAACTCGTCCCCGGTGGAGGTGAGAGCGTAGTTGGACGGGATGTCCAGCACGCCGTTGCCCAGGTTGGGGACCACCGGGAGCGGAATGCCCTGCTCCAGGCGGCTGACCGGAACAAAGGTATCGGTACCCGGGCTGTTCAGGATGAGCAGCATGGGGAAGTTGGTCCGGAGCGCGCGAATGAGGTTGAGCGGATCGTAGTTGATGCCGAAGCCGGTGCGGATGACGGTCTTGTCGTTCGGCCGGTAGGCGATACCAACAGAGGGCGTGAAGAGCAGGTTGGAGTTCTTGGTGCCGCAATCCTTGGGGACGTTACCGACGCCGCAGACGAGCATCTTATTGTTGACGAAGTCGTAGCGCTCCATGCCGCGGCCGGGGCGGCTGGGCATGGGAATATTCAGGTAGCGAAGCCCGTAGTTGAGGGTCAACTTGGGAGAGACCTGCCAAGTGTCCTGGATGTAGGCATTGAACATCCGGGTACGAGTTCCGTAGACGTCGTCGACCTGGTAGGTAGTGCCGTAGTTGTTCACCATGCCGAGCAGGAAGGAGGCGTAGGAGTTATAGGCGGAAGCGGCGGGGCCGTTGCGGATTTGCGTGGCGCCGCCGGTGAAGGTGAAGCCGCCCTGGGCACCGTGGTTCTGCCCGGCGAATTCGGCCTGGAGGTGGTTCAGATCCTGCTTGTAGAAGTCCATGCCGTAGCGAATCTGGTGGCGGCCCTTGGTCCAGTTGAGGTTGGCCACATACTGGAACTGCGGATCGCGGCGCTCATAGGGCATGAAGGAGTCCTGCACGCCGAAATTGAGGAAGCCGTTGACAACGAAGCGGGGCCAGCCGCCTTCAAAGCGGCGTTTGCCGTTGGTGCCGGGGATCTTCAGGACGTCGAGACCGATGTTGGTATCGAGGGAGTCCTGTTCGACCTTGGTGCCGTAGGTGGTGTAGCCGAAGTTGGCGTCGAGGACGAGGTTGGGCCGGATGACGTAGGTGGTGGCGATGGACGACGACTGCGTGTTGCCGGTAGCGACGCCGGTGTTGCCGCCGGCGCCGGAGATGCCGGTACCGCCGAGTTCGCCGAGCATGCCGGGGTTGTTCATGTCGTAGTGCAGGATGGAGTAGCGTCCGTAGGCGGTCCACTTCTCATTGATGTTGTAGTTGAACTTGGTGTCGAGGGTATGGCGGTCAAAGAGGAAGCCGCCGACGGCGAAGTAGTTGTTGTCGCGGAAGGAGCCGGCCGGAACCGCGGGCATCTTGGCCTGGATGAGGTTTACCGGGGCGGAGATGCGGTTGGCCGGGATGCGATTGCCGGGGAAGGCGGTGCGGTTGGAGCCGTCGGCCGTGTTGCCGGTGAGCGGATCGTAGATGATGGCGCGGTCGCCGAAGCCGGAGCCGGCGATATCGGAGAAGTCGCCGGAGCGCATGGCGGCGGTGGGGAGGGTACCGGTGTTGTTGGCAAATTCGCGGCGGGTGGAGGCTTCGTAGGAAGCGAAGTAGAAGAGTTTGTTCTTCTTGATGGGACCGCCGATGGTGCCGCCTTCCTGATTGAAGATGTACTTGGGGTTACGCTGATTCTGCTGCTGCAGGAGCCCGAAGGTAAAGGGCTTGGCGATCATTGCATTGTTGACGTTGTACCAGAAGCCGGAACCGTGGATGTCGTTGGTGCCGCTCTTGATCTGGACGTTGACGGCGGCGCCGCCGGCGAGGCCCTGTTCGGCGGAGAAACTGTTGGTGACGACGTTCACCTGCTCCACCGATTCGAGCGCGGGGACATAAGCGGTGATGTGGGGCAGCCAGGTCTGGACGCTGGTGGCACCGTCAATGCGGACATTGACGCCGGCCGTGGGGGCGCCGTTGACGTTGGAGTTGAGGGCGCGGGAGGGGTTGGTGGGAACCGAGTGGGCGTTCTGGGGCGGCGAGAAGCCGGGGATGGTGACCAGAACGTTCTGATAGTTACGGCCCACGGGAACGGGGAGGTTGGTAAGTTCCTTGCCCTGGACTTCGGAGCGGACATTGGCGGTGTCGGTCTGGAGGGTGGCGGCAGTCGCTTCAATGGTCACCGTGTCGGTGACGGCACCGACTTGCAGGGCCATATCGACGCGGGTGGTGTTGTTGGAAGTTACTTCGACGCCTTGATCGCTTCCGGAGCGGAAGCCATCCTTGGTGATCTTGACTTCGTAGGAGCCGGGAGTGACGGCGGCGAAGGTATAGCCGCCAGCATCGTTGCTGGTGGTCTGCCGTTGAATACCGGTCTGTTTATTGGTGGCGGTAATCGTGGCACCCGGTACGGCGGCGCCGCTCGGGTCGTTTACCGTTCCGACGATGGATCCATAGAGAACCTGTGCGGACGCCGGACTGGCGGTCAGGGCACAGAGCAGAGCCGTGATGAGGCCCACACGAAACGTGCGTGTCATTGATTGTGCAACCCCTCCCAGATGACTGGGTATTCCTGATTTAAACGGGCGCATTCCAGCTACAAGGCGCCGCGCTTGGATCATTCTGCGGGTATGCCGAGGGGGTTGTCAATGCATAGATTTTCACAATTCACGAATATGACGAATTATGATTTTTCATAGCAAAAGCTATGAAAAACGGTCGGCTATGCGGCCGGGGCGGGGTCGAGGGAACGCAGGTGATTGTAACTATAAATACCGGCGTTATGACCGTCGTTCCAGAAGATACGGATGGCGTAGTTACCAACGGCTTCGACGGACTCCATCTTCAATTTCGCCTGGTAGACGCGGAGGGGATTGGTATCCGGCTGCCACTTCTGCGGCGGAGTGCCGTGGGCGCCGGTGCAGGTGGCGCAGGGGCATTCGCGGCGGAGGAGTTCCAGCGGGAGAGAGGAGTGGGTGCCGTCGACCCAGTCGATTTCGATCCCTTTGGATTTACTGATGGCGATGTGTTCAGGCTCGGCGTGGTTCATGATTTCTAATTGACGCGCTCGACGTCGCGGATGCCGGAGATACGGCGGATGGCGGCGACGACGCGCTCGAGTTGTTTCTTGTCTTTGACGTCGAGGAGGATGTTGATGATCGCGCTGCCGTCGCCGCGCTGTTCGTCGGGTTGGGCTTCCAGGGCGCGGATGTTGCTGCCCTCATGGAAGACGACGCTGGTGAGGTGGCTGAGGATACCGGGGCGGTCATCGGCATACGCGGTGACACGGACGGCAAAGCTGTCCTCAGCCGAACGAACCCACTCGACGACGATTTTGCGCTCCACTTCGTACATCAGGTTCTGCACGTTGGTGCAGTTGACCGAATGGACGGCAACGCCCTTTCCGCGGGTGATATAGCCGACAATCTGCTCGCCGCGAATGGGATTGCAGCACTTGGCGCGATAGACCATGACGTCATCGATGCCCTTCACCTTGATGACGAGGTCCTTTTCGCCGGAGCGGTCGACGACGGCGGGCGCGGGGGCTTCGGCCGGGGCGTTGGCGCGTTCGGAAGCCTCCACCTGTTCGGGGGCAAGCTTGATGAGCACCTGGCGCGCGGAGAATTTGCCGTAGCCAAGAGCGGCGTGGAGATCCTCCATCTTCGGGAAGCCGTACTCGGAGGCGACGGCCATGATCTGCTCGCGGTTGACCTTCTTCCACTGCACGCCGAGACGGCGGGCTTCCTTCTCCAGATACTTTTCGCCGATTTCGACGGCCTTGGCCCGTTCGGTGGTGTTGATGACCGCCTTGATCTTGTTGCGGGCCTTGGAGGTCTTGGCGATGGACAGCCAATCCTTGCTGGGCAGGTGACCCTGCTGGGTGAGGATGTCGACGACGTCACCGTTCTTCAGGGCGTACTTCAGGGGAACGATACGGCCGTTGACCTTGGCCCCTACACAGAGGTTGCCTACTTCGGTGTGGATGGCGTAGGCGAAGTCGATGGGAGTGGCCTCGCGGGGGAGGACGATCACCTTGCCCTTGGGCGTGAAGGTGTAAACCTCCTCGGGGTACAGGTCAACCTTCAAGGTCGACATGAACTCGCCGGGATCGTGCATTTCTCGCTGCCACTCGACGAGTTGGCGGAGCCAGGCGATCTGCTGTTCATCGGCCTGCGCGGCCTTGTGGCCTTCCTTATACTTCCAGTGGGCGGCGATACCGTCCTCGGCGATGCGGTGCATCTCCTCGGTGCGGATCTGGACTTCAAACGGCTGGCCGCCGGGACCGATGACGGAGGTGTGAAGGGACTGGTAGAGATTTGGCCGGGGGATGGCGATGAAGTCCTTGATGCGTCCGGGGATGGGGTGCCAGTCGCCGTGGAGGGTACCGAGGGCGGCGTAGCAGTTCTTTACCGAGTCGGTGATGATCCGGACGGCGAGGAGGTCGTAGACCTGATCAATGGAGATCTTCTGGCGTTTCAGCTTCTGCCAGATGCTGTAGGGCCGTTTGAGCCGGGCCTCGATGCGGGCGGGAATGTCTTCCCGGCGGAGTTTCAGTTCGACGGCGGTGCGGATCTCGTCGAGCAGACCCTGGTTGGCTTTGCGTTTGGACTCGATGGCGTCGAGGATTTCGCCGAAGGCCTTGGGGTCGGTGTACTGGAAGCCGAGGTCTTCCAGTTCGGCGCGCACCTTACCCATGCCGAGGCGGTGGGCGATGGGGGCGTAGATCTCCAGCGTCTCCTGCGCAATGCGTTCCTGCCGTTCGGTGGAGAGCGCGGCGAGGGTGCGCATGTTGTGGAGGCGGTCGGCGAGTTTGACCAGCACCACGCGGATATCCTTCACCATGGCCAGCAGCATCTTGCGGACACTTTCGGCCTGGCGTTCCTCGCGGGAGTAGAACTTCAATTTCGCGAGTTTGGTGACGCCGTCGACACAGGCGGCCACATCGTCGCCGAACTGTTTGCGGATCTCTTCGATGGTGACGCCGGTGTCCTCGACGACGTCGTGCAGGATTCCGGTGACCAGGCAGGTGCGGTCCGTGGTCATGTCGGCGAGGATGTGGGCGACTTCCAGCGGGTGGATGAGGTAAGGTTCGCCCGATTGCCGCTTCTGCCCGGAGTGCATGCGGAGGGCGAGTTGGTAGGCCTGGGTGAGGGGGGAAGAGTCTTCGCCGGGGTGGGTGCGCTCGAATTTTTCGAGGAGGCTGGAGAAGAGGGCGTCGAGCGCGGGGTCGGCAGGCGTGGGAAGAGAAAGCCCGTTCGCCGCGGCGACGGGCGTGGTTTGCGGCACCTCAGACAACTTGACCGGCTGACTCACCGAAGGGAACCCCTATCCTTACAGGGTACACATATCGGGAGCCAGCCGGCCAGGAAAACAGCGGGGAACAGCGAGATTACTTGGCTTCGGCCTTGATGCCTTGGGAAGCCTTCTTCTCGGCCTCTTCCGCCTTGCGCTTCTTGGCGTCGAGGGTCTTCTGCACGAAGTCGTCGGCGATAGCGATTTCCTTCTTGTAGTCGTCGGTCGAATCGGCGAGGTCAGCCAGTTCGCGGTGCATCAGGTTGAGGTAGGCCAAGGCGTCATCGTAATTGGAATCGATCGCGACGGCCTTTTCGAGGTTGGCGATCCCTTCCTGAACGATGGCAAGGTTCTTGCCTTTCACTTCTTCACGGACCTTTTTGTCCTTCAGCGGGCCCGGATCTTCGGGCTTCATGCTGAGTTTGGCGCGGGCTTCGCCGCGGACGGGATAGGCCTTGCCCCAGGCGATGACGCCGAGGGTGTAGAGGGCTTCCTTATTCTGCGGGTCGACCTTCAACAGGCGCTCATTCCATTCCTTGGCGATGTCGAACTTCTTCTGGTTGTAGTAGATCGAACCGATGGAGGCGATGGCGAGCTTGTCGTTGGGATCCTTTTCCAGGACCTGCTTGAAATTGTCTTCAGCGGCCTTGGCGTAGGTATTGTTCTCTTCCGAATCGGCGCCGGGAATCCACTGGCTCATGTAGGCGGTCGCCAAATAGAGGCGCGCGGTGGTGAATTCGGGATCCAGTTCAATCGCCTTCTGGAAGAACTTTACGGCTTCGGCGTACTTGGCGCTCTTGTACTCACGGACGCCCTTGTTGAGGTTGTCGCGGGATTGAAGGCGGTTGCAGCCGGCGGTGGAAAGTAGCAGGACCAGAGCAGCGAGTGCGGTCGTGGCGCGTTGCATATTGAGTTTCACTCGAAATCTCCTTCGTTAGCGTACGGGTCCGTATTATTGGCCAGCTTCGATCTTGGGTGTCATGAGACCCACTTTGTCGATGCCCGCGCCCTTGGCGATATCGATCGCCTTGGCGACGTGCATGAACTCGAGGTCGGGATCTCCCTTGACGAAGACGACGCGCTCCGCGCGGGTCTTGAAAACTTCCATCAGGCGCGTACCGAGCTTATCTTCCGTAACCGGCTCAGTGTTGATCATCATCGACTTGTCCTTGGCGATGATAATAACCACCGTACGGTCCTGGTTCGGCGGGGGCGGCGGCGCGTTCGGCGGCGGAGGCTGCGGAACGAGCGCGTCCAGGCCCTTCGGCGTGAGCGGGGTGATGACCATGAAGATGATCAGCAGCACGAGCAACACGTCGATCAGAGGCGTCATGTTGATGTCGGCGGTGGGACCACCCCCACCTCCCATTGCCATTGCCATAGTAGTGCTCCTTAAGAATGAGGTCGTAGATAGCGGGCCGTCAGCCGATTAGATCCCGGCAGGAGGCGCGGCGGCACCGGGGGCGCCACCTTCTTTGATCTGTTCGGTGAGCAGACCAAGCTGGTCCACGCCGAATCCGCGGAGATTGTCGATCACTTCCACCACGCGTTCGAAGCGCGCGCGGGAGTCGTTCTTCAGATACACGGTCTTGTCGAGCCGGTTGGTCAGGAGGTCTTTCACCTTCCCGCCCAGGTCGGTCAGATTATTGAATTGGTCGGAGCCCAGGTAGACTTTGCCGTCCTTGGTGACGGAGACGAGAATCGCGTCGTCCTTGTCGGCATTCTGCATGGCGATCGGGTTCTTGGTTTTCACGAGTTCCACGCTGATGCCCTTGGAGAGCATGGGCGTGATGACCATGAAAATAATGAGCATGACGAGCATCACGTCCACCATGGGTGTGACGTTAATGTCCGCCATCGCGCCGAACTTCTTCTTGGGTTTCTTATGTGAGGTGCCGGACATACTTTCTCCTTTGGAACCGGGCCGTGCGGGCGGGGGATAAGCCCCGCCCGGGCTCGGGATTCAACTCGCCAGGGTGGCGGAAGGGGAGAGCAGGAACGGGCAGAAGCTTAGTGCTTCGCCCCGGTCTTCTGCATCCGCTTGATGAAGTAGTCAACCAGCTCCGAAGAGGAGTTGCCCATTTCCACAGTGAACGATTCCATACGGCCGTTGAAATAGTTGAACATCATGACGGCCGGGATGGCGACGAACAGACCGATAGCGGTGGTGACCAGCGCTTCCGAAATACCGCCGGCGACGGCGCCCAGACCGGTCGACTTCTCCGACGCGATACCTTTGAACGCGTTGATGATGCCGACGACGGTGCCGAACAGTCCGACGAAGGGACCGGTGGAACCGATGGTGGCCAGCGAGCTGACGCCGCGCTTCAGTTCGGCGGTCACGATGGCTTCGGCGCGCTCCAGAGCGCGGCGGGAAGCTTCAATGGTTTCGCCGGAGAGTTCGGTCGAAGCATTGTGCGATTGGAATTCCTGGAGGCCGGCAACAACGACCTTGGCCAGGTGAGACTTCTTGTAACGGTCGGCGATCTTGATGGCTTCGTCCAGCTTGCCTTCGCGCAGAGCGCCGGCAACAGCGGGAGCGAACTTCCGCGATTCGCCGCGAGCGGCATTGTAAGCAATCAGGCGATCGATCATGACACCGATCGACCAGGCCGACATGATGAAGAGGACGATAACGACGGCCTTGGCGAGCCAGCCCATCTGCGCCCACATGTCGGCGGGGTCAAAGGAAACCGTGCCGCCGCCAGCCATCAGGTTGAGCGCCCAAACCTGCATTTGAAGAACCATGATTTTCTCCTGCGAGTTGAATTGAATCAGTATGCCGGTCTACCGGCGTTTTATTCTGGGGTCCCGGGGGAGCCCGTGGCGGCCGTCGAGGTCAGTCGAGCGGCCTGGTTAGCACCATCCGGCGCCGGAGTCCGGCGTTGAATGGCGGGTGCTGCTTCTTGACCGCCTGGGAGGCGGCTGATCCCGGCCCGGTGGGCGCCGGGATCGAAAAAGGGGAAACCGAAGCCTGCTTAATTGCTCAACGTGAAGTTCACGTCGATCTGGGTTTGCACTTCGACCGGCTCGCCGTTGAGTTGCGTGGGCTTGTAGACCCACTGGCGAACAGCCTCGGTAGCAGCGGGGATCAACAGCGGGTGACCGCTGACCACCTGCAAATTCTGAATGGTGCCATCCTTGGCGATGACCGCGTTGAAGCGAACAGTGCCTTGGATACGCGCCTGCTTGGCCAGCGGCGGGTAAGCCGGACGAACCATCTTTGCGATGTTCGCCGCCTGCACGTTACCGCCGACGCGAATACGCTGCGGGGTGGCCGGTTTGGGAGCTTCCTTGGGAGGCGGAGGCGGAGGAGGAG
Source organism: uncultured Solibacteraceae bacterium (assembly GCA_964430625.1). Lineage (GTDB taxonomy): Bacteria > Acidobacteriota > Terriglobia > Bryobacterales > Bryobacteraceae. The sequence goes on from CAYSFR010000008.1 coordinate 258,626, forward strand.
GCGCCGCCGTGGGCACCGACCCGATGATACCGCCGATTACGCCGCCGGGGGTGCCGCCGGGAACGCCGCCAGGGACGCCACCGACTACGCCCACCGCGCCAGTCATCGGAGGAGGCAGTTCCTCTTCCTTGATCATGGCGATGTCTTTCGGAATCTGCTTCGGAGCCACCAGCCGGCCCGCGTCAAACTGCCGCGGAATTACCTTCACCACTTTCACCGGCGCCGCTGCGGGCGGAGGCGGAGGCGGCGGAGGCGGAGGGGGAGGCGCAACCAGCATCGACGCGAGTTGCGTCGGTTGCAGGCCTTCGAAGAAGATCATGGGGAGAATGACGCCGACCGCAATGAGGCCGGATTGAATCAGGAACGAAATAGCCACGGTCATCGGCTTATTTGTTTTCCCGGTTCCGTCCACGAATGATTGTTCGAACATGTCCGCATTCCTTTCAACCGGAACAATCTCCGGCGCGAAATTGGGGGCGGGGTGACCGCCATGAAAACAGAGACTACTTCACGGATTTTGCTTTGGCGGCAGCCACAGGTGTCGCTCCCGCGGTTGGCGGGGTCGTCCGGCGGCTTTCCATCCAATCCCGCCACCAGATAAGGATTGGGCTGGCAATGAAGATCGAAGAGTAGGTTCCTACGATGATGCCCACCACGAGCGCGAACGAGAAACCGTTCAGCACCGCGCCGCCGAAAAGCCACAAGGCGGCGGCCGTGATAAACGTCAGGCCCGAGGTGAGAATCGTCCGGCTCAGCGTCTGGTTGATGCTGGCGTTGACAATGGTGTCAAATTTCTCCTTCCGCATCAGGGGCAGGTTCTCCCGGATCCGGTCGAAGACGACGATCGTGTCGTTCATCGAAAAACCGACAAGGGTCAGCAGGGCAGCAATTACGGTGAGAGAGATTTCCTTGTCGAAGATCGAAAACAAACCGATGGTGATGATGGTGTCGTGGAAGACGGCGATGACCGCCGCCAACCCGTAGATAAATTCGAAACGGAAGGCGATGTAGATGAGCATGCCGGCCAAGGCCAGCAGCGTGGCGTTCAGCGCCTGCGACCGCAGTTCGGCGCCCACCTTGGGGCCGACCAGATCGAAGCCGCGAACCTGATAAGGAGCCAGGAACGTTTCCTGCTTCAGCGCGCTCAACACTTGCGCGTTAACTCCATTGACACCGCTCAGCGCGTCAATGTTCCCAAGCAGCCCCCGCTTTTGTGTATCGCGGAAGGTGGTGATCGCTTTGGCCAGGTCCTGCACCTGCTGCTCGTTCATCGACGCTCCCAACGGTCCGCGCAAGCGGTCCGCCAGGGCCGAAGTGCCCGCGCTCGTCAGGTCCAGCTTGCCGCCGCCCTCGCCGCCGAAATTTGCCGCCAGCGTCGCCAGCACCAGTTGCCGGGCGGCGTCCAGCGCCTTTTCGTCGCGCAGTTCGGTGCTGATCAGCACGTCGTTGGTCGTCGTGTCGCGCTGCACCACAATCTCGCCGGGAATCTTCGCGCTCAGTGCCGCGCGGATCTGATCCTCGCTCACCGCGTTCTGGAACCGCACAGTGGTCACCGTGCCGCCCTTGAAGTCAATTCCGTATCGCGGTCCGCCCTTCACAATCAGGCTGCCGATGCCGGCCGCTGTCAGGACAAGGGTGGCGATGATGAAGGGCCATTTCTTCCCTAGGAAGTCGAAGTTCGTGTTCTTGAAAATTTCCATGAAGTACAGCTAGCGGTCGCCTTGACGGTTGGACACCAAGTTCGAACAACTAGTTCCCGCTTGATCTCAGAAAAAGTATCACAAATTGCTTACTGCGCACAAACACTGGCAAGTACTAGGCCGGCGGGCAGATCTCCCCCTCCGGCGGCCAATGTCAAAACCGGTCAGATGCTCAACGTCGTCAACTGCTTCTGGCCCGAAAGTTCCCAATCGAAGATGAACTTCGATACGAAAACCGCCGTGAAGACATTGGCGATCAGACCGATCACCAGCGTCAGCGCGAAGCCCTTGACCGCCGTCGAACCAAACGCAAAGAGGAATGCGCACGAAACTACCGTGGTCACGTGCGTGTCGATAATCGTCAGGAACGCTTTGCCAAAGCCGGCTTCCACCGCGGCCATCACGCCCTTCCCATTCTTCAACTCCTCACGGATGCGCTCAAAAATCAGGACATTCGAGTCCACCGCCATACCGATGGTCAGAATGAAACCCGCGATGCCGGGCAGCGTCAGCACGGCGCCGAAGTAGGCCAGGGCCGCCAGCAGAATCACCGCGTTCAGAATCAGCGCCAGGGTCGCGTTAATGCCGGCTTTCTTGTAGTAAACCAGCATTACCAGGATCACCGCGCTCACGCCAACGATACCGGCCATCAGCCCGTCGTGAATCGAATCGGCGCCCAGCGACGGTCCCACCGTCCGCTCTTCCAGGTAAACAATCCCGGCCGGCAGCGAACCCGAGGTCAGCGTCAAAGCCAGATCGCTCGCCGCCGTCTGTTCCCCGATACCGGTGATGCGGCCCGAATCCTCGATCTTGTTCTGAATCGTCGCGACGCTGAAGATCTGCTTGTCGAGCACCACGGCCAGCTTGTTGTTGATATTGGATTCCGTGAACCGCCCGAACCGCTTGGCGGCGTCCTGCGACAGCGTAAACGACGTTTCCCACTTGCCGAACTCATCCTGCGTCGGCCGCGCGCTGCGCAGGTCCCGGCCCGTCACAACGGCGTTGCGGCCCAGCAGCCACCACGATTCGCCCTGCGCGCCCGGCCGCACTTTTTCGCGCGCCAGTTCCGTGCCCAGCGGCAACACGCCGCCGTTCTGCGCCAGCGCCTGCGCCCGGTCCGAATACGGGCCGCCACGCACTTCCGTGATCGACAGCATGGCCGCCGTCTGCAGCAGCGCCTTCACGCGCGCCGGATCGTCCACGCCCGGCATCTGCACCAGAATTTCCGATTCGTTCTGCGTACCGCCGCGCTGTTGCACGGTCGCTTCCGCCAGGCCCAGGCCGTTGATGCGGTTTTCAATCGTCCGCATGGAACGCTCCACCGTGTCCTTACGCACCGCGCCGGCTTCGGTCGGCTTATAGGTCAGCTTGAAGTCCGAACCCGAAATCGAGTTCAGGTTCCACTGCGCAAAACGCGAGCTCACCACATCCCGGAACGCCGACACCTTATCCACAGCGATGCCCTTGACGATGATCTCGATCGTCTCGGCCTCTTCCAGCTTCTGCGGATCGTTGCGGTCCATGGCCACATAAGGCACGCCGTCCTTCTGCAATTCCGCCTTCAGCCGGTCGATCGTCTGGTCGGCTTCCGCCTTGAACGCATCCTGTACCTGCACCTGCAGAACCAGCTGGCTGCCGCCCTTCAAGTCCAGGCCCAGCCGGATGTTGTCATTCCAGTTCTTCAGCAATTCGTCCTTGCTCTTGGGCAGGCCGATAATGCCGTACACACAGATCAGAATGATCGCCAACACAAAAATCGCTTTGTTTCGCAGGGTACTGTTCATAGCTAATGCTCTTGTTTCGAATTCGTTAAGCCGCCGGAGTCTCCGGATTTACCAACGACGTGACGGCTTTCCGCGCCAGTTGGAGTTTCACATTGTCGGGCTTCACCTTGATCACAATGGTGTCGTCTGCTTGGTTCAAATCGACGATCATCCCGACCAATCCACCGCTCGTGACGACAATATCGCCCTTTTTCAGATTCTGCAACATCTGCGCCGTCTGCTTCTTCTCCCGTTGCATGGGCAGGAAGAGCAGGAAATAGAAAATACCGAAGATGGCCACCATCGGCAGGTAGCCGATAAAGGAGCTGAGCGGGGTTGATGTAATGAAAAGACTGAAGATCACTCGGTTCCTGCTACCGTGGCGTTACGTTGCGCGCGCAAAATTTGTGGGAATTCCCCAAGCAAAATAGACTGCCTGATCCGCCTCATGATGTCAAGGTAATGGCGCATATTGTGCAGAGTACCCAGTACCGAAAACAGGATTTCCCCCGCCAGAAACAGATGCCGCAGGTACGATTTCGAGAAGTTCCGGCACGTATAGCACCCGCAGGCCGCATCCAGCGGCTCCCGGTCGTCCCGATATCGCGAATTCTTAATGATCACTTTCCCAGCCGAGGTGAACAGACAGCCATTCCGTGCATTGCGCGACGGCATGACGCAGTCCATCATATCCACTCCGCGCGCTACATATTCAATTAATTCTTCCGGCTTCCCCACGCCCATCACATAGCGCGGCTTTTCCCGTGGCAGCAAAGGCGCCGTGATCTCCGTCATGGCCAGCGATTCCTCGCGCGGTTCGCCCACCGACAGGCCCCCGATCGCGTACCCGGGCGCGTTCAGTTTTAACAACTCCTCGGCGCACTCCACCCGCAAATCGGCGAACATCGAGCCCTGCACAATGGGGAACAGCGCCTGCCGGGGCGCCTCCTTCCGGTAGTGCCGGAACGCCTGTTCCGCCCACCGGATGGTCCGCTGCATCGACCGCCGCACCTCCGGCAACGGCGGCGCCGGGTACTCCAGGCACTCGTCGAGCACCATCATGATGTCCGAACCCAGCGCCCGCTGCACGTCCACCGTCGATTCCGGCGTAAACAGGTGCTTGTCCCCGTTCAGGTGCGATTGAAAGACCACGCCTTCCTCGGTCACCTTCCGGATCTTGCTCAGGCTGAATACCTGGAATCCCCCCGAGTCGGTGAGAATCGCCCGCGGCCAGCGAATGTACTCGTGCAGCCCGCCAAAGTCGCGAATCAACTCGTGCCCGGGCCGCAGATACAGATGGTAGGTATTCGACAGAATGATCTTGGCGTCGAGGTCGGTTTCCAGTTGCGCCGGCGTCAGGCCTTTCACCGTTCCCTGCGTGCCCACGGGCATAAACACTGGGGTTTCGATGGTGCCGTGCGGCGTATGGATCAGTCCGGCGCGCGCGCCGGTTTCGGGGCACTGGGCTTGCAGTTCAAAGCGCAGGCCCTCGTGTAGAGAGGCGTTAGAGTCCACGGTACTTGCGGAGATGAGTCTCGTCCTTGATGTAAATCTCGCCGTTATCGAGGGCGGTGTGGGCCCAGACGGCGGAGTTGGCCACTTTGTATTTCGTGGCCAGCGAAAACTTTTCTTTATCTTTCTTCAGGACAAGCAGGTCGCCTTCCACGGTAGTGGCGAGAATAGCGTTGTCCGCCAGGATCAGCGAGGCACTGGTGGCGTCGCGCCCGCCGGTCTGCCACAACACCTTTCCCGTCGCAAAGGACAGCGCCACAAACTGCCCCTTGCTCCGGTTGGAGTGCGCGTAGAGCGTATCCCCGTCGAGTACCGGCGAGCTCATGTACATGGGCACTTCCGTGTTCTTCCACACCGGGTAGACCTTCCACGTCCGGTCCTCCTGAATCTCCATCCGCAACAGATGGGTACCGTTGCGGACGCCGGAAACCAGCACCTTGTCCTGATCGACGATCGGGGTAACGATGTTCTCTTTATACGTATCCGGGAACGGATAGGACCACAGCAGCCGCCCGTCGTCCTCGGCCACGGCAAACACCGTGCCGTTCGACATCGTGATCAGCATCGACACGCCGCGGTAGTTGTGAATGATGGGGCTGGAGTAGCCGGGACCTGCGCCGGGGTTCGTTGCCCAGATCTGCTTCCCGTTCCGGACGTCGAGGGCATGAAACTTCCCGCCCCGGTCGTCCCCGGTGTGCAGATAGATACGGCCGTTGTTGCCCAGGGGCGACGCAGCGCCGCCAGTGAAGCCGTCGTCGGTCTTCTGCAGACCGGTATAGTCGTTGCGCCACAGCAAACGGCCCGTCGCGGCGTCGAAGCAGGAGAGGATGCCGCTGGCGCCCCAGGTGACCAGATGCGTGCTGTTATACAGCAGCGGCGTGGCAAACGGGCCATCCTGCATGGAGGTGGCCGCCGGGTTCTTCTTAAATGGTGCCGGATAATCCGCGCGCCACAGCGCCTTGCCGCTGGCGCGGTCAAAGGCCTGCGCCACTTCCCTGCCCTGCTGACGGCTAAAGGTAAACACCCGGGTCCCGCTGACAATGGGGGCCGCATAGCCGGTGCCGATCTCGGCATTCCAGCCGGCGGTGAGCTCCGCCGGAAGTTTCTCGAGATTCACCTTGTGGCTGGCCGTCCCGTTGCGGGAAAAGCCGCGCCATTGCCGCCAATCGGCCGCGGCCGCCGTCACCAGAAGAACTGCCAGGAACAAAATGCGCATCATTCGTAGCGTAACGCTTCCGTGGGGTTCAGCTTGGAAGCCCGGTTGGCCGGCAGCAGTCCGAACACCAGTCCCACCAGGAACGACGTCGAAAACGCCACTGCCACCGAGACCGGCGAAATCGGAATATCAATCCCTCCGAAATAGCCCGCGCTCCATGGCATGGCCACCCCCAGCGCAATCCCAATCAAGCCCCCGCCCACGCTGATCAGCACCGCCTCGGCCAGAAACTGCGTCAGCACCGCCCGGCGCGTCGCCCCCACCGACATCCGGATCCCGATCTCCCGCGTACGCTCGGTCACCGTCACCAGCATGATGTTCATGATTCCGATCCCGGAAATCAGCAGCGCAATCGCCGACACCAGCACCAGCACCACCGTCAGGATCAAGGCAATATTCTCCGCCGCCGCCAGGATCCCCGTCAGGTTGTCGACATAATACTTGGCCCCGGCGCGATGTCGCGACTCCAGCAGCGACTGGATCTGCCGGGTCAACGGCACCACGTCGCCCGGTTCCCGCGCCTGTACGTACATCGGGTCGATCCGCTCCTCGCTTGTCAGGTACTTCAGCACCGTAATCGGCACCAGAATCGTCTCCGTGGAAAGCTCGGACAGCCCAAAACTGTCCGTCTTTTCCCGGAACGTCCCGATGATCGTAAACTGCAGCCCCTGAATCTTCACCACCTGCCCGATGGAGTTCGACTGGCTCCCGTAAAGCCGTACCGCCAGTTTCTCGGTCAGCATCGCCACCCGGTTCCGCAGCGCCACATCATCGGCCTGCATGAACCGCCCGGCGACGTTCACCAGGTTCCGCACCGGCGCATACTGCTCGTCGGATCCGATGATCTTGACGTCCCGCACCTTTCCTTGAATCGCCATCTGGTCGTAGACCGTCATCACCCCGGTCGCCGCCCGAATCCGCCCGGGAAACGCATTCCGCACCGCCACCACGTCGGCGATCTTCACAAAATCGGCATCCACCGAAGCCCCGGTCCGGTTCCCCGCCTCGTAGTAGGCGATGATCAGGTTCGACCCGATCCCCCGGATCTGTTCCAGCACGTAATCCCGGCTGGTCATCGAAATCGTTACCACAAGAATCACCGACGCGTTGCCGATCACCAGGCCCAGCGCCGTCAGCAGCGTCCGCACCCGGTTGGCCTGCAGCGCGTGAAAGCTGAACCGCAATACCTCTCGCCAGTTCATTCGTCTATAGTCCGCCGGCCGCCTGCTTCAGCAGTTTCTCGGCCTCTTCCCGCGGCGGCAACTCCGGGTTCAACGGACCCGCCAGGTAGGCCTGCAGCATCGCCCGCGCCTCGGGCAGTTTCTGTTTCGCTTCAATGTAGGTTTGCGCCGTCTGGAACAGCACCTGCGGACTCTTCGGCGCCATGGTCTCGGCCCGGCCCAGCCACGTCACGCTTTCCTGGAATCGTCCCCGCCGCGCCAGAAACCGCGCCACGTCCAGCACCCGGCCCACCGACTTCGGCGCCAACTCCGCCGCCCGCCGCAGGTGCTGCTCGGCGCCGTGGAAGTCCTTCCGCGCCTCGCCCAACTTGGCCCTCGCAAACTCTTCTTCCGCCGGGTCCACTGCCCGGATCTTCCCCAGTAGCCCTTCGGCCTTGTCCAACCCGCCGCCCAGGAACCCAGGCGCCTGCAGGTAGTACTCGAACAGGTCGTTCAACGCCTCCCCGTTCTTCGGATTCAATTGCACGGCCCGCTCAAAGCTCTGCCGCGCTTTGGAGGCGTACCCCGGCGCCATCAACGGAAAGCTGGTCTCCGCCCGCCGCCCCAGGGCCCGGCCCAGCCAGTGGTGGTACACCGAACTGCCGCCGTCTTTGGCCACGGCCTTCTCGAAGTAATCGCTCGCCTTCTTGTAGTCCCCCAGCCCGTAGGCGGCCTTGCCGGCCAGCAGCAATCCGTCGCCGCTCTGCAGGGCCGGTTGCGGCACGGCCGACAGCGCCTCCTTGTACCGCGTTTGCCGGTAGAGCGCTTCCGCTTTTTCCAGTTCCGCCGGCGCAGCCGTAACGAGCGTCGCCAAGGCGATCCCCATGAATAGTGTGCGCATCCGTTACGTTCCGCTAAACCCTTTCTTTTGATAGTACAACACTCCCCGCTGCCCCCCCTCTTTTCTACGCATCCGCCCCTCTTCCGGTTTCTTCCTCCCGCCAGGGGTAACGCCGGCGCGGGCGGCAACATCCCTTATGTAGTACCGGATATAGTATCCTCGGATTTGGTAAGAACTCACCCCGTTGGAGGTCAGATTATGAAGACATTGCAGAGATTGGCGGGTCTAACAGCCCTTTTGGCGCTGTTCACTTTCGGCGCCATGGCGCAGACGGCATCGCTCGAAGGCGAAGTGAAAGGCGAGGACGGCAAGCCCTTGAAGGACGCCCTCATCAAACTCGAGCGCAAAGACATTAAGGGTTCTTACAAGGTCAAGACCAACAAGAAGGGCCAGTGGTTCCACGCCGGTCTCCCGCTCGGTACCTACGACATCATGTGCGAAGTGGAAGGCAAAGTGGTCGATACCGTCCGTGGCGTTCGCACCCGGCTCGGTGACCCGCTCCCCGTGAATTTCGACCTCTCCAAGATGGCTGCCCAGCGCAAAGCGATGGAACAGGCTGCCTCCACCGGCAAGGTGACCGAAGAGATGTCGCGCGAAATGTCCAAGGAGCAGAAGGAAGCGCTCGAAAAAGCCGCCAAGGAACGCGCCGCCGCTCTGGCCAAGAACAAGGAATTGAACGACGCCTTCAACGCCGGCATGGAAGCCCTCAAGGCGAAGAACTTCCCCGCCTCCATCGAAGCGTTCGACAAAGCGGCCGGCATCGACCCCAAGCAGGTCGTGATCTGGGCCAACAAAGCCGAAGCGCACGTCGGGTTCGCCGGCACCAAGACCGGCGAAGAGCAGATTGCTGAACTGAATAAGGGCATGGAGGCCTACACCAAGGCGCTCGAACTGAAGCCCGATGACGCCGGCATGCACAACAACTTCGCCCTCGCCCTCGCCAAGGCCAAGAAGTACCCCGAAGCGCAGGCCGAACTCGACAAGGCCGCTCAGTTGGATCCCCCCAACGCCGGCCGTTACTACTACAACCTCGGCGCCATCCTCACCAACGTGAACCAGTTGGAACCGGCCTCCATCGCCTTCAAGAAGGCCATCGAGTCCGACCCCAACTACGCCGACGCCCACTACCAGTACGGCCTCTACCTCTTCTCCAAGGCCACCATCACCGCCGACGGTAAGACCGTCCCGGTCGCCGGCACCACCGAGTCCTTCCAGAAGTACCTGGAACTGAAGCCCGATGGTCCGTTCGCCGAAGCCGCCAAGGGCATGCTCGCCGCCGTCGGTTCCGCCGTCCAGACCGAGTACAAGAACCCCAACGCTCCGGCTGCCAAAAAGGGCGGCACCACCAAGAAGAAGTAACAGCTTCACCAAAAAGGGCGTCCATTCCAGTGGACGCCCTTTTTCTGTCCTCAATCACCCATGTTGCGCTACATTCTCGGCATCGTCATTTCGCTCGTCGCCCTGACTTTCGTCCGCGCCGTTTGGGGCATCATCCAAAAGGCGGTGGTGGACGAGGTGAAATCCGCCGTGGGCGATGACGCCCCGCAACCCGCTAAAGATCCCAAGTCCAAACCCGCCACCGCGGACACCACCCTCCGCAAATGCGCCACCTGCGCCACCTACAAGCCCGAATCCACCATGATCCGCTACGGCTCCGGCCCCAAGAGCGTCTTCTTCTGCTCGGCCGAGTGCGAGAAAAAAGCCAACAGCTAACCCACCCTTACTTCGCCCGGGCCAACTGCGCCACCCGCGCATTCAGTGCCTGCAACTGCCGTAAATCGTCCTCGGCCTGCTGAATCGCCGTCTGGATCCGCGACATGTCCCCGGCCTGCAATCCCGTCCCCTGCGTGTCCCGCGTTGGGGCGTTCAAGGTGAAGTTCCGGTAGAGATCGCTCACCTCGCGGTAACGCCGCAGCAACGTCGTCAAATACGCTTCCCGGCGCCGGTTCAGATCCTCCATTTCCTTGGTCGCCGACGCCACCCGCGTCGCCGCCGCCTCTGCCCGCACCGCCCGCTCCTGCATCAGACGTTCCGCCGTCTCCGCCTTCAGCAGACGATCCCCCTTCACCTTCAACTCCGCCTGCACCGCTTCCGACAGCCGCCGCGCCGACTGCACATCCTCCCGCAGATCTTCCATCTGCGCCTTCAGCTTCTTTTCCTCCTCCACCGCCGCCGCCGTCGCCGCTTCCGCCCGCGCCGCCGCTTCCCGCGCCGCGCTGATCTCCCGGGCCTGCTCCTTCAACGATTCCCGCAACTCGTCGATCGTCTTCAGATACGGCGCCGGATCCGTCCCCGTCGGTACACGGACCACCCGCGGTTCCGCCGCCGGTGCCGCAGGTTCGGCCGCCGCTTCCGGTTCCGGCGGCGCCACCACCGGCCCGGTCCCGCTCTGCGCCCGCGCCGCTTCCAGTTGCGCCACGCGCTCCATCGCCGTCCGCCGCCCGCTCTCGGCGCGCCACCACAGCCCCGTCGCCACTACCGCGGCGATCAGCCCGACATAGGGTAGATACCTGCGCATGCTCGGCCTCACTTTCGTAACGAGAATCTCGCCCGGTTCGGTACGTCCCGGTCGCCGTTCATCAAATCCACTGTCGCCGTCCGGCTCTTCACTCCACGTAACTCCACCGCTACGCTCCAGTGCGTGGCCGCGGCCGCCAGCACCTTCTCCACCGCTTCCGGAATCTCTCCCCGGCTCCGGCAGAACGCCCCTACTCCCCCGCTCTCCTCGGCCAACTGCATCAGCCCCCGCTGATAGGCCTCGTTGATCGGGTCGGAAAAGTAGTTCAAGTGAACAAAAAACAACGGCGTCTCCGACGCCGCCAATCCGTCGGACAACTTCTGGATCTTCTCCCGGATCAACTGGTCCGGGAATCGCCTGCTCAGGTCTCGCGAATCACTCGAATTGATCACCGGGTTCGTAAAGTCCTCCCGGTAGTTGTAGATATTGCTGTCGGTGACATAAAGCACCGCCACCCGCACATTGCTGCGCGCCATCAGCGAATCGCCCAGCGCCGCCGCGCTTTCCACCGTCGTCAGCAGCCCCGCCTTCCCGGTGGCCGCATAGTCCTTGATCGCCCCCGCCGCCTGCTCCCGGTCCGGCGACGGATCCAGGATCACCTGCAACCCGTCCTGCGACTTCAGCACGGCCACCCACGTATTCTTTTGCAGGCCGGCCAACCGCTCCTGCAAAGCCGCCCGCGCCGTGTCGATCAGCGTCAGATCCCCGGACAGGTCCAACACCACCAGCAACAGCAGATCGTCCTTCGGCCCCCGCACCCGCAACACCTTGGTCGGATTTCCGTCCAGCGTCGCCTTAAACGCCGCCGAATCGAGCGGCGGATTTTGCTCCGGCGCCGCTACACGCAGCATCGTCCGCGGCGGCCGCCGCACGTCGGCTCCGGCCAGCAATCCGGCCATCAATATCGTCGCTGCCACCAGGCGTCGCATCAAAAACTCAACCTCATGCCGACCTGAATCACCCGCCCGCCAACCGATCCGATAATCTTCCCGGCGTTCACATTCGGTGCCGACGCCGGTCCGATCATCATATCCGGATTCGACCAGTTCCCGGTGTTCGTAAAGTTGAAGCCAGTCGCCGTCAACTCCACCACCCGCTCCGTGGTCACCGCAAACCGCTTCGTCACCGACAGATCGTGGTTCTGCCCGCCCGGTGTCAGCAGTTGCGGATGCGTTCGCGGGCCGTTGCCGATCGTGAAATCGGCCGGCTGCTCAAACGCCGCCGGATTGAACCACAGGTCCGGGCCGCGATTGGCCACCGCCGCGTTCTCCCCCGGCACCAGATTCACCCGCAGCGCATCCACCAGTCCGCCCGTGTTGTTGAACTGCGGCCGCAGCGACAGCGGCTCCCCGCTCGATAACGAGGTGATCCCGCTTACGCTCCAGCCGTCCACAAAGTGCCGCCGCCAGTCGCTATAGGTCAGCAGCGCCTTCTTGGACCCGATCGGCAACTCATAGGCGAAGCTCAGCGAAATCCGGTGCGGATTGTTGCTCGACGTCAGCGACCATTCATTCTGCTTGTTGTAGAAATCCTGCACCCCGTATGGACCCGAGTAGTCGTCCATCTGCTTGGACCACTCGTAGGTCGCATTCAACGTCAATCCGCTCGACGATCGCTTCTCCACCCGCATCACCGCCGCGTTCCGCTTATAGTTCCCCGCGGGCCAGGAACTGTAGACATCGAACCGCTGATACTGCGGATACGGCCGCAGCGTCCGCCGGAACGCCTCCGTGTTCAACTGGTCGCGGTAGCGCAGATTGGAAAGCGGAATCGCGTTCGGGTTGGCCGCCGAGTTCGAGACAAACATCCGCTGCCCGCGCGCATGGCCAAGACTCAAGGAAACGATCGCCTGCCCCTTCAACTCCCGCTCAAAGGACAACCCGGCCGATTGATACAGCGGCACCGTCCCGGAAAAATCCACCAGATCCGCGTTGGTAAAATTCCCGGCCTCCGGACGCAGATCGGGCAGCGGACGCGCCAGCGGCGGAACACCGTCGCTCAGCCGCAACGCCGGCTGCAACTGAATGTTCGGAGAGACAAAGGTCGGAATTCCCACAAACCCCTGCGTCGCCCACTGCGTCGTGTAGATCGGAATCGAACTGAAGCTCAACGAATAGCTGAGCCGCACCACACTCTTCGAGTCTCCGCCCGGGTTCCACGACAACCCGAACGAGGTCTCCGGCCGCACCCGGGTCGGCTGCAGGGAACGGCCCTGCCCGTTCCGGTTGGCAAACACCAGCGCCCCCTTCAATCCGTTTTCCGGGTTAACCGCATTCAAATCCACCGACGCAAACCGGTCGTACTTCTCCGTCCTCGGCCGGGAAATTTCGGTCGCAAACGTCACGCTCAGCGTCAGATTCTTCGAGTATTCGTAGCTGTCGGAAACATACATCCGGTAGAAGCGCCCACGCCAGTAGGACGGATTGTCGATCACCGTCGCGCTGGCCGACTCGGCGTACCCCAGCAGAAAACTGGCAAATACGTGCCCTGTATTATTGATGCCCGGCAACGACGTGATCGACGGACCAAACTGGAACATCCCTGCCGGGTTTTCCGGCATGTAGGCATTCACCTGGTAACGCCGGTACTGCCCGATCCCCCGCAACCGGTGCTTCCCGCGCCGGGTGGAAAACGACTCGGTGAAGTAAAAATAGTTGTGCGAATTCCGCATCGTCGGGTTGTTCCGCCCCATGCCCAGATACGTCGAGTACCGGAACACCGGAAAGGCATCCCGCAGCGGCCCCCGCAGCCCTAACTCCGCCAGCGCCCCTTCCTGCCCGGGCCGCCCGCTGATACTCTTATCGGACTGAAAATCGGCCGTAAACGTCTGAATCGTCGCCGCGCTCTTCGTATAGGTCCAGTCGATAACGCCCCGGCGCGCACTGAAGTCCCGGTCGTTGTTGTTCGAATCGGCGATCGTGTCGTAATAGCGCGGCGCCCCGGCCTTGCCATTGGTAAACGACCCGTTGAACGTCAGCCGGTGCTTCTCCGCCAGCGTATGGTCCACCTTGAAGATCATCCCGTTGGCTTCGTTCGTCTCCGGCGAAAACACGAAATAGTTGTTCCGGAAAAACGGTCCCGCATCGGAGTTCGGCAACGGGTAGTAGCTCACGGCCTTCAGCGCCACCGGGTCCAGCCGTGCCGCCGGAATCCGGTTGTTCGGGTACGGATCGCGCTGATACTGCAGATTCGTCTCGCTCACCGCCTGCGCCGGGTTGTACGCCGGATTCGCCCGCGTCGACGATGGGTCGTAAACCGCCAGCGGCAGCCCGGCGTTGTCCACCGTCCGTGAAAAGTCCCCCGTCCGCTCCTCCGGAATGGCGATCGTCCGCAAAAACGACCGGCCGATCCGCTCCCGCACCCCTTCATAGGACACATTGAAGAACGTCTTCCGCGTCCCGTCGTACAGCTTCGGAATCACCACCGGCCCGCCCACGTTGAACCCGAACTGGTTCCGCCGCAGCATGTTCCGCGTGCCCCCGCGCTGCACCACATCGTGCGGCGTGGCGTCCAGTTTGTCGTTGCGGAAATTCTCGAAAATGCGCCCGTGCCAGCCCGGCCCGGCGCTCGCGGGCCCCTTCCGTTTTCCCGGCGTGTCCGCGCGTAGACCAAGGTCTCGCGTCAGTACTTTGAACTCTTCCGCCGCTCTTTCTAATTCGGATTGTGGCTTCGCCGGTTGCGTTCGCGGCCGCTGCGGTTGTTGCCAGGCATTGGCGATCGCGGCGGACAGGAAACAGGCTGCGAGCCACCGCGTCGAGTGTCGCATACTAACAGTGTACTCAGATGAGACTCGGCCACATAGCCCAACAACTCGGCGCCGTCCTGCATGGCGATCCGGACCTGGAAATTCACGGCGTTGCCGGCATGGAGCACGCCACCCCCGGCCAGCTCACTTTCCTCGCCAACCCCAAATACGCGCCCAAAGTAAAGAACACCCGCGCCTCCGCCATCCTCGTCGCGCAACCGCTCACCGACCTTCCCATCGCCTCCGTCGTCAGTGCCAATCCCTACCACGACTTCGCCCGCACCCTCGAACTCTTCTACCAGCCTCCACGCCCCGCCCCCGGCATTCATCCCCTGGCTTTCGTCGACCCCACGGCCGAAGTCGGCCCCGGCGCCTCCATCGCCCCCTTCGCCTACGTCGGCCCGCGCGCTAAAATTGGCGCCCGTTGCACCCTTTTCCCCCACGCCGTCGTCTATGAAGGCGCCGAAATCGGCGACGACTTCCTCGCCCACGCCCACTCCGTCGTCCGCGAGTTCTGCCGCATCGGCCATCGCGTCATCCTTCAGAACAACGTCGTCATCGGCGGCGACGGTTTCGGCTTCGCCAAAACCAAACAGGGCACCCACTACAAAATCGTCCAGTCCGGCATCACCGTTCTCGAAGACGACGTCGAAATCCAGTCCCTCACCGCCGTTGACCGCGCCACTGTCGGCGAGACCCGTGTCGAACGCGGCGCAAAAATCGACAACCTCGTCCAGGTCGGCCACGCCTCCGTTGTTGGCGAGGACAACATCATCTGCTCCCAAGCCGGCCTCGCCGGCAGTTCCATTCTCAAGAAAAACGTCCTCCTCGCCGGCCAGGTCGGCATCAGCGGCCACCTCACCATCAACGACAACGCCATCATTTATGCCCAGTCCGGCATTGGCGGCGACGTCCCCGCCGGCGCTGTCATGTCCGGTTCCCCCGCCTTTGATGCCCGCGTCTGGCTCCGCGCCATCACCGCCTTCCAAAAACTCCCCGACATGCTCCGCACGATGAGAGAATTGGAAAAACGCGTGGCGGAGTTGGAAGCGCCCACCAAGGATTCCAGTCAATGAGCGAAAAGTTGGTCCGCCCCCCCCTGGCCTTTGAAGATGGCCAGTTCCTCCACTCTTCGGAGGCCCGCAGCGTCCGCATCCTCAGCGAATACCTCAAACCCCTCGGCGTTTTTCGCAAGAACCGCATTCGCGATACCGTCGCCTTCTTCGGCTCGGCCCGCATCCACCAGAACGGCCCCTTAAGCGAATACTACGAAGGGGCCCGCCAACTCGCCGCCAAGGTCACCCGCTGGTCGGACTCCCTGCCCCACTCCAATCGCCGCTTCGTCGTCTCCACCGGCGGCGGACCCGGCATTATGGAAGCGGCCAACCGCGGCGCCATGGAGGCCGGCGGCAAAACCATCGGACTCAACATCCGCCTCCCCTTCGAGCAACTCCCCAATCCCTACATCTCTCCCGAACTCTCGCTCGAATTCGGCTATTTTTTCCTTCGTAAATTCTGGTTTGCCTACCTCGCCAAAGCCCTCGTCGTATTCCCCGGCGGCTTCGGCACCATGGACGAACTCTTTGAAATCCTTACCCTCGTCCAGACCCGCAAACTCCACAAAGAGATCATCGTCATCCTTTACGGCAGCGCCTTCTGGAAGGAAATTTTCAACTTCGAAGCCCTCGCCCGCCACGGCATGATCTCCCCGGAAGATCTCAACATCTTCCAGTTCGCCGACGATCCCGACGCCGCCTTTGAACTTCTTCGCGACGGCTTGACGCGTCTCTATCTGAGCCCTGAGGAGATGGCCGAACCGGACATCGCGCCCGGCATCGCCCATACGCGCAACGAGTGAACCAGGACGATTCCAAAATGGACTTGAGCGGCGGCGCCGCCGCCCGCGCGCCGTTCGCCTGGCGCCGTGCCTTTGGCAAACTCGAAATCGCCACCCTCGCCCTCCTTTTCCTCGCCCCGGCGCTTTCGTCCCTCATGCCGGGCTCTATCCTCGTCCCGCTCGCCTCCATGGCGCTGTTCGTCGTCTTCACCTGGTGCCTCTTCCGCTGGATCCGCCGCGGCCTCCGCCATGCCATCTGGCGCCTCCGCAATCGGCTCCTGCTGAGCTATGTCTTCATTGCCGTCGTCCCCGTCTTCCTCCTAGGCGTGCTCGGACTCTTCGGCGCCTGGGCCCTCTCCGGGCAGGTCGCCGTCTACCTCGTCACCCAGGAGTTCCAGCAGGACCTCGACGCCCTCCGCGGTTCCGCCAGTGCCATGCTCCGCGCCATCGACGACTCCCGCGGCACCCAACCCTCCCGCATCCTCGGCTTCCTTGGCACCCGCTTCCCCGGCATCGAGATCCTCGTCTCCAACGGCCAGGCCGATTACCTTCGCTACCCCGAAAACAACAAGCTCCAACACCCCGCCGACGAAAAGGTGGAGGTCCATAGCGCGGTCCTGAAGGATGGATTCCTCTTCTCCGGCGTCCACCTCCACGCCAAGGACCGCCAGGTCACCTTCCTCGTCCCCATTCGCAAAAGCTACCTCCAGAACCTCATCCCCAACCTCGGCGAAATCACCCTCGTCGACCTCGTCAGCGGCGCCCCCCAGGGCCGCGTCCGCATGGACCTCCACCAGGACGCCAATCCCGATAGCAAGCCCGCCGATTTCCTCTCCACCCGCCACATCGCCCCGGCCGTCAACTTCTTCGACTTCCAGGTCCTTTGGGGCATGCCCATTTCCGTCTACGTTTGGGACAATCCCAAACAAGAGGGCAAGGCCGTCCTCGGCGTACACACCCGCATCTCCCAGGTCTTCCGCGTCATCTTCTCCCAGAAAGCCGATTGGGACCAGCCCTGGCTTATCTACCTCTTCTACGGCGTCGCCATCAGTTTCCTCGTCGTCGAACTCATCGCCCTCGCCATCGGCATCTCCATCACCCGCACCATGACCCGCGCCGTTCACTATCTCTACGAAAGTACACAGCGCGTCCAGGCCGGCGACTTCTCCTACCGCATCCCGGTCAAGGGCAACGATCAGCTCGCCAACCTCGGCCAAAGCTACAACATGATGGCCGAAAACCTCGACCGCCTCCTCAAAGTCGCCAAGGAGAAGGAACGCCTCCAGGCCGACCTCGACATCGCCAAAGAGGTCCAGGAACAGCTCTACCCCCGATCGGTCCCCGTCGTCGAGGGCCTCCAGCTTACCGCCATGCTCAACCCCGCCAAGAGCGTCTCCGGTGACTACTACGACTACCAGAAAATCGACGCCCACCACTGCGCCATCGCCATCGGCGACGTCGCCGGCAAAGGCATCTCCGCCGCCCTCCTCATGGCCAATATTCAATCCTCCATGCGCGCCCAACTCCGCGCCGCCCAGGAACTGAATACCCCCGTCGACACCGCCACCATCGTTTCCCACCTCAACAAACACCTCGAAGCCAATACCACCACCGAAAAATACGCCACCTTCTTCTTCTCCGTCTACGACGAACGCACCGGCACCCTTACCGCCACCAACGCCGGCCACCTGCCCCCCATCCTCCTCCGCGGCAATGAGGTCCGCCGCCTCGATGTCAACGGCATGGTCGTCGGCGTCTTCCCCTTCGCCAAGTACGATTCCAGCAGCATCGTCCTCGAAAAAGGCGATATCCTCCTTCTCTACACCGACGGCATTACCGAGCCCGAAAACGAGTACGACGAGATGTTCGGCGAGGATCGCCTCATCGAAACCGTCCAGCGCGTCGCCTCTAAACCCAATGAGGAGATCCTCGCCGAGGTCTTCCAGGCCGTCCAGCATTGGACCTTTGCTCCCGAATCCGCCGACGACATGACCATGATGATCATCCGGAGAGTGTGATTGCCCGACCATCGCATTAACGCCGACTGGAAACGCTTCAAACGCCGTATCGCCCAGATCGCAGTCGCCATCGCCACCGTCATCTCCATCGGCTGCACCGGCTACGTCCTCATCGCCGGCGCCTCCCTGTTTGACGCCCTCTACATGGCGCTCACCACCATCACCACCATTGGATACGGGGAGATGATCCCGCTCGGCCGCGCCGGCCGCGTCTTCAATATCTTCTACATCGTCATCGGCGTCGGCACTGTCCTCGTCGCCCTTGGCGTGCTCACCCAGGCCATGATTGAACTGGAGCTGAGCGGTTACTTTCCCAACAGGCGGAGACGCCGCATGATCGACAATCTCAAATCCCATTTCATCGTCTGCGGCTACGGCCGCGTTGGCCGCAGCGCCTCGGAAGAACTCAAGAAGTCCGGCGTCCCCATCCTCGTCGTCGACCGCAGCGAGGAACGCGTCGAACGCGCCCTCCAGGCCGGCCTCCTCGCCGTCGCCGCCGATTCCACCCGCGACGAAGTCCTCCGCGATGTCGGCATCGACCGCGCGCGCGGACTCATCGCCGCCCTCTCCACCGACGCCGACAATACCTACCTCATCCTCACCGCCAAGGCCCTCAACCCCCTCCTCCCCGTCGCCACCCGCGTCAGCGAAGAGGAGTCGGAACGCAAACTCCGCCGCGCCGGCGCCGACGTTGTCTTCGCCCCGTACACCATCACCGGCCAGCGCCTCTCCCAGTCCCTCCTCAAACCCCACGTCAACGAGTTCATCGACTTCACGACCGGCAACGACATGGGCCTCGATATCCGCATCGAACAGGTCCAGGTCTCCGCCCGCTCCGAGTACGTCTCCAAGTCCCTCCGCCAGGCCCAACTCCGCGCTGACTTGGGCGTCATCGTCCTCGCCATCCGCCGTACCTCCGGACAGATGATCTTCAATCCCCCCGCCGATGCCGAAATCGGCGCCGGCGACTACCTCATCGTCATGGGCCAACCCGGCCAACTCCGCCGCCTCGAGGAGCTCATGGAGGAGAAACTCGCGTGAAAATCCTCACCGCCGCCGAAATGCGCGACGTCGATCGCCGCACCATCGAAGCCGGCATCCCCGGCCTCATCCTCATGGAAAACGCCGCCCACCGCGTCGTCGAAGTCTGCGAACGGGAATGCGCCCCGCTCCGCGACCAGCGCATCCTCGTCTTCTGCGGCAAAGGCAACAACGGCGGCGACGGCCTCGCTATCGCCCGCATCCTCCACGTCCGCTTCCGCCCCGCCTCCCTCGACGTCGTCCTCGCCGCCCCCCCGGAAGAACTCTCCGGCGACGCCGCCCGCAACTACCGCATGCTCCGCGCCGCCGGCTTTGAGGCCATCCACGACCACGTCCCCGACGAATCCCGCTCCGCTACCCTCATCATCGACGCCCTCCTCGGTACCGGCATCGATGGCGACGCCCGCGGGCGCGCCGCCGAACTCATCATCGAACTCTCCTTCGGATTCCCCGGTGCCAAAATCTGCGCCGTCGACCTCCCCTCCGGCATGGCCTCGGACTCCGGCGCCTCCGGCACCCCCGTCTCCCGCGCCGATTTCACCGTCACCTTCACCGCCCCCAAGCTCTGCCACGCCCTTCCCCCCAACTGCGATCGCACCGGTAAACTCACCGTCGGCCGCATCGGCTCCCCGGACTCCCTCCTCGATCCCATCTCCCGCAACTGGGTCGACCCCTCCGACTTCAATGACCTCCTTGAACCCCGCGCCCGCGCCGGCCACAAAGGCTCCTACGGCCATGTCCTCATCCTCGCCGGCTCCCGCAATAAGCCCGGCGCCGCCGCCATGGCCGGACTCGCCGCCCTCCGTGCCGGCGCCGGCCTCGTCACCGTCGCCTCCGCCTCCTCCGCCCTCGCCCCCATCGCCGCCATCACCCCGGAGTTGATGACCTTCCCCCTCGCCGAAACACCCTCCGGCGCCATCGCCGATCAGGACCTCGACGCCCTCCTCGACGGCAAAACCGTCCTCGCCCTCGGCCCCGGCCTCGGCACCGAACCGGAAACCGTCGCCCTCGTTCGCCGCCTCACCGCCACCGCCCGCCTCCCCATCATCCTCGATGCCGATGCCCTCAACGCCCTCGCCGGCATCGAATGGCCCGGCGCCGCCGGCCCCCGCATCATGACCCCGCACCCCGGCGAAATGGCCCGCCTCCTCGGACGCCCCGTCGCCGATCGCCTCGCCGACGCCACCGATTTCGCCCGCCACCTCAAAATCACCCTCCTCCTCAAAGGCCAGCGCACCGTCATCGCCGACCCCGCCGGCCAGTGCTGGATCAACCCCACCGGCACCCCCGCCATGGCCACCGCCGGTTCCGGCGATATCCTCACCGGCCTCATCGCCGGACTCGCCGCCCAACACCCCGATCGCCTCAACGAAGCCACCATCGCCGCCGCCTGGCTCCATGGCAAAGCCGGCGAACTCGCCGCCGCTCAACTGGGCGAACTCTCCGTCATCGCCACCGACCTCCTTAAATTCTTCCCCGACTCCATCCGCGCCGCCCATGCCTGAGTACCGCTCCCAATCCCCCGAACAAACCGCGGAAATCGCCAGCCAGATCGCTGCCCTCATCCCCGCCCCCGCCGTCATCCAACTCACCGGCAACCTCGGCGCCGGCAAAACCACCCTCTCCAAATCCCTTGTCCACGCCTGGGGCGCCGCCTCCCCCGACGAGGTCTCCAGCCCCACCTTTACCCTCATTCATGAGTACGGCGAACCCGTCGCCGTCTACCACATCGACCTCTATCGCCTCGAATCCCCCGCCGAGTTCTACTCCCTCGGCCTGGAAGAAATCTTCGACTCCCCCGCCCGCGTCCTCATCGAATGGGGCGAAAAGTTCGCCCCCCTCCTCCCGCCGGACCGCTGGATTATCGACATCCAACACGCCGGCGGCGACTCCCGAACCATCAGATTAAGTCGTCCGTAGCCGCGTACATCTCCGCTACGTTCGCCGCATACTTCTCCAGCACCTTCGCCTTCCGCACCTTCATCGTCGGCGTCAACTCCCCGCCCTCGATCGTGAACTCCACCCCCAGCACCCGGAACTTCTTCACCTGCTCGTAGGTGGCCAACTGCGCGTTCGCTGCCCGCACCGCCTTCTTCACCGCCGCCTGCACCACCGCCGACGCCGCCATCTCCGCCAGCGGTTTCCCCTTCAGCCCCTCCATCATCTCCGCCATCTGCGGATTGATCGTGAACAGCGCCGAAATGAATGGCTGCTTCTCCCCCGCCAGCACCATGTGGCTGATAAGAGGTTCCGTCTTGAACAACTCCTCTACCTTCGAAGGATAGATCTTCTTCCCGTTTGACGAGACAATGATCTCCTTCTTCCGCCCCGTGATCGACACATACCCGTCTTTAGCGATCTCGGCGATATCCCCCGTGTACAGCCATCCGTCCCGGAACGTCTCCGCCGTCGCCTTCGGATCGTTGAAATACCCCATCGCCAGCGTCGGCCCGCCCACCAGCAACTCCCCGTCGTCGGCCAGCCGCAACTCAATCCCCGGCAACGCCTTCCCGATCGACCCCAACTTCTGCCGCCCCGGCAGATTCAGCGTCAACACCCCCGCCTCCGTCAACCCGAACCCCTCGTGCAGCGGCATCCCGATCGCTTCATAAAACAGTGCCAACTCCTTGGCCAGCGGCGCCGCCCCCGATACCGCAAACGTCAACTCCCCGCCCAGCCGCTCCCGGATCTTCGAGAAAATGATCTTGTCAAACAACGCCAGCGGCGCCTTCATCCAGAACGGCACCGGCTTGCCCGCCTGCCGCAACTTCACCGCGTCCGCGCTCATCCCGATCGCCGTGTAGAACAGCTTCTTCGCCGTCCCGCTCTTCTTCTGCACCTCCGTCCGCACACTCGCATACACCCGCTCCCATACCCGCGGCGGAGCCAGGAAGAACGTCGGCTTCACGATCTTGAACTCGTGCGGCATCCGCGCCAGACTCTCCGAAAAATGCACCGGAATCCCCATCGCCAGCGGCAGCAACTCGATGCCCAGCCGCTGTGCAATATGCGCCGACGGCAAAAACGCCAGCACCCGGTCCTCCGGCCCTAACTCCACCACCTTCTTCCCGATGTCCACGTTGGCGACCAGCGCCTTGTGCGCCACTTCCACAAACTTCGGCGCCCCCGTCGCCCCCGACGTCAAATAGAGAATCGCCCGGTCCTCCGGCATCACGCTCAACCGGATCCGCTCAAAATACTCCGGATCATCCTCCATCGCCGCCCGCCCCCGCGCCCGCACCTCCTCCAGCGTCAACACCCCTTCCACCATCCCCGTAATCAGCACCCAACGCGTCTCCAGCGCCGCCCCGCCCGCCTCCAGCAGCGTCTTGTACATCTTCGGGTCTTCGACAAAAACCATCTTCGCCCCGCACCGCCCCAGCGCCGCCACCTGCTCCCCCGCCTGGCTATTCACATAGAGCGCCGCCGCCGTCGAACCGTTGGCCATGATCCCCACGTCCAGCAGATAGAACTCCGCCCGCGTCTCACTCCCGATCCCGACAATGTCCCCATTCCCGATCCCCAACGCGCGCAATCCGCTCGCAATCTCCCGCGCAATGTCCCGGTACTCCACCCAGGTATAGGTGCGGTACCCGCGCCCCTCTTTCCCGTTCACGGGCTGATGCAGCGCTCCCCGGTCCCCGTAGGTGGCCACCGCTTCTTCTAACAAGGAATACACAGTCCGCTTTTGCATTGAACGCCATCCTAACATGCGGCCCCGTTTACAATGGAGAGAGATGAACTTTGAACGGGAACTGGCGATCGCTCGCCGTATTGTCACGCGCTCGGCGGACCTCTCCACCAAGCACTTTGAAGCCGGAATCGAGATGGAGGATAAGTCCGACGACTCCCCTGTCACCAATGCCGACCGCGAAGCCGAAGTCTACCTCTCCGCCGCCCTCGAAGAAGCCTTCCCCGAAGACGGCCAGATGGGCGAAGAAGGCGTCGCCAAGCCCTCCCGCTCCGGTCGCACCTGGATCATCGACCCCATCGACGGCACCCGCGACTTCATCCGCGGCAATGCCCAGTGGGGCGTCCTCCTTGGCCTCGAAGCCGAAGGCAAACCCGTCGCCGGCATCGCCCACTTCCCCATCATGGGCAAAACATTCATGGCCTCCGTCGGCGGCGGCGCATGGTGCAACGATCGCCGCATCCAGGTCTCCTCGGTCGATCGCCTCGACCGCGCCGTCGTCTGCTTCAACGGGATGCAGAACAACCGCAAGTGGCCCTACCGCGACATCGTCCTCGACTTCGTCGCCAAGTTCTGGTGTATGCGCAGCATGTCCGGCTCCCCGGACGTCATGATGGTCGCCAGCGGCCAGGCTGACGTCTGGATCGAACCCTCCGCCAAACCCTGGGACCTCTGCCCCATGAAAGTCATCGTCGAAGAAGCCGGCGGCAAATTTTTCAACTTCCAGGGCACCGATTCCATCTACGCCGGCAACGCCCTGGTCTGTACCCCGGCCTTCGAACAACTCCTCCGCGACACCTTCGTCAACAAGTTCTAGCTCACCCGTTTCGTCCGCTTGCCCGGCGCGTGCAACTCCCGCGTCTCCGGCTTCCGCTCGGTGTCCGGCGTCCCCCGCCGCCGCACAAACTCGGAAAACAGCATCGGTGCCGCCGCCCCGCGTTCCATGTCCGCCTGTACCGCGTCCAGATACTCCCGCATCGCCCGTGTCTTCGCCGGTCCTTGCGGCGCACTGCGGTCTAAATCCAGCAGAATCTCGATCTCCCACGCCTGAAATTTCGCCCGCCGCACCCCCGATCGCATCAACTCATCCATCAGAATCGTAAACTGCGCCAGCGTGCCGGCTCTTTCCGCGGTCTTAGGCATCTCTCGCTCCCACGCTGTCTATCGACAGGATCAGTAGACAACCTTAGTCCGCCCGGTAAGCTACCATAGCGGCATCCGTACACACGAACGCCTCCTCCTCGCCTACTTCACCTACGTCGCCATCGTCGCCGCCATCCTTCTGCCCAATCCCCTCCCCTGCGTCGCCATCGCTCTCGCCGTCGCCCTCGCCCTCGCCGCCCTCACCCGCACCCAGTCCCTCCTCCGCGATATCGCTCCCCTTGCCTTCACCCTCCTCGCCTACCGCGAAATGAACCTCTTCGCCGTTCTCCCCCACCCCGGCGATCTCGAACGCTCCTGGATCCTCTGGGACCGCTGGTTCCTCGACTCCCTCTCCGCCCGCGCCGCCATCGAATCCCTCGGCCCCGTCTTCCCCTTCTACCTCGAACTCTGCTACCTCGTCGTCTACGCCGTCAGCCTCGCCGCCCTCGTCATTCTCTATCGCGCCGGCCGCCCCCAGCACGCCTCCACCCTCTGGCTCGCCTACCTCTCCGGCACCCTCGGCGCCTACGCCCTCTTCCCCTACTTCCCCTCGGACCCGCCCCGCGTCGTCTTCCCCGGCGCCGATAACCCCACCGTCCTCACCTGGGCCCGCCATGCCAATCTCGCCATCGTCGGCGGCTACGGCATCCACTCCTCCGTCTTCCCCTCCGCCCACGTCTCCTCCGCCCTCGCTACCGCCTGGGGGCTCCGCGCCGCCCTCCCGGATCGCCCCTGGATCTGGCGCGCCTTCGCCTTCTACGGCTTCTCCGTCGCCCTCTCCACCGTCTACGGCCGCTATCATTACGCCGTCGACGCACTCGCCGGCATCGCTGCCAGCGCCCTCGCCTTCCTCGCCCTTACCCTGCGGCCGTCTCCCGCGCCTCCGCCACACACGCACACCACTCCTTCGTCAGATACACCGTCGACCCGTCCGCCGTCGTCGCCACGTTAAACACAAATCCCCATTCCACCCGCGGATTCACCTCACCCAATACCACCTCCCGCTTCCGCCCCCACTTCGTGAACGAAAACGCCCCCGTTTCCATCTGCAGCCATCCCACCGCCAAACGCGGCGCTCCCTTTACGCGCCGCGCATAGGCCCGGACATATCCCGGCCGCTCCGTTTCCGGCTTCACCGCAAACCACGACGCCATTCGCCCCATCAGCCCCGCCACCAGGAACCGCATGATCCGCAGCAACAGCGGCACAAACGCCGCAATCGCCACCATCACCCCCACAAACACCGGAATCGCTACCCACGGATACTGATACGCCAGCGCCAGCAACACCACCACCCCGAAATCCTCGGCCACCGAAATCAGCGAATGCGTCGTCGGCTCCGGCGTCGTATGCGCCATCAGCCGGAATCCCATCTTCGACGTATGCGTCCCCAGCGCCAGCGTCCCGGCCACCAGCATCGCCGCCACCTTCACCATCGGGTCCATATCCGCCGTCGCCCCCAACGCCAGCAACGCCCCGCCCACCGGCCGGATAAACGTGTGAATCCCATCCCAGATCGGCGTGAAGAACGGTACTTTATCCGCCGCAAACTCCGCCAGATACATCACCCCAGCCACCGTCAGCACCACCGGATGCGCCAGCAATCCCAACTCCCCCGGCATATTGTGCAGCCACCCGTACCGGATCCCCACTCCCGTCACCAGTACCGCGGCGTAAAGATTCAGCCCCGCCCCAATCGCCAACCCCAATACGTTGGAGAGTATCCCCCAGTTGTCCATTGCCTCTCAGCCCCTTTGCACCATCCGGAATCCAAACAACAGCACAATCGCGCCTACAACCGACATAATAAACCCCGCCGGCTGCCCCGACGCATACAAACCCAGTATCTGCCCCAGCCAGCTTCCAATAAACGAACCTGCTATCCCAATCACAATCGTCACAATCATCCCCCCAGGATCCTTCCCCGGCATCAGGAACTTCGCCACCACCCCCACCACCAGCCCCGTGATCAGCGCACCAATGAGTCCAAACATGCTAGATCCTCCTCCATCGTGAGATACGCCCGCGCGTCCTGCGGTTACGATCCCATTTTCGCCACCCACTCCGCCATCTCCCGGTTCGCCGCCCGGATCGCCCGCACTCCCTCCCCGTCCACTCGCTCCCGCTCGTCCATCAGCCCCCGCCGCCGCACCCGGTTCGCCACATACGCCCCGCACAAGTGGTAGCCGATGCACGCCGGATTCTCCCGCAACACCCCCATCGTCTCCCGGTACCCTGCCCCATCGTGCCGCGCATACCCGTTCTCCCCGCGAATCGCCGCTGCCCCGTCGGCCAGCAGAATCGGCATCCCCGCCGCTTCCCGCCACTTCTCAAAATCCGACTTCACCTTCGGCGGCTTCCCGAACTGCTGGAACGACAACACGTCCACATACGGCTTGGCCGCCTCCACTACCTCCATTGGCAACGGCGCCGCCGCCTCGTACCGGTCCCCCAGAATCAGATGGTTCTTGTCGTACCGCCGCACCGCCTCGTGCGTCACCCGGTAATACTGCCCCGCCAGTTTCCCCAACTCCCGCCGCCCGCTCTCCGTCTCCAGTTTCGCCGGATCGAACAGCGGCCCCTTCCACGTATTCCACTGCCGCGTATGCACCCACGTCGGGCAATCAATATAGAAGTACCCGATCAGCTTCGGATCCCGCGAGAGCGGCGCGCAATGCTCCCGCGCCACGTGGTCGCACCAGTCGGCAAACTCCGCGCTGAACAGGTCCGGATGCCGCGTCTCCGCCTCCCACTGATGGAAGTCCGCAAACGGCAAAAGATGGCAGTACGGCATCCCCAGCCACTGATACTCTTCATAGGTGAATGGCCGCGAATGCCGGTGATTCGTCTGCCCCCGCGTCACCACCTCCTGCGCCCACCCTACACAGTTGAACCCCCAGTCCAGCAGGTTCGGACGCACACTCTCCTTCAGCCACCGCTCCATGCTGTTGCCGTACTTCCCCCGCCAGATCTCCCCGTTCTCCACAAACCGCAGCGCCGCCGGATCAATGTGGTTCAATCCCATCGAAAACTGCCGCTTCCCCTCCGGCGTCACCAGATGCCACCGCTCCCCGCTCTTCTTCACCGTATAGAACCGCCCCGGCTCAGCCGCCATCGCCCCCGCGCAACTCCCCAGAAACCCTCGCCGGCTGATCCTTGAAATTTCCATAGCAGTAGAAATATCACAACATTTCTGTTCCGCCCCCGCCCCGCGCCTGTCTCACCCTTCGTTGGCCACTTTCCGCCAACGATTCTGAGGAGAAAAGATGAATCTGATTCCCGCACCCCGCGCCGGCCTCTTGGCAATGACTGCCATCGCCCTCGCCTCCCTTCCCGCCGCCGCCCAGGTCACTCTCTACGGCACCCACTCGAACTTCGACGTCGTCAACGACACCGGCCAGGACTGCCGCGGTTTCGAAATCGAGTACCACGGCGTCTCCGGCATCAACAGCTACTACAACTGGAATCGGTACGGTCCGCCGCAGGTCACCCCCATCCCCACCGGCGGCGGCCTCATCGTTCGCTGGATGTCCCCCTACGACGCCGTTCGCGGCACCTGGATCACCGGCACCCCCAACGCCGTGAAGCCCACCGTCCTCACCGGCCACCAGTGCATCATCGGCACCCAGGGATATGCCACCAGCGGCTGCGAACACTTCGGCCTCGGCCTCACCGGCAACCCCACCAAGGTCGTCTATCGCTGGCTCGTCCCCGACCCCGCCAACCCCGGCAAACTCGTCCACGCCAACTCCCAGGTCGCCATCCCCGCTCCTATCTGGTCCGTTCAACCCCCGCCGCGCCCCGGCCAAGCCGCCGTCGTCGTCGCCGACGTCGATCCGCCCCTCCCCCCCAAGCCCGCCAAGCTCTTCGGCGAAGCCCAGTGGATGAAGACCTACAAAACCGAAATCGCCCGCCAGGTCAACCTCGACGAACTCGTCCCCGATAACCCCATCGTCCCCGAAGACCCCGCCGAAATCGAAACCAGCTGGGACCTCATGCAGACCGAACTCGGCTCCAACTCCAAGCGGAAACAGAAGCGCGGCGGCCTCGCCAATGGCAGCAAAGCCGTCGTCCGCCGCTTCGAAATCTACAAGTTCACCGGCCAGTACAACCCCGTCACCGGCGAAGCCATCTGCGCCGACGGCTTCTGCAACGCCCCCGCCGAAGGCGAAGTCGGTGACTTCATCGGCGCCCAGAACGCCGCCGCCAATCTCAACGTGCCGGCCAACTTCCCCGTCACCGTCTCCATCGTCGGCGACGGCTCGGTCCAGGACGCTTCCCGGCTCATCCGCTGCCCCGGCGCTTGCTCCACCTCCGTCGCTCCGGGCACCCAGGTCACCCTCACCGCCAAGGAAGCCAAGGGCGTCTTTGCCGGTTGGTCCGGCGCCTGCCAGGGCAACAGCCTATCCTGTACCTTCACCGTCAACTCCGCCGCGCCCGTCACCGCCACCTTCAACATGCCGTACCGCCTGAATGTCAAGGCAAACGGACTCGGCACCGTCTCCAACAACCCGGCAGGCAGCCGCTTCCTCCCCGGCACCCAGGTCACCGTCACCGCGGTCCCCGCCGCCGGCGCTACCTGGAAAGGCTGGTCCGGCGGCGGTTGCTCCGGCCTCTCCCTCTCCTGCACCGTCACCACCACCAACGCCGACACCACCGTCACCGCCAACTTCCGCTAACCCGCAATCAGCAGCAAAAAAGGGGGGCCAACCAGCCCCCCTTTTGTTGCATGCTGTTAGGGACGTGTCCACCCTATTTCTCCTCCGCCACGGCCAGGCCGGGCCCCGCCACGACTACGACCAACTCTCCCCTCTCGGGCACACCCAGACCCTCCTCCTCGGCTCCCACCTCGCCTCCCTCAACCTCCCCTTCCACGCCGCTCTCACCGGTTCTCTCCACCGCCAGCAACTCTCCGCCGCCAACGCCCTCTCCCGCTTCTCCTCCCCGCCCCCGCTCCTCACCGACCCCCGCTGGAACGAGTTCGACTTCTTCCACCTCTACGACGAAATCGCCCCCAAAATGTCGTTCGCCAAAAACGCCACCCAGGACGACCGCGACCACGCCGTCCTCAAAGCCTGGCTCTTCGGCCAGCACAACTACTCCGGCGAATCCTGGTCTCAGTTCTCCGCCCGTGTCAAAGCCGCCCTCCTCGACGCCCAGCAATCTCTCGCCTCCGGCCCCATCCTCGTCTTCACCTCCGCCGCCCCTACCGCCGTCGCCCTCGGCCACGCCCTCTCCCTCAACCCCTTCCGCATCAACTCCATCGCCGGTAGCCTCTACCACACCGCCATCTCCGCCATTTCCCTCCAAAAAGGCCGCTGGTCCCTCACCCACGAAAACCTCGTCCCCCACCTCGAACCCCATCTCCAAACCACTCGATAAGGAGTAGCATGGAGATAATGTCCCGGGTCTTCGCTCTTCTCATCACTCTCGCGCTTTCCGCCTTCTCCCAAGCCCCCATCGGCACCATCGCCGGTACAGTTTCCGACGACTCCGGCGGTCTTGTAGCCGGCGCCGCCGTCACTGTCACCAACACCGAAACTGGCCTCAAACGCGACCTCAAGTCCGACAGCCAGGGCCAGTTCGCCGCCCCCGCCCTCCCCGCCGGCCGCTATGAAGTCCGCGCCCAATCCGCCGGCTTCCGCCAACTCCTCCGCGAAGCCACCGTCGTCGTCGGCTCCACGACCACCGTGGATCTGAAGCTCCAGATCGGCGCCGTCACCGAAACCGTCACCGTCGCCGCCGCCAACTCCCAAATCGCCTATGACGCCCACAAAGTCGACGGCGTCATCGGCCGCACCCAGATCGAGTCCCTCCCCCTCAACGGCCGTAGCTTCCTCCAACTCGCCTTCCTCGAACCCGGCGTCTCCGTCGGCACCCAGTCCCTCGCCCAGTACAACGCCCAGTTCTCCGTCTCCGTCCTCGGCGCCTCCTCCGGCAAAACCGCCCTCACCGTCGACGGCGGCAATGTCCGCAACTCCCTCGAAGGCGGCACCGCTCAGAACTTCTCCCAGGAAGTCGTCGAAGAGTTCCAGATCTCCTCCGCCAACTTCGACCTTTCCACCGGCATCGCCGCCTCCGGCGCCATCAACATCGTCTCCCGCTCCGGCGGCAACGACTTCCACGGCGGCGCCTACTTCTTCTTCCGCGATAACAACCTCTCCGCCTACCCCGCCCTCCGCCGCAATCCTTTCGCCCCCAACCCCTTCTTCGCCCGCCGCCAGTCCGGCGCCCTCTTCTCCGGCCCCATCAAAAAGGACAAGCTTTTCTTCTTCTTCAACATCGAAAACAACAACCAGGACGCCGTCGTCACCGTCCAGCCAGACTCCCCCTACTTCGCCTCCCTCGCCAACAACTACTCCAACCCCTACAACGGCAAACAGATCTCCGCCAAGTTCGACTACCGCTTCAACGCCAATCACAACCTCTTCGCCCGCTACTCCCACGACGGCAACAATGGCTTCGGACCCCGCTCCGGTTCCCCCCTCCCCTCCAACTGGCTCGTCAACCGCAACTGGGCCGATCAATCCATCCTCGGAATCACCTCCACCTTCTCCTCCACCCTCGTCAACGACTTCCGCTTCGCCTATCAATACTGGAACAACCGCAACCTCCACCCCACCGAAAACGAGTGCCCCGGCTGCCTCGGCATCGGCCTCCCGGAAATGTCCATCGTCGGCACCAACGTCCGCTTCGGCAATACCTCCAACGCCCCCCAGGGCCGCGATATGCGCCGCTACAACCTCGTCAACAACATGACCTGGCAGCGCGGCTCCCACCGCATGCGCTTCGGCGGCAGCTATGAAAACCACCCCTTCTCCGGCTTCTGGGCCTTCGGCGACCCCGCCGCCGGTCAACTCTGGGGCCCTGACATCATGGCCGCCAACCGTATCCCCCTCGCCGCCTTCGGACTCCCCGCTACCTTCACCACCAACGCCGACGTCCTCAAACTCCCCCTTGCCGTCTTCGCCATGGGCATCGGCGACCCCTCCCAGCCCCCGCCTTATAACAAGGACAGCGCCTCCAACAACCGCCGCTACCACGTCTACTGGCAGGACACCTTCCGCCTCAGCCCCAAACTCACCCTCAACTACGGCCTCGCCTGGCAGTTTGAATCCACCCTCGTCAACGGCGATCTCTCCAAGCCCGCCCTCCTCGCTCCCATCATGGAGAGCCTCGAACCCACCAAGCCCACCTACACCAACTGGAGCCCCTCCCTCGGCTTCGCCTGGAATCCCTTCAAGGACGGCAAAACCGTCATCCGCGGCGGCGGCGGCTTCTACTTCGATACCACCGAAATCTCCCAGCGCCTCGGCGAACGCGCCGCCATCGGCCCCGTCGGCAACGGCCGCCAGCAGATCGGCGGGCAGTCGATCCCCAACCCCGTCGCCGGCATCGTCAACCCCATTCCCGGCGTCCTCCCCAACGTCAACGTCGGCACCCCCCTCGACTTCCGCACCCTCCCCACCGGCTTCCGCTTCTCCAACCTCATGGCCATCCTCCCGCAGGTTCGCGCCACTGCCGAAGCCGCCACCGCCAACCCCAATCCCAATGACCTCTCGGTCCGCAATATCAACATCTCCAAACAAGGGACGGATATTTACCCCTACCGCTACGGTCCCGGCTACTCCCGCCACCTCACCCTCGGCATCCAACGGGAAGTCCGCAAGGACCTGGTCGTCACCGCCGACTTCGTCTACCGCCACGCCTTCCGCGAGGACTTGGGTTCCCTCGACTACAACCGCTTCTTCCGCGTCGCCGGCCCCGTCATCCCCCGCTGCACCTCCACCGCCCAGGCCAACGACCCTCGCGCCAACTGCTCCACCGGCTCCATCGGCATCCGCACCTCCGCCGGCCGCAGCGTCTACCGCGCCATGCTCCTCAAAATCGACAAGCGCTTCTCCAAACGCTTCCAGTTCCTCGCCAGCTACGCCCTCACCGCCGCCCAAGGCATGAACGGCATCACCAACCTCGATAACTGGTTCGAAAACTGGGGCCCCTCCGGTGGCCGCCACTCCCTCAACGTCAGCGGCATCGTCGATCTCCCCCTCAAGTTTCAGCTGTCTTTCATCTCCTCCATGGGCACCCGCGGCGCCTATCGCCCCCAGGTCGGCAGCGTCGATCTTGATGGCGACGGCCTCGATACCGCCTTCCTCCCCGGCTGGAACGTCCCCGATCGCAACCCCACCAAGGAGCGTCTGGAGAAGGCGGTTGCCGCCTGGAACGCCGCCTATCCCGATCTCGCCAACGGCCAGCGTCCCCGCACCGCCCGCGGCCAGACCATCCCCAAGCTCTCCCTCCCGGCCGACTACAGCTTTGGCGACAACTTCAGTTCCCAGGACATCCGCCTCACCAAGACGTTCCTGTTCAAGGAGCGCTACAAGATGAACGTATTTGCCGAGGGCTTCAACATCTTCAACATCGCCAATCTCGGCGGCATCTCCAACAGCCTGAATAACCCCGCGGCCTTCGGTGTCCCCACCAGCCGCGCCGGCCAGGTCTTCGGTTCCGGCGGCCCCCGCGCCTTCCAACTCGGCGGCCGCTTCACCTTCTAATCTTCAGACTTCCCTGGGATGCTGCTTACCGGATTCCCCCGCCCTCTCCGTTTTCCCCTACCCCAGAGCCCGGGGGCCGACCGGTGAGGAACTCACCTCTCATTTACGAGCGCCGTTGGGCATCTCGTGGTCTGGCCGCCATCGCCGTTCCGAACGTTGTCTTCGTGCTCTTTGTCATTTTTCTCTACGGCGCCCGTTCGGCCTCGCTGGAACACCGTCTGACGCTGGCGGTACTCACCGTAGGCCTCTACTGGGCGGCGGCGGTATTCGCCAACACCCGCATCGCCACCGTAACCCCGCAATCCGTAACGATTCGCCTGCGTCCCTTCCCGACCGGCAGCGACCAGCACATCCCCCGCGGCCAAATCGGCCGCGTCTACGTCCGCCGCGACGTCGAAACCACCGACTCCGAGATCATCTGCCGCGACGACTTTTCCATCGGCATCGAAACCCTCGCCGGGCAGCAGCTGACAATGAAGGAGCGTTACTCCACCGAAGCCGAAGCCCGTATTGACGCCGCCGAACTCGCCGAACTCCTCGATCTCCGCCCCGAAGCCGAACTCGTCGAAGCCAATCCCACCTACCCCACCCTGAAGCGCCAGATCGCCCTCTGGACCCTCATCACCCTCGCCGCCCTCATCCTCGCCCTCTGATTTCCCTGGGATGCTGCTTACCGTCCTTTTCCTCCTTTTCCGATTTCCCCTACCCATATCCCCCAGGCCTCGCCCACCAATCCAGGCGAGGCCAATGAGCCCATCCCCCTACGGCACCGCCAGCGTCCCGATCGACTGCCATCCCGAGTTCGCCGTCGTACTCCGCGCCGCCGCAAAGAAGATCCGGCTCCCCGAGAACGGCGCCTTATACGTCATCGCCAGCGATAGCGTCAGCGTATTTCCTGACCCTGCCGACGAACTCCCCGTCCCATCTATCCGGCACTGGCTGTTCTCCACAAACCCTGCCGACGGTATCGCCAACGGCGCCAGGTTACTCCCCGCATCCCCGGCGTCGTTCACCAGGTACAGCGTTCCCGTCCCCGGACCCGACGCGACAAAGGCGATAAAGCACCCCACCCGCCCATCAATCGCATCGTTCAGCAACACATTGGCCACCCCCACGTCCGCCCAGCCCAGCGAACTCGTAAAGGTAAACGAATACGGCCCGCCAAACCCGAAACTCCGCCCCGGCGTCATCCCGCTCACCGCCGGTCCGGCCGGCACCGTCCCAGGGACAGACGTCACCCCCAGCGGCACCCACCCCGAACTCATCGCCGCCTTATTCTGCGCCGCCACGTAGAAAACCTTGTTGCCCACAAACGCAGCCTTAAAGGTCACCGCCAGCGTCAGCGTCAGCGTGTGGCCCGAGCCCGATATCGAACTCCCCGCGCCCGCCACCGAGCACTGGCTGTTCTCCACCGTCCCCGTCCCCGGCAGCGTCATCCCGGCATACGGCCCGCCGGATTCACCCTTATCGTTCACCAGGTAAACGGCCCCAGCCGCCGGCCCCGACGGCACCACCGCCACATAGCAAGCCCCGCGCCCGTCGATCGCGTTGTTGATCAACACATTCACCACCCCAAAGTCATCCCACCGCCCCGCGTTGAAGTAGGTAAAGGTGAGCGTCTGCGTGGCGGCAGAGCTATTCGCCGGCGTCGCCGAAACCGGTTTCGGCGGCAGCGGATACCCCGTCGGCCCCGCGACCGGGATCGTCGACACCGCCGGCGTCGCCACCCCAAACTGCCCGGCACTATTGGTTCCCCACGCCCACAACGAGCCGTCCACCTTCAGCGCCACCGAATGCACCGCCCCGGCCGCAATCGCCGCCACACCGGTCAATTGGTTCACCTGCACCGGCACCGGACGCCGCACCACACTGGCGTCTCCCAACTGCCCGCTGGTATTCAGCCCCGTCGCCCACACCGTCCCGTCGCTCTTCAACACCAGCGAATGCTGCGCCCCGGCCGCTATCGCCCGCGCATTGGTGATCCCCTCCATCCGCACCGGACTATTCCACGCCCCCAAGCTACTTCCCTGCCCAAGCTCTCCGTTCCCCCCGCTCCCCCAACCCCAGACTGTCCCGTCTGAACGCAGAGCCAGCGTATGATTCGCCGTGCTCGCGATCGCTTCCACGCCCGTAATCCAATCTACTTGCACCGGGATCGTCCGTCTCGTATTGGTCCCATCACCCAGTTGCCCATTTGGATTGTCACCCCAAGTCCAAACGGTCCCGTCGTTCTTCAGTGCCACCGAGTGGTACTCCCCGGCCGCAATTGCCACCACACCAGTCAACGAGGAAACTTGCACCGGCACCGTCTTGCTCGTCGTCGTACTGTCACCCAACTGCCCCCTCGTGTTGTTTCCCCACGCCCATACCGTCCCATCGCTCTTCAGCGCCAGGCTGTGCAGTTTACCCGCTGCCACCGCCACCGCACCGTTCACTCCGGTCACCTGCACCGCCGTCAACCGTCGCGTCGTCGTGCCATCGCCGATTTGGCCGTCCAGATTTAAGCCCCAACCAAACACGGCCCCGTCAGACCGCGCCGCCAACCCGTGGCTCCATCCCGCCGATATCGAAACGATCGTCGACAACCCCGGCAACGCTACCGGCGCAGTCCGGTTCAATACCGTCCCATCTCCCAACTGCCCCTCCTGATTCGCTCCCCAACTCCAGGCGGTGCCGTTCGCCTTCAACACATAGTTGTGCGTCTGCGCCGTACTCAGACTCCTGTTGTACAGCGTGATTCCCGGTCCCTGCGCCGGCAGAATCTGACACGCCAGTGTCGCGGTCGGCGTCGATAGATTTGTCTGGTTCCCCCGGCCCAGTTGCCCTTCCGAATTTGCCCCCCAGGAGTAAACAGTACCGCCTGCGCCCATCGCCAGACTGTGGATATCCCCCGCTGCAATCGCCGTCACTCCAGTCAACGTTCCCGCCCGAACTGGCGCCGTTCGGCTCGTCGTCGTCCCATCACCTAACTGCCCGGCATTATTCCTGCCCCAGGTCCAAACGGTCCCGTCCGTCTTGATCGCCATCGAGTGATATTGCCCGCCGGCAACCGCGATAGCTCCAGTCAATCCGGCCACTGGGACCGGACTCGTCCGATTTGTGGTCGTTCCGTCCCCTAACTGGGAGTGCGAGTTATAGCCCCACGCCCACACCGTCCCATCACTCTTCACTGCCAGGCTGTGGTAGAGTCCCACGCCGATCGCCGTGACTCCGGTTAACCCCGGCACCTGAATCGGGACCAGGGCATTCGTCAGCGATCCATCACCGATGTTTCCATACTCATTCCGCCCCCACGCCCACACCGTCCCGTCACTCTTGAGGGCCAGCGTATGCCAGTACCCCGTTGCAATCTGGGTGATGCCCGAAAGTCCCGTAACCTGAGACGGCGCCACTCGATTCACCGTCGGGTCACCATCGCCCACCTGACCATAGGCATTCCAACCCCAAGCCCAAACAGTGCCATCGTTCTTCAAGGCAACGCTGTGCGCAGCTCCCCCACCAACCGCCACCACCCCTGTAAGCCCTGGAATTGTCGCGTAAGTCGCCCGGTAGTTGGTGTTCCCTAACCCAAGCCGCCCATTCCCTCCATCCCCCGTCGTCGCCACAGTCCCATCAGTCTTCACGACCAGGCCATGGCGGTACCCGGCACTAATCGCAGATACTCCACCCAGCCCGGGCGGCACAACAGGGGTCCAACGGTCGATCACCGTCCCGTCTCCCAGATTGGCGGAGTCGTTCGACCCCACCACACAAACCGTCCCATTCACCACCCAGGCCGATTGGTTTAAGAACGCCGAAAGCACTCGCGACGAAGCCCCCTGCCGCTCCCCAACCGTCGCCGCCGCCATCCCCTTCCGTCCCGCCCCAATCGCCCGCTCCACCAACCCTTCCGCCTCCCCCTCAACTCCCCCAACACTCTCCCCCGCAATCACACCCACCGTCCAACCCACCGCCACATCCACCACCAAACCCGCAAACTCCTGCTCCACCCGCCCCCGCATCCGCACTCCCGCCCGGCTCGCCTCCACCGTCCGCCCCCCAGTCGTCCAAACGCCTTCCCACCCAATAAACTCCACCGCAAACAGCCGTTCCAACGCCGCACCCGCATCAACCACCGCCCGCGCCTCCGCCCCCGCACTGCCCCGTTCCCCGCCCCACGTCCAAATCACCCCCGCCTCGTCTTTCGCATAGGGAACATTCCCGTCCACTCCAATTCCCACAATCCCCGCCAATCCCCGCACCCCAACCGGATTCGACAGCAGAAAGTCTCGCTCCCCCGGCGCCACGCTGCTCCAGTTAGACCCAAACGCCGCCACCGTCCCATCCTCCCGCAGCACCAGCGTGTAGCCATCCCCCGCCGCCACCGCCCGCGCCCGCCCCACACCGCTCACCACCGCCGCCCGCCTCCGCCCCCGCAGCGTCCCGTCCCCCAACTCCCCTTGGGCGTTCGCGCCCCACGTCCATACCCGCCCCTCTCCATCGAGGGCTACGGAATGCCCCGCACCCGCCGCAATCATCCGAATGTCACCCAACCCCTCCACCAGCCCCAACGCACTGCCGCTCCCCTCCCGCCCCAACTGCCCGAAGTCGTTCCCGCCCGCCGTCCACACTTCCCCATTCGACGACAACACCACGACGTGCCGCCCATGTTCGGCCAATGCCAGTTCCCGCGCCCCCGCCACCCGGCCCAGTCGCGTGAATCGTGCCCGCTCCCCCTCCGTTACGGCAACGTAAACATCTTCCCCCCGGGCCGCCAAACCGCCGGCCAGTAATAACAGCATCGAAGCAAAAACATGCGTAAATCGGTTCATAGTGGTCTCTTCCTGAGTGGAATGGCAGGATCAGCCAGCCTCGGGCGGCCTTCACAGATTCCTGAGTAGACGCTCATTGTCTCCGCACTCCTGGCTCATCCTGAAGGGCCTTTCCGTCACAGAAGAGACAGTCACAGAAAGTCACATTTCCGGCGCCCGCACGACCCCGCCTACTCCCCCGCACCCATCCGCGCCAATTGCTCCCGCACCCGATCCGCCCCCACTCGAACATCCACCCGCAAGTGCCGGATCCGCAAAGGACTCACGCTGGAAAACACCACCGCCCCCGTCCGGCAATCTCCAAAACGCAAGATCCACAACCACTCCCCAGAACCGGCGTCGAGCAACTCACCCTCCACGAAGTACGCATACCCGCGTCGGCCCGGCGGCCCCAGCGTAACTCGCAATTCCGGCGTCTCCGCCAGTTCCGCCACTAGCAGCCCAAGCGCCATCTCCAGCGGAGTCCCCGGTGGACTTTCCCGCGGCGGCACCACCACCACCCCGGTCACTGCATTCACCCGCACAAATCGTAAACACAGCCCCCGGCCCGCCACCAGCCGCAACCGGCTCCGCTTCCCTTCTCCCGAATAATACTCCTCCAGCCGCTGCCCCAACCGCCTCTTCAACTGCCGCACCCCCGCATCGCCCCCCGGATCAAAGTCCAGCGGCCGTCCTAGCACCCTCGTCGCCACAAAATGTTCATCCGCTGCCTCCTCCACCCCGGCCACCGCTCGTTCGGCCAGATACAGAAACAGCTTCTTCTGCTGCACCGCCTCACTCATCCCCGCGCTCTCCGCTACCTCCCGCACCGCCGTCCGCCGCTCCGCCAACTCCGCCGCTTCAATCGCAATCGGAAACACTAACTCCGCGTTGCCCATTCGTTTTCGCCTCGATTTTCCTGCCATGCGTTCGCTTTCGTCGATCTGCGAACTTTTTGGGAAAATCGGGGAAAATAGCAACACGTCGCGCAAAAAACACCCCGATCGCTCGGAGCTGATTCGTTCATCGCCTGATCGGGAATCCCCCAGCAGAATCACCGGCGAACTCAGCCTGCAAACCCTTACAGGAATCGAGTAACTCAGCCCGCAAGCTCTGTACGCAGCCAGTGGATGGCGAATTGATAGTCTTCCCGCGCCTGCTTCGGATTGGTCCCGGTCTTTTCAGCGATTTGATCCCAGGTCATTCCATAATCGGAACGGTAGCGCAGAATGTTGTATGCCCGAACATCGAGTTGCTCGAGACGGGAGACGGCCGCCGTCAGATCAATCGGAGGCTCGAAGTTGCCAGCCGGGCTAGCCATCTCAAAATCTGCCGGCAGTTGGCGTTTGACCGCGTTTCGGCCCCGGGAGTAGTCGATGAGAATTTGCTGCATCCCGCGCCGCATCACGGCAAAAAAATGTTCACTGCCGGAAAGGGCCTGTCCAGCGCGAACACCTCTGAACTTCTGCACAACGCACTCCTGCAGGAGATCGGATGGCGTTATTTCGTTAGCGCCGCGGTCTCGGGCAAGCAAAGCGGCCGAGATTCGGCGCAGCCTCTGAGCGGCGGCACGGAACAGCAACTCCGTGGCGAAATGGTCTCCACCCTGCATGCGATGAACAAGATCGGTGAGTGACTGAGTCTGGCCCATGTGTGGATGAGCGTAACATACACGCTCAGTTACTTGCTGCCGTCAGCAGCGCCGCCGCCCACTCGCGAATGTTACTCGCCCGGCGGTTGGGGTCAAAACACAGGCCGTGCGCGAATACCGGTGCTGTAGCGGCAGGCAGACCGAACCGAAGAAGCGCGGCCGAAAGCTCCGGCTCCCATTGTTCGTCGAAGGGAAGATGAAGCGCCGCATACTTCTCGCCCGTCAGAATCTCGAACGACAAAATCGCAAAGGAATACACATCGGTAGCGGTCGAGTAGCGGCCCAGAATCTGCTCCGGCGCCATGTAGCCGGCCGTCCCCGCGGGGCGGGAAGATTGAGAGAGGATCGAGGACTGAAGGTGAACGGCCGACGTGCCGAAATCGATCACGAAGGTATCGTGGGGAAAAACGGGCCGGTGCTCGTTCGGCCGCAGCATGATGTTCTCCGGTTTGATATCGCAGTGAACCACTCCCTGTTCGTGGGCCGCTCCAAGGGTGGCAGCCACATCTTCAATCAGGCAGCCGGCGGCAGCAAGCGGGAGCCTTCCCCGTTCGTCAATATAGTTGCGGAGAGTGGGACCGAAGATGCGCGGCATTACCAGGTGGGGAATGCCTTGATCGTCGATCCATGTCTCCAGCAACGTGAGAATGCCCGGATGTCGCACCATTCCCATCGCCGCAACCTCCTGCGTGAACCGGCGCCGGAACCAGGCAGGAGTGAGGTCGCCCCGGTAGTCGGGTGGCCGCAGGCGTTTGAGCACCACACTAGCTCCGGACGATGTATCGGTTGCACCGTAAACGTCGGAGAAATTACTCTGCGCCAGAATAGCGTCAATCTGGTAGCGAGAATGAATCAAGCTCCCTGGCCCCCAGGCGGGCGGCGGAGGGGAGAAGGCAGCTGGATCACTCTGTTGGGAAGCCGCCAGAAACGCCTGTTTTTGTTGCCGGTAACGCGCGGCAGCAGACCGGCGGCGCCGCGTGAACACGCCGGCAGCCAATATGGCGGCGACAACAGCAGACCCGCCATACCAGCGTGACCAGGAGGAAATGTAGGCCCTCGAGACATCCAACGAAATCGTATTCTCCGGACGATGCCACTCGGACTCGCGAACACGGACCTCCAACTTTCGTCCATCAATCGTCACCGGGAAAGAGGCAGTGTCGGCACTGGCCCACGCGGCGCCCCGGTCTGGAAAACGATACTCAAACTTGACGCGCCGGAGCTCCGACGCGGGATGCGTCGTGAACGATAGCTGCAGCCGGCCGTCGGGCCGCGGTTCTGGCGATTTGTCGATGGAAAGTTTGACGGGCCGCCTGCGCTGCAGTTTGTAACCCCCGCGGGCAATGCGAATCACGCCGGCGACGGTAGAAAACCAGACGGCGCCATCTTTTGCCAGTAGAAAGGAGTTGACGACGGTATCAGTGGCCGACCAGCCATCCTCGCTGTGGACGGGGAACCAGGGGACCGCGCGGGAGGTGGGATCATCCGTTACCAAGATACCCTTATCGGTGCCTCGCCAGACCTGTCGGAACGTATCTTGGCCAAAGAACATCGTGCCGAATTGCGCAAACCCTTGCCCAGGCAGGGAGTGCACCGCTCTCAGGCGTGTGGCTGGACCGGCGGGTCCTGTGGGCAGATCAAACCGGGAAAATCCAACCGGAAAGTCATACCCGACCCAGAGCTCTCCATCCGGCCCAGTGGCGATCGTCTGGAGTGCTGTCTGGATCAAACCATCCGTCTGTGTAAAGTGCCGGAAACTACCGTCAGGGTTGACGGCGAACAGACCCGCCAACGTTGCCAACCATACTCGGCCTTCCCGGTCGCGGGTGTAACTTCGCAGGCCAGAATTTGGGGTCGGTAGTTCGACGGCGGCGGGGCCGGCAGGTCCACGCCAAGCACCGCGGAGCGAATTGAGAGGGTTATCGAATGCGCGCGCAAGCCAGGGGGACGTCCAGGCCGTGGCAGGGATCTGCATTTCGGGGCGCCACGCTGTAGCGCGAAACGTCCTGGAATCGACAAGGAAGGCTCCCTTGCCGGTGGAGTAGACAATCGGATTGTCCGCCTGGAAGTCTGTGACGTGAACTCCGGCCGCCTGCCGGAATGGCAGTGGGACGTGTCGCCAGGCTGCTGCTCCCGGTTGGAGGTAGAAGAGCCCTTGCGAGCCACCGGCCCAAATTGCGCCGGAAGGCGATTGTCTGAGATCAAATATCACGCCCCGAAGGCCGTGCTCGGTACTCCAGATACTGACATAGCCCGACCCGAGGATTCTACGTATGACGCCGGAGTCGTCGCTGACCCATAGATTGTCCTTTGAATCACAATAGGCCGCGGTGATGGCACGGGCGGAACTTGAAATGCTCTTGAGTTCAAACTTCCGCATTCGGCCATTGATTTCCAGAGCAAACATATCGTGACTTCGAAACATTACCCGCCCCACCGGATTCCCTCTGAACAGGCCGCGCCAGGCACTTGCGTTGTGGAGTTCTTCATCCGGGCGGAACTCCGAGTCGCCTTGCTTACGGGAGTAAATAATCGGACCGGCGGCGGCCGTCCAAATCGTCTGATTTTGGTCCTCCAGCGAACTATGCCAATCGGATTGAGGAAGGCCGTTGGATTCGTCGTAGATTTGGATTGTCGCGGCGGGATCAGCAGCCAAGGGAAGTAGTAACACACCGATACTCCGTTCCCGCTGGAACCAGAGCCGTTGTCGTGTGTCGACGGCGATTGACCCTTGAATCTGCAAGGATCTAACGGGTCTGGGCTCACACCTCCGGTTTGTTGTGCACATAGCGACGTCCAGATAGTAGAGCGGCCCGGTCCAGGACTGCCCGTTCAACGGGGTCAGGAAGAGACGATCTCTGATGGCGACAACTGTTCTGAAATTTCTCTCGCTGATTCGCCATGCCGAGGATCCATCGAACAGGAATAATCCAGCTGTCGTCGCGATCCACAGATTCCCGCCTTCATCTGCCGCCATGTCGCGAACCGCGGCAGTCGGAGCGTTCGCCTCCGGGGGGAGCCGGTGAAGCGCCGTCGCGCCGACGCGGAACAGCCCTGTATCCGCGCCAACCCAAAGCCGTCCGTCCGGTGTCTCCGCGAACACGCGCGCGACCACAGGCCCGCCAGGCGTCTGATAAACGCTAGACGGGTAACTCTGGGCGGATAGCCGGCCGGGAACCACTCCGATGACAAGCAGCAGGGCGAAGGAACGAAAGTAGAGTCGTCGTGGCATGGTCGGCCGGCAAAGTGATTTAGTCACCGGGAGCGATCTGGCGAATGAAAGATACAACAGCCCCCAGGAGGAAAACACCAGGCATCGGACATTCTTTTACTTCGCAAGGACGGTTCCTTGGCTTGCTCGCTCCGGACTCAGCCAAGCGGTACATCAACTTAGTTGTCTTTGTTGCGATAGGACGAAGCATCTCAGATTTACCATATTCGGCAACATCACGGAACACCGAGTGCGACAACAGCTCCGATATCGCACGGCGCTTCTGCAGGTCCGAAAGCCCAGGCCCCAACACCCACAGCCAGGCCACGCCAAACAACGCTCGCCCGCCGTGAACCCGTGGATTGACGATCATTGTCCCCTCCTTCTCACCCGCCCCAAAGGACCTGTACGTCACTCTGGCA
The DNA here is from genome assembly GCA_964430625.1 of uncultured Solibacteraceae bacterium. Taxonomy (GTDB): domain Bacteria; phylum Acidobacteriota; class Terriglobia; order Bryobacterales; family Bryobacteraceae. Next base: position 301,500 of record CAYSFR010000008.1, read on the forward strand.
CGTGTAACAGGGTGTCACGTACCTGCCTCTGCCCCCGCTCTCCGCGCCAACTGCTCCTGCACTTTCGTCACAACCACTCCCACATCCTCTCGCAACTGCTCCGCCCGCAATATATTCACACTCGAAAACACCACCGCCCCCGTCCCGCTCTCCCCCAGCCGCAAACACCATAACCACTCCCCGCGCCCGGCCTCCAGCATCTCCCCCGCAACGAAATACTCATCTCCGCTTAACCCCGCCGGCGCCGAGCAAACCCGCAGCCACGGCGTCTCCGCCAGCCCCGCCACCAACAACCCATGCGCCATCTCCTCCGGCGCCCCGGCCGCGAAGACCCGCGGCGGCACCACCGCCACTCCCGTCACCACCTTCACCCGCACAAACCGTAAACACAGCCCCCGCCCAGCCACCAGACGCATCCGGCTCCGCTTCCCCTCCCCGGCATAATACTCCTCCAACCGCTGCCCCAACCGCCGCTTCAACTGCCGCACCCCCGCATCGGCCACCGGATCAAAATCCAGCGGCCGCCCCAGCACCCGCGTCGCTACGGAATACTCATCCGCAGCGGCCTCCACCCCCGCCGCCGCCCGTTCCGCCAGATACAGAAACAGCTTCCGCTGCTGCGCCGCATCCTGCATCCCGGCGCTCTCGGCCACCGCCCGAATCGCCTCTCGCCGTTCGGCTATCTCCGCCGCGTCCAATGTACCTGGAAACGCCAACACCGCTGCACCCATTCGCTTTCGCCTCCGCTTTCCTGCCATTCGGTCGCTTACCTTGGTATGCGCACTCTGCCAGAAAATTGGAAAAATGAGCGTCCACCACCGCCCGGCTGGCGGCAGGCCAGGAAACACCCCCGCAAATCCACTCGGGGACAGCCGGGGCAAGCACAGACACGCTGTCCCCAACCCAAACCGCACGGCTGTCCCCCAACGCCGCACACCCGCTCCAACTCCCAACCGCCCCAACCCGCAAATCCACTCGGGGACAGCCGGGGCAAGCACAGACACACTGTCCCCCTCCCAAACCCCAGTACAACACCAATCCAAGAAATTATCTACACTGTAATCAGCAACTTAGAATCTTCACCCCCCCCACCCGGCATTGACAGATTGGTATAATGGAATTTGATAGGGCCTGTCTGCCGCGCGCAGCCGGGCCCTTTCCGCTTTCCCCGCCCCCGCTGCCAACGGCTTTGGGCGGGAACGGGCCCCCGAAAAAAGTAAAAATGATGGGAATAACCCACCGTTTGTTGATTACAAAGGACTTACCGATTGGAATAACCCAAAATGACTCCAATCGGAACCCAGCTTTACCCCAACTTGACCCGACTTAAGCCAAATTAACCCAGCTCACTTCCCCAACAGCGCCAGCCCCCGGTAATGCACCTCCAGGTTCTGCCGCGGGTTCGCCTGCAGCGCCAGCCGTCCCGCCTTCCGCCCCGCCGTATCGTTCACCAACTCCGACGTCTTCACCCCGTTAATGAACACCGCGATCCGCCCCCCATGCGCGCTGATCACCATCTCATTCCAATCCCCCGGCTTGAAGTACCACAACCCCTCCAGCGGCCCCGTGTGCTGTATCCATCCCCGCGCCTGCCGCCCCGGTTCCTGCAGCCCGCCGGCATCCCGCGTAGGATCCACCTCGATCTCAAACCCCATCCGGTTCGGCTCCGTCCCGTTGTCCAGATCCCCCATCCGGAAGAACACCCCGCTGTTCCCCGCCACCGTCTTGTACTCCAGCTTCAGCGTGAAGTCCGTCCAGTTCTCCTTCAGGATCAGCAACCCGCGCTTCTGCGATTCCACCGTCTGCCGCCCCGTGATCACCCCGCCGTCAAACGACCACTCCCCGCCCCCGTTCTTCTCCCACTCCGCCTTCACCGGTTTCCACACGTGCCGCCCCCGTTCTTCAATCTGCAGGTTCCGCCAACGCACCGATGCCGGCTTCTCGCCCTTGAACGAATGGACCTGCAGCGCAATGAACCCTTCCTGGTCCACCGCGTCCACCAGGTCCGCGCACGCCTCCCCGTTCACCCACACCCGGATATGGTCCCCCATCGCCTCCACCCGGTACTTGTTCCACTGCCCCGCCTTCAGCGCCTTCGACGACGTGTGATGCAGCCATCCCCGCCGTCCTTCGTCATAGATCCCGCCGGAATCCCCGGACGCCTCATTCGCCGTCTCCACCTGATACCCGTGCACCCGCCCCGCCGGTTGCTTCCGCACCACCCCTTCCTTCCCGTTGAACGTCCGCACCGTCGTCTCCGCCGCGTACTGGTGCGACCGGATCTGCACCCCGGAGTTCAGAACGTCATCCGCCCAGATCTCGTACTCCAGCACAAAGTCCCCGTACGTCTTCTCCGTACACAGGAACGAGTTCGGGCTCCCCTCCACAGTCGTCCCGACGATCGCCCCCTTTTCCACTTTGTAAACGGCCTTCCCGTAGCACTGCTTCCACCCCTTCAGGCTCTTGCCGTCAAACAGCTTCGTCATCGGTCCCGCGCTCAGCGCGGCCCCCGCCAGCATCGCAATCCAGATGGGTCGCATCGGCGGCATCTTAGCACAGTAATCGTGTATACTACCGATACCGCTCCTATGAAATGCACCCTCAAGCCCGCCATCATCGTTGCGCTGCTTGCGCTTGCTTCCTCGCTCCAGGCGGCAGTCATTTGGTACAACGGGGATGCCAACGGGAATGGCTCCCTTGTCAGTCAAGTGGATACAGGCGGGAACTTCACCGCCCGCACCTACGACGATTTCACCCTCGGCTCCGGTTTTACCGTCAACGAAATCTTCGGACAATTCGTGTTCCAGGATTCCAGGGCCGCTGACTTCACCACCGCCAGTTGGGAAATCCGCTCCGGCATCTCCACCGGAAACTCCGGCACCCTCGTCGCTTCCGGCACCGGCGCGATGTCGAAATCCTCCATCGGATCTTTCGGGATCGGAACCCAGCTATACAGCATCAGCATCCCCTCACTGAATTTCGTTCTCAACCCGGGTACCTATTGGATCAATGTCTCGCCCGTTTTTGGCGGGAGCGGCGGTTTTGCTGCCTTCGCCGCCTCAACCGTCGGCCCCAATTCCGTCGGCTCGCCAGGCGGCAACAACGGGAACTCCTTCATCATCGCTCCCAGCGCCGGATACAACTCCATGACGCCGGTCTTCGACGCTCTCGGCAATGGCACCTACGATTATTCCCTCGGCATTGCCGGAGACCCGGTGGGAGGCAATGGCATCCCCGAACCCGGCACCCTTGCCCTGCTCGCCATCGGCACTCTCGGCCTCCTCGCCGCCCGCCGCCGTCCATAGCTACGAAATATCGTCGCCCGCCGCCCCGCATCGTATCATAGAAGCTTACCCTTCCCGCGATGCCGATCCGCTTCTACAACACCCTCACCCAAAAGGTCGAAGACTTCTCCCCCGCCAGCGGCAACACCGTCCGCATGTACGTCTGCGGCCCCACCGTCTATAACTACGCCCACATCGGGAACCTCCGCACCTTCACCTTCCAGGACATCCTCCGCCGCTGGATCCGCGCCCGCGGCCTCGACACCCTCCACGTCATGAACATCACCGACGTGGACGACAAAATCATCCGCTCCGCCGTCGCCGCCAACATCTCCATCGGTGACTACACCAAACCCTATGAGGCCGCCTTCCTCGAGGATATGGCCACGCTTCGCCTCCAGCGCCCCGAAAAACTCGTCCGCGCCACCGAACACATCGGCGAAATGGTCTCCCTCATCCAGTCCCTCACCGACAAAGGCATCACCTACGAGTCCGACGGCTCCATCTACTACCGCATCGCCAAGTTCCCCGAATACGGCAAACTCTCCCACAACGACTTCGGCGGCATGATCGCCGGCGCCCGCGTCGATGTCGATGAGTACGAAAAGGAGAACGCCCGCGATTTCGTCCTCTGGAAACAGAAGAAGGAGGGCGAGCCCAGCTGGGACACTCCCATCGGCGACGGCCGCCCCGGTTGGCACATCGAGTGCTCCGCCATGGCCATGAAATACCTCGGCGAAACCCTCGACATCCACGCCGGCGGCATCGACCTCACCTTCCCCCACCACGAAAACGAAATCGCCCAAAGCGAAGCCGTCACCGGCAAACCCTTTGCCCGCTTCTGGATCCACGCCGAACACCTCATCGTCGAGGGCCAGAAGATGTCCAAGTCGCTCGGCAACTACTACACCCTTCGCGACGTCCTCAAAATGGGCTACCAGCCCGAAGCCGTCCGCTACCTGCTCGCCGCGGTCCCCTACCGCAATAAGCTCAACTTTACGTTCGACGGCCTCAAAGCCGCCGCTACCTCCATTGACCGCCTCCGCAACTTCGAACTGCGCCTCAAAACCGACAAGTTCCCCGCCGGCGCCAATGCCGAAGCCGCCGCGCGCACCGCCGAAGCCCTCACCCGCTTTGAAGAGGCCATGGACGACGACCTCAACACCGCCAACGCCCTCGGCGCCATCTTCGAGTACATCCGCGACACCAATACCGCCATGGACTCCGGCGGCTTCCAGGCCGATAACGCCGCCCCCGCCCTGGCACTTCTCGCTCGCTTTGACCAGGTCTTCGACGTCCTCAACCCCACCGCCACCGAAGGCGGCCTCTCCGACGCCGAAATCGATGCCCTCGCCGCCGAACGCAACGCCGCCAAGAAGTCCCGCAACTTCGCCCGCGCCGACGCCATTCGCGCCGAACTCCTCGAAAAAGGCATCGTCCTCGAAGACACCAAAGAAGGCACCCGCTGGAAACGAAAGTAATGAATATTCACACTAAAGCGGTCCACTCCGGCGACCGCAAAAAACAGGGCGAACACATTCCCGTCACCACGCCCATCTACACCGCCTCCAGTTTCGTCTACGAAGACATCCGGACGACGGACCAGGTGTTCGGTCACGAAGTGGAAGGCTACGCCTACGCCCGCTACGACAACCCCACCAATCACGCCCTCGAAGAGCTCTGCACGTCGCTTGAAAATGGCCACGGATCGCTCGCCTGCGCCACCGGCATGGCCGCGCTCGAACTCGCCCTCTGCACCGCGCTCATCGACCGCCGCAAGAAAGTCGTCGCCGCCAACGCCCTCTACGGCGCCACCATTAACCTCCTCATGAAGGTGATGGAACCCTTTGGCATCGAAACCACCTTCGTCGATATCTGCGACATCGACAAAGTGGCCGCCGCCATCGCCGAAGAGAAACCCGGCGCCGTGCTCATGGAGACCATCTCCAACCCGCTTCTCCGCGTCGGCCCGCTCGATCAGATCGCCAAACTCACCCGCGACGCCGGCGCCGCGCTCATCGTCGACAACACCTTCGCCACCCCCCTCCTGGTCCGCCCCCTCGAACTCGGCGCCAACCTCGTCGTCCATTCGCTCACCAAGTACCTCGCCGGACACGGCGACGTCTTGGGCGGCCTCATCGTCAGCGACCAGGCCCACTTCGACGCCCTCCGCACCCTCTCCCGCACCTACGGCCCCACCCTCGGGCCGTTTGAGGCCTACCTCTCCATGCGCGGCATCAAGACCTTCCCGCTCCGCATGGAACGCCAGTGCCAGAACGCCGTCGCCGTCGCCGCCTTCCTCCGCCAGCACCCCCGCGTCGCTAAGGTCAACTTCCTCAACGACCCCGCTCACCCCGACGCCGCCACCATCCAGCGCCTCCTGCCCAACGGCCTCCACGGCGCCATGATCAGCTTTGAAATCGAAGGCGCCGGCCGCGAAGAGGTCTTCGCCTTCATGAACCGCCTCAAAATGGTCGTCAAGGCCACCTCCCTCGGCGACGTCCACACCATGATGCTCTACCCCGCCATGGCCTCCCACCGCGACCTGTCCCCCAAACAGCGCGAACGCCTCGGCATCCGCGACTCGCTCGTCCGCCTCTCGGTGGGCATCGAAGACCCCGCCGACATCTGCGCCGACCTCGGCCAGGCTCTCGGCAACTGAATTGCTCACTCCTGCTTTTGGGCAGGAGTGAACCCGGAATCCGGAAATTCTTACCTGCCCCGACAGGAGACTTTCCATGATTCGACTCGTACCGGCCCTTCTGGCGGCCGTTCTTCCCTTGTCCGCGCAGGCGGTGACCGAACTGGTCCTCGAACGCGCGCTCACGCCGGAGACCACGCTCGCCGCTACTGTCTATTCCCTGCCCGCCGGCGCTTTCGAACTGCGCGAGCGCCTCATCTATAACCCCTCCGGCGCCACCCTCACCTCCACCGTCTTCACGGTGCAGCCTGGCTCCCCGCTCCCCACTCCGCTCAACGCCAACCTCTCCGGCGCCGTCCTCGGCGTCTACACCCTCAACGTGGAAAAGCTCTACGCCACCACCAAACCGCTCAACAGCCTCTCGTTCACCGGAACCGTGGCCGGTTCCTCCGGCAACGGCATCTTCGGCAACGTCAACGGCATGCCGTTTACCGTCTCCATGGGTTTCACCAACACCACCCCCACCCGCGCCACCGACGTTGTGCACCTGCTGGCCGGCCGCGTGGTGATGTACAGCGCGGACGCCGCCGGAACCCTCACCGTCCCCCGCCCGCCGGCGCCTCCGGAGAACCCCACCGGGCCGAAGATCAGCGTCAACGTCCCGGCCAACACGGTGAGCCGCCAGATCGATCTGGACGCCTCCAAAACCACCGATGACTCCGGGACCTCTCTCACCTTCTCCTGGCGGAACGTGAACAAGTCCGCCGTGCTGCTCAACCCGAACACGGCGGTCGCCAGCGTCCAGTTCACCGAAGGCCCGGGCGACTATCTCTTCGAAGTCACCGTCACCAACGGCGCCGGCCAAACCGCCAAACTGGTCGTCACCATCTCCTACCTCGGCCGCTAAATCGGGATAGGGGGGAGCTTCACAACTCCTCCCCTCCCACACCACCGGACATG
>CAYSFR010000009.1:0-278419 GCA_964430625.1 uncultured Solibacteraceae bacterium
ACGATACTCAGTAAACTCCTTGACCGACTGTCTCAAAGTCGTTGACACGCGCCGCAATGGCTGCACGTCATAAGTAATGACTGCATCGCGAACACGACGTGGACGACGCAGCGACGTTCACACGACATTCTGACGGTGCTCGCCATTGAGGACCCTGCATCCCAAAAGCGCATCCGTGAGATCCTCCTTCAACTTTACGGGCCTCTGGACCCGGCTCTGCTCACCCCAACAACCGCACAGCACACCCTCAAGCAGGTAGAAGACGAATACAGCCAATCCATCGAGCTTGGCAACATCACACCACGAACCCCCACGCTAGCCCCTATTGAAGCCGTGGTGCTGGACGAACTTGACAAGGCAGAACGCGAGTGGGATCTGCTCGGACGGAATGCCGCGCAAGCCGCTCGGGCCGTGTACATCCTCAAACGCCAAGCTAGCATAATGGTCAAACGCTCCATTGGAACCCGACTTGGATTTCACGCGAACGAGGCATATCTGGCTGATTATGAGCTCTCGTTGCGAGACCCTGCTCGGCTACGCGGCATTAAAGAAGCACTCCGCTCGCTCCTCGGCACGAACGAATTTGTCTTCGACATGCTCGAAAGCTTCGGGCAGCCCCGCTCCGAACAAGAGCGCATCATCACACTCACTAGCCCGCGTCCCGGCATTAACTTGCGTCCGGCCCCAGATCCCACTCCAACGACACCGGGCCACGACGTCCCGTGGTTCGAGGTTATTGGCACCAACCAGCGGGTGCCTATTACATTCGATTTCTACTACGCACTCCGACTCCGCGAAGAGGGCTGCGCAAACAGCAGCCTGCCAGCATCCGTACGCGCCGCGATCGACCGCGTACGACACCTCCTTGCGGGCGCGATGTGTCGGCGCGAAGACGAATTCCTCCATGGCACCACCAAAATCACCATACGTGGCGCCTTCGAAATCGGCATCATCGAGCCCGATGCGCCGCCAACGCTTGTGTCAGCACCGTAATCTCTATGGGTCTCCTTGACGATTTCCGCAACGAACCTACCAAGAGAAGCCACCCTTCGTACAAGGACTCTCTCTTTACGTTTACGGCTCCGGAATACTCAACCGCGGAGGTTCTCCTCGGTTCGCTTTATCGCAAACTCTTACTCGGCAAACATGACAATGAGATCGACCTTGAGAGTATCGAACAACTCGTAAAGGACATTGGAAACCGCTGGCAACAGGACGACCTCGCGACATTATTGCTCGCTCACCGTGGCGGTATCGCCAGCCCGATTCGCAGCGGGCAAAGGGGGGCCGTGCCCTACAAGCAACTTATGCCGCTCGTTCCCCCGATCGCCCGGTACGCCTGCGTGCTTGGCAAGAAGCGGAATCGCTGGTTTCCCGGCGACCTCGCACTGCAAGTCATCGGGACGGGGCTGGGACCAGAAAGGGGAAACCCATTCGTCGCTCAGCTCCAGGGATCTCTTGCCGTCACTAATGAGGACAGTGTCCTCTCACGTTTCATTACACGAGAACTCGATGCATTAGTGCCACCTGACCCAATTCCTACGCTGACTCTCGACGCCAGCGAAACGCGCGCCTACCGCGGAACACCATCCTCGAATGGTCGGTCACCGGCAGAACAGTGCTGCCAGGACCTCGACGTGCTCCTGCCCCTGAAAAGCAAACTTACCAGACGACAATGGACAGTACTGCTTGAAGCACTACTGCGCCTCGGACTCCCCACCCACGTGCTGTGGGCCTGCCACGCCAACATTGCCGTGTGGAAGCAAGCCCTGCAAGCAGCGGACGGCAACCCGCCACCGAACCCCGACACTATTTCGTCGCTCGTCTGGACATCGCACCGCAATAACTCTTTCCTTGAGACCGGCAGAGACTCAGTACCAGCAATCAAACAACTTATCGAGCAGTACGTCATTGCACGTTTTGGGATCAACATCATCTTGTACCGTCTGCAGGAAGCGAATGTACCTTGGCAACACGCCTTTATCGGCCATGACCCAGCCACTAATCAGACCGCACCGGCGGCGCTGCACGCCTTCCTCAAGCACATTAACTACCACCGCACGGGAATAGATGCGACCAACGCGGGAGCCTGGCTGCGAAAGGAAGTCGCGCAACTTTCTGACAGGAACCTGCCACTGCTCCGCTGCGCCAGCGGGTTTACGAAGAACCAGTTAGAGTTCGTGCGCCACAGCCTCGGGCAAATTGAGGCACAAGATGCAGAGCAACGCTCATACGACCAGTCCTACTTGCTCTCCAATGCGATGGGGGGATCACGCCGCTCGCGGCTGTGGCCAGTGCAGCCCGGCCCTGGAATGCTGATTCTCCTCGCACACAGTGCAACGAGCGCCGCACACGGCATGCCGGTGAGTCTAGACGATTTTCGCTCACACCTTGGAAATTACGGCCTGACGGTGCCGCCCAACGAGCTCCTCCACGGCAAGCTTACGCTCGATCTGCAGAAACTTGGTCTGCTAGTCGACAGTCCGGACGCGGCCGGTGGTCGGCTGCTCGTCGGTCCATTCTTCGAAAAGAGATAAGACCTAATGACCCGAATGGCGGAAGTACTAAAGGATTTTTTTTTGGAATATCTCCAAGACCTCCTCGCGCGCGACCCCAACCGCGCCATCAGACCTGTTATTACCGGACCACCAGACGATACGTTGGCAGAGCTCTTCAACAGCCTAACGAGCAACGGCAAGTTAGACTACCAGCTCAATGCCAACGGAAAAATCGAGTTGCTCGGCACGCTCCTTATCGACTACAACATCCATGGAGCAGTACAACCAGAAAACGTCATTAGCGCAATCAGCAAGTGGGATTACGCGGTCACTGTCAGAAGCAGCACTCGCCTCATGCTATGCCTTGTGGCCCGATCCGCGGCAGACAACATGCCAGAGTCGCTTGGGAATACTACCGAAACCTTCGGCGGTGACCGCGGCAATCGGCGGTTCAACGATTTGCTCTGGAAGTACCTGTTTGAGCGTATCAAACAGGCAACCGGTAACAGCCCGACCGAAACAAAGGCCGCCTTCAACTACCTCGCAAAGCGCTCGCGCGACCTCCCCCCTGCACTCCGGCACGGCATCATCTGGGAGACGGCGGACCGCCTCCTGGAAGGGAACATTCCCGGACTGACCGCGATCAACACGCTGGCCGCATGCGTCGGACTTCCCGCACTCGATCCGACCACAACGATTGAACAGGCAATGAACACGCTCGACGACCTCGCAAAATACCTTGGCGAAGAAGGCATCGCGAGCGGCGTAGCCAAGCTCAAGAACACGACTCGAGGCACCGGACTCGCAGCAGACCTCGACAATCTTGCCACACACCTCCAGCAGCAGACTCTCTCAAGCGCGAGCTTTGAGCGCGCACCTATGTTGTACTACCGACCAACACCAATGCCATCGTGGTGGCAGGCCCTCCGCACACCGGTGATCCAGCAGCTCCTTAACGATGCCGGGATCAGGCCAACAGGTGCCCTGCGCCTTGACTGCACTAACGCGCTCAACGCCGGCAATAGGCTCACGGGAGAGCCATGGATTGTTGGGAGCGGCACGAGCCTACGCGTTACAGTTCCAGCCGGGGCAAACGGAATAGCTCCCAAGTACGAACGCAAAGTTGGTCGAACACCGGCTGTCGCTCTTCTGCCTCTGGACACTGATCCACTAAGCGTCTTCGACTTTGCGCCGCCGACGCATGACCTGCCACTGCGTTATTCAACCCTAGCCACCGGCATGACGAGCGGCACGACCGATGTTATCGTGCTCGACACATTCGGCTGCCATGGAATCGCGCACATCACCACAGCAAACAAAAACAACCCGCCCAAGAAAGCAACCGGGCACTGGGCGCAATCCATCGAACTTCCCCGCGCGGGGATAATCGACTGCACAATCTTCCACACCACCACGGTGGACACCGTTGCGCTTCAGTTCCAGCGCGGTGAGGACGACCTCGGCACGCCCCAAAAGCTCGCGACTACTGCAGGTGCGTCACAAACAGCTGTAGTGCTTGATATCGAAGACGGCGATCGCTGCCAGATCACGCTGTTCTCAAGCGACGGCACCAGCATCGGTGAATGGACGGTCCACTTCGCCGTCGAGGAATCCGACACGGCGGCACGGAGCCGCTTTGAAGCCCTCGTGCTCGCGCACCAAACCAAAAAGAAACTTCCGGTCGTTAATACCCCGGATAACCTCATTTTCCGTCTCGAGCAGGAGTACCTGAAGTCGAGCGATAGCTGGCGGCCGATGCGAGCAGCGTGGAGCACCAACATAGAAACGCTCTCCACCATCGACTGGACCTGCCCTGAGCTTGGCGATGTTCCCGCTGAACCCGATCCGAGGCCGCAACTCAATCCACCTGCAGCGCTCCTAGAGGCCCGCGAGCAGCTCCGCCAATTTGTCATTGCCAAGCAACGACCCTTTGGTGAATTAGACTACGGCGACGCAGCAATGCAGCAACTCGCCGCGGCCTATCTAGCCGAATACCACCGTTGGCACGCCGCGAGCCCCGACGCCTCCTGGTTCGATAGCATCGGAATTCACGCAGCACTCTGGAACAAACAGGCAGGGCAGCACACTGCAACACCAGAACCAGTCCTCATCCTCCTCAGCCCTTTGCACCCTCTGCGTGTTGCCTGGCATGCGCTGGCGCAACACTACCTCAGCGACTCCATTAAACGCCCATGCCCAGCAGCAGGACTCCTCGACCCAGCCGCATGCCCCGACATTGGCGCTTGGCCGATCGCGCCAGGACAGGCCGAAGCGCTCGTGCGAGCCTTCCTCGCACTCCCGACGGACAACCCACATTGGAGCGTCCTGCTCAACAGTCAGTACCTCTCGCATGAATTGGAGCGCACAGCCGTATTCCAACGCCTAAACGAGTTGGGTATCGTAGCCAGTGGCATCCCAAGCGGCTTCACCTCGTCACAGGCAGTTGATAGTGTTGCCGAGGTCGCCAAACTCCTCGCGGGGCGTTCTGCGTTGCGCCTTGGAATCGTCGGCGGCCCCGACGGCTCGCCCGCTTGCGCCGAGGGCATCGTCCAGTGGTGCACCGACCGCTTCAACGATGAGACCGAACCACGACCGTTCACGGTCGAGGTCTATCAGGCGACGGGAAACCAACAACCTAGCGAAGAGAGACTCGATGAAGTCTCTGAACTCACCGATGAGAAGGTGCGATGGTACCGCGAGTTTACCGGCCCCGGCAGCAACGCCCTCGACCTCGTCGTTCTCGACCAACTCGGCGTCACGTCCCTCGCCGGCACGGCTGGCGATCAACGTACCCCTCGCGGCAATGGGGCACTCACCTCCGTGCGATTGCGCGAAGATCGCCGCAGCGGCAATGTCCTTTGCGAATCACGAATCAGTACGAGAGTGACAATCAGCACCGGTTTGGCAGGACTGCTTGAAGGCGCATGCATAGCGTTTGAGTCTGCGTCCTTGCATGACGCCAATACTTCCCAGCTCCAGTTTCAGCCCAACCATGCTGCCATCGGCACGCGACTCCAGCAGTCGATTTATCTCGCAATTACAAGCAGTCAAATCGATCCTGCCTGGGTAATTCGGGGCGCGCGCGCACAACAGGGATACGTGTGGGACTATGAGCTGCCCGGCGCGCTTGGCGTCAACGAAGGCGCAGGATACTACCTTGTTGCCAGCCCCCGTCCAGCAATGCGGCGCGCGATCGAACGTGCAGCGCTCCTCGTCACGAACAGCCCGCCGCCAGTTGACGAACTCCTCGATGAGATTTCGCGCCGAGGAATCCCCATTCTTAAACGACTCGCCGCTGGCGGATCACAATCACGAGGCGAACTCGGCCTACTTCTCACTGTGCGTCTCCTCCAAGACGCATTCCGGCAGAAAACGCCTGTACGCCTCCCAGTAATTAGCGGCAACTGCATACACCTCATCTTGCCCGTTGACCCATACGAGGAACCGTTGGAGCACATCCGCCAGTCCCTACCCAACGCAGCCACAACAGCGCAACGCCCAGACCTCCTCGTGTTTGCCATCCACCGCGGCGAGACCATCAGCATTAAGGTGACTCCGGTGGAGGTAAAGTTCCGTCAAGGAACCATGTCGAGCACTGAGCTTCGCGACGCACTGCGTCAAGCGGCGGCCCTCGGGACCACACTCGAGATGCTATGGGCGCAACCGCCGGAAAACGAATTGTGGGCAGTTTGCAGCACCACGCTTCTCGCACGCTGCCTCGACCTCGCGTTCAGAATCTACGCCGACGAGAGCATTCATGGCATACCAGCCGCCACGTGGAGCAGCATCGAACAAAGAGTCCTCACAAGCGTGCTCGAAGGCACAGCAGCCGTTACCGTCAACACCGCTGGTCGCCTGATCGCATTCGAAAATACTACAACGCCCGCAATCACAGATATGGACGGAGACGGTAGAAGAGACACTGCTGCGCTCTCGTTGAGCGACGCTGCTGCACTCCTTGGGAGCGGAACTCTTAGCGCAGCAGCAGCACAAGCCGTCGCCGCCCTCGACTTTTCACTACCAATCTGCACCGGCGCGACCAGTACACCGCAACAACCACCCCAAAGCCCACCAGAGGCGCAGGCACCTACGGACACGAAGTCATCGCCAGACTCTAGCACAGCCACACCAGCACTGACGGTCGTACCGGCGTACTCAGCGACCCCGCAAGAGTTGTCGGGTGCCGCAAGCTCAACTCCTTCAGCAGCGCTAACGAGTGACGCTGTAGACCTCGAGCCCGGCTTGACGACACCGCAGGTCCCGGAATCACAGATAACCGACTTCCCACCACAAGCAGCGCTGGCCTCAACCAGCTCTGCACCACCAGATGCAGCGACCGCCGAGGCCGGAACTCAGGCCACCACATCAAGTGGTAATACGACCGGCAGCCCCATTACCTCGGCAATTCGCGAACAAGTCACCAAGGCATTCGACGGCTTCATCGGCAACGACGGCGCAGTCCGACGGCTGCGAAATGACCTCCTGCGCGCGCTCATTGACAACCCACCACATCTCGCAAAAAACTTCCTTTTCACAGGACAGCCCAGCACCGGCAAGACCGAACTTGCTCGACGTATCGCGGCGGCACTCAACCTACCGTTCATCAAGCTCGACGGCAGCGGCCTGCGCTCCCGCGACAGGCTGTTCGAACTAATCCGGGGCGAGCTCGGAACGAAGAACTTGCAACCCTCGCAGGTCGGCACGCAGGCCGGTCTACCTGTCTTGTACTACCCACCGCTCATCGTGTTCATCGACGAAGTGCACCTCGTACCACGGGCTGTGCAGGAGAGCCTCCTGACGATGCTCGAAGCGCTCGATCGAACCGTAATGCTCGCGAACGAAGTCGCACTCATGAACCGCACTACCTTCATGTTCGCCACGACACGTGCCTCCGACATCGATCAGGCCTTCAAGAGTCGCTGCACCGAAGTTCAGCTCAAGGAATACACCACGTACGAGGTTGCAGAGATGCTCAAGCGTAGGCATGCACACGACTGGCCCGACGCCGTATACCAACGAGTGGCACTCCTTGGTCGTCAGGTTCCCCGCATCGCGCTAGAACTCCTCAAAGAACTGGAAACAGCCATCACGGTCTCAGACCACCCAGACAGGTCCGCTGAAGAACACCTGGAAGACGTCCGAATCTCCCGCGAACTCGACGATAGCGGTCTTACAATTACGGATATCGACTATCTCAATACTCTTGAAAGCGAGCAACGACCCGTCGGAGAAAAGGCCATCGTCAACATGCTCGGCACCGTCGACCGGGAACGCGTTACGGACGAGATCGAGCCGTTCTTACGACGTCGCGGCTTCATCCGCTTCGGCCCTCAAGGGCGGGAGATCACGCCAGCCGGACGGGAGTACATTCTTGCCAAGCGACGCCAATCATAGAGGATCGCGCCAAAACGCCATGCGCTCACCGGGGAAGACCTTAAACCCTTTGCCTACGCACTCGAAACTCGCTGCCCGGCTCCAGGAGCCGGTTGACGACAAGCAACCGAAGCACCTTCTCCCGACTCACCGCCCCGGCGCCTGCCAGAACGAATCCAACCCCGATTGATCCCAGACGCCAAGCAATCCAGCACGGTCGCGCCCGGCTTAACTCCAGTTACGAAGGCTAACCTAAATGGGGTCGACCGCGTCGGTGGGCAGTCAACGGTCAAAATCGAACAGAGGCAGGTTCCTGTCGCATTGCTGTTGATCGTTGATTTCGCCCAGAAACCGCTCCGCTCGCTAGACGCTCTCTGGCGCCTACGCGCCGGGACTGCACCACGCGGAACTAGCGAGGATTCTTCCCGTCGTTCTTTCGATTGGCGCCCCGCAGCAGCCCCGGACCGCGATCGTCAAGTCAGGCCTCTCTGTCAACCTGATTTGGCCCACTTGTGATGCTTTGATTTGGCCCACCCTGGACCCTAAAAGGGACCCGATGAAGCGGTTAAGGATTTGCGCTTAACGTCGAAAATTCAATGGGATACAATCTCGCCAGGATGACACAGCAAACCCCTCCCCCGTTGCTGTCTGGTCCGGCTGCCTCCGTTCCCCCAAGCCACTCCATGGCTGGCGGACAGTGGGTGGAAGAAGAACTCAACCATTGCCATTTCCGGGATCTGCGGATCCGCAAGCGAGCATGTCGCTTCGTGCGGCAATTAGCCGAACACATAGGAGCACCTATTCCGAATGCCTGCCAGGACTGGGCGAATACCAAGGCGGCGTACCGTCTGTTGTCGAACCCGCGGCTGACGGAAGAAGAGATCCTGGCCGGCCACTTTCAGGCAACGGCCGCGCGAGGTGCTGACAAGGACGGAATGATCCTCGCGCTACATGACACGACCGAGTTTTCCGTGCAACGCGATAACCCCACTCCGGTTGGCATCATCAAAAGCCTGCGATCTGGCCGATCCTACGTTACTCCTCATGTAACAACCTGCGGCGTGCTCTTACATTCCAGTCTGGCAATTACCGAGAGCGGTCTGCCACTCGGACTGTGTGCGGCGAAGTTTTGGACACGCAAGGAGTTCAAGGGGACCAATGCTCTGAAGCGCCACGTCAATCCGACACGGATTCCGATTGAGGAGAAGGAGAGCGTGCGGTGGATCGACAACCTGCGAGCATCCACACTTCTGCTTGGGTGTCTGGAGCGATGCCTTCATATCGGTGACCGAGAAAGCGTCATCTACGAGCTGTTTTGCGCGGCGCAGGAACAGCGGACACAGTTCCTGGTTCGAACGTGTGTGGATCGGCGTAGTGGGCCAGCCCGTGTTTGTATTTCCGAACAAATGGAGAGAATCTCCGCGCAGGGGCATCACCAGTTCACGGTCCCCGACCAGGACGGTAACCCAACCGAAGCCGTAATCGAGATCAAATTCCAGCGGTTGCTACTGCACCCGCCCGAAGGCAAGCAGAAGAAGTATCCGACATTGATGGTGACCGCAGTTCATGCCTATGAGACCCAGTCGCCTGCGAATCGGGAACGGATCGACTGGAAGTTGCTCACCGATCTGCCCGTCGACGACCTGACAACAGCCGTGCGCCTACTTGAGAAATACGGCATGAGGTGGAAGATCGAGGTATTTCACAAGATTCTAAAGTCCGGGTGCCGTGCCGAACAGTCGCACTTGCGAACTGCGGATAGGCTGAGCAACTTATTCGCGTTCTTTTGTATCATTGCCTGGCGAATCTTCTGGCTAACGATGAATCAGCGTGAAAATAAAGAGGCACCGCCGTCACTCGTCTTCACGGACAGTGAGCAGCAGTTACTCGACCATTTTGTCAAGGACCGGCCCGCCGAGACACGGTCCCTATCCGTGCATTACTATTTGCGAAAAGTGGCAAAACTCGGCGGATATCTCGCACGGAAACACGACCCGCCGCCGGGCAACATCGGTATCTGGCGCGGCTTTCGGAAACTGAACGATCTCCATGCCGGGTTCCTTGCGGCTCGGCAAATTGTGGGTAATTGAAAGCTTCACCGGACGCTTACGCACTTGCGGCGGTTGTTCCTCCAAAAGAGAGGCGGGAGATTTGCCATGTCATCGGTTCCGCCAGCCGCTACCGGCTTGCCCTGTGCTCCCCGCCAGGAAGGGACCCTCCAAGTCTGGACGATATCAGTCCCAGGATTACCGCTATCCCTTCTTGTCGGCAATTGGCACGTATCCAATTTGCGGGTGGCGGCACTACCTTTGACTACGGCTTTGAAACTGGTTTCGCCTTCCCGCTTACCGCCACCGCTTGTCCGGATGCAGAGAGACGACAATGTGATCCTTGATCCAGCGCAAGGAGACTGCCTGCTCTATGTATTCTTCCCTCAATTCTCGTGGAATGAGGACTCGCCCCTCAGGACTGATCTCCACTCGCTGTCCACCGTCTGCTCCCGGCCGGATTTGAATCTCCTTGCCGCCCGGCAATCCGTGAACAGACCATTCTTGATCGGCCATTGCCAGCTGGAAAATGACAGGAAGCCTGAGCCTGCCCTTAGAATCAATCCGGCTCTCGTATTTTCCGAGGGGTGTTTCGACCATACGTTTCGTTAGACTACACGATCTTCACCCATGTGGCACCCTTCGTTTCGGATGATCCTCTCCACTGGATATCGCGTACGGCTTCGTCGATTGTTTGGGTCCATCAAATATCGTCGATGACAGGGGGCGGCACCGCAGCGACAATCCGTCCATCGGCCTGCGCCCCTGGCGGGCCCATCGCCCAGCCCGCCCGGGCAGCCTCTGCACCGTCCCTACCCAAAATCCACCACCCAAAAAACCGAGTCACCGCGGAACAAAAAATATTTTCAATCAATAACTCCCTCCCCATCAACAACTTCCAAAATTCACCCCCTTCCCCAATCCGCAATTCCCTTGCACCCCCGTGCTAGCGTCAAATCAGGAGGCGGCCCAACGCCCGCTTCCGCCAAACGCCCTCGTACCCACGAGGGCGTTTCGCATTTCTGGCCCCAATTTTCGGGCCAACAAGGACAGAAAGGAAAGGCACCCGATGCCCAAATCATCCAACCTCCGCGCTGAGACCGCCCGCCGCAACGGCGCCAGGTCCAAAGGGCCCAAAACCGAAGAAGGCCTCCATCGCTCCCAAACCGCCCGCCTCCGCCACGGCATCTACGCCTCCCGGTCCTTCATTCTGCCCGGCGAGCCCCAGGAGCAGTTCCTCGCCCTCCAGGCCGAAATCCGCGCCTATTGGCAACCCGCCGGCGCCTTGCCCGCCATGCTCGTCGAACAACTCGTCGGCGTCCTCTGGTCCATCCAGCGCATCCTCGCCGCCAAGACGGACCTGGTGCTCGATCGCCGCGCCTCCGTCGCCACCAACAACCCGGCTCTCCGCGACGACATGAAACTCAACCTCCTCGCCGAACTCGGCACCTTTTCCCCAGGCGGCAGTCGCGCCTGCATCAACGCCGAACTCGGTCACCTGTCCCGCGAACGCGAACGCCTCACCCGCGAACTCCTTCGCCTCGAAAAACGTCCCGGAATCAGCGGATCGTCCCAAATGTCGTTGATAATAAACAACCGGCAGCATCCCGACATCCCTGCCTCCGACGACGCCGAACCCGTCGACGGCACCATCTTTGAGATGCCCTATGCCGTCAAGGCCAACAGCGAACCGGTTCCGGCCTCCTTCCGCGAACCCGCGCCGGAGCCCGAGCCGGAGCCGGTGCCGGAGCCGGTGCCGGAGCCGGTGCCCGCCTCCGAGCCAGCAAAGGACGAGCCTTCCCCCATCCTCGCCTGGGCCCGGGAGAATCTCAATTTCACGCCGGACCCGGCCCAAATCCCGGTTCTCACCGAGCAGAGCACCCGCATCATGCTCCTCGCTCCCCGGCAAACCGGCAAAACCACCGTCGCTGCCGTCCGTATCGCCCATGAAGCCGCGACCAATGAGGACGCCCTCATTCTGCTCGCCTCCGCCAGCGGACGCCAATCCGGCCAACTGCTGCAGAAAACCCGCGCCATCCTCCACCACGCCGGCGCCGAGTTCTCCGCCCCTCCGCCCCATTGCGACGGCTTCACCCTCGCCAATGGCTCCCAGGTCGTCGCCCTGCCCGACAACCCGGAAACCATCCGCGGCTTCTCCGCACCCCGTCTCATCGTCGTCGACGAAGCCGCCTTCGCCTCCCGCGAAGTCTTCGCCGCCCTCGAACCAATGATGACCGTCTCCGGCGGCACCATCTTGCTCATCAGTACGCCCAACGGCCAAACGGGCTACTTCTACGACCAGTGGCACAACGACAACGGCCCTTGGGTCCGCCACCAGATGAGCCTCCAGGACTGCCCCCGCGTCGACCGCGCCGCCATCGAGGCCATGCGCCAAACCATGTCGCGCGAACAGTTCGACCAGGAGTTTCTCTGCAAATTCGTCGCCTCCGGCACCCAGTTCATCAGTACCGAGGTCTACCGCAAGTGCCTCCGCGACGACTTCGAGCTCTTCTTCCCCGAAGACGAGCTCTCCCCCGAAAACCCGGACCCGTTCGATACGGGGAATCGAAAGGAGTAGCCCCCTGCCAACACCGCCATGCAGAAATGCCCTGTCTCCAACTACCTGTTGGGGCTCGATCTCGCCCGGGATCATGACCACTCCGCCATTGCCACCATGGCGCTTCGCCAAATCCACGACGGACCCTTCGACCGGGTCCGCTACGTCCAGCCCGTTCGGCCCATCCTCGAGCTCGGAGGCCTCGATCGCCTCCCCCTCGGCATGCGCTACCTGGACGTCGTCCAGTATTTGCGTCAGACCATCACCCGTCTGAAGTCGTCGCATCCCTTCGGACACCGCGAGCCGCCCATCTGGCTCGTCCTCGACGCCGCCGGGCCCGGCCAGGTGATTCGCGAACTCATCCGCGACCAGCATCTGGGAGTCAACGTCGTCCCGCTTCTCCTCTCGGGAGGCATGGAGCCAGGCGTCTCCCCCTCCGGGACGGTCACGGTGCCGCGCCGCCAGCTGGTGAACAATCTCCGTCTGATGTTGGAGCTGGAAACGCTCCGCATCCACCGCGGCCTCCGTTTCGGCCCGCATTTGGAAAAGGAGGTCTCCTCCATCCGCCCCGATGCCGGCCAATACGAGCACGACGACCTGGCGATCGCCGCCGCCCTGGCCGCCTGGCAAGCCACCCGCATCGCCCCGGCCCTCCGCACCACCGCACACCCGCTCGCGGGATAGCCGGGGCAAGCACGGACACCCCAGCCGGGTGCGCCCCAAGGCGCCCGCAGGTAGGTCGCACCTCCGCCCCACCCCGCTCACCCCCTCGGGGGACAGCCGGGGCAACCACGGACACCCCAACCGCTCACCCGAGCGGCACGGCTGTCCCCCAAAGACGCCGAACCGCACCCCAAGCCAGCTGTGCCAAGGCCCAGCGAGAGAGAAGCCCGCGCCGCGCTACCGCAGCGCCCGCAGCAGATCCCCGGACAACACCGTCGGCGCCCAATGCTGCTCAATATGCCGGATCACCAGCTCCGTCCCCTGGTCATGCCCAACATAAGGTGCATCCTTCGGGTCGTACATCGCGTCCGTCAGGTCCCGCAACAGCAGGCAACGCACCCCCCACCGCGTCATCTGCTTGATCGCAAACGACCGGTTCAGAATGCACATGTTCGTGTGGACCCCAGCTACCAGCAGGTGCTGGATCCCTCGCAGCTTTAACGCGCTATACACCTCCTCGCCCTTGTCCGATATCAGGTCGTTCGGCCCGATCTCGATCGCCGGATGCTGGCGCCGCCAGGCCTTGTAAAACTTATCGCCCTCCGTGTCGCATCCTCCATCGGAATCGTCGATCGGAAGCTTAAAATCTGGCATCTCCCGCGACACCGGCAATGCCGCCGCCGGCATCGCCTGAATCGCCCGCCGCTGCGGCGCGTCCCGGTAGAAATCCATCGTGTCGGATGGCGCGTGGATGATCAGCACCCCCTTCGCCCGCGCCGCCCGCAACACCGGGTTGATCTTCTCGGTCAACACCCCCACCCGCGCCGTGGCCCCGCGGCACCAGTGCTTGTCCCACAGGTCGCACAGGATGATCGCCGTCCGCGCCGGGTCGATCTTCTCCTCCTGCGCCACCTCCTGCCCCCCGGCCCGCGACCGGATCGGTACCGTCAACCCCGCCGCCGCCCATACCGCCAGCGCCGCCGCGCCGGCCAACAGTCCCGTCCATAGTGCCTTCCGCATGGGTTGAGTATACTCCCCAACTCAGGCGTTCACCTGATACCAGAACGCCGCTCGCCCGCCGATCATGGTTTATATGCGGAAGTGTCTGGCACTTATCTTCGGCGCCGTCGTGTGCCTCGCCGCGGATGTGCCCACCCGGGAACAACAGCCCCAACCCCAGTTCCTCGTCCTCAAGAACGGCCAGCGCATGGCCTACGACGAAGTTACCCGCGAAGGCTCCACCCTCTTCGTCCGCTCCGGCGGCCACTCGGTTATGATCGACGCCGCCGAGGTCGTCCCGCCAGCCGCCCCTGCCGCCAAAACCCCGGACCTGAAGGACTCGGTCGTCCTCAACGTCCCCGGCCCCGCCGCCCGCCTCATCGGCACCAACGCCGGCAAACATAACCTCCGCCCCGAACTCATCCAGGCCGTCATGGAAATCGAGTCCGGCTATAAAGTGGATGCCCGCTCCCGCGTCGGCGCCATCGGCCTCATGCAACTGATGCCTCAGACGGCCAGGCACCTCAAGGTCAATGCCCACGACCCCGAACAGAACGTCGAAGGCGGCGCCCGCCTCCTCGATATGCTCGTCGCCAAGTATGAGCACCGCCGCAACGGCCTCGCCCTCGCTCTCGCCGCCTATAACGCCGGATCGGGCGCCGTCGACCGCTTCGGCGGCATCCCTCCTTATAAGGAGACCCGCGACTACGTCGTCAAGGTCATCCGCCGCTTCCGCCAATTGGTTAACGAGTAACCCCGCTTACCCGTTATCCTGGAGGTTACCCCCCTCCCAACCACAATGGCAAAGATTGAACGCGCTCTCCTGAGCCTCACCGACAAGTCCGGCGCCGTCGAATTCGCCCGCGGCCTCCGCGCCCTCGATATCGACCTCATCTCCACTGGCGGTACCGCCAAGCTCCTCAAAGACGCCGGTATCCCCGTCTTTGACGTCTCCGAGGTCACCCACTTCCCCGAAATGCTCGACGGCCGCGTCAAGACCATCCACCCCAATATCGCCGGCGGCATCCTCGCCATGCGCTCCAAACCCGAGCACATGGAGGCCCTCGAACAGCACGCCATCCCTACCATTGACCTGGTCATCGTCAACCTCTACGCCTTCGAAAAGATCGCCGCCGATAAGCACGCCACCGTCCCCGAGCTCATCGAAAACATCGACATCGGCGGGCCCACCATGATCCGCGCCGCCGCCAAAAACTGGCAGGACGTCGCTGTCGTCACCAGCCCCGAAGACTACCCCGCGCTCCTGGAAGAACTCAACGCCAACGGCGGCTCCCTCTCCCGCAAAACCCATTGGAGCCTCGCCGTGAAGGCCTTCCACCGCACCGCCGCCTACGACCGCGCCATCTCCAACCGCCTGGCCGATATCTCCATCGAAAACGACGAGTTCCAGGACGTCCAGCTCCCCCTCCCGCGCACCCTCGACCTCCGCGTCCCCCGCGTCCTCGACATGCGCTACGGCGAGAACCCCCACCAGAGCGCCGCGCTCTACGCCAACCGCAAGTCCGGCGTCGCCGGCGGCCGCCAGTTGCAGGGCAAGGAGCTCAGCTACAACAACCTCGTCGACCTCGACGCCGCCTGGCAGCTCGTCTGTGAGTTCTCCGCCCCTGCCTCGGTCATCGTCAAGCACACCAACCCCTGCGGCTGCGCCGAACAGGCCACCCTCGCCGAAAGCTACCGCAAGGCCTTCGACGCCGACCCCATCTCCGCCTTCGGCGGCGTCCTCGCCTTTAACCGGACCCTCGATGGCGAGACCGCCTCGGAGATCGTCAAGACCTTCATTGAGGCTATCGCCGCGCCGGACTTCGACGCCGCCGCCCTCGAGATCCTCGCCGCCAAGAAGAACCTCCGCCTCGTCCAGGTGACCGCCAATGAAGATGCCTATGTCGTCAAGAGCATCAGCGGCGGCTTCCTGGTCCAGTCGCCGGACAACGCCACGCTCGACCGCGCTACCGCCAAGGTGGTCACCGAACGCCAGCCCACCGAAGAGGAGTGGCGCGGCCTGGCCTTCGGCTGGAAGGTGGTCAAGCACGTCAAGTCCAACGCCATCGTCTACGCCCGCGAAGGGCAGTTGCTCTCGGCTGGCGCCGGCCAGATGAGCCGCGTCTTCTCGGTGAAGATCGGCGCGGAAAAGAGCGTGCTCCCCATCCCCGGCAGCGTGCTCGCTTCCGACGCGTTCTTCCCCTTCCCGGACGGCCTGGAGGCCGCCGCCGCGCACGGCATCACCGCCGTCATCCAGCCTGGCGGATCGGTGAAGGACGCTGACGTCATCGCCGCCGCCAACCGCCTCGGCATCGCCGTGGTCCTCACCGGCGTCCGCCACTTCCGCCACTAGGAGCCGCCTTGGAACCCGAACCCCGGCGCCGGATCCCGGGCCGCTACATCGTCTACTTCATCATCGTCTTCGCCATCTTCTGCGCCGCCTTCGCCACCTGGGGCATCCAGGCGATGCGGAAACTGCCACGCCCGCCGGGCAAAAAGACAGGCTCCCCGTTCGGCTGAGGCGGAGGCCCCGGGGCCCCGCTAGCCCTGCCCGCCCAGCCGCCGGTACAGCCAGCCTCGCGCGATCCGGATCTTCCGGTCCACGCTCGATGGTGACGTCCCGAACAGCTCCGCCGTCTCCTCCACGCTGCAGCCCAGGAGGTAGCGCGTCTCGAACATCGCCGCCTGCTCCTCGTCCAGCGCCGCCAACTCGGTCAGCGCCCGGTCCAGGTCCAGCATCTCCGGCCCGGCCGCGTTGAACCAGCCCAGATCCTCGTGAAGCGGCACCACCCGCACATCCCGCCCCCGCTTTTCCGTCTGCACCCCGCGCGCATGGTCGATGAGCGCCGCCCGCATGATCCGCGCGCAGGCATTGTAGAAGTGCAGCCGGCTGGCGTAGCGCGCTTCCCGCTGCCCGGCCAGCTTCACAAACAGCTCGCTGACGAGCGCCGTGGCCTGCCAGGTATGTCCCGGCCGTTCGCCCCGGAAAAACGCCCCGGCCAGTTCGCGCAGCTTCGGATAGACCGCCGGCGCTATCCGCTCCAGCGCCCCGGCATCCCCCGCCGCCCACTGCTCCAGCGCCGCCGTGATCTCTCCCGGTTCCATACCGCTCGCCGCCAGTCTAGCATGACGTGATCCTGGCCCCGTTCTCGCATCCACTTGTGCCATATTGGCCATTACTCCGATGCCTGTCGACCCGCGCTGGCACCGCGTCCAGCAACTCATCGCCTCCGTTGAGACCCTCCCCGTTCCCGACCGTCCCGCTTGGCTGGCCGGCCAGGAGCCCGACCCTTCCATCCGCGCCGAGGTCCTCGACATCCTCTCCGCCATGGACGCCGAGGCCATCGCCCCCCGTTGCGGCACCGCGCAGGAGGCACCCGCCCTGCTCCCTGCCTTCATCGGGCCCTACCGCGTCACCGCCCGCATCGGCGCCGGCGGGCGCGGCGTGGTCTACGCCGCCCAGCGTGAGGTGGCCGGCGGCATCCAGAGCGTTGCCATCAAGGTGCTCCCCGACCACCTCATCACCCCGGCCGACCTCGACCGCTTCCAGCGCGAACAGCGCATCCTGGCCGGCCTCAATCATCCGGCCATCTGCCGCTTCCTCGACACCGGCTGGGACGCTTCCGGCCGGCCCTATCTGGTTCTGGAGTGGATCGACGGTGTCCCGATCGACCTCCATTGCAGCCGCCTCGACCTCTCCGTGGCGGACCGTCTCCGGCTGATCGCCACCGCGCTCGATGCGCTCCACGCGGCCCACCAGTGCCTGGTGGTCCACCTGGACCTGAAGCCGTCCAATATCCTCATCGACCCCCATGGCCACCCGCGGCTGATCGACTTCGGAACCGCCAAGCTGCTCCCGGAGGATGCGGCCTCCACCTCCACCCGGCAGCTAACTCCCCGCTACGCCAGTCCGGAACAGCTACGCGGCGAACCGGTGTCCACCGCCAGCGACCTCTATTCGGCGGCGCTCACGCTAGCCGAACTGGTGGCGCCGGGCGGCGCCGGAGCGGCCCACTCCTCGCTGGCGGCCCTGGCCGAGCGCGCCGCCGGCGTCCCCTTTACCCCTGCGCTGCCGGGCCAGCCGGACCTGGAGGCGATCCTGACCAAAGCGCTGCAGCCCGACCCGCGCCAGCGGTACCGCTCGGCGGCCGAGTTCGCCGACGACCTGCGGGACTTGGTGGCCGGCCGGCCGGTAACGGCGCGCCGCCCCACGCCGCTCTATCGCCTTTCCCGGTTCCTGGCGCGCCACCGCCGGGCCGCCGCGGCCGCCTTCGTCGCCGCGGTCCTGCTGGCCGGGCTAGGCGTCTACGCCCTCGCCGAGCAGCGCCGCCGCCTGGCCGAGTCGCGGCGTTCGGCCGAGATCGGCCGCTTCCTGCTGTGGATGATTGAGAGCTCGGCCACCGCCGTCAGCGGCCGCCCCCAGCTCACCGTGCTCGAAATGGTGGGCCGGGCCAACCAGCGGATTGAGGACGGCCTGGGACCGCCGGACGACGTAGCGGCGCTGCTGCAAGCCAACTTTGCCTATGTTGCCCGCGAGTCCGGGCGGGAAGAGCTGGCGCGGCCGCTGGCCCAGGCGGCCCTGGCGCGGGCCGACCGCGCCGGCAGCCGGGAATCCCGCATTCTGGCCCGGCAGACCCTGGCCGGGATTGAACTGCGGCTGGGCCGCTGCCCGGAGGTGATCGCCCTGTTCCGGGAGGCTGACCAACTGCTGGCGGCGGGTGGACAGGAGGAGATCCCGGACTTTCTGGCCGCGGCCTACCTGCAGGGCCGCGCCGAGGCGCGGATGCGTTGCGAGTCGGACCCGGCGGGCGCGGCCCTGCTGCTGGAGCAGGCGCTGGGCCGCGCGGCGGCCCTCACCGCGGAACAGACCACCATCGCGCCGGCCGCCTTACGCGCCTCCCTCTACAACTTGCGGGCGCTGGCGCTGGCCCGGCTGCAGCGGTTTTCCGAGGCGCGCGCCGCCGTGGACGCCGGCCTGCGGGAGGCGGCGGCGCACCCCGATGGCCGGTACCTGGCCGTGGCGCTGCTCCGCATGCGCGCCCAGGTGGAGTCTGCGGCAGGCAAGCCGGTTGGCGCGGTGGCGGCGTTGCGCCAGGCCGCCGCGGCCGCGCCGGGCTTAGTGAACCCGTTCGAGGAGCTGCGGCTGCAGACCCTGATTGCGGGCAAACTGGCCGAGGCGGGAGACATGGCGGCAGCCGGGCAACAGATCGAGGCGGCACTGGCAGCGGCGCGGGGGAGGAAGGCTGAGGCGGGGCCGTCGTATTGGATGCTGCTGGCCGATGGCGCCGAGGTGCAGGCCCGCCGGCGGGCCTGCGCGGAGTCGGCCGCCCTTTACCGCGAGGTGGACAGCCTTACCGGCGGCCAGCTACCCAACGACTGGCGGGGTAACCGCCTCTTCTTTGAGGCCGAGTGCGCCGCGCCGGCGGACGCGGGGCGGGCCCGGGCGCTGGCGCGCCAGGCACTGGAGGCCTATGGCGCCCTGTTGCCGGCGGACTCCGCCCGGGCCCGCCGGCTGCGGGAACTGGCGGCTACGGTACCCGCCACACCCCCAGCGAACGCCAGCCGGCCGTGACCCCAGTGGTGGTCTGGGCCGCGCCCCAGATGCCCTTCGGCCCGGCGAACCCGGCCTTCGTGGTGACGTTCAACTGCAGCGTGAGCCGGTTCCCGCTGGCCGAGGCGGCCGAGCCGGCGGCCTCGATCCGGCACTGCGCGTTCTCCAAAACCCCGTTGCCAGCCAGCGGCATGGCCGTGGCCAGCGTGCCGTCCCCGTTATCCGGGATCAGGTAGAGCATATTGCCGGGCTGGTAGTAGGCCACATAACAGGCCTGGCGGCCATCCACCGCCGTATTGATCAGCAGCCAGGCGGTCTGGATGCCGGAGGCGGCGGAGCTATGGTCGAAGACGGCCACCACGGTGTCGGCGGCGGAGTTGATGGTGTTCGGGGAGATGGCTTCGGCCCGGGGATAGGCGATGGCCGCCTCGGCGCCGGCATCCACCGTACTGACCAGCGACCAACCGGAGTTGGCTTCGGTAACGGACCGGGCCGCCAGATAGATGTTGCGGCTGCCCCGGAAGGTACCGGTGAAAGTGGGACGCATGGTGAGGGTGAGCGAGTTGCCGGACTCCCAGATGGCCAGATCGGCGGCGTTGAGGCTGCACTGGCTGTTGGCGGCGGCGCCGGCGCCGCCGGGGGTGAGGCCGGCGCTGAGGCCTGAGGCGGGGCCATCGTCATTGACCAGATAGAGCACGTTCAGGGGGCGGGAGTAGGCAACGTAGCAGGCGCGGTCGCCATCGAGGGCAGTGTTGATGAGGGCGTTGACGACGCCGAGTTGACTGACCCCGCCGGGGTGGTTGAAGGTGAACGACATGGCCGGGCTGGCGCCGGTATAGCGGCGGGGGATGGTCTCCTGAACACCCAGTTGCGTGAAAGCCGGCCCGGGGATGCGGTAGACGGTGTTGTTGTTGTTCCAGGTGCTGAAGTAGATGTTGCCGGCGCGGTCGACGGTGACGCCGCGGCCGTTTTCGCCGGCAACGGCGACGAGGGGCTGGTACTGATTGGTAGCGGGGTCGATGCGGTTGACGAAGGCGTGTTCGGTGAAGCCGGCGCGGAAGCGGCCGGTGATGTAGAGCTTGCCGGAGCCTTCGATGGCGAGGTCGCTGACCTCGCAGAACAGGGCGCCGACGGCGGCGCCGGCGGGAGGGTTGTCACAGGTGGCGCCGCCGAAGACGTCGATGCGGCCGGCGACGGTCTGGAGGGTGCCGTTGGGAGCGATGGTGCGGACGGCGCGGCCTTGCGGTCCGTCGGTGAAGTAGACCTTGCCGGCGGGGGTGACGGCGATGCCGTTGGGGCCGGTGAGGCGGGCCTGGAGGGCGGGAGTGCCGTCGGGGGAGGGGAACTCGGCGCCGGTGGGGGGTACGGGGCCGCCGCCGGCGATGGTGGTGACGATGCCGTCCGGGCTAAGGCGGCGGACGAGGCTGCGCTCGTTGTCGGTGAAGTAGACGTTGTTGGCGCGGTCGACGGCAAGGCGGCCGATACGGCCGAGGCTGAGCGAGGGGCCGGGGCCGTTGCCGGTGCCGTTACCGCCGCCGGCGAGGACGGTCACGGTCCCGTTGGAGTTGACACGGATGATGCGGCGGGCGTTGAAGTCGCCGACGAGGAGGTTACCGGCGGTATCGAAGGCGAGGCCGTTGACATAGAAGAACTCGCTGCCGCTGGCGAAGGTGGTGATGATGCCGGCGGAGTCGACGCGGCGAACGAGGCCGCCGCCGGCGCCGGTGACGGCCTGGGAGATAAAGAGGTTGCCGGCGGCGTCGGTGGCGAGGCCTTCGACGGTCCAGAGGACAGCGGTGGTAGCCGGAACACCATGGCCGGAGAGAGGTCCGGGGTTGCCGCCGGCGACGCGGCTGTAGGGGGTTTGGCCGGCGGCGGCCAGGGCGAGCAGGAATTGGAGAGAGAGGTGCTTCATGCCCGGTAATTGCGATATCCGGGACGGGGGCACGTCAAGGAAATGGAGTTAACGGCGGGCGGCGGCCAGGCGTTTGCGGAAGGCGTCGCGTTCGGCCTGGAGGCCCTGGACGAGCAGGCCTTCCTTCTCCATGGCGGCCCATTCGGCTTCCGCCCGGGCGGTCCAGTCCTTGCTCAGTGCCAGTTCGTACTGGGCAGCGACCTCGAACGAGCGGGCGGCGAGGAAACGAACCCGGGGTTCTTTGCTCTTGGTGAAGATGGCGGCCTGGGCCAGGCGTCCCGCCTCGCCGGCGGTCTTCGCCGCCTCCTCTTTCCGACCCGTGGCGGCATACCAATCCGGCAGGCGGGAGAGCGCGGTGAGGACGAGTCGCGACGACCCGGCGTCACTGGGATCTTCCTTCAGCAATGCGCGCGACATGGCGATGGCCTCGTTGGCGCCGGCGATCGCCCGGTCCCACTGCTTTGCGTCCTCGTATACCTCGGCAAACGAGTAGAGGAGGGAGGCCAGATTCTGGCCGAGCCGGGCGTTCCCGGGATCCTCCGCTGTCAACCGGCGGAGGAGGGTTCTGGCCTCTTCCATGGCACGGAGCGCCGCGGCGCGGTCGCCGGCGGCGCGCAGGGTATTGGCCCAGCGGAGGAGGCCGAAGGAGAGATCGACCTGGGCTTTTTTGTCGCTCGGGTCGACGGCCACCAGCCAGCGGCCTTTCTCGACTACCTTTTCGTAGGTAGCGGCGGCGTCCTTGAACTTCCCGAGGTTGAGCATGTTCGGGTTGCCGAGGGTGTCACCGACATGGCTCATGGCGATCATGACCGTGCGGTGCTGGGAGACATCGTCCATCCGGGTGGTCAGCAGGCGCTCCTGCAAGACAAGGCTCTTCTGGTAGGCCCCCAGGGCTTCGCCGGTTTTTCCCATGCGAGCGAGGACCAGCCCGAGCGTGGCGTAGCTGGAGCCCAATTCGGAGAGTGCTTTGCGGTCGCCGACGCCATTGAAATTGAGCTCTTCGCGGATTTCGACGGCGCGCCTGGCCTGGGCGAGGGCCTCGTCGATGCCGACGTTCATGACCATGCGGCCGATCTGGTCGTGGGTGCGGGCCAGCATCCGCATGGACTCCACATCTCCCGGGGTGCTTTTGAGGAACTCTTCGCCATGGACGAGGGATCGCCGGAAGGACTCCAGCGCGCCCTTGGAATCGTTGCCGATGCGCTGGGCGGAGGCGAGTTTGTGGAAGGCGGTCTGGAGGTTGCGGCGGCCGGCCGGGGTACGGCCCTCTTCGCGCCAGGCGCGGTCCAGCAGTTGGACGCTTTTGCGGTAGCTTTCCAGGGCTCCTTTGGTGTCGCCAATATTGCTGCCGAGGGGATCGCCCTGGACGTCGCCAACGCGGAGGTAGCCAAGGCCGACTTCGCGGGCGAGTTGGGAGTCATTGACAGAGTCGGCGGCGAGGGCCTCCAGGTATTGGAGGCCCTTTTCGACCACGAGTTTGCGGGCCTGGGTGGAGCCGGGGAGGGGGGCGATGGCGTCGTGGAACTCAAAGAGGAAGGCGTTGGAGAGGTGGCGGACCTGGGCAAAACGGCTCTGGGTAGCCTGGACCTGACGCCAGAGGAGGAAGGTGCTGGCGGAGAGCATCAGGAGGGCGGCGGTACCGAGGGCGACCGAGACGCGGTTGCGGCGGAAGAACTTGGAGGTGCGGTAGCCGAAGGAGTCGGGGCGGGCCTTGACGGGCATGCCCTGGAGGTAGGAGCGGATGTCCTCGGCGAACTGTTCGACGCTGGGGTAGCGGCGGTCGCGGTCCTTGTGGAGGGCTTTGAGGACGATGTTGTCGAGATCGCCGCGGAGGTCGCGGCCGCGGATGAGTCCGTTCGGGTCGGCGGCCTGGCTGGGACGGACGGGGATGGTTTCGCAGACGGCCCTGGCGATACCGGCGAGGGAGGTTTCCTCGATGGCCTGCGCCTTGCGGCCGGTTAGAAGCTCATAGAGGATGATGCCGAGGGAGTAGACGTCGGTGGCGGTGGTGACCGGTTCGCCGCGGACCTGTTCGGGGCTGGCGTACTCCGGGGTGAGCATCTGGGCACCGGCGACGGTGACGGTCTGGTCGGCGGTGTCGGAGAGGACGCGGGCGATGCCGAAGTCGAGGAGTTTGACCGAGCCGGACTTATCGACGAGGATGTTGCCGGGTTTCAGGTCGCGGTGAACGATGAGGCTCTGGTGGGCGTAGCCGACGGCCGAGCAGATGTCCAGGAAGAGCAGCAGGCGGCGTTCGAGAGGGAGAGCGGCTTCGGTGCAGTGCTCGGTAACGGTGACCCCGTCCTCGACGAACTCCATGACAAGGTAGGGCATGCCATTGGCGCCGGTGCCGCCATCGAGGAGGCGGGCGATATGGGGGTGTTCGAGGCGGGCGAGGATCTGGCGTTCCTGTTCAAAGCGGCGGAGGACGGAGCGGGAGTCGAGGCCGCCGCGGAGGAGCTTGATGGCGACCTCCTTTTCGAAGGCGGAGTCGTCGCGGACGGCGCGGAAGACGGCGCCCATGCCGCCGCGGCCGAGGAAGCCGGTGAGGCGGTAGGGGCCGAGGCGCTGGCCGATAGCCTGTTCCTCCGTGGCAATGGCCCAGGCTTCGGCGCCGGCGACCATGGCGCTATCGATGGTGGCGCCGGGGTCGGCGTCGGCATCGACCATGGCGCGGACCTCGAGCAACATCTCCGGATCGCCGGTACACTCGCGTTCCAGAAAGGAGTGGCGTTCGTTCGCGGGCAGGTCGAGGGCCGCGTTAAAGAGCTCATCGACACGGGCGAAGCGCTCCGGGGTCATTTTTCCCCTGAGGTAAGTTGGACCCGAATCCAGGCTTCCGCGGAGCGGAGATCCCGGCTGACAGTAGCCTTCGACACTCCTGTCGCTTCGACAATCTCATCGAGGGTGAGGCCGCCGAAGTACTTCATTTCCAGAATTTTGCCCTTACGCGGGTCGAGTTTTTCGAGCTGCTGAAGGGCTTCGTCGAGGGCGAGAAAGGGCGAGTTGACGGAGGGGTCGCCGATGTCGATGCCCATGCCATCGAGGGAGACCTTGTTGCCGCCGCCGCGTTTGCCGGCCCGGAACTTGCGGGCCGAGTCGACCAGGACCTGGCGCATGAGGTGAGCGGCGACGCCGAAGAAGTGGGCGCGGTTCTGGAAGTCGGGGATGTCCTGGCCGATGAGGCGGACATAGGCCTCATGAACGAGGGCGGTAGGCTGGAGGGTGTGGCCGGAGCGCTCACGGGCGATATAGCTTTCGGCGAGCCTGCGGAGCTCGTCGTAAACGACCGGGAGGAGCGCATCGAGCGCGGCGCGATTGCCCTCGCGCCATTCAACCAGTAACCGAGTGACCTCTTGCCGCATGTGTCCGTGTAGGAAAGTCTAACAAATGCGGGGGAGGGGTCACCGGCTGAAGTTGATCTCGTTGAAGTAGCGTTCCTCGGCCGGGAAGGAAACCGTGCAGTTGATGGTCTGCACTTTGGAGGCACTGAACTCGCTGGCGAGGCCGTTGTAGAAGAGTTTGGTGCAGACAAAGCCGCTGAAGGAGGCTCCGGCGGCGGCGCCTTTGGCCTGATAGGTAAAGGCTGAGGTGGTGGCGGTGAAGCCGCGGGAGGGGACGACGATGGGAAGGGCGGAGGTATCCCACTCATAGGTCTCTTCCGAGTAGTAGCGGAAGACGCGGCCGGTGGAATCGGGGCGTTGGACATCCATGAAGCGGTAGCGTTTGAAGTGGGCGTTAGTGATCGTCAGGCCATCGGGGGAGACGGTGCCGGTGAGGGTGGTTTGGAAGGGGGGTTCGCCGGAGGTGACGAGGGCGGAGTCATCGGCGACGCCGGTGAAGGTGGCGCCCTTCCAGGAGAGGCCGGAGAGCATAAAGAAGGTCCCCATGAGGCTGGGCTGGGGGGTAGGATCGCCCGTGCGGACGAAGATGGCGTTGATCTGGTTCTTGAAGCGGACGGTTTTCTGGAGGAGGGGGAGGATGCTTTCGACGGCCTTGTTGACGCCGATCTGGAGAGAGGTGGAGGAGGTATAGCGGCCGGAGCCATTGGCATTGGCGACGGCGAGGAGGAGGGATTCGCCGTTGGCGGCGAGTTCTTCGGGTTTGGGGAAGTCAAACTCGCCGGCGCGGAGGCGGGTGACGAGGGTCCAGGTATCGCCTTTGGCGCGGTAGACGGAGAGTTCGGCTTCGCCGCCGGGGTCGGCGAGGGAGACGGTCATTTTGACGTCTTTGGGCCAGGCCTGCACGCGGACAAGGTAGAAGGCGGCGGAGAGGGCGGGGGCGGGCCAGGAGAAGGTGGTGCCGGCGGTGGTTTCGTCGGTAAAGGTATGGCGGCCGGTAAGCTGGCTGAGGACTTCGCCATGGGAGGGGAAGGAGCCGCCGTAGAGGTTGCCTTCGGTGTAGGCGGTGACGAAGTTGCGCCAGTGTTCGGCGAGCATGCCGGAGAGGACGGAGGCGGCGCCTTCGACGGGCCAGCGGGCGGAATCCGCGAGGATTCCCGGGGCGCGCTGGAGCCCTTCCTTGAGGATGCTGCCGACGACGGCGTTGCCGCCGGCGCGGCCGGAGAGGAAGTGGAGGAAGAGGGCGGCGCCGTAGCCGTGGCTTTGGACAGCGGCGGGGTCACCGGGCTGGAATTCGAGGCCGTGCTGTGTGAGGAAGGAATAGTTGTTCTGGCGGACGGTGGAAGGGACGGTGGAGGGGTCGCCGGTGGCGATGGGTTCAAACCAGGTGGAGGCGGCTTCCTGGAACCAGAGCCAGGGGCCAGGGGACTTGGCGATGCGGAGGGCGTCGCGGGGATCGTAGAGGTTCTGGAGGATATGGAAGAGTTCGTGGCCGGCGGTGGCTTTGAACTCGGTAGAGACGCCGGCGGCGAGTTTATTGGCATTCAGGGAGATGGAATGGTAGTTAAGGCCGAGGATGGAGGGTTCGGCCATGCCCCATTTGTCGGCGTCGGCGCCGGTGAAGGGGTAGATGACGACGCGGAGGGGCCAGCGGGTGCGGCGATCCCAGTTGAGGCCGAGGGAGGTGAGCTGGGACTTGGTTTGCTGGAGGACGGCGGCGACGGCGGCGACATCGGCGGACTGGAGTTGGCTGGAGGGGTAGAAGAGGAGGAAGTCGCCGGCGGCTTCGCGCTGGAAGAAGGTCATGACGTAGAGGGAGACTTCGGGGCCGGAGGCGGTGCGTGGGGCGGCGAGGGATTTGGGGGTATCGGGGCCGGGATTGGCGGGGAGGGTAACGGTGGCCTGGGAGCCGCTGACGGTGGCTTCCAGGAACTCGAGGCCGGCGCCGCGGACGCCGGGGCCGCTGGCGAGGGCGACGAGGGTTTCGCCGGCGGGTTGGCGGGAGGAGAGGTCGAAGGTCAGGGTGACGGGGGCGTTGAGGGTAGCGGGGAGGCCGGAGAGTTGGAAGACGGGGCTGGCGCGCCAGGAATCGACCGGGGTGGCCGCGGCGGGGAGAGGGGCGAGGGCGAGGGTGGAGGGTTCGGAGAAGACACCGGGGGCGACCTGGACGGTGGCGCCGGGAGCGGAGAGGGTGCCGCCGGCGGGGGTGAGGGTGGCGGTAATGGCACCGGGGGCGAAGCGGGCGCAGGAGGCGGCTACGTTGAGTTGGGAGGCGACGGTGCCGGTGCGGACCTGGAGGGTTTGGGCGCCGGCGGGGATGCCGTCGGGCACCTGGAAGTTGACCTGGTAGACGCCGGGGAAGCCGGGCATCAAGCCGGCGAAGGCGGCGGGGGAGGAGAGGCCGCCGAAGGAGACGGTGACAGGCTCGGTGACGGCGTTGAGAGGGCCATTGGCGCCGTTATCGCCGCCGGGGGCACCGGCGTCCTTGGCGGGGGAGACGGCGCCGAGGCCGGTGAGGAGGAGAACGAGGTATTCCCCGGGAACGGCGGGAGCGGCGGCGGAGACCCAGGAGAAGTCGCGGGAGTGGAAGAGGGTGGGTTCGCCTTTGCCGTCCATGGAGCGGGTGAAGATACGGGGGGCGCGGGGAGAGAGGGAGAGGGTGGCGGGGGCGCCGGTGCCGGCGGCGGTGCGGACGCGGATTTGGAGGGTGGAAGCGGTGAGGAAGGGCAACTGGATGTTAATTTGTGCCGGGGAGACGAAGTAGAGGGGGACGGCGGTCCAGGCGCCGGCCGGAGGCATGACCTCCACAGCGACGCCTTCCAGGGAGCGGGGGAGCGGGACGGAGGAGGCAGCGGTAGTGCGGGGGGCGAGATTGGTGCCGAATACGGCGACCATGGCGCCGGGGGCGATATCGCGGGTATAGTCCGCCGCATTGAGGACACCGTTGGGGGCAATAGCGGGAATTTGGGCGAAAAGAGGGGCGGACACCGCCAGCAGGGCGAGCCCGAGCCGGGTGGAAGAGGTTCTCATGGGATGAGCTCCTTAAGGGGAATAAAGAGCACGTGGAGCCCCATCGGGAGAGGGTTGATCTTTGTACCATTTGGGGCGAACGGGACCGGGGCTCGGGTGAAATACCCCACCCGGTGAGTAAAAGCACTCGGTTTACCGATTTGACATGGGCAGGCGGGGGTGTTTTAACTGGTACACAGGGTTATCCCTATCCGTTTAAGGGGGTTGTACATGAGCATGGCTCAAATGAAACACTGGCGAGGGCGTTTGGCTCTGCTGGTTTTTGCCGGTTTGCTGGGAATCTACGCGATTCCGGCGGCCGCGCAGGTGTTGTATGGAACGATCATCGGTACGGTGGAAGATGCTACCGGCGCGGTGGTCCCGAACGTGAAAGTGACCGTCACGGAGAAAGCGACCGGCTTCACGCGTGAAACGACGACGGACGTATCCGGTAACTATTCGATTCCCAGCGTCCCGATCGGCACCTATACGGTGAAGATCACGGCGAACGGCTTTAAGGGCCTGACCCGGGAAGGCGTCGTGCTGACGGTGAACACCACGGCGCGCGTGAACGGGAAGCTGGAAGTGGGCGCGGTAACCGAACAGGTGACCGTGGAAGCTTCGGCGGTGCAGTTGCAGACGGACCGGAGCGACACGAAGTCGGAAATCACTTCGAAGGTTGTGACGGAACTGCCGTTGAACCAGTACCGGAACTATCAGGCGCTGATCAACCTGGTGCCTGGCGCGACGCCGGCGGCGACGCAGAATTCGGCGACGGACACGCCCGGGCGCGCGTTGCGCTCGTTTGTGAACGGCACGGCGACCAACAACAATGTGACGCGCCTGGACGGCGCGACGAATATCAATATCTGGCTGCCGCATCACGTGGCCTACGTGGCCCCGGCGGAAACGGTGGAGAACGTCAATATCACGACCTCCTCGTTCGACGCGGAGCAGGGCATGGCAGGCGGCGCGGCGATGACGGTTGCGTCGGTGAGCGGGACGAACCAGTTGCACGGCGCGGCGTGGGAGTATCACGAGAATGAAGGCCTGAAGTCGCGCAGCTACTTCCAGGCCATTGGCGTACCGAATGCCGACTACAAGCTGAACATCTTCGGCGGCAAGTTGGGCGGGGCGATCATCAAGAACAAGCTGTTCTGGTTCGGCCACACGGAAATCACGCGGCAGACGACGGGCGGTCAGGGCCAGTACACGGTTCCGGACGCGGCGATGCGCGCGGGCGATTTCTCGGGGCGGATCGGGACGAACGGACAGGGAGTTATCTACGACCCGAGGACCGGCAATCCGGACGGGACGGGACGTCAGCCTTTTGCCGGGAACCGGGTTCCTTCGAATCTTTTCAGCCCGCAGGCGTTGGCGTATCTGGCGCTGGTGCCGAACCCGAACAACACGGGCGGCACGGGCTTCACGGCCAATGCGACGAACGGAACGATTGCGAACAACTACTTTGCGACGGGCAGCGGGCAGCTGAACCGGAACAACTATGACGGCAAGCTGAACTGGAACCGGAACGAGAAGCACACGATGTTCGTGAAGTACTCGATGCTGACGGCGCTTTCGGGCGGCCGGTTCGGGTTGGGACAGGCCGGCGGCGCCGGCATTCCGGGCTCGGGCGATCCGGGTCTGGGCGATACGAACCAGTATCTGGCGACGATCGGCACCAATTACACGATCAGCCCGACGATGCTGTGGGACGCCACCTGGGGCATGACCCGGATGGACCAGACGGCGGCGGGCGATGACTTCGGCAAGAACTGGGGTTCGGACGTGTTCCGTATTCCGGGTACGAACGGGCCGGATCCGCGGCAGAGCGGCTTGCCGGTGTTTTCGTTCACGGGGTTGAGCTCGTGGGGCCAGACGGCGACGTGGATGCCGTTGGAACGCGCCGAGCGCAGCTACACGTTTACGACGAACCTTTCGATCATCAAGTCGGCGCATGAAATCCGGATGGGTTTCGACTCGGTGCGGCACTCGATGACGCACTGGCAGCCGGAGACGGCCAATCCGCGCGGCGAGATCAATTTCGGCGGCGGCGTGGCCTCGTTGACGGGCGGAGCGGCGCCGACGCTGGCGAACGCGTTTGCGCAGATGCTGCTGGGGCTGCCGACGAACATGTCGAAGTCGCTGCAGTACGAGATCATGTCGACGCGGGAATGGCAGTTTGGCTGGTACATTCGTGACCGGTGGCAGATCAACCGGAACGTGACGTTCAACATGGGCGTTCGTGCCGAGGCATATCCGCTGCTGAACCGCGGAGACGGCAAGGGCATCGAGCGCCTGGACCTCTCGACAATGCGGGTAACGCTGGGCGGACGCGGTCCGATCCCGACGAACCCCGGCATCAGCGTGGCCCCGCTGTTCCTGGCGCCGCGCCTTGGTTTGGCGATCCGTGTGAACGACAGCACGGTGATCCGTACTGGTTATGGGATGACGATCGACCCGCTGCCGTTCTCGCGGCCGATGCGCGGCTTCTACCCGCTGACGGTTGCGGCGACGTTCCAGGGCAACACGGCAAACATTCCGTTTGGTTCGCTGGCGACCGGTATTCCGGCCATTCAGGGACCGGATCTTTCGACGGGTATCGTGGCGCTGCCGAACACGGTGGCGATGCGCAGCCCGTGGGGCGAGATCAAGCGCGGTGGTGTGCAGTCGTGGAATTTCACGATTGAGCGCCGGCTGGGCAAGAACCTGAACGGTTCAGTGGGCTATGTGGGAACGAAGTCGACGAACGTGCTGGGCGACCGGGACGTGAACTCGAACGCTCCCGGGCTGGGCAACGCCGGCCGTCCGTACTTTGCCACGTTTGGCCGCGGTATCGCGATCAACATGTGGGATGGCTGGATGAGTTCGCACTATCACGGGCTGCAGAGCTCGCTGCGCGGGAACGTGACGAAGGACCTGTTCATTCAGGGCGCCTACACGTGGTCGAAGGCGATCAACATGACCGACGAAGACGGCTGGGTGAGCACGATCTGGAACTGGGGACCGGTGATCAACCGGAACAGCGCTCCGGCGGGCTATGACCGTACGCAGGTGTTCCAGTTGGGCTTCCTGTACCAGTTGCCGGTTGGCAAGGGTAAGGCGCTGATGAACACGGCGAGCAAGG
The DNA here is from genome assembly GCA_964430625.1 of uncultured Solibacteraceae bacterium. Lineage (GTDB taxonomy): Bacteria > Acidobacteriota > Terriglobia > Bryobacterales > Bryobacteraceae. The sequence continues at coordinate 31,082 of CAYSFR010000009.1, forward strand.
CGGCGAACCTGGTGTTGGGCGGCTGGCAGGCGGGCGGTATCTACTACGCCTTCTCCGGCACGCCGTTCACGATGGTGGCGGACGGGACTCGTCTGGCTTCCGCCGGCAACCAGCAGACGGCCGACCAGATCGGCGAGTTCAAGTACTTAAACGGCAAGGGCACGAACACTCCGTACTTTGCGGCTTCGAACTTTGCGACCCCGATTCCGACGGCGAGCTCGCCGATCCGTTTTGGCACGACCGGCCGGAACCGCTTCCGCGGACCGGGCCGCGCCGGGCTGGACTTCAACCTGCTCAAGAACTTCGAAATCACGGAGAAGTTGAACGTGCAGTTCCGCGCGGAAGCGCAGAACCTGACGAACACGCCGTGGTTCTCGAATCCGGGCAACAACGTCGATGGCGGGAACTTCGGGCTGGTAACGGGCACGAACCTGCTGAGCGAGCGCCAGATCCGTTTTGGTGTCCGCGTGGCGTTCTAAACTGGTAGGTTGATCAACGCAACCAAACTCGGGCGCTGGCTTCGGCTGGCGCCCGTTTTGTTTTTGGGGGTATGGGGGCAGGAAGCGCGTCTGGCGGCCGATGCGCAGGCACGGATGGCGGCGGGGGATTTTGGCGGGGCGGCGGGGCTCTATGAGCAGCTGGTGAAGCAGTCACCGGGGAATCCGGGATGGAAGCTGAACCTGGGGATTGCGCTGCACATGGCGGGACGGGATAAAGAAGCGATCGGGCCGTTGGGGGTGGCGGCGGCGGCGATGCCGCAGGCGTTTCCGGCGCAGGCGCTGCTGGGGACGTCGCTGCTGCGGCTGGGGCAGGCGGGGAAAGCGGTGGCGCCGTTGACGCGGGCGGTGGCGATGAAACCGAACGAGGGGCAGGGGCGGCGGTTACTGGCGGAGGCGTATCTGCAGAGCGGGCAGCCGAAGCTGGCGGTGGGGCAGTTGGCGGCGTTGACGAAGCTGGAACCGGGGGACGCGGGGGCGTGGTATGTGTTGGGGCGGGCGAATGAAGCTGCGGCGGGGGCGGCGTTCCGGGAGCTGGCGAAGCAGTTTCCGGAGTCGCGGGCGTTTTTGCTGGTGACTGCGGAGGTACGGCGGAAGCAGCAGCGGATGAAGGCAGCGGCGGCGCTGGAGGAACAGGCACGGGGAAGAGCGGCGGGTCCGGTGCGGGCGGAGGCGCTGGCGAAGGAGATTGCGGCGTTCGACGAAGGGGCGCGGAAGGCGTTCACGCAGTTGGGGGCGTTGCCGGATAATCCGCAGTTGCACAAGATTAAGGCCGAGACGCTGCGGGCACAGGAGAAGCATAAAGAGGCGGTGGCGGAGTGGCGGCTGGCGCTGGCGTTTGACCCGCGGGACCGGGATACGGAGCGGGAGTTGGCGGCGTCGCTGTATGCGGCGGGGGAGTATCTGGAGGCGTTGAACACGCTGGAGCGGCTGCTGGTGCATGAGCCGGACTCCGAGGTGTTGTGGTTCTTGAAGGGGGACTGTTTGTTGCAGCAGGGGAAGGCGGAGGAGGCTATCGGGGCGCTGGGGCGGGCGGGGAAGCAGTTGCCGGCGCGGGCGTCACTGGGGCGGGCGTTACTGGCGATGGGGCGGGGGGCGGAGGCGGTGCCGCATCTGGAGGCGGCGGTGGCACTGGATACGGACGGGGCGCTGTATTTTCAGCTGAGCCGGGCGTACGCGGCGGCGGGGATGGAGGAAAAGGGGCGAGCCGCGTTGGAGGAGAGTCAAAAACGGAGACAATAGGGCTATGCGAGCTCTATTGGCGTTGGTGACGTTGAGCGTGGCCTTGCCGGCACAGACGGTGCAAGAGGCGAAGGCGTTTCTGGACGAGGCGGAGGCGACGCTGCTGAAGCAGTCGAACTTCCTGAGCCGGGCGCAATGGCTGCAGTCCACCTACATCAATCCGGACAGCGAGATGCAGGCGGCGCTGGCGAATGAGCAGTTTATCGGGATCGTGAAAGAGTACGCGCGGAAGGCGACGCGATTCGACAAGGTGGCGCTGCCGGCGGAGATGGCGCGGAAGATGAAGCTGCTGAAGATCGGGCTGACGCTGGTAACGCCGGCGAACGCGAGCGAGGCGACGGAACTGACGCAGCTGACGGCACGGATGGAGTCGGCGTACGGGTCCGGGAAGTACTGCCGGGATGCACCGCAGGACAAGGGGCGGTGCCTGGATTTGCAGGACATCACGCTGATCATGGCCAACAGCCGGGACCCGAAGGAGTTGCTGGACGTGTGGCAGGGCTGGCACAAGGTGGCGCGGCCGCTGAAGAAAGATTATCAGCGGTTTGTGGAGTTGGGGAACAAAGGCGCCAAAGAGCTGGGCTTTCCGGATATGGGGGCGATGTGGCGGTCGAAGTACGACATGCCGCCGGATGCGTTTGCGAAAGAGCTGGACCGGCTGTGGGAGCAGGTGCGCCCGCTCTATGTGAGTCTGCATGCGTACGTGCGGAACCGGCTGCGGGAGAAGTACGGCGCGGCGGCGGTACCGGAGCGGGGGCCCATTCCGGCGCACCTGCTGGGCAACATGTGGGCACAGAGCTGGGACAACATCTACGACATTCTGGAACCGAAGAATGCGCCGAAGGGGTTCGACCTGACGACGATTCTGAAGCAGAGGAAGATTGATGAGCTGGAGATGGTGCGGTACGGGGAGCGGTTTTTCCAATCGCTGGGGTTTGATCCGCTGCCGAAGACCTTCTATCAGCGTTCGCTGTTTGTGAAGCCGCAGGACCGGGAAGTGGTATGCCATGCGTCGGCGTGGGACGTGGACAATGACGAAGACCTGCGGATCAAGATGTGTATTCAGATTACGGGGGAGGAGTTCGGGGTGATCCACCACGAACTGGGGCACAACATCTATCAGCGGGCGTACCGGAAGCAGCCATTCCTGTTCCGGGATTCGGCAAACGATGGATTCCATGAGGCGGTGGGGGATACGATCGGGCTATCGATCACGCCGGAGTATCTGGTGCAGGTGGGATTGCTCGACAAGGCCACCGACCCGAGCGGGGACATCGGGCTGTTGCTGAAGCAGGCGCTGGCGAAGGTATCGTTCCTGCCGTTCGGGCTGATGATCGACCAATGGAGGTGGAAGGTGTATTCGGGGGAGATTACTCCGGCGAATTACAACCAGAAGTGGTGGGAGCTGCGGCGGAAGTATCAGGGTGTGGAGGCAGCGGGGCGGACGGAGGCGGATTTTGACCCGGCGGCGAAGTATCATGTGGCGGCAAATGTGCCGTATACGCGGTATTTCCTGGCGCATATTCTGCAGTTCCAGTTTCACCGGTCGTTGAGCCAGGCGGCGGGGTGCAAGACGCCGCTGCACCGGTGCTCGATTTACAACTCGAAGGAGGCGGGGAAGAAGCTGAACGAGATGCTGAGCATGGGGCTGAGCCGGCCGTGGCCGGAGGCGCTGACGGCGATCACGGGAAAGCCGGAGATGGATGCGACGGCGATCAAGGACTACTTCGCGCCGCTGCAGAAGTGGCTGGACGAGCAGAACAAGGGGAAGCCGGTGGGGTGGTAGAGCGGATTTCCAAAAAAACGGGCGCTCCTTGCGGGGCGCCCGTTTTTTATTGGGGGAGGCGGGCGGTTAGAAGTAGATTTTGGCGGCAAGCTGGAGCTGGCGGGGAGAGTTGGCCTGGTCCCCGGCGGTCTGGCTGAGCACACCAAAAGTGGTTGATTGCAGGCCAAGCGAACCGAGGCCGAAGCGGACGCGGTTGAAGGCGTTGAACATTTCCATGCGGATGTCGACGCGGATGGACTCCTTGATGGGGATGGACTTCGACAGGGAGATGTTCTCGTTGTAGTTGCCGAAGTCGCGGAACTTCGGATTGAGGCGGGTCTGGTTGCCCATGACGTTGGGAGGCTGGGCGGGGAAGAAGCTGACGGGCTGGACGGTGCGATCCTTGGCGGGGTCGAAACCGTCGCCGGAGGGGGCCGGGCGCCAGCCGTCGTAGGTACTAATGATGGGGCGATTGGACCCGGCGAAGAGGGGGAGTCCATTGCTGGTGGAGAGTCCGCGGGGCTGGCCGGAGGAGTAGATGGCGATGCCGGAGACGCGCCATCCGCCGAAGACGGCGTTGGCGGCCGGGTTCTGGTTCATGAACCGTTTGCCCTTACCGAAGGGAAGGTCGTAGACGGCGCTGAACTTGAGGTTGTGGGGGATGTCGAACTCGCCGATGGATTTTTCCAGGCGGCGGTTGTAGTGGTTCATGGCAACATCGTCGGCCCAATAGCTATCGGAGTCGGTGAGGATTTTCGAGAAGACGTAGGAGGTCTGGAACTGGATTCCGGAGGAGTAGCGTTTCTCGAAGCGGATCATGAGGGAGTGATAGGTGGAGTGGCCGGAGTGGTCACCGCCGCCGGAGCGGGTATCGATGTCCTGGAACTGGGGGAAGGGGCGGAGCGCCTGGCGGACGGTGGCGGCGCTGCCCCAGAGCTGGCCGAAGGTTGGGAAGGGGGCGCGGATGCCTGCGGCGACGGCTGCCGGGGAGTCGAAGCGGGAGTTCAACAGGGCCGGGCCATAGGTGGTTAGGACGCTGGGGTCGAGGGAATTGTAGGCAAGCAGGCCGGCCTGGAGGCGGCTGCCGAGGCTGGCGTTGTAGGCGATCTCGGCGACAGTGGAGGAGCTGAGCTGGCGCTGGATGGAGAAGTTGAAGCTCTGGAAGGCGGGGGGCCGGGTCGCTTCCTTCCCCTGCCACCAGGGCATGGCGCGTCCGTTGCCGAAGCTGGGGCTGACGAATGGCGGATACTGGCGGGCGGGCTGGCCGTCCTTGACGAGGAAGCGGGGCTGGACGCCCTGGGTGGAATCCGCCTGGTTGTCGGTGAGGGTGAAGCCGAGGGTATGGGTGGAGCCGGTAACGGTGGTGATGTTACCGTAGCTGAGGCCATAGGAGAGGCGGAACACCGTTTTCTCTTTGAAGGTGTAGGCGAGGCCGAAGCGGGGGCCGAAAGCCTTGTAGTAGCTATCGGCGAGGGAGCGGGAGCCTTCGCAGCCGTTGCAGTTGCCGGCGTAGATGAGGGCACCGGGGATGTTGCCGGCACCGGGGTTGGGGCGGTCCGGAGCGAAGTCACTCCAGTGGTCGTTTTCGCCGGTGGGAGGAAGGGTGGTTTCCCAGCGAAGGCCGAGGTTGATCATGAGGTTCGGCCGGACGCGCCAATCGTCCTGGAAGAAGCCGGCGTAAGAGGGCCACTGCTGCCCGATGTAGCGGATGGTGTCGATGGAGCCGTTGTTGGCGTGACCGAGGAGGAGAGAGGCAATGGGGCTGCCGCCGGCGAGGGTGAAGTTGGTCTGGCCGGGAACGCCGGTGTGTTTGAAATCGAAGCCGACGCAGCCGGCGACGCATTGGCGGCCGAAGCCGTTGTAGTACTGCATCTGGAACTGGCCGCCGAGCTTGTAGGTGTGTTTGCCGCGAACGATGGTGAGATCGTCGGCGAACATTTTGATGAAGTTTTCCGAGCCGTTATTGGCAGGGCCGCCCCAGGCGGTGTAGCCATTGGAGTAGGTGAAGCGGACGAGGTTCTGGTTGCAATCGGGGACGTTGCCGAGGCAGAAGCGGTCCTTCCAATTGATGCCGCTGCGGATGGTGGCCTGGGGCGGGTCGTGGTTTTCTTTCCAATCGTTGCCGCCGCCGTAGAAGTGGTTGAAGATGGTGGGCGAGATGGCGTAGTCCCAGGAGCCGCGATAGACGTCGGAGTTGCGGACGGTATCGTTGTAGTCGGTGAAGAGGCCGGGGAGGGTGTTGGGGCCGTTGGCGCCGGGAACGACGCTGGTGCGGTTGCGGCCGTAGTAGCCGGAGATGCGGCTTTTTTCGGAGAAGGCGTGGTCGCCTTTGACGCTGATTTTGGTATTGGGGCGGACCTCGGTGCCCTGGTTGATGATGTAGTTATTGGCGACGTAGTTGAGGGTACCCGGGGCGGCGCCGCTATTGGGCAGGGGGGTGGGGCCGCTGCGGAAGACGCCGATGGCCTTGGCCACTTGCGGGTCAAAGAGGGACTTGGGGATGACGTTGTCCGGGAATGGGGGCCGGTTGATGGCGCCGTTGGCACCGGTGGTTTGGGCGGTGGGGTTATAGATGGGGATGCGGCGGCCGGAGGCGTCAACCCAGTTGCGGAAATCGCCTTCGTACATTTCGGCGGTGGGGACGGTGCGGACGGAGCCGGCGGCGCCATCGCGGTTGCGGAAGGCTTCATAGCTGGTAAAGAAGAACGTCTTGTTCTTGCCGTTGTAGAGTTTGGGAATCCAGACGGGGCCGCCCACGGAGCCGCCGAAGTCGTGCTGTTTGTAGATGGGCCGGCCGATGCCGCGTCCGTTGTTGAAGAAGTTGTTGGCGTCGAACTTTTCGTTGCGGACGAAGTCGTAGGCGGTGCCGTGGAATTCATTGGTACCGGACTTGGAGGCGAAGCTCATGATGCCGCCGGTGGCCTGGCCGAATTCGGCTTTGAAGCCGTTGGTATCGACAGTGAACTCGGTGACGGCTTCAATGGAGGGGGCATTGACGGCGACCCAGGACTGGGAGAGGGCACGAGAGGTGTTGGCGGAGACGCCGTCGAGATTGGTGCCGTAGCCGGCGGCCTGGCCGCCGCCGAGCGAGAAGCCGTTGTCGCCGCCGAGCGCCTTGGCTTCCGGGGTAATGGCGGCGAGATTGAAGGGCGACCGCATGGAGCCGCCGACGACGAGAGGGAGTTCGTCGACGAGTTTGTTGTTCATGGTGACGCTGGTTTTGGCGTTTTCCGTAGAGAGGGCGAGTGCGCTGGCAGAGACTTCGACGGCCTGGATGGAGGTGCCGACTTCGAGAGTGGCGTCGGCGCGGACGGTGGCGGAGGCATTGAGAACGAGTCCGGTAATATTGGCGGGCCGGAAGCCGGACTTTTCGACGCGAACGGTATAAACGCCGACCTGGAGTTGGGGGACGGTGTATTCGCCGTCGGCGTTGGACGGGGCTGTGAACGAGACCCCGGTCTGGGTGTTCGTTAAGACAATTTTGGCGGTGGGGATCACGGCGCCTGAGGCGTCGCGAATCGTTCCGGTAATGGTTCCACGTTCCGACTGGGCGAGAAGCGAAATCGCCGCAAGCAGCAATACGCCAAGCCCACCACGAATGACTCGCAGTGACATAACCACACTCCTAAAGATTCGGTTCGACCGGCCCTTCCCGAGCGGAGGGGCACCCAATTCGGTCTTTGAGTGTGGGGAAATCTATCACAACCGGATACGGGTGGACGATACAGCAGAAGCTGTATCCCGTTTGCCGGCGGGATTACGGGGTCATTTGTGCGGGGGTTCGGAGGCGAGCTGGATGAGGGCTTCCAGGACGCGGGTGCGCTGTTCGGGGGAGACGGTGAGGTACTGCTGGCGGGCGGCGGGGTTGGGGGTGTGGGTGGTGACGCCTTCGGCATCCGTGGTGATGGTGCCGTTTTCGGAGAGGCCGAAGTAGCCGCGGTTGGGGCGGACGGCGTAGAGGACGGCGGTGAGATCCCAGGTTTGGCGGTCGTAGGGCATCTTCATGTAGTTGCGGTAGGCTTCGGCGACAGGGTGGGGATTGGCGTAGCGGAAGTCGTTTTCGATGGAAATGGCGGGGTATTTGATGGTGTTGCCGATTTCGAAGCCGGAGGTGACGATGGGGGTGGGCCATTCGGCAAAGACTTTTTGGGCGGCGGGGAGGTCGATGTAGACGTTGTATTCCTTTTTGCCGTTAGGGAAAGCGCCAGCCATAAGGACGAGTTGTTTGACTTTGGACTGGATGAGGGCTTTGCCGCCGGGTTGATCGAGGAGGCGGGCGAGGTTGGTGAAGAAGCCAACTTGGACGATGGTGACGGATTGGTTGGGTTGTTTTTCGAGGGTTTGCCGGATGAGCTGGACGGCTTCCGGGGCGTCCTTGTAGTTTTTGAGGCGGCGGGGGTAGGCGGGGTTGGCGACGGGAACGGCGATCATGGGGGCGTCTTTGGGGGTTTTGCCGTTGTGGACGATGCCGATAGGGATGTTGGGGCGGCCGTAGAAGTGGTTGAGGATGTCGACGTAGGGGGCGGCGTCCTTGTTGTCTTTGGTGAGGGTGACGGCGAGGATTTCGGCTTCGCCGCGGGACTGGAGGGAGTGGAGGACGGCGAGGGCGAGGGCATCGTCGATGTCGTTGCCCATGTCGGTGTCGAAGATGATTTTGGCGGGTTGGGCGGGGAGGGTGAGGAGGAAAAGGGCGAAGAGAAACGGACGCATGGGGGTATCTTATCGCGGGAGGCGACAGGTGATGCCGAAGTAGTTACTGCCGTTGGCGTTAAGACCGATCGTGGGGCCCGCGAGGAGTTTGGCGGTGTAGGAAGCGAGGGGGCCGTTTTCGAAGACGATTTTGCGGGAGGGTTCGATGTGAAAGGTTCCGCGTTTGCCTACATTTTCATAGGTGTTGGCCGAGAGGATTTCGATTTTGAGGCTGCCGGTACATTTGTAGATGCCGGGGGTGAGCTTGTCGTCGGTTTCGGCGCTGGAGCCGGCGGGGTGAAGCATCCAGAAAAGATAGGACCGTTTTGTGTTGTCAGGGAAGGTGACTTCACACATGGTGGTCTTAACGGCGGTGATTTTGCCCTGGCGGTTCTGGCGGTCGGCGACCGGAGCGCCGATCTGACAGTCCTTTTCCGATTTGAACTCCGCGGCGGCGAGGGGGAGCGCAAGGAGGAAAAGGAGACGGATCATGGCGACCATTTTGCCACGAGACGGCTATGCGTGTCGGCGGAGAGAGGGCCGGCCTAGCTGGGGAGCAGCTTGGAGATGTCGTTATACAAGACGAACGCCACCACCATCATGAGGAAAACGAAGCCGAGCTTGAAGATGTTTTCCTTGAGTTGGAGGCTCATATCGCGGCGCATCACCATTTCGATGAGGAGCATGAGGATGGTGCCGCCGTCGAGGATGGGGACGGGGAGGAGATTGAAGATCGCCAGATTCAGGGAAACGGCGGCCATGAGGCCAATGAAGGTGGCGAAGCCTTCGCGGGCCGCTTCCGAAGAGAGGCGGGCGATGCCGATGGGACCTTCGAGCGACTTGGGCGACATGCGGCGTTCGACGATGCCGCGGAGGAACTGGAGAATCAGACCGGCCGAGCGCTGGTTCTGCTTGACCGACTCGCGGAGGGCTTCGCCGAGCGGGAGCGAGACGAAGGTAATGCGCGGGGTGAGTTGGACGCCGAGGAGATAGCGCTTGGTCTTGGGGTCGAGTTCGGTGAGTTTGGGCTCCACCGTCACCGTGGTCTGTTTGCCGTCGCGGGAGTAGGTGAGCTGGACGGGCTTGCCGGCTCCTTCTTTTAGGAGCGAATGGAGCTTGGCGGTGGAGCGGAGGGGCACGCCGTCGAGGGCGACGAGGACGTCTCCGCTCTTGATGCCGGCTTTTTCGGCGCCCATGCCGGCGGAGAGGGCTCCGACCTGGATTTCGTGCTGGTCGTACCACCCGGCGTCACCGACTCCGGTGTGTTCATCAGTTTCCGGGGTGAGGGTGGTGACGATCTGCTGGCCGGCGCGGTTGACGACCATGGCGACTTCGCGGTTGGCGGCGCCGACAACGGTGAGGGTGACCTCTTCCCAGGAGGGGTTCTGTTTGCCGTCGATGGCGGTGATGACATCTAATTCCTGGACGCCGGCGCGGGCGGCGGGGGAGTCCTTTTCCACGTAGCCGATGGTGGGAGCGCCGTCGGAACCGACCACCTTCGGGTAGCGGTTCATATAAAGACCGGTGAGGAGGCCGACGGCGAGGATGATATTCATCGCAGGGCCGGCGAAGGCGATGATCATGCGTTGCCAGCGGGGTTTGGCGAGGAATCCGCGAGGATCTTCGCCGCCGTCTTCGCCGGGTTGCTCGCCGGTCATCTTTACATAGCCGCCGAAGGGGATGAGGGAGACGCGGAAGTCGGTTTCGCCGCGGCGGAAGCCGAACAGACGGGGGCCGAAGCCGAAGCTGAAGGCTTCGACGTGGACGTCGAACCAGCGGGCGGCCCAGTAGTGGCCCAGTTCGTGGATGAGGATCATGATCCCGATGAGGACCAACATCCACCAAATATTGTTAATGACTCCCATGACTTCCTAATTCCGGGCGGCCGGAATCCTTTCGTGAACCAATTGACGAGCCGTATGGCGGCTAAGGTGATCGATCTCGAATACCTCTTCGACGCAGCGGGGCGTGCGATTGGGTACTTTTTCCAGTGTCTCACTAACGACTTCTGCGATTCCGGGGAACGGGATGCGTTCGTCGAGGAACGCTTCGACGGCTATCTCGTCGGCGGCGTTCAAGATACACGTAGCGGCGCCGCCGGCTTCCTGGGCCTGGTAGGCGAGTTTCAGCAGGGGGAACTTTTCGAAATCGGGGGGTTCGAACTCCCAGACGCGGGCGGTTTTCCAGTCCATGCGAGGGACGGGGGCGGGGTCGCGGGCGGGGTAGGTGAGGGCGTACTGGATGGGCATCCGCATATCGGTGGCGCAGACCTGGGCGATGACGGAGCCATCGTTGTACTCGATCATGGCGTGGACGGAGGACTGGGGGTGGACGACGACGTCGACATCGCGGGGGTGGAAGTCGAAGAGCCAGCAGGCTTCGATGACTTCGAACCCTTTATTCATGAGAGTGGCCGAATCGATGGTGATGCGGCGGCCCATTTTCCAGGTGGGGTGATTGAGGGCTTCGGCGACGGTGACCGACTGGAGGCGTTCGGCGGGGGTTTTGCGGAAGGGACCGCCGGAGGCGGTGAGGATGAGTTTGGAGACGTCTTCGCGGCGGCCGGCGCGGAGGCACTGGTGCGCGCCGTTGTGTTCGCTATCGACGGGGATCATCTGGGTGCCGTGGTGTTTTACGGCGTCCATGACGAGGGCACCGCCGGCGACGAGGGTCTCTTTATTGGCGAGGCCGACGGATTTGCGGTGGACGATGGCCTCATAGGTCGCCTCCAGGCCGGCAACGCCGACGATGGCGGACATGACGAAGTCGACCTCCGGGGCGGTGGAGACTTCGACGCGGGCGCGGGGGCCGTGGCCGAGTTGGGGGTTAAGGCCGGTTTCGGGGAGGCGGAGGGCGAGGCGATCCTGAATTTCGGAATCGGCGACGACGACGACGGCGGGTTGGAACTCGCGGATCTGATCGAGGAGGAGATCGACGTTGGTGCCGGCGACGAGGGCGTAGATTTGGTAGGCGTCGCGATTGCGGCGGACGACGTCAAGGGTGCTGGTCCCAATGGATCCGGTGGAGCCTAAAACTGTCAACGTCCGCATTCTAACCGTATCCAAATCATATCATTCCCGTCTCTGGAAGAGATTCGGCAAGCTGCTTAACGGGGGCAGGAAAAGGTCCCAACATCTGGAGAGTGCTTGACTAGGTCCCTAGTGGTCTAATAGGGAACCCCGAAGGGCGCCGGGGAGGATGCTTCAGGGGTCTTTATGAGGTTAGTCTCGCTTTGGTGGGAGTTGCCTCCCCGGCTTAATTCCAATAGTAGTATATGGTTTTTGGAATTGCAAGAGTTTTCTGTGAAAAATAAGAGATGAAGAAAAATGCATAAAAAAACCGCCGCTGGGCGCGAAGGGCCACGGCGGCGGTAATAGCAAGTGCAGTACGGAGAGAGGCTTAAGAGTCCTTTTTCTTGACCTCGACGCCTGTCATGCCTTCGAGGACCTTGATCGTGGAGCAGATGTCCTCGTCGCCGTGGCCGGTGGCGATGGCGGCCTGGAACATCTGGTGGGTAAGGGAGGTGAGGGGGAGGGGGACGCCGAGGTCGCGGCCGGAGTCGAGCATGAGGCCGATATCCTTATGCATCCACTTGACGGAGAAGTTGGTGGAGAAGTCGCGGCGGAAGACGTAGGGGGCCTTGAAGGCGATGAGGCCGGACTTGGCGGCGGAGTTGTCGAGGATATCGAGCATGAGGTCGGGGTCGACACCGGCCTTGGTGGCGAGGACGAGACCTTCATTAAACGCCTGGAGCAGGTTAGAGAGGATGAGGTTCTGGGTGAGTTTGGCGTGCATGCCGAGGCCGGGGCCGCCGCAGTAGTAGAGGCGCTTGCCCATGGGCTCTAGGAGGGGCTTCACTTTTTCGAAGACAGCCTGGTCGCCGCCGATCATAAAGGTGAGGGTGCCATTTTCGGCGCCGGGTTTGGAGCCGGTGCAGGGAGCGTCGAGGAACTCGACTCCTTTTTCCTTGCAGCGGGCGGAGGCGGACTTGGAATAGGAGCAGGCGACGGTGGAGGCGTCGACGATGACGGTGCCGGGTTTGGCGGCGTCCATGAGGCCATCGGGGCCGAAGACGACCTGTTCCGACATGGCGGTATCGCCGACGATCAGGACGATGACGTCGCTAACGGCAGCGACCTCTTTCGGGGTGGCACAGGCGGTGCCGAGGCCGGGGAATTTCGCGGCGAGTTCCTCGGCTTTCGCGGCCGTGTGGCTCCAGAGGGCCACATTGTGGCCAGCTTCCAATAAATGACGGGCCATGGGATAGCCCATGATGCCCAGACCAAGAAATCCTAGATTCGCCATGACTCCGACAGTCTATAACGGGACGTAAGGGGCCAACAAGTGTTCAGCTGTGAACGGGGATTTTCGCCAGCAGCTTGAGGACGAGGAGATCGGAGGCCTGGTAGGTAGTGGCACCGATGTTGTTTACTTCGTCTTCATTCTGGGCGATGTGGGTACGGACGAGATCACGAAACCGGTCGATAGAGATCCCCAGCGCTTGGGCCGCTTCGGTCTCCGAGAAGAAAGACTTGGAGTTGCGCGTGGTGAAGGTGGTGGTGAGCATTTTTTAGATCCGGTTGGGGCTACTACTAGCGATTCTAGGGACGTGAGGGCCGGAGCCCAATTGGTGGGAATCCTTAGAAGGCGCTACGCAATGTACTGACATTGGGTGGGCGGAGCATGATAAGGGAATGCTTGGAAGCTAAGGGGAAAAACGCCTTAGGCCCTAGGACGCAGAGGCGGGGAGGACGGGGATGGAGAAGTGGAGGGAGAGGCGGCGGGCGGCGGTATTGACTTCGGCGGGGTCGCGGATGCCGGCAAGAAGGAGGATGTCGGAGCCATCGAGGAGGCGGAGGGAGAGGCTGTGGTGGCGGGAGGAGGAGTGGTGGAGGACGAAGGCGGCGATGGCGCCGGCGGAGAGGGAGCGGGCGGGGACCCAGGGGAGGGGGCGGTGGTGCCAGACGATGGAGACTTCGGTACAGCCGATTTCGGTGTAGTTGCGGGAGAGGAAGGCGAGGAGGAGGGCGATGGGGAGGAGGGGGAGGCAGAGTTTCGGGCTGAGGAGGCAGATGATGGAGAGGAAGCTTCCGGGGAGCCAGTTATGGCGGAGGTGGAGGAGGTCGCCGTCGCGATAGAGGACTTCAATTTCGTCTTCGGGGACCATGATTTGAGGATGATAGTACATGGATGGGCTAGGATGGTGGTCGAATATGAACGGACAGTGGTTATTGACAGCGCGGCCCGAGGGGTTGCCCAAAGTAAGTGACTTCACATGGCGGGAGACGGCGGTACCGGAGGCGGGTCCGAGACAGGTGGTGGTGCGTACGATCTATTTGTCGCTGGATCCGGCGATGCGGGGGTGGATGTCGCGGGACACTTACATTCCGGCGGTGGAATTGGGGAGTGTAATGCGGGGCGGGGGTGTGGGGGTGGTAACGGCGTCGGGGGATGCGGGATTTGCGGTGGGGGATCTGGTGCAGGGGATGGTGGGGTGGCAGGTTTATTCCGTCCACGAGGGGCGGGCGTTGTTGAAGCTGCCGGCGTTGCCGGTGCCGCTGGGGGCCAGGCTGGGATTGCTGGGGCACATCGGCTTTACGGCGTATTTCGGGCTGCTGGATATCGGGGCGCCGAAAGAGGGGGAGACGCTTGTGGTGTCGGCGGCGGCGGGTGCGGTGGGATCGCTGGCGGGGCAGATCGGGAAGATCAAGGGGTGCCGGGTGGTGGGAATCGCGGGGTCCGACGAGAAGTGTGAGTGGATTACGAAGGAGCTGGGATTTGACGGGGCGGTGAATTACAAGACGGAACCGCTGCACAAGGCGCTGAAATCGCTGTGTCCGAAGGGGATCGATATCTACTTTGAGAATGTCGGGGGGAAGACGCTGGAGACGGTGTTGAACCAGATGAATCTGTTCGGGCGGATCCCGGTGTGCGGGATGATTTCGGGGTACAACCAGACGGAGCCGGAGGCGGGCCCGAACAATTTGTTCCAGGTAATTGTAAAGCGGCTCAAGATGCAGGGTTTCCTGGTGACCGATTACATGCCGCGAGCGGGCGAGGCGGTGCGGGATCTGGTGAAGTGGTACGGGGAGGGGCGGCTACGGTACCGGCTGGATGTGACGGCGGGGCTGGAAAACGCGCCGGAAGCGTTTCTGAAGTTGTTCGACGGGTCGAATCAGGGAAAGGTAGTCGTCCAGGTTAGTCCCGAGAATTGATAAGATCGGGCACATGCTGTATGTGCTTTTCTTCATCATGGCGGCACTGCCGGTGGCCGCGCAGGAAGACGGTCCGGCGTTTTTTGAGAAGAACGTGCGGCCGCTGCTGGCGGGGAAGTGTCTGAGCTGCCATGCGGCGACGAGCCAGCCGATTATGGGCGGGCTGCGGCTGGATTCGCGCGAGCATGCGGTGAAGGGAGGCGGGCGGGGCGCGGCGATTGTGCCGGGTAAGCCTGCCGAGAGCCTGTTGCTGCAGGTGGTGATGCATACGGCGGGGCCGTTGAAGATGCCTCCGGGACCGAAGATGAAGGACGCCGAGATCGCGGTGCTGGCCGAGTGGGTGAAGATGGGCGCGCCGTGGGGGAAAGAGGCGGTGGTTTCGCAGGCAAAGGTGGAGAAGTATTGGGCGTTTGTGCCGCCGCGGGCGGCAGCGGCGCCGGAGGTGAAGAGTATCAGCTGGGTGCGGTCGCCGATTGACGCGTTCATTCTGGCGGGGCTGGAGGCGAAGGGTTTGGCGCCGGCACGGATGACGGACAAGCGGACGCTGATCCGGCGGGCCTCTTATGATTTGACGGGATTGCCGCCGACGCCGGCGGAGGTGAAGGCGTTTTTGGACGATACGTCGGCGGATGCGTTTGCGAAAGTGGTGGACCGGCTGCTGGCCTCGCCTCGGTACGGGGAGCGATGGGGGCGACACTGGCTGGACGTGGCGCGGTATGCCGATTCCAACGGGCTGGACGAGAATCTGGTTTACAAGAACGCGTTCCGGTACCGGGATTATGTGATTGCGGCGTTCAACCAGGACAAGCCGTTCGACCAGTTCTTAAAGGAACAGCTGGCGGGGGATCTGATGCCGTCCTCCGATCTGAAGACACAGATTGAGCGATGGACGGCGACGGGATTCCTGACGCTGGGGGCGAAGATGCTGGCCGAGGATGATCCGGTGAAGATGGAGATGGACATCGTCGACGAACAATTGGATACGACGGTGCGGGCGTTTATGGGGTTGACGATCGGGTGCGCGCGCTGCCACAACCACAAGTTCGATCCGATTCCGCACTCCGATTACTATGCGATGGCGGGGATCTTCAAGAGTTCGAAGACGATGGAGAACTTCAAGGTAGTGGCGAAGTGGCACGAGTTCGTGCTGGCGCCGAAGGAGGACCGGGACAAGCTGGCGGCGCACGAGGACCGGATCGAGGCGAAGAAGAAAGAGATTGAGAAGATCACCAAGGCGCAGAACAAGACTCTCACCGATGCGGCGAAGCAGCGGGTGGGGGCGTATCTGCTGGCAGCGGCGCGGGTGAAGCGGGATGAAGAGGTGAAGGTAGCGCCGGTGGAGATGGCGCCGGGGGCGATTGTTCGGGAAGCGGGGTCGTTCGACGCGGGGAATGTGCCGCGGGTGCTGGTGAAGAAGAAGACGAATACGCCGAAGGACGGGAAGGGGCCGTATTTTGCCGAGTACAAGATCACGGTGGGCGCGGCGGGGCTCTACCAGATCGACGTACAGGAAGAGGAGAAAGGCGCGGGGACGGCGGACCTTTACTTGAACGGGGTGTGGATGAAGCGGGGGGCCGATCCGGTGCAGAACCGGGAGGCGTCGCCGGAGACGGGCGGGTGGACGTATGTGGCGATTGTTCCGATGAAGGCGGGGGTCAACACGATCCGGCTGGAGCATGGGTCGCGGTTCCCGTACTTTGAGAAGCTGCTGGTGGCGAAGAATACGCTGGCGGTGGCGCCGAAGACGGTGGTACAGATTGCGGCGGAGTTCGGGGTGAACCCCGGCTTTCTGGAGCAGATGGTGGATTACTTGAAGCGTAGCGACGGGGCGGTGGCGTCGCCGTTGTATGCGTGGGAGATTCAGGGGACGGATGCGCCGCTGGCGGCGTGGAATTCCCCGGTGGCGAAGCTGTTCGCCGGGTTTGCGGGGAAGACGCCGGAGGCGTTGGCGGCCGAGTATGACCGGCTGTTTCAAGCGGCGCAGGTGAAGGGGAAGGACAATACGGACCCGGGGCTGAAGGCGCTGCATGAGTTGCTGGTGGAGAAGTTCGGGCCGTTCCGGGCGCCGGGGAATGCGCGGCGGTACTACGCGGCGGCGGTGCGAGGGCAGTTGACGCGACTGGATCAGGAGTTAAAGGATCTGGAAGCGGCGACGCCGGACTATCCGCGGGCGATGGGCGTGAAGGAAGGGGACAAGATCGACGATCTGGCGATCCATCTGCGGGGGAGCCACTGGACGCTGGGGGAGAAGGTGCCGCGGCGGTTTTTGTCGGCGCTGGGCGGGGACAAGGTAACGATTCCGAGCGACCGGAGCGGGCGGCTGGAGTTGGCTGAATGGATGACGAAGGCGGACCACCCGCTGACGGCGCGGGTGATCGCGAACCGGATGTGGCGGTGGCATTTCGGGCGGGGGATTGTGCCGACGGTGGACAATTTCGGCCGGCTGGGAGAGAAACCGGTGAACCAGGCGCTGCTGGACTGGCTGGCAGTGGAGATGGTGAAGAACGGGTGGAGCATGAAGGCGATGCACCGGACGATGATGCTGACGAGCACCTATCAGATGTCGAGCGAGTTCAACGCGAAGGCGAACGAGGCGGATCCGGACAACACGCTGCTGTGGCGGATGAACCGGCGGCGGCTGGAGGCGGAACTGGTGCGGGACGGGATTATGGAAGTGTCGGGGGGATTGAAGAAGGAGGTCACGGGTGGCTCCATTCTGAAGTACAAAGACCGGCAGTATGTGGCGAACACGTCGAAGGGCGGGGACGTGGACTACGACCGGCCGGTGCGGGCGGTGTACATACCGGTGGTGCGGAGTTCGATGTACCAGCTGTTTTCGGCGTTTGATCTGCCGGATCCGGCGGTATCGAACGGGGACCGGGATTCGACGGTGGTGGCGCCGCAGGCGCTGTTCATGATGAACGGGTCGGTGATGCTGAAGCACTCGAAGATCATGGCGGAGGGATTGCTGGCGCGGAAGGACCTGGACGACGCGGGGCGGGTGCGGGAGGCGTATGAACGGGCGCTGACACGGCCGGCGACGGGCGGGGAAGTGGACGACGCGTTGAGCTTTGTGGCGCGGATGCAGACGGCGTGGAAGGGCGACCGGGTGAGCGCGTGGCAGAGTTTCTGCAAGTCGCTGCTGGCGTCCAACGAGTTCATTTACATTAACTAACAGGGGCATAGCATGAACCGGCATTGGAATTCGTATTTGAACCAGACGCTGTCGCGGCGGGAGTTGCTGCAGGTATCGAGCGCGGGGTTTGGGAGCCTGGCGCTGGCGGGGATGCTGCAGGCGGCGGCGCCGTCGCCGCTGGCGGTGAAGGCACCGCATTTTCCGGCGAAGGCGAAGCGGGTGATCTTCCTGTTCATGCACGGGGGACCGTCGCAGGTGGACACGTTCGACTACAAACCGCTGCTGAAGCGGGATCACGGGAAGCCGCTGCCGTTTGAGAAGCGGAAGGTGGTTTCGGCGGAGACGTTCAACCTGTTGCAGTCGCCGTGGGCGTTCAAGCAGTACGGGCAGAGCGGGGCGTGGGTGTCCGATCTGTTCCCGGAGACGGCGAAGATGGTGGACGATTTGTGTTTCATCAAGTCGATGTGGGGGTCGAATTCGCGGCATGGGGGGGCGCTGCTGGAGTTGCACACGGGGAGCGACACGTTTGTGCGGCCGAGCATGGGATCGTGGATCACCTACGGGTTGGGGAGCGAGAACCAGAACATGCCCGGGTTTATCACGATCTGCCCGACGCAGAGCCATGGGGGAGCGAACAATTTCGGGTCGGCCTTTTTGCCGGCGCCGTATGCGGGAACGGCGATTGGGAGTGTAGGGATTCCGGCGAAGGATGCGAAGATTCCGTTCATCCAGAACACGGAGACGCCGCGGGAGATCCAGCGGAAAGAGATCGACTACAGCCAGGTGCTGAACCGGAAGCAGTTGGAGATGACGGGGCCGGACCGGGCGCTGGAAGGGCGGATTGAGAGTTTTGAGCTGGCGTTCCGGATGCAGACCGAGGCGCCGGAGTTGCAGGACCTGAGCAACGAGAGCGAGGCGACGCGAAAGCTGTACGGGCTGGATGATCCGATCACGGAAGACTTCGGGCGGCAGTGTCTGATGGCGCGGCGGTTTTCGGAGAAGGGTGTGCGGTTTGTGCAGGTGAGCCACACCTACAAGTGGGATCAGCATGAGCGGCTGAAGCGGGACCATGAGCAGAATGCGCGGGAGGTGGATAAGCCGATCGCGGGGTTGTTGCGGGACCTGAAATCGCGGGGGTTGCTGGAGGATACGCTGGTGCTGTGGGGCGGGGAGTTCGGGCGGACGCCGACGGCGCAGGGGTCCGACGGGCGGGATCATAATCCGGAGGCGTTCACGATGTGGATGGCCGGGGGCGGGGTGAAGGCGGGGACGACGTATGGGTCGACGGACGATTACGGGTACTATGCGGTGACGGATAAGGTGCACTTCCACGATCTGCATGCGACGATGCTGCATCTGCTGGGGATGGACCATTTGAAACTGACATTCCGGCAGGCGGGGCGGGACTTCCGGCTGACCGATATTCACGGGCACGTGGTGAAGGGGATTATGGCGTAGGGCGGCTTGGCGTTGCGTAGCGATTACGGTTACGGGCGGACGGCGCTGCACATGGCAGTGCTGCGGCGGGATGTGGAGTGGGTGCGGCGCGAGTTGGCAGCGGGGGCGAATCCGTTCCGCGGGGTGGGGCGGCACTGGCGGGAGACGTCTCCGCTGGCGATTGCGGCGGCGCGGGGGTATGGGGAGATTGTCGAACTGCTGCGGGCGGTGACGCTCCCGGAGGCGGGACAGGACGAGAGGGAGGAGGCACGGGAGTTGCTGGCGGTGCGGGAGGGGGATGCCGCCTATTTGCGGGGCCTGACGCCTGGGGTGCCGGGGGACGAGGAGGGTTGGGTGCTGCGGGCGGCGGTGGAGTGCGGACGGGCGGATTTGCTGGAGTTGCTGCTGGAGGCGGGGTGGGATCCGGATGCGCGGGTAGACGTGGGGGGAGGCGAGTACAGTTGGGGGATGCCGCTTTACGCGTGCGTTCGGCGAGGGGCGCATGAGATGGCGGAGATGCTGCTACGGCGGGGGGCGGATGCGAATGGGGCCGTCTATGCGAGCGGAACGCCGTTATCGGAGGCCTACGGGCAGCGGGATGAGCGGATGATCGCGTTGTTGATTCAGTATGGGGGCCGGCCGAATCCATCGATGGCGGGGCTGTACCGGCGGATGGATCTGGCGGTGCGGATGTTGGAGGAGCACGGGGACAGGGCGCTGCCCGACGACGGGTTCGGGTCGGGGCCGGTGGCGGAGCAGTTGCTGGGAGCGGCGGCGAAGGGAGGGGATGCGGCGATCTTCCGGCTGGCGCTAGAGCGGGTGGATTGGCCGGCGGGAGATTTGCGTTGGCACCGTATGCTGGGCGAGCCGTTGTTTTTCTGGAACCACTGGGTGGGGCCGTGGTGCCATTTGGAGTGGGAACGGGCGGGGTATTTTTCCATATTTCAGATGCTGCTGGAACGGGCGGGGGCACCGGTGGAGTGGACGCCGTGGGGATCGACGGTGCTGCATGAGATTGCGGCGATGGGGAACCACGTATTTGCCGAAGAGAGGGTGGCGTTTGCGCGGGCGGCGATGGAGGCGGGAGGGAGGAGGGACGTGCGGGACGGGGTGTTGGAGTGGACGCCGGTGGAGTGGGCGCGGGCTCGGGGGCGGGGGGAGTTGGAGGAGGTATTGGGATGAGGGCGGTGATTTGCCTGGCGGGAGTGTTGGGGTGTTTCGGGTTGGAGAGCGGGTTGTTGACGAAGGCGGAGCTGGCGAGGCGGCCGAAGGTGACGCGGCTGGCGGACTACTCGAAGATGCCCTTGCCGGTGCGGACGGCGGACCTGTCTCTCACCGCAGGGCCGCCGTACCTGGTGACAGGCCGAGGCTGGCGCGTGGAGCTGCCCGACGCGGCACGGGGAGCGTGGAAGGGAGACGGCGGCAGCTACTACTTCACCGCCTATTCCGGAGGAGCAGGGTTCGCGCCGGCGACCTGGATGATGGCGATCCGGTTCGATGAGAATGGAATGCCCGTGCCGTTCGTGTGCTACACACATGGGTCGATTGACGACGTGGTGGACCTGGATGGGCGGGGTGCGCAGATGCTGGTGCAGGAGTATTGGGGGAGTATGTGGAGCGACCCGGGGCATTATGTGACCACGCTCTATGAGACGCGGGGGCCATATTGGTATCGCGCGGACGGGCGGCACGGGGCCCATGTTTTTCCGGCGTTCGAGCGCTGGAGCGTGCGGGCTCCGAACGATCGGCCGGTGCTGGTGGCTCCGCTGCAGAAGGCGGTGCGGGACTTGTCGAATGATCCGGCGCAGGGCGTGGCGCTTCCGGTGGCGGGGTGCCGGTCCCTTTTCGTCAACGTGGAGGTGGAAGATGGGCCAAATGGGCGGCGGATCGCGCCGGGCAGGGACGGCAATTACGCGGGAAGAGAGGGCGTGGTGACCGGACTGGAGCGGCGGGAGAAGGGGAGTTGCGTCGCGGCGGTTTACTGGAGGATAGGGAAGGTCAAATAGTCCTTGGGGACGAAGAGGCTCCCTTCGGTGGTGCCCTCCGGAGCGATGCGGCGGAGGACGTGTTCCAGGTCGTTGGTGGTGATTTCGCCTTGGAGGGCGGCCTGGAAGGCGCTGGTGACGCGGGCGACGTCATTTGCGGTTTCGTGGACGAACTCGAGACGGAAGTGCTGGATGCCGGCGCCGAGCCACTCATTGAGATGGGCACTGGCTTCCTGGGCTTCGGCGCCAAAGACGGTGTTACGGCAGCCGACATCGGCCATGACGGGGTGGGCGCGGCCCTGACGGTCGCGGAGGGCGACGCGGTGCTCCTCGCAGGGGCGGCCGCAATCCTTGTGGGTAGTGCCTTCCGAGAGAAAGCGGCAGAAGACGCAGTGTTCGGTATGGAAAACGGGGAGGTGCTGGTAGGCGATGGCCTCGATCTTCTCCGGGCCGATGTGGCGGGCGAGGGCGGTGATCTGGGCGGCGTTGAGGTCGTGGGTGGGGGTGAGGCGGGCGAGGCCCATTTCGAGGTAGGCCTCGGCGGTGAGGGAGTTGGCGGCATTGAGGCTGAAGTCACCGATGAGGGTGCGGCCGGTGCCTTCAAGCTCATGGAGGATGCCGGTGGCGCGGACGAGGATGGGGCAATCGAGACTGACGAGGAACTGGGTGATGCGGGATTCGCCGGGCTTGAGGATTCTGGGGCTGGCGACGCGGACGGTGCGGCCTTCGGCTTTGGCGCGTTCGACGGAGGGGCGGAGGCCGTAGAGATCGAGGTAGTCGAGGGTGACGCTGGCGACGTCGAGTTCGAGGGCGGCGTCGAGCTGGTCCGGGGTGCGAACAAGGAGGTGGAGGGCTGGGGCGGCGGGGGCGTGGATGTGGTGGCGGGGCTGACGGGTAACCGTGGCGATGGCGCGTAGGAGGGGTTGGGTTTGGAGGGCCTGGAGGGCGTCGACGGCTTCGCGGCGGAGCTGGTTGAGGAGAGATTGGGGGGCGAAGAGCTGGCCATCGATTTCGGTGGTCAGTTCGTTGAGCTCGTAGGGGGTATTGCCGAGGCGGCCGAGCTGGTCGCGGAGGGAGGCGGGGTCGAGGGCGCGGTTGGCGGCGGGAGGGAGGGGTTGCGCCGATTGGATGGTGATCTGTTTGGCCGGGTGGCGGTGGAGGCTCCAGTGGAGGGTGAGGGGCTGGCCGGGAGAGGCGGAGGCGTGGACATTGACGAGTTGGCGGGTGACGGGGGAGGGAGGGTCGAGGAAGGGGCGGGCGACGCGGGCGAGTTCGGCATCGTGGGTGCGCCAGAGGAGGTCACCGGTACGGATGCGAGAGAAGTCGATGGCGTTGTTGGCGAACTTGAGGAGGAGGGTGCCGTCGAGTTCGGGGAGGAGTTCAAAGAGGCGGCCGCCTTCTTCGGGTTCGGAGGGGCTGCGCCAGTAGGCGGCATCGAAGACGAGGCCATCGCCGGGTTTGAGGGGGGAGATGAGATGGGCAGGGGCGGGCTGGATGGCGACGGCGGCGGGGTAGACCTTGACGACAGAGCCGATGTGGACGCCGCGGTGGCGGGGGGCGCGGCCGCGGACGACGGACTGGTGATTGACGCCGGTAAGGAAGTGGGGGCCGAGGCCGCGGGAGTAGACCTGTTCGAGCTGCAGTTGCTGGAGGGGGAGTTGCTGGAGGGGGCGGCCGGCCCAGGCGTCATCGACGGCGAGGCGGTAGGCGCGGGTGGTGAGGGCGACGTAGGGAGCGTCCTTGTAGCGGCCCTCGATTTTGAGGCTGGCGACGCCGGCATCGATGATTTGGGGGACGTGGTGGAGGGCGGAGAGGTCGCCGGGGGAGAGGAGGTAGCGGGCGTCGTGGAGGGGTTCGACGCGGCCATCGACGAGCATCTCGTATTCAAGACGGCAGGCTTGGGCGCACTGGCCGCGATTCGCGGAGCGGCCTCCCCAGGCTTCCGAGGAGAAGCACTGGCCGGAATAGGCGACGCAAAGGGCGCCATGGACGAAGATTTCGAGTTCGGCGCCGGTTTTCTCGTAGATGGTTTTGATCTCTTCGAGGGAGAGTTCGCGGGCCAGGGTGACGCGCTGGACGCCGAGGGAGAGAGCAAACCGGACACCTTCGACGGAGGTGATGGAGGTTTGGGTGGAGGCGTGGATTTCGAGATCGGGGGCGATCTGGCGGGCCATTTTGAGGATGCCGATGTCCTGGATGATGAGGGCGTCGACACCGGCGCGGGTGACCGATTCGATGGCGTGGGCGGCGGCATCGATTTCGTGTTCGAAGACCAGGGTATTAAAAGTGAGGTAGCCGCGGACACCGCGGGCGTGGAGGGTGTTCATCACCTCCGGGAGTTCGTCGAGGGAGAAGCCGACCTTGGCGCGGGCGGAGAAGTGGTTGAGGCCGAAGTAGCAGGCGTCGGCGCCGGCTTCGATGGCGGCGCGGAGCTGCGGCCAATAGCCGGCCGGGGACATGACTTCGGGTTTTTGAGGGGCTCGCACGCTACTTCCAAGGTAGCGCGGCAGGGGCTAGCGGAGGAGGCCGGGTTGGGGAACGGGGACGTCCGTGCGGAGTTCCTTGAGGCGGCGGGTGCGCATTTCGCCGAGCCATTGCCAGCGGTAGTTTTTGGCCAGGTCGATGGTGGCGGAGGCGGCGGTGCCCTGTTCGCGGGCCTGGGAGAGGCGTTCGCCATAGGGGTCCATGATGTAGGTGGGGTGGTCATAGCCGCTGGTGACGAGAAAGACACCGTTTTCGATGGCGCGGGCTTTGGCGAGGGTTTCGTCGCCGCCCCAGATAGGCATGAGGATCATGTCGGCGCCCTGATTGGCAAGGGCGCGGGCGGGCTCGGCAAAGAAGACGTCGTAGCAGATCATGAGGCCGACCTTGCCGAAATCGGTTTGGAAGACGGGGTAGTGGATGCCGGGGGTGAGTCCGTTTTCGACCTCTTCGCGAGGGAGGTAGACCTTGCGGTATTTACCGGCAACGGCGCCATTGCGGTCCAGGAGCACGGCGGTGTTATAAAGGGTTGCGCCTTCCCGTTCATAGATACCGGCGACGATGTAGGCATGGCGGGCTTTGGCGATCTGGCCGAGGGCTTTGGTGGTGGGACCGGGGATGGACTCGGCGATTTCGGTGTAGGGTTTGTTGTTGCCGACGACGGTGATGCCTTCGGGGAGGAGAATGACATCGGCATTGGCGGGCACCGATTTTTCTATGGACTGGATGAAGAGGGCGACGTTTTCAGCGGGGGAAGCGGTGTTGCGGGGGCGAAGGTTGACGGAGGCGACGTTGACTTTGCGAGCCGGGGGAGCGGGGATGCGTTCGAGGACGATGTTGTCCCACCAGACGGTGCCCTGGGGGGCGTTGGCGAGGAAGAGTTCGACGCGGACGGAGTCGGCATTGGCGGGGGCCTGGGCGGTGCCGGAGAGGTCGGACCATTCTCCGTTGCGGCGAGTCCAGGGGAGGTATTCGGGTTCGCCGGCGCGTTTGCCGTCGGCCTTGAGCCAATCGAGGCGGGCGATGACCTGCCAGTTTTCGGCGGCGACGGCTTCGGCTTTGTAGGAGGCCTGGAAGCGGAGCCACTCGCCGGGTTTGATGCCGGGGACGACTTTGCGCCAACCGCCATAGGCGGCGGGATTCGAGGCGCCGTTGATGGCGAGGGAGCCGGGCTGGGAGCGGCCGACGAGTTGGTCGACATAGGCGCGGGGCATGGAGTCAGGGCGCTGGCTCCAGGTGGACCAGCCGAAGGGGTGGGGGCGGAAGGCGGACTCCTGGAGGAGGACATCGGCGTGGAGGGAGAGAGCGAGGAGGGCGAGCGGGAACAGACGCATGCCAACAAAGTAGCAGAATACACGGGTGAGTGAGAAAGGACTACAATACCCCCAGGAGCAGCTCGTTGCTAACCGTTGCATTAGTGTCCTCAAGCGTGCTGGCCGCAGAGGCCATTGCGCAATTGCTGGAAGATACCGGGTTGTTTCGGCTGGTGTATCGGGCCTCCAAGGTACCGGACGCACACCTGCTGATCCGTGCTGTCCACGCAAATGATCCGGATCTGCTGCTGGTGGATGTGACGGACTGGCATACGGTGGCGGCGGTGCTGGGTGACATGGGAAGGCGGGGAGCGCGGACGGTACCGATCGGATACCGGCGGGACTGGACGATGGGGGAAGAGGCGGAGATGCGGCGCGGGGGCCTGCAGGAGCTATTGCGGGAGCCGTTCTCGCCGCGAGAGTTGGAGCAGGCGGCCTATGAGGCGCTGCACCGGGCGCGACCGATTCACAACGGGAACATTCTGGCGTTTTTGCCGGCCAAGGCCGGCGGGGGAAGTTCGACGGTAGCCATTCATACGGCCGAGGTCATGGCGCGGCAGTATGCGCGGAGGGTGCTGCTGATGGAGTGCGACCGGCGGAGCGGGGTGTATTCGATTCTGATCAACCGGGACACGCCACGCGGGTTTACGGGGGCCGTAGAGGACGCCAGCGAGTTGACGGAGTTGTCGTGGCGGAACTACACGGAGACAGCGCTGGGGATGGATCTATTGCTGGCGACCCCGCATCGGCGGGGGGCGTTGCCGACCTGGGGCGACTACTATCAGTTGCTGCAGTTTGTGCAGGACCGGTACGAGTTTCTGGTGGCGGATTTACCAGAGGTGGTAAATTCCGCAACGGCGGAACTGGTGAGGCACGCGCGGGGGGTGTTTCTGGTTTGCACGCCGGAGTTGCCATCCATCAAGATGGCGGCGTACCGGTGCCGGGAACTGGAGGAGTGCGAAGTGCCGGCGGACCGGGTACATGTGGTGCTAAACCGGTTTGAGCGGGGTGGATTGACGGCGCAGGATGCCGAGGCAGCGCTGGGCCGGCCGGTGTTTACGACGCTGCCGAACGACTACGGGCGGATCCGGCACGCGATGCTGGAATCGCGGCTGGTGGCGCCGGACAGTCCGTTTGGGCGGGGTTGCCAGAGCTTGGCGGAGAAGATCGGCGGCGTTGCCGGGCAGGCACACCGGCCAAGCCGTTTTTCGATCCTGCAGAAGCTGGGGCGAATGATGCAGTAAGACAGCAACGGCCCGCCCCTTGGGAGGGGCGGGCCGTTGCGTTTGGTTGTTGGGCTGCCGCGGTTAGAACGCGTAGCGGAGCGCGAATTGGATTTCGCGAGCCGGCTGGGTGGAAGTGATGGTCCCGAACGCGTTGTTGGAGCGGGTGGCGTTGGGAGCGCCGAAGTTGGTTTTGTTGAAGAAGTTGAAGGCTTCCATGCGGAACTCGATCTTCTGGGCTTCGGTGATGCGGAAGTCCTTGTGGAGGCCAAAGTTCATCTGGTGGTAGCCCGGGGCGCGGACGATGTTGCGGCCGGCGTTGCCGAAGGGTTTGGAAACGTCGGTGGGGATAGAGACGGTGGCCGGGTTGAGCCACATGGAGGCGGAGCGCTGGCCCTCGGGCATGAGGGGGTCACCGGAGATATTGGGGCGATAGGTGGGAGCACCGGAGACCTGGAAGTTGGCAGCGGGGCCGTAGTTCAGGTTGACCGGTACGCCGGAGGAGGCGAAGTTGATGATGGAGAGGCGCCAGCCGCCGGCGATGAGGTCGGCCGCCTTGTTCCAGTTGTCGCCGAACTTGTGACCTTTGCCGACGGGGAGATCCCAGAGCATCGTGGTGGTGTTATTGAAAGGCTGGTCGTAGCCGGAGAGGCCTTTTTCCTGCGCCAGATTGAGGTAGTTGACGCGGGAGTTGTCGCCATTCTGGGCTTCGAGGTGGCCGGAAGCATTGTCGATGGCCTTGGACCAGGTGAAGGAGTTGAGGAAGTAGAAACCACTGGCGAAGCGGCGTTCGACCTTCATCTGGAAGGCATGGTAGTTCAGGTAGCCGCCGGGGAAGGCCGACTGGATGAAGCCGTAGGCCTGGATGGGCCGGCGCGCCTGGAGGCTGAGGTTTTCGCCGACGTTGTTGGGGCGGGCCTGGTTGAGATCGCCGAGGATCATCAGCTTGGAGGCCTTGGTGCCGACGTAGCCGACGTCAAGGAGCCAGCTCTTGCCGAGTTCCTGCTGAATGGAGAAGTGCCAGTTCTGGTTGTAGCCGGTGCGGATGTCGCGGACGATGTGATTGGTCCGGACATTGACCTGGCGGATGTTGGCGAGGGAGAGGAAGTTGTTGGGGTAGCCCTGTTCGGTGGTGCGGAAACAGGTACCGGGGCCCTGGCTCTGGTTGGTGCAGATGGCGAGACCGCCGGAGGAGGTGGGAGGCAGTTGCGAATCCACGGTGGGGTTAAGAACGAAAGGCAGGTTATAGGCCAGGAGGTTCTCGCCGCCCATGCGGTTGAAGTGGATGTAGCTGACGCCGTAGGCAGAGCGGATGACCGTCTTGGGGAAGAGGGTGTAGGCGATACCGAGGCGGGGGGCCCAGTTGTTGCGGTCGGGCTGGATGAGGGTGCGGTCGGCGATGGAGCCGGACTTGGCCTGGATGGTGGTGTTGGTAGCCGGGTCGAAGTTGGTCATGGCGTTGTCCTTCTCAAACTGGGGGGTTGAGAACTCGTAGCGAACGCCGAGGTTCAGAGTGAGTTTGCGGGAGACCTTGAAATCGTCCTGGAGGTAGAAGAAGTTCATCCACTGGCGGAGGTTGACGATGTTGGGGGTGTTGAGGGTGTAGGCGTTACGGGCGCCGAAGAAGAAGTCCGTGAGGAACTGGAGGTTGTTGGTGGGGGAGCCGGGGATCTGGGAAAAGCGGCCGGAGTAGGAGTCGCGACCGGACTTGGGATTAAAGTCGTCGATCTCAGTGGCGATGCGCTGGAATTCCCAACCGGCCTTGAGGGAATGGCGGCCGGCCATCTTGACGTAGTTGATTTTGGGATTGATGACGTCGGGATTCTGGAACTGAGGATTGGAATCCTGGACGCCGAAGGCGCTATAGCCATTGACGGCCTGGCGGTAGACGCCGCCGGTGAAGCGTTTGTCGGTGGGGGCGTTGGGGATGCCGAGCTTGCCGGCGAGGGTTTCTTCGCCGACGAAGACGGGGAACTTGCCGCCGTCGGTGATGGAGAAACCGAAGCGGAATTCGAGGAGGGAGGTGGGGTTGATGGACCAGGTGGAGCCGAAGGCGAGCTGTTTATTGAGCACGCGGACGGAGCCGTTGGAGTCGCCGCCGGAGGGTCCGGGAATGGCAGGGGGCTCGAAGTTTTCCATCAGGCGATGGGAGTAGCGGCCGAAGGCGTTGAGCTTGGAGGAGAAGTAGTGGTCGTAGCGGAAGTCGCCCTTGTCGTTTTTGTCGGTCCGGAGGGGCTGGCTTTGGAAGTTGTTGGCGAGCCCGGCGACGTTGGGATTGGGGAGCCCGGCGAGGACTTCGCGGGCCCAGCGGGTGATCTGCGTGGGCGGGATGATGCCGTTGGAGTAAAGGCCGCCATCGAAGGGGTTGCGAACGGCGATTCCGACGTTGCCGGCTTTCTGGTCGGCGGTGGGGATGGTGGCGAAGGTGATGCGGCGGGAGTTGCGGCGATAGCCTTCATAATCGGCGAAGAAGAACATTTTTTCTTTGACGATGGGACCGCCGAGGGTGGCGCCGAACTGATTTTGGATGAGGACGGGCTTCTGGTTGCTGACAGGCTTAAAGAAGCCGGTGGCGTTCAGCGCGGTATTGCGGAGGTACTCGTAGACCGAACCGTGGAACTGGTTGGAACCGGAGCGGATGGAGGCGTTGATCACCGCACCACCGGCGCGTCCGAATTCGGCCGAGAAGTTGTTCGTTTCGAGCCGGAACTCCTGAACGGCATCCGGGGAGAGCTGGACGACCTGATTGGAGAAGCCCTGATTGGAGGTGCCGTAGGAGTTATTGTCGACGCCGTCGATGACAAAGTTGTTTTGCGAGCTGCGCATGCCGTTGACGTTGAAGGAGGCGTCACGGGTGTCGGCGATACCGGAGCGGCGGACGCCGGGGGCGAGCAGGGCGAGATCGGCGTAGGCGCGGCCGTTGAGGGGGAGGTTGACGACCTGCTGCGAGCCGACGACGGTACCGCGGGAGGAGGTGTCGGTTTCGAGGGCGGCGACGGCATCGGTGATGGTGATGCTCTCGCTGGTGGCGCCGACTTCGAGTTTGAGATCGACACGCTGGCGGGCGTTGACGGTGACGGTAAAGTTATTGGCAACGGCCGATTTGAAGCCCTTTGCGGTGGCTTCCATCTTGTACTCGCCGGCCTTGACGTTGGCGAACTGATAGCTGCCATTGGCGTCGGCGGTGGTTTTCTGTTGCACGCCGGTGCGGAGGTTGGTGAGCGTCACCTCGGATTGAGGCACGGCGGAGCCGGAGGCGTCCTGGATGGTACCGAGCACTTGCGCGGTGTCGAATTGGGCCAGAAGCAGGCTGGCGAAGAGGGCACAACAGAGTGAGAGACGTTTAAACAAGAGAGACTCCTAGATTCATTCAGGGTAGCTGTTTTGAAATACAGTCATGTGACGGGTGCGATACGATAAGGCTGCTATGTCACAGATCAAAGGCCCCGCCATCTTTTTGGCACAGTTCATGGGCGATGCCGCGCCCTTCAATTCGCTACCGAACATTACGGCATGGGCGAAGTCGCTCGGCTACAAAGGCGTGCAGCTCCCGTCGTGGGACACGCGGATCATGGATTTGGCCAAGGCGGCCGAATCGAAGACTTATTGCGATGAGCTGAAGGGCCAGACGAACGGCCTGGAGATCACCGAACTGGCGTCCCATCTGCAGGGGCAGCTGGTGGCGTCGCATCCGGCCTATGACGAGATGTTCGACATCTTTGCCGCACCGGAGGTGCGGGGAGACGCGGCGGCGCGGAGCGTGTGGGCGACCGAGCAGCTGAAGCTGGTGGTGAAGGCGTCGGCGAACCTGGGATTGCCGGTAACGCCGTCGTTTTCCGGGGCGTTGATGTGGCCGTTCATCTATCCGTGGCCGCAGCGGCCGGGCGGACTGGTGGAAGAAGGCTTCAAAGAGCTGGCGAAGCGGTGGAAGCCGATTCTGGACTGCGCCGAAGAGCACGGCGTGGACTTTGCCTATGAGCTGCATCCGGGCGAGGATCTCTACGACGGCGCGACGTTTGAGCAGTTCCTGGAAGCGACGGGGAACTCGGCGCGGGTGAACATCAACTATGACCCGTCGCACTTCATTCTGCAGTGCCTGGACTACATCGGATTCATCGATGTTTACGCGTCGCGGATCAAGGCGTTCCATGTGAAGGACGCCGAGTTCCGGCCGTCGGCGAAGTCCGGTGTCTATGGCGGATACCTGGGCTGGAAGGAGCGTCCGGGCCGGTTCCGTTCGCTGGGCGACGGGCAGGTGGACTTCAAGCAGGTGTTCTCCCGGCTGACCGCGGGCGGTTACAGTTCGTGGGCAGTATTGGAGTGGGAGTGCTGTTTCAAGGACAGCTCGCAGGGCGCGGCCGAAGGGGCTCCGTTCATCGCGTCGCACCTGATTGACGTGCCGGCGAAGGCGTTTGACGACTTCGCGGGGGCGGATTCGGACACGGCGCGAAACCGCCGGATTCTGGGCCTGCGCTAAGGGCTTGCTGATTCATCGTGCCCGCTTGGGTATACTAGCGGGCACGATGAAACTGATACTTCCTCTTCTGGCGTGCGCGGTTGGATTCGGGCAGACGCTGCCGATCAAGTTGATCTCCGAGTGGGCGAAACTGCCGAAGGGGATGTACATTGGCGAGTGCTCGGGCGTGGCGACAGATAAGGACGACAACGTCTGGGTGTTTAATCGCGGGAAGTCTCCGATTCTGAAGTTCGACAAGACGGGGAAGCTGCTTGACGCCTGGGAGAACGTGCCGGTGACGTCGTCGCACGGGATCAAGATTGACCCCGAGGGGAATGTGTGGACGGTGGACGTTGCGGCGCATTCGGTGAAGAAGTGGGCGCGGGACGGGCGGCTGCTGATGGTGATCGGAAACGCGGGGGGAACGCCGGGGACCAACGAGTCCAAGGACGCGTTCAACAAGCCGACGGGGATTGCGTTTGAGCCGAACGGGGACTTCTGGGTTTCCGACGGGTATGTGAACTCGCGGGTGGTGAAGTTCAACAAGAACGGCGAGTATCAGATGCAGATAGGCGGGAAGAAGGGAACCGGGGACGCCGAGTTCGACATTGCGCACGATGTGGCGATCGACGGGAAGGGGCGGATTTACGTGGCGGACCGGGAGAACAAGCGGGTGCAGATTTTCTCGGCCGACGGGAAGTTGATCGGGAAGTGGACGCACCTGGGATCGCCGTGGGGCCTGGCGTTTAACGCGAAAGAGAACGCCTTCTACATCTGCGACGGGTATGCGAACAAGATCACGAAGGTGAATCTGGTGGGGCAGGTTTTGGGGACTTACGGGCAGTATGGGAAGATCCCGGGCCGATTCGATTTCGTGCATCACATGGCGGTGGACTCGACCGGCGCGATCTATGCGGCGGAGATCAAGAACTGGCGGGTGCAGAAGTTCGCCTGGCAGAATTAGGCGGATTGCACCCGGAGGCAATGAATCCGGCGCGGGCGTAGACTGGGGGTGTTATGACCCGACGCACCGCCCTTCAACTCGCCGCCGCTTCGTCCGCTCTATCGCTTGCCGGCGCGCCCTACCAGCCATCGGCCGCCAATCTGAAAGCCCGGGAGTGGTTTCAGGACGCGAAGTTCGGCCTGTTCGTGCACTGGGGTGTCTACTCCGTGCTGGGCAAGGGCGAATGGGTGATGAACAACGACAAGATGACCGCCAGCGACTACCAGACGCTGCCGGCGCGGTTCCACCCGGAGAAGTTCAACGCCGGGGAGTGGGTGTCGATGGTGAAGGACGCCGGGCAGAAGTACATCACCATCACCAGCAAGCACCACGACGGGTTCGCGATGTGGGGGACGAAGCAATCGAAGTGGAATATCGTCGATACCACCCCGTATGGGAAAGACCCGTTAAAGATGCTGGCCGAGGAGTGCCGCAACCAGGGCGTGAAGCTGTTCTTCTACCACTCCCATTTGGACTGGACGCACCCGGATTACTTCCCGCGGGGCCGGACGGGGCAGGCGTCGGGGCGGCCGGCGAGCGGCAATTTCAACAAGTATCTCGAGTTCATGGATGCGCAGCTGACCGAGTTGCTGACTAACTACGGGGAGATCGGAGGCATCTGGTTTGACGGGATCTGGGACCGGAAAGATGCCGAGTGGCGGTTGCGGCAGACTTACGATCTGATTCACCGGCTGCAGCCGCAGGCGCTGGTAGGGAATAACCATCATCTGGCCCCTTTTGAGGGAGAAGACTTCCAGATGTTTGAAAAAGACCTGCCCGGGCAGAACGCGGCCGGATTCAGCGGGGAAGCCAAGGTGGGGAAACTGCCGCTGGAGACGTGCGACACGATCGGGGTGGCGTGGGGATACAACCCGAATGAGAAGAAGCTGAAAAGCACGAAACAGCTGTTGCATACGCTGATCCGGGCGGCGGGAATGAACGCGAACTTCCTGTTGAATGTGGGACCGAAGCCGGACGGGACGATCCAGGAGGAGTTCCGCGCGCGGCTGAGGGAGATGGGCGGCTGGCTGAGTAAGTACGGGGAGTCGATTTATGGGACGCGGGGCGGGCCGATCGGGCCGCGGCCGTGGGGGGTGACGACAGCGAAAGGGGACCGGGTGTATGTGCATGTGATGGACTGGCCGGACCGGGCACTGGTGATTCCGGATTGGGGAAAGAAGGTGAAATCGGCACGGCTGGCGGGAGGCGGGACGGTGGGAGTAAAGAGCGTGGAGAACGGATGGTTGCTGCAGCTGCCGGAGGCGGGGCGGAATGAGTTTGACACGGTGGTCGAGTTGACGGTGTGAAATTGAGATACACTTTGACAAGCGGATGGAGAGTCGAATCCGGGTACTTGACGCTGAGCCGGGGCTGGATAGCCGCGATATAGGCGCCGAGATAAATTACACGGGCACTCCGCGACGCGGGTATGGAGGTCAATTACACCGGCCTCCGGCAGACGCCAGAAATGAACGTCCACGCCGCGCCGCAGGAAGCTGTTCGGGTGATGGGCCTAGGGATTCTCTCCGGAGCGCCAATGGCATTTGTGCCGCGCGTTCGGGAGCTCTTTCGCAAGAATCGAATGGAATACGTGGAGGTGGCCGCCAGGGGAAGAATCCCTGACGGGGACAGCCACAAGTTGAAACAGCTCGGTGTGGCCGCGGTTTTTCTCCCGGCTCTTCGAATGAAGAGAATGTGTTGTTTCTCTGAACGGCCGGCAGGCCGGCTGGAAGAAAGACACCGCCTCACCCGGCATTAGGACCCTTACATGCAGGAACGACAGAATATAGCTGTATTTGTTGACTACGACAACATTGAGATTGGTGTGAAGAGCACGCTCCGGAGAGAGTTTGCGGTTTCGCTGTGTCTCGATGCACTGAAAGAACGGGGCGACATCGTCGCCAAGTTCGCCTACGCGAACTGGTCGCGCCAGGAAGGCGCGGTGCGGCAGATGGCGGAGAACGCCGTGCAGATGGTGCAACGGCTGCCATCGCCGCGGGGCGACAAGAACGGGGCGGACATCAATCTGGCGCTGGACGCGCTGGAGATGGCCTTCACCCACAAGAACGTGAATGCGTTCGCAATCATCTCCGGCGACAGCGACTTCATTCCGCTGGTGAACAAGCTGAAGGCCTACGGCAAGACGATCTATATCGTCGGCGGGAAGGCGTTCACGTCGACGATCCTGCAGCAGAATTGCCACGAATTCATCTCCTACGAATCGTTGCTGCTGGACGACACGAAGTTCCCGGTGCGGGACGTGCCGGTAAACCGTCCGACGCCGATTCCTTCGGCGACGGCACTGCTGGCGGCTTCGTCACCGGCGGCGGTGGCAGCGGCGCAGCAGGGCGCGAAAGACGCGGCGGCGGCCGCGGCGGCTCATGGAGAAGGGCACCGGCGGGGCGGGCGGGATCATCGCCGTCCGGCGCCGTTGGAGTTGCCGCATGCGTTGCCGCTGGTGGAACGGGCGCTGGCGACGTTGCGGCGGCGGGGTGTGCAGCCGCAGTTGGGCTTGCTGAAGAGCACCATGCTGCAGTTGGACCCGAGCTTCAACGAGCGCGCCTACGGCACGGGTTCGTTTTCCGATTTCGTGGACAAGCTGGAGACCAACGGGTACCTGGCGACGACGGGACCGGAAGGCCGGAAGACGATCGAAGTGAAGCAGGTGGCCGAGAGCGTTCCGGCGCCGAAGAAGGAAGAGGCGCTGCCGATGCTGCGCCACGTGGTGGACATCTACAAACTGGACCTGGAAGACGGCGCGACCGCCGACGACCTGGCGGGCTGGATGACGAAGATCCATCCGGCGTTCGACGCGCAGAAGTACGGATTCCAATCGTTCAGTGAGTTTCTGAACTTCGCGCAGGACAACTACCTGGTGCGGATTGAAGCCGACGCAGCTCGCGGTTTGATCGCCTACCCGGGCGCGGAACTGGCACCGCAGCCGCCGCAGGAGACGCCGCATGAGGCACCGCAGGTGGCGGCAGCGGCCGCAGTCTCGGCGGAAAGCCACGAAGAGACGGCGGCGGAGACGGCGGCCACCGAGGCGCCCGCACCGTCGGAAGAGGACGAAAAGCCGAAGCGCGGCGGGGCCCGGAAACGGACCACGACGAAGAAGGCGGCCTCCAGCAGCAATGGTTCGACAACGGTACGGCGTCCGCGAGCGCGGAAGCCGGTGGAGTAAACGATGATTGAACGCTACAACATCGCCGGTGCCGTGGCACCGCGTGGGCCTTACTCCCACGCGGTGCGGGCCGGCGACTTTATCTATGTATCCGGACAGGGCCCGATCGATCCAGCGACGAACGATTTTTCGTTCGGGACGATTGAGCATGAGACGCGGCTGGTGTTGAACAACATCCGGCTGATTCTGGAAGCGGCCGGAGCGTCGATGGCGGATGTGGTAAAGTGCTCCGTATTCCTGCGCGATGGGGGAGACTTTACGGCCATGAACGGCGTATACGGTGAGTTTTTCGGCGAGAATAAGCCGGCAAGGACGACGGTGGAATCGAAGTTCGCCAATCCCACGATGAAAGTGGAGATTGATTGCGTGGCGTACAAACCGAAGGCCTGACAACAACCACATGAGCGGCGCCCCGGCACTGGTTCTGATCGATCTGCAGAAGGCGATTGACGACCCAAGCTGGGGCGTGCGCAATAACCCGCAGGCGGAAAATCGGATGGTGCGTTTGCTCACCGTATGGCGGCAGACGCGCTGGCCGCTTTTTCATGTGCGGCATGATTCCCGTCATCCGAACTCCACCTACCGGCCCGGTCAGCCGCTGCACGGGTTCAAGCCGGAGACCGCGCCGCGCGAAGGCGAAACGGTGCTGGGTAAGCAGACCTGCAGCGCGTTTGCGAGCACGGACCTGGCCGACCGGTTACGGGCGACTGGCGCCCCGGTCGTATTCGTCTGCGGGGTGATCACCAACAACTCCGTGGAGGCCACCGTGCGGGCGGGCAGCGACCTGGGATTCCGGATGTTCCTGGTGGAGGATGCCTGTTTCACGTTCGGAAAGGGCCGCTGGGCGGCGCAGGACGTGCACGAGATGTCGCTGGCGAACCTGGAAGGCGAGTACGCGACGATCACCAATTCGGGACGGGTGGTGACGACGTATCTGGAGAATCTTTTCACCGATCCGAGGCTGGCCGGTTCCTTACGTTCGGCGGCGGCGGCAAAGTTCGGAAACGCAGGAGAGTCGGCGGTGCTGGCGGCGCTGCTGGGTGACCTGCCGCGGCATTTTCCGGGTGTGAAGTTGCGGACGCTGGGCTTTTCCGAACAGGTGGCAACGCTGGTGGACCTGCGGGATGCGACACTGCGCTACCTGGCGGCGCGGCCAACCTCCCGGCAGACGTTAACGGCCGACGAGCTACGGCTGGTGGAACAGTTGGGCGGGCCGATGGATTCGTTTGAAGCCGAGGTGTTCGGCGACAGTACGTTGAGCTTTTCCCTCCTACGGTTGCGTTATTTTGAGGAGCAGGCGGCCAAGATGCACGCGCCGTATCCGGACTTTTCCCTCTACCGGGAGATGGTGGAGGCTCACCTGAGCGGAGCGCCTTCCCAGCAACGGTGAGGCTTTAGTCCGAGCGCCTTGACGACCGTCGGCGCCATGTCGATATTGCGGGGACGGCCGGTGATTTCGCCCTTGACGATGCCGGGCCCGGCGAATACGAGCGGGACTTCGAGTTCGTTGGTGGTATCGGAGCCATGTTTGGTGCCGGTGCCACCGTGGTCGGCGACGAGGACGATGAGCGTTTTGTCCAGAGGGACGGCGGCGGTGAGTTTGCCGATGAGGGAGTCGATCTCTTCGACAGCGGCTTTGTATTCCGGGCCTTCCCAGGTTTTGCCATGGCCGGCGTGGTCGACGTCGTCGAGGTGGACGAAGAGGAGGAGCGGTTTGTTCTGCTGCCAGTACTCGATGGCCGCGGCGGTGGCGGCGGGAGAGCCTTTGACGTGCTGAACGTGGGAGGCGGAGTTCTTTTCGACCAGACGGCCAAAGCCCTGCCAGTCATGGATGGCGGCGAGCCTGGCAGCGGGTTTCTGCGAATGGATGACGGAAAAGAGGCCGGGGAAAATACCCTCCGGCCCCTTGCAGGCGGGGGCGATTTTGAAGTTAAAGCGCTCCCATTCATTGGAATGGACGCCGTGCATTTCCGGGCCGGCGCCAGAGAGGAGGGACATCCAGTTCGGGGAGCTCACCGTGGGCATGACACCGCGCGATTGCAGGGTCCAGGCGCCGCGCTCCATGAGCTTATGGATGTGGGGCGTGTTGGCATTGCGGACGCCGTCGGCGGAGAGGCCGTCGATGCCGATGATGAGGACGTGGGAAAGGGCGGCGGCGAGGAGGAGGGTCATAGGGATTGGTAGACGCGGCGTTCCCAGGCATTGAGGACATTGATGGCGGCGGGATCGCAGAAGGGTTGGAACTGCATCAGGACAAGGGCGGCGATGCCGCGCGCGGGGTCGATCCAGTAGAAGGTATTGCGGATGCCGCCCCAGGCCAGGGAGTTGGCGGAGCGTCCGCCGGCGTGGGGTTCGGGATTGAGGAGGAAGCCGAGGGTGAAGCGGTCGTCGTGGCCGGGGTGGAAGTCGACGTCGCAGGACCGCTCGGGCATGGTGGTGGAGATGCGGCCGGCCGGGAGCGGGCCGGTTTGATTGGTGACCATGGCCTGGAAGGAGGCGTCACTCAGCAGGCGAGGGCCCCGGCCGAGGAAGTACTGGAGGAATCGGAGATAGTCCCGGGCGGTGGAGAAGAGGCCGCCGCCGCCGTTGTAGAACGGGGGCGGGGGCGGTTGGGTGCGGGGAAGTTGGCGGAGGGTGCCATCGGGGTCGCGCTGGTGGTGGTAGGCCAGGCGGGGGAGCTTTTCCGGGGGGAGGAGGAAGCTGGTGTCCTGCATGCCAAGGGGCTGGAGGATGTGCTGCTGGAAATAGGCCTCCAGGTCCTGGCCGGAGGCGGTTTCGACAAGCTTGCCAACGTGGTCAATGTTGATGCCGTAGTGCCAGCGGGTGCCGGGCGGGTGGACCAGGAAGGGCCGGTCAACGGGGCCGTAGCGGTGGACGAGGGGGTGGTTCCAGGGGTAGGCAAAACCGGCGGTGTGGGTGAGGAGTTGGCGGAGAGTGGGGGAGTGGCGTTCGGCGGAAAATTGGGGTTGGCCGGAGGGGGAGAAGCCTTCCAGGATGGGAAGGTCCTGCAGGGCCGGGGCGTCGAGGGAGAGCAGGCCGCGGTCGACGAGTTGGAGCGCGGCAAGAGTGGTGATGGCTTTCGTCATCGAGGCGATGGCGAAGATGGTGGTGTCGTCGACGGGTCCGTGGGTGTGGGAGAGGAGGACTTGGCCGGCATCGGCGGCAAGGGCGACGGCGGCGGGAATGCGGTGGCGGACGAGGGGCTCCATCTGGCTCCAGGATCGCACGCGATTCGTATAAGATTGTTCTGCGATGCGACTGCTACTTGTCACGATTGGGCTCTCCCTGGCGGCTGGCGGGCAGAGTTTTCCGCTGGAAACGACGGAGGGCGTGCGGCCGAACCGGGTGGTGGCCGAAGCGGTAACGCACAAAGGGAAGAAGGGGATCCGGGTAACGGCACCGGACAGCGGTGCCGGCAACGAAGACCGGCTGGTTCTTCTGCCGGTGAAGGACTTTGAGAGCGGCACGATTGAGGCCGAAGTGAGCGGCGAGCCCGGGAGTGGTGCGGGGCAGGGGGCGCGAGGCTTCGTGGGCGTCGCGTTCCGCGTCGGCGAAAAGACCGAGCAGTTCGATGCCTTTTATCTGCGGCCGACCAACGGCCGGGCCGACGACCAGGTGCGGCGAAACCACTCGGCACAGTACATCTCGCATCCGGAGTGGACGTGGAGCCGGCTGCGGAAGGAAGAGCCGGAGAAGTATGAGAGCTACGTGGATCTGGTACCCGGGGAATGGACGCGGGTACGGATTGAAGTGGACGGCGTAAAGGCGCGGCTGT
This sequence comes from uncultured Solibacteraceae bacterium, assembly GCA_964430625.1. Classification (GTDB taxonomy): domain Bacteria; phylum Acidobacteriota; class Terriglobia; order Bryobacterales; family Bryobacteraceae. The sequence continues at coordinate 69,480 of CAYSFR010000009.1, forward strand.
ACGTGCATGGGAATGCGCAGCCGACGCTGGTGGTGAATGATTTGAAGCAGGGCGCGTGGAAGGGCCAGGTGGGGTTGTGGATCGGGCCTGGGACCGTTGGACATTTTCGGAATGTAAAGGTGACCAAGAAATGAAACGACGCGATTTTTTGTCTCTCGCCGCGGCGCCGGCACTGCCCGCGCTGGCCTGGGCGCAGGAGAAGAGCAAGCTGAAGATCACGGACATCAAGATTGTCCGTACGCGGCCGCGGAAGCCGTATCCGGCGTATAAGCCGGCCGATGGGGCCTGGTCGACGCAGTTTGTGGAAGTGGCCAATCCGGTATCGATTTATCCGGAGTTCAAGCCGCGCCGGGACCTGTTCGCCGCGACGAATGTGCCGTCGTTCACGGTGGAAGTGACCACCGACAAAGGGATCAAGGGCTACGGCAACGGCGGGCCGGGCGGCGGGGCGATTGTTACCGGCCACCTGGCCAAATTGATGATGGGCCGCGATCCGTTCGACATCGAACGCAACTGGGATATCTGCTGGCGGGCGACGATGTCGTACGGGCGCATGGGCGTGACGATGAACGCCATCAGCGGTTTCGACATGGCGCTGTGGGATATTGTGGGCAAGGCGCTGGGCCAACCGGTGTACCGCCTGCTGGGCGGGGAGACGAAGGAGCGCGTACCGGCCTACTGCACGGGCAACGACATTGAGCAGCACGTGGAGTTCGGCTACAAGATGCTGAAACTGGCCATCCCGCACGGGCCGGCGAGCGGCCGGGCGGGGATGAAGGAAAACGTCGATCTGGTGAAACGGGCGCGGGCGGCGCTGGGCCCGGACGGCGAGATCATGCTGGACTGCTGGATGGCGTGGACCGAGCGGTACACGATTGAGATGGCCGAGATGATGGCGCCGTATCGCGTGTACTGGATGGAAGAGGTGTTGCAGCCGCACGACTATGCGGGATTTGGGCGGCTGAACACGTCGATCAAATCGACGCGGATCGCCACCGGGGAGCACGAATATGGCCGGTACGGGTTCCGCTACCTGCTGGAAGCCAACGGCGCGTCAATCTGGCAGCCGGATATCCAGTGGTGCGGCGGGTTGACCGAACTGCGGCGGATTTCGGCGATGGCGTCCGCCTACGACATTCCGGTGATTCCGCATGGCGGCGGGCTGAATGGTTCCATCCACTTCACCATGGCGAACGTCAATGCGCCTTGGGCGGAGTTGTTCCTGCCGGCGCCGGGCGGGCCGAAGGAGGTCTACCAGTTGTTTGAAGAGAACTACAACATCTCGCGCGGGCCGGACGGCATCTACATGAAGCCGCACGACCGACCGGGCTGGGGTTGGGACATTGAGGTTGCGGGGTGATGCTGGCGGCGGCGCTGGTGATCATTTCACTTACGCCGTGGCCGGACCCCTTTGATTCCGCCTTCCTCCGCCGGCTGCCGAAAACGGCACCGGCAGAGGAGGTGGAGTTCCGGCCGGCGCCGGCGCGGGAGTGGGTGGACGCGGTGCGCCGCATGGCGGAGGAGGCTCCGGCCAAACAGCAATATGTCCTGTTTTTGAAGGAAACGTACGGGTACAACATTGAACGGTTGAACCAGGCCTATGGCATGGATGCCGGCTCGTTTACGGAGTTGTTGACGTACGATTACAGCCGGCTCGACGTGAAAAGGCCGGCGGTTCGGCGCGATGATGAAGCGTTTTTGAAGACATTGACGGCGGCGGCGCTCGACGCGGCGCGTCAAAAGCGATAACCTCTCGGAGATCGAATATGAAATACCCCATTGCCGCGGTAGCCACGTTTGCCCTGCTCAGCTCCTGCTCATCGAGCCCGGAGAAGCCGGCGGAGGAGAAGAAGACGGAGGCGCCGGCGAAGTCCGCCGCCCAGCCGGCGGGAGAGGGCGGGATCCTGCGATTGGATCCGGCGCTGGACGCGCTGGTGCCGGCCGCGGCGAAGATTGAGAAGGTGGCGGGCGGGTTCCAGTTCACCGAAGGGCCGCTGTGGTTCAAGGAGACCGGCAACGTCTGGTTCAGCGACGTGCAGGGCAATGTGACGCGGCAACTGGCGCCAGACGGCACCGTAAGCGAGATTCTGCGGCCGGGCGGCTATGACGGCAAGGACGCGCCGGAAGGGGCATTCATTGGCCCGAACGGCATGACTTTCGACAAAGACGGCAACGTGCTCATCTGCCAGCACGGCAACCGGCGCATTGCACGGCGCAACAAGGCCGGCGTACTGACGACGCTGATCGACCGCTTTGAAGGGAAACGTTTGAACAGCCCGAACGATCTGGTGTTCAAGTCCGACGGCGCGCTCTATTTCACCGATCCGCCGTACGGGCTGACCAAGGGCGATGACGACCCGAAGAAGGAACTGGCGTTCAACGGGATCTACCGCCTGCAGGGGGGCAAGCTGACGCTGTTGAACAAGGAGATGTCCCGGCCGAACGGGATTGCTTTCTCGCCCGACGAGAAGTGGCTGTACGTGGCCAACTCGGACCCGGCGCGAAAGGTGTGGATGAAGTTCCCGGTGAACGAAGACGGGACATTGGGACCGGGCCGCGTGTTTGCCGATGTGACCGCGGAGCAGAGTGAGGGGCTGCCCGATGGATTGAAGGTGGACGGCAAGGGAAATGTGTGGGCCACCGGGCCGGGCGGCGTGTGGATTTATAGCGCCGAAGGGAAGCATCTGGGAACCATCAAGCCGACCGAAGTACCGGCCAATTGTGCATTCGCCGAAGAGGGCGGCGTGCTGTGGATGACGGCGCGCACGTCGGTCTATCGGATCAAACTCAAGTAGGAACATCAGGAGAGAGCAACCATGAATCGCCGCAAAGCAGTGATGACCGCCATCGCGTCCGCCGCCGCGTTAAGCGCGCAACAGAAGAAGGGAGCCGACCAGACGATCCAATTGCACGTGGACATGATGGTGGACCCGGCAAAGGAAAAGGATCTGAAGAAGAACTTCAAAGAGATCTTCAAGCCGGCCATGTCCAAGCAGCCCGGATTCCTGCATGTCTACATGCTGAAACTGCGGGAGGCGAAAGCGGGCAAGGCGCCGGAGGGGTCGAATTACCGGCTGGTGATCAATTTCCGCTCGGAAGAAGACCGGCTGAACTGGGTGAAATCGAACGACCATCAGGCGGCGTGGCCGACCATTGAAGGAACGTTCAAGGTGAAGGGGTTTACGGCAGTTTTGTACGATCAGCTCTAATCGCGCACCAGCCATTTCGACGCATTCCGCATCAGGCGCTGCATCATCGGATGGTTCAGCGCCTGCGGCGTGTGTCCCGGGGATAGATAGACGAAGCGGCCTTTGCCGAGTTCGCGCCACCAACCGCCGGCCGCGGCCAGGTTGTCCGGGGCGATGGTGCGCAGCAGCATGTGCTCCTTGTCGAGGTAGTACTTCACGGTGTGCTGCTCGTCGTAGGCGATATAGTCGTTTACGCCGGCGGTGACGGGGTGGGATTTGTCTTCCACGCGGACGGTAAAGTCGTAGGGTTTGGGGTGACCGCCATAGTCGCCGCCAAAGAGCTTGTAGTAGAGGCCGCCGGGGGGATAGATGCCCTGGGAGTTGTGCAAGGCCAGGAAGCCGCCGCCGTTATGGACGAAGTCCCAGATGGCCTGTTGCTGGGCGTCGGTCATCCATTTCACGGGAGGTTTGTCGTAGCCGTCGGGCCAGTTCATGCCGTCTCGGAGGATGATCAGGAGTTGGTGTTCCTTTAGGCTTTCCGCATTGAGCATGGCCACGTTTTCAATGAAGGTGACGGGGATGTTCTCCTCCATCAGGGCCTTGGAGAGGCCCTCGCGGATATAAACGGGGCTGTGATAGCGGTCGCCGACGAGAGCGAGAGCGCGGGGGCGCTTCCAGGTTTGAAAGACGGCGCCGGAGTTCTGCGCGTAGAGCGAGCACAGGGTGGCGAGGAGGAAAAGTAGGCGCATGGCAATTGGGACGTTATCATAGCCTTGGTGGCAGTGGGGAAACCGGTCCTACAGCTCGAGACATATTTCCTCTTCCCGTTCGTGATCGACAAGGAAGTGGTCGCCTCGGCACACCCCGATTTCTGGCCGCCGCTGCGGAGTTGGATCGACGGGTTGGACGACTGGTTGCGCTCCGAGAATTGCGCGACCGATTCGCCGGTGCGCTCGCGTCTGGGCGGGTGGCGGCGCGCCTCCTATTCCGAGTTTGGCCTGGACTCGAGCGCTTACCAGGACATGGTGTTCTTCCACCCGTTCGTGCGGCGAGTGTTTTTCGACACCAAGACCGGGGACCAGGCGACACTGCTGCGCGTATACGAGATGCTGCTGCCGCAGACCCTTCCCCTCTACTGGCAGGCCCACGATGTGCGCGGGCGTGCCTGTTCGGTGCCGGTGACCGACCTGCGGCTGTTCCTGTTCGCCAACGGCGTAGGGATTCTCTCCATCGGCGTGAAACGGGAAAACTGCGCGGTGCGGGAAGCGCTGTGGATGAATGAGATGATGCGGAAGGTGTATCCGACCAGCGGCCGGCAGCGGCGCGAGGGGCGGGTGCCGGCCTTGTCGCGTTTGATCGTCGGAGAAGAGACGCTGGCCGAGGAAACCTTTGAAACCGGCGCGATCATCCAGTTCCAGCCGCCGCTATCAAAAGTGGTGCAGTCGCTTCTCTACTTCCTCCGCTATGAGACGTTCGAGTACGAGCAGATCTTCGACGAGCGGATGATTCCCTACTCGTTCATGGCCGTCGACCCGGAGTTCGGCGGACCGGACAAAGTGGAACAGCTGTTCAGCCGATTCCTCTACGTGGACCGCGACGGCGAGGGGTTCCGTTACGACCCGGCGTTCACCCGCGAACAGATGAAGGAACACTGCTATACGCGTTGGGCGCACGAGGGCACCTACTATGGCTTCACGCGCTACTCCAACGTCACTCTGGCACTCGGTATCTCCGACCGCGGATTGCACCAGGCGAGCGAAGGCAATCTGATCGAACGCATGTTCGCCGGGCGCTACTACCTGATGGCCATCGTGGCCCTGTTCTACCGGGCAACGCTGCTCGACTTTGCCGAAAGCGTGGCGCTGGTGTCACGGCGGCTCTATGAAAACCTGGAGGTCGGCCGGCTGGAACGGATGAACGTCGAAATCGCCACCGACCTGCGGAATGAGTTTCTGAACTTCTCCAACTACTGGTATTTTGACGAGCTGGCCAACAAAGACGAAGAGATCGAGCACTTCCAGATGCAGTGCCGCGCCTATCGCGTGGAGGAGTTGCGCGTACAGATTGAGCAGGAACTGGCCAACATGAACGCGGCGCTGCAGGAATACAATCAGCAGCGCAGCACGGAAGCCGTGAACCGATTGGCGATGCTGAGCATGATCTTCGGTGCCGGCGCGGTGTTGACGGGCTTCTTCGGAATGAACTTCGGCCACGTTTTTGAGCGATACCTGTTCCGGCCGGGTTCCGACACACTGGGGTTCCACCTGGGCGCTGTCGCGGTGGTGACGCTGATTACGGTAAGCATCATCCTGCTGGGCGTCTATCTGGTGGCGGTGAACTGGCGCGACTACCGGTTCATTCTCCGCAAGCGGAACGCCCCCACCAAGCGGCATCGCTGGTTCAGCCTGCGTCTGGGCGGGTGAGACCTATTTGTCGCGCCCGAACTTGGGATCCTTCCGCGTGCCGGTGATCTTGATCTTGGTGTAGAGTCCGGCGCCCTTCTTAGCGAAGAACGGGTCAACCGGTTTCAGCGCCCAGCGTTTCCAGCCGGTCTGTGTCTGGCTGAGTTTGGCCTGGAGGCGGAGATCGCCGTGGAAATCGAGAACCTCGTTCTCGAGGTTGTAGTTGCCGTTCAGGCTCAGGTCGGCACCGGGAATGCCGAAGGCGAGGTCCTGGAGCGTAATGAGTTCATTGGCCAGGGTAAAGCGGCCGCTCATGCCGGAGACGACTTCATCGATCTCCTCGTTCTTCGGTTGGCCCTGGGCCTGGCGGCTCATCTGGTCGATGCGGTCCTGGATCTGGGAGCGGAGGAACTTGGCGTCTTTAACGGTGAACTGGCCGTTCAGGCGGAGCTTTTCAATCACTTTGCCGCTCAGCGGCGGCAGCAGCACCTTGCTCTTCATCTGCAGGGTGCCGGACATGAACGGGTCCTGGCCCTTCATGGCGAGGAGAAGAACATCCTCCAGGCGGCCGGCGGGCATGTTGACGTCCAGGGCGATGGTGCGGCGTTGGTCGCCGTCGTGTTTCACCACGCCGCCGCTGGTGACGAACGCCGTTTTGCCGATTCGGCCATGAACAGGTTTCAGAATGGTGTTCCCGTTGGTGCCATCCACCTGCACTTCGAATTTCGTGTAGAGCGGCAGTTTGTTGCCGGAGGCTTTCAGAAAGAAGTCGGGAACGGTGGCCTCCCCCTTGGCGGAGATATCGTTGAGGCGGCCGGAGAATTGACCCGTGGAATGGAGGATGCCGCCGATGGCGTTGAAGACCGCCAGATTGGCGCGTTCAAATTTGTATTCGCCGGCGAGCGCTGTTTCGCCGGGTTCTTCGCGATCCCAGGGGCCGAAGGTTCCGGTGGAAAGGATCTCGCCGGGTGGCTTGGCGTTGCGGAGTTCGGCCTCGTAGCGCATGGGGGAGTTGACGCCGGCCTCGGTGAGGCGGATCTTGTGGAGTTCAAACTCGAGCGGGACGCGCTTTTTGTCTTTGGGGGAGATCACCAACTTGGCGTTCGTGATGAGGATTTCGCCGATACGGACATCGGGCGACTTGCTGCGCGGCGCCGCCGGGTCCCGCTTCGGGGATTCGCCTTTGGGAGGAATCACGATGTCGACGCCATCGAGCAGCACCGCCGTGACGCCCTTGTGCGGTTCGGAAAGTTGGCCGAGGTCGATCTCAAAACGCATGGACTGCATCCGCAGCAACAAGTTGGCGTTCTTCTTGATGAGGATTCCCTGGCCGGTGACGGCCGCCAGCACACCGCGGCCTTTCGACAGGTAAAGCTTCACCGGGGAAAGCGCCGGGACGTCGATGCGAAGGCTGGCCATTTCGACCTCCGCATGGAAGCGGTCGCGGAGGTACTCGACGGCCTGATCGCGGATATAGGGTTCGATTTTGGCGGCGTGCTGCTTGGCCAGGTAGTAGAGCGCCAACCCGCCGGCGAGGGGAACGCCGGCAAACGTTGCGGCGAGCAGCCACTTGGTCCTGCGTTGCATGGAGTACCTTGAAGGTATCACGGTGGGATGGGGAGAGGCGGAGTTGCCGAGTTGGCCTGGGATCCCGTATACTCAAGTTTTGGGCGCAGTGCGTCCACGGCTAGGTTTGTCCCTAGCGCCGAGAATAGGAAAGAGTAATGCCGAAGCGTACATTTCAGCCGAATAACCGTCACCGCGCCAAGACCCACGGATTCCGTGCGCGCATGCAGACGAAGAATGGCCGTGCCGTCCTGGCCCGCCGCCGGGCGCGGGGCCGTTGGAAGTTGACGGTCAGTGACGAACGCGCCGTCCGTGCCTCCCACGCCAACGAATAACGGCGAACACCGGTTTACCAAGAACAGCCGGCTGCTGAAGTCCGTTGACTTTCGAAAAGTCTACGACAACGGCAGCCGTTTTTCGTGTCCCTACTTTGTGGCCTTCCTGTTTCGGCATCCCAACGCCTGCGGGCCAAGCCCGGAGAGCGTCCGCCAAGCTGGTCCGCGTATCGGCTTTACCATTCCGCGCGCCGTAGGGAAGGCTGTTGTTCGCAACCGGATCCGCCGGCGGATTCGGGAGCAGTTGCGTGTCCGGTTGCAGAGGATCGATCCCGCGCTCGACATCGTGCTGAACCCGCGCCGGGCCGCGGCCGAAGCGCCGCTGGCCGAGTTGACCCGTCAACTGGAAAGGCTGCTGGAACGATGCCGCGCCTGATGGTGATCGGGATTCTCCGTTTTTACAAAGCCGCGATTTCCCCGTGGCTGCCGTCGGCGTGCCGGTTCCGGCCGACGTGCTCTGAATACATGATGGACGCCGTTGCGCGATACGGCGCCGTTCGCGGTGTGTGGCTCGGCCTGAAACGGCTGGGGCGCTGCCATCCTTTCCACCAGGGCGGCTACGACCCCGTCCATTAACTACGAGTTTCAACCCATGGCTGAAGGCAAAAAGAATTTATCGATGGAGCAGCGGTTGCTGCTCGCGTTCGTCCTGATGGGCGGCGTTATCTTCCTGTCCCAATATCTGATGCCGAAGCCGCCACAACCGGCGGCGCAGCAGAAGAAGGCCGCCGAACCCGCCAAAAAGCAGGACACCCCCGCCGCGGCCCAGGCCGGCGCGCCCGCCGGCGCCCCGCCAGCCACGGACGCGCCCGCCATGCAGGTTGCCCAGCAGGCGGAGTTCCCCGTGTTTGAGAACGACCTGTACAAGGTGAAGTTCTCCAACAAAGGCGCTGTGGTGATGGAATGGCACCTGAAGAAGTTCCTGGATGCCGACGGCAAGACATTGAACCTGGTGAACGATGAGAACGCCACCCAACTGGGCAGCCGGCCGTTCGCCTATCAGTTCAAGGAACAGAAGCCGGCCTCGGAGTTGAACGACAAGCTCTTTGCCGTCAGCCGCACCGCCGACGGCGTGACCTTCGATTACAGCGACGGCACCACGGTGGCGCGGAAATCGTTCCGGTTCACCCCGGGGCGGTACCTCCTGGAGGTCGATAGCGCCGTCTCGGAAAAGAACGTGACGCTGACCCATGCCCTGGTCTGGCGCGGCGGCTTCGGGGATCAGACGGTGCCGAAGGCCTACGCGGCGCAGTTCGCCGTCTACCTGCCGCCGAGCGATTCCTCGCCCACCACGTTTGAAAATTCCAAAGCCAGCGACGGCCCCATTGCCAACGCCGGCAACTATGTCTTCGCCGGACTGCAGGATCAGTATTTCGCCGCCGTGGCACTGCCCAAGCCGGGCCAGACCATTGAACTGACGGCCCTCTCCGACAAACTCCCCTACCCGCCGAAGTCCACTGAGATGCTGCCGTTCGTCGGTGCCGGGCTGAGCATCGCCGGCCACAACCAGTTCACCATGTTCGCCGGCCCGAAAGACCTTGACCTGCTGGCCGAGACCGACAAGCGCCTGGTATCGCTGGTCGATTGGGGCTGGTTCGGGTGGATCGGCCGCCCCCTCTTCGCCGCTCTTCGCTGGCTGGATGCCAATGTGGTCCATAACTGGGGCTGGTCGATTATCATCCTCACCATCGTCATCAACCTGGCACTCATTCCGCTGAAGCTTTCCAGCATGAAGTCGATGAAGAAAATGCAGGCCCTGCAGCCGGAAATTCAGCGCATCAACGATAAGTACAAGGGCGTGGGTTTCAATGACCCGCGCAAGCAGGACCAGAACAAAGAGGTGATGGACCTCTATAACAAGCACGGCGTCAATCCCGCCGGCGGCTGTGTCCCCATGCTGCTGCAGTTTCCCTTCTTCATTGGGTTCTATAAGGTGCTGAATGTGGCTACCGAACTGCGCGGCACGCCCTGGTATTGGGTAAAGGATCTCAGCCAGCCGGAAACCATCCCGGTGCGAATCCTGCCGCTGTTGATGATCGGCAGCCAGTTCTATCTGCAGAAAATGACTCCGACCAGCGGTATGGATCCCTCGCAGGCGCGCATGATGTTGCTGATGCCGCTGATGATGGGTTTTCTGTTCTACAACGCCTCGAGTGGTCTGGTGTTATACTGGCTTACCGGAAACTTGGTTGGGATCGCGCAGCAGTTACTGTTCAACAAGTTGATGCCTGCTGGTCCCGCGCCGCAAGTGGCAGCCAAGAAAAAGGGCAAATAATCAGGATCATTGGATATCGAAAACGGCATGAGCGGCTCGAGGAAATACACAGTCGAAGAACACGGACCGCGCATCCGTCAGTTTCTGGAGCCCGTGCTGGCGGCCGCGCACCTGGAGATGAAGTTTGAGGTGGTGCCGGGCCGAACCCTGCATCCGGAGATTGAGGATCCGCAGTTGATGGTGCAGTTCAGCGGACAGGATGTCGACCTGCTGCTGGCCAACAAAGCGGAGTTGATGCTGGCGCTGGAGCATCTCACCCTGGAGATCCTCCACGTCCCCTCCGACGAGCACGCGCTGATCTGTTTTGATGCGAACGACTACCGCGTCATGCGCATTGAAGAGTTGCGGATGACGGCGCAGACCGCGGCCGAAAGGGTGATCAAGACCGGCGATCACTTCCAGTTCAACCCGATGACCAGCCGCGAACGGCGCATCATTCACCTGGCGTTGCGCGGCGAAACCCGCGTCAAAAGCGAGAGTTTTGGCACCGGGCCGGTCCGGCAGGTAGTAATCTACCGCGCCGACATGCCCGCGCCGACCAACATCGTGCTGAAACCGGTTGCCCGCCCCCGGCGGGACGACGATCCGCGCGACCGGGATCGGGACCGTGGCGACCGCCGTGGCGGAGATCGCGGCGGCCGTGACCGGGATCGCCGTGGCCCGGGTGGCTCCGGCCCGCGCCGTGGTCCGCGGCCGCGCAGCACCTAGGCTGTGGAGACCATTGTTGCCATCGCCACCCCGCCCGGACGGGGCGGTATCGGTGTTGTGCGAATTTCCGGCGCCGCGGCCCGGGATGTGGCCACGGCCCTGCTTCGTTTTCCAGCTGGGACGGAGTGGGTGGCGCGGCACGCCACGCTCGGTGAATTAGTAGATGCGGACGGCGACGCCGTCGATCAGGTGGTGGCCACCTGGTTCGCCGCGCCCCGCAGCTATACGGCGGAAGACGTCGTGGAGATCGCCTGCCACGGCGCACCCGTTGTATTGCGCTTCTGCGTGGAGCAGGCCTGCCGCCACGGCGCCCGCCTGGCCGAACCCGGCGAGTTCACCCTGCGGGCGTTCATCCACGGGCGCATCGATCTGCCGCAAGCAGAGGCCGTGCGCGACCTTATTGACGCCACGACCCTTTACCAGGCCCGCGTGGCGGCTCGCCAGGTGGAAGGGTCCGTCGCCCGCCTGCTGGCGCCGCTAAAAAACCAACTGCTCGAACTTATCGCCCTGCTGGAGGCCGGCATCGACTTTGCCGAGGACGATATCTCGGTCGCCCCCGCCGCCGAAATCCTCCGCCGCCTCGACCCGCTCCTGGCCGGCATCGACAAACTGGTGCGTAGCTTCTCCTACGGGCGATTGGTGCACGATGGCGTTTCGCTCGCCATCGTCGGCCGGCCCAATGTGGGCAAGAGTTCGCTGTTCAATTGCCTGCTGGAACAGGACCGCGCCATCGTCACCGATATCCCCGGCACCACCCGCGACCTGGTGAGCGAGACCGTGGCGCTCGCCGGCGTACCGGTCCGGTTTGTCGATACCGCCGGCATCCGCGCAGGCAGCGACCTGGTGGAGTCGCTCGGCATTGAACGCTCGCTCCAGGCCATGGCCGATGCCGATCTGACGCTCGTCGTCATCGACTCGTCCTCTCCGCTCACCGCCGGCGACGAGGAGATCCTCGCGCGCGCCTCCGAGCAGGGGCGCCATCTGGTCGTCGCCAACAAGTCGGACCTGCCCGTCGGCGCCGCTGTTCCCGCCGGCGCCGTCCCGGTCTCCGCCGCCACCGGGGCCGGCCTCGACACCCTGCGCGAAGCCGTCCTGCAAGCGATCGGACACGCCGCCCAAGCCGAACACGAGTTCGCCTTCATCACCTCGCTCCGGCAGGAGCAGTTGCTCAGCGAATGCGCCGGGGCCTTGCGCTGCGCCCGCGCCGCGGCAGAGGAGAACATCCCGCATGAGATGCTGCTCCTCGACCTTTACGGCGCGCTCTACCCGCTGGATGCCATCACCGGCAAAACCACCGCGGATGACATCTTAAACCGCATTTTTTCGACGTTTTGTATCGGAAAATAGCCGTTATGCCGCCGGAATCAGCGTCGCTATCAGCGTGATCGGCACCGCGGCCAGCGCCTTGGAGATCGGGCAGTTGGCCTTCGCATCGGCGGCGATCGCCTGGAACTGCGCCTCGTCAATTCCGGGCACCACGCCCTCCATCACCAGTTCGATGCCGGTAATGGAGAACCCGCCCCCCGGCGCCGGTTCCAACTTCACCGCGGCGGTGGAGTTCACCCGCTCCGCCGTAAACCCGGCCAGCGTCAGGGCGAACGAAAAAGCCATGGAGAAGCACCCCGCATGGGCCGCCGCCACCAGTTCTTCCGGGTTGGTCCCGGTGCCGCTCTCAAAACGGGACTGGAACGAATAAGGCCCGCTGTAGGCGCCGCTGCCGAACGCGACGCTCCCCGCGCCGGTCTTCAAATCGCCGCGCCATTCGGCCTTGGACTTACGTACAATCATGATTCAAATCTCCTGCCCCCTTCGATGTAGCCCGGCTACTCTCCGGTGCAGGTTTCTGGCTCAGCTGATAAATCCGTTGCGAATCGCGAAACGAACCAGGTCGCCGGTCGAATGCAGGTTCAGTTTCTCCATCAGACGGCTGCGGTGCGCCTCCACCGTGTAGACGCTCAGGCTTAACTGGTTGGCGATGTCCTTGTTCGTCTTGCCTTCGGCGATCAACTGCAGCACCTCCCGTTCGCGCGCCGTCAACAGGTCCACCGGGTTGGTGACGTGTTTGCGGTAGTCGGTCAGCACCGCGTCGGCCACCGACGGACTCAAGTAGGCATCCCCGCGCGCCACCGCCCGCACGGCATCCAGCAGCGCGTCGTCATCGGCGTCTTTCACCAGGTACCCCTTGGCCCCGGCCCGCAGCATCTCCCGCACATATACCGCATCCCGGTGCATGCTCAACGCCAGCACACGGCTCCGCGGCGATACATCCGCCACCCGCCGGGCTCCTTCTATTCCGTTCAACCCCTCCATGTTGACGTCCATGATCACTACGTCCGGCTGCGTCTTCTCCGCTTCCGTCACCGCGTCTAATCCGTTCTTTGCCTCCGCCACCACTTCCAGGTCCGGCTGCGCCGAGAGAATCATCCGAATTCCCTTGCGTACCACTGTATGGTCATCCACCAGCAGGATTCGTGTCTTTTTACTCATTCGCTACACCACTCTCCGCATACTTCACCGGAGCCTGTACCTCCAGGCGCAGCCCCCCGGACTTCCTGTTCTTCATGGTGAACTCCCCTCCCACGTGCCGCGCGCGGGCCCGCATCCCCACCAGCCCCAGGCTTGGCTTCGTCTGTAGCTCCACCGGCATCCCCCGCCCGTTATCTTCAATCCGCAGCAGGACCCGGTCCCCGCTCGTATCCAGCCGGACCCACGCCGCGGTCGCACCCGAATGCCGCGCAATATTGGTCAACGCCTCCTGCCCGATCCGGAACAGGTGCGTCTCCTGCTCCTCGGCCAGGCGCCGCGGACAGTACGATGTGTACTCCGCCTGAATCTGCGTCCGCTCCGAAAACCGCTCCGTCAGCCACCGCAGTCCGGCATCGAGGCCGAAATCGTCCAGAATCACCGGCCGCAGCAACTGGCTCAACTCGCGCACCCCGGTCAACGCATCGTCCAGTATCCCCACACACTCCGCCCGGTGTTCCACAAACCCCGCTCCATCCATCCGTTTCAGCATGCTCTTCAGCCCTGTCAGCGACTGCCCCAACTCATCATGCAACTCATGCGAAAACCGCCGCGCCACCACTTCCTGGTCCTGCAACATCTGCCAGGACACCAGGTCCAGCTCCTCGGCCTGCCACTCCAGCCGCCGGAACGCCCGCCGTGTCGTATAAACAGTGACCAACGCGCACCCGATCGCCATCACCAGACAGACTCCCAGAACGCTTTCCAGCTCGTCCAGCAGCCGCTGCGACTGTTCTTCGATCTGGCTTTCCAGTTCCGCCCCGCGTCCCGAACTCACGAAGTGGCCGCGCACCAACTCCTGCGCATTCTCATGAATCGACCGCGAACCCTGATAGCCCACGTACGCCGCCGCGATCACCAGCACTACCACCAGCGAAAACCCCAGCGCGAGTATCCGCAATACGCTCTTTTGCGAAAAGGAACCGGGAGAATTCATCTTCCCCTCAAGCATAACGGCGATCCCTCCACCCGCGACACCACCCCCTAGAATCGGGGGGTCTGCTGCCCTGCCGATGGGATGGGTTTCCCGGCCGATTCCCTCCATTCTGGTGTTCACGGAGAGTGTCACCATGTTTCCTTCCACCTGGAAATCGGACATTGGTTCTGGTTTTCTCGTCTTTTTGATCGCCCTTCCGCTCTGTCTGGGGATCTCCATGGCCAGCGGATTCCCGCCCACCGCGGGTATGGTGACGGCCGTCGTCGGGGGTCTGTTGGTTTCCTTCCTGGGCTCGGCCCGGCTCACGATCAAGGGACCGGCCGCCGGCCTGATTGTCATCGCCATCGGCGCGGTGACTGAATTGGGCGCCGGGGACAACATCCTCGGCTACAAGCGGGCCCTCGCCGTCGGCCTCGTCGCGGGCCTCATCCAGATCTTCTTCGCTCTCACCAAGGGCGGCGTCGTCGGGGACCTGATGCCCTCGTCGGTGGTTCACGGCATGCTCGCCGCCATCGGCGTCATCATCATTTCGAAACAGTCCCACGTAGCCCTCGGCGTCGTTCCGGAATCGAAAGAACCGCTCCACCTCCTGGCCGAAATCCCGCACAGTATCCTGAACCTCAACCCCGAGGTCTGTTTTATCGGCCTTCTCTCCCTGCTCATTCTCTTCGGCCTGCCGATGGTGACGAATCCCTGGGTCCGACGCATCCCCGGCCCGATGCTGGTTCTCATCGCCGCCGTCCCCCTCGGCATCTTCTTCGACCTCGAGCACGAACACAACTACCATCTCTCCAACCACCTATTCCACGTTGGTCCCAACTTTCTCATCCGGCTGCCCGCCTCCCTCGCCAGTTCCATCGCTTTCCCGGATTTCTCCGCCGTCTTTAGCCCGGTTTCGCTGAAATACATCGCCATGTTCGCCCTCGTCGGCAGCATTGAGTCGCTCCTCAGCGTCACCGCCGTCGACTCCCTGGATCCGGATAAACGCACCAGCGACCTCAACCGCGACCTCCTCGCCACCGGCGTCGGCAACGCCGTCGCTTCCGCCCTCGGCGGCCTCCCCATGATCTCGGAGATCGTCCGCAGCAAGGCCAACATCGACAACGGCGCCAAGTCCCACCTGTCCAACTTCTTCCACGGCCTCTTCCTGCTGCTCTCGCTCGCTCTCATCCCCGGCCTGCTGCAAAAGATCCCCCTCGCCGCCCTGGCTGCTATGCTCATATATACCGGCTTCCGTTTGGCTTCCCCGAAGGAATTCATGCACGTCTATAAAGTCGGGGCGGAACAGTTGCTGCTGTTCGTCGTCACGATGCTCGTCACTCTCGCTACCGATCTGCTGATCGGTGTCGGTGTGGGCCTGGTTCTGGATGCCGCTCTCCACCTGAAAAATGGAGCCCGGTTCAGCTCGCTTTTTAAAGCCATCGTGCAGGAAGAGCGGGAGGGGGATACCTTGATTCTGCGCGTCCACGAATCGGCTATCTTTACGAATTTCCTCGGCATTAAGAAGCGCCTGGCCTCCGTCGGCGACGACGTCAAAACCGTCGTCATCGACTTCGACAACGCCTGGGTCGTCGACCACACCGTCCTCGACAAACTTCGCGGCATCGAACACTCCTGGACGACCCGCAACCTGATCCTCACCGGCCTCGACGATCATGAGCCAATGTCCTCCCATCAATTGGCGGCGCGCCGCAAGGCGCGGACGGCGGTGGCGTGAGCGCGAACCACGGGCTGAGCGAACTGCTTCACCATCTGGCACACCTGCTCCCTGCCCAGGGTCCTATTGGTGTCTTCATCCACCACAATACCCTGCACGCCTTCCAGCATCTGCCCTTTGAGGAAGCCGTCCTCTCTGCCTCCGACATCTTCGGCGCCGAGCCCTACCTGCCGGAATCCAAGTACCGCACGCTGCTCGACGCCGGACGCATCCACCCGGCAGACATTGACGCCGTCCTCGCCACCGAAACCGATGCCGAGGCCGCGCCGAACCTTCGCCGCCGTGCCCTGCGCCGCGCCATGCTCATTCCCGGCGTCCGCAACTTCGATCCGGCCGGCATCTGCTGGCGGATCGAGGAAGGCGACCTTTTCAGCGACGCCGGCCACCCGCTGTTCACCGCCTGCCTTTCCCGCACACCGGCCCCGGATGTACCCGTAACGGCTGCTCCCCGCGCCGTCGACGATACCGTTCATCCGCTTCTCATCCGTCTCTGTTCTGTCTTTCTCGATCAAGGGATGTCCTACTGGCCCATGCCGGGGCGCGAGGATGGCTTCTACCTGTCGGTCCGGAACCTGTTCGCGCAGTACGGCGGGGTCTCACCCACAGGACTGGATGGACTCAGCGACGAATTCCGCCGCCAACTCACGCGCCGGGCCACTGCCCATGATGTCGTCCTCGATTTCCTCGGCTCCAACCCCGAAACATGGGAATCCACTCTCCGCGACGAACTCCTCGCCCTCCCCGGCTGGGCCGGCCTCTTCTCCCGCCTCGAAGGGGACCCCTCCCTCTTCCCCCACATCCCCGTTCCCTGTTCCCTCCTCGATTTCCTGGCCGTTCGCCTGACCCTGACCAATGTGGCCGCCGCCAACGCCGGCCCTGCCCCCTCCGCGAAACCGGCCTTTGATGCCCGCTCCGCCCGCCTCGCCCGCGCCGCCGCCGTTTATGACGCCGCCCGCGCCGCCGGCCTCAACGCCACCACCGTCAGCGCCTGGCCCCCCTCCCAATGGCAAGGGTTCCTTCAGGAAGTGGAAGCGTTTCCCTCGCTCGAGCGCCGCCGCATCTTCCACCTCGCCTACGAGCGCCGCCACGAGCAGGAGATCCTCCTCGGCCTCGCCGCCCATCGCGCCAGCCTCCCCACGCCCGATCGCCGCCTTCGCCCCGCCGCCCAGGTGTTCTTCTGCATCGATGAGCGCGAAGAGTCCCTGCGCCGGGCACTGGAAGAGGTCGACCCGCTGGTGGAAACCTTCGGCGCCGCTGGCTTCTTTGGCGTCGCCGTCGACTACAAGGGCATCGATGATGCCCGTGGCGTTGCCCTCTGCCCCGTCGTCGTCAAGCCCCAACACGCCGTCCGCGAACTGCCCACCGCCGAAGACAGCGAACTCCATGAGCAGCGTGTCTTCCGCCGCCGCCTCTGGGCCCGCATCGTCCAAAGCGCCTCCGTCTCCTCCCGCTCCCTCGTCCGCGGTGCCCTCTCCACCGCCGTCCTTGGCACGCTCTCCTCGGTCCCGCTGATCACGCGCGTCCTGGCCCCCCGGCAGTACGGCAAACTCCGCGACGCCGTCAACCGCGCCTTTCTCCCGGAACCTCGCACCGAACTGACCCTCATGCGCGACGACGAGCGCTTCCAGGAGACCGTCCAAGGCCTCCTCCTCGGCTTTTCCCACACCGAAAAGGCCGATCGCGTCGCCAGCGTCCTCGCCCCGGCCGGCCTCACCCGCGAGTTCGCCCGCCTCGTCGTCATCCTCGGCCACGGATCCTCTTCCCTCAATAACCCGCACGAGTCGGCTTACGATTGCGGCGCCTGCGGCGGCCGCCGCGGGGGCCCCAATGCCCGCCTCTTCGCCACCATGGCCAATCGCCCGCCCATTCGCGAAGAACTCGCCCGCCGCGGCATCGTCATCCCCCCCGATACCTGGTTCATCGGCGGCGACCACGATACCTGCAACGATTCGATCACTCTCTTCGACCTCGACGCCGTCCCGCCCACCCACACCGCCGCCCTCCAGACCCTCCGCAACTCCTTCGATCGCGCCCGCGCCCGCAACGCCCGTGAACGCTCCCGCCGCTTCGAATCCTGCCCCCCCGGTGTCTCCCCGGACGACGCCCTACGCCATGTCGAGGAGCGCTCCGAACATCTCGCCCAGCCCCGCCAGGAATGCGGCCACGCCACCAACGCTATCTGCATCGTCGGCCGCCGCGACATCACCCGCAACCTCTTCCTCGACCGCCGCGCCTTCCTCGTCTCCTACGACCCGTTCCAGGACGACTCCGGCCAGAACCTCGCCCGCCTCCTCGGCGCCGTTGTCCCTGTCTGCGCCGGCATCAACCTGGAATACTACTTCTCCTGCGTCGACAACGAACGCTACGGCTGCGGCACCAAACTGCCCCACAACGTCACCAGCCTCGTCGGCGTCATGGACGGCCACGCCAGTGACCTCCGCACCGGCCTGCCGCTGCAGATGGTCGAAATCCACGAACCCGTCCGCATCCTGTTCGTCATCGAGTCCACCCCCGAGCGCCTGGAAACCGTCATCGCCGCCAACGCCACTGTCCGCGAATTCATCGACGGGCGTTGGATCCGCGTCGCCATCATGGACCCCGCCTCCGGCCGCATCCAGGTTCGCCGCGACGGCACTTACTCCCCTCTCGACGCCGACCCGCCCCCACTCCCCCGCGTCCCCGAGTCCTTCGAATGGTACAAAGGCAAACTCGATCACTTGCCCTTAGCCGTCATCCAATCGCCCGCGGCCCGGGGTGCCGCCCGATGAGCCCGCAGCAGTCTGTTTTATTTGCCGTCGTTGTCGCCCCCGGCGCCGTCTTCGCTCTCCTCTCCCTCCTCTGGCTCCTTGGCTGGGATCCCCCGGAACGGCTCTATACCCGACTCACTGCGGCCATCTATTCCCTCGCCTCCTTCGCCATCGCCTGGCTCGGCTGGACCTTCCAGGCGCCGATCGTACTCCCACTGGGCGACTGGTTCGCCGTCCACGAGTATCGCTTCCCCCTTGTCTTCCTCGCCGATTCGCTCTCGCTCCCGTTCCTTGCCCTCACCGGCATCCTCGTCGGCCTCATCGGCCAGTTCTCGGCCACCTACCTCCACCGCGAACCCGGCTTTGGGCGCTTTTATACCCTCCTTCACCTCTTTGCCTTCGGCGCCATGCTCATCTTCTCCGCCGGTTCATTTGAACTCATCATTGGCGGCTGGGAACTCGTCGGCATCACCTCCGTCCTGCTCATTGCCTTCTTCCACCACCGCGCCGGCCCGGTAGAAAACGCCCTCCGCGTCTTCGCCGTCTACCGCGCCTGCGACATCGGCCTCATCACCGCCGCCTTCCTGCTCCACCACTTCGCCCACAAGACGTCTTTTGCCTACGGCATGCCCCGCGTCACCGGTCCAGACGCCACCCTCATCGGCCTCTTCCTGCTTTTCTCCGCCGCCGGAAAATCCGCTCAGGTGCCGTTCTCCGGGTGGCTTCCCCGCGCCATGGAAGGTCCCACCCCTTCCAGCGCCATCTTCTACGGCGCCATCTCGATTCACGCCGGCGCCTACCTCCTCCTCCGCTCCCAGTCCATCCTCGCCGAGTCGCCCGTGGCCGCCGCCGCCGTCGTCGTCATCGGCCTGCTCTCGGCCATCCACGGCACGATCGCCGGCCGCGTTTGCGCCGACGCGAAAACCACTCTCGCCTACGCCTCGCTCGCCCAGGCCGGGGTGATCTTCGTCGAAATCGGCTTCGGCTGGACCGGCTTCGCCCTCCTCCACATCCTCGGCCACGCCATGGTCCGGACTCTCCAGTTCCTCCGCGCCCCCTCCATGCTTCACGATCACCATCAGGTCCATGCCGCTTCCGGCGGCAACATCGCGACCACCGGCAAGCACCTCGAAGCGCTCTTCCCCAAACCTCTGCAACTCTGGCTCTACCGCATGGCCCTCGACCGCGGCCATCTCGACACCTTCCTCGACCGAGGGGTCGTTGCCCCTCTAACCCGTCTCTCTTCGCTCCTCGCCCGTCTCGACCGCCTCGGCAGTAAGTCCGCCGTCTCCGGAGGCGTCGATGCCTGATCTCTCCTTTCCCCTCCTTTCCGCCGCCATCGCCCTTCCCTGCCTGGCCGCCCTCGGCACCCTCGGCCACGACTCCCGTGCCCGCACTGCCGGCCTCACGGGTGCCGCCGCCTCCGCCCTCTGCTCGCTCGAAGTCTTTCGCGAAGTCACCCTTGCCGGGGGCGTCCGCCTCGCCGAACCCTGGGCCCTCGGGCTCTTCGCCGCCGACAAGCTCAACGCCATCTTTCTCGCCCTCTACTCCCTCCTCGCCTTCGCCACCCTCGCCATCGCTCCCCGCCGCGATACCGGCGCCAAGAACACGGCCGCCACTCTCGTCCTTCTCGCTACCACTCTGGCCACCTACTCCACCGAAAACATCCCTCTCCTCTTCCTCGGCTGGACCGCCTCCGCTCTCCCTTTCATCCTCGGCCCCTTCGTCTCTCCCGGTGCCTGGCGGCCTCGCTTCGGCCTCGCCGCATCCTGCCTTGCCCTTGGCGCCGCGCTTGCCATGATCGTCCAGTCCGCCAGCGCCGCCGGCGCCCAGAATCCCTTCGCCCTCGCCACCATGCTCGGCCACAATTACGGGGGGCCCGTTGCTTTTGCCCTGCTCATCGCCGCCATCGTCTTCCGCAAAGGCATCTTTCCCGCCCACGCCTGGATCGCCGATGCCGCCGAAGCCGGTCCCGTCCTTCGTGTCTGCCTTCTGATCAATGGCCACCTCGGCGCCTTCCTCCTGGCCCGCGTCGTCATCCCGGACTTCCCTCTCTCCTCCCACGGCACCTTCCCCCTGCTGTCGGATCTCGCCCTCTTCACCGCCCTCTACGTCGCCGTCCGCGCCGTCGCCGAGACCCGCCCCCGCCGCCTGCTCTCCCTGCTTGTCATCAGCCAGTCGGCCTGTATTCTCGCCGGCCTCGAAAGCGGCACCCACGAAGGCGCTACCGGCGCCCTGATCCACTGCATCGTCGTCGCCGTCGCTACCACCGGCCTCTTCGGTGTCCTCCGCCTTCTGGAGGTCCGCTTCGGAGACCTCGTGCACTCACCCCGGCTCCTTGGCCTTGCCGAGCACACACCCCGGCTCGCCGTCTTCTTCGCCGTCTGCGGTCTCGCCCTCGTCGGCCTCCCCGGCACCCTCGGCTTCTGCTCGGAGGATCTCCTCATCCATGGCAACCTCGTCAGTCATCCCCAGATCGGCCTCCTCCTCCCTGTCGCCACCGCCTTGAACGCCGTCAGCCTCTACCGGCTCTTCTCACGCCTTTTCCTGGGCCGTCAGACGGCGCCCATCTTCGGCGTCTCCGACGCCCTCCCCCGCGAACGCTGGGTCCTCTCCGCCATCGTCGTGCTCATCGTCCTCTCCGGTCTCGTCCCCAACGCGGTCGTCGCCATCCGTTCCAATGCCGCGCTCGACGTGGTTTCCCACATCACCCTTCCCGCTCCTCCCGCCGGAGGACACTAAGTCGTGTCCGTATGCGCCTCTACCTGCTTCTCGCAGCCGTCCCCACTGCCCTTCTCGCCCAACAGACCATCTTCGACGTGCCCTCCGCCGATGTCTCCGCTTCCCGCGATTGGTTCTACCAGCACCAGACCGTCGCCCGCTCGTGGTCCCCGGAGCGCCGCTGGGTGCAGACCAACGCCTATGGATACGGCGTCGGCGCCCATACCGAACTCGATGTCACCTGGTTTAACCTCGACCCCTCCGCTCCTCGCGATTCCATCGCCAGTTTCGGTTTCAAAACCAGCGTCCCGCTGAATGGCCGGGAAGCCCCTCTGCCCGCCAGATTCGTCGTGGGCGACCTGGTTCAATTCTCCGGCTCTGGTCGCCACGGCAATTGGGCCTATTCCCTCCTCCAGGTGGAAACTCCTCGCTCCCACACCCGCCTCACCGCCGGGGTGTCCACCGGTACTCCCCTCCTCTTCGGCCGGAAGTCCACAAGCTTCATGGGCGGCGTCGAGCAGGATCTCAACCACCGCTGGATGCTCCAGGCCGACTGGTTCAGCGGCCGCCACGACCTCGCGTACTTCATCCCCGGTCTCGTCTATAAATTCCAGCCCCACTGGATGGTCTCTGCCGGCTATCAACTGCCCAATCACAAATCCCCCGGCTACCGCGCCATCGTCCTCGAGTTGACGCGTTTCTAAAACGGCTACAATCGGGGCGTGAGCCACTCTGATCGCAAGATCCACCCCTCCACCGCGGTCCTCACCGCCGGTTTTGACCCCGCTCTCTCCGTCGGTTCCGCCCGCCCCGCTGTCTTCCGCTCCTCCACCTACGTCTTCCCCTCGCCGGAAGCCGCCGAACGCGCCTTCGCCATTCTGGGCGGCCGCGTCCAACCCCAACCGGGGGAAACCGCCGATCTCATCTATTCCCGATTCAATCACCCCAACGCCGAAATCGTCGAGGCCCATCTTCTCCCCCTCGAATCCCACGCCCGCGCCGCCGCTGTCTTCAACTCCGGCATGGCCGCCATCATGACCGCCATCATGGCCCACACCCGTCCGGGCGACGCCATCGTCTACACCGTCCCTCTCTACGGCGGCACCCAGTCTCTCATCCAGAACTTCCTCGAACCCTGGGGCATCCACGGCGTTCCGGTCCCCGGAGGAGACAGCGCCGCTCTCGACAGCGCCATCCAACACACCCCCCACTGCCGCATCGTCCTCGTCGAGTCCCCCGCCAACCCCACTCTCACCATGTCCGATATTGCCCGCGCCGTCGCCAGTGCCTCCCGACGCGAACCGCGCCCGCTCGTCATGGTCGACAACACCTTCCTCGGACCCGCCTTCCAGCACCCGCTCGAACTCGGCGCCGACATCGCCCTCTACAGCGCCACTAAATACCTCGGCGGCTTCTCCGATATCCTCGCCGGCGTCGCCCTCTCCCGCGACCCCGACGTCATGCGCCCCATCCGCTCCCGCCGCAGCCTTTTCGGCAATATCCTCGCTCCCGATGAATGCTGGATCCTCGATTCCCGCCTCCCCACGGTCCACCTCCGCATGAACCGCCAGTCGAAGAACGCCCAGCGCATCGCCGAACGCATCGCCGCCCACCCGGCTGTCGCCAAACTCTTCTATCCGTCTCTGTTCACCGATCCGGAACAGATCCGCATCCGCGACGCCCAATGCGACTACCCCGGCGGCATCTTCTCGCTCGTTCTCAAAGGCGGAAAACCCGCTGCCTTTGAGTTCCTCCGCCACCTCCGTCTCGCCCACAACGCCGTCAGCCTCGGTGGCATGGAGACCCTGGTCTGCCACCCCCGCTCCACCACCCACTCCGGCGTCAGCGATCAGGAACTCCAACTCTCCGGCGTCGTCGACGGCCTCGTCCGCGTCTCCGTCGGCATCGAAGACTGGCGCGATATCCTCACTGACTTTGAAAACGCCCTCGATAAGGCGTCCGCGGTCCCTGCCTAAATATCGGCTTTGAAATAGTTCTTCGGCCGCACCGGCGCGCCCTGAATCCGCCGCAGCAGCGCGATCTGCCCGACGTGCGTCAACGCGTCCGCCACCGGACCCTGCAGCAACCGCTTCTCGTCACACTGTGGCGGCCCCGCTTCCAACCGGTCCTTCAGCTTTTCCAGCGCCGCGAAAAACCGCTCCAGCTCTCCGTCCCAGTCCAGCGGAGCCGAATCGTGCCACTGCATCGCCCCATCCGCCATGCTCAGCGCCCAGTCCATCAGGTCGCCCATGTGCGCCAGAATCTCCACCGGCGTACGCACCCCTTCGGCAACCCGGAACGTACCAAACCCCTCCGGCGCCCCGAGCACCGCGTGCCGCAACCGGTAGGCCACCGTCGCCAGACTGTGTCGTAACATCCCGCTATTTTAGCGTGCTTACTTCGCCCGAAAGCCTCGATGCCAGCGGACTCGTCTGCCCGGCATACTTGTTCCCCGGCTTGCTCCGGTACGGCATCGACGACGGCGTGCTCAACGGCTCAAACGTGAACGAACAGATCCGCATCCCCGGATACAGCGCCACCGGTACCCGTCCCAGATTCGATAGCTCCAGCGTCGCCTTCCCCGTCCAGCCCGGATCGAACAGCCCGGCCGTCCCGTGGACAATAATCCCGATCCGCCCCAGGCTCGATCGCCCTTCCAGCCGCCCCAGCACATCGTCGGCCAGGTCCAGCGACTCCATCGTGATCGCCAGCACGAAATCCCGCGGCTGCAGGATAAACGGTTCGCCCTCTTCCACCACAATCGTCCGCATCATCCCTTGAATCGCGAACTTGTCGCGCGGATCGATGAACGGAAAACGGCTGTGTTCAAAGACGCTGAACTCGTTTCCCAACCGGAAATCAATCGAACAGCTGCCAAAATGCTCTTCCGGCAGCGGCGGATCGATCTTTATCTTCCCCTCGGCGATATAGCGCCGGATGTCTACGTCGGAAAGGACCATTTGCCTTCCATTTTGGTGTCAGGGTAAGGGGAGGTTTGGTGGACGGCATGGGATTCGAACCCACGACCCCCACGTTGCGAACGTGGTGCTCTCCCAACTGAGCTAGCCGCCCACTGACTAGCTTTCAGTATAGCATCGATACCCGCTAAAATGAAAAGACGTCCTCGGAACCTATGCAGGAGCCTTCATTGCAACATACCCTCGAGAAAATGCGCGCCGACTGGGATGCCCGCGCCCGCGAGAATGCCCGGTATTACGTCAATACCGCCACCGAGGAGTGGACCGATGAGGCCTTCTTCGCCTCCGGGGAACGCACCGTCGCCGAGGAGATCCTCACCGACATGACCAACATCTGCCAGGGCCGCGAACCCAAGCAGATGAAGGTCCTCGAAATCGGTTGCGGCGCCGGCCGCGTCACCCGTGCCCTCGCCAACCTGTTTGGCGAAGTCCACGCCGTCGACGTCTCCGGCGAAATGGTCGCCCGGGCTACCCGCGCCGTCTCCGCCCACCCCCATGCCCACATCTACCAGAACAATGGCATGGACCTTTCCGTCATCCCCGGCGGCAACTTCGACTTCGCCTTCTCCACCATCGTTTTCCAGCACATCCCCAGCCGGGATGTCATCGAAAACTATGTCCGCGAAGTCTCCCGCCTGCTCCGTCCCGGAGCCTTGTTCAAATTCCAGGTCCAGGGCGATACCACCCTTCGCACCACCGAAGACGATACATGGCTCGGCGTCCCGTTCTCCGATGAACAGGCCGTCGCCATGGCCGAACGCTGTGGCTTCGAACCGCGCTATCGCCACGGTGCCGGAGAACAGTATTTCTGGCTTTGGTTCTTTAAGAAATAAGCAGTTCTAACCGGCTTGTTCGCCCCGGCGTGATGCCCAATAGTTCCGCATCCGCGCGGAAACTTCCTGCCGCTCTTCCGGTCCCATGGACTTCCGTCCCCGCCGGCGCTTCGACGGGATCGTCCCGCCGGTCTGCAGGTATTGTTCTAACGAGGCGATTACCCCGTCAATTCGTTCTTTTTCTGCGTAGAGTTCGCGTATGGCCTTCTGCAAGTCCATGGAAGGAGCTCCGGTAAACAAACCAGTGCCTCCCGCTATTTCTGCTGCGGCACCCATATGTCTTTAAGAGGATTTCAACCAACATCCTACCCGAAATCGAGAACTTTTGTTACAGACCAAAAGTACCGATTTTTGCCTCGCGCTAGCGCATCAAGTACGGCCAGTACGGTACTACCTTATACCCGTACTTCGCCACCAGTGCCCACACGATTCCGCCGGCAACGCCAATAACTGCCAGTAGAATCACCAAAACCGATAGCCAGGGGAAGCTCTTCTCGTCGCGTCGCAGTTCAAGCAGATACGCCGCGAAAACGCCGACAAAGAATAGAAGTACCATAGGTACTGAAAACAACATCAGGTTGAAAACATCCGGCGTCGGCGTGATCACCGCGGCTAAAACCACAATAATCAGAATCGCGTAACGGGAATTTTCGATGAGAAATTTTGCCGTGACAATTCGCAGCAGCGCCAGGAAGAAGATGATAATCGGCAGTTCGAACACAACCCCGATGCCCAGCGTCACGTTCACAAACAGGTCGAAATAATCCACCATGTTGATCGCCGGTTCCACATTGATATCCCGGCCGATCCCCAGCAGAAACTCCAGCCCGAACCGGAACGCCACAAAGTAGGCGAACATCCCGCCCAGCACAAACAACCCCGCCGTGCTGATGATCACCGGCCCGGCAAACCGCCGTTCTTTCTTATACAAGCCCGGCGCAACAAACGACCACACCTGCCACAGCACCCACGGCGAACTCAGGAAGATCGCCGCCAGCAGCGGCAACTTCATATAGATCACCTGGAACGCGTCCATCGGCGACAACTGCTTCAGCGTCGGCGAATACCCCAGCGCACGCAATGCGTTCGCCGCCGGTTCGCTCACCGCTTTCCACATCTCATTGGCGAAGATCAGCGCCAGCGCAAAGGCAATGCCGATCCCCATCAACGCCGAAATGATCCGCTTCCGAAGCTCTTCCAGGTGCTCCAGGAAGCTCATCCGCAACATTCCGTCGTCGTCTTCGTCCTCTTCGTCCTCGTCCGCGGGAGGGGTTGTGCCGCCGCCGCCGGAGGAACTGGAGGTGCTCACCGGCGCGATCGCCGTCGATTCTCCCCCCTCCGGCGCGGCGCCATAGGATTGTTGTGTATACGGATCCTCGTGATACGAATCGCTGTGATAATGCGAATCGTAGTCGTGATCCGTCGTCTGCTCATAACTGGTATGAACAGTGTCCGCCCCGGAGGAAGCCTGTGGCTCCCCGCTCGACGGAACATGCGTATTTTCTACAGGGGTCTCCCTGTTCTTGTCTTCCGGGACGGACATAACACCTTACCCAATCAACCGGCGGCCGGTTTAGCGGTGTCCACAGGTGTTCCGCCCTGTGCCACCGTACCCTCCGGTGCCTGCGCTGTCACTGCCGCTGTCGAGCTGGCCGGCGTTCCCGCCGCGTCCGTCGTGCTTGCCGTGACATTCGTTTGTTCAGCGCCCTGAGTTGCGGGTTCGCCTACAGTTGTGGATGGGGTTGCCGTCAATTCCGACGTACCGGAGTCGTAAGCTCCATAGTCGTAATACGAGGAATCATCGTAGTTATGAATTTGATCGTGGTACTCTTCCGCAACTTTCTTGATCGGTTCCGTTTCCTTCTCGATCTGTTGCATCTCGCGATCCCACGTCGACTTCAATTCCGACGACGCTCGACGGAACTCGCCCATCGCTTTGGCCACAGTTTTCCCCAGCTCCGGTAACTTCTTGGGGCCGAAGATCAGCAAGGCCAGGAGAAATATGATCACCATCTCCTGTGTTCCTAGCGTGCCCATGTAATGGAACGACCTCCCGTGCGGTAAAGTTCAAGCTCAGGATATCACAGCGCTCTATGGAAACCCTCTTTGCCGCCGTCGATCTTGGTGGAACCAAAATTGCCGCCGCCCTTGGCACCTCCGCCGGACGCCTCATTCTCAACGACACCGTCCCCACTCCCCCCGCCGCGCCCCCGGAGCAGATTCTCTCCACCATCGTCACTCTCATCGAATCGCTCGCCCTCCGCGCCGGCCGCCGCCCCGCCGCTCTCGGCATCGGCATCCCGGGCCTCATCGACACCCGCACCGGCCACGTCCACTTCGTCCCCAACCTCCCCACCCAGTGGCGCGGCGTCCCCGCCGGACCCTTCCTCGAACACCACCTCGGCATGCCCGTCCGCCTCCTCAACGACGCCCGCTGCGCCACCCTCGGCGAACTCCTCTACGGCCACGGCCGCGACTACCCCTCCTTCGTCCTCTTCACCCTCGGTACCGGCATCGGCGGCGGTGTCGTCATCGATGGCCGTCTCCGCCTTGGCCCCCTCTGCGCCGCCGGCGAAATCGGCCACCAGACCGTCCTCCCCTCCGGCGCTCTTTGCGCCTGCGGCAACTACGGCTGTCTGGAAACCATCGCCGCCGGTCCCGCCATCGCCCGCGCCGCCGGCCAACCCGATGCCGAAGCCGCCGCCATCGCCGCCCGCCGCGGCGACCCCGCCGCCCAACTCGCCTTCCGCGAAGCCGCCACCTACCTCGGCATCGCCGCCGCCAACCTCGTCACCACCCTCCACCCCGACGCCCTCCTCTTCTCCGGCGGCATGTCCGAACTCGTCGACCTCCTCCTCATGCCCGTCCGCGCCGCCGTCAACGAACGCGTCCGCATGTTCCCCGCCGATGGCGTCGCCGTCCGCCGCGCCGGCGCCGGCCCCAACGCCGGACTCCTCGGCGCTCTCGCCCTCAATGTCGCCCCGGACAAGGTGGCCCTATGATCCCCCTGCTCCTCGCCCTCGCCGTCCCCCAGTTCCACATCGAACACATCGCCAACGCCGGCGTCCTCCTTCGTTGCGGTGACGACGCGGCCATTGTCGACGGCGCCTTCCACGAAGGCGTCGCCGGCTACGCCACCCTCTCCCCCCAGCAACGCCAGGCCCTCCTTCGCGCCGCTCCCCCCTTCCACGGCGTCAAACTCCTGCTCGCCACCCACCGCCACAAAGACCACTTCGACGCTCCCACCCTCCAACTTCATCTCAACGCCAACCCCGCCGCGATCGCCGCCGGCCCGCCTCAGGTCGCCGCCGAACTCTCCGGCCCCCGCGTCTGGTCTCTCCAGCCCGGCGACAAACGCTCCCTCGGCGCCATCTCCCTCCACGTCTTCCGCGTCCCCCACAACGAACCCCACGACAAAACCATCGAAAACAACGTCTACCTCCTCACCCTCTGCGGCAAACGGGTCGTCATCACCGGCGATGCCATCCTCAGCCCCCAGGCCTTCCGCGACGCCGGCCTCGCCAGCCTGGCCCCGGATATCGCCGTCGCGCCCTGGTGGTTCGCCCTCTCTGCCCGCGGCCGCGAAATCCTTGACCGCGTCCTCGCCGCGCCCGCATACTGGGCAATCCATGGAGATCTTGCCGGCCGCGATAAATGGCGCACCCAGGTCCTCCAGCACTATCCCCACGCCCAGATCCCCTGAGCCAAACTGAAGCCACTATGACCCGCCGCTCCGCCCTCCTCCTCTCCTCCGCCGTCCTTGCCCAACCCCACCGCGAAGAGCTTTGTTTCCTCTCCGCCTCCGAACTCCAGTCCCGCCTCCGCAAAAAACAGATCAGCGCCCGCGAACTCCTCGACGCCCACCTCCGCCAGATCGACAAAGTAAACCCCAAGGTCAACGCCATCGTCACCCTTGTCCCCGATCAGGCCCGCCAGGCCGCCGCCCGCGCCGATGAAGCCGCCGCCAAGGGCCGCTTCCTCGGCCCCCTCCACGGCCTCCCCATCGCCCACAAGGACCTCCAGGAAACCAAGGGCATCCGCACCACCTTCGGCTCGCCCCTCTTCAGGGACAACATCCCCTCCCGCGACACCCTGCTCATCGAACGCCTCCGCGCTGCCGGCGCCGTCACCCTCGGCAAAACCAATACCCCCGAATTCGGTGCCGGTTCCCAGACCTTCAATCCCGTCTTCGGCGCCACCAAAAACCCCTACGACCTCACCAAAACCTGCGGCGGATCCTCCGGCGGCGCTGCCGTCGCTCTCGCCACCCGCATGCTCCCCATCGCCGATGGCTCCGATACCGGCGGCTCCCTCCGCAACCCCGCCGCCTTCTGCGGCGTCGTCGGCTTCCGCCCCTCCCCCGGCCGTGTCCCCAATACCGCCAACTGGAACCCCCTCTCCACCGCCGGCCCCATGGCCCGCTCCGTCGCCGACGTTGCCCTCCTCCTTTCGGCCATCGCCGGCCCCGACCCCCGTTACCCCCTCTCCCTCCCCGCTCCCGGCGCCAGCTTTCTCCGCCCCCTCCCCCGCCATGCCAAAGGGATAAAAATCGCCTGGGCCGCCAACCTCCTCGGACTCCCCTTCCACCGCGACATCAAGTCCGTCTTCGCCGCCCAGCGCCAACTCTTCCCCCAACTCGGCGCCACCGTCACGGACGCCGAACCCGACCTCACCGGCGCCGACGAGATCTTTAAGACCTTCCGCGCCCTCGGCTTCTTTCAGCAGCACGCCGCCAAGGTCGCCCAGCACCGCGACAAAATCAAGGCTACCGTCCTCGAGGAGGTGGACCGCGGCGCCCGCCTCTCCACCGCTGATATCGCCCGCGCCGAAGCCGCCCGCTCTGCCCTCCACCTCCGCGTCGGCGAATTCTTCCGCCAGCACGATTTCCTCATCCTCCCCACCACGCAGGTCCCCGCCTTCGACGTCTCCCAGCCCTACATCACCGAAATCGAAGGCGTCAAAATGGAGAGCTACATCGACTGGATGCGCTCCTGCTACTTCATCACCGTCACCGCCTGCCCCGCCATCAGCGTTCCCTGTGGCTTCACCACGAACGGCCTCCCCGTGGGTCTCCAGATCGTCGGCCGCCCCCAGGACGACGCCGGCGTCCTCGCCCTCGCCAACGCCTTCGAATTCGCCCGTGCCCTCAACCGGATCCCCGAAATCGCCTGATATGTTCCCCATCCTCCTCCTCGCCCAAATGCTCACCCCGGATATCGCCTCCCGCCTCGCCGAACTCCCGCTCCACTGCATACAGCAGGAGTACCCCAACAAAACCGCCCACACCATCGAGAGCGAGACGGACGCCAGGCTCACCCCCCGCCAACTCCACCCCTCTTTCTACGGCTGCTTCGACTGGCACTCCTCCGTCCACGGCCACTGGATGCTCGTCCGCCTCCTGAAAACCACCAAAGGCCTACCCAAGGAGCCCCAAATTCGCAAGATCCTCGCCGAAAGCTTCCAGCCCAACGCCATCGAAGGCGAAGTGAAATACTTCCAGAACTACAAGCTCTCCAAAACCTTCGAGCGCACCTACGGCTGGGCCTGGTTCCTCAAACTCGACGAGGAACTCCGCTCCTGGGACGACCCCCAGGGCCGCGAATGGGCCCGCAACATCACCCCCCTCACCAACCTCATCGTCGACCTCTGGTCCGTCTACCTCCCGAAACAGACCTACCCCAATCGCACTGGCGTTCATCCCAATACCGCCTTCGGCCTCGTCTTTGCTCTCGATTGGGCCCGCGCCGCCGGCAATGCCAAATTCGAGACCCAGATCGTCCAGCGCGCCAAGGACTACTACGCCGCCAACACCGCCGTCACCGCCTTCCAGGAGCCCGACGGCACCGACTTCCTCTCTCCCACTCTCGAAGTCGCCGACCTCATGCGCCGCGTCCTCCCCCCGGCCGAGTTCCCCGCCTGGTTCAACAAGTTCATGACTGCCGCCGGCCTCGCCAACCTTACCAAGGCCCCGGAAGTCTCTGACCGTTCCGACTATCAGATCGTCCACCTCGACGGCCTCTACCTCAGCCGCGCCTGGTGCCTCTTCGGCATCGCCAAGGCCCTGCCGCAGAACTCTGCCCGTACCCAGAACATGCGCGCCTCCGCCCAAAAACTCCTCGATTCCGCCCTCCCCCATGTCACCGGCGGCAACTACGGCGGCGAACACTGGCTGGCCTCCTTTGCCGTCTATGCCCTCGGGCAGGCCTACTGAAATGACCTTCCTCGAACGCTACGAAGCAGGCGACCGCGTTGCCGTCTGGGACGAATTGAATGCCCTCGGGGACGCCGTCTTCGCCCGCAAAATTCGCGAGGATGCCCGCGCCGTCGCCATGGAAACCATGCGCCGCGCCCGCGTCAATCTCCAGATGCTCGACGCCTTCCGCCCTCCCTCCAAACGCGCCCCCGACACCCTCAAGGCCCTGGAGAAAAAGCTGAAGGGAAAACTCCCCCTCTCCCTCCACGCCTGGTGGCTCCAAATCGGCGAATCCACCCACCACTCGCTCACCGTCTTCCCCCTCGATCCGGCGTCCATCCATATTCCCGAACCGCCCTTCTTCCCCCCCAAAGGGGCCTGGCAAACCAGCATCGAAGCCTGGCGCCGCTCCCTCCGCGCCGAAGGCCTCTCCGCCGCCGAAACCGAGGCCAAACTCCAACACGCCATCGCCGAATTCGAAGCCCAGGACGCCGAAAACGACGCCCTCCGTGCCATCCCCTTCGACCCCCGCCCCCGCCATCCCCTCTCCCCGGACGACCTCGCCCGCAAAGGCATCAAGGAGGGTACCTTCGACGTCCTCCTCCCCCAACCTACCGCCGACTTCCCCCTCCACGGCGCCCCCGCCAACACCCTCTTCGTCCCCTGGCTCCGCCACTTCTTCCTCTCCGTCCCCGATACCCCCCCTTCTCCCCTTATAGAATGGTCCCGATGCTCTCCTACACCTACAGCGACGTCGCCAAAATGATCGACCACTCGCTGCTCAATCCCACCCTCACCATCCCCGCCCTCGACGAAGGCATCCAGCTCGCCATCGACTACGACGTCGCCTCCGTCTGCATCCTCCCTTACATGCTTCGCCACGCCGCCAACCGCCTCATGGGCACCTCCGTCAAAGCCAGCACCACCATCGGCTTTCCCCACGGCGGACACACCACTACCGTCAAGCTCATCGAAACCCGCCAGGCCCTCTCCGATGGCGGCGAAGAACTCGACATGGTCGTCAATATCAGCGCCGTCCTCAGCGGCCGCTGGGAGTTCGTGAAAGAGGATATTCGCACCGTCGTCGAGGAGACCCACGCCTCCGGCCAGAAGGTCAAGGTGATCTTCGAAAACGCCTATCTCAACGACGACCAAAAGATTCGCCTCTGCGAAATCTGCTCCGAAGTGAATGCCGATTGGGTGAAAACCTCCACCGGCTACGCCCCCTCCGGCGCCACCCACGAGGATTTGATTCTCATGCGCAAACACACCGCCCCGCACATCCAGGTCAAGGCCGCCGGCGGTGTCCGCGATCTCGACGCCCTTCTCGCCGTCCGCGCCTTGGGTGTCTCCCGCTGCGGCGCCACCCGCACCGCCGCCATGATGGACGACGCCCGCCGTCGCCTCGGCCTCGACCCCATCGTCTCCACGGCCTCCCCCGCCGCCCCCTCTGGATATTGAACATCGAAGCCCTCTACTCCGCCTTCCGCGCCTACCCGCTCCGCGACCGCATCGACTCCTGCCCCTGCTGCCGCGGCCCGGCCTCCACGCGCCCGCTTCACCAGACACCGCTCCGCCAGCTCACCGCCGAGGTCCTCTCCACCTACGCGTTCCGCGCCCTCACTACCGTCGGCAATGTCGACGACTTCCGCCACTTCCTCCCCCGCCTCTTCGAACTCCTCTGGACCGGCGAACTCGCCCTCGAAGTCGACCCCGAAATCGTCCTCGGTAAACTCGCCTACGCCCGCTGGACCTCCTGGCCCGCCCCGGAACAAGCCGCCGTCCGCGCCGCCCTCCACCTCCTCTGGCAACGCTACCGTCTCTCCCCAGAGGCCGAAAACTGGTTATGCGCCATCGCCCGCGCCGAACCCGATATCCTCCCCTACCTCAACGCCTGGGAACCGCATGCCGCCGCCGCCTTCAAGGCCGATCCCCAGACCAAATGCATCGGCTTCTGGGAGGATGCCGAACCCCAGTGGCGCCAGGTGTTGGCGTGGAGGCAGCAATGACCCGCCGCCTCTTCCTCGCCCTCGCCACTGCCTATCGGAAACAGTGGCCCATCGGCGCCAATACCGCCATCCAGGGCTACAGCCTCTCCCAGGCCATCCAGCTTATCCGCCAACTCCACTTCCCTGTCATCGAGATCCACCCCATGGGCCGCCCCCAGCCCACCCCCAAGGTCTTCCCCGGCTTTCAGTTCGACCAGCTCACCGCCGCCGAGAAGTCCCAGCTCCGCGCCCAGTTGAAACCCTTCCAGCGCATCACCACCCACCTCCCCTACACCGGCCTCAACTGGCTCAGCCTCAAGCCCGAAGAGAAACAGCGGGCCATCCAAACCATCGATATCGCCCTGGAAGGCTCCGCCCACTTCGGCGCCTCCCTCGCCGTCCTCCACCCGCAGCCCATCAATCACGACACCTGGAAGCACCGCCAGTCCGAATACGTCGACCTCATCCGCCGCTGGGCCGCCCGCGCCGCCGAACTTGGGGTCAAAATCGCCATCGAAACCGGCTTCCCGTACTCCGTCGATGACTTCGTCTACCTCATCGAATCCATCGCCCACCCCAACGCCGGCGCCACGATCGATGTCGGCCACCAGGGCCGCTTCGTCGAACTCTCCTCCACCATCTCCCCGGAGGCCCGCTCCCTCCCCGCCTCCATCCGCGCCTACAACGACACCACCATCGCCCTCCTCAACAGACTCGGCCTCAAAATCTTCCACCTCGACGTCCACGACATTGACCCTTCCACCTGGGTGGAACACAAACCCCTCGTCCACAACTTCGTCGATTACCCCCGCCTCTTCCAAACCCTCCACGCCATCAAATACACCGGCGCGCTGGTCCTCGAAATCGGCGGGCCTCCCGAAGAGATGCCCGCCAATCTGAAGGCAGCGCGCCAGAAACTGCAAAGCTTCTAACTACCAGATCATCTTCAACGCCAACTGCAGGTTCCGAGGCTGGTTAGCCTGCCCGCCAATCACACCAAAACCCGGGTTCCCCACTGTCGTATTCGGTAGCCCGAACACCGGCGTGTTCGTCAGGTTGAACGTCTCCGCCCGGAACTGCAGCCGCATGCTCTCATACAGCGGAATGTTCTTGATCAGCGAGAAATCCAGCCCCTTGGAGGCCGGTCCCCGGCTCCGGCTGTCCAGCCGCGGCGTGTTGCCGAATTCAAACGATGCCGGCACCCGGAACGCCGCTGCGTTCAGATACCCCGCTCCGCCCGACACTCCGCCCAGCCGGTCCGTCACCGATCCCGACGTCAACGCCGAACCCGCCCCCGTGAAACTCGCCCGCGTCCCGGCATACGCCGGCGCGCCCGATACGCCAAAGTTCAGCGGCTGGCCCGATTGATAGGTGAAAATCCCGTTCACCTGCCACCCGCCCAACAGCCGTCCCTTGCCCAAAGGCAGGTCGTAAACACCCGACATCACCACCCGCTGCGGGAAGTCCGATCCCAGCACGCTCCGGTCCACCGAACGGTTGAACTCGTTCTGATACCCCGGGCTCTGCCCCGCATCGAAAAACGACGTCGTCAGCATGTTCACATCGCCCAGATTCTTGGAGAACGTGTAGCTCAACGTCGCCAGCAGCCCCTTGGTCATCTTCTTCTGCGCGCTCACCTGCAGCGCGTGGTACGACGAGTTCCCCGCACCCAGGAAATTCACGCCAAATCCCGTGAAGTGCGGAAACGCCCGCAACAACTGGTTCTGCTGCACCTGCCGCGCCGCCAGGGTCCCCGTTGTGATCAAACCGAAGAAGGGATTGTTCACCAGCGTGTTCAGTTGCGCCACCCGGCCCAGATCTCCCGGTTGCCCGTAAAACACCGGGTTCAGCGCATTCAACCCCGAATTCACCGGCAGCTTCACGCCCTTGTTCCCGGCATAAGAAACGTTCAGGGAAATCGCCCCCGGAAACTCCCGCTGTACGCCGAAGTTCCACTGCGCCGAATACGGCAGCGGCGTGTCGTAGGTCAACGCCCCCACACCCGTGCCCACCAGCGTCAGCGCACCCTGCGACGATCCCGTCAGCGGCACCAGCCCGCCCGGGAACGGATTCGTCAGCGATCCCACCGGATTCACACCATCGATCGAGGCCACAAACGGCGTCGTCACCGTGAAGCCCGGGTTCCCGCCGTTGAACAGCCGCACCAGCCCCGGCGAGAAGAACACCCCCAGCCCGCCGCGCACCACCGTCTTCGAATCCACCGAGTACGCAAACCCGAACCGCGGACCAATATTGTTCGCGTCCGTCTTGTAGCGCGCTCGCGATGCCCCGCCCACACCCCGGAACACCAATCCGCCCTTCAGCGGCAGCCCCGTCGGCCGCGCCAGCGGCGACTCGATATTCGGATCCACCGTCGCCAACCGGTTATACCGCTCCGTCGGCCCCGTCTCCATCTCCCACCGCAGCCCCAGGTTCAGCGTCAGCTTCCGCGTGATCTTCCAGTCGTCCTGGAAATACAGCGCGTGGTAGAACCCCTGTTGCGACGTCGTGTCGGAGTAGGTCAACAGGCCCCCGGTCGGCACACCCAACAAAAACGTGCCAAAACTCAGAAACGGCGCCTGCCCGCCCGGCACGCCCGCCACCGGGTCCGGCCCCGAGGTGAAGGTCGTCCCGAAGGAGAAGTTCCCGCCCGGATTCCCCAGGCTCGCGTTGTGGTCCAGAAACACCCGCCCGTCCCAGCCGAATTTCATGTTGTGCGACGACCGGATCACCGATACCGCCGCCGCCACCGTGTGCGAATACCGCGTAAATCTCTGGTTCCCCGTTTCGTCGTTCCCGTTGAACCCGTTGATCCCGATCGCCGGCAAAAACCGCTCCTGCACCTGCTGCGTGTACAACTGCGAGAATCCCAGCGCCCCCAGGTCCGTCCCCAACGAGTACGGATCCCGGAAGTTCCGCTGCCGCGCAAACCCGTACCGCAGATTCAGCACCAGCGTCGGGCGCAGCGTCATGATCTGGTCCAGCACCATCGTGTGGCTCTTGATGAACTGGTTGAACCCCGCCGGCGACGACACGCTGTTCCAATAGTTGGGCTCGTAGTGGTCGTTCCACAGCCGGCTATACCGCCCGAACAGCCGGTTCCGCTCCGAGAAGTTGTGGTCCAGCCGGAAACTCAACTGCTTATCGTCATCCCGCGAACTCGCTACCGAATCCAGATTGTTCACAATCCCCGGCCGCTGCGGCGCCGGATACAACTTTAAAATGTTCTGCGAAAGGGCGTTCAGCCGCGCCGCCGGAATCGTCTTCCCCGGAAACGGCGTCCGCAAGTACCGCCCCGCCAGGTCCGGGTTCGGCCGCGTCGTCAGCGGATCGTATACCTCCCCCGCGTTCTCCGTCAGGTTTCCCGTCCGCATCAGCGTCGTCGGCACGCTGAAGGTCCGGAACAGGCTCCGCCGCAGATTCACAATTTCCACATTGGCAAAGAAGAAGGTCTTGTCCTTCCCGTTGTACAGTTTCGGGATCACCACCGGCCCGCCCGCCGCCGCACCATATTGGTTGTAGCGCAACGGCGTCCGCCGGTCGTTCCTCCCCGGTATCGGGTTCGTCCCCGCCCGGTTCGAGAAGAAGTTCGCGGCATCCAGCTTTTCATTCCGGAAAAACTCGTACGCCGACCCGTGGAACCGGTTCGTCCCGCTCTTCGTGACAATATTCAGGATCCCGCCCGACGTCCGCCCGAACTCCGCCGGCGAAGTATTCGTCTGGACCTTAAACTCCTCGGTCGTATCAATGGTCGGGATCAGCGCCGGCTGCCCCTGGCAGCAAACCGTGATCGGAATCCCGTCCAGCAGAATTTCGTTCGACCCCGTCATCCCCCCGTTCGCCAGGAAGTTGTTCGCCCCGGCCGACTGCGCCGCCCCTCGCGCCCCCGCCACTCCCGCTCCAAAACTTGCCAGCGGTGTCACACCCGGCGTCAACGCCGCCAAGGCAAACGGGTTCCGGCCGTTCAACGGCAGATCCACCACCTGCCGGTTGGAGATCACCTGCCCCAGGTTCGATGTGTCCGTCTCCAGCACCACCGCTGCCGCGCTCACCTGTACCGACTCGCTCACCTGCCCAACCGCCAACTGCGCATCAATACGCGCCTGCTGCGTCACCGCCAGCGTAAACGACCGCGCAAACTTCTGGAATCCCTGCTTCTCCACCGTCACTTCATAGGTCCCCGGTTGCACCAACGGGAACACGTAACTCCCGTTGTCTCCGGTCTCTGTGCTCAGTGACAGGCCCGTGCCTGTGTTCACTAACTTCACCCCCGCCGCCGCGACCAGCGCCCCGGCGGAGTCCGTTACCGTCCCCGTCACCGTGCCCGTCGTCGTCTGCGCCCAGGCGCTCACCGCTACCAGCAGTGCCATCATCAGTTGCTTCACGCACACCTCCCTGAACACGCCGAAAAGCATGTTAACCTCAGGTTTATCACCGCCGCGTAGAATAGCAAGGCCAATTAACGGAGATTTAACCCCCGCAAATGGCTGCCGGAACCCTGGAAGAATCCGTCCTCAACCCCGAAGCCGTCCTCCCCGCCCTCGATCGAGTCCTCGCCTCTGACTCTTTCCGCGGTGCTACCCGCGTCCAGCAGTTTCTCCGCCACATCGTCCTCCGCACCCTCGCCGGTGACCACTCCTCCCTGAAGGAAGCCCGCCTCGCCGTCGAAGTCTTCGACCGCGGCGAATCCTTCGACTCCGCAGCCGACTCCATCGTCCGCACCCAGGCCTCCCTCCTCCGCAAACGCCTCGCCGACTACTACGCCTCCGCCCCTCCCACCGAGTCCCTCCGCATCGAACTCCCCCGCGGCGCCTACGTCGCTCGCTTCGTCCCCATCGCCGTCCCCGCCCCGCCTCCCGCCGCCCCCCTCCCCAAACCCGCCCCCGGCCCTTGGATCTTCGTCGCCGCCGGCCTCATCGTCGGTATCGCCGCCACCGCACTCTTCTTCCGCTTCCAACTCTCCGCCCCCAACACCGCCGCCCTCCCCATCTGGTCCACCTTCATGGACCCCGTCCAGGTCACCACCCTTGCCCTCGGCACCCCCTTCTTCACCGAGTCCGGCGACGGCCTCTACCTCCGCGACGTCACCATCAACGACGAAAAGGAACTCGCCAGCCGCCTCCGCCAGCCTGGCACCATCCTCCAGCGCTTTGAACAGCACCGCCCCTCCCATCTCTATACCGGCGTCGGCGAAGCTCTCGGGCTCGAACGCATCTCCCGCGTCTTCGAAAAAAACAACTGGCCGCTCCGCGTCGTCCGCGCCGACCTCCTCCGCTGGCAGGACCTCAAGGACGAAAACGTCATCTTCCTTGGCTCCTCCCGCTTCCGCTCCGTCGCCGGCGAACTCGACCCCTACGCCCACTTCGCCTACGACCCCACCCCCCTCTCTGGCCGCCTCGTCAACCTCCGCCCCCGTCCCGGCGAGGCGAAGGAGTACGTCATGACCAGTGACACCACCCGCGGCGTCTCCTACGCACTCGTCACCCTCCTCCCCGGTAAATCCCAAAACCGCCGCGTCCTGTTCCTGCAGGGCATGAACACCTGGGGCACCCAGGCCGCCGCCGAATTCGTCGCCAGCCCCGAACACCTCGAAGCCCTCCGCCGCAAATTCCCCGTCCCCCGCTACATCCAGGTCCTCATCCGCGCCGAACTCCGCAACGACCAACCCCTCGGCATCGATGTCGTCACCACCCGCGACCTCACCCCCGCCAACTAACCCCTACCGCAACCGCAACCCCTCCACCAGCCACTCCATCCGGTCCCGTACCGCCTGCCCGTTCAACCCGTGCCCGGCGTCATAAAACAAGACTCTCTTCCCCTCTGGCGCCGCCGCAAAGAACTCCTCCGCCCGCCCCTTCGGCACGTGCGGATCCTTCGTCCCGAACTGAAACAAGAACCGCCCCTTCCCCCCGCTCACCACCGCGATGGGATCCATATCCGCCATCTCTTTCACCACCTTCTCCCGAGCCTCCCCCTCCAGCCTCCGCCCGTACAGGTACCAGTCGCTCCACCGCGGCGTCGCCGCCTGGAACGCCCACAACCCCACCCGCCTCTCCTTCCCCGCCATCACCGCCCCGAACATCCCCCCGAAATCATGCCCCACATACGCCACCCGCCCCGCATCAATCCCCGGCGTCTCCAGCAAAAAGTCCAACGCATCCTTCAGCCGCGTTCCCTGCCGCATCGTCGCCGGCCGGTCCTTCGCCGGATCCCGCTGCGGAAACCAGTCCGGCCCCGCCCACATCGTCGACACCAGCACCGAGCAAACACCCTTCCCCGCCAACTCCACCGCCTCGTCCAAAAACTGCGACCGGTTCGAATTCGACGACTCCGGCTCCAGCCAGTGCACAAACAGTACCGCCGCCACCGGCCCGCTCCTCTTCACCGGACACACCCGGTACGCCTCGTCGTACTGCTGAAAGCTGTTCCGGTACACCAGGTCTTCGATCAGCGCCGCCCCGCGCGTCTCCTTCATCACCACCCGTTCCCGCTCCGCCCCGAAAACCGCCGCCGCCATCATCAGCCACACAGCAATTCGCATAAGCAAATCATCCCTCCGCACTACCCCTACGGCAATCGCTTCCGCCCCAAAGCCGCCCGCAAGCCCTCCGGATCGTCGGTCAGAATCCCGTCTACCCCCATCCCCCGCAGCTTCTCCCACACCGCCGGGTCGTCCGTCGTCCCGGAAAACACCCGGATCCCCGCCCCATGCAACGTCTTCACTATCCCCTCGTCAATCACCCGGAAATTGACGAACTGAATCGCCTTCGGCCCCAGCGCCTTCGCCGGACCCACATAATCCTCCAGCCGTTTCGCCGGGTTCAACAGCACCAGCCCCACCGCCGGGTTCACCCCCCGCATCGCCCGCAACGTCCGGTGATCGAAACTCTGCAGCAGCACCTTCTCGCTCAACCCGTACTTCCGGATCAACCCGTCCACCGCCCCCGCAAACCACTCCGCATCCACCCCCGGATCCACCTTCGTCTCCACCATCAGCCGCGCCCCCTTCTCCCGCGCAAACGCCAGCACCGCCTCCAGTTTCGGTATCTTCACCCCAGGCATCTGCACCTGCCGCGCGAACCCCGCGCTCCGCGTCCCGCCCCGGTCAAACGCCAGCACCTCCGCCAACCCCATCGAACGCACCGCCCGTCCCCCCAGCTCCAGATCGTGATGCACCACCAGTTCGTTATCCCGCGTCACCACCACGTCCAGTTCCAGCACGTCCGCCCCCACCTCCAGCGCATGCGCAAACGCCGGAATCGTGTTTTCCGGCCGCAGCGCCCGGCACCCCCGGTGCCCGATCACCAGCGGCTCCGCCATCATCACCCCAGCCAGTAGAAACAGAAGGATACGCATCCCCGCAGTGTATATCAGCGACGGAGCCTACCCCCGCAGCGGCTCCGTCCCCTCGCTCAGTATGTCCAGATAGGCCTTGTACACATACCGCTTGTTCCGTTTCCCGGACCCGTGGCGACCCAGGATCTCCAGTGCCTCCAGTCGCGCAAACGCCGTCTGCACCGTCGGATAGCTCAACCCGGTCTTCTCCACTACCCGTGGGATCGTCACCACCGGGTGCCGGTCCAGAACCTGGAACACCCGCAGCGTACTCGACGCCGCCTGCCCCGTGTCCTCAATCCGGCGGCGGTCCGCCGCCAGCAACGCCAGGATTCGCCGCGCCGTCTCCACGGACTGCTCGGCCGTCTCCTGTACGCCCCGCAGAAAGAACCGGATCCAATCCTCCCAGTTCCCTCGCTCCCGGACGTCCTGCAGCAGAGTGTAGTATTCGCTCCTGTTCTGCTTCAGAAACAGGCTCAAATACAACAACGGCTCCCGCAATACTCCGGCATGGCACAGCAGCAGCGTGATCAGCAGCCGTCCCAATCGCCCATTCCCGTCCAAAAAAGGATGGATCGTCTCAAACTGGACATGCGCCATCGCCGCCTTCACCAGTACCGGCAACGGCGGTTCCTCCGCATGCAGAAACAGCTCGAAGGGCCCCAGAAACTCCATCAGCCTCTCCGGCGGCGGCGGGACATACAGCGCGGTCCCCGGCCGCGAACCGCCAATCCAGTTCTGGCTCGTCCGAAACTCCCCGGGCTGTTTACCGGCCCCCCGCCCCTGCGCCAGCAGTCGGCCATGGATCTCCCGAATCAGCCGCAGCGATAGCGGAAAGCCGTCTTTCATCCGCGCCAGCCCGTACTCCATCGCGTCCACATAACAGGAAACTTCCCGCACATCGTCAAACGATGCGTCAGTCTCGTCTCCCGTGTCGTCGCGCAGAATATCGGACAGCGAACACTGTGTCCCCTCGATCTGCGAGGAAACCAGCGCCTCCTTCCGGACGAACATGTACAGAAACAGCTCAGGGTTCGGCAGGATCGAACTGATTCCATTCAACCCGCCCACCGCATACCCAGCCCGCTCCAGCAGCGTCATCATCGGTTCCAACACCACCATCGGCTGCGGCGGCAACGGCGGTGGTAGATAACACCGGTAATTTTCCCCAGGTGTTTTTACCACCTGATAGTCGCCAACCTTCGGATAATGGGGCGCGGCCACAACAATACCTCTCGCTATTAAAATTTTCCTCCCATTTCTTTAATAGCGCAATCCCTTATTCAAACCCTCTTTAATTTCCCCCTACAGCTTCACCGGCACCACATACGGCTTCCGATAGTCCCGCGTCAGCAGTTTGTTCGCCGCCGCGTCATCAAAAACGTGCTTCGCCCCGTCCCAGTTCAGCCGTTTCCCGGTCCGGTACGAGATGTTGGCGAAGTGGCAGAAGTCCGCCGCCGCCGCCCCAATCTCGATCTCCGCATTCAAGCTCTTGTAATCACGGGACTTTACCGCCGCCAGGAAGTTCTCCATATGGCGCACGGTCCCGTCCTGCCCGCCCCGCTCCGCCTTCACGTTCTTGACGACTTCGTTATTCTCGCCCTTGTAAACCCGGTACCCGCCTCCATCCAGCTCCATCCATCCGTCCACCCCGTAGAACAGGTTCCCCACTGCGTTCGTCGCCCGTGGACCCGCCCCCAGCGTCCCTTCTCCCCCCGTCAGCACGCCCCGGACTTCAAATACGATCTCCCGGTCGCCGTAGTCGAAGGAAGCCAACTGCGTATTCGGCGTCTCCTGCATGTCGTCGTAGGCATACTTCCCGCCCGTCGACACCACGCTCTTCAACCCCGAATGGTCATTGGCCACGCCCATGCCCCACCGCGCAATGTCCATCTGGTGCACGCCCTGATTCCCCAGGTCGCCGTTCCCCGTGTCCCAGAACCAGTGCCAGTTATAGGCGAAGCGCAACTCGTTAAACGGCCGCATCGGCGCCGGTCCCAGGAACATGTCCCAATCCAGCCCCGGCGGCACCGGCCCGTCCGGCTTCCGCCCGATCGATTTCCGCCGCTTAAAACACAGCCCCTTGGCCATGTAAACTTTCCCGATAATCCCGTCCTTCAAAGCCGCCATCGCCTCAATGCAATGCGGCGTCGACCGGCTCTGGCTCCCGATCTGGCACATCTTCCCGTACTTCCGCGCCGCCGCGATCATCTGCTTGCTTTCAAACGGGTTGTAGCTCGCCGGCTTCTCGCAGTAGGTGTCCTTACCCGCCTGCATCGCCCAGATCGCCCCCAGCGCATGCCAGTGGTTCGGCGTCGCCATGCTCACCGCGTCGATGTCTTTCGTATCGAACAGCTTCCGCATGTCCGGATACTCCGCCGCCTTCTCCTGCCCGGCCTTCACCACCCGAGCGTTCGCCCGCTCCCGCGCCGCCTGATTCACATCGCATAGCGCCGCCACCTGCGCCCCGGGGATCTGCAAGTACGAGCCCAGGTGCGCATTCCCGCGCCCTCCCAGCCCGATCAGCCCCACCCTCACTCGGTCATTGGCGCCCAAGATCCGCCGCGAACCAATCGAAAGCGCCGCGGCGCCGGTTATTAGAAGTTTTCTGCGTTCCATGGAGTCCTCCAGCCAGACACCAAAAGTATAATTGAGGTTTCCTTCCCCGGGACACAAGAAAACCCGAAATTCGATGTCTGACGTACCCTTCGTTCACCTCCACTGTCATACCGACTACTCCCTCCTCGATGGCGCTTGCGAAATCAAGCAGCTCATGGACATCGCCTCCAAGGAGCAGATGCCCGCCATCGCCATGACCGACCATGGCAACCTCTTCGGCGGCGTCGAGTTCTATAACGCCGCCAAGGCCAAAGGCGTCCACCCCGTCATCGGCTGCGAACTCTACGTCGTCGACGACCACAAAAAACAGGCCGGCCGCTACAACCACCTCGTCCTCCTCGCCCAGGACCAGGACGGCTACCGCAATCTCATCAAGCTTGTCTCCACCGGCTACCTCGACGGCTTCTACTACAAGCCCCGCGTCGACAAACAGCTCCTCCAGCAACACGCCAAAGGCCTCGTCTGCCTCTCCGCCTGCCTCCGCGGCGACGTCAACGAGCAACTCCTCGAAGATAAGTACGACAAGGCCCGCCAAACCGCCGGTGAATACGCCGAAATCTTCGGCCGCAAAAACTTCTACCTCGAAATCCAGGACCACGACCTCGATCAGGACAGAAAGCTCATCCCCGAAGTCGCCCGCCTCGCCCGCGACATGGACCTCCCCCTTGTCGCCACCAACGACGCCCACTACCTCCGCAAAGCCGATGCCCGCGCCCATGACATCTTCATGTGCATCTCCACCGGCAAAACCTACAACGACCCCAACCGGATGAAGTGGGACAAACCCGCCTTCTACATCAAAAACAAGCGGGAAATGGAGGAACTCTTCTCCAACTACCCCCAGTCCCTGGTCACGCCCTACGAAATCGCCATGAGCTGCCAGGTCAAGCTGGAGAAGGTCAAGGAACCCTTCCCCAAGTTCGACGTCCCGCCCCACCACTCCATCGATAGCTTCTTTGAGTACGCCGTCCGCGAAGGCTTCGAAAAACGCAAACCCCGCCTGGAGTACATGGCCGCCCACGGCCAGCTCCGCACCCCCCTCCCCGAATACGAGGAGCGCCTCACCCGCGAGATCAAAATGATCCAGCAGATGAAGTTCTCCGGCTACTTCTTAATCGTCTGGGACTTCATCCGCTACGCCCGCGAACAGAACATCCCCGTCGGCCCCGGCCGCGGTTCCGCCGCCGGCTCCCTCGTCTCCTTCGCCCTCACCATCACCGA
The DNA here is from genome assembly GCA_964430625.1 of uncultured Solibacteraceae bacterium. Classification (GTDB taxonomy): domain Bacteria; phylum Acidobacteriota; class Terriglobia; order Bryobacterales; family Bryobacteraceae. The sequence goes on from CAYSFR010000009.1 coordinate 113,766, forward strand.
CATCGACCCCCTTCAGTACGGCCTCCTCTTTGAGCGCTTCCTCAACCCCGAACGCATCTCCATGCCCGATATCGATACCGATTTCGAGCCCCGCGGCCGCGGCAAGGTCATCCAGTACGTCACCGAAAAATACGGCCGCGAACAGGTCGCCCAGATCATCACCTTCGGTACCCTCGGCGCCAAAGCCGCCATCAAAGACGTCGGCCGCGTCATGGAAATGACCTTCGGCGAAGTCGACAAACTCACCAAACTCGTCCCCCCTACCCTCAATATCAAGCTCAAGGAGGCCATCGAGCAGGAACCCGGCTTCGGCGAAGCCGCCAAAGCCGATAAACGCGTCGAAGACGTCCTCGAAGTCGCCCAGCGCCTCGAAGGCATGGCCCGCAACGCCTCCGTCCACGCCGCCGGCGTCGTCATCTCCCCCGAACCCCTCAAAAACCTTGTTCCTCTCTACAAGACGAACAAGGACGAAATTGTGACCCAGTACGACATGAGCGGCCTCGAAAAAATGGGCCTCCTCAAAATGGACTTCCTGGGACTCACCACACTCACCATCGTCGACGACGCCCTCAAACTCATCGAGTCCAACCGCGGTAAACGCCTCATCATGGAGGAAATCCCCCTCGACGACCAGTTCACCTACGTCGAAATCTTCCACAAAGGCAATACCTCCGGCGTCTTCCAGTTTGAATCCGGCGGCATGCAGGACATCCTCCGCCGCTCCAAACCCGAACGCATCGAAGACCTCTGCGCCCTCAACGCCCTCTACCGCCCAGGCCCCATCCAGGGCGGCATGGTCGATGACTTCATCGCCCGCAAACATGGCAAAAAGGAGGTCGTCTACGACCTCCCCCAACTCGAACCCCTGCTCGCCGAAACCTACGGCGTCATCGTCTACCAAGAGCAGGTCATGCAGATCTCCAACGTCCTCGCCGGCTACTCCCTCGGCGATGCCGACATCCTCCGCCGCGCCATGGGTAAAAAGAGCGCCGAGGAGATGGAACGCCAGAAGATCCGCTTCCTCGAAGGCGCCGCAAAAAACAACCTCAACGTCAAAAAGGCCGACAAGATCTTCGACCTCATGGCCCAGTTCGCCGGCTACGGCTTCAATAAGTCCCACTCGGCGGCCTATGCCTACATGGCCTACATCACGGCCTACCTCAAAGCCCATTACCCCATCGAGTTCATGAGCGGCCTGCTCACCTCGGAAACCGGCAACACCGACAAAGTCGTCAAGTACATCAACGAGTGCCGCGAACGCGGTATCAAGGTCCTCCCCCCCGACGTCAACAAAAGCCTCCTCTCCTTCGCCCCCGACGGCGAAGCCATTCGCTTCGGCCTCGGCGCCATCAAAAACCTCGGCCAGGGCGCCGTCGAATCCATCCTCGCCGCCCGCGCCGAAGGCGGCCCCTTCAAAAACTTCTTCGAGTTCACCGAACGCATCGACCTCTCCGCCGTCAACAAACGCGCCATCGAATCCCTCATCAAGGCCGGCGCCATGGACTCCCTCGACGGCACCCGCTCCCAACTCTTCGCCGCCATCGACCGCGCCATGGAACACGGCCAGAAGGTCCGCCGCGATAAAGAGTCCGGCCAGGGCGGCCTCTTCGGCGACATGTTCGGCGGCGCGGACTCCCCCCAGGAAGACCTCCCCAAAGTCCCCGATTGGAAACGCATGCAGGCCCTCCAGGGCGAAAAGGAGATGATCGGCTTCTACGTCTCCGGCCACCCCCTCGACGACTACGAGGACCGCATCGCCGACCTCCGCACCCACGAAACCGACCAACTCGCCGAACTCCCCCGAAATTACGAAGTCAAACTCTGCGCCATCCTGACCAACATCCAGCGCCGCCGCTCCAAGGAAGGCAAGGCCTACGTCACCCTCGGCGTCGAGGATCACAAAGGCGTCCTCGAAGGCATGATCTTCAACGGCCGCGACAATGAACACCTCATCGACGACCTCTCCCCCTGCCTCATCGACGACAACGCCTGCCTCATCGTCGCCACCGTCATGCCCGACGAAGGCGCCGCCCCCCGCCTCCGCGTCAAGGAACTCGTCCCCCTCGCCAACACCCGCGTCCCCCTCCCCTCTCTCATCGCCATCCGTGTCCGCCTCCAGACCAACGGCCACGACCCCGTCACCGAACTCCGCGAACTCTTCGACCGCAAACCAGGCAACGCCCAGGTCCGCCTGAAACTCGAATCCCCCCGCGACTTCTCCGCCATCCTCGACGTCCAGGACCGCGTCCGCCCTGACCGCGAATTCCGCAAACGCATCGAAGAAATATGCGGCCCCGACGCCTACGAAGTCCTCCAAAACTGACAACTTCCCCCGCCCGCCCGCGCCTTTACTGACGATGCGCCCCCTCTCCGCCGCCGGCCTCATGGCCAGCCTCGCCCCGGCCGCCATCGTCGCCTGGCGCGATCCGGCCCGCGACCCCGAAAGCTTAATCGCCTCCCTCCTCACCCTCGCCGCGGCCTGGGTCTTCACCTTCATCGCCATCGTTCGCTTCCCGGCCGCGATCCCCCAACGCCCCGCCGCCCTGCTCGTCCAAATCGTCTGGGGCATCGTCGCCGCGCTCGTCCTCACCGGCGAAATCGGTATCCCCCACACCCTCCGCACCGCGCTTCTGCTCCTCCCCGCACCCATCCACATCATCCGCCTCCTCGGCCATCCCCGCGCCCTCAGCGCCCTCCTCGCCGTCCAGGTGCTCACCCTCTTCTCCGTCGACTGGGTCTACTCCGATCCCGTCGAATCCACCCCCTCGGCCTCAGAAATCGCCCGCGCCCAACGCACCATCGCCGGCCTTCCCCCCTCTGCGCCGTTCTCCCTCTACCTCGAAAAGATCGCCGCCGAAAACCACAGCCAACTCCGCGATGCCATGGTCACCCTCACCGTCGCCCGCTTCCCCGATATCGATGACCAGCTGATTGCCGCCCTCAATACCCAGCAGTCCATCACCGCTGCCCTCGAATTCCTCGAGTCCGATCGTGCCCCCTGCAACGCCCGCCTCGCCGAAGCCACCATCGCCGTCGGCGTCAACCTCCGCGCCTGCCCCGTCCACCCCTAACCACTTTCTGGCAACCATCGCCCGCTTGCGACACAATCGTAGCGGAATGCCCATAGACGCACAGTCCCTCTGGCTCCTCCTCGTCGCCTCCCTCGGCGGCGCCGCCATCGGCATGGAGCGCCAGTGGTCCGGCCATGCCACCGGCCCTGCCGCCCACTTCGCCGGCATCCGTACCTTCACCCTCCTCGGCCTCCTTGCCGGACTCGCCGGCCTGTTCTGGTCCTCCGGCCTGGAAACCGCCGCCACTGCCCTCCTTGCCGGCGCCGTCGGCATCATCCTCATCGCTTACCGCGCCGCCAGCCGCGTCGATGTCGACGGCACCACCGAAGTCGCCGCCCTCCTCGTCCTCGCCGCCGGTACCCTCGCCGGCCTCGGCAACGGCCCCGTCGCCAGCGGCATCTTCGCCGCCACCGCCCTCCTCCTGGTAGAAAAATCCCGCCTCCATACCTGGATCCAAAAACTCCCCGGCCCTGGCCTCACCGCTGCCGCTCGCTTCGCCGTCATGGCCCTCGTCGTCCTCCCCCTCCTCCCGGAAGGCCCCTTCGGCCCCGGCGCCGGCATCCGCCCCCGCGAACTCTGGCTCCTCGTCCTCTTCTTCTCCTCCCTCTCCTTCGCCGGTTACATCGCCCGCTCCCTCGCCGGACCCGGCCGCGGCGACGTCCTCACCGGCCTCCTCGGCGGCCTCGTCTCCTCCACCAACGTCACCTGGACCTTCTCCCGCCTCTCCCGCCGCGACCCCGCCAACGCCACCCCTCCCCCCGCCGCCCACTCCGCCCCCGATAACCCCCTCCAACTCTCCGCCGCCCTCCAGATGGCCCTCCTCTTCCAGGCCGTCCTCTACGTCGTTCACGCCGCCCGCCTCTGGGGCGGCACCGCCGGCCTTGTCACCTCCGGCGCCCTCCTCGGTCTCACCGATGTCGACGCTCTCACCCTCTCCATGGCCCGCGCCTCGGACCATCCCTCCGCCCCGCTCGCCCTCCTCGCCGGCGTTCTCTCCAACAGTCTCCTCAAGCTCACCGTCGCCGCCACCCTCGGCTCCGGCCCGTTCCGCAAATACGCCTCCGCCGGCCTCGGCCTTCTTGCCCTCGCCTCCGCCCTATTCCTCCTCAAACACCCCTAACGCCCTACCGCGAACAGCGTCCCGTCCCCCCGCAGATAAATCCGCCCGCCCGCAATCGCCGGCGACGCCAGAAACCGCTCCCCCAGCTCATTCTTCCCCAGCACCTCCGCCTTCCGCCCCGCCTTCAACACATACGTCTCCCCCGTCTCGCTCACCAGGTACACCTTCCCGTCCCCCGCAACAGGAGATGCAAAGAAGATTCCCCCCAGCCGCTCCTTCCACACCACCGTCCCCGTCGCCGCCTCCGCGCACGTCACCACCCCCACTTCATTCGTCATGTACAGCAGCCCCTCATACTGCAGAATCGACGGAACGTAGGATCCCCCGTTCGCCATCCGCCACACCAGATGGCTCCCGCTCACCTCCCCCCGCCCGCCCGGCCGCAGCGCCAGAATGTCGCTGTTCCGGTACCCCCGGCTCAGGTAGATCGTCCCCCCATGAAACACCGCCGACGGGATCGGCGTCTGCCGCTCGCTCCCCGCCCACCACAACAACTCCCCCGTCCCCGGCGCATACGCGTCAATCCGCTGGTCGGAGTTCACCAGCAACTCCTCCCCCCGCGGCCCCGCAATCACCACCGGCGTACTGTGCGACACCCGCCCCGGCCCCCGGTCCGCCTTCCACTTCTGTTCCCCCGTCGCCGCGTCCAGCGCCAGCAGATACCCTCCCGTCCGGTGATCCACCAGCAGCAACAACAGCCCCTTGTGCAAAGCCGGCGAACTCCCGTGCCCCCACTGATTCCGGAACGGACCGAGGTTCTTCTTCCACACCTCCCGCCCCCGCATATCCAGCGCCACCACTTGCCCGTTCCCAAACCACGCATACACCCGCTGCCCGTCCGAGACCGGCGTCGGCGTCGCCAGGTTATGCTTCTCGTGCAACTCCGGCCGCGCCCCCGCCGCCGCCATCCGGTACTCCCACGCCTTCTTCCCGTCCCCCCGCCGGAACGCCTCCACAATCAGCGTCAACTCCGCCGCCGGCTTCACCCCGATCGCCCTCTCCTTCCCCGCCAGCGCCCGCTCATCCCGCGCCAGCCTCGGATCGCCCCCATCGCCCGTCTCATAGCTCCCCGCCTGCGACGTCACCACCACCAACTCCCCCACTACAATTGGCGATGACGTCCCCGTCCCCGCCAACTCCCCCCGCCACGCCAACCCTTTCTTCTCCCCCCACTCCACCGGCAATCCCGTCTCCGCGCTCAACCCCTGGCTCCCCGGCCCGCGCCACTGCGGCCAGTCCGCGCCGGCCAGCAATCCCACCCACAATAACCAGTGCATTTTCACACTGCCAGCATAGCCCTTTTGCCACCCGCCAGCCATTTCCACCGCTCATCCCTTTCTTTCCCCACTCCCGCTCCATGCCTCGTATTCTCACCCCATGCGTATCCTCCTTCTCCTCGCCGCTATATGCTCCCTCTCCGCCGCCTCCTTTCAGGTCGAAATCCACGGAACCAAAGGCGCCCCCGCCATGATTCTCATCCCCGGCCTCGCCTCCTCCGGCGAAGTCTGGGCCCAGACCGTCGCCCGCTATGGTCCCCGCTACGAATGCCATGTCCTCACCCTCGCCGGTTTCGCCGGCGTCCCCGCCGCCGAAAAACAACCCGGCTTCCTCCTCCGCGTTCGCCTCGACCTTGCCGCCTACATCAAGGCCAACAAACTCCGCCAACCCACCCTCCTCGGTCACTCCCTCGGCGGCTTCGTCGCCCTCTCCCTCGCCGCCGCCGAACCCTCCCTCGCCGGCGATCTCGTCATCGTCGACGCCCTCCCCGCCCTCGCCGCCGTCTTCCCCGCCGCCTTCGACCCCGCCCCCATGCGAGACCGCATCCTCGCCCAATCCCGCGCCGAATACGAAGAGTTCATCCGCTCCGGCGCCTCCCTCCGCCCCATGGTCACCTCCCCGGCGCACCTCCAGCGTCTCCAGCAGTGGAGCCTCCAAAGCGATCAGTGGACCGTCGCCCACGCCATGTTCGAACTTTACAACGCGGACATCCGCGCCGAACTCCCCAATGTTCGCTCCCGCACCCTCATCCTCGGCTCCTGGTTTGCCATGAAGGACTTCACCACCCGCGACGCCGTCGAAGCCAACTTCCGCAAACAGTACGCACCCCTCCCCCGCCACCGCTTCGCCCTCTCCAACACCGGACGCCATTTCCTTATGTACGATGATCCAGACTGGTTCTTCTCCCAGATCGATCAGTTCCTCACCCCCGAAGCGGACCCCCAATGAACGCCCACCGGATCTACTGGCGCCTCCATGTGGGCGGCTGGCTCGCCGCCATCGCCGTCCTCTTCGCCTTCCGCTACTTCTTCTCCGCCACCATCGCCATCGGCCCCCTGGAAATCGTCAACTGGCTCGCCTACGCCGCCACTGGCATCTTCCTCACCCATCGCCTTCGCCTCCGCATCCTCTCCGGCCACTGGCTCGACATCCCCTTCTCCCGCGTCTGGTTTCGCTACCTCGCCGCCATCCTCTCCGTCGCCGCCGTCCTCGCCCTCCAGGTTACCCTCGGCGGCGGCGGTTGGCGCGCCTTCACCGGTGCCCGCTTCCCCCTCGATTTCCTCTTCGGCTCCTGGATCAACGCCATCTTCCTCTGCTTCATCTGGACCGCCCTCTACGTCGCCATCGTCATGCTCCGCCGCTACGGCGAAGCCAAAACCCGCGCCCTCTCCCTCGAACTCGCCGCCAAGGATGCCCGCCTCCAGAACCTCCAGGCGCAGGTCAATCCCCACTTCCTCTTCAACGGCCTCAACTCCGTCCGCGCCCTCATCGCCGAGGACCCCGCCAAAGCCACCGAAGCCATCACCTGGCTATCCTCCCTCCTCCGCTACTCCCTCCGCTCCGACCTCAAACTCACCGTCCCCCTCTCGGATGAGCTCGAAATCGTCAAACACTACCTCGCCCTGGAAAAACTCCGCTTCGAGGATCGCCTCACCACCTCCCTCGACGCCCACCCCGCCACCCTCTCCACCCCCGTTCCCCCGCTCCTGCTCCAGTCCCTCGTCGAAAACGCCGTCAAACACGGAATCTCCTCCCTCCCCGCCGGTGGCCACCTCGCCCTCTCCGCCCTCCCCGGCCCCCATTCCATCGAAATCACTGTCCACAACTCCGGCACCCTCGCCCCGTCCCCCAACCCCGGCATCGGCCTCCAGAACGCCCGCGAACGCCTCCACCTCCTCTACGGCCCCGCCGCTTCCCTCTCCCTCTCCGCCGCCAACGGTCGCGTCACCGCCGCCCTCTCTCTCCCGGATTCCAGACCATGAACGCTATCCTCATCGACGACGAACGCCTCGCCCGCCTCGAACTCCGTCGCCTCCTCTCCGCCCACCCCTCCATCCAGATCGTCGCCGAAGCCGCCAACGCCACCCAAGCCCGCGCCCTCATCGACTCCCACCTCCCCGACCTCCTATTCCTCGACATCCAAATGCCCGGCGAATCCGGCTTCGACCTCCTTGCCTCGCTCCCCGCCTCCCCCCAGGTCATCTTCACCACCGCCTTCGACCAGTACGCCCTCCGCGCCTTCGAAGTCTCCGCTCTCGACTATCTCCTCAAACCCATCGTCCCCGATCGCCTCGCCGCCGCCCTCGCCAAAGTCCGCGCCCAGGCGGCCCCCTGTAAACCCCGCAAACCCCTCGACCAGGTCTTCGTCCGCGATGGCGATCACTGCTGGTTCGTCCGCCTCGCAGAAATCCCCCTCCTCGAGTCCGAAGGCAACTATACCCGCCTCTACTTCGGCCAGCACCGCCCCCTCATCCTCCGCTCCCTCGCCCAACTCGAAGAGCGCCTCGACCCGGAAACCTTCTTCCGCGCCTCGCGCAAACACATCCTCAACCTCCGCGCCATTCAACGCGTCGATACCGCCGTCTCCGGCACCCTCCTTGTCACCCTCTCCGGCGGCCTGGAAGTTGAACTCTCCCGCCGCCAGTCGCAACGATTCAAGGAGCAGCTCACCCTCTGAGCCGCTCCCCCCTACCTTCTCCCTACGGCGGCGAAACCTGCGACAGATTGTCCAGATTCTGCACCCGCGTCAGCGCCGGCGTCGTCGCCAACTCCTTCCCCAGATTCGTCTTCACCCAGTTCAGAACCCGGTTGTTCGGATCCGTGTCCCAATCGGCGTCCAGCGTGTACATCAGGTTCAGCAGCGTCCAGCACGCATCATCGTCCCCATACAGGTTCATCGGCGTCTTCGGGACAATCCAGCTTTCCCCGGACCCGAATGTCTTCTTCACAATGTCCATCACCGCCGTCACCCGGTCGCCGGAGATGTGCGACAGCCGCGCCACATGCCGCTTATAGAACGGCACCATGCCTCGCTCGTGCCATTCCCCGTAATACTTCCCTTTGTGCGTCTCCGGCAGCGTGTCGTAGTACACCTGCCAGTCCAGCGGCCCGGATTTGTCCTTCTTCATCGCCGAAGCCTTCTGGCAAACCGGCGCTCCCCACATCGCTTTGCAACGATTCCACGCCCGGATCACATACGTCACCCCACCGTCATACTCGATCCGCTCCGTCTCCTGCACAAACTCCTCGCACCCCACTTCCCCCTTCTGCATACGGTAGTCCAGATCGAAGAAGTCGTAGCGTTTCGACAGATTCCCCAGCTCCATGATCAGAATCTGTACGCCCACCCAGTCGCCCACAAACTGAATGAACTCCTCCCCGGTCGGGTTTTTCCGGTGCTCGCCGCCGGCATTGAGCAACTCCTGCTTCTCCTCCTCGGAATGGAACTCCACGCGCGCCACCGTCGGGAACGACACTTCGCCCGGAATCGTCTGGCACATGCCCGTCCCCGTCGCCCCGGCCGGCTTCACCGATGGCTCCACGCCTCCGTTGGCCGCCACCGCCAAGTCCCATACCTGCTTGCCCACCGGACAGTTCAGCAACAACGAATTGATATCGTCGGCGTCTTTCACCTCGCCCGGCTTGGCCAACAACGGCGGCTCCACGTGCCGCTTCTTTGTCGGATCGGTCTTCTCGTCCTGCTCCGTCGAAATCGCCGTATCGTTGGCGATCTGCGACTCTCCCGTCCACGTCCCCAGCCTTTCGTCCGCCGTGTTCACCCCCATCAGCGCCGCCACACATTTCCCGCACAGATCTTCGTCGTTCTTCCCGTACCCCATCATGCAGTTGTCGTACATGTCGTGAAGATCCGCTCGCGATCCACCCCCAAACGGACTCCCCGAGGGGAAGTGGTTCAGGTACAGACAGTGGCTCATCTCGTGCAACGAAATCTGATTAAACGTGTTCAAGTCGTCCTGCGGAGCGTTCCTCCACCGCGCCCCGTAAAACACAAAGAACCCATTGCAAAGTCCCTTGCCCTGATGCAGCCCCTTCGGATCGTACATCGCCGACCACGTATCCCGCAGCGGCGACTGCAACCCCAGCAACCCCGGCATGTACCCGTTGTTGTCTCCGTCAATCGCCCGGATCAGCTTGATCATCACGTAGAAATTGATCATCTTCGCCAGGTGCTTATCCAATGACCCCGACGGGATGCCCAATCCCCCTGGCACAGGCTTCGGATTCGTGTTGTCGTACACCTCGATTGCCGAATAATCCACCGTCAGCTTCTTGTCTTTCGCCAGCGCCTTCGGCTTCGCATACTGCGCCCGGATCTTCTTGTACTTGTCGGCGCCCTCCAGCGTGAAGTTCACCGTCGCCCGCTTCGACCCCGCGTCCCAGGTTACCGTTAGCCCTTTTTCGGGTCCCGTGATCGTTATGTTCCCGTTCGCCCGGATGATCGCCAGGCCCTCTTCTCCCTTGTTGTCCCCTCGCTTCACGCCGTGCAACTGCACCATCATCGCGCTCGGCACCGGCGCCTCGGGCAGCGTAATCGACACCGTCCCTGTCGTCGTCGTCCCTGTGTCAAACGCGATCTCGTGGCTTGCGGCCTCCGTGTCACAAATCTTCAGCTTGCTCGTCGGACTCGTGATCACCACAAAGCTGTTCGGCAGCGCCGCCCCGTCCAGCTTCACCGCGCTCCGCGCCAGGTTCGCCGGAAGTTGATGCTCAAACTCCTTCTTCGTCCCGTCACCGGTCGCGATCGCCTCATCGGTCACCGAAAACTCCGTCGGAATCTTCGGAAACTGCGTCGGATCGATCAGACTGTTATACGCCTGCGGCGTGTGAACGTTCAGCAGGAACGGAGATTTGTCCGCCCAGTAGAACAGCTTCGTCAGGTCCAGCGCCACTTTCAGCTTGTAGGTGATCTTCACCACCGCGTTCGCCGGCACGCCCTGCAGGAAACGGATCGCATACGCCCCCGTTCCGTAGTCCACCGTCCCGTCCCCTTCGAACACCGTCCCCGTCACCGGCTGTTTCCCGGTCCCCGTGAACGCCCCTGCCCCATCGTCGATCAGGGGAATCGTGGTGTTCCCCGACAGATCCACGATCACCTTCACCGACTTCGGAATGATCGTCCCTTTGCCGTTCAACGTCCCCACCACTTGACCGGCGTTTAGCGTCGCCGGCTCCACGTAGTCCACAATCCCGCCCTGCGTGTCCCCGTTGGCCTGCTCCCTCTGTACCGCCGCGATCGCCCGGTCCAGCGTCGCCTTGTCGATCACCTCGTGCGCCGGCTTGATCGCCGTCTTATCGACGATCAGTTCACAATAGGACTTCGAGAGCTCTCTCGTCAGATAGCCCTTGAAATCCATCTCCTCCACCACACCTTCCCGCGTCATGCAGTCGCCGCAAAACCTCGGCTCGATGTGTTTGCACTCCCCGTAATACCGCTCGAACTCCGCCTTGATCGTCGCGTGCAGCCCCGCCTTGCTCCCCGGCGGCGTCACCCGCAGGCTCCGCGCAATTCGCACCGTCCGCCACCGCACCATCGTCCCCGTCTTCGCCTCCGCCCGCGGCGCCTTCGACGTCCCGAAATACCCCCGGAACTTGTACCGCTCCCCGCCGATCATCGATGGCGCGAAGATCACCCCGGCCTCTCCCTGCGCGTTCGTCGTCAGCTCCACCGCAAACGAGTCCGCCTTCAAATCCGCCGCCGGCGCCGGCGCCTGCAGCGCCGCTTTGTGCAGGAACTGCCCCAACTCGGTCAGCCGGAACACGTTGTCCCCGTCCGTCCCCGCCGTCGTCACATCCCGCATGTCCCCGGCCATCTTCCGCTTCCCGCCGAATTCCGCCCAAATGTTGTCCTTCTGCGGGTCGTTCTTGTTGGGCTTGGGAAACGCCGGATCCCCCTTCCGCTCCGTCACGTGCCGCAACATGTAACCCTTCGGCCCCGCTCCCCCGTTCTTCGCCTTCCGCGACTGCTTCACCGCTTTCCCAGCCACCGCCCGCAGCGGCGCCCCCGCCACACCGGAGGTCCACGACGTCGCTCCCGTCAGATCGGTCGCCCCGCCCGGCCCGCCATACCCCGGCAAGGCGTCGGTCGGCGCCAACTGCAAATGGACCTTCTTCCCCGGCGCCGCCTCCCACGGGTTGTTCGTGTTGTCTTCCTTCCGCTCCAGAAAAGCAAGGACCGGAATCTTCCCCAGCGCCGGATTCGCGTCGCGGAACTTCTTCTCCACGTTGTAGCGGATCCCCCGGTACTGCGTAAACTCCGGCTCCTGGAAATACATCGCGTCAAAATCCCGGTGGAACGATCGATAGTCCCCCGGCACCCGGATCTTCGCGAACTGCCCCTCGGCCGGCAGATTCCCCTTCTCCACCAGATACTCCGGCAGCCACTGCTTGATCGCCGCGTCCTTCTGCGTGTCGCCCACCCCGTTCTGCGTCGTCGGGTCGTCCGACCCCGACACCAGCCGCTTCATGTACGTGCCCCACACATAGTCGAAGCAGGCGTCCACTTCCGCGTGGCCCAGCGGCCGCGGCAGCAATCCCAACACCTGCAGCCGTTCCATCCGCCCCGCCCGCGTGTTCGCCGCGTTGGCGAAGATCGAGTCCACGTCCCCCAGCTTCAACGTCAGCCGGTACACAAACTGGTGCACCCAGAACTCGACGTTCGCCGTCCGGTAGGTCGACGAAAACACCTTCCCCACCTTCTCCGGAGGCCCGAACGGCCCGACATCCTCCGTCACCACCTGCCCGTTCGCCAGAATGCAGTCCACCTGATACTGCTTGTTCGGATCCACGTTCTTGTCGAACACCGCGACATCGGTCCCCGCCTTCGACGTCGTCGTCGCCAGTACTACCGTCGACCCCTTCTCCCGCAGCTTCAGCTTGACCCCGCCAACCTGCTTGCCCAGCGTGCCCTTCTTTTTGCTCGGGTTGTGCCGCTTCACCCGCATCGTGATCCGGCCTTTATCGTTCTTCGCCTTGCAAGGCAGTACTGATCTGGTAGACATAAGCTCGCTTCTATTTCTTCAATGCCTTCTGCAAAAACGGCTCATACGCCGCGTCTTGTTCCATCGCCCCGATCAGGCCTTCCAGCCGCGTCTCGGTCGACGCGCCCTCTTCTTTCAAGTACTTCCCCATCCACCGCGTCGCCTTCCGCTCCAGAAAACTCGGCCGGAACGCGACCGTCAGAAACACGTACAGCCGGATCCCCTCATCGCCTTCCAACCCCAGCGCCGTCGCCGCCTTCACCGATTCCAGCACGAACTCCTTGATCCGCCACGGCCCGATCTTCTCCGCCTCCACCGGAAACCGCTCGCGGATCTGCACCTCCAGGCTCTCGGCAAACCGCCGCACGATCTCTTCCTGGAAGACCGCCATCTGCTCCGCTCGGATCGTTAAAAACGCCATCTATCCCTGCCTCTCCACCGGAAATTCTCGCACGCAGTATAGCAACTACCGCTCACCTGCCATCATCGCTTCCACCGCCGCCGCCGATCCGTCTCCCACCCAGGCATCCAGCTGCGCCACGTCCTTCAACTGCTGCCCCCGCCTCCGCGGCACCTCCACATACCCGCACCCAAACCCCTCCAGCGCCGTCATATCCCCCCACAGCCGCTCGAACTGCGCCACCGGGAACACATCCTCCTGCCCCCGTCCCCACCGCTTCTTCACTTCCTTGATCGTGATGTAGCTCGGCATCCGCTGCGCCATCCGCCGCACCGCCGCCTGCACCAGAGCCTCATCGCTCAGCCCCGCCCGCGTCAGCCCGAACGCCTCCAGCAGCGCGTCGATCGTGATCCAGTAGCTCCCCGTGTTGTAGTACCGCAGGGCGAACTCGATCTCCTCGTCCGGCAGGCATAACCCCTCCACCAGCCGCGGCCTCCCGTTCACCAGCGCCAGCCCGCCCCCGTGATCGTCATACTGCCGCCCGATCACCTCCACCGTCATCGCCCGCCCGCTCGCCACATGCTGCCCCAGCATCGCCGCCGACGCCGTCGCCCCCAGCGTATCGATGTTGTGGAGGAAGAGGTACTCCAGCCCCGGCCGTTCCTCCAGCAGCTCCCGCAACATCCCGTTCCGCAACAGGTTCGGCAGCTCATACCAGTGCCCCACCGGATGCACGCACTGCCCCGGCAGGTTCTCCACGTAGTCGCTCGCCTCCCCCATCTGCCGCACCCACTGCATCAGGCTCGCCCGCCCGCTCTCCCGCACCTTCTGCTTCTGGGCGTCCAACTGCTGCTGCGGCATCACCTCCCACAGGTACCGCAGGTCGGCCACCGTCGGCACCATCCGCAGCCCGATGCTCCGCCCCGCCGATACCCGCGCCCCGCTTCCCGCAATCGGTCCGTAGGTCAGGTAACTGGTGGTCACCACATGCGGCACCCCGGCGTTCCGCGCCTTCTCCCGCTGAATGTCCAGAAAGCTGTGGTACCGCGCGCCGAACCGGTGGAACGGATGCAGCGCCTTCACCACCCCCGCCCCCTTCGTCCAGCGGCTGCCCACGCCCCCCGCCATCGTCACCATCGCCAGCTTGCCGGCCTCCAGCGCCGCACGGCCCAGCCGCGCATGCTCCTCGGTCGCCCGCGCCACATGCTCCGCCCGGACGTCCTCGATCACCGTGTTCGCCGGCAGCCGGTTCTGCGCCAGCCCGATCCGCCCCGCCCGGTAGTCGGCCCGCAACTGCTCGTGTGCCGCCGCGTCGAACCCGTTGCTCTCCAGCAGGCTCCGCAGCCGCGTCTCCGCGGCCGTTCCGCCCTCCTCCCCGCGCGGGATCATCCGGTCAAACAGCGCCTCGGTCTGGTCCCGGTGCGTCTGCGCAAACCGCGTCAACTCCGCCCGCCGCTCCGGCGTCAGCAGCCGCGTCTCCTTCCGTAGATCCGCCGGCGCCCGCAGCAGGTAGTAGGGCACGCTCAGCAGCGCCCCGGCTCCCGTCAGCAGCTCCGCCGCCGTCCCTTGCTCGTTCACCCGGAAGTCATAGACCACCGGCTCCACCGCGAACGGAAAGCTCCGCTCCATCCGCCCCTTGGCCGTCGCCAGGATCTCCGGCATCCGCTCCAGCGCCCGCCCCCGCGCCGCCGGGTCGAACACAAACCCCATCCCCCCGCCGCTCATCCCGCCCAGCATCCAGAAACCCCAGAACTCGTCCCCGAACTCCCGCCGGCACTCGGCAATCAGCGCTTCCGTATAGGCGTTCCCCGCCCACGGAATGATGGCCTGGATCGGCCCGTCGTAGTTGGCCTGCGTCGACGCTCCCAGCCGCCGTATATCCCCCTGCCGCAGCGCCTCGGCCAGCTCATCCAACAGCCGGATCGCCTCCTGCCGCCCCGCCCACTCCTTCCCGCTCCGCAGCAGGTACCGCTCCGTGCACATCTCCAGAATCGGCCCCACGTCCTGGCTCATGCCCCCGTGCACCAGGACCAGCGACGCCTCCAGCGCCCGCCGCGCCTCGGCCGGCACCTCGTCCATCAGCCGGTGCCGCGGCAACAGCCGCCCCCGGCTCACCCCATGCTCCGGATCCCCGGGCCGCGCCTCTTCCGCAGCGATCAGCTTGATCCCCGGCCATACCCCGCCGGAGTCCTGCCATCCGCCTCCGCTGCCTCCCAGCCACTCCCCCAGAATCGCCCGCGCCGCCACAATCCGCCGGTCTTCCTCCCCCAACGGCCCGGTCAGAGTCCGGATCTGCCCCGTCGCCCGCATACATACCGAGATCAGGCAGGCCAGCAGGTTCGTGCTCACCGCGAACCGGCTCCCCTTCGGGATGTCGTTCACCTGGCTCACGATCTCGATCCCGCATCCGGTCCGGCCCGTCAGCCGCTCCAGCAACGCCGCCAGTGACTGCCCGCTCCCCTCCATCCCGCCCGGAATCAGGCCGCTGGCGATCACCGCCGCCTTCAGCAGCCCCAGGTAGTCCCGGGCAAAGTCGAACAGCTCCTCCAGCGTCCCCACATCGGCCACCGCGCCCAGGTCCACGCTCACCAGCCGCAGCACCGGCTCATCGATCACCCGCAGGAAGCTCTCCACCGGCGGCCGCGGCTCGCGCCCCGTCCCCCGTACCGCCAGGTCGACGGAGATGTTGATCACCCGCGCCCCTTCGGGGTAGTCCATCGCCAGGAAGAAAATGTCGCTCCAGGCGCTGTGGGTCAGGTCCATCCGCACCGGCGTCGTCTCATGCAGCACCGGGAACGGCTGTCCGGTCCGCAGCGCCGTCCGCAGCCGCAGCGGATAGTCGGCGATGTGGCCCGTCCGGAACATCCACTGGTTCCCGGGAAACCGCCGCACGCTCTGCCGCACCTGGTCAGCCAGCGTCTGGAAGGCCAGCCCGCGGTAGGCGTTGGCCAGCGCGCTGCTCAGCGCCGGGCTCGCCCCGTGGCGCGCCTGCGCCGTCAGCAACTCGCTTACCGCCTGGTCGAACCGCCGCCCCCGGATATGCTCGATCGCCCCGTAGGGGATCAACGCCGTGCCGCTGGCCGCCTCGGCCAGGTGGAACCGGTGCAGCGTGGAAAGGAATACCAGCGCCCGCACCCGGTCATAGAGGTTCTCGGACTCCCGCCGGAACCCGTCCAGCCGCTCCGCTTCGGCCACCAGTTCGGCCTCCGTCCGCCCTTGCGCCCAGGCCTCAAAGGCCTGGTTCCGCACCGCCGGGTCCGCGCTGGTGATCCGCTCCAGGAGCCTCATCGGGCCGTCAGCTCCAGCATCATCGCCAGGATCTCTTCCCGGTCCGCCCCGCGCAGCCCCAGCGCCAGTTGCGCCTGCAGCAGCCCGTATTTGGAGCCGATGTCAAACCGCCGCCCAGGAAGGATCGTCGCCAGATACCGCTCCCGCCGCGCCAGCACCTGCAGCGCGTCCGACAGGCTCCCGCCGTCCCGTTCCTCCAGGATCCGCATCAGCCCTGAAGTGAACAGGTGGATCCCGAAGAAGCACAGATACTGCCCCTGCCGCAGACCCGCCGCCGTCAACTGCCGCTCGGCCTCGGTCGGCGTCGGCTTCTCCAGCACCGTGTCCACCTGGTAGAGCCCCGCTCCCAGCGCCGTCCCGCCCACCGCCCCGAAGTAGGGCAGCAGCCCTTCCCGCGTCGGCGTCACCGCGCTCACGCTGCAGCCCTCTTTCTCGTGGATCCGCACCAACTCGGCCGTCAGTCCGCTCATCGCCCCCTGCTCGGCCAGGTAGAAGTGGTCGCCCACCAGGTGCAGGAACGGCCCGGCTCCCACAAACTCCCGGGCCTGGGCGATGGCGTTGGCATATCCTTTGGGCCCGGTCTGCTCTACGAAGGTGATCCGCCGGTCGGCGCCCCCGAAGAGCTGTTCAAACCGCGCCCGGTCCCCCGCCGGAATCACCAAGGCGATCTCGGCCACCGAATCGGCCAGCATCTCCAGCAGGAAGTCCCCGATAGTCGGCCGCCGTCCATCGGCGGTCGCCAGCGTCTGGTGCAGCAGATGCTGCTGCCCCGGTCCGGCAGCGGTGATCACGGCTCGCAGTTTCATGGTCTCTGCCATTGTAAGCTACCCCCCGGTTGCCCCAGATCGCATAATAGCCTCATGGCCCTCTTCCCCCGCCTCGCGCTGGCCCTTCTGCTTGCCGGCGCCGCGGCCGCCCAACCGTGGATCCCCCTCTTCGACGGCAAGTCCCTGGACGGCTGGAAGGAAGCCCCTTTCCCCGGCCGCGGCGCCGTCGAGGTGAAGGACGGCGTCCTGCTCCTCCACAAGGGCCGCATGACCGGCATCGCCCTCACCCGCCCCTTCCCCAAGACCAACTACGAGGTCCGCTTCGAGGCCGCCCGCCTGGACGGCAACGACTTCTTTGCCGGCCTCATCTTCCCCGCCGGCGACTCTTTCTGCTCCTGGACCAACGGCGGCTGGGACGGCACCACCGTCGGCCTGTCCAACATCGACGGCTACGACGCCTCTGAAAACGAGACCTCCACCAACCGCGACTTCGTCAAGGGCCGCTGGTACACCTTCCAGCTCTCGGTCACCCCCACCCGCATCCGCGCCTGGATCGACGGTGCCGTGGTCATCGACCTCGACACCAAGGGCCGCCTGATCAACCTCCGCTTCGACGACACCGACCTTGCCAAGCCCCTCGGCTTTGCCTCCTACGCCACCCTCGGCGGGCTTCGGAACATCGCCTACCGCCCCCTGAACCCTTGAAGGCTATATAATTCCTTCAGCAGCAAAGGAGACCTATGAATCGGCGTTACTTTATGATGAGTTCGGCCGCGGCCACGGCCGCTCAGGCAGTCCGAACCAATGCCAGCCCCAACGATACTGTGCGCGTGGCCGTTGTCGGCTGCGGCGGCCGCGGCGCCAGCCACATGGGCGCCTGGACCTCTCTTCCGAATGTCCAGTTGGCGGCCCTTGTCGACGTGGACAGCTCCCACTCGGAGCGCTACATCGGTACCCTGCAGCGCCAGGGCAAGAGCCCCGTTCCGACGATGAAGGACATCCGCAAGGTCCTGGACGACAAGAACATCGACGCCATCTCCATCGCCACCCCCAACCACTGGCACACCCTGCAGACCATCTGGGCCTGCCAGGCCGGCAAGGACGTCTACGTCGAGAAGCCCTGCTCCCACAACGTCTTCGAGTCCCGGCAGATTGTCGCCGCGGCCCGCAAGTACAACCGGCTGGTCCAGATGGGCAGCCAGAGCCGCTCCTCCCCGGCGCTCCAGGAAGCCGTTCAGAAGATGCGGGAAGGCGAGTACGGCGAGATCTACATGGCCCGCGGGCTGTGCTTCAAGTCCCGGAACACCATCGGCAAGACCCCGGTGGAACCGGTGCCGCCCGGCGTCGACTACGACATGTGGACCGGACCGGCCCCGCTGCGGCCGTTCACCAAGAACCGCTTCCACTACAACTGGCACTGGTTCTGGGACACCGGCAACGGCGACCTCGGCAACCAGGGCATCCACGAAGTGGACATCGCCCGCTGGGGCCTCGGCGTCACCCATCCGACGAAGGTGAGCTCCATCGGCGGGAAGTTCATGTTCGACGACGACCAGGAGACCCCGAACACCCAGACCTGCTCCTTCGAGTTCAACGTGGGCGGCAAGACCAAGATGATGACCTTCGAGGTGCGGCACTGGTACAGCAACCACGAAGCCGGCATCGGCGGCGAACGGGCCGGGAACACCATCGGGAACACCTTCTACGGCTCCCAGGGCTACCTGGTGATCGACGGCTACAACAAGTACTACAGCTTCATGGGCAAGGAAGGGAAGCCGGGTTCGGCGCGGACCGACCGGGACGCCCACTTCGGCAACTTCATTGATGCCGTCCGGACCCGCAAGACGGGCAGCCTGAACGCGGAGATTGAAGAAGGCGCCCTGTCCTGCGTCCTGGTCCACCTGGCCAACATCTCCTACCGGCTGGGCCGCACCCTGAACTGGGACGAGAAGACCTGGACGGTGAAGGGCGACCCGGAAGCCAACAAGATGCTGACCCGGGCCTACCGCGCGCCGTACATCGTACCGGCCAAGGTCTAAGACCCCGGCCATTGGAATCGAGCGGCCCTTCCCTTCGCGGGAAGGGCCGTTTTGTTTCTAGCCTAGCCGCCAGGTGCCGGCGTAGACGTTCACCCGGCCGGGGCGGAGGAAGCCGGCCAGCGTGAGGTTGGCGCTACGGGCCAGGTCCACCGAGAGGGTGGTGGGCGCGCCGATGGCGGCGACGAAGGGGATACCGGCGCGAGCCGCCTTGTGGACCAGTTCGAAGCCGGCCCGGCCGCTCAACAGCAGGCCGAGGCCGCTCAAGGGCAGCCGTCCCTGGCGAAGGGCCCAGCCGACCAGTTTGTCGACGGCGTTGTGCCGGCCGACGTCCTCGCGGACGGCGACGATCTCGCCGGCGGGATCGAAGAGCGCCGCGGCGTGCATGCCGCCGGTCTCCAGGTGGTGCCCCTGGCGGGTTTCCAGGCGTTCCGGGAGGGCGGAGAGCGTCTCCCAAGTCAACCGGAAGCCGCGGTCCTCCAGCGCCTCCACCACCGGCAGATCGGGCGAGCCGCAGAAGCCGCAGGCCGCGGTGGCCGCCCGCGGGCGGCCGAGGTCCAGGTCCACATGTCCGGCCAGCGCCACCCGCACCCGCCCGGCCTCCGGAGCCGTCACGTCCAGCACGTCGGCGGCCGATTCCAGCCGCCCCTCGCTGTAGAGCAGGCCGAGCGCCAATTCCTCGTCGGCGCCCGGCGTACGGAGGGTGATGCCCCAGGCGGCGGTCCGCCGCTGGGCTTTGAAGGAGTGCTCGATGAGGATCTCGAGCGGAGCCTCTTCGGCCAGCCAGTCGTCTTCGGCACGGGGCCCGCCGGAGGTCCAGCGTTCGACGGGCACGCGCCGCGGCATCGTACTAGCCCCGGAGGGTCTCCAGGAGGGTGACGGCCTTCCTGATGTCGTCCACGTGAGCCAGTTTGGCCTGGTGGCGGTCGTCGGGATCCTGGTCGAGCGAGACTTCCCGCTCAATGGTGAGAGCCCCGGTATAGCCGATGGCCTTCAGGGTATCCACGAAGTTGCCCATGCCAACGGCGCCTTCGCCGAGCGGCATTTCGGTCCCGAGGGATTCGGGCTTGCTCTTGTCCGGCCAGATGCCGTCCTTGCAGTGGACGCTGACGACGTGCTTGCCGACCAACTGGAGGGCGGCGATGGGCTCGCTGGTCCCGTAGAGGATCAGGTTGGCCGGGTCAAAGTTGAGCTTCAGGTTGGGCCGGTCGACGTCCTCCAGGAAGTGGAGGAGGGTTTCGGCGGGTTCCTGGCCGGTTTCCAGGGCGAAGGTTATGCCCTTGGCGGCGCAGTAGTCACAGATCCGCCGGACCATGTCGCGGACGGGAGCGTAGACCGGATCGGTATGGTCGCCGGGGACGAAGCCGACGTGGCAGGCGAAGATGGGGCAGCCGATGGCGGCGGCCATGTCGACGACCTCGTAGGTCCGCTTCTCGCGGGCCTCGCGGGTAGCCGGCGGGATGAAGCCGACCGTGTCCTGGACGGTGGGGATATCGGCGTAGCTTTCCCCGTCGTAGGCGGCGAAGACGGCGGTGATGGTGAAGTCCTCATCGGCCAGCGCCTTGCGGTAGACCTCGCCGAGACCGTTCAGGTCGACGGCGCCGGTGAAGCCCAGGTGCCCGCAGCGGAGCCCCAGACTCTTAACAGCCCGGATCATCTTGAGGGGTTCGTGGTCGCCCCAGAACATCAAACCGACTTCGAGTGGACGCAGTGTGGCCATGACCCCACCAGTCTCGCAACGACCTAGAGAATGTGCAACTGCCGGCTCTCCAGCTTGAGGAGGCGCTCCTTGGTGGGGAGTCCGCCGCCGAAGCCGGTGAGCTTACCGTTGCTGCCGATCACCCGGTGGCAGGGGATGATGATCGGGATGGGGTTGGCGCCATTGGCGGCGCCGACGGCGCGGATGGCGTTTGGCCTGCCGATCTGGCGGGCGATGGCCCCGTAGGTGGTGGTCTCCCCGTAGGGGATATGGGTCAGGGCCTGCCAGACGCTCTGTTGGAAGGGGGTTCCTTCCGGGGCGAGCGTCAGGTCAAAGGCGGTGAGCTTGCCGGCGAAGTAGGCGCGCAACTGTTCGATGGCGGCGCGGAAGGGGGCGCGGTCGACGACCCAGGCTTCTTCCTGGTGGCCGTGGAAACGGATGATCCGCAGGGCGTCGCGGTCCCCGGCGAGGACGAGCGGTCCGATGGGGGTTTCCATGCGCCAGCAGGCAAGTTGGGCGGAAATCTGATTCACTATTGGCTATTATGCCGCTACTCTCCCGCCGCGCTCTGCTGGCCGCGCTGGCCGGCCCGGCGCCGGTCCGCCAGATCACGAAAGGCCCCGCCTTCCACTGGTTCGGCTACTACGACAAGCTGCAGTTCGACCCGTCGGGCCGGTACCTCCTTTCCAATGAAGTGACGTTTGAGGGGCGGTCGCCGGCCGCCGGGGACAGCATCCGGGTGGGGATGGTGGACACCGGGGACAGGGACCGCTGGATTGACCTGGGCTCGTCGAGCGCCTGGAACTGGCAGCAGGGGTGCATGCTGCAGTGGGTGCCGGGCTCGAAGACCGACGTGCTGTGGAACGACCGGGTGGACGGCCAGTTCGTCTGCCACATTCTGAACGTGAAGACGGGGAAGAAGCGGACCATCCCCTCGCCGGTGTACACGCTGAGCCCGGACGGGAAGTGGGCCATTACGTGCGACTTCCGGCGGCTGAACGACGTACGGCCGGGCTACGGCTATGCCGGGGTGCCGGACCCGAACGCCAATACCCTGATCCCGGAGGACGTGGGCATCTGGCGGGTGGACCTGGCGACCGGGAAGCGGCGGCTGCTGATCAGCGTGGCGGACGCGGCGCGGATCCCTTATCCGGGAGGCTACTCCAACGGGGCCAAGCACTGGTTCAACCACCTGCTGATCAGCCCTGACGGGAGCCGGTTCATCTTCCTGCACCGCTGGCGGGGCGACAAGGAGGGCCGGAGCTTTTCGACGCGGCTGTTTACGGCGAGCGCCGAGGGCAAGGACCTCTACATAACCGACCCGTACGGGAAGACCAGCCACTTTGTGTGGCGGGACCCGCGGCACATCCTGGCCTGGGCCTGGCACCCGTCCAAGGGCGAGAAGTTTTACCTGTACAAAGACCGGACGGACCAGGTGGAAGCAGTGGGCCCGGAGGTGATGACGGTGAACGGCCACTGCACCTACCTGAACCGGGACAACAACCGGTGGATCCTGAACGACACCTACCCGGACAAGCAGCGGAACCAGAACGTGTTCCTGTACGACACGGCGACGGGGACGCGGCGGGAACTGGGCAGCTTCCCCGCTCCGCCGGCCTATACGGGCGAGTGGCGGTGCGACACCCATCCGCGGTCGAGCCCGGACGGGCGGAAGGCAGTGATCGACTCGGCCCACAACGGGGGCCGGCAGATGTACCTGATCGACCTGGGTTAGAGTTTGCCGATGGCGTCTTCGGCCTGGGTGGCGATGTCCTTGACCTTGGCGGCGGCCTGGTCGACGTAGGGCTCGGCCGCGGCGGCGGCGGCTTTGGCGAGGGCTTCCAGCTTTTCGGCGAGGACCTTGGCGGACTCAGCCACTTCATTGGCAGCGGTCTTCAGTTCGGGATTCATGGCAACCTGGGTTAAGCTCCTATGACCGAGTACGCGAATTCGTACCGTTTGTTCCCCTTGTGGGCGGTTTTATTGCTGACGATCCCGGCGGGGCTGGGGTCGTGGGGCATTTCCGCCTCCAGTTATGTGGACCGGATGGCGGGGACGCCGCTGTTCCTGCTGTTCGGCTACGGCCTGGCGGTGGGGTACCTGAACCGCCGCTGGGTGCGGGTGAACGCCGAAGGGGTAGCGGCCGGATTCGGGCCGTTGCCGTGCGGCGTGCACCCGGACTGGGTGCCGCGAGACGAGGTACGGAAGGTGTACGTCCGCTACGTGAACGTGTCGCCGAAGTCCGGGCGGGCGCCGTACTGGGCGGCGGGCGTGGAGCGAGCCGACGGGTGCTGGCTGGACTTGTCGGATCCGCTGGCGCCATCGGGGGAGATCCGGGAGGCGGCGCAGGAGTTGGCGGCGGCGCTGGAGTGGCCGGAGCCGATCGAGCTGGTGCGGTCGATGCCGACGGTGTTCGACCGGCGGCGGGTGACCGGACCGTTGTTGCTATGGAGCGGGCTGGTGATGGCCGCCCTGGTGTGGGCCGTCTATATCGAGCTGAGCCAGCGCGGGTAGGGCGGCGTCCGCTACGCTGGGCAGCATGGCCAGCGGCGAGTACTTCCGGAGCGAACAGCTTCTTTCGGCGCGAGTGGCGATCGCCGCGGGCGCGATGCTGGCCCTTGGGTACGGGGGCGTAGCCGCGAAGGGGAAGTGGGAAGCGCTGGGAGCGGGTCCGCTGTTTCTGGTGCTGGCATACGGCATAGCGGCCGGGACCGTGAACCGGGACCGGGTCCGCGCCGGGGCCGGGGGCGTCCGTACGGAGTTCGGGCCGTTGCCGGCGGGTATTCCGGCGCGGGAAGCGCGCCGGGAGGAGATCGTCCGGGTGTATGTCCGGAAGGGGCTGTTGCCAGGGAAGCACCAAATGGTGCCGTACCTGGCGGCCGGGGTGGAGTGCCGGGACGGGAGGCGGCTGGACGTGACGCAGCCGCAGCTTCCAGACGCGGTGGTGCGGCAGGAGGCCGCCGAACTGGCGGCGGCGCTGGGCTGGCGCGGCCCGGTGGAAGAGCTGGCGGAGGCGAAGCCGGAGCTCAACCTGCGGTGGGGCAAGGCGATGTGGGCGTGGGCCGGGGCGATGGCCGTGGCCGCCGGCTGGGGGTGCTTCGTGCAACTGAGCCTGCGGACCTGGCGTTAAAGGGCATAAGATATTGGCAGGAATCTCATGTTGCGCACCCGTTGGTACCGCATTGCGGCCGCGGGCGTGGCCGCTGGCCTTGGGGCCGGTATGCTCGCCCAGACCTCTTCGCCTCGCGTCGACTTCGCCCGAGAAGTGCAGCCGATCCTGGCCGCCTCCTGTCAGGGATGCCACGGGCCCAAGGCACAGATGGGACAACTGCGGCTGGACGCCAAGGCGAGCGCGTTCACCGGCGGGCTGTCCCACAAGGTGATCGTAGCGGGGAAGAGCGCGGAGAGCACGCTGTACCAGCGCATCGCCGGCACCTCCGACCAGGCACGGATGCCGATGGGCGGCAAGCCGCTGGGAGCGGAACAGATCGCGATTATCAAACGCTGGATCGATGAGGGCGCCGAGTGGCCCGACAGCGTGGGTGCAAAGTCGGCTGAGATTCAGAGACATTGGGCTTTTGTGACTCCTGTGAAGGCTCCGCTGCCTTCGGTAAAGAATGCGGCCTGGGCGAAGAGCGCCATTGACCGGTTTGTCCTGGCCAAGCTGGAGACCGAAGGGCTGAACCCATCGCCAGAGGCGGACAAGACCACGCTGCTGCGGAGGCTGCAGCTGGACTTGATCGGGCTACCGCCGACGCCGGCGGAGGTGGACGCTTTCCTGGCGGACAAGAGTCCGAACGCTTACGAGAAACAGGTGGACCGGCTGCTGGCGTCGCCGCACTTCGGCGAGAAGTGGGCACGGCAGTGGCTGGACGCGGCGCGGTACGCCGACAGTGACGGGTACGAGAAGGACAAGTCCCGCGAGGTTTGGTTCTGGCGCGAGTGGGTGATCAACGCGCTGAACAAGGACATGGGTTACGACCAGTTTCTGACCGAGCAGCTGGCCGGGGATTTACTGCCAAACGCCACGCAGGAGCAGCGGGTGGCGACCGGGTTCCTGCGGAACTCGATGATCAACGAAGAGGGCGGCATCGACCCGGAGCAGTTCCGGATGGAGGCGATGTTCGACCGGATGGACGCGGTGGGCAAGTCTATGCTGGGCATCACGATCCAGTGCGCGCAGTGCCACAACCACAAGTACGATCCGCTGACGCAGGAGGAGTACTACAAGCTGTTCGCGTTCCTGAACAACTCCCACGAATCGAACACGGCGGTGTACACGCCGGCCGAGCAGCAGAAGCGTGCCGAGATCTTCCGGGCGATCCGGGAGAAGGAGCAGGAGCTGCAGCACAAGATGCCGGACTGGCAGGCGCGGATGGCGGCCTGGGAACAGAAGCAGCGGGCCAAGCAGCCGCGGTGGGAGGTATTGACTCCCGATGTGGACGATATTGCGACGGGCGGCCAGAAGTACAGCCAGATGAAGGACGGCTCCGTGCTGGCCGGGGGGTATGCCCCGACGAAGTTCACGCCGCAGTTTACGCTGCGGCCGAAGACGCGGGGGATCCGCGCGGTGCGGCTGGAGCTGATGAACGATCCGAATCTGCCGATGAACGGGCCGGGCCGGAGCATGTACGGGACGGCGGCGCTGACAGAGTTCGAAGTGAAGGCGATGCCGGCGGGCGTGAAGGACGCCAAGCCGGTGAAGGTGAAAATCGCCCGGGCGACGGCGGACGTGAATCCGCCGGAGACGCAGATTGCGAGCACGTTCTGGGACAAGACGAACCGGCGGCGTGTAACGGGGCCGATTGAGTTTGCCATTGACGGGATTGAAGAGACGGCCTGGGGGACCGACAACGGTCCGGGCCGGCGGAATCAACCACGGCAGGCGGTGTTTGTATTCGCCGAACCGGTGGACTTCCCGGAGGGCGTGGTGCTGGAGGTATTCCTGTCGCAGCGGCACGGCGGCTGGAACTCGGACGACAACATGAACCACAATCTGGGGCGGTTCCGGCTGTCGGTGACCGACGCGGCGGAGGCGGAAGCCGATCCGCTGCCGGCGGCGGGGCAGACGGCGGCGCTGTTCTCGTTGTGGCGGACGACGGTGCCGGAGTGGCAGCAGACCAACGACGAGATCGAGCAGTTGTGGCGGCAGCATCCGGCGGGGACGACCCAACTGGTGCTGAACGAGCGGGAGGAGATGCGCGAGACGCATCTGCTGATGCGGGGCGATTTCCTGAAGCCGGGCAAGACGGTGCAGGCCGGGGTGCCGGCGTTTCTGCACGCAGCACCGGAGGGCGCGCCGGCGAACCGGCTGACGCTGGCGCGGTGGCTGACCGACCCGAAGTCGCCGACGGTACCGCGGAGCATGGTGAACCGGGTGTGGCAGTCGTACTTCGGGACGGGGATCGTCTCGACGTCCGAAGACCTGGGGAAACAGGCGGATCCGCCGTCGCACAAAGAGCTGCTGGACTGGCTATCGGCCGACCTGGTGGAGAACCGGTGGAGCCTGAAGCGGCTGCACAAACAGATCGTGATGAGCGCGACCTACCGGCAGAGCAGCAAGGTGACCGAGGAGTTGCAGGCGAAGGACCCGTTCAACCGGCTGCTGGCGCGGGGAGCGCGGCTCCGCGTGGACGCCGAGATTGTGCGGGACATCGCGCTGGCGGCAAGCGGGCTGCTGAACCCGAAGGTTGGGGGGCCGAGCGTGTTTCCGCCGGCGCCGGAGTTCCTGTTCCTGCCGCCGGTGAGTTACGGGCCCAAGAACTGGTATGAAGAGAAGGGGCCGAACCGGTACCGGCGGGGGCTATACACGTTCCGGTTCCGGAGCGTGCCGTACCCGATGCTGCAGGCGTTTGACGCGCCGAACGGGGACATGGCGTGCGTGCGGCGGTCGCGGTCCAACACGCCGCTGCAGGCGCTGACGACGCTGAACGAGCCGATGTTCCTGGAGACGGCGCGGGCGCTGGCGCTGAAGACGGTGCGCGAGGGCGGAACGACGGACGCGGCGCGGCTGCGGTTTGCGTTCCGGCGGGTGGTATCGCGGACGCCGTCGGAGAAAGAGGCCGATATGCTGCTGACGCTGCTGGCCAAGCAGACGAAGAAGTACGCGGCCAATGCGTGGGAACTGGCGGCGGACGACCCGAAGAATCCGCCGGCGCTGCCGGCGGGCGTAACGCCGGCGCAACTGGCCGGATGGACGACGGTGAGCCGGGTTCTGCTGAACCTGGACGAGGCGATCACGAAGGAATAATGAGTCATGGCGAACCTCCTAGCGCGTAGATGGTTTCTGGAACAGTGCGGCGTGGGCATGGGAGCGATGGCGCTGCCCTCGCTGCTGGCGGGGGCGACCAACGATCCGATGGCGCCGAAGAAGCCGCACCATGCGGCCAAGGCGAAGAACGTCATTTACCTCTTCATGGCGGGCGGACCGAGCCACATGGAGCTGTTTGACAACAAGCCGATGCTGACGAAGTTCGACGGGACGCTGCCGCCGGCCGATCTGCTGAAGGGGTACCGGGCGGCGTTCATCAACCCGAACTCGAAGCTGCTGGGGCCGAAGTTCCAATTCGCCAAGTACGGGCAGAGCGGGACGGAAGTGAGCGAACTGCTGCCGCACACGGCAGGGATTGTGGACGACCTGCTGGTGGTGAAGTCGATGGTGAGCGATGCGTTCAACCATGCGCCGGCGCAGCTGTTGATGAACACGGGCACGATGCAGTTCGGGCGGCCGTCGATGGGTGCGTGGACCGTGTACGGGCTGGGCAACGAATCGAAGGACCTGCCGGCGTTCGTGGTGTTTTCGAGCGGGCAGAAGGGGCCGAGCGGGGGCAACTCGTGCTGGGGCTCGGGGTTCCTGCCGACGGTGTATCAGGGCGTGCAGTTCCGCAATTCGGGGGATCCGGTGCTGTACCTGTCGAATCCGCGGGGCGTGGACGCGGAGACGCAGAGGGAGTCGCTGGACACGATTCAGGCGATGAACCGGGTGCGGCTGGCGGCGACGGGGGATCCGGAGATTGAGACGCGGATCAACTCGTTCGAGATGGCCTACCGGATGCAGAGTTCGGGGCCGGAGCTGATGGACCTGTCGAAAGAGTCGAAGGCGACGCTGGACATGTACGGGATCGAGCCGGGCAAGCCGAGCTTCGCCTACAACTGCCTGCTGGCGCGGAGGCTGGTGGAGCGCGGGGTGCGGTTCGTGCAGTTGTACCACGAGGCCTGGGACCAGCACGGATCGCTGGTGAGCGGGCTGAAGAAGAACTGCAAGGACACCGACCAAGCGGCAGCGGCGCTGGTGAAAGACCTGAAGCAGCGCGGTTTGCTGAAGGACACGCTGGTGATCTGGGGCGGCGAATTTGGCCGGACCCCGATGGTGCAGGGCGGCAGCGACGGGCGCGACCATCATCCGAACGCCTTCACGATGTGGATGGCAGGCGGCGGCGTGAAGGCCGGGACGGTGCTCGGCGAATCCGACGAACTGGGCTTCAACGTGACCAAGGACAAGGTGCATGTGCATGACCTGCATGCGACGTGTATGCACCTGCTGGGCTTCGACCACTTGAAGCTGACGTACCGGTTCCAGGGCCGGGACTACCGGCTGACGGACGTGCACGGGACGGTAATCGAGAAGATGCTGGCGTAGGCGATTCATCGGGGTCAGTCCTCGTCCGGGATGATCCGGCAGTTGAGAGCCGGGTCGACATTTTTGGCAAAGCGCTCGCGGGAGAGCAGACGCCCGGCGGGCTGGACAAATTCGCAATAGAACTCCTGGCGGAAGATATCCGGGAAGAGGAGTTTCTGTTCTTCGAGGAACTCCGGGGAGATGTAGGGGCAGTCGTCGACGGTGGCTTTCACCTTGTGCCAGCGCGAGGGCTCCGTGTGCCAGATGTGGTAGAAGACGCCGAGCTGGCCACGTGGAGTGGAGAGAAGCCAGAAGGCACCATTGGTCTGGGTGAGGGTACGGGAGAGATAGCTGATGACCTCATCGGGAGCGATGGCGGCTTCGTCGACGATGATGATATCGGCGGTGTAGCCGACAACGGCGCGTTCGGTGGCGGGAACGGCGAAGATCCGCGACTGGTTGGGCAAGCGGAGGGAGAAGCGCTTGCCGAGGACGCGGGCGGCGGGGACACCGAGGACGGCGGCATAGTTGGCCATTTTGGCGACGATGATGCCGGCGTGGGCTTCGGTGTCGGAGGTGACGAGGATCTCCGAGCCGGGGTTGTGAAGGGCATAGTGAAATGCCTTGATGGCGATGACGGTGGACTTGCCCCACTGGCGGGAGCAGCAGAGGATGAGGCGATGGGCCTGGTGGTTGAGCACCTCGATTTGCTTGGGGTCGGCGTCAAAATCGAGCAAGGATTTGGCCCACTCGGCGGGGGAGAGGGCGGGGTTGACGGGGTCCGGAGTGGGGCACGCGTCATTGGGAGGCACGGCATTGGGACACACTTCGGGGGCGTCCTGGGCGGTGGGCCTGGTGGCGAGGCCACAGAGGGCGTTCCAGAGGCCGAAGTT
The DNA here is from genome assembly GCA_964430625.1 of uncultured Solibacteraceae bacterium. GTDB lineage: Bacteria > Acidobacteriota > Terriglobia > Bryobacterales > Bryobacteraceae. The sequence continues at coordinate 142,934 of CAYSFR010000009.1, forward strand.
GGGAAGCATAGCGGGCGGCTCCTTGCTGGATTGGGTCAGGCGGCGGAGGGAACGGGCTCGGAGGGCTCGTTCTGATCGCCGGGTTCGCCGTAGACGTTAAATTCGAGGTCGCGGTTGGGGAAGATCGTCCTGTAAAGGCGGATTTTCTCCGGGGTCAGCGGGGAGCGAACGTTGATAAATTTTGCCCGCCTTTTGGGTTCGCTGCTTGTGTTTTCAACGGGTTGCGCGGGAACCTTCTGGGTTCGTTCGTCGTTTTCGGGCGCGGGGACCTCATAGAGGGCGCGTTCGGGCTCGGTGGAGACCGGACGAGTGGCGTTCGACGGCCAATGGCGCTGGATGTGGGCCAGGCGGCGTTCGAGGGCCATGATGAGCCGGGTATTAGAGGCGAACTCGGCGCGGAACAGGCGGACGGCGGGCGAGGTGGCGACCGATTCGTAGGCGGCGACGGTGTTTTCGATTGTGGCGTGCTCGGGGACCAAGGGCACGATTTTGTCCGCGGTGCGAAGGAGTTCGCGGTTGAGCAGGGCGTGGAGGGCGGTGCGGACACGGAGATTGGACCACTGGAGGTCGGTGATCTCGCGGACGACGGCGAGTTCCGGGTCGTCGCCGGGCTGGTACTTGGCGACGTTGGTGTCGAGGAGGTCGTAGAAGACGCGGCGGTCTTCGTGGAGGAGGACGGCGGAGTGGGGCGGGACGAAGAGTTTGAGGGCTTCGGCGCGCTGGCCGTGGGTGATGGCGTTGCGGCGGGACTGGGCTTTGCCTTCCTCGGTTTTCGGGCCCTTTGATTTGGCTCCGTTTTCGCGGGAGATGCGGGCGCGTTCTTCGGGTGTGAGGGACATGGGTATTCCTTTTGTTTGTTGGTTTGGGAAAAGAAAAAGGCCCTCGGTGGCGAGGGCCTTTTTTCTATTTTTGGCGGAAATGTCCGCCGCTGATTTGAGTATAGTACCTGCGGTGCAAGCTTTTTGCAGACTTACGCTTGCAGAATGTTGAAAACAGGGAAAATATAGTTTTTGAAATTTTGTGACCGGGTTTTGTGGTTGGTATTTTTTCGGAATTATTTGAATTCGGTGGGAGCGGAACTGCCGGAACGGCGGCGGTGCGCGAGTAGCCCGGCGAGTGACATGGTTACCAGGAACAGGGTGACCGGTTCCGGAGTTTCGGCAGCCGGGGTGAGGAGGAACCCGTGAAAGTCTCCGTTGAACATTCCGTATCCGGTCATCTGGCCCGCGTCGTTGATGTCGCGCGCTTCCACCAATGTCCAGCCGGCTCCGTTGGCCAATAGCGTGTTGAGATCCGACATGACGCCGTTGGCCCAGAGGAAGGCGTGAGGAACCGTGTCGTCCAGGACATCTGACGATCCGGTGACGGCCCCGGAAGAATTGATGGCGAAGGCCGTACTGGAGGGGCCTCCGAGAGTAAGCAGATCCGTGATGGCGGATCCGGTCCAAACAACCGCATGCTGGACGGAACTCCCGATCGCCGTCTGGGCGTAACCGGCAACCTGGCCGGCGCCATTGATGCCGTACCCGGCGCTGTCGTTGCCTCCGAGAGTCAGGAGGTCCACCATGCCGCCGGATTGGCTCCAGCGAAACGCGCGCGTTTCGGCATTGTTGGTGGTCCACGCATAGCCGGTGATCCAACCAGAGTCGTTGATGGCGAGACCGGCGCTGTTTGCGCCTCCCAGTGTTCCGAGGTCCGTTTTGGTGCCGTCGGTATTCCAGAGCACGGCGTGCATGCCGGGGTCACCAGCCGGATTCGCGTAACCGGTGATCTGACCGGAAGTGTTCAGCGCAAACGCGGCACTGTTGGTTCCGCCGAGGGTAGCCAATTCGGTCGTGGTTGCGCCTGACCATACCACGCCGCGCATGGTCCCATTGTCTGGCAGGACGGAGTAGCCGACGACGGTGCCGGCGGTGTTGATGTCCAAACCGTAGCCATTTGCGCCTCCCAGCGAATTCAGGCCGGTGATTGCGCCGTTGGCCCAGACAAATGCCTGATTGGCGGCGTTGCCGTTTGTTTTGGCGTATCCGGCGATGTCGCCGAGACTGTTGATCGCCTGACCGAAACTCCGGGTGCCGCCGAGCGTGCCGAGGCCGGTGGTGGTGTATGTCGCGCCGGCGTGTAGGGCGAGGGTGGTGAGAATTGCGAGTATGAGTCTCATTGGGAGCCTCTTTTCGGGTTCTGGGGGAATCGACGGCGGGCGAGAGCGGCGAGGATGGCGGCAGATACCAGCAGAGTGGTAGCGGGCTCCGGGGTGTCGGCGACGGGGGTGAGGAGGAAGGCGCGCGAATTGTTATTCAGAATGCCAAAACCGGTGATCTGGCCCAGATCGTTGATTCCGCGACCTTCAAGCAGTGTCCACCCTTGTCCATTGATCAATTGGGTATTGAGATCTGACATTACTCCGTCGGAATAGATGAAGGCATATTGCCCCGCTGGAGTATTTGCCCTGCCGGTGACTTGCCCAGAATCGTTGATCGCGTAGCCGCGGCTGTAGTTGCCTCCTGGGAGCGTACCGAGATCCGACACCACGCCGTTGGACCAAAGGACGGCATGTTCTCCACTTGAGGAATAGGAAAATCCGGCGACCTGCCCGGATTCGTTGATCGCGTAGCCGTAGCTGGCGTAGCCTCCAGGGAGCCTACCGAGATCCGCCATCACTCCGTTGGACCAAAGGACGGCACCGCCTCCATTTGACGAATAGGAATTTCCGGTGACCTGCCCGGATTCGTTGATCGCGTAGCCGTAGCTGAGGTTGCCGCCTGGGAGCGTACCGAGATCCGTCATCACTCCGTTGGACCAAAGGACGGCACGATGTCCATTTGACGAGCTGGAATACCCGGCGACCTGCCCGGAATCGTTGATTGCGTTGCCGCGGCTGTAGGTGCCTCCTGGGAGCGTACCGAGATCCGCCATCACTCCGTTGGACCAGAGGAAGGCACGGTCTCCATTTAAGGAATGGGAATATCCGGTGACCTGCCCAGCGTTGTTGATTCCGAAACCGTAGCTCTCACGATTGCCTGGCAGAACACCCAGATCGGTGATTGTATACGACGTGGAGGCTATTGCCGCCAAACTGGTCAACATCCCTAGCGTGCAGAGTCCCGGACTCCATAGCCCGGCCCTCTGGCTCCCATAGCACCTCCGGCGGGCCAGGAAACCGAGCAGCGCCGCGCCTGCTATCGCAAACAACCCTGGCTTTGGAGGGTTTGCCGTGGGTGACGGCCGAAAGGCCCGCGATTGGCCGTTCCGAAAACCATTCCCGGCGATTCGGCCCGCATCGTGAATCCCCCTGGCCTCCGACAGATCCCTCCCCTGCCCGCCGGCCGGCAGGGAGTTCCGGTGAGACATCCCCCCGTTGGCGAGGATGGCACCTGGGGTGGTTCCGTAGGCGGTAGTATCCGCGAAGTTATTGATTTCGAGGCCGCGGCTGTCGTCGCTGCCCACCATCGTCCCCAGAGCGGTGATTGTGTACGAACCAGCCGTGCAGGCGGCTAATCCCATAAGCGCTACGACTGCGCACAGCGATTGGATCATGATCTCGCTCCTGTGGTATTCGCTGATAAACCGGGAACTGGTGCCGAACGGCGAGGCCCGCCGAGCGTCGTTTTTGACCGCGGGTGCGAGTAGAATTGGCCGGAACAAGGCGAGGGTCACTGCGGGCGTATCCCTTCCAGGTGCAAACATGCGCGAAGGAAGCGTGCGGCTTTGGAGGCGGCCTGGCTTCGTTTGCGGCAGCGTTTACGTATAAGGCGAACGGCGGGAAGAAAAGTGGACACGAAGGTCGCGATTTTGGGAAGTCTTTTTTGTCCGGGCCCGCGGTGAGGAAACGGGCCGGGGCTGTGCGGACGGAGGGGTGATCGCCGGGTTCACCGATCTTGCGGGCAGCGTCAGCGGCGGGAAGGGGGAGTCCGAAGCACTGGGTCTAACAGTTGCCCCCTGCGGCTGGCCTGCCGGAACGGCCGCCGGATTGGTGATTCAATTCTGCCGCCCCTCGGACAGCAAATCGCAACAGAGGAAGCAGCCGTGGAGCCAGGGTTCCTGCATGAGGGCCCAGACGTTGTCCGGCGGGAAGAGGGCGGGGGTCTAGCCTGCCGCGGGAGATAGCGGGCGGGCGGGGATGGCAAGGCCGGCCAGGAGATAGCAAGCGGCACTGGTGAGCACACAGATACCGATGCTCCAATCCATGGAGATAAGGATGGCGAGGAAGGTACCGAGAGTACCGGCGGCGCCATTGAGTGCCCACATCCAGGGGAGGTTCCGCTCCTGGGCGAGGAGCCGCAGCCAGCGCATACCGACCGGAAAGCAGAATCCGAGGACAAAGCCGCAGGGCAAAACCAAGGCGAGACTGATGAGTACGCGTTGCCACAACTGGGCGGCGACGAAGGAATGGACGACGGGCATGACGAGCTGGGAATAGGCCAGGATGGTAAGGAGGGAAGCGATGGCCGGGAGGCGGCTGTGCCAGGATGCGTTCAAGCGGAGGCGGTCCGAGGCGAGGCTGCCGGCGCCGGCGGAGAGAATGAGGCCGCTGAGCACGACGACCATGGAATAGATGGGGTGGCCAAGGAAAATGGAGAGTTGCTGCATCATGGCCATTTCCGCGAGGATGAAGCCGACACCGATAGCGATGAAGTAGACGACCGAGCCCACCAAGGGCTTGGTGGCGGCTGCGCGAGAGTTGGCCAGGGCGGCGGGGAGGATGACAGCGGCAAGCACGAGCACGACGGCGGCGAGCATAAACGTTAAGAGAAAGAGGATGGCTCTCACATTCGAGCCGGTCTCGCCTTTGCGGAAGAGGCTGATGAGATTGGGGATGTGGACGCTATTGAAGAAGTAGGGCGAAACGTCAAACGGCGGCGAAATGTCGACGTCGCCGGATGCCCGGAGGGCGGCGAGTTCGTGGAGATTGCGAGCGGCGGCGATGGGCCGAAATGGCGGGGCGAGGATCGGCTCGCCGGGGAGAATCAGGGGCTGGAATGAATACTCTTCGATGATGGACTTCAATTTCCGGATGTCCTCGGGAGAGAAAGGGCGGGAGCTGGCAAGGAGGGTGGCGACGGGGCCGGACTGGATGATGGCGATGTGGGCATCGGGGCTGGAGACCCCCTCGGCCATCAAAGTGGCGCGAGCGACGGCATAGAGGCGGGGGGTTTCGGTGCTTTCCGGTCCGGCGATCCAGCGGCTGAAGGCGATGACACCGCCGGGCTTGAGGTGCTGATAGAAGACCCTCCAGCCATCCACGGTGTAGAGTGCATTTTCCGAGAGGGTCATGGCACCGGCGGAGGTGGCGGCCCAGGTATCGACGAGGGAGGCCTGGATGAGGTCGAAACGCTCGCCGGAACGAGTGAGGAAGCTGCGGCCTTCCTCCATGTGGAGAGAGAAGCCCGGGATGCGGGAGAAGCCAGAGAACCAATCCAACTTACGGGCGGTGATGTCGACCATCGCACTGTTCACTTCGATTCCGACGATTCTGGAGAACCGCTGGGCGGCGCAGGCGAGGACGTCGCGGCCGCCGCCGACGCCGATGATCGCGGCGGTACCGCCGCTCCGCAGTTGGGCGGCAACGGAGGTGACATCATAGCGGAGGAAGTCGAGTTTTTTGAGATCGCCGTCGAAGCGGGTAATGGCGGTACCGGCGTCGTCATCGATGGTGAGGGCGATCTGTTCGATGAGGGTTTTCGGCATTTTCGGGCTGGGGCCCCAGACCATGGGTTCGGTGACTTCGGGGAGACGGGCCCGGACCTTGGAGATGGCGTTCCACTGTTCGTAGAGGATCCGGCTGCGGCGATCGATGGCGCCTTTGGACCAGATGGGCTGGATGCCATGGAGAGTGGACGCGTTGGCGGCGCCGGCGATGATCAGGACGACGGCACCGTAGAGGGCGTGGCGGCGAATTCGGAGTTCGCCGGCGTAGTGGCCGAAGGCCGCGGCGCCGACAAAGAGGATGGCGGCTGTGAGAAGGATCGCGCTGGGGGCGTCGACCAGGGTCATGAGGGCGACCGAACCGATACAGCCGAGAGAGGCGCCGGCGAGGTCGGTGAAGTAGACGCGGCCCAGGGGAAACGGGGAACGGGTGAGGGAGATACACACCGCGACTCCGGAGAAGAAGAAGGGAACGGAGCTGACGGCGGCGAAGAGGAGGAAGGAGAAGACGGTTTGGAGGGCGATGGAGAGATCGAGGGGGATGGAGAGCATGACGACCAGAGACAGGGGCATGGCGGCGGCGGTGGCAAAGGCGGACTGGGACAGACGCCGAGGCATGCGGCCGAGGAAGAGATCGGGACGAATCTGGAGGGCAAGGGCTCCGGCGGTCATGCCAAACATCGCCATCGACACGGAGACGAAGGCGAGGTAGTACCAGGACGTGACGCTGAGCAAGCGGGTGAGCACGACCTCATACATGAGGGTTCCGGCGCAGAGTAGAAAGAGCCCCGCCAGGAATGAACTGAAGCGGTTGTTGGTCAATTCTTCCGAAGAGGAGGGCATGGAGACGATTCGGCTAGTGTAGCGTGGCTGGGGAACCGGCAAATGGCTGGCTGGGGTTTGCAGGGTGCGGCGATGTTGAACCGGGCGTCGCGAGCCAAATACTCCGCCGCGGAAATCCCGGGAGCAGAGTCTGCAGCCGTACGGTCATCCGACCCGTGACGGGGAGGTCCTACAAACGGAACCCAGTTGCAGTTCGAATTTATCCCGTTGATTCCTCGCAACCAACTGATAAAAAGACACTTAAAAATGGGGTCAGGTGCACCCGGTCCCATTTTTACCAGATGAGTTTGAAGCCGAGTTGCATTTGGCGGGGGTAGTTGGAGGCGGGGGCGCTGACGGCGGCCTTGATGAGGGATCCGAACTGGACGTTCTCCGGGTTGTTGTTGAATTGCTGGGAGACCACGAAGAACGAATTGGCCAGGTTGAAACACTCGGCGCGGAATTGTACCGAGAGCCGCTCGGTCAGACGGGTTGTCTTGTTCAATGACACGTCCGCCATCGCTACCGACTGGAGACGGACACGGCCGTCATACGTGGGGTGGTAACGGGGGTTGAACCGGGGAACGATCAGCCAGTTGGCCTCCGTGCAGCCGGCATCGAGACTGTAGGGCTGCATGGTGATCGTGTTGTTCTCGTTCCAGCGCTGTACACAGGGCTTTACCGCCTGGATGGTGGAGCCGGTCCAATCGTTGGGGAGTTTGGCGTCCTTGAGATAGATGACATTGGTGGGGAGGGTCCAGGGGCGGCCGGTGCTGTAGGAGAAGATCGTGGTCGCCTGCCAGCCGGAGATGGCACGGCTGCGCCAACCGGAGACGGAGCGGAAGAAGCGCTGGCCGCGGCCGAAGGGGAGTTGGGCGATCATGCTGGCGGTGAAGCGGTGAGGTTTGTCGAGCGCGGTGAGACCTTGCTGCATGACAAGGTTCTGGGGGTCGAGGTAGCCGCTGCGGGCCATGCTCTTGGAGAACGTATAGTTCACGTTGAGGTTCATGCCGGAACGGGTGCGCCAGGTGAAGAGAGACTGGACGGCGTTGTACCAGGTGAGGCAGTCGTTGCGGCCGAGTTCGGTGATGCCGGCGAACTGGGGGAAGGGGCGGAGAAGGTTGGAGCGGGCGATGGTGCCGTTGGTGGCATAGGTGGTGCCGGTGAAGGCAGAGATGCCGCGGAAGGGGTTGGGTTGGGCGGCGTCGCAGATGGCGGGGTTGCCGCCCTTCATGAAGTTGCAGCCGTCGCGGAAGCCGGCGTCCTCCACCTCGTTATAGACACGGGTGCCCTGCTGATCGTAGCCGCGGCTGCCGACGTAGGTGATTTCAAAGCGGGAGCGGGTGGTGACCAGACGCTGGATGGAGAAGGAGAACTGATCGATGTAGGGGAGGCGGAAATCGGAGTTCATGAAGCTGAAGGCACGGCCGGCAAAGGTGGCAAGGCCTTCGGAGGCGCCGGGAGGGGTGAGGACGACGGGGAAGGGGTCGGCGATTTTGTTGGGGATACCGGTGCGGGAGGCATCGTTGGAGGAGACGAGGGCGGTGGAGTTGGAGAACCCGAAGGTCTGCTGGAAGTCGTTATTGGGGTTGAGGTAGTAGCGGCCCCAGCCGCCGCGGATGACGGTTTTACGGTTCCAGGAGTAGGCGGCGCCGATGCGGGGCTGGAAGGTTTTCCAGTAGAGGCTGGTGGCGGTGCGGGGAGCGCCGTCGACACCGGCGAAGCGGAGGCCGCCGCGGAGGGTGGGGAAGCCGGGGTTGGCGGTCCGATCGATGAGGGAATCGAGGGGGGAGGTGACGGATTCGTCGAAGCCGCGGTTCATGCGGTTGAAGCGCTCGTTGGGGGCGAAGTTGAAGTCCATGCGGAGGCCGGAGTTGATGGTGAGTTTGGGATGGACCTTCCAATCGTGCTGGACCCAGGGGGCGAGGTAGCGGTACATGAAGATGGGGAAGACGGGGTAGTTGGCTGTACCGGAGGTGGGGGTGCCGAGGAGCCAACTGGCGAGGGAGTCCCCGGAGAGGGCGTCGGCGCGATTGAAGACCTGCTGCGTGTAGGCGGGGTTCTGGTTGAGGCGGAAGACGTCGCCGGAGTTCTGGGTGGAGTATTGGATCCAGCGCATGTCGAAGCCGGCCTTGAGGGTTTTGGAGCCGGAGACGCGGGTAAACGTCGGGTGGGTGGTGAAGGTATTGGTGACGTTGGAAGAGAAGCCGCGGCCGAGCTGGATGTAGCCATCGAGGACGTAGATGCCGAAGCCGAACTTGGCGCCGAGTTTTTGGGGGAGATCCTTGGGGAAGCCGAGTTCGGTCATATCGAAGGCAAGGTCGGCATCGGAGCGGGAGGCTTCGATGTAGCGGGAGAAGGAGCTACGGATGTTGAAGATGGTTTGGGGGGAGAGGGTGGATACCCAATCGATGACATAGGCGTCGTTGATGCGTTTGAGGGGGAACTGGCCATTTTCGCCGGGGCCGGTGACGCCGTTGGTGGAGCGCCATTCGGTACGGTCGTTGGAGGCATGGCGGAAGAACATGCGATGGCGGGAGCCGAGGTTGTGATCGAACTTGAAGACGAGGTTGTAGAAGTTGTCCTTGGCTGGATTGGTGCCGCCGGAGAGGAAGTAGTTGGAGGAGGCGTAGTCGGCACCGGCGGTGCGGACGTTCGGGGTGGGGAAGTAGGAGGCGATTTTGCGGGCGATGGGGTTGATGCGGTCCTGGGGGATGACGTTGGAGGGGAAGGGATCGCGGGTCCAGACGTTGTTGACGAGGCGGCCGGAGAGGGGGTCGTAGATGGTGATGCGGCGGCCGCGGGCGTCGGCCATTTTGGAGAAGTCTCCGTTCTTCATTTCGGGTTCGGGGACGGAGAGGACGAGGGGTTGGGGGGTGCCCTCGCGGTAGCCCTCGTAGTTGAATAGGAAGAAGGTCTTGTTGCGGCCGTTGTAGAGTTTGGGGAGATAGACGGGGCCATCGAGCTGGACGCCGTACTGATCGAGGTAGTGGCCGTCCTTGGGTGCGCCGCGGGCGTTGTTCTGGAAGGAGTTGGCATCGAGCCAATTGCGGCGGAGGAACTCATAGGCGGTGCCGTGGACGCGGTTGGAGCCGCTTTTGAGGACGACGTTGACGGTACCGCCGCCGGAGCGGCCGTATTGGGCGTCGTAGGAGTTGGTTTGGATTTTGAACTCCTGGACGGAGTCGACGGGGGGCACGTAGGCGAGGTTGTTGCCGCCGGCCTGGGCGTTATTGGGGGCGCCATCGAGGAGGAATTCGGTATTGCGGTTGGTGCCGTTGATGCCCCATTCGGCGATGGCGCCGTTGTCGAAGGGCCGCTGGTAGGCGAGGGATCCGTTGAAATCGACACCGGGGACGAGGGCGGCGAGCATGAAGGGGTTTCGTCCGTTGAGGGGGTATTCCTTGATGGCTTTTTCGTCGACGACGCCACCGCGGTCAGCGGAGGCATCATCGAGGAGTTCGGCTTCGGCGGTGACGGTAACTTCCTGAGAGGTGGCGCCGAGTTCGAGGGAGAAGGTGAGGGTGGCGGTTTGATTGACGGAGAGTTCGAAGCCGGTGCGGGTGGCTTTTTTGAAGCCGGGGGCTTCGACGGTCGCGGAGTAGGTACCGGGCTGGAGGAAGAGGATGGTGAAGTTGCCCTGGGAATCGGTGCGGGCGGAGGAGGCGGCATTGGTGCCGAGGTTTTTGACGGTGACGGGAGCGTCGAGGATGGGCGCTCCGGTAGGGTCGGTGACGCGGCCGTTGAGGGTGGCGCGGAACTCCTGCGCGGCAAGGGTGGCGCAGATTAACATGATCCCCATTACGAACTTCATTGGGGAGACGGTATCAAAACGCGGGGGGCGTGCTCAAGTGGGGGCACTTGCAGGACACAGCCATAGCCGGGGCCGCCGCCAGCAAATGCGAGGGCCTGACTGGCGCTGACGATGATGCGCGGTCCGGGCGATGGTGTATCGGCGCTGAGCGTTCTTTCCGTGATGCACGCTCCCCACGGGTGAGGTTGGCCTTTTCGTTCTTGGCGAAGGCATTGAGAGGGAATACCGGGTGGGATTGGCCGGTGAAGCTGGTTATCATGCGGTATCCCCCGCTTCTGCCCGTGCATTTTCCCGAAAGGTGCAATTTGTGAGCGCCTCCGTCTCGACGAGCGTTTGTGAGTCCGCCAACATCAGCCTTGGGGGGGAAAATACTAAAGGGTCACCAACTGTGGGTTCGGGGCGCGCCTAGATGGAGTGCCGGAAGGATTGGGTGGAAGGATGTCGCCAGAAGTGCGGGGACGGCGGGTAGCGCGAGGGGCAAGGATGGAAGAAGATTGGGAAAGGTAGCGTCGATCATGACCATCACGTTGGAGATTCCGGAAACGCTGGCGGCCCAACTCGGCGGCGGCTCCCCTCAACAGGTCTCCCGCCATGTTTTCGAAGCCGTTGTGTTAGAGGCATACCGAGAGGAGCGGATTGGGGGGGCGCAGGCTGCCGAATTGCTCGGCTTCTCCAGACTGGAGTGGAACCACTTCCTTAAAGAAAGACAGGTGGTTTAGCAAGCCTATTCCGTAGAAGACCTGGAAAGGGACGTGGCCACGATTCAACGCCTCCGCGCCGAAGGGGTGCTGCCGCCTACCGCATAAATATGTTTGTCTAGCGGACACTTCGCCGATCAACTATCTGCTGGAGACTGGGTACATTGCGGTTTTGCCCAGTTTGTATGGCCAGGTGATCCTTCCGACTACCGTTCATGGAGAGCTCATGGACAAGGGGAGTTCGGAGCTTCCCTGGTATTGCCGAGCGGGTTGCACCGAGGAGAGATGGACGCCATCGCGCTGGCAGAAGAATTGCAGGCGGGACTGATCCTGATCGATGATGCGGCGGGAGCGCGGTACGCTTTGGAGCGAGGATTGACGATTACGGGTACTCTCGGTGTGCTTGTCGAAGCCGCTCAGAACGAACGGTTAGCGATCGACGCGGCGTTGACGAAGTTGATGACTACCGATTTTCGAGCCACCCCGGGTTTGTATGAACGGGCGCGGCAACTGGCAGCCACCAAACCACCGGTCGTCCCCCGCCGCAGGCCGTAAACGGCGGCGAGGCAAGCGCGGACCGGCGCGGGGTGGGAAATCCGCGTATTATGAGTCGACCAACGAATAGACAGGAAGGGAAGCGACTCTATGATTACGAACCAGACTTCCGGCACGCACGTGGATGAAGTGGCGGCGGGGATATACCGGATTTGCACACCGCTGGACATTCTGCCGGGCGGGTTTACGTTCAACTCGTATCTGATTGTGGACGAGGAGCCGGTGCTGTTTCATACCGGGCTGCGGAAGCTGTTTCCGCTGACGGTGGAGGCGATCGGGAAAGTGATGCCGGTGGAACGGCTGCGGTGGATCGGGGGATCGCATTTTGAGGGGGACGAGTTCGGGGCGCTGAACGATCTGCTGGCGGCGGCACCGGAGGCGACGGCGTTCGGGTCCGCGGTTGCGGTGATGACGTCGCTGAACGACTTTGCGGCGCGGCCGGCGCGAGGGTTCGGGAACGGGGAGGAGTTTTCGATTGGCGGGCGGCGGATGCGATGGATGGACACGCCGCACGTGCCGCACGGGTGGGACTGCGGGGTGCTGTTCGATGTGTCGACGAAGACGCTGCTGAGCGGCGACCTGTTCACGCAGGCGGGCGGGAAGGTGCCGCCGGTGACGGAGAGCGAAGTGCTGACGGCGAGCGAGGGGATGCGGGGGATGATGGACTACTTCGCGCACGGGCGGGATACGGGCCGCATTCTGGAGGGACTCGCGGCGCTGGAACCGGCCATGCTGGCCTGCCAGCACGGGAGCGCTTACCGGGGTGACGGAGGCGCGCTGATCCGGGAACTGGCGCGGATACTGGCAGCGGAAGCGTCGCGATAGTTCCACAGGAGCAAGCCCTGGTAGCCGGCGGGGATGAGGGCGGCGCCATTCCAGGCGACGATGTGGCCGGGGTGTTCCGGGAGGAGGGCGGAGGCCAAGAGGCGAGGGCGGGCGCGATCGGCAACGTCCACGGCGTGGACCTGCCCGGTGAGGGCGTTGGCGGTGAAGAGAGTATCGCCGAATAGGGTGGGCTTGCCGGAGAGATCCACGCCGGGGATGGAGACGAGGGTCATCTCCTTCGGGGGGCGGGTTTCGCCGGGGGCGAGGAGGAAGTATTTGCCGGCGGTGGTGACGAGCCAGTTGGGGCCGTCGGGGGCGGCACCGTTTTCGGTACCGATGCGGAAGGGGTATTGGAAGCCGGTGAAGCGGGGTTTATCGATGCCGGAGACCTCATAGAGAAAGGGGCCGGAGACGGTCCAAGTGACCATGGAGAAGCGGTCGGCGGCGAAGGCGGGGGGGATGGCGCGGAGGTAGAAGAGGCCGGGGTGAAGGTCTTCGAGGGCGAGGGTGGGGGTGGCGGGGTTGGTGACGTTGACGATGTGGAGGCGGTTCATGCCGACGTGGAGAAGGACGTGGCGGCCGTCGGGGGTGGCGACGACTTGCTGGACGGACTGGTTGGGGACGCGATAGTTGCCGGCCTTTTCGAGCTTGCCGGCGGGAGTTTCGCGATAGATGCCGAGGCCGCCGAGTCCTTCGGCGACGTAGACGATGCCGGCGCGGTGGGCGACGGAGGAGGCGAAGCCGGCGGTGGGGTAGTGGGCGAGTTCGGTGAACTTTTCGCCGGCCTGGACAACGCGGAGGCCGGCCATGCCGGCGGCGACGAGGAGGGTGGCGGGGCCGTTATCGGGGGATGATTTCCAGAGATCGACGGCGTAGACCTGGCCGCCGGGGTTGTAGGTTTGGAAGCGGGGATCGGGTGGGGGGTTGGAGGGGAGGGGGGAAAGGGTGGAGGGAGGCGGGGGGTCGAGGGGGGTGGCGAGGCCGGGAGCGGGGACGATGTGGACGTCGCTCCAGGCGCCGGCGACGTAGAGGAAGTCCTTGGCGACGGCGAGGCCGACGGCGGGGCTGGGCTTGGGGTCGACGGGGAGGTCGCCGTCGCCGCGGCCGGGGACGACGGGGAGTTGGCGGTGGGCGAGGAAGCGGGGTTGGCGGGGGTCGGCGATGTCGAGGATGAAGACGCCGTTATAGGTGTCGTTGAGGTAGGCGCGATTGCCGGAGAGGCGGACGCGCCAAGTGTCCATGTAGAGGCCGTAGTAGACGCGGGTTTTGGTGCGGGAGAGGAGGGCGGGTTTGCGGAGGTCGGAGACGTCGAAGATTTCGAGGCCGTGGCCCTGGCCGTAGCCGGGCATATCGGGGTTGGGCCAGGCTTCGGTGGAGGCGGTGGAGTGGTGGCCGGTGGCGACGTAGGCGATGTTACCGCGGATGGCGACACCATCGCCGTAGCCGTCGAGGGGGGTGGTGGAAACGATGGAGGGTTGGCGGGGGTTGCGGGCGTCGACGATGACGAGTTGGCGGGCCCGCCAGACACCGATGAAGAGGTAGCCATTGGGGGAGGCGGCAAGGGACTGGCCTTCGCCGACGCGGATGGTGCTGAGATGGCGGGGGCGGCGGGGGTTGGCGATGTCGACGATTTCGACACCGGCCTGGCGGCAGGCGATGTAGGCGAAATTGCCGGAGATGGCGAGGCCGGTGGCGAGTTCGATGGTGTCGTAGTGGGTGATGAGGGTGGGGCGGCGGGGGTTCTTGACGTCGATGAGGAAGAATCCGTCTTCGCGAGCGGTGACGTAGGCGATGTGGTTGCGGACGACGAGTTGGCGGACGTGGCCGAGGCCGGCGAGTTTGCCGATGAGGACGGGTTTGGCGGGGCGGGAGATGTCGGCTATGTGGAGGGCGCCGCCGGCGATGGAGTAGAGATGGCGGCCATCGACGACGGCATCGAAGGCGGGGCCGACGCCGAGGGTGCCGGCGAGGGGGAGTTCGGTGGCGAAATCGGCGGCGGGGAGGAGGGAGAGGGAGAGGGCGAGGAGGAGAGGGCGCATGGGGGGCTCTTCAAAGCTTATTCGCTTAGAAAACTTATTCGCTTAGAGAGTATGCTGGGGCGTGGGCTGGGCCCGGGTTGGACGAGCACTGTTGGCTTTTCTGGCGCTACCGGGGGTGGTGGCGTTTGTGGTGCCGTTGGTGTGGGGCGGGGATGGACGGGACGGGCGAGGGCTGGTGCCGCTGGGATTGGGAGTGGCGGGGCTGCTGTGGTGTGTGCGGGATTTTTACGTGGACGGACGGGGAACGCTGGCGCCATGGGCGCCGCCGGAACGGCTGGTGGTGGCGGGGCTGTACCGGTATTCGCGGAACCCGATGTACGTGGCGGTGGCGATGATTCTGGCGGGGTGGGCGATCTGGTTCCGGTCGGCGGGATTGGGAATTTATGCCGTGGCGGTTTGTGTGGCATTCCAGGCGCGGGTGGTGTGGGGGGAGGAGCCGTGGCTGGCGCGGCGATATGGGCGGGAATGGGAGGAGTATTGCCGGAAAGTGGGGCGTTGGGCGGGGCGTGGCAAGGGGGAGTGAAAAGGCTTACAATTGGCGGTTATGAAACTGGGATTGTTGGCAGCGGCGTGCCTGGTGGCGGCATTTGGGCAGGGAGCGCGGATCAAGATTGATACCGACCGGGTGATTGGGGAAGTTCATCCGCACGTGTTCGGGAACTTCGCGGAACATCTGGGGAGATGTATTTACGGCGGGTTGTATGAGCCGGGGAGCCCGCTGGCAGATGCGAAGGGGTACCGGAAGGATGTGATGGAGGCGATCCAGAAGATGCGGGTCTCGCTGCTGCGGTGGCCGGGCGGCAACTTTGTTTCCGGGTACAACTGGAAGGACGGGATCGGGCCGCGGAACCAGCGGCCGGTGCGGCCGGAGGGGGCGTGGGGGGCGCTGGAGCCCAATACGTTCGGCACCGATGAGTTTCTGGACTATTCGGAGAAGCTGGGCGTGGAGCCGTACATCTGCATCAACGCCGGGCTGGGGACGGTGGAAGACGCGCGGCAGTGGGTGGAGTATACGAACGAGTCGCGGGACACCTATTGGGCGCAGCAGCGGCGGAAGAACGGGCGGGACAAGCCGTACAACGTGAAGTATTGGGGGCTGGGGAACGAGATCGACGGGCCTTGGCAGCTGGGGCATAAGAACGCGGAAGATTACGTGAAGTTTGCGCTGGAGGCGGCGAAGGCGATGCGGCGGGTGGATCCGTCGATCAAGCTGATTGCGAGCGGATCGTCGAACTTCCGGCCGGGCTGGGACTGGGTGGGCTGGAACCGGCGGGTGCTGGAGGGGTTGCGAGACGAGATCGACTACATCTCGCTGCACACCTACATTGGGAACCGGGATAACAATTTCGAGAAGTTTCTGAGTGCGTCGCAGGACATCGACAGCCGCATCCGGATTGTGGAAGGGCAGATCAAAGCGGCGCAGGCGACACAGGCGAATCCGCGGCCCATCTGGATTGCCTACGACGAGTGGAACGTTTGGTACCGGGCGCGCGGGGGCGGCGAGCATGAGACGGGGAAGACGCGGCTGGAGGAGATCTACAACTACGAAGACGCGCTGGCGATGGGGATGTTCTTCAACTCATTCCTCCGGCATGCGCACATTGTGAAGATGGCGAATCTGGCGCAGGTGGTGAACGTGATTGCGCCGATTTTCACGAACGAGAAGGGGCTGTTTTTGCAGCCGATTTATTTCCCGATTGCGGAGTATGCGAAGCAGGCGGGGAAGCAGTCGCTGGATCTTTGGGTGAGTTCGCCAACGTATAAGGTGGGGAACCGGGAACCGCTGCGGTATCTGGACACGTCGGCGACGTTTGATAAGGCGACGGGCACGGTTTATCTGAACGTGCTGAACCGGAGCGAGAAGCAGGACATAACGGCACGGATTGAGAACTCCAACGGGGGCATGGAAGGGAAGGCGGAGGTTTGGCAGATGAGCCATGGGGATTTGAAGGCGACGCACACGTTCGGGGATGACCAGAAGGTGCGGCCGGTGGTGAAGACGGTGGATCTGGCGGTGGTGGCGGGAGGGGCGAATTATACATTTCCGAGGGCATCGCTGACGATCTTGAAGGTTCGGGTGCGGTAGGAGGGGTATGCAGGGACCGAGGTGGCTGTTGGCAGCGGCGGTGGCGGCAGGGTTCTGCCTGACGGGGCAGGGGCCGGGGACGGTGGACGCGGAGGGGAACTATCTGTGGCCGAACGGGCAAGGGCGGAGCCCGTTGCAGCGGAAAGGGGTGTGGAAGAGTTCGCGGATGACGGGGCGGGGTGCGACGGCGGCGGAGTTGGGGGTGATGAACGGGGTGCTGGAGCGGCTGTCGGCGGTGTTTCAGGCGACGCCGGAGGCTAGTTCGCTGCAGGGGTATTGGATGAGCGAATCGCGGACATTCGACGGAGGCGGGACGGGGCAGCCCTTGCGCTATTCGACGCGGTTCTTTCCGTTTGCGTTGGAGGACATTCTGCGGAACGGGCAGTATGTGCCGCAGTGGGCTGGGGAGACGGAATCGGTGGCGTTCCTGTTCAACGAACTGCCTGGGGCGATGGGGCGGCCGACGATTGCGGGAGAGATGTATCCGCGGCCGCGGGTAACGGGGACCTATCAGGGATTTCCTGTGTTGGAGGGGCAGGATCTGCTGATTGCCCGGACGGGGCGGGATCCGTGGGCGGCAGTGAGCGTGGCGAAGGCGCTGCGGGCGGTGCAGCCGCTCTATGAAAAAGACCGGGCGACAGCGGAGGCGCGGCTGGCGGGGTTGAAGAAGAAGAGCGAAGAGACACAGGCGCCGGGGTATGAGGCGCAGATGCGGGCGGCACTGGAGAAGAACTATGGAGGGTTGAAGGCAACGCAGCCGGCGCGGTGGGAGACGCGGCTGGCGAGTATGGAACGGGAGTTGCGGTACAACCGGGAACTGGCGGCAAAACAGGCCAACCCGCAGCGGGACAAAGACGGGGCGTGGTATTGGAATCCGGTGGATGCGCAGGCGGAGGCGGCACGGCGGCTGGCGGGATTGACGGCGGGCGAGGGGATTGCGGCGGCCTGCTTCACGGCGGGGAAAGGGGAGGGGCGGTATGCGATCAGCGGGACGATTGGCGTGGCCGGGACGGACCCTGGGTGTGAGCCGCTGGTGACGGACAACCCGGGTTATTTCGACGGGAAAGCGGGGCGGGCGGCGGCGCAGATTCTGGTGGTGCGGAGCATCGGGCGGTGCGGCGTGGTGAAGGATGGGCAGTTTGTGGCGGCGAGGCGGGCGCAACCGGGAAAGGTGGCGCACGGTTGTGCGCGCCACCCGGTGTATTGGGAGCAGTTGGACTGGGGGAAGGTAGCGGAACTGGTGTTGCGCTAGTTCGGATTGAAGAGATAAATGAGGCCGTCGGAGAGGGTACCGCGCCAGTTGAGGTATTCGTGGCCGCCGTTGAATTCACGATAGTGGACGGGGTAGCCCTTGAGGAGGAGGACGTCGCGGAGGTGGCGATTGGCGTCGACCATGGAGGGGAGCAGTGTTTGGGCCCCGCCGATCTCCAGGAGGCCGATATCCATATAGATTTTGAGGGGCAGTTTCGGGGAGGCAACCATAAGGGCCGCCATGCGGTTGGGTTGGATATCGATGTGTTCCGGGCGGGCGCCATCGGAGGGGAGGAGGCCGGGGGCCCACCAATAGGAGCCGGACTGGGAGAGAACGAGGCCGAAGACTTCGGGGTGGGTGTAGGGGACGAAGAGGGAGGTGAGTCCGCCGAGACTGGAGCCGGCGATGGCGGTCTTGGCCGGATCGCCGGTGTAGTGGAAGCGCGGGCGGAACGCCGGGAGGAGTTCGAGGGCGAGGTAGTCAGCGAAGGGTTTGCTGCCGGCGAGGTCCGTCATGCGGGATTCGGCGGAGACGTTGGGGACGAAGAGGGCGACGAGGGGCGGGATCTTGTTTTCGGCGATGAGGTTATTGAGGATGGTGGGGGTGGGGACAAGGGAACGGTAGGTGGGACCGTCGAGGACGACGAGGAGGGGGTAGGGTTCCTGCCGGTCCGGGGTGAAACCGGGCGGGGTGTAGATGGCGATTTCACGGTCGGGGCCGGGTAGGATTTTGCCGGGGAGTTTTTGCCTGACGACGGTTCCTTCGGGGATACCGATGCGTTTGGCGATGTAGGGTTGCGGAGGAGCATCGGGGAGTTCGACCACGTTGCGTGTGCTCTTGGCGGGGAACTGGCGAGGGTTGAGGGGATCGACGCGGGCGGCGGCCATCATCTGTTTCTCTGCGGCCTCGTACTCCTTCATGGAGGCGCGGGTCATGGCTTCCACGTTGAAATCGGGTGGATCGAGAAGGAGCATGTACTGGAAGCGGGCGTCGGAGCGGACGGTTTCGGTGCGGAACCAGACGTCGGTACCGGGGATCTGTTTGAGGGCGTTGTGGAGGCGGTCGCCGAAGCCACGGACGCCGCCGAAGAGGACGATGTTGGCCGCCGGGTCAGAGGATCGCCAGAGGTAGGTGACACGGCGAAAGCGCGGCTGACCGGGGATGGGTTCGATGAGCGGGGTGGTGGAGAGTTTGGCGGCGGCCCAGAAGGCCTCGACGGCGCCGGGTTTGGCGGCGGCGACATCGAGGCGGAGGGCGTCCAGACGCGGGGACTGGGCGAAGGCGGCGAGGGAGAGGAGAAGGAGGAGTGTGCGTGTCATGGGATTAGAACTCGTAGCGAAGGGCGATCTGGACGTTGCGGGGAGCGGTGTTGGTGCCTGTCAGCTTGCCGAAGGTCTGGGGGTTGAGCAGGTTGGTATTCACACCGCCGAAGTTGACGTGGTTGAAGGTGTTGTAGGTTTCCAGGCGGAGGATGACGGATTGGCCTTCGCGGACGGGGATGCGTTTGACGAGGGAAGTATCGATGTTCCAGAATGCCGGGTTGCGGAACATATTGCTGCTGCCGGTTCCGAGTTGGCCGGCAGCGGGGATTGAGAAGAGGCTCATTTGCTCCGGGGTGAAGAAGCGGGGGCCATCGCCGCGGACCTCGAGCTGACCGATGCGGGGGCCGGAGTAGTTGGCACGGCTTCCCCCGGCGCCATAGGTATCGACGGAACCACCGACGCCGAAGGCATAGCCGGTCTGGGCGAGGGCGAGGGTACCGAGATCCCAACCACCAGCGAGGAGATCGAGCCAGCGGGGGATGGAGCGGCCGAACTGCCGACCCCAGCCGAAGGGGATGCGGGCGGTAGCCATGGCGTTGAAGAGATGGGGCATGTGATAGACGGCGAGGCCTCGGGCGAGGCGGCTATTGAAGCGATCGAAGATGACGTCATCCCCAGAGCCACCGTCGCCTACGGTCATCTCGATGTTCTTGCTGAAGGTGTAGTTGGCGGAGAGGCGGAGCCAGCCGGTATCGCGACGGAGGCTCAACTGGAGGGAATCGAAGTACGAGCGGCCGTCGTTGTTGGAGGTCCAGACAGAGGCGAACTGGGGGAAAGGGCGGAGGTAGGTTTGGGGGAGGCCGGCGGCGGCGTAGCGGGTGAAGAAGCCGCGGTCGAGGTTTTCGGCGGCGGTTCCGGCGGCACCGAGTTGGAAGTTGGTTCCACCGAGGGAGTTGATGGCGGCGGCGGGGGTACCGAAGATGCGGACGAGGTTATTGGAAGCGGGCACCGGGGTACCGGCCCGTTGGAAGGCCTGCAGTTGGACGAAGTCCTGGAGGAAGCCGGAAGAGACGAGGTCTTTCTGGTTGCGATCGATGTGGTGGATGAGTTTGACGCCGCGGGTGGCGACATAGGCGGCTTCCAGGACGGTGCCATGGAGGAACTCGCGCTGAATGGAGAAGTTCCAGTGCATGAAGTAGGGGTTGCGGAGGCCATCGGGGACGACGATCATGCTGGTGGAGCGGGTGACGGGGAGGAGGGTCTGGACGCGGGCAGGGGCGGTGGGGAGGGTGGGGTTGTCACTAAGGCGGACATCAGAGGCGCCACCGAGATTCGGGAAGGACTGGCCGGTGAAGGCGAAGCCCGGGGTATTGCCATCGATGGAGCGCATGAAGCCGGCGATGCCGCGGTCATTGAAGATGGCGAAGCTGCCGCGGACGGAGGTTTTGCCGGTACCGAAGGGGTCCCAGGCGAAGCCGAAGCGGGGGGTGAAGTTGTTTTTGTCGGAGGGGAGGTAGTGTTCCGCGCGCTGGATGTTGAGATCGGTGAGAGGGGTCGCACCGAGGAGTGCGTTACGGCGATCGAGGGTGCCCATAAAGCCGGAACGTTCGATGGGGACCTGGAAGAGTTCGTAGCGGAGGCCGATGTTGAGCATGAGACGGGGGTGGATGCGCCAATCGTCCTGCAGGAAGAAGCCCCAGTCCTGAAAACGCTGATTCCGGACGCGGGAGGAGCCGGCGGGGAGATAGGTTTCCAGGTTGGAGTAGAAGGTCTGGCTGATGGCAGAGACGCGGCCGAGGAGGTCGTTGTAGAGGCTTTCGAAGCGCTGGCGATCGACGGCGGCGATAATGGCGCCGCTGGGACCAATCGAGGCCGCGGGCAGGTTGCCGTTGTTCCGGTTGAGGGTAAAGGTGGGGTACTTACCGGCGTCGTCGTTGAAGTAGACCATATTGCGTTGGAAGGTACCGCCTGTTTTCCAGGTATGGCGGCCGCGGATCCAGGTCAGGGAGTCGTTGAGCTCGAAGACGGGGGCGGAACGTTCGCTGGTGGTATTGGAGAGTTCCGTGTTGGTATAGAGCGCGGGGACAACGACGGGACCGGAGCGTGGGGCCTGGAAGGTGACGCTGGAGGCGGTGCGGCCGACACGGATCTCGTTGATGAGGGTGGGGGAGATGGACCAATCTGAGCCTACGGAGAAGTTGGCGGAGTTGGAGATCTGATGACCGGCAGGCTGGCCAGGATACGGGGCGTCGAGGCCATTGAAGGAATCGAGGCTTTCAAAATAGTGCCGCGAAAGGCGGAAGAAGAGGCGGTGGTTTTTGCGGAGTTGGTGGTCGATACGGGCGGTGCCTTGGGGGGTGAAGACGTTGGCGGGATTGTTGAAACGGAAGCCGGCGGTATTGAGGCCATCCCCGATGAGGGTGTTGTTGGGAGCGGGGAGGATGGCCAGTTTGGACTGAACGAGAGGATCAATGCCTTTGGAGCGGGGGTCGTTGCGGGGGATGTCGAAGGACTGGATGGCGGAGGAGCCAGGAGAGCGCCAGCGGAAGAGGCCGGCCTTCGCTTCGGGAGTGAGGACGGTACGGTTGCGGACAACCTCCTGGGCCGTGATGGAGCTTTGGACGTTGAGGTGAAAGAAGGTGCGGTTGTGGATAATGGGGCCGCCGAGGGAGCCGCCGAACTGGTTGAGGATGAGCTTGGGGCGAGGGACGCCGGCGAGGTTATTGAAGAAGCTATTGGCGTTGAGGACGGTGTTGCGGTGGTAGGCGAAGAGATTGCCGGACCATTGGTTGGATCCGCGGCGGCTGACGAGTTCGATCTGTGCGCCGCCGTTGCGGCCAAACTCGGCTTTGGCGCCGTTGAGGATGACACGGACCTCGGAGATAGCGTCGAGGTTGATTCTGGAGAGGGTGTGGCCGAGGCGGGGATAGACCGGGTCAACGGTGAGGATGCCGTCCTGCTTGACGTTGGAGGAGCTATTGCGGGTGCCGTTGACGCGGGAGAATTCGCCGTCCATTTGGACGCCGGGGGAGAAGGTGGCGAGTTGGAGGGGGTTGCGGGAGATTTGCGGGAGGGTATCGAGTTCCTTGAGGGTGATGACGCGCTGGATTTGGGCGTCGGCGGTTTGGATACGGACGCCTTCGGCGGCGGCGACGGTTTCGACGCGGAAGACGGAGGTGGGGAGGTCGAGGCCGACGACGATTTCGTGGTTCTCGGAGGCGGAGAGGGTGAGTCCACGGATGATGCGTTGGGCGAAGCCGTCGGCGTCGATGGTGACGAGGTACTCGCCGGGGAGGAGGGAGGGGAAGCGGAAGCGTCCTTCGGCGTCGGAGCGGGTGGAGTCGGCGGCGCCGGTGGCTGGGGACTCGATGTTGATACGGGCCTCCCGGATGGCGGCGCCGGAGGGATCCGAGACGACGCCACCGAAGGAGGAGGTACCCGTTTGGGCGTAGAGCGCGAGGGATAGGAGTATGGGGGTGAGGAGCAGTTTACGGATATACATGGGATATGCCATGTAATTAGGGAACGGCTGGGGAAAGTTTCGCGGGTAAATCAGCGTTGGGGGGAATTTGTCGATTGGGTGGCGGGGAGTTGGGCGTCGAGGTTGGGAATTTGCGAGATGACGGCTTGGAGTTGGGGGAGGAAGGTGGAGGGGAGTTGCCCGGCGGATTGGAGCGTTTCGAGGATTTCGCGGCATTCGAGGAGGGATTGGCGGGCACGGGAGAGGTGGGGCGCGGAGAGGGGTTTGGGGGTAAAGCGAGTGCGGGCAATCAGGGCGGAGGCGAGTATCTGAAGCGATTTGGCCAGTTCGATGTTGCGGGCGGGAGAAGCGGGGAGTGCGCGGACCAGAGCGACGGCTGTATCGAGAAAGGTGATGCGGGGCTCGATGTGGTAGCCGGTAGAGAACATGTTCGTTGCGCTGAGGCGCAGGCCGGCGGCTTCCTCGATCTGGCGTTCTTCGGGGGACGGGAGGCGACCGGCGAAGGGGAGGCGGAAGGCATCCTCGGGAAGGTGTAAGCGGGTATAGATGCGGACGAGGCGGGCGCGGGTGTCGGAGAGTTGGGAGTGGTTTGCCGGGACCTGCGGCAGGAGGGAAGCGAGGCGAGTGATGCAGGAAAGGGCGGATTCGGTATCGGCGCGGGCGCCGGCCCAGTTTTCCATGTACTCGTGGACGGTCGCGCTCAGAAGGTGGGACTGGTGGAGGTCGCCGAGGAGGGCAGGGACGGCAGCACCGGGTTGGGCCAGCCTGGACTCGGCGGTTTGGATGGATTTCGCGAGGGAAGCGAGGGCGTTGCGGCGCCATTCGGCGGCGGCAACGGGATTGCCGAGGCGATCTTCGTAGTTGCCGATGACAAGCTGGTGGTCGGCGAGGGTACGGAGTGCGGATGGGGACTGGGGAGGACGGAGGAGAAAGAGGTTCAGCTCTTTGCGGCGAACGGCAATGGCATCGGAGGTGCGGGAGGCATTGAGGTAGGCGGTAGATACGTAGCGGTAGACGGTTTGGAGGAGGGAGATGGCCTGGTTGTTGGAAGGGTTGGCCTTGACCATGGCCTCCAGGTGTCCGGCGATGCGGGTAGCGTGAGGGATGGCGAGTTGGGACTCATTGAAGTCGATGGCGAGGAGGCGAGTGAAGTAGGAGTACGTGCGGAGAATGTCGAGGCGCGCGAAGTTGGTATTGATGTCGTCGAAACGGATGGTTTCGATGAAGGCGAGGCTTTCCTGGGTTTGTTGGAGAGACTGCTGGCGGAGGCCGGCGCGCTGGAGGTCGAAGGTGAGGTTTCCGAAGGAGGCTACGACGACCCCGAGGTGGTCGTAGTTGGCGGGGTCGAGTTCGAAGTGGCGGCGGCTGAGGTTAAGGCCGTCTTTGGCAAGGGCGATGGCGCGATCGGGCTGTCCGGTGCGCTCGGCGTGGATGCGGTAGCGGTCGAGATAATCCCACTTGCGGTAGAAGGCATTGGCATCGGCCGGGTTGCGGGTAGCCCATTTGTCGATGATGGGGAAGAGTTCGTCGAGGCAGGCGCGCATGGCGGGCAGATCATTGCGGGCGAGGTGGAGATCGGCGAGAGAGTAGTTGATGCGGGTGAGACGTTGCAAGGGCTCCGTGAAGGGGCCCTCGCGGACACCGGCGCGGCGAAGGGCGGAGGCGGCGAGGGAGTATTGACGGATAGCTTCGCCGGATTCACCGAAGCGGGTGAGGGCGAGGGCGTAGGACTGCAGGGCGGAGGCGAGGGCGTCGGCGTCCTCGACGGTGGGAATAGCGCCGGCGAGGGCACGTTCCCCTTGGATGGCCTCGAGGAAAGCCGCACGGGCGGCGGGTTGGCTCCCGGTGGAGCGAAGGGAGTCAGCGAGGGACGTCAGGGTGCGATGCAGGAGACGTTTAGCGCGGCGGCTTTCGGGGTGGGCGCGAATGGCTCGGCGGAGGATGGATTCCGATTCGCGGAGCATGGCGAGGGCCTCGGGGAAGTTGGAGTTTTCGGATTCGCTGGTGCTGGCTTCGAGTGTCCAGGAAGAGAAGTCGAGGGCGAGGGAAAGGACGGCGGGGTACTTTTGCATCAGGCCACGGCGGATGGTGTTGGCGGCGGAGACGTGGCGGCGAGTCTGGGTCATGTCTCCGGCGGAGTAGGTGAGCAGGGAGAGGGTGGTTTCGCTATTGGCGAGTTCCGCCTGGGCGCGGGGGTTCTGGCGATCGGCTTCCGCGGCGGCAACGGCGAGAGAATGGGCACGGTTGGCGGAGAGGCGGGCGGCGGGAGCCTGGTTAGCGGCGCGCTGGTAGAAGGTAAGTCTGGACAGGCAGGCGGAGAGTTGGATGCGATAGCGGGCGTTGCCCGGGTTTTCGGCGAAGGTTTTTTCCATGGTGTCGACGGCGCGGGAGGCCCACTGGAGAGCGGCGGCATTACCAGCATTGGCGCTGGACCAATCGGCCATGGCGAGTTGGGCCTTGGCGAGCATGGCGCGATCGTCCGGGGAGGAGGTGCCGGCGGCGGTGGCGCGATTTTCGATTTCGATGGCCCTGGCCGGCTGTTTTGCGTCGATCCAGATATTAGCCAGGGCGTGCATGGCGGCGGTATTGCGGGGTTCGGCGGCAAGGAGGGACGCGGCGACGGATTCGGCTCTGCGGAGGCCGGCCTCCTGGCGCCATTCGGCATCTTCGAGAGCGGAAAGGCGCCAAAGAGCGAGGGCGAGAAGGCGGCGGCTTTCGCTGTCGGGCGGGTGGGCGGCGGCGCGGACTTCGAGTAAGGGGATGGCGAGGCGGTAGCTGGTTTTGGCGGCGTCGAGGTCGAGCAGGCTGTCGACGCCCTGGAGTTCGGCGAGGCGGAAATAGGCGGCGCCCAGTTGGGGATTATCGGAACGGGCTTTCTGGAGGTATTGGAGGCCGAGAGCGACGAGGGATTTGCGGGCCTCGGTGGAGCCGCCGAGGTCTTTCACTTTGTCGTCCAGCTCGAAGAGCATGAGGTTGGCCAGGCGATCGACGTCCGCCAGATTGTGTTTGGCGAGAGACTCCTGGAGGGCGGCGCGGGCGGCCTGGGCCTGGGCGCGGCGGCGTTCGTTTTCGGCTTCGACGCGGGCGGCGACGGCGAGTTCGCGTTCGCGGGTGGCGCGGCGAGCCTGCCAGAGAGCGGCGGTGACGCCGATGAGGAGGGCGAGAGTAATGGCAGCGGTGCTGAAGACGGCGGCTCGATTGCGCCGGACGAATTTCCGGAAGCGGTAGGCGCGGCTGGGAGGGCTGGCGAGGATGGGGCGGTCATCGAGGTGGCGCTGGAGATCGTTCCAGAGATCGGAAACCGACTCATAGCGGCGCTGGCGGCGCTTTTCGACGGCCTTCATGACGATGGAATTGAGATCGCCGGAGAGTTCGCGGCGCAGGCCGTGGGGGTTCGTGGAGCGGTTTTCGGCGATGGCGTGGAGGGTATCGCTGTCGCGGAGTTCGGTGAGTTTAGCGGGCAGGGGCGGGGCCTCGTCTTCGCGGACGATGCGAAGGAGTTCATCGAGGCCGGCTTTGCGGAGGACGCGGCCATCAAAGGGGACGGCGCCGGCGAGGAGTTCGTAGAGCAGGACGCCGAGGGAGTAGACGTCGGAGGTGGTATCGACATCGTTGTGGACGGGGTCGGCGGCCTCCGGGCTCATGTATTCGGGGGTACCGATGAACTGGCCGAAGCGGGTGAAGGCGGTTTGCTCGTTCTGGCTTTGCTCGGTGGCCTTGGCGATGCCGAAGTCGATGACCTTCGGGACAGGGGCGCCGTCGACTTCGGTGACCAGGACGTTGGAGGGTTTGATGTCGCGGTGGAGGACCCCTTTGGAATGGGCATGCTGCACGGCCTGGCAGACGGGGATAAACAGGTGAAGCCGCTCGCGGGTGTTCAACCGATGGCGATCGCAGTAGGTGGTGATGGGCTCGCCGTCGATGTACTCCATGACGAAAAAGGGGCGGCCCTGGGAGGTGGAGGAGGCGTCGAAGACCCGGGCAATGTTGGGATGGTCCATGAGGGCCAAGGCTTGGCGCTCATACATGAAGCGGGCAAGGATAGCCCGGGTATCCATGCCGAGTTTGATGACTTTGAGGGCGACCTGGCGATGGATGGGGTGGCGCTGTTCGGCGAGGTATACGACGCCCATGCCACCTTGGCCGAGAGGGCGGAGGAGGGAATAAGGGCCAAAGCTATCCTGGCTGAGTTCCGGGGACTCGGATCGGGAGAAGGCGGGTACGGTGAATGCGGTTGGGCCATCGGTGGCCATACCGCCTTCGAGCAGGCAGGCCATACAGAGGCCGTCGGAATCGAGTTCGCCGCCACACTTTTGGCAATCGGACATGGGGGTAACGGGAGAGTTCGAAGTCTAGTTGCCGCGGAGGGCGGAAAGGAGGTATTTCAACTCGGCGTCGACGTCATTGGGATCGGCGACGGTGGCGGCGACCTCTTCGCGGAGGAGGTCGCGGTAGCGTTTGCGGAAGCGGTGGATGCCGCTTTTCAGGGCGCTTTCGGAGATTTCGAGTTTCTGGGCGAGGGCAGCGTAGGGAACGTCGGCCTGGCCCATGAGATAGACCTTGAGGTGGAGGAAGTGGTCGAGGCGTCCGTGGCGTTCGAACTCGGCGCGCATGGCGGTAACGACGCGGTCGAGGACGGCGCGAGCCCAGCGGCGTTCGTAGATGCGTTCGGGGGTTTCGTCGTGGTGAGGTTCGCGGGAGTAGAAGCGTTCGCCGTCATCGATGGAGAAGGGTAGCGGTTCGCGGACGATGCCGGCGCCGCGTTTGGCGGCGCTGGAGCGGTCGTATTCGTCATTAAGGAAGTAGCGGAGGGCGGTGAGAAGGAAGGCGCGGAAGCGGCCCTTGTCCGGGTTGGCGCGTTCAAAAAACGTTCCGGAGAGGAGTTGGGTAAAGAACTCTTGGGTCAGGTCGCTGGCCTGTTCGTGGGAGTGACCTTTGCGCCGGATATAGGCGTATAGGGGATACCAGTAGCCCTGGCAAAGCGCATTGAGGGCGGCAGTGCCATCTGGTTCCAGCTTGTTCCGGGATTCTAAGATCAGGGTCCAACGGGTAGTTGGAAAGCTACTGCCCCCAACGGCGGTCGACATTGTATTGGAATAGAGCGTACCAAGGTTTGTGGGGGGTTGGTTAGAGGGTGACATAAACAATCAGGGGGTGCCCCTATTGGCTAGTCAGGATCCCGGAGGAGGAAGTTGCGCGAGAGACGCGACTTTTTCTTTCAGTCGGGTAAGGCGAAGGCGACGATGCTGCCGCCGGCGGGGCGGCCAGATTTACCGCCCCCGGCGGAGATGACGACATATTGTTTGCCGTTCACGGAATAGACGCTGGGGGTGGCGGTGCCGGAGAAGGGGAGTTTGGCCTGCCAGAGGATTTTGCCGGTGTCTTTGTCGAAGGCGCGGATGGTTTCGTCGGCGGAGGCGCCGATGAAGAGCAGGCCACCGGCGGTGACGACGGGGCCGCCGTAGTTTTCGGTGCCCGTGGGGGGAATGCCTCGTTTGGTGAGTTCCGGGTATTCGCCGAGAGGCACTTTCCACTTGAGTTCGCCGGTGTTGAGGTCGACGGCATTGAGGGTACCCCATGGCGGTTTGATGGCGGGATAGCCTTCGTTATCGGTCCAGCGGCGGAAGCCGCCGAAGAGGAAGGGGGGACCGGTGACCGGGGCGGCAGTACCGGGTTTTTCCTCGTTAAAGAGGTAGTCGAGGAGGGCGCGGCGCTGGGCTTCGGGGAGTGCGCCGAAGGCGGGCATGCGGCCGATACCGCCGTTGACGATCTGGCTGACGGCAGCGCGGTTGGACTGGGTGGAAAGAGTATGGAGCGCGGGGAAACCGGAGGCGGCATCGCCCTTGCGGTCAAAGCCGTGGCAGGCGGCGCAGTGGATCATGTAGACACGCTGGCCGGGGGTGACGGGAGAGCCGGAGTCATTCTGAGCGGGGATCATCTGATAGATCCAGGGGATTTCATTGACGTTGGCGTAGTAAACGCCGTTGGGATCGACGGCGGCGCCGCCCCATTCCATGCCGCCATCGAAACCGGGGAAGATGATGCGTTCGCGGAGGCTGGGAGCGGGGTAGGCACCCTGGGAGCCCGAGCGGCGGAAGCGGAGGAGAGTGGCGGCTTTCGCCGCCGGGGAGATGTTGGAGACGTCGTCCTCGGTGTAGTTCTGGCGCGTGAGCGGAGCGGGCTTCAGGGGAACAGGCTGGGTGGGCCAGCCGGGTTCGCCGGGGAGTTCGGAGGCGGGGATGGGCTTTTCCTGAATGTCCCAGAGGGGTTTGCCGGTTACGCGGTCAAAGACGAAAAGGAGGCCGTTCTTGGTGCCCTGGGCGACGGCGTCGATCTTCTGGCCGTTGCGGGTGACGGTGAGGAGGACAGGGGGGGTGGGAAGGTCCTTATCGAGCAGGTCGTGGTGGACGAGTTGGCAGTGCCAGAGGCGTTTGCCGGTGGCGGCGTCGAGAGCGACAAGGGAGTTGGCGAAGAGATTAGCGCCGGCGCGGTTGCCGCCCCAAAAGTCGGGGCCGGCGGTTTCGGTGGGGACGTAAACAATGCCGCGCTTTTCATCGAGGGAGAGGCCGGACCAGTTCGAGGCACCGCCGGCGGATTTGTAAGCTTCCGGGGGCCAGGTTTCGTAACCGGGTTGACCGGGGCGGGGGATGAGGTGGAAGAGCCAGCGGAGCTTGCCGGAGCGGACATCGTAGGCGCGGATGGTGCCTGGGCCTTCGGTCTGGCCGCCGACAATGTACATGTCCTTATAGATGACGCCGGGGGTGTTGATGATGACGGTAGGGGCCGGGGTGGCGACGCCTTCGCCGAGGTGGATGCGGCCGCCGTTGCCGAAGCCGGGGAGGAGTTGGCCGGTGGCTGCATTGAGGGCGAAGAGGTAGGTGCCGGCGCCGGTGAAGATACGGCGGTCCGCGCCGGAGGCCCAATAGGTAAGCCCGCGCTGGCGTTTGCCGGGGCGCCCGGCGAGGAGAGGACCGGGGTCAAAGGACCAGATTTCCTTGCCGGTGGCAGCATGGAGGGCGAAGACTTTGCGATTGGGGGAGACGGTATAGAGAACGCCGTCGATGACGAGGCCATTGGACTGCATCTCGCCCTTTTCGCCGGTATCAAAGGACCAGGCCTGGGTGAGGCGGGCGACATTGGACTTATTGATCTGGGTGAGCGGGGAGAAGTGGGAGGTGGCTTTGTCGCCGAGGTAGACGGGCCAATCGGCGGCCGGGAGAGGGGCGAAGAGGAGGGGGAGCAGGAGGAGGCGGGTCATGGGAAGTGGGAAGAATTACCGGGTGGTCCGGTTACACATGGAAATTATGTCACACAGTACTTTAGGGGTAGTGGAGCTAGGGTGGACGTGATCCTTGTAACCTATTGAGGCAGATGTAACTTAGGGGAAGACCTTATAAGTACCTTGAGACAAATTGTCTCAAGGCGAGAAACGGCCCAGCGATTGCGAAGCATTGTCCAGCCGGAAGAACCGGCGGATGGAGGACGCACTTGGAAGCTGCACGGATGCTGCTGATAGGGATGACCGCGCTGACACTAGCAGGCATTCCGCTGGGAGCTGTTACGCTCCCGACCGGTCAAGGGACGGGTCTTTACGGGGAATATTACGGGACGAAGGATCTGTCTGGTTCGGCAGTGATGAGGCGGACAGACCGGCAGGTGAACTTCGACTGGGGGTCCGGGAGACCGTA
Organism: uncultured Solibacteraceae bacterium; assembly: GCA_964430625.1. Taxonomy (GTDB): domain Bacteria; phylum Acidobacteriota; class Terriglobia; order Bryobacterales; family Bryobacteraceae. The sequence continues at coordinate 173,102 of CAYSFR010000009.1, forward strand.
TCAGAAGATCGAGGAGAGCTACTTTTCGGTGCGTTGGACCGGGGAAGTGGAGGCCCCGGTTACTGGGGACTACTCGTTTGTGACACAGGCCGACGATGGGGTTCGGCTGTGGGTGAACGGCCGGTTGGTGATTGACGATTGGACGACGCATTCCCCGATGTTCCGGCGAGGGACGCCGATCAAGCTGACGGCGGGACAGAGGTACTCGATCCGGCTGGAGTATTTCGAGCAGTTGGGACGGGCGACGGTGCGGCTGTTCTGGTCGTATCCGGGGCAGGCCGAGCAGTTGGTACCGCAGGCGCGGCTGTATGTGCCGGAGCGTGTGGACTACTTGAGCGACATGCAGATGGCGTCGAAGACAAACGGTTTGGGGCCGGTGGAAGTGAACATGAGCAATGGCGGGGCGACGGCGGGGGACGGAAAGCCGATCCAGGTGGGGGGCGTGCCGTTTGCCAAGGGGTTGGGAGTGAACGCGGACAGCGAGGTGGTGTACAAGCTGAACCGGCTCTATGATGACTTCCGGGTGACGGTGGGGCTGGACGATGAGGTGGCGGGGACGCAGGGTTCGGTGGTGTTTGAGATTTGGGTGGATGGGACGCTGCGCTATGACAGCGGACTGCACCGGGGGAACACGCCAGCCGAGCATGTGCGGGTGGACGTCACCGGGCACGACGAATTGAAGCTGGTGGTGCGGAACGGGGGAGACGGGAACGCGATGGACCGGGCGGACTGGGCGGACGCGCATGTGGTGCTGCAGAGCGGGGGAGCAGCGCCGCCGCCGGCGGCCGACATGGACCCGTACTTGAGCGAACTGGCATGGAAGAGCGCAACGTCGGGTTGGGGCCCGGTGGAGCGGGACATGAGCAACGGAGAGCAGCTGGCGGCGGACGGCAAGCCGATGTCGATCAACGGGAGGAAGTTCAGTTACGGATTAGGGACGCATGCGAGTTCGGTGATTGAGTATGACCTTGGCAAGCAGTTCCAGAGGTTTGTCGCCGATGTGGGGGTGGACGATGAGGTGCCGGAGGGGAAAGGCTCGGTGGTGTTCCAGGTGTTTGGGGACGGGCGGATGTTGTTTGAGACGGCCAAGATGACGCGGGGGATGAGTGCCCGGCGGGCGGACTTGAATGTAACCGGAGTAGCGGTGTTGAAACTGGTCGTGCAGGACGGCGGGGACGGCATCTCGTACGACCATGCGGACTGGGGCGGGGCCCGGCTGTACCGGGTGGGGACTTCACCCCCGGTGGTGGTGACGCCGCCGGCGGCGCCGAGCGATTTCGCGGCCACGGCGGGAAATGCCAAGGTCACTTTGAAGTGGACCGCGGTGACGGGGGCGACCTCCTATAACCTGTATCGCGGTACGGCGGCCGGGCAACAGGCGGCGACGCCGCTGGCGATAGGAATTACCTCGGCGAGTTACACGGACGCGGCGGTGACAAACGGCACCACTTACTATTACAAGATAGCCGGAGTAAATGCGGGCGGGGTGGGGGCTAAGTCCGGAGAAGTCTCGGCCAAGCCGGAGGCTCCGGTAGTGGCCCCGGTAGCTCCGACGCTGCTGACGGCGACGGGAGGCAATGCGCAGGTGGTGCTGACCTGGGCGGCGACGCCTGGAGCGGTGAGCTACAACGTCTACCGGGGGACATCGAGCGGCGGGCAGTCAGGAACTCCGGTCGCCACGGGCGTGACGGCGTTGACGTTCACGAACACGGGGCTGACGAACGAGACCACGTACTACTACAAGATTGCCGGAGTGAACACGGGCGGGACAGGGGCGAAGTCCAACGAGCTGAGCGCCAAGCCGCAGGCGCCGATTTCACCGCCGGAGGTGATTTCGGACGCGGATAAGGCAAGATGGCGGCTGCTGCGGCAGGCCACCTGGGGACCGACGCAGGCGGATTTCGACCGGCTGAAGCAGATGGGGACGGCGACATGGCTGGACGAACAGTTCGCGCAACTTCCGTCGGCGTATCCGGACGCCTTGCTGGATAAGAGCATGGAGTGGACCGAGGAGCACTTCTTCCAGCTGGCACTGACGGGCAACGACCAGTTGCGGCAGAGGGTAGCGTGGGCGTTGAGCCAGATCTGGGTGGTGAGCGGCGTGGAACTGGTCCGTTCGGACGCGATGATTCCCTATATCCGGCTGCTGCAGGACCGTGCGTTCGGGAACTTCTACGACCTGATGCGGGACGTGACGCTGAACCCGGCGATGGGGGAGTACCTGGACATGGTGAACAACAAAAAGACGAGCGGCGCCATCATGCCGAACGAGAACTTCGCGCGGGAGGTTCTGCAGTTGTTTACGATCGGGTTGACGGAATTGAACCCGGACGGGTCGGCCCGGACGAACGCGATGGGACAGCCGCTGGCGACCTACGGCCAGGACGACGTGCTGGAGCTGGCAAGAGTGTTCACGGGGTGGACGTATCCGGATGACGTGGCGGGGCAGCCGACCAAGCTGAACCGGGCCCGGTATGACCGGCCGATGGAGGCGGTGGAGGCGTTCCATGACACGGGAGCGAAGCGGTTCCTGGGAACGGATGTACCGCCGGGGATGACGACGCAGCAGGACCTGGAAAATGCGCTGCAGATCATCTTCCGTCACCCGAATGTGGGGCCGTTTATCTGCCGGCAGCTGATTCAGCGGCTGGTGACGTCGAACCCGAGCCCGGCCTACATTGCGGCGGTGGCGGCGGTGTTTGCGAACAACGGGAGCGGAGTGCGGGGGGATCTGCGCGCCGTGGTGCGGGCGATACTGATGCATCCGGAGGCGCAGTTGACGACACCGACGGCAGGAAAACTGGCCGAGCCGGCGCTGTTCATCACGCGGCAGTTGCGGGCGATTGGCGGGGCAGTGGCGGACTATCCGTTCATGGCCGACCTGAGCGCGGACATGGGGCAGCGGATCTTCCATTCCCCGTCTGTGTTCAACTACTACTCGCCGAACTTCCGGATTCCCGGGACGGCACTGACGGGGCCGGAGTTTCAGCTGTACACGACAGCAAGTGCAATGACGCGGGCGAATTTCGTGGCCACGCTGATTTCGGGCGGGTTCGGCAGTGAGGTGACACTGAACCTGACGCCATGGACAGCGCTGGCGGCCAACGCCGGGGCGCTGGTGAACCAGATCGACAGGCTGGCGTTCGGGGGGACGATGTCGGCGGAGGTGAGGACGGCGATGCTGACGGCAATAGGCCGGGCACCAAACGCAAGGGAGAAGGTGTTGACGGCATTCTATGTCGCCTTCACGTCTTCGCAATTCCAGGTGGAGCACTAGGAGGAACGAAATGAGAACGAGACGGAAATTTCTTCAATCTTGCGGGACGGTAGCGGCGGCGGGCGCGGGAGCGCACGTGCTGCGGTTAGGTTCGCTGCCGGCGATGGCGCAGAGCGCGCCGAACTACCGGGCGCTGGTCTGTGTGTTCCTGTTCGGAGGGAACGATGGGAACAACATGATCATCCCGCTGGACGCGGCGCGGTATCAGGCGTATCAGACGATGCGGCCGAATATCGCGTTAGCCTCCAATGTGCTGCTACCGGTGGCGGCGGGCGGGGGGCAGGTGCCGTATGGCCTGCACCCGCGGCTGGTGAACCTGCAGCGGTTGTATAACCAACGGCGCGCGGCGATGGTGTTCAACGTGGGCACGCTGGTGGCGCCGACCACCAAAAGTAACCTGAACAGCACAACTTTACCGCGTAATCTTTACTCACATTCCGATCAGACACAGCAGTGGCAGACGGCGAACCCGACGCTGGCCGGGGGGTCCGGTTGGGGGGGGCGGATGGCGGATCTGCTGGCCGGGCAGAACTCGTCGACGTTTCCCATGGGGGTGAGCGTGAACGGATCGGCGGCGCTGCTGCAGGGAGCGACGTCGCGGCCGTTGAATCTGACGCCGGGAACGGCGCTGGGATTGCGGCGTTTTGGCGATTCCAACGCGATGAACGCGCGGGAAGCGGGGCTGCAGCAGTTGTTGACATTCGATACGGGCATGCAGATGATCGGTGCGGCAAGCGGAGTGATGGCCAGCGCGGTGCGAGGGGCACAGGAGATCAATAATGCGTTGGGTTCGGGCACGCCGCTGACGACTGTATTTCCGCAGACGGGTTTGGGCCGTCAATTGCAACAGGTAGCGACAGTGATGCGAGTCCGCCAAGCTCTCGGGATGAATCGACAGATTTTTTTCTGCGGGATGGGCGGGTTTGATAATCACAGCGATCAGTTACCGGCGCACGATAATTTGATGGGACAACTGGATGCGGCACTGGGAGCGTTTTACACGGCGCTGGAGCAGGATCTGCAGTTAGCCAACGAGACCACGGTGTTTACGGAGAGTGAATTCGGGCGAACGGGGAATCCGTCAAGCTCGAACGGTTCGGATCACGCGTGGGGGAGCCATCACTTCGTACTCGGAGGCTCCGTGGCCGGCGGCGAGGCGTATGGGACATTTCCCACTCATGCGCTTCGCGGCCCGGATGATGCGGGCAGCCGGGGATTGTGGATTCCCACGACGGCGCTGGACCAATACGCGGCCACGATGGGCGCGTGGTTCGGGCTGGGCAGTGGGGACTTGAATACAGTTTTTCCCAACCTACGCAACTTTGCGAACCCTGGATTGGGGTTCCTGCGATAGGGAGGGGGACATTCGCCTTCGGGTGAATGGCGGAGCGACAGAGGAGCAGGGACGCTCCGGTTGCTTCGCCCTCGGTTTTTACTCTCTGGTGGCCTGGCGAGGGACCGACAGGCTGCCGGAGAGGAACCCAGACGCCGCGTATCGGAAGGATATGATACGCGGCGATTTTTTTTGAGAGGCTGTGGAAAAGTTTGTGGGAAAGCTGCGGGAGATTGTGAGTTTACGTGGAAAGAGGATCGTTAAGTTGCTTATTTTCAACAGTTGTCGGGAGAGAATCGGCTGTGGAAAACAAGAAAGGGCCGCGCGGCACTTGCGGTGCGGCGCGGCCCTTCGGAGGTTTCCTAACTTTCAGACTTTCCTGGTAAGCAGCATCCAGGGGAAATCTTAGTTGGTGATGTCGTGGGTGGTGGATTCGCCACGGATGGGGAGGTAGATCTTGTACCATTCCTTCTGGGCCGGGCTGTCGGTGTAGTCCTTCAGGGCCTTCTCGTTCTTGAACTCCATGACGATGGCGTGGGTGTAGCCGGAACCTTGCACCTTCAAGGCCTTGGTCCAAACGCGGGTGATGCCCTTGTAGGTATTGGAGACGGTTTGGGCGCCCTTCAAGGCAGCGTCAATCTGCTCCGGGGTGGTACCGGGCTTCCACTTGATGGTCACCACGTGGATGACGGTGGCGGGCTTCTTGGCGGCGGCTTCGACGGTGCCCATGGTGAGGGCGAGCGCGGCGACCGCGGTGAGGATCAGTTTCTTCATGATTCGGAGTGCCTTTCTTTGAAACCCTGCCAGTGCTCACACATGACGATAGAGTTGGCGGGGTTGTTGGGGTCGTACTTGGCGGAGGCCGTGCCTATCAACTGTTCAGCCGGACGAGGCAGGAACTCCACGAGCGTTGAGATATCCTGCGTGGTGTCGTAAGCCACGCCGGCGATCTCATAGCCGTATTGGAGGGTCGAGGCATCCGCCTGGTAAATGGTCACCTCGGTGAGGCGGCCGTTCACATGGAGGCGAATGCGACGCCGGCGCTCCCGCTCCTCAGGGGTGCGGGTGCGCCGGATATAGCGGGCGACGAGCCAAACCAGCGAACCGGTGGCGGCGAGGCCAACGGCGGCGGGCAGGGCTAGGGGAATGTTCGACAAGCTTACTTGGCGCCGAAGACTTTGGCGTAATCCTTGAGGAAGGCGTCGAGGCCCTTGTCGGTAAGCGGGTGGTTGAATAGGGCGTCGAGCGTCTTGAAAGGCAGGGTACCGATGTGGGCGCCGGCCTTGGCGGCCTGGATCACATGATTCGGCGTGCGGAGGCTGGCGGCAAGGATCTGCGTTTTGAAGCCGTAGTTCTTGTAGATCTGCACCAGGTCCTGGATGAGGATCATGCCGTCAGCGCCCATGTCGTCGATGCGGCCGACGAAGGGGCTGATGATGTAGGCGCCGGCTTTGGCGACCAGCAGGCCCTGGCCGGCCTGGAAGCAGAGGGTAACGTTGGTACGGATGCCTTCGCCTTCCAGCGTTTTGCAGGCCTGGACGCCGTCCCGGATGAGCGGCAGCTTGACGATGATGTTCTTGTGGATTTTGGAGAGCTTGCGGCCTTCCTCCACCATGGCGCTGTATTCGGTAGCGACGACTTCGGCGCTGATATCGCCGTCGACGATGTCGCAAATGGCGCGGACCTGTTCTTCAATCGGCTTGCCTTCCTTGGCGATCAGGGAAGGATTCGTGGTGACACCGTCGACGATGCCCCAGGAGGCACCCTTCTTGATTTCTTCGAGGTTGGCTGTATCCAGAAATATTTTCATGCTTGTCTCCTATAGATTCGTTTATTCCGCGACGATGGTGTTCTCGACCTGGCCGATGCCGGGAACAGTGACGCGGACTGTGCTGCCCACTTGCATGGGGCCAACGCCCTCCGGGGTGCCCGTGGCGATAAGGTCGCCAGGCTCCAGGGTCAGAAACTGGGTGACGTAGGCCAGAATAGCACCCGGGGGGAAGATCATGTTCTGCACGGAGGCGTCCTGGACGCACTTGCCGTCGAGCCAGGTTTGCACGCGCAGGCTGTCGAAATCGACTTCGTTGAGGGGAACGGCCCAGCGGCCGGTGGGGCAGAAGGTATCGAAGCCCTTGCCGCGGGTCCACTGGCCGTCCTTGCGCTGCAGGTCGCGGGCAGTGACGTCGTTAACGCAAGTGTAGCCCCAGACGTAGTCGCGCCAGTCCTCGGCGTTGACGTTACGGGCGCGTTTGCCGATGATGAGGCCGAGTTCGCCTTCGTAGTGCAGGTTGGCGGAGAGCTTGGGGTAGACGACGTCATCGCCATCGGCGACGAGCGAAGAGGGGGGCTTCAGGAAGATGAGCGGCTCGGTGGGAACGTCGTTGCCGAGTTCCTTGGCGTGTTCGGCGTAGTTGCGGCCGACGCAGACAATTTTGGAAGGGGAAGCGGCGGGGAGGAGTTTCACCTGCTCCAAGGGGAGCAGGGCGCCGTCGGGTTCAGGTGCAAAGAGGCTGCGGACGGGGCGGACATGGGAGTCCTCCAGAATGCCGTAGCGGGCGCCGGCGGCGTCGGTCAACGTCGATGGGGCGGTCAGGTCGAGAGTGAATCGAATGTATCGGGTCAAGGAACGGTTATCTCCACTTCTTGCGATGTTACGCTTTGGTTCTTACGGAGGTCGAGTGCGGTTACCTTGTAGCGGTATCGCGCGCCGCGCTGGACTTTGCTGTCGGTGTAGGCGGGAGCGTCGACGAACGGGGCGACGACGGAGAAGGGTTCCGATCCGGCGGCGCGGAAGACAGCGTAGCCGAGGATATCGCCCTCCGGGTTCGGATTCCACGATAATTCGAGGGTTCCGGCGCCGGCGACGACGTTGAGCCCGGTGGGCGCGGCGGGAGCAAAGCGATCCTCAATCGTAACGGAGACGGGGCGGGATTTCCGGCCCTGGGCCTTGTCGCCCCGGGCCTGGATCTCGTACTTGTAAATTTTGCCGAGTTCGGCGCGGCGGTCAATGAACTGGCCGTTGGTACCTTCTCCGGCGGACGCGCCGTCCCGGTACACGATCACCGGGCCGGAGAAGCCCTTCCAGGTGATGATGGCGCCGGCGGGGTGGGAATCGGCGATGAATTCTGTGGGGGTAAGGACGGGGGGCTCCACCTTGAGGTTGACGAGATTGGACCAGGCGGAGGAGCGGCCTTTCTTGTTGGCCATGCGGACGCCGACGACCACATCCTGGCCGGCGAATTCGCGGACATCGACTTCGGTTTCGACGGGGCCGGGTTTGGCGGCATCGACGGCAACGGGTTTGGCGGCAGCGGCCCAGGCATCCAGATTCCAGCCACCCTCCGGGTTCCGGCCGACGCGCAGTTCGACGGCGGCGATATCGGTGATGGGAAGATTCTCGGTCGTTTTGGGGGGAATGGTGAAGGCAGCGTCGAGTTTGGATTCGACCTGTTGGACGCGAAGGTCCTGAACCGGTTGCGGGATATTCAGCGCCGGGGGCAAGGGGTCGCCGACGTAGCCGCAGGAGGCGGCCGTAACGACGATACCCGCAACCGTAGCCCAGCGCCTCACAGAATGTACTTGCTCAGGTCCTGATCCTTGACAATGCCGGCCAACTGGCGCTGGACATACTTGGCGTCAATCTTGATGTTCTTCTTTTTGAGGTCGGGGCCTTCAAAGCTGATCTCTTCGAGCACCTTTTCCATGATGGTGTGGAGACGGCGGGCGCCGATGTTCTCCATCACCTCATTGACCTGGGCGGCAAGGAGGGCGATCTCCTTGATGGCGTCATCGGTAAAAGTGAGCTTGATGCCTTCGGTTTCCAGCAGCGCCTGGCACTGCTTAATGAGGGCGTTCTTGGGCTCGCGGAGGATGCGGATGAAGTCGTCCTGGGTGAGCGACTTGAGTTCCACGCGGATGGGGAAGCGGCCCTGGAGTTCCGGGATGAGGTCGGCGGGTTTGGAGACGTGGAAGGCGCCGGCGGCGATGAAGAGGATGTGGTCCGTGCGGACGAAGCCGTAGCGGGTATTGACGGTGGTGCCTTCCACGATGGGGAGGATGTCGCGCTGGACACCTTCGCGGGAGACATCGGGGCCTTGCCCGCCTTCGCGTCCGGCGATCTTGTCGATCTCGTCGAGGAAGACGATGCCCGATTTTTCCACCCGTTCGATAGCGGTGCGGGTGACCTGATCCATGTCGACGAGCTTCTGCTCCTCTTCCTGGATGAGGTAATCGAGGGCTTCCGGCACCGGCATTTTGCGTTTGCGGGTGCGGGAGCCGAACAGGGCCGGGAGGATGTCCTTGAAGTTGGACATGTCCATATCGTCCGGGCCATTACCGGGGCCGGGACCCGGCGAGGCGATGAATTCAAAGGCCGGCATGCGGTCTTTGACGTCAATTTCGACCGACTGTTCGTCGAGTTTGCCGGCGTGGAGTTTTTCGCGCAGCTTTTCGCGGGAACGGGATTCCGATTCCGACGGCTCACCTTGGGGCGGGAGGAGAAGATCGATCAGGCGCTCTTCCGCGTTGCGTTCGGCGCGTTCTTCCACCTCGTCGAGTTTCTCGTCACGGATCATGTCGATGGCGATTTCGACCAGATCGCGGATCATGGATTCGACGTCGCGGCCGACGTAGCCGACCTCGGTGAACTTGCTGGCCTCCACCTTGAGGAAGGGGGAGTTGGCAAGTTTGGCCAGGCGGCGGGCGATTTCCGTTTTGCCGACGCCGGTGGAGCCGATCATGAGGATGTTCTTCGGCATCACGTCTTCGGCCATATCGGGGTCGAGACGCTGGCGGCGCATGCGGTTGCGGAGTGCAACGGCTACGGCTTTTTTGGCATCGGCCTGGCCGATGACGTACTTGTCGAGCTCGCGAACGATTTCGCGAGGGGTGAGTTCATCGAGAAGAGGCGTTTCGTCGGTGCCATTACCGTGCTGAGAGGGCAGGTAGATGACCATTAGCCGAGTTCCTCATAGATCACGTTGAGGTTGGTGTAGATGCAGATATTGCCGGCGATGGTCATTGATTTTTCCGCGATCTCGCGGGCGGAGAGCTGGGTGTTTTCGTACAGGGCGAGCGCGGCGGCTTTGGCAAAGGGGCCGCCCGAGCCGATGGAGGCGAAGGCCTCGTCGGGTTCGATAACGTCGCCATTGCCGGAAAGGATGTAGGTTTTGTCGAGGTCGGCGACGAGGAGGAGGGCTTCCAGGTGGCGGAGCACCTTATCGGTGCGCCAGTCCTTGGCCAGTTCGACGACGGCGCGTTCGAGTTTGCCGTTGTGCTGCTCCAGCTTGGTTTCAAAGCGGGAGAAGAGGGAGAAGGCATCGGCGGTGGAGCCGGCGAAGCCGGAGAGGATTTTGCCGTTATAGAGGCGGCGGAGTTTGCGGGCGTTGGCCTTGAGAACTTCGCTGCCGAGGGTGACCTGGCCATCGGCGGCCATGACGACTTTGCCGTTCCGGCGGACGGTCAGCACCGTGGTGGAACGGATTCTGGGGGACTTATTGCTCAAACTAATAGTTTATCGTGGATTGGGGGCAGGGTATGGGGCACGGAGTTGCCGGCCCCTAGAGCGTCCAGAACAGTTCCCCGGCGGGGATGTGGGCGATCGGGACTTCGGGGACAAAAGTCTTCAGCCACGAGGCGCACTCTTTCATGCCGCCCTCCTCACTGATGGCATGGCCAAGGACGATCAGCGACTTCCTGGCGCCGCTGGCGATCTGGTCCTGGACGTACTCGTAGATTTCCCACTCGCGGGCTTCGCCGATGATGAGGACATCGTTGGCGGCCAAAGCGCGGACAGCGCCCTGCATGTTGGCATAGCCGGGATTGAGGGACACGCTATCGATGCGTTGCCCGGGGTCGCCGATCACGCGGAGCGACTTGATCTTCAGTTTGGCCTTAATGGAGGCGGCAAGCGCCTGAAGGGTGGTGTTCCGCGGAGTTTCCTGTTCCCAGCCCAATTCTTTCAACATGCCGGCGCGAATTCCGTCCGGGCGGCGCATATGCCAGTGGTCATGAAAACGGAAGATGACGATGTTGTTCTTCTCGATGAAGGCTTTCTTGGCCAGGACGGTGGGGTCGGAGGCGGTGTTGGCGGTGGAGTCGTCACCGGCGTAGAAGGTCGGCTCGTGGGTGACGATCATGTTCTTTCCCTGAGCGGCGGCCTTCTGCAGCACCTCCAGAGTCGACATGAAGGTGGTGGCGATGCCGGTGACCTTGGTATCCGGGGTGCCCGATTTCAGGGTATCGACGGTTTGATCGCGCCACGGGACGGCCACTTCCTTCTTGATGCGGCCGATGATTTCGCCGGCAGTGAGCGTTTTGGGTTGTGCGGCGGCGGTGGCGGCCGCGGCGGTGAGCAGGACGGCCGAACGGCGGGTCATTACTTCAGCTCCTGAATGCGAATGTTGCGGAAGTCGATATTCTGCTTCGGCTGGCACTGGAAGCCGATGACGCCTTCCTTATGCTTCGGTTCCTGGACATCGAGAATGGTCTTTCCATTCAATTTGACGAGAAAATGGTCGCCTTTGGCGGTGATGTCGAAGCTGTTCCAGGCATTCGGCTTGATTTTTGCCGGCTGGGCTTTCACCGAGCCGACGAGACTGCCGGTGTGGAAGCCGGCCGGCTGCATGTCCCAGATTTGGAGTTCGTAGCCAGTGACGTGGGGCTGGCCCTCTTTCTGGGAGCGGAGGAAGACCCCGGAATTGACATCGGCAGGCCCGCGAAACTCGAGTTGCAGGCGGAAATCCTTGTACGAGGTGTTGCTGGAGAGCCACCCGGAAGTGGCGCCGCCGCAGTGGATGGCCCCGTTTTCGATCTTCCAATCGCCGGTGGCGGGAGCGGAGAAGGTGGCGCGGGGAGTCCAGCCGTTGAAGGTCTTGCCGTCGAAGAGGTTGGTCCAGGTCTGGGCGGGGAGGGTAAGGGCGAGCAGGAGAAACAGCAGGGGTCTCATGGGTGGGTAGTTTATCAAGTTGCGGGGCGGAAGAGGCCGTGCCAGAAGGCCTTGCCGGAGGGGAGTGGGCAGTGCGACTCGGATTCGAGGGCGAAGCCGCGGGCAGCAAGGGATTCGATGAGGGTGGCGGGCGGGATGAGTTGGAACGACTCTTTCAGCGCCTGCAGGGAGGCGTAACCGGTGGGGGCGACGCCGGCCTGGGAGTCGCTGGGGAGTTGGAGGACAACGGAGAGGCGGGCAGTGGGAGCCAGGAGGGCCAGAGCGCTCTCGAGGCACTGGCCGGCGCCGGCGTGCTCGAAAACCAGGGCGGCGTGGACGAGATCGACGGCGGGAATGGCGAGAGGGCCGGCGGCGAGGTCGTGCTGGTGGAGTTCCAGGCCGGGGAGTTGGGGGTAGCGGCGACGGACCGCGGCGAGATAGTCCGGGTGAATATCGACGCCTACGGTGCGCGTGGTGACAGCGGGATCGATGGCCTCCAGTCCGTTGCCGCCGGCGATACCGAGGATGGCGACCGAGGCAGGCCGGACTTGGAGCAGCGCCTGGCGGAAAAGAGCGGCCAGGGGCGCGAGTTGCTCCACACCCGCGGCGCTCATATGCGCTTCGTAGTCCGAGAGGGGAACCTGGAGCCAGCGGCTAGCCATCTACTGCCCGAGGAGGGTGCGGATGACGTCGGCGGCGGTGTAGTGGGTCTGGCCAGGGGCCAGGAAGCGGGTGACGTGGGCGACGTCGTCGCCGGCCGTCAGCAGACCAGGTTCGTGGTGGCGGCCGCCGGCGCGGACCTGGCCGAGGCCGATATTGGCCATCAGCCCGTTGCAGAGACAGAGGCGGCCGCCCGCCTCTTCTTCCTTTCCGCCTTTGGAGACGTAGAGGGAGACCGGTTCGCCGGCGCATCGGTAGCCGATCTCGCCGTCCTCCACCTTATAGGCTTCGCGCAGGTAGCCGAGGTCACAGATGCGCGGGCGGTCGTTGTATACGTTCGAGGCGGCGACGGTGTCCCGGTGTTGGATGACTTTAAAGGGGAAGCCGGTGGGAGAGGCGAGCGGATCCGTTTTCAGGCGGAAGGATTCGGTGAGAACGCTCTGCTTCAATTCATCGAGCAGACCGGATTCGTCACAGAAGGCGAAAGCGGTACCCACCTGGATGCCGGCCGCGCCGTTGGCGAGCGCTTCCTGGAGTTTCTCGGGGGAACCAAAGCCGCCGGCGAGCCAGAAAGGCAGGCCCAGTTCCCGCATTTTGGCGAGGTCGACCACGTCGCGCTCACCGTAGATGGGTTCGCCGTTTTCATCCAGCTGCAATTTGCCGCGGGGCGGGGCGTTGTGCCCGCCGGCGGTGGGCCCTTCGATGATGAAGCCATCCACGCGGCCATTGGACTTCTTCACCAGCGTGACGGCGAGGGTGTTGGAGGCGATGATCGGCAGGCAGAGGGGACGTTTGAGCGGCGGCAGATCGACTTCGGCAAAGTCCCGGGGGTTGAAGGTCATGGTGGTGTCGTCCTCGGGGCCGGCGCCGACGACGTAGAGCGGATAGGTGGCTTCTTCGTGGTTAGCGAGGCGGTCGAGGACTCCCGGGAGGCGGATGGGAATGCCGGCGCCCATGAGGACTGCGTCGACACCGGCGAGCAGGGCGCCGTAGATGGAGGGCAGGTGGGGGATCTGGATCTTTTCCAGGTAGTTGATGCCGGCCGGATTGCCGTGGCCTTCTTTGGCAAGGAAGACTTCCACGAAGTTGCCGGTGATACAGAGTTCGAGCAGTTCGCGGGGATTGTCCTTCTGGTGCAATGGGGTGCGGATGTAGGACTGATCGGGGCCTTTGCCGCCGGGGATGTAGAAGCGCTCCCAGATACGAGCGGCCATCTGCGGGAAGGGAAAATGGTCGAGGGCGCGGCGGATATGACCACCGGGATCACCGTCCTGGAGGCGGCGAGCCAGCACCTGATCGAGAGCCGTGCCGGAGACAACACCGAGTTGCCCCTGTTCGGAAACGGCCCGGGCGAGCCGCCAACTGGAAACACCCACGCCCATGCCACCTTGAATGATTACCGGAAGCCCCATGGCCTCAGTATGCCACGCGGGTGTAAGCGCTGGCATTAGGGGCTTCCCAAGGGGGGTGGGAACAGGAGTATAGTGATGCCCACCAAGGAGGATTCACGATGAAAGGTTCATCGGTGTCCGTTGGAACGTTGCTGGACCGGAAAGGCCGCCGGGTCTTTTCGATCGCTCCGGAGGCGTCCGTCTATTCCGCCATCGAGGAGATGGCCGAACGAGGCGTTGGCGCGCTGATTGTTGTGGATCGCGGTCAATTGGCCGGGGTCTTTTCGGAGCGCGACTATTCGCGTAAAGTCATTCTGGCCGGCCGCTCGTCCAAAGAGACGGCGGTGGGCGAGATTATGTCAACCGATGTGGTGACAGTGGGGCCGGGGGATGGAGTGAACCACTGTTTGCGAATGATGACGGAGTTTCGGGTGCGGCACCTGCCGGTAGTAGCCAACGGAGAGGTGATCGGCGTGCTTTCCATCGGGGACCTGGTGAAACAGGTCATCGCCGAGCAGGAGGAAACGATCGACCAACTGGCCAGCTACATTTCCGGGGCGTACCCGAGTTAGCGGATGAAGTAGCCGGCGGCTTTCCAGTTGCCGCCTTCGCGGCTCATCATGACGGTTTCGACGGCCTTGGCCTTATTGGCGAAGGCCGTCGAAAACTCGAGGACCATGTATTCCCCATCCGGAGCGCCGGCCATGCTTTTGGTGGCCTTGGCGGAGGAGAAGTTGCGGGAACCGAGGGCGCCGGCGGCATCGCGCATGGCGCGGATCTGGGATTCCCATTCTTCGGCGGTGGCCTGCGCGCGCGAGTGCTGGCTGGCCTGTTTGTAGGCATCCCGGTACTTGCCCTGGTCGAGAAGCGCGAGCCACTTCTCGGCGGCGGCACGGGCGGCGGCTTCCGGCTGTGCCAGCAGAAGCGGGGAGGCGGCGAGGGCGAGCATGGTTCGGCGGTTCATGTCACTGATTAGAGTAGCGCCACGGCCATCCGGTTTCCATGGCCCTTTTCCGATTCCATTTGCGCTGAACGGGCGGGCCGAAAGATTCCGGCTCAGAGGAGAAGGAATATGAAGAGACTACTGTTAGGCGCGGCGATCGCGCTTTCGTTGATTGGAAACGCGGCGGCGCAGGATAGAAACTACCAGCACCGGCGGATGTTCGTCGTTAAACGGGACCGGATCGGCGATTTTGAAGCGGCGATCAAGGACCTCCATGCGATTTACAAGAAGGCCGGCGTGGTGGCTCCCACACTCGTCGTGCAGTCGCTCACCGGGGAAGATAACTTTTTGACGATCCGCTACTACAGCAAACTGTCCGAGGCGATGGCGGACCGGCGGGCCCCGTTCAAGAACAATCACGAGGGCGAATACATCGCCGCGAACATCCGCCTGGCATCGACGCTGGCGGAGCGGCAGACGGTGGTGTCGATGCGGGAAGCGGATTTGAGCGTCACGGGGGCCACCGAGGTGCCGGCCTATTTCCGGGTGGTGCGGACCGTGGTGAAGCCGGATAAGTTGGACGCATACAAGGCCCTGTTGAAGGAGTACGTCGACGCCGGAGTGAAGCCGGGCGGCGTGAAGTCCTACACCGTACTGCGGACGCTGATGGGCCGGGAGGCGACCGAGATCGCCACGGGAATGGGCGTGGATTCGCTGGCCCAACTCGACGACCCGCCCGCCATTAAGGCGATGGGAAGGGCGAAGTATGAGGAATGGCTGAAGCGCCGCGCCGCGCTGGTGGAATCGACCACGGTGGACCTGTATCGCTACCGGGCCGACCTGAGCACCTGGGTGATGCCGAAGTAGGACGGCGAGTGTATCCGGTTGCGGACGCCGCCGTCCCGGAAGCGGTCACCCCGTGGCCGCTTCCATCAATCGGTTCAAGCGCTTACAATTGACCTGAACGTGCAGTATCCATAGGCACTATGGGACCACTTTTCCAGGATTTCCAATCGGGCTTACGGGTAATCAGGCGGGAACCCGGGTTTGCGGTGGTGGCGATCCTGACGCTGGGCGTTGGGATCGCCTGCGCGACGACGGTCTTTTCCTGGGTGGACGGCGTGCTGCTGCACCCCTATCCGGGCACTAGCCGGAGCGAGGAACTGGCGGTTCTGGAGATGGTGACCCCGGCGGCGCCCAATGGCGGGATGAGCATTTCCTGGCAGGACTACCGGGACTACCGGGACAGGCTGCAGGGATTCGCCGGCCTGGCCGCCTACCGGCAGACGGCGTTAACGCTGGGCGAGGGGGAGACGGGAAAACTGGCGTGGGGCGAACTGGTTTCCGGCAACTACTTTTCGGTGCTCGGTGTACGCGCGGTGGCGGGACGGCTGTTCGACCTTGGCAGCAGCGGAGATACCGTGGGCGCCAACCCGGTGGTGGTGATCAGCGAGCGGCTGTGGCGGAGCCAGTTTCGGGCGGATCCGGCAATCGAGGGCCGGACCATTCGCGTGAACCGGCAGTTGCTAACGATCGCGGGCGTCGCGCCGGACCTGTTCCGCGGCAGTTCGGTGGTGATGCTCTATGACCTGTGGATTCCGCTCTCGATGGGTCCGGTGCTGGGAGCGATGCCGGAGGCGTCGTTCCGGGAGCGCAACTCCCGCGGTTCGATCTCGGCGGTGGGAAGGGTCCGGAGCGGAGTGAGCGTTCAGCAGGTAGCGGAGGAGGCGGCGGCCCTGGCCAAGCGCCTGGAAGCGGACTACCCGGCTACCAACCGGGGCGTGGGAGCCACGGTGTTGGAGTCGTGGCGGGCTCACAACGGGGTGAACGAGTACCTGCGGATACCGCTCCAGATACTGTTGGCCATCTCTGTACTGGTTCTGCTGATCGTGTGCGCGAATGTGGCGAACCTGTTGCTGGCGCGGAGCGTCGGGCGGCAGCGGGAGTTCGGAATCCGGCTGGCGATCGGCGCGTCGCGGGGCCGTGTGGCGGCACAGGTTTTACGAGAGACGCTGGTACTCGCGGCGGCCGGAGCGGGAGTGGGGTTGCTGCTGTTGTTGTGGATGCAGGGGGCGCTGTCGGCGATGGTGCCCAATATCGGGTTGCCTGTAGGGACGTCAGGCGATTGGAACGGACGCATCCTTGGGTTTACGGCATTGCTGTGCCTGGCAACCACGATGCTCGCCGGCGCGGCGCCGGCCGTACTGGTGTTCCGGGCGAATTTACACGATGTCCTGAAGGAGGGCAGCCGCGGCGGAACCGGGAGCGTTGCCTCCGGACGTCTGCGCGGGGCACTGGTAATCGGCGAAATCGCGCTGGCGACAGTGGGTTTGACCGGGGCGGCGTTGTTTGTCCAGAGTTTTCAGAATGCCCGGTCCATTGATCCGGGATTCCGGACGGAACGCGTACTGATGGGCCGATTCTTCCTGGAGACGGCCGGCTATACGGGTGACCAGGCGGCCCAGTTCGCGGAGCGTTTGCGGGACCGGTTGCGCCGGCAGGCGGGCGTGGAGGCGGTGAGTTACACGGATTTCGTTCCGCTGAGTACAACCGCGGGCCCCTACGGCCGCGTACAGCCGGAGGGATACACGCCGGCGGCCGGGGAAGTGGTGGCGGTGAACCGGGCGCAGGTGGCGCCGGGGTATTTCGGGGTGATGGGCATTCCGTTGGTCGAAGGCCGTGAGTTCACCGACCAGGATGACCGGGCAGCCGAACCGGTGGCAATCGTCAACCAGACTTTTGCACGGCGCTACTTTGACGGCAGGCAGGCGGTGGGGCGGCGGCTACAAACCGGCGGGCGCTGGTATCGGGTGGCCGGAGTGGCGCGGGACAGCAAGTACTTTCATCCCGGGGAAAAGCCGAGTCCTCATTTCTACCTGGCATTGCGGCAATCGGAGCCGGCACTGCGCGAGCTGTACTTTCTGGTTCGGACGGCTGGAGCGGGCGGGCACAGCCTGCTGCGCCAGGCCGTGGCGGAGACGGATGCCAACGCGGCTGCCTTCTTCCCGGTGGCGTTGGAGGAGTATACGCAGATTGCCACGTTAGGGCAGAAGGTGGCGGCGAACCTGATGGGTTCGTTCGGGCTGCTCTGTCTGCTACTGGCCGGCGTGGGCATCTATAGCGTCATGTCCTATACCGTGACGCAGCGGATTCCGGAGATCGGGATCCGGGTGGCAATGGGGGCCAGTCCGGGGCGAGTGGTGGCGTTGATCACTGGGCAGGGACTGGCGATGGCAGCGGCGGGAATTGCGGTGGGGCTGGCGCTGGCGTCGGCAGGAGGACGCGTGGTGGCCAACCAACTGGTGGGGGTTGGAGCGGGAGAGCCGGGAAGCTATGTCATGGCGGCGGTTTTCATGCTGCTGGCAACCGTGGCGGCCACCGGAGTTCCGGCCTACCGGGCAGCGAAGACAGACCCGATGACGGCGCTGCGAAAGTAAGGCGGCGGGCGTAAGACAATGAAGGAATGACTCCGGAGCGAATGCGGCTGGACAAGTGGCTGTGGGTGGCGCGGTTCTTCAAGACGCGGGCGCTGGCGGCGCATGCCTGTGAATTGGGCCGGGTAGACTCGAACGGCCATCAGGCGAAGCCGGCGCGGGAAGTCCGCGTGGGTGATAAGCTGCAGATTCGCAACGAGATGGGTCTGTTTGTGGTGGAGGTAAAAGGGCTCAGCGAGATGCGTGGGCCGGCAGCCGTGGCACAGACCCTGTATGAGGAGGCGGCCGGAAGCCGGGAAGCGCGGATGAAGGCCGCCGAAGAGCGGAAGGCCATGGCGCAGGCCGAGGGCTGGCTGGAAGGACGACCGTCGAAACGGGACCGGCGCGATATCGACCGGTTCCGGGGACGGCGGTGATGGACCTGGAACAGCACCGGCGGGCGGTGACCGGGCATTGCTACCGGATGCTGGGTTCGGCGGTGGATGCCGAGGATGCCGCGCAGGAGACCCTGCTTCGGGCGTGGAAGGCGGCCGAGAAGTTCGACGGGCGGGCGTCGGTGGAGACGTGGCTGTACCGGATTGCGACAAACGTCTGCCTCGACGAACTCGCGGCGCGGAACCGGCGGGGAAGGCCGATGGAGTTCGGGCCCGCTGGCTTCACCGGGGAATTGCCGCAAAAGCCGGGAGAGTATTGGATTGAACCCGTTCCGGATGCGCGGGCGCTGCCCGGCGATCCGTTTGAGCAGACGAAGTTGCGGCAGAGCATCCGGCTGGCATTTGTGGCGGCGCTGCAGAAACTGGCGCCGCGGCAGCGGGCGGCACTGTTATTGACGGAGGTTTTAGGCTGGCCGGCGGCGGAGGTGGCGCGGACCCTGGCCACGAGCGTGGTGGCAGTGAACTCGGCGTTACAGCGGGCGCGGGCGGCGGTAGGCCGGCCCGATTGGACGCCGGACCCGCTGACAGCGGCGCAGACGGCGATGCTCGACCGGTATGTCGCCGCGTTTGAGCGCTACGACGTCGACGAGTTGGCATCGTTGCTGCGGGAAGACGCGGCCTTCTCCATGCCTCCGTATGCCATGTGGCTGCAGGGGCCGGTGGCGGTGCGGGAGTGGCTGGCGGGAATGGGGAGCGGCTGCCGGGGCTCGCGCCTGGTGGCGACGGCCGCCTGCGGTTCGCCGGCATTCGGGCAGTACCGCGTAGACCCGGCGGGCGGATGGGCCCCTTGGGCGCTGGTAGTACTGGAGTTGGATGGGGAGCGGATCGCCGGGTGGAACTCGTTCCTGGACACGCGGACGCTCTTTCCCCTCTTCGGGCTGCCCGAAAGATTATCCGCCGTCGACCGATGATTTTGGGCCCGCGTGACGGTCTATTCCGTCATGTCTGTACCAAGAAAAGTATTCGTCAATCTGCCCGTGCGGGATCTGGAGAAGGCCAAGGCCTTCTTCGCCGCCCTGGGATTCTCCTTCAACCTGAAGTTCACCGACCACAATGCCGCCTGCATGGTGCTGAGCGAAGAAGGGTACGTGATGCTGCTGACGCATGAGATGTTCAGCCGCTTCACGCGCCGGGCGATCTCCGACGCCTTTGTGGCTACCGAGTGCCTCATCGCCTTGTCGTGCGAGAGCCGGGAGGAGGTGGACGAACTGGTGACCAAGGCCATCGCCGCCGGCGGCGCCGCGGCGATGGATCCGCAGGATCACGGGTTCATGTATCAATCGAGCTTCTACGACCTCGACGGGCACCACTGGGAGGTACTGTGGATGGATCCGGCGATGGCCGAGGGTTGAGAATCGGAAGGGCTTAGGCCGACCGGGCGAGCCGGGAGTGGACGGCGAGGGCTGCCCTTTCCGGATAGTCCGAGCGGTAGTGTCCACCGCGGCTTTCTCGCCGCTCCAGCGCCGCCTGGGCGATCAGCAGACCCACGCGGCGCATGGAGCGCAGTTCGTAATCCAGGCGCGTGGCATCTTCCCGGGCCTCCAGCGGCACACTGCGGAAGATGCTGACGGCTTTCTGCAGCCCCTCTTCATTGCGGGAGATGCCGCAGTTTTCCCAGGTAATCGAGCGCAGGTGGGATTCGGTGAGCGCGGGGAAGACCTCGGATCGCGGAATTTCGCCTTTGGCCGCGCAGGCGCTGAGGGCGGCCATGGCGGTGGCGGCGCGAGCGCCGAAGACAACACCCTCCAGCAGCGAGTTGCTGGCCAGGCGGTTGGCGCCGTGGACCCCGGTGCAGGCTACTTCCCCAGCGGCAAACAGGCGGGGGACGGTGGTGAGGCCGTTGAGATCGGTGTGCACGCCGCCCATGGCGTAGTGGGCCGCCGGGTGCACGGGAGCCGGCTGTTTTGTGAGGTCCAGGCCGTAGTGCAGGCAGGTCTGGTAGATGCGCGGGAAGTGGTGCTCCATGACGCCGGGAGCGAAATGCGTCATATCGAGGAACATGTGCGGCGACCCGGTGCGGTTGATTTCGCTGACGATGGCGCGGCTGACGACGTCGCGCGAATTCAATTCGTCGGTAAACCGCTCACCCTGGGCGTTGCGGAGGAAGGCGCCATCGCCGCGGAGCGCTTCGGAAAGCAGGAACCGGGGCGCGCCATCCAGGTGGAGGGCGGTGGGGTGGAACTGGACGAATTCGATGTCGCGGATGACGGCGCCCGCCCGCCAGGACATGGCCACGCCATCACCGGTGGCGACATCGGGATTGGTGGTTTCCTTGTAGACTCGCCCCAGGCCGCCGGTGGCGAGCAGCGTGGCGCGGGCGTAGATGGGAATCCGCTTCTTGTAACGGGCGTCAAACGCGACGGCGCCGCGAACCTCGCCGTCGGCCATCAGCAGGTCAGTGACCGCCGCAAAGCTGAGGAATCGCACGTTGGCCAGCGAAGCGGCCTTGCGGTAAAGGGCGCGGGAGATCTCCTTGCCGGTGGAGTCGCCGTGGGCGTGGAGAATGCGGTTGCGGGAGTGGGCGCCTTCGCGGCCGAAGACCAGTTCGCCGCCCTCGCGGTCAAACTCGGCCCCCCAAGCCAATAGCTCTTCGATAACATTCGGGCCCTCGGTAACCAGGACTTTGACGGCTTCCGGGTCGCAGAGTCCGTCTCCGGCGGCGAGGGTGTCCTGTTCGTGGAGCGTCACCTCATCGTCATCGGAGAGCGCGGCGGCAATGCCGCCCTGGGCGTATTCCGATGCCGATTCGTGGAGGGTATCCTTGGCCAGCACCAGCACCTTGCCGCTGGCGGCAAGCGAGATGGCGGCACGGAGACCGGCGACACCGGCCCCGATCACAAGATAGTCACAAACAATGCTGTCCGACGTAGCACGCATACCCCCATGGTACAAACGAAAAAGGACATGCCCTCACACGTAGTCACCACCGGCACCCAGCGTTACGAGTGCCACATTGAGCGCGGGATCATCGCGCGCGTCGCCGAATACCTGCCCGCCAAGGCCGGAAAAGTGTTCATTGTCACCACCGAAGATGTCTGGAAACTGCATGGCGCACACATGCAGTTTCCTCACGAACTCGTCTATTTCCCGGGAGGAGAGCCGAACAAACGGCTGCACGTGCTGGAGGCGATGGCTGAGCGGATGCTGGCCCTGGGCGCGGACCGTTCTTCGGTGATCGTGGCCTTCGGCGGCGGCATTGTGGGCGACGTGGGCGGGTTCCTGGCTGCGATTTTTATGCGCGGCATCCCGGTGATCCAGGTGCCGACGACGCTGCTGGCCCAGGTGGATGCCTCCATCGGCGGAAAGACCGGCGTCAACCTGGTGGGCGGGAAAAACCTGATTGGCGCCTTCCACCAGCCGCTGGCCGTGCTGATTGACCCTTCGGTGCTGGAAACGCTGCCAGAACGGGAATACCGATCCGGCCTGTTTGAAGTGGTGAAGTACGGCATTATCAGCAGCCCGGCGCTGTTTCGCCTGCTGGCGGACCGCTCCGCCGACGTGCTGGCGATGGCGCCGGACGCGGTGGATTTCATCGTCAGTGATTCGGTGCGAATCAAGGCGGAAGTGGTTTCCGCCGACGAGAAAGAGGGCGGGTTGCGCCGGATTCTCAACTACGGGCACACGCTGGGCCATGCGCTGGAGGCGGAGACAAAGTACGAACGGCTGCTGCACGGCGAGGCCGTGGGCTACGGAATGAACGCCGCGGCGTATCTGGCCGAACGGCTGGGCCTGCTGAGTGCCGCCGACGCCGAAGAGATGCGCCGGGTGACCAACCTCTACGGCCCCTGGCCGGGCGTCTCCGACATCTCCCCGGAAGTGCTTACCAGCCATACGCTGAAGGACAAGAAAACCATTCAGGGCACCACCCATTTCGTACTGGCCGAAGGCGTCGGGCGGGTGCGGGTGGTGAGCGGGATTGCGGCGTCCGACGTGGTGGCCGCGGCCGCGGCGGCGCTGTAATTTATGGCGCTGCAGGTTGGCAAAGGAACCACGCCGCCCGGAGCGGCTACCGAAGAGCAGGCGGCGCGCTATGTGCGCGGCATGTTCGGCCAGGTGGCGCCACGCTACGATCTGTTGAACCACATCCTCAGTTTCCAGATCGACAAGTACTGGCGGCGGCGGACGGTTTCCCGCGTACAGCCGATTCTCGACCGGGCCGGCGCCGTGGTGCTGGATCTGGCCTGCGGCACCGGGGACCTGACCCTGGCCCTGACCCGGGCCGGGCGTGCGCGCGTCATCGGCAGCGATTTCTGCCATCCGATGCTCACCGGCGCGGCAGCCAAACAGGCGCGCCTGCTGTTTGAGGCCGACGCCCTGACTCTCCCGGTCGCCAGCAGCAGCATCGACCTGGTGACCTGCGCCTTCGGCTTCCGCAACTTCGTCAATTACCGCCGCGGCATGGGGGAGATCCTGCGCGTCCTGAAACCGGGTGGAACGGCGGCGATTCTCGAGTTCTCCACCCCTCCTAACCCGCTATTCCGGGCCTTGTATGGCTTTTATTCCCGCCAGGTGCTCCCGCGCGTCGGCGCGCTCCTGAGCGGGTCCAAGGACGCCTATACCTACCTGCCGGAGAGCGTGAAGAAGTTCCCGGTAGCAGGGGTGCTGGCCGACGAGTTCCGGGAAGCGGGATTCGGCGACGTGGAGTACGAACTGTTGACGTTCGGGATTGTCGCGCTGCACCTGGCGCGAAAGAAATAGGGCCGGGCGAACCCGGCCCTGGTTCGTTTTAGAGAAGCGCGGTGGGACGGCGCTTCCAGCCCATGGTTTCCAGCGCGCCGATGTGCGCACCGGCCTGGGTGAGGATGTGGTGCAGATCGTTGCCGATGGAGATGAAGGGGAAGCCCTTGTCCAGGAACTCCTGTACGCGCGAGGTGCCGAAGAGGAACACGCCAAGGGTGACGTTGTTTTTGCGGGCCGCAGCGATCAGTTTTTCGGTGGCCGCGCCCAGTTCCGGCGAGGTGTACATGTGGGGGAACTCGTACTTCTCGTAGAGGCCCATCGACATGCAGAGGTCGTTCTGGCCCAGGAAGAGCATGTCGACACCGGGAACGGCGGCGATCTCTTCGATGTTTTCGATACAGCTGGCCGTTTCCACCTGGAGGGCGACAATGGCGTTCTTGTTCCAGTTGCCGGCGTAGCCGAGCAGACCGGCCTTGTTCATGCTCCGCTGCGGGAAGTAGACCGAGCGGGTGCCCGCCGTGGGATAGAGGGCGCAGCTAACGGCGGCGCGGGCCTCTTCGGCGGTGTTGATGTAGGGGACCAGGATGCCGTCAGCGCCTAGATCGAGCGACTGCTGGATGCCAGGACGATCGTCGTAGCCGCCGACGCGGACCAGCGACTTGGCCCCGCCACTGGCGACAGCGCACAGCATGGCGGAGAGCTTCTCATAGCCCATCGGGCCGTGCTGGGTGTCGATCAAGAGCCAGTCGTAGCCGGTGTGCGCCAATTGCTCGGCAACCGTCGGGCTGTGGGAGTTCACGAAGAGGCCAAGCTTGGGCTTCCCTTCGCGCAACTGCTGTTTGAACTCCGCGCCGGTGAGTGGGGTATCTGACATGGGTGGTGTTTCTCCAAAAAAGTGAAAGCTCTATGGACTATACCCAATGCGCGGAAGGAGCGTCAAAATCGTCGAAAAAAATGGTCGAAATGACGATAAAAGGGTGCAAAAACCGCTAGTATAAGCACGCATGGCGAAGAAACTGGTGGTATTGCTGGCGGCGGTGGCGGGAATCTGGTTCCTGGCCGGGACGCGCCTGGCCCGCTATCGCGTCACGGTACCCGAATTCGCGCGGCCGGCAAAGACCGTGCTGCTGGAGCAGAACTGGACTCCGGCGCAGCGGGCGGCGTTCCACCATACGGCGCAGGGTACCCGGTTGGTGCCGCTGGCCTGGTTCCAGGCGCTGGAGCAGCCTTGTATTTCCCTCTCGCCCTGCCCTCTCCTCGCCGACCCCGGCTACCTGGGTAGATTCGGGTTCGTTCCTTCTGACGAAAATCCGGACAAACTGCCGATCGGATTCGCCCGCCAGGACGATTTCCACGACCCGGTTTCCAAGAAAACCTATGCGGTTGTTGGGTTTACGTGTGCTGCCTGCCATACCGGGGAGCTGTTCTTCGGCGACTACGCGGTCCGCATCGAGGGGGGCCCGGCCATAGTGGATCTGGGTTCGTTCCAGAAAGCACTCGGCCTGGCGCTGGCGTTCAATGAGCTCATTCCCGGGCGCTACGGCCGGTTCGAAGAGCGAGTATTGGGACCGGGAGCGGACGAGGCACGGAAGGCCGCGTTGAGACAAGAGGTGGGCGCTTTCCTGGCGCAGGCGAAGAAGGAGAAGGCCTACGTCGACGAGCACGGGATCTATGACAACCTGGCCGGGTTTGCACGGACCGATGCGCTGACCCGGATCGGCAACCAGGTGTTCGCCGTGGATCTGGACAAGTTCGAGAACTTTCAGGTATCCAACGCCGCCGTGCGCTTCCCGCAGATCTGGGACGCCCCGTGGCTGGACTGGGTGCAGTACAACTCCTCGATCGCCGACCCGCTGGTGCGCAACATCGGCGAATCGTTAGGCGTCCGGGCGATGTTGACACCGGAGAATCTGGACAACTCCGTGGACGTGGCCGGGCTAAACCGGTTGGAAGAACTGCTGGCCGGCACGGGGCCGTACCAGGGATTGACCTCGCCCAAGTGGCCGGCCGTTTTCCCGGCGCTCGACGGCGGGAAGGTGAAGGCGGGCGAGGCGCTTTACCGGAAACATTGCCAGGGCTGCCATTTGCCGCCGGTAGCCGAACTGGCGGCGGACCGGGAGTCCAAGGAGCCGCGCTATTGGTACAAGTCGTCGGCTGGAATGCCGTTCTTGCGGGTGACCGACATCAACATTCAGGAGATTGGGACGGATCCGCGTGCGGCGCTCGATTTCCGGACGCGAACGGCCGATAGCGGCGTGCTGAAGCAGGGGCGGCTGACGGCGGCCGAGGGGTTGGACTTTGTCACCCGGGCCATTGCGGAGCGCTACTTTGAGGCGAACAAGATGCCGAAGGAGGTGCGCCTGGCCTGGAGCGGCTACCGTACGCCGGGAGCGGAAGCGGTGCGGGACAAGTTGGTGTACAAAGCACGGCCGCTGAACGGGATCTGGGCGGTGGCGCCCTATCTGCACAACGGCTCGGTTCCGAATTTGTACCTGATGTTCTCACCGGCGGCCGAGCGGCCAGCAAAGTTCTGGGTAGGCAGCAAACAGTTCGATCCGGTGAAGGTGGGTTACGAGAATGGCGAGATTCCGGGCGCGTACCTGTTCGATACGGCCGCTCCGGGGAACAGCAACCGGGGACACGAGTTTGACGACCGCCCGCGGGGGAATGGCGTGATCGGGCCGCGGCTGAGTGAAGCGGAGCGCTGGGCGCTGGTGGAGTATCTGAAGTCGATCTAGCGGCCTGCCGTGGATCTAACGGAAGGCGAGGCCGGCGGCGGAGAGGGCGTCCCGCAGTTTGGCGAGGGCGTTGGGGCCAATGCCATGCAAGGCGGCCATGTCGGCCTCGGTCCAGGCGGCGAGCGTTTCCAGACTATCGATTCCGGCGGCGGCCAAGGCGCGTTGGGCGGGTTTGGCGAGTTTGGGTGGGAGTGGAGTCGGCATGGTTAGAGGTAGGGCCCGCCGCGGGTTCGTTCAGGGGAGGAAAGGACCGAGAGGTAGTGCTCGATATCGTCCGTCGGCTTCTCCCGCTGATCGGAGCCGGACATCCCGTCGGTAACGCCAAAGCCGGTTATCAGTTCCAGGACACCCGCGCGAAGCCGGACGCCGCGAAGGTCCCAGGACGAGCCGCCGAAATCGCTCTCCACACGGTTGAAGTTCATGGACACCCGATAGTCCGGGGAGCCGGGCGGTAGATTCGGCCAGGATTCGACGGCGGCGCGAAACGCCGTTAACTTGGGGTGCGGTTTCCTGGAAATCATCAGGTCGAGCATTTGCAGCGCGGCTTCTTTCCGCTCTATTTCAGACATGTCAGCGCTCCTGTATCGCGCAGGCAGACCAAGCCGTTTCCCACGGCCGGGTAAGCGCGCACCTTTCCTTCCATGATCTTCGCATTCCCCAGGACATCGAGTTTTTCGGGTGTCGGACGGATGCGGAACATCTGCCCGTCGTCGCGGAGAAACAGCAGGTCATTGCCGATTAGCGTAACGGACCCGGAACCCATCGTCTTCATGGCCCACGCCACCTTTCCGGTCTTCATTTCCACGGCGCGGAGTTCCTGGCCGGTCTGTGCCTGGCCATGGAGCCCATAGAGCCAGCCGTCTTTCAATACCGGCGTGGCGTAGTGAGCCGAAAGCGTCTCATCGTTCGCCCACAGGCGGCGCGGAGGAGTGGTGGAGAAATCCAGGACCACGGCACCGGCCCCGTAGCTCGAACTGAGAAAGAGCAGATTCCCGTCCACCACCGGCGAGGCGGCATTCACCGAAGTAGCGCCGCGGGACCGCCACGGAAGTTCATAGGTCACTTTCCCCGTCTCCCGGTCGGCAACCACCAGGCCGCGGCGGGTGAAAAAAACGAGCCCGAAAGCGGCCTCCACCGGCGACGAATAGCTGGCCTCGTGTTTGGTGGCGCCCCACTTCAGCTTGCCGGTTTTGGCGTCAAAGGCGCCGATGCCGAAGTCCTTACCGCCGACGATGATGTGGACACGGCCCTGGGCCACCAGCGGAGCCGACGCCGTTCCGAAAAACCCCTTCCTGGCGCCGTACCACTCCTGCAGATCGGCATGCCAGAGCTTTCTTCCCGTCTCCAGATCGAGGGCGTGCAGCATCCCCTGCGCACCGTAGGTATAGACGACACCATCGGCCACGGTAGGCGAGGAACGGGGCCCGTCGTCGAAGCCGAACTCATCGACGTAGGTGGTCGGGTAATGGAAGTTCCAGAGCGGTTCCCCGGTCCGCGCGTCAAACGCCTCGACAATTTCGCGCAGTTTGCGGCGGTGAAAGAGAATCACTTTGCCGCCGGCAATTACCGGGCCGGCGAAACCGTGGCCCACCTCCCGGCTCCAGACCACCTGGGTGGGCCACTTCACATCGGCAGCCGGGTAGATGCCATTCCGCAACGGCCCCAGGAACTGCGGCCAATCCAGAAACGCAAGCAGACCAATCCACGGTCGGAGGTCCATGGCTTAGCGGGTGAGGAAATCGACAACCCGTTCAAAGGGATCAAAGCCGCCATAGGCCTTGGCGATCGGGGCGCGAAGGTTGGAGTTGGCGTTGACGTCGTAGAAGATCAACCGGCCATCGGGCGCTTCCAGATACTCGATTCCGCCGACATCGAGGCGGCCGGCCTCCACCAGCTTTTTCCCATAGGCCACCGCCTCGGCGGGCACTTTGGGATAGGCGTAAAACTCCACCGGGCGGGTGGCAGGAATTTCGCAGTGCCCGGCGCCGGATTCCGGATTGCATACCTCCGAGGGGCAGAGATTGAAGGCGCCGTAGGATACAACGCGCATGGCATAGAGCAACTCACCGCCCAGGAACTCCATGCGGACGATGCCATTGGCGGGGTCCACCGGGAAGTACTCCTGCAGCAGGAGGAGGTTGTCCGGCAGCCAGAGACTGGGGTTGTCCCGCAGCAGGCGGCGCGCTTCGTCGGCATTATTGAGCAAGAACATGCGGGCGCCGGAGCCGCCCTGTTCGGGCTTGAGGAGGGCGGGCCAGGTATCGCCCCAGAGTTCGAGCGCCGTATCGATATCGTTAAACGCCAAGGTGCGCGGATGCGGAATTCCCAGCTTGTGTTTCAGCGCGGCCTGGGCGGACTTCGATAGTTCGAGCGCAAACGCGGCCGAGCCGTTCAGCACCCGGGCACCGCCCAGTTCCAGTGTCCGCATGAACGAAAGGCAGAGCGGCACAGCCCGTGTATTTCCGCGCACATAGGCCGAGGGGCTGGCCTGGTTGAAGTAGAGCGGGGCTTGCGGCGCGGAATCGGGATTGAACGCCGCCCGCTTGAGGTCGAATTTGCCGTAGTTCACGCCGCGGCGATCGAGGGCGGCAAACAGCGGCTTCTGCCATTCGGGGTGTTCGTAGAGGACTACCAGGTCGTGGGACATCGGTCCTCTCATGATGCGAAAAATTGGAGGCCGGTGCACGCCCGGCCGATTCTCAGGGCTGGCCGAAGGTGACCGTAGTGAGATTGGCGATGTCGTCGCCCTGGCGAATGATGATGGTTTTGCTGCCGGAGCCGATGCGAAGCGGCAGGGGGCCCAGGTTGATCTGGTCGAGTCCCTGGAACTGCGAGTGCGCCACCGGACCGGAGACGGGTACGGAGACTCCGCCGACGGTGGCCGTGGCCCTGCCGCCACGCATGCCGGTGCCGTAGAGCGCCAGGTAGATCTGATCGCCGAGGGTGGCGCTGATGGGGACCGCGGCCCGCGTCGCCGGGTGGAACAGCAAGCCCTCGGTCCGGGCACCGGCGGCAGAGATTTTCAGGTAACCGCCGGCGGCAACGCCCCGGCCGTTCTGCGCGGCGGTGAAAATGGCTGGGGCCGTGGCGGCTACGGTGACCGCGGAGCGCTGGGTGCCGATGGCGATGGTTGCCACGCCGGGGGCCGTGCCGGTTGGAATGAGAAACAGAAGTTGCGTGGGGGAGACGTAGTAGAGCGGAGCAAGCCGGGCGGTACCGCGCACATCGGTGACGGTAACCTGCAGGCCGCCGAGAGTGGTAGGCCAGGGCACGGTGGAGGCGGTGGCGGTGTTGGCGGTAAGATTGGTGCCAAAACTGGCGACAATCGACTCCGGCGCCACGATGCCGTTGAGGTCGTAGCTGCCGCTGGAGAGAGTGACAACACTGGTCGGGGTGGGAGACGTAGAGGCGCGGGCGAGACAGGCGGCGTCGGTGACGGGCGGGTTCGGCGCGTCCGGCGGGCGGGGCCCGATGACGGAAGCAGGCGTGCCGCCGGTGAGGAAGTTCCAAAGTAGATCGTAGTAGCTATAGGCGGTGGCCCCTGGGGCGGTACGCAGCTTTCTGCCGAAAAAGCCGTCATCGTCCGCCCAGGTGACATGGAGCCGGCAGTTGCGTGCTCCAACGCCGGGACTCAGCGAAATGCTGGTGCGTTCCAGGGCGGAATCCCGAATGCGCGTGAGAGCGGTGAGTTGATCCGTAAGCCCTTGGGCGAACTCGACATCCGTAAAATCGGCACCGGCTTCCTGGAAGCCGTCGATGAGCAATTGGTCCTGAATGTCCATCATCTGGAAGAACGGCGTGGTGATGTGATTCATCGTCAGGTAGCCGTTATCGGCGCACAGGTAAGGGGCGCCCCGATGAGCAGACAGGCAGGAGTCGTCCAGTTGGGCATTGCGCTGTTGTACGTGGACGCGGTTGTAGGATTCCGTTTTGCGGGCATAAACGGGGTCTCGGGGGTCACCGGCGGGGAAGCCCTGTTTGCCGTTGTAGTCGGGATCGAAGGTGGCCTCGAAGTTGCCGCGGACGCGGACGGTGGGATTCGCCGCGCGGAGACGGGCGGCGAGACGGTCCAGGTGGGCACGGGCCCCGACGGCACCGGCGGAGTCGCCCGAGATCAGGACGTCGGTTGCGTCCCCTAGTTTGGGCATCCCGGTGACGCCGCGTTCGAGAGCATCAAAGATGGCACTGACGATGGTGGCGCCCTGGAAATGCAGGCTGTACGACCGGGCCGGATCGGTTTCGTCCCGCAGGATGGCGTTGGATCGTCGGCCTTGCCAGTTGTCGGAACTGCAGTACTTCATGAGCACCAGATTGCGGTCGGCAAGGCGGTTAACACCGTTCCGGTTGAACAGGCCGGACTGGTTGCGAAATTCCCCTTCGAAGGCCGTGGTCATGAGGGTGCCCTGCCACTGACCGACGCCGCACCAGCGGTCCGCGCATTCCTGATAGTCGTCGCAGCTGGAGCCGCCGAGGAAGTGGATCACCCAGCGATTGGCGGACGGACCATCGGGTTCGGTTGCCCCGGCACGGGCGGCGCGAACGTAGATGATGGCCGGAGTGCCATCATTGCAGACCGCGTCCGGGGAGTTGATGACGATGCGCCGCAGGTCGCCCGAGGTGCGGGTATTGACCTGATAGGGTTGCCGGCCGTCGGACGTCTGCGGACAGGAGATGGCGTCCCTGATGTTAGGTGGCGTCTGGGCGAGTGCTACGCTCAGGAGGCAAAAGAAAGGGGCGATGAGTTTCATAGAGAGCCTGGTTGTCCTATTGCTGCCGGAAGGCCACCTGTGTGGCGTTAGCCAGAGCGTCTCCCTGGCGGATGATGATTTCTTTGGTTCCAGCGCCGATGCGGAGCGGGAGCGGGCCGAGGTTGATCTGATCCAGACCCTGGTACTGCCCTTGCGCCACCGGACCGGCGACGGGAACCGTGACATCGCCAACCGTTGCCGTTGCGGGTCCGCCCCGCATCCCGGTGCCGTAGAGGATGAGATACACCTGATCGCCGGCGGCGACCGGGATGGGAACGGGCAGATTAGTAGCGGGATCAAAGATCAGCCCCTCCGAACGCACCCCGGCGCGGGTTACCCGCAGGTAGGTGGCCGCGGCCACTCCTTTTCCATTCTGCCGGGCGGTGTAAATAGCCGGCGCCGTAGCGGCAACGGTGACGGTGGATCGCTGGTTGCCGATGGCGATAGTGGCTGTACCCGGTGCGGTACCTGTGGGGATGAGATAAAGCAGTTGCGACGGCGAGACGTAGAAGAGCGGTGCGAGCCGGGCGGTGCCGCGCGAGTCCGTGACGCTCACCTGCAGGCCGCCCAGCGTGGTGGGCCAGGGATTGGTGGTGGCGGTTGCCGTATTGGCCGTCAGATTGGCGCCGAACGTGGCGACGATGGAATCCGGGGCCACCGCGCTATTCAGGTCGTAGCTGGCACTGGAAACGGTGACGACGCTGGGAAGCGCGGGGCTGGCGGAGGCGCGGGCATCGCAGATCGTTTCCGTAGCCGGCGGATTGGGAGCGTCCGGCGGGCGCGGTCCAATCACCGTAGAAGGGGTGGCCCCGGTCAGGAAGTTCCACAGCAGCTCGTAATAGCTGTAGGCGGGGCTGGTGGCGCTGGCCCGCAGCGTTTTGCCGAAGAAGCGGTTATCGTCCGCATAGGTCACGTGAATGCGGCAGTTACGGGCCACGACGCCGGGGTTGGCGGCGATGGCGGACCGCTCCACGGCCGTATTGCGGATGTTGGTGAGCGCGTTGAGCTGATCGGTGAGGATCTGCCCGAACTGGACATCGGTGAGCGCGGCTCCCCCGTCCTGGTAGCCGTTGATGAGGAGCTGATCCTGGATGTCCATGATCTGGAAGAACGGCGTGGTGATGTGGTTGAGTGTCAGGTAGCCGCTATCGGCACAGAGGTACTGCGCCGTGGGGTGAGCGGACATGCAGGAATCGTCGAGCTGCGCATTACGAAGCCCGGCGTGGACCAGATCATACTGCTCCTTTTTGCGGGCATAGACGGGATCGCGCGGGTCGCCGGCGGGAAATCCCTGCTTTCCATTGAAATCCGGGTCAAAGGTGGCTTCGAAGTTGCCGCGGACGCGGATATTCGGGTTATTGGCGCGCAACCGGGCCGCGAGGCGGTCCAGGTGGGCGCGGGCGCCGTTGGCTCCGGCGGAGTCGCCGGAGATAAGGACATCGGTGGCATCGGTTAGCTTGGGAAGTCCGGTGACACCCCGTTCGAGGGCATCGAAGATGGCGCTGACGATCGTGGCGCCCTGGAAGTGAAGCGAATAGGACTTGGAGGGATCGGTTTCGCTGGTCAACACCACATTGGACCTCCGGCCCTGCCACTGATCGGAACTGCAGTACTTGGCGAGGACGAGATTCCGGTCCGCGATGCGGTTAACGCCATTGCGGTTGAGCAGGCCGGAGGGGCTGCGGAACTCGCCCTCGAAGCTGGTAGTCATCAAGGTGCCTTCCCATTGGCCAATGCCGCACCAGCGGGTTCCGCATTCCTCGTAATCGGAGCAACCGGAGCCGCCGAGGAAGTGAATTACCCAGCGGTTTGCCGAGGGACCATCGGGCTCGGAGGCGCCGGCGCGGGCGGGGCGAACGTAGATGATGGCGGGAGTGCCGTCGTTGCAAACGGCGTTCGGCGAGTTGATGACCACCTTACGCAGGTCACCCGAAGTGGCGGCGTTCACCGAATAGGGTTGGCGGCCACTGGGGGTCTGGGGACACGAAATGACGTCCTTGATGTTGGGCGGAGTCTGGGCCCAGGCAAGGGCGGCAGCAAAGAAGAAGAGAGCTCGCATGTGTGACCTATCAAGTCCCAATTCGTAAAAGCCGGCCGAACGGTATCATCGTGTTGAAATGCGGACTGCAACTCTGTTGGCACTGGCCGCTTTAGCGGCGTGGGGAGACGGTTTCGTCCGGCGGCCGGACGGGGCGCGGATCGCCTATTCGGTGCGGGAAGGGAAGGGTCCGAACCTGGTGTTGATCCCGGGCAGTTGGGCGGACCGGCACGTCTTCGACCGCTTTGTCGCCGCACTGCCGCCGGAGTTGCGAGTGATCATCGTGGAGTTGCGCGGTCACGGCCAGAGCCAACCCCCGGCAGCGGCGCCAACCATGGAAGACCTGGCCGGCGACGTGCTGGCTGCCGTCGACGCGGTGGTGCCTTCCAACACGCGATTCTACGTCGGCGGCCATTCCATCGGCGGGATGCTCACCATTGAAATCGCCGGACGGCGGCCGGGACAGGTGGCTGGTGCGATCCCGATGGAAGGGTGGGCGCATCACCGCGTGCAGGCGGAGGCCTTTGCCGGGGCACCGTCCCGCCGCAGCCCGGCGCGCGACGTGGTGAAGATGACCGAGGCGGAGAAGAAGGCGTTCGGGAATGTGTGGCGGATGTGGGATGGCGCCGGGATCCTGGCAGCGACTCCCGTGCCGTTCCTGCAGGTCTGGGGCGACCGCGGGATGGCCCGGCCCTCCCGCCAACTGTTGCGGATCCCCGACAAGCCGTCAATGGAACTGGTGTGGATGCCCGGCGCCACCCACTCGCTCCTAGTGGAATGCCCCGAAGCGGTGGCCCGGGAGACGGCCGGATTCATCGCCCGCATGGAAGCCTCCCACATGTTCGCCGCCACCACGCCCGGACGCCTCCCGGTGGAGACGATTTCCATCTACCGGGCGCGCGAAGGAACCAACGGATTCAACATGCATCCCTACCTGGCGCACTTCGCCGGGAAGTTCTGGGCCATCTGGAGCACCAACCGGGTGCGGGACCTGCAGGCCGGCCAGTATGTGCGCTACGCCACCAGCACCGACGGCCGGAACTGGTCCGCGGCGGGCACCGTCACGCCGAGCGAGGAAACGGCCAATTTCCGCTACTTCGCCCGCGGCCTGTGGGTGCGCAACGGAGAACTGTGGGCGCTGGCGGCGCGGGACGAGGCCGTAAGGCCGCTGTTCGGGCCCGGACTCGAGTTGCGGGGATACAAATGGGCGAATGGCCGGTGGGAAGGGCCTGCCGTAATCGCCAGGGATACGATCAACAACTTTGCGCCGGAGCCGGTGGCCAGCGGCCCGTGGATGATGTCACGGCGCGACCACAAGATGGCGATTT
Organism: uncultured Solibacteraceae bacterium; assembly: GCA_964430625.1. GTDB lineage: Bacteria > Acidobacteriota > Terriglobia > Bryobacterales > Bryobacteraceae. The sequence goes on from CAYSFR010000009.1 coordinate 207,031, forward strand.
CCATGATGCTGGGCGATGTGGGAGCGTGGCGCACGGTGCCGGTGGGCGCGTCCAAGGGTCTCGATGAGCCGGTGTGGTGGACGCTGCCGGATGGTGTGCTGACGGCGGCCTTCCGCGACGGCAACCGCTCCCGGCGGCTGTTCCGTTCCTTCAGCAGCGACGGCGGCCGGAGTTGGACGGAGCCGGTGAAAACAGACTTCCCCGACGCGATGGCCAAATTCAACGTCCTGCGCCTGCGCAGCGGACTTTACGTCATGGCGTCGAATCCAAATCCGTCCGGCAAGCGGATTCCGCTCAGCCTCTCGGTCTCTCGCGACGGCCGTATCTTCCACGCCCAGGCGGTGCTTCGCGACACCGAAACCATCTACCGCTACGGCGGCAAGGAGCCGGGTTACGCCGGCTACCACTACCCGCAACTGCTGGAGCATGGCGGATATCTCTACGTGATTCACGCCGAGAACATGGAGGACATCGTGCTCCTCCGCGTGCCGCTGCCGGCGGTGGAGAACCTAGCGCGCCAGGGATCCGTAGAGCTCCGGACGGCGAAAGCGAAATAGGTATTCGGGTTCGGCGCGGGCGGCGAGCAGGTCGGCCGCGCTGAGCTCCTGGAGCAGCAGGTTGCCGCCCTCGGACTGTTCGGCCAGCACCTCGCCGCGCGGGCCGGTGACCATGGCTCCGCCCGGGAACGTCTGCTCTACTCCGGCACACTGCACGTGGCCGGTGTAGTTCGCGGCGACGCCAAACAAGCCGTTCTCCTGGCAGCGGGCACGCAGCGCCGGTCCGGCCCAGGCGGCCCAGCCGGCGGCGGTGACCGGTGGCGGGTCAGCGGCAAAGGGGAAAAGGACAATTTCCGCGTTCTGGACGGCGAGCAACCGGGTGGACTCCGGGATCAGCGCATCAAAACAGATGTTGATGCCGATGCGGCCCAGCGGGGTGTCGGCCACCGCCGGCGCCGGACCGCCGTTGTAAAACGGCATCTCAAACATCGGAATGTGCATCTTCCTCCAGGCGCCGGCCAGGCCCTGCGGGCCCACCAGAATGTGGGTGTTGTAGAGGACGTTGCCGGCGTCTTCCAGTAACCCGGCGGCGATGTAGATGCCGATCTGCTGCGCCATCATGGTGAGGGTCTTCACCGAGGGCCCGTCGAGCCGTTCGGCCGTCGAGCGGGCGAACTGCAGCGCCTGGCGCAGCCAGGCGGCGTGATTGGTCTCGGGATGATTGGGCAGGAATCCGGTGAGCGAGAGTTCGGGGAACAGCACGAGCTTGGCGTGGGCATTGGCGGCCCGGTCAGCAAGGTGAACAATCTGTTCGATATTGCGGGTGGTGGCGCCGGGCTGGCTGGGACAGTTGGCCGCGGCGACGAGAAGTCGGTCTAGCACGATTTGATTGTCGCGCGTATGATGTTGGCATGAAACCCCTCTTCCTGACGGCTGCGCTGGCGTTGGCGGCCTGGGGGCAGCTCCCGGAAGCCCACCCGCTTTTTGAGGGCGACGCCGTACATGATATCTACCTGTTCTTCGAATCCTCGGATTGGTACGAGAAGCTGCGCGCGAACTTCGAAGGGCAGGACGATCCGCCGTACCTGGAAGCGACGCTGGTGTGGAACTCGGTGACGATGGACAGAGTGGGTGTGCGGTTCAAAGGAAACTCCAGCTACCGGACCTACCCGGGCACCAAGAAGTCGTTCAAGATCAAGACGAACGAGTTCGTCAAGGGGCGCCGCATCCAGGGAATCGACACGCTGAACCTGCACAACGCGTTCAAGGACCCCGGCTACGTTCGCGAAAAGATCTACTACGAAATTGCCCGCGAGGCCGGCCTGAAGGCGCCGCGAACAAACTACTCGGCGCTCTACGTCAACGGGATCTACTGGGGCCTCTACTTCCTCACCGAGGACATCGACGGCGAGTTCCTGGAGAACCACCTCGGCAAAGGCGAAAACGGCAACATGTACAAGGGCGACCCGCGCGGAACGCTGGAATGGCGCGGCCCGGACACCGAGCCCTACCGCCGGGAATATGAAAAGGACAACAACGAAGATGCCGACGACTGGAGCGACCTGATCGCCTTCGTCGACTTGCTGAACCGCACCCCGCGCGAGCAACTGCGCGAACGCCTGGAAGCCGCCATGGATATCGACAGCGCCGTCACTCTGCTTGCCCTCGACAACCTGACGGCCAACCTGGACAGCTACATCGGGTCCGGGCACAACTACTACCTCTACCACCGCAAATCCGACGGGAAATGGATGTTCTTCCCCTGGGACCCGAACGAAGCCTACGGCAACTTCAATATGGGGATGACCATCGACGCCTTGCAGCGCCTGCCGCTGCAGTGGCTGCCGCGGCCGCAGGCGCCGCCGGGCCAACCGCTGCCGCCGGGCGCCAACGTGCCGCGCCCGCTGGCGCAACGCATATTCGAGGTACCGGAGTTCCGCGCCGCATACCTGCGGAAGTTGAAGGCACTGGCGGAAGGGCCAGCGGAGGCCGAACGCGTCCTGGCCCGCATGGCGGAACTGCGGGAACGGATCCGCCCCTACGTGGAAGCCGAAACGCGCAGCATGTTCACCATGGCCCAGTTCGACCGCGCCATGACCGAGAATCAGCGCACCGGCGGACCTGTTGGCCCCGGTCAGCCTGGCCAACCTGGCCAGCCCGGTGTTCCCGCCTTCGATATTCCCGGCCTGGCGCCGTTTCTCCGCAATCGCGCCGCCAGCATCGCCGAACAGCTATCCGTGCAACTGCCGCAGTAGCCTACGCCGCCCGGTGCGCCGGCGCCGCCTCCGCGCGCGCCAGTTCCGCCATCCGGTCCAGGGTCACCCATTCCCGATTGGCTTCGTGGATCACCTGCAGACTCTCCCGTAACCGCCGCACCTTCTCTTCGCGGGAGCCGCCGGCCCGCTCCAGGTGCATCTTTTCGGAGCCGTTGAAGTCCTCGTCGCAGGTCAAATCGGCCGGGTGCACAACGTAATAGAAGTATCGCCGCGCCTTCACCGCCGCCCGCAGAAGCGCGAAGTGCCGCTCCCAGCCCAGCAGAAATCCGGTGGTATGCCAAACCGCCATGCCCAACGGACCCGGGGTGGTAGGTACCGGAAGGACAACCACGCCGTTCTCCAGGTGCGGTTCCCGCGAACCGACGATCGGCTGCAGCCAGTCCCGACGGTTCAGCACCCGCCGCAGTTTTTCGCTGTGTCCCAGGTGGTTTAGCGCGTTCTTGACGACGAACGGGTAATAGAGCAGGGAGGGGAACAGGCTCATGTCATAGCGGTAGCCCAGTTCATTCAACAGCCGCATCAGTTGCGCCGAGTAGCACCAGGCCGGTGAAATGAACCCACGCGGGGTAACTCCCACCGCATCCACCAGCCGCTCATGCGTGCGGACAATCTCCTCGCGCATCTCCTCCGGCGGCAGCGCACCCAAGTCCGTGTAGTGGTTCCAGGTGTGATTGCCGATCTCGTGCCCCTCGGCGGCCAACGCACGGAGGCGGTCGCAGGCGAACGGGTCTTCGAGGTCACGCCCGATCGCATACATCGAGTAGCGGAAGCCAAACTCCCGCCCGAGGTCCAGAAACCGGTCCATCACCTGCCGATAGGTCGGATCGACATAGTTCTCCGGATACCCGGCGGCTTGTGCCATGGAGTCCAGATGCAACGCGACGCCAGCGAATCCCGATCCAACACCCATAGGTGTTTATCGGCAGAGGATGAAAGTTACTTTAGACAGCCCCGACCAGCGAGGGCGACGCCTTGGCCGGCGCTTCCTTCTGGTTGAAGACGTTGTCGAGATCGAACTGCATCCGCGCCGAAACGTCGTTGGCAATTCCCACCATCGTGTTCCAGGAATTCACCTGGGGATAGCACTGCGCCGTCGTCGAGAGATACAACCGGCTGTCGCCGCAGCGCATCCGGGGCTTGTTCTCGATGTAACCGAGCGGCCAAACCGGTTCCACATAGGGAGCGCGGAAAACGCGGATGTCTTCCACCCAGTCCTGGGTGAACTTGGGGTTGAACGCTTTCATCGCCTTCAGCGCCTGGAACTTCACATCGCCATCCACCATACGGTAGGTGTCGCTATCTTTCTGGCAGTAGTTCAGCAGGTAGACCAGGTGACGCCCGCCGGTTTGCGACTGCGGCACCACGTGGGTGGTCTCCACCAGACCCTGGAAGGCAAAACCCTTCTGCACAACCGCGTTCCAGTAGTAGGGCTGCAGACGCTTCTTGAGAATCGCCACGGCGTTAACGACGCCCTGATAAGGAACATTCAGCTTCGGCACCACGCCGTCCAAACGTCCGCGGACGATCTGGCGGAGTACCGGCAGCGGCAGGGTACTGACGGCCGCGTCGAACGTCTCCCAGCGCCCTTCGGCGTTGATCTGGATAGCGTTGGGCGTATCCTGCATCGCGAATACAGGCGTCCGCATCCGGATCACACCGCCCAGGCGGCGGATTTCGGTGCGCAGACGGTCGGCAATGCGCCGGTACCCGCCGTTGACATACCCCTTCACTTCTTTCGTCGAACCTTTTTCCCGGCGCAGGCGCGTCCAGAACCAGTAGGCCGGAACGTGTTCGAACATCTCGCCGAACTTGGCGCGCAGCAGAGGCCGCCACAACTGTTCGAACACTTCCATCCCGAAAATTCCCTGCAGCCATTCGGAGACGCTGATCTGGTCCAGGCCCTTCGGGTCATTCAAAAACTTGGCGATATACGCGGCGCCCAGCGCCGTGCGAATCCGGCCGCCGAGGCTCAGTCCGCCGAAGTTCAGGAGATCGAAAGGAGTGTTGAAGGGATAGATCGTGTTGCCGAACAGGAAACCCATCTTGGTCTCCGTCCAGCTGATCTCTTCGCTCAGATCCAACTCCTTGAGCAAGCCCAGCAGATGCTCATCGGTGTTGATCATCACGTGGTAGAACTGCTCCAGCGAGTGCCCTTCGTGCAGGAACGTCCCGCCGAGTCCGCCGAGTTCGTCGGAGGATTCGAAAAGTGTGACGCGATTGCCCTGCTGCAACAATCGGTAAGCGTTGACCAACCCGGAGATCCCTCCGCCGAGGACGGCCACATTGTTCTTGGGTGAGCTCTTCATGATCTCTCCTTCCTAATCTCTTCGACTCGGACTTTGGGGACTTGAACTACTCTTCGATCACGAAACGGCCGCTGGCCAGTTTCGCATCCGCCCACATCGTAAACGTCGTCCAACCGGCCAGGCGCATCAGCGACAGGTGCGCGTTCACCGAATCGAGGATGTTGATCTTCGATTCGCCGAACTGCCGCCGGTCCACCGGCATCGGCAGTTCCTTCACCCGGAAGCCGTGGAACATTGCCCGAACCATGATCTCGGCGATCGCCGCGAACCCGTTCGATTCGAACTTTACGCGCTTGATCACTTCCCGCCGGTACGCCCGGTGCATCGGGGTGAAGCTGTGCACATCGTTGCTCAAGAGCTTGCGATAGATCCAGGAGGCGCCCTGGCTCAACACCTTCCGCGCCGGGTGCACCGAACCGTTCGCGCTCTCCGGATGCCAGGGCGAGGCCGTGACGAGATCCGCCCCTTCGTTCAGCATCCGGACCATCTTCGGTAGGGTCTCCGGGGCAAACGTGCAGTCGCTGTCCATCGTGCAAACCACCGGCGCCAGAGCGTTTTCAAAACCCGTCCGCACCGCCGCGCCCAGACCTTTGTTCACACCGTGGTGGATCACCCGCGTCCAGGAGTATTCCCGGGCGATTTCGTTCAGGGCCTCCCGTGTGCCGTCTTTGGAGCCGTCGTTGATGAACAGTACTTCCCAGCCTTCCATCTGCCCCGCATCGTGCATCGCCGTCAGGCGCCGCATCAATTGCGGAAGTCCGTCGATTTCGTTGTAGCAGGGGATGATCAGGGTGACGAGGCTGCCAGGCATTTCTTAGACTCCGTAGTTATCTCTTCGACAACTTCATTCTGCGGAGCGTGCCCGTTTTGGTCACTCATGCCTCAGTACCGGTGGACAGTTACATTTTTCGATTTGGTACCTAGGACTATCGATTGAACCGACGTACTATCGGTTATTTGTTTTCAATTACTTACGCCTGATTCGGCCGCCACAGCGTTTCCGGCTGCCGCAATCGCAAACTGGCAAAACGGCTCCAGACAAACAGAGCATCGCTCAGCCGGTTCAGATACTGCACCGCTTCCGGAGGAATAGTTTCGTGCGCCGCCAGGGTCACCACGCGCCGCTCCGCCCGCCGGCAAACCGTCCGGCACACATGCAATTCGGCGTTCAACCGGCACCCGCCCGGCACAACGAAGCTCGTTAACGGCGTCAGCGCCGCGTTCGCCTCGTCGATCTCTCCTTCCAGCCGCGTCACCTCCTCCGCCGTCACCACGGGCTGGCCCGGACGCAGGTCCTCCATCCGCGTCGCCAGCAGCGACCCCAGGTTGAACAACTCATGCTGCACCCGGGTCAACCGCGCCGCCAGCAACCGCAGCCCCGGCACATCCTCCGGAATCGACGTAATCGCCACGCCGATCACCGCGTTCAACTCGTCCACGGTCCCATAGGCCTCAATCCGGAGCTGATCCTTTGGCACCCGTTGTCCGCCTACGAGCGACGTCTCCCCCTCGTCCCCGGTCCGGGTGTAGATCTTGGAAAGCGTGATATTGGGTTCGTGGAAGCGCGCGTCGCTGCTCATGCTTTTATTGTCGGCGAATATAGAAGGATGCCGGCGCACGCCCTTTTGCTTGTTTTTTCCGCGGCGTGCATCCATGCCACATGGAACCTGCTGGCCAAACGCGTCCGCGGCGGCATGGAAGTGGTGTGGCTCTACTCCCTGGTGGGCACTCTGGTCTATGGACCCTGGGCCCTCACCGAGTATGCCGCCGAGTGGCATCGGCTCGGCTGGCGCGACGCCACCGCCTTGGCCGGCAGTTGTTTCTGGCAGCTTCTCTATTTCGTCTGTCTCCAGCAGGCCTACCGCCACGGCGAGTTGTCGCTGGTCTATCCCATCGCCCGCGGTTCCGGACCGCTGGTCGCCGCGCTCGGCGCGCTGGCCCTCTACGGCGAGACGCCGTCGCACTCGGCTTGGCTGGGTATCGCCCTCATCAGCGGCGGTGTGCTGTTCTTCCTCCGCGGCGGCGAAGGGGTAGGCGTGGCCGCCATGTGGGGTATGGCCACCGGGCTCTTGATCGGCACTTACAGTTTGTGGGACAAATATGCGGTATCGGCGCTCCATCTGCCGCCGGTGATGATGGAATGGACCACGGATCTCTCCCGGGCGTTGGTACTGGCGCCCCTTGCGCTCCGGCGCTGGCCGGAGACCCGCCGCGTCTGGACCCAGGATCGGATACGCCTGATCCTGATTGGCGCCATGAACCCGTTCAGCTATATCCTTATCCTCACCGCTCTCACCCTCGCCCCGCTCCATCGCGTTGCGCCGATGCGTGAGATCAGTATCGTCCTCGGCGCTCTGCTCGGCGCCAAATTCCTGGGCGAACGCCAGCCCGGACGCCGGCTCATCGGGGCAGCCATTATGGTGCTCGGCGTACTGTTCCTCACCGGTTGCTCGGTTGAACGCCCGAACTTCCGCCCTGTCTACGACCGCCATCTCGATCTCCGGATCACCACCCCGCCGCCCCCTCCGGAACTGCACTCCGGCGAGACCGAAGACGAGGCCGAAATTCAGTTCCGCGCCGCCTTCGCCTTTTACCGCCGTGGGCGCTGGGACTACGCCATTCCTGCCTTCACCGAGGTGCTGGAGTACGACGACAACCGCCACGATGCCCGGCTCTATCTGGCCGCCAGCCTCCTCCTCGCCGGGCGCGACGCCGAGGCCGAGCCTCTGCTCGAAGAACTTCTGGAAACTCCGTATGAAATGGCCGCCCGCCCACTGTACGCCGGCCTCCTCTTTCGCCGCGGAAAAACCGCGGAGGCCCGCGCCATGGCCGCCCCGGCGGCAAAGGAAAATCACGACGCCGCCGGCTGGCTTGCCCGCTTTGACCTATTGATGCCCTAGCCCGTAGTACCTCCTCCCGGCCGTGCGCCGCCTCCCCGCCGGAGTTGAGACAATACCGAATCCGCCATACTGGAGATTGCGCATATGGTTGTCTCCAAACGGGTTTTAGGCAAGACGTTTACCTATCTGGGCCTGTTCCTCACCGGCCTCGGAATCATCGGGATCCTGGGCCCGCATATGGAATTGCAGCGCTCCGGGCACATCATGGCTCAGGTGGTCGGCAACGATATCGGCTTCCGGCAACAGGGCGTGTACGCCTTTCGCCTGCAACTGAAGTGGACCTCGCCCGATGGCGAACAGCGGACCAATATCACCACTCCGGTCCGCGCCGCGTCGGAAGAGGAGGCCCGCGCCGCCTACCGCGGCCGCCACCTCCAGGTCGGCCAGACCTACGAGTTCTATACCGATTCGGACCGGCCCGACCGTATTGAGCCGTTCAAAGGCTACAACTGGCCGACGTTCGGAAAGTTTGTCCTGTTCGCGATTGCCGGTATTGTCGTCTTTTTCACCGGTATGACCATCGTGCGCAAGGAGCGGAGCGGCAACTAGGCCTCATCGGCATAGGCGAGCAGTTTCGCGCAGTGCAGGCAACGGAAGACGTATGCCGACGGCTCCCCGTCCTTCTTCAGCCCGGCGATCATCTCGTCCCGATCCTTGCCGCCGATCCCGTACTCGTCCTTGATCCACTTCTTCAGCGCCGGTACCGCGCCCGCAAACTCGCCTTTCAGTTCCGCCGCTCCAGCGCGCCCCAGATAGGCGGCCGCATCCTGACAGCATGTGAGCCATTGCTCCTGTTGCCATGCTTCGAAACCGGGCGTGCGTTTCCCCAATTCCTCCACCACCGATTCCGGCACACCGTCCAAAGTCCCGGTATCCGTGAACTCCGCCCGGAACTGCCTTGCAGCGGAACCGTCCGCCACGCACCACGGACACAGGGAACCGGAAAGATAGTGGAAGATCTCCGAATAGGCCGGCCCGGTGTAGACGTAGCCCCGTTTCCGGTTGCAGCACAGACAGGGCTTGCTGTCATCGGCCTGGACGCTCCCGGTCGCGACCGGGTCAGGATGATATTTGGTTACGGGAAGTTCCATCACTTCCCTATGCGCAAACGAAAGCCGAAACTGGTCAACGTCCCGCGACTAACGTCCGGACGAACCAAATCCGCCCGCGCCTCGCTCGGTATCCGTCAAATCCCCTTCCTGAATTTCCACCGCCTCATAGCGCGCGACCACCATCTGGGCAATCCGGTCGCCCTTGGTGACCTGATATGGCTGCTTGCCCAGGTTGATCAGGATGACTTTCACCTCTCCGCGGTACCCCGGATCGATTGTTCCCGGACTATTCGGGACACTGATCGCGTGTTTGAACGCCAAGCCTGAGCGCGGCCGGATCTGTGCCTCGTATCCCGGCGGCAGTTCGATGGAGAGCCCCGTCGGCACGGCCTGGGGAACATTGGGCTCCAGCAGCGCATCGGCTACCGAGCAGAGATCCATCCCGGCGTCTTCTTCAGGACCGTGGGCATATTTCGGCAGCACAGCGTCAGCGTGAATCTTTCGGATGCGGAGTATCATTAGAATTCTGGATCTTCCAGTATGCCTGAACGAAACAGACGGCAGATACTCGCGATCGCTCCGATGCCGCCGGAGAAGAGCGCCTATGCTCTGGCTCGCTACAGCCGCTCGGCTGACTCGATCGTCGAATCCCTGGCCTGGGTTCGCACCCACGACTCCTCCAAATTCCTCGACAGCTTCTACTTCCAGTACGGCCATGCTTCCATCGCCGACCTTGGCCATATCGTCATGTGTTTCGAAGGAATCTCGGAACTCGCCGCCGCCGAAGTCGAGGACGAACCCCTCTGGGACGGCCAGGCTAAGTCCTCCCGTTATCAGGACTTTGGCAAGCTCGGCTTTATCACGCCGCCAGAATTCACGCCGCAGGAAGCCTACATCTACCAGGCCGCCGGCGACGATCTGATGGCCGCCTACCGCGAAGTCCACGACGCCGCGTTCGCTTATCTCTCCAGCCAGCTACCCCGGCCGGAAGAGATGAAGCCCGATGCCTACCAGCGCAACATCACCGCCCGCGCATTCGATGTCGCTCGTTACCTCCTCTTCTGGGGTGTACCTACCAATGTTGGGCAGGTTACCTCCATCCGCACCCTGGAAAAGCAGATTCAGCGCCTGAAAGCCTCCCCCTACGCGGAAATGCGGGAGATCGGCGACGAGATCGCCGCGGCCTGCGCCGCCGAACCCGGTTGCAAGTGGAATCTCGAACTCCCGGCCGAGCCGCTGGCTCCCACGCTCGCCAAATACTGCTCTGCCGACGAGCACCTCCGCAATTCGCGCAACGATCTTCGGGTCTGGGCCGCCCAAAACCTCGGTTCGTTCGGCTCCCCCGATAGCGAACCCCTCGATCTCCTTAAACCCACCGACACCGTTGCCGATATCGTCGCCACGCTGCTCTATCCCGTCTGCAACTGGTCCTTCCGCGCTCTTTATGAATGGGCCGCCGGGGTTTCCGCCGCCGTTCGCGCCGAAGTGATCGACACCGCCGTCCGTTCCCGCTCCCGCCGGGACGACCTGCTCCGTGAGTTCCGCGGCAATCTCTATTGCTACGACATAGTGATGGATATCGGCGCCTACCGCGACTTCCATCGCCACCGCCGCTGCCAGCAGTATCGCCAGGCCTACTCCGGCGACTTGGGCTACGATGTTCCCGATGTGGTGCCCGCCTCCGGCATGGAGGACACTTACCGCCGCGCCATGGATGGCGCGCTGGGCGCCATGCGTTCCTTGCCCTCCCCGGGCTCGGACTACCTGCTGCCGTTCGGTGCACGCAGCCGGTTCCTTTTCAAGATGGATTTCGCCGAAGCCGAGTACATTGCCCGGATCCGGAGTGGTGTCAAAGGGCATTTCAGTTATCGCAAAGTTGCCTGGGAAATGAAGTGCGCCATGGAACGCCTGGAACCCGAACTCGGCCGCCTCATGCAGGCGACGCCGCCCTGGGTGGAAGATCCGCTCCAGCGCTGAGCGATCCCTACATCGCCGCTGCCTCCAAGGCTCGCATCTTCGCCGTCAGCGTCGTCCGCTTCATGCCGAGAATGTCAGCCGCCTGGCTCTTGTTCCCGCCCGTGCGCCGCAGCGCCTGCTCGATCAAGGTCCGTTCCAGCCGCTGCACGGTCAATTGCAGATCCACCCCTGCCGCCGGAATCGCCGTCACCGCGGGTGGCGCCGCAGGCGTGCCTGCCGTCCTCGGAAGCGAAAAGTCCGCCGGATAGAGCTCCCTCCGCTCCCCGCTTAGGATCACCGCCCGTTCCAGCGTGTTCTGCAGTTGACGCACGTTTCCCGGCCATCCATAGCGCTGCAAAATCTCCACCGTCTCGGCAAACACCCGCTTGGGCGGCAATCCCTCCGCCCGGCAGATCTTCTCCAGAAAGTGCTCCACCAGCAAGGGAATATCCTGCCAGCGATCTCGCAACGGCGGAATCAGGATAGGAACGACGTTCAGCCGGTAGTACAAATCCTCCCGAAACTTCCCGTGTTCAATCCGGTGTTCCAACTCCGCATTGGTTGCAGCAATCACCCGCACATCCAGCTTCACCGTCTCGCCCGACCCCAACCGCTGGCACTCCCGCTCCTGCAGCACCCGCAGAAGCTTCGCCTGAATTTCGAAAGGAAGGTCCCCGATCTCATCCAGAAAGATCGTCCCCCGCTGCGCCTGTTCAAATCGCCCCACCCGCGCCTGCATCGCCCCCGTAAAGGCCCCTCGCGTATGTCCGAAAAGCTCTGCCTCCAGCAACGTGTCCGGAAGCGCCGTACAGTTCACCGAAATCATCGGCGCCGCCGCCCGTGTACTCGCCGCGTGCAGCGCCCGCGCCACCATCTCTTTTCCCGTCCCCGTCTCTCCCTGGATCAACACCGTACTCCGCCGCGGCCCCAGTATCCGAATCGTGTCAAACACCGGCTGCATGGCCGGACAATCCCCCACCAGGAACTCCCGCCATGGTTCGGCCGTCGCCACGCATACCGGCCGAGGGCACCATTCCTCGGCAGCCGCCGGTTCGTCAAAATACTCCGCGGCACCCAATCGCAGCAGCCGCACCGCCTCGCTCGCCCGTCCGCCGGCCCGCACAAACGCTACCGGCACCCCCGGATACACCCGTTGTATCTCCTCCAAAAGCCCTTCCGGCTCCGCCTCTTCCACAGCAAACGGAAGCCAGACCAGCACCCCCGCCGGTCGAACGGCGCCCAGGAGTAGCAACGATTGCGGATCCTTGATGTGAAATACATCCATCGGATGGCCTCACGTGTTTATCGGCCCCGCCGCGGTCCGCCTTTATTCCAGAAAAGTCCGGGTCTCTTCACCCGCCAGAGCGGGCCGCCTACGTTAAGCTGAGGTAGATGGTAGTACGCGGATTGAGCCCGATTCTCCTGGCTTGCCTTCTCTCAACGCCTCCACCGGCGAGTGGCCAGTCCGTGCAAGGTGCCGGCTCCCATACCGACGACGTCCGCGCCGACAAGGCCTTCGCCGACGGCCAGGAAGCCGCCAAAGCCGCCCGCTGGAACGACGCCCTCGAACATTTCACCACCGCCATCCTCTACCGCCAGGGCTTTTCCGAAGCCCAACGCGCCCGCGCCCGCGTTTACCTGCAATTGGGCCGCGACGCGGCCGCCCTCAGCGACCTCACCGCCCTTCTCCGTTCCTCCCCCTCCGACGGCGAAGCCCTCGCCGGCCGCGGAACCATTCATTGGAAGGCCTCCCGCCTCCGCGAAGCCAAGGCCGATCTCGATGCCGCCATCGCCGCCGGCTACAAGACCGCCGCCGTCTGGCTCACCCAGGGACGCATCCTCGCCGCTTCCAACCAGCACGGCCCCGCCCTCGTCAGTTTCACCGAAGCCCTGCAGATCCAGCCTAACGACCCGGCCGCCCTCAAGGATCGCGCCTCCTCCTACATGGCCCTCCGCCGCTTCCGCGAAGCCATCGACGATTTCAATGGCTACCTCGCCCACAAGCCCGATTCCCCCGAAATCCTTGTCGAACGCGGCTTCGCCTACGGCCAACTCGGCCAGTTCGAACTCGCCGTCAAGGAACTCTCCGCCGCCCTCACTCTCCAGCCCAAGGACTCCCGCGCTCTGTTCCTCCGCGGCGAAGCCTACCGCCGCCTGAACCGCGGCGAGGAATCCATCGCCGACCTCACCGCCGCCATCGAACTCTCCCCCAACGACGCCAACCTCCGCCTCGCCCGCGCCGCCAGCTACGTCGCCCTCAACCGCATCCCCGATGCCCTCGCCGACCGCACCGAGGCCATCCGTCTCCAACCCGACAACCCCCGCGCCTACATCGCCCGCGGCGGCTCCCTCCACATGTTGAACCGCCACGACGAAGGCTACGCTGACCGCAGCAAAGCCATCCAGATGGCCCCCGACATGATGGAAGCCTGGCTCGCCCGCGGCAGCGCCTACTACCTTAACGGCAACTTTGAGCTCGCCGTCCGCGACCTCCAACGCGCCAGTCAACTCGCCCCCGGAGACAACGAGGTCCTCGGTATCTTGTTGAATGCACGCAAGAAAGTCGCCGAACGCAGCGCCTCCAAGCCCGCCCCCGTCACTCTCGCCGCCGCCCCCCCCAAGCCCGAGCCGGCCCCGGAAACGAAGCCGGAAGGGAAACCAGAGCCGAAGCCACAGCCGAAACCGGAGCCCGCCAAGCCTGCCGCGCCCAATCCCGAACCGAAGCCCGCAAAGACCAAACCCGCCCCGCCCGAAACCCCCGCCGCACTCCAGGAAGAGGCCCGCCGCCTCTCCGCCGCCAACGATTTCAAAGGCGCCATCGCCGCCTTCACCGCCGCCATCGACAAGAATCCCAAGCTCGCCCTCGCCTGGAATGGCCGCGGCTACGCCAAACTGCGCCTCGCCGATTACAAAGGCGCCGTGGACGACTTCACCGCCGCCATCAAGCTCAACCCCAACTACGCCAACGCCTATCGCAACCGCGCCGCCGCCTTCAAAGCCCTCGGTAACGCCGCCATGGCCGCCGAAGATACCGACATGGCCAAAGCCCTCGGCGAACTCCGCTAGTTAATACCGCGCCGTCGTGAGCCGCGCTTCGGTCTCCCCTCGCAGCCAGATCCGCAACGGCGCATGCGGCGCCGGCGCCGGCCACGGCATCACGATCTCCAACTTCTGCCCCTCGCCCTCCGGCATCGGCAGCGCCGCCACGTCCCGCCCCCCGTCCGCCGTCCAACCCGTCCGGCCAATCGCCTCTAACCCCTTACCGGTCAACGTTCCCTTGAACCCGTCCCCCGCCGCTTCGTCGGTCAAAGCAAATCCGGCAATCAACGGCAGCGCCACCGTCCGCCCCAACGTCACCGCTTCGCTCCCGCCCACGCTCGCCGTCAACGTACATCCCGGCGCCGTGCCCGCCGCAATCGTAAAGTACAACGAATCTACCCCGGTCGGCTTCGCCTCCGCCGCCGGTGCCGCCGCCCCTTTCTCCTGACAACCCAACACCACCCGCGCCCCCGGCGCCATATTCTTCACCTGCAACGAAAATGCCGCCGCCTGCGCCACATCGACCTCATTTTCCCGCCGCTCCACCACCCCAGCCTGCTGCGGAGCCCGTGTTACACCCGTAATCACCGGCTTCGGCCCCAACGCCCGCAACGCCGCCGCAATCCGTAACGGCTGGTGCCGCCCCTCCACCTGCGCCTCGATATCAATCTCCGCCGGCGCCTTCGCCGCCACCGTCACCGCCGCCTGCCGCGTTGCCGGATTCCAGTCGATTCGCGCGTGGCGCGACATCAACTTCTCGATCCGCTCCAGCCCCCGCCCGGCCAGCGTCACCGTCCGCGTCTCCCCTTCGTGCACCGGTACCGGTAAATTCTCAATCGCCGGCGGCGGCGCCTGCACGGCCACGGCCAATTCGGCTTTCGCGCCCCCCTGCTGTCCGATCGTCAACCTATACGGCCCCATCGCCAGTCCCGCGGTATTCACCTCAAACTCCAGCCAGTCTCCCTCCGCGCTCGCCGCAAACGCCAGCGGCATCGGCTTCGCCAGCGCGTCTCCCAGCCGCAAGAGTTGCAGCGCCTGCACAAAGTAGGTGGGCGCCCCGGCCAGCCGCGCCCGTACCGGTCCCGTGTTTGTCACCAGCCGGTCCGCCGAATCCGGCGTCAGTCGCAGCGTCGAGATGTCCGGCACCGGGTGCAGCCGGATCTCCCCCGCCACCTCCACCGTCGTCCAGTCCCATTCGGCCACCAGCCGGTATGTCCCGGCCTTTAAGGTCTTTGGAATCAACGTCACCCGCAGCGCGGACTCCTTCGCCGGCACCGTCACCGGAATCACCGTTGCCTTCCCGCTCCCGTCCACCAGTTTCCACCGGAACGTCCGGCCCGCCGAGGTTAACTCCGCCTCCGTTCCCTCCACCGCCATCACCGCCGGCAACCCGATCGCCAGATTCACCGTCTTCGTCAGCCGGAGTTTCGGCGGCGTCCCCTGCGGCAACTGCCGTGCCCACAAATAGGCGAACTTCGTCCGGCTCGCGCTCGGTTTCGCCGCGCACAGCGCCGGCTCCGGCGCCTCCCGCAGCAAAGCCGACCGCAGCTCCGTCTTCGGAAACATCATCGAACGCATATTCAAAAACAACGCCGCCCCGCCACCGGCCAGACCCACCGTATTCCCGAAGAACAGCCCCGCCACCGATGTCGCCAGCGTCGCCGATTGCTGCCACCGCTGCTGCGGCTCCGGCGCCAGCGGATCGTAGGCCCCAATCGCCGGGTTTATCGTCCGGAATAGCGAAAGGGTCTGCTGATCCAGCGACGCGTTCCGGTCCAGTTTCGATGCGCCCCCCGTTGACGCCAGCCCCTGCAGCGCCGCGTCCACCGCCCGGTCGTCATTCTGCCGCCGTCCGGACAACGCCGACAGCACGATCTCCGTCTGCGCCGTCTTCTCCGAATAATCGGCCAATTGCGCGATCAGCTCCGGATCCTTCGTCGCCGCGTTCCGCATTTTGTCTTCGTCCAGACCCCGCGGCCCATAGGCCACGCCCAGCGCCGCCGCGTCCTCCGGCAGCACCCACTCCTGCCGCCCGGTCGCCTTCCGCGTCTCCAGCAGCCGCAACTCCCCGGTTGCGGGCGTTAACAGCATCAGCGCTACCCGCGCCCCGCTCACATCGGTCGGCACCGGCGGATCCGACGGGTAGAACACTATCGTGTCCCCTTTTTGCAGCCGGTTCACCCGGTCGATCGGAATCGCATACCCCCCGTCCGGCCGTCGCGCTTCCAAACGAAAATAACCCACCGCCGTCCCGGCCGGACAGACCGGAGCGGCGGTGGAAATGATTGTTGGGAGGAGGTAGAGGAGAGCTAAAATCCGCACTCGCTTAATACGACGTATCCCGGCGGAGAAAAGTTGACGGGCAGGTTAGGATATCTACATGCGCGCAGCGGCCATTGCGGGTGCCACCGGCCTCACCGGGCATCACGTCCTCAATCGTCTCCTCGATGGCGGCCGCTACGACCCCGTCCTCGCCATCCTCCGCAAACCCATGCACCGCAGCCATCCCCGGCTCCAGGAGCGCGTTACCGATTTCTCTGCCGTCGGTAAACTCCCCCCCGCCCGCGTAGATGCCGCCTTCTGCTGTCTCGGAACCACCATCCGTAAAGCCGGCTCCAAGGACGCCTTCCGCGCCGTCGACCACGGTTACGTCCTCTCCTTCGCCCAGTGGGCCCGCGCCAACGGCGCCCGCCATTTCCTCCTCGTCTCCTCGGTCGCCGCGGACCTCAAATCCCCCAACTTCTACCTCCGCGTCAAAGCCGAAGCGGAACGCGATATCGAAGCGCTCGGCTTCGAGTGGCTCGACATCTTCCAGCCGAGTTTCCTCCTCGGCACCCGCACGGAGGCTCGGCCCTTCGAGCGCATCGCCCAGGTGGTCGTCGATTCTCTCCAGTTTGCCCTTGCCGGCCCCCTCGAACGTTACCGCGGTATCCCCGCCGCCACCGTCGCCCAGGCCATGCTCGCCCGCGCCAACGCCCCCGGCGACCCCGGCGTCCGCCGCCACGAGTGGCGGAACATCGATGCCCTCGCCTCAGGTGCTTAAAAACACCCGCGCCATCACGTTTGTCAGCGCATGCGTCAGCATCGCGCTCCGCACCGATCCGGTCTCTTCATAGGATCGCGCGTAAAAATACCCCGCAATCGCCGCCACCAGCGCAAATCGCCAGTTGGGAAACTGTCCGAACGGCAGATGGACGGCGCCAAATATCACCGCACTCGCCGCCATTCCCCACGTCGCCCCCAGCTTTCCCTTCAGTTTCCCCAGCATCATCCCCCGGAACAGCACCTCCTCCCGCAATGCCACAAAAATGAAATGCCCCAGGAACGTCCCCACCACTGCCAGCGCCAGTTTTGCCGGATCGCTCGGCAGCGTCCGCAGCTTGGCAAACCCGATAGGAATACCTACCGCCAGCGCTACCGGCACAAACAGCAGGAACCATTTCACCCCGGCCCGCCACTCTTCCGTCGTTGGAAGGAACCCGAACCGGTCCAGCAACGGCCGCCGGAACAGGAGTACGGCAAAGAGCAGCGTGCGCAGCCACGCAAATTCCCCGATAATCGGTGTCGGCGCCTTCGGCCACGGTACAAAGTACAGCGCCGCCGACGCTTTTCCCAGCGCCACGGCCCCGTAAAGGACGAAAATCGGCACGTCCACCCCGGGAAACCGCAGGTACCAGAAGGCCATCGCCGCCGTAATCCCCATCGTCCCCGCCAACTGCCACCATGCCCCGCCTCCGGCCAGTACCCATGTACAGCCCGTGATCAGCGTCAATCCCGCCGCCACATGCCACGGTTCCCACTCCCCTATCCGCGCCCGCGCCGCCGCCGAACCCGCCGCCAAAAACAGCCCCGCTTCCACCAGAAACGCCACAATAATGCCCGCCGCCTGCCCAACAGGGATATTCTGTTGTTGCATGTACACCGCCGCGCCGATCCCCGCCAACGGCAGTATCGTCGACAGAGACACCAGGAGCGCACTCATCCGCGGGGCGGCTTGCATGTTATTAGTATCCGCCATCGCTGCCGCCGCCGACCCTCCCCCCGGCCTCGCCCGCAAAGCAGCTGAACGCGAATCGGCCAGCGAAGAGATCCGCTCCCAATACCTCTACCAGCAGAAGGTCCTCATCGAGGAGATTTCCGCTAAAGGTCAGAAGGCAGGCGAGTTCCGCGAAACCCGCGAGGTCATCTTCTCCCCCGCCGGCGAACGGAGCGAGAAGGTCATTGGCAAGCCGTCCTCCACCCTCGTCCGCCTTATCCTCACGGAGGAGGACCACCGCGACCTACGCGAAATCCAGCCCCTCCTCCTTACCAAGGACCGCCTCTGGATGTACTCCACCGCCTACCGCGGCGAGGAAACCGTCCTGAACACCCCCTGTTGGGTCCTCGAAGTGAAGCCCCGCCAGATCCTCGATGGCCAGCGCCTCTTCCAGGGCCTCCTCTGGATCGCCCAAAGTGACTTCTCCGTCGTCCAGAGTGAGGGCCAGGCCGTCCCCGAAGTCCTTGGAACCAAAAAGGAAAATCTTTTCCCGCGTTTCCGTACCCTCCGGCATCGTATGCCTGACGGGTATTGGTTCCCGGCGCTCACCTTCGCCGACGACACCCTCCCCTTCCGCAACGGTCCGCTTCGCCTCCGTATGCGGGTCGAATACTCCAATTACCAGAAGTTCGGTTCGGATTCGGTCATCCGTTTCGATCCGCCGCCCCCACAGGAAAACAACCCTTGAATGTCATCCGCGGCCTCTGCGCCGCCTGCCGCCATCACCAGCAGATTCCCTCCCCCAAGGGCACTACCTACATCCTGTGCCGCCTCGCCCTTACGGATAACTCCTTCCGCAAATATCCCTCCCTCCCCGTCCTCCGCTGCCCCGGCTTCGCCCCTCCCTCGCATTGACAACGCTCCCCGAATCTGGGAAGACTTGGGGTAAAGCCGTATGGGTATCGCCGAACGTCGCGCCCGTGAAAAGGACGCCCTCCGCCACAAAATCCTCGAAGCTGCCATCGAACTCTTCCTCCAGAACGGGTACGAAAGCGTCACCATGCGCGGCATCGCCGACCGCATCGAGTACTCCGCCTCCACCATCTACCTCTATTTCAAAAACAAAACCGAAATCGTCGCCGCCATCTGTACCGAGACCTTTGAAACCCTCATCGAACGCCTCGACGAAATCGAAAAACGCGGACTCTCCCCCCTCGACCAGTTCCTAGCCGGTATCCGCTGCTATATCGCCTTCGGCCTCGAACACCCCCACCAGTACCAACTCGTCTTCGGCGCCGAAACACCCCAGGAATACTCCGAACTCGAAGATCCTAACCAACTCGGCATGCAAGCCCTCGAACACCTCGGCCGCTGCATCGCCCGCTGCCAGGCCGCCGGTATCTTCGTCCCCGGTGACCCCTTCTCCGACGCCATCACTGTTTGGGCCCACCTCCACGGCATCACCTCCGTACTCATCAACGACCACGGCAAATACAAGTTCCCCTGGCCCTCCCAGGAAGCCCTCATCGATCGCTCCGTCGAAACGATCGTCCGCGGATTACGCGCGTAAATAATTTTCCGAGTCTTGATCTTTCTTGACTCGGAGAACGCGCGTGCTAAACTGAACACTGTTCAGTAACTGATCTAAGGACGATTTCCGATGAACATTCTTGCCTGGAAAAACCTCCTCCACGACCGAGTCCGCCTCGTCGTCACCCTCACCGGTATCGTTTTCGCCCTCGTCCTCATCGCCGTTCAGTTCGGCATGTTCCTCGGCTTCCTCGATACCTCCGCCAACATCGTCGAACACAACTCGGCCGACCTCTGGATCTCCGCCCCCGGCATCCCCCACGTCAACGGCGGCTCCCCCATCGCCGAATCCAAGCGTTGGAAAGCCCTGCAGGTCCCCGGCGTCGTCCAAACCGCCAACTTCGCCCTCTTCTTCCTCAACTGGAAACTCCCCAACGGCGCCTTCGAATCCTGCCAGATCGCCGGTTTCGACATCGATTCCTCCATGGGCGCCCCCTGGAACCTCGTCGAAGGCTCCGTCGACGCCCTCCGCGGCGAGGATACCGTCATCGTCGACGACCTCTACAAACGCAAACTCGGCGTCGAAAAGATCGGCGACACCCTGGAGTTGAACGGCAAACGCGCCCGCGTCGTCGGCTTCACCCACAGCATCCGCTCCTTCACCACCGCCCCCTACGTCTTCACCAGCTTTAAGAACGCCCAAACCTACATGCGCCTCCGCGAAAACGAGACGATCTTTATCCTCGTCCGCACCCAACCCGGCGCCAACCTCGCCGCCATCAAGGCCAGCCTCGCCTCCACCGTCCCCGGCGTCGAAGTCTTCACCCGCGGGGAGATGCTCTCCCGCACCCAGAACTACTGGGTCTTCGGAACCGGTGCCGGAACCACCACCCTCATGGGTGCCATCCTCGGCCTCCTCGTTGGCATCGTTGTCGTCGCCCAAACCATCTACGCCGCCACCATAGATCACCTCAAGGAGTTCGGCACCCTCAAGGCCATGGGCGCCACCAACGGACAGATCTATCAGGTCATCATCCTCCAGGCCGTCCTCGCCGCCGTCATGGGCTACTCCCTCGGCATCGCCATCGCCCAGTTCGTCGTCAACTCCACCACCAATACAGACCTTCTCATCAAACTCCCCTGGCAGGTCTCGCTCGGCATCTTCGGCCTCACGCTCTTCATGTGCATGAGCGCCTCGCTCCTCTCCATCCGCAAGGCAACCACCATTGACCCCGCCATGGTCTTCCGAGGCTAACCCCATGAATCCCCTCGTCTCTGTCTCTAATCTCGTCAAAACCTACGGCCACGGCGCCAACGAAGTCCACGCCCTCTCCGGCGTCTCCCTCGACATCCACGCCGGCGAAGTCCTCGTCCTTATGGGACCTTCCGGCTCCGGCAAAACCACCCTCATCTCCATCCTCGGCGGTATCCTCTCGGCCACCTCCGGCAGCGTCCGCATCGCCGGCCGCGAAATCGTCGGCCTACCGGAAAAGGAACTCCCCGCCCTCCGCCGTGACCTCTTCGGCTTCATCTTCCAGGGCTTCAACCTCTTCCCCGCGCTCACCGCGGAAGAGAATGTCTCCATCATGTGCCGGCTCAAGAACGTGAAGGAGCCCGCCAAACGCGCCGCCGAACTCCTCACCTCCGTCGGCCTCGCTGAAAAACGCAAAAGCTACCCCGCCGATTTGAGCGGCGGCCAGAAACAACGCGTCGCCATCGCCCGTGCCCTCGCCGGTGACCCCCAGATCATCCTCGCCGACGAACCCACCGCTGCCCTCGATTCCGTCAGCGGCCGCACCGTCCTCGAAATCCTCAGCGGCCTCGCCCGCCACAAACAACGCGCCGTCGTCATCGTCACCCACGACCCCCGCGTCCTCGACTACTGCGACCGGATCGTCCACATCGAAGACGGCCGCGTCGGTTCCGACGAAAAACAACAAAAGGAAGTAATGGCATGAAACACACCATTTGGATCACCGCGCTCGCTTTTCTCGGGGTCTGCGGCTTCGCTCTTTTTCGCAATCCTGCCGGGGGTGGTGAACCGGTGGCACAGGCCGCGTCCACGGCGCCCCGCGCCGTCGTCGCCCCGGGCCGTGTCGAACCCGTATCCGAGGAGGTATCAATCGGTACCGAACTCGATGGAAAACTGGCCCTGGTAGCCGTCGAAGAGGGCCAATCGGTCCGCCGCGGCCAGGTAATCGCCTCCCTCGTCAACGCCGACTTCGCCGCCCGCGTCCGCCTCGCTGAATCCGCCGTCTCCGAACGCCTCGCCGAACTCGACCGCCTCCGCAACGGCACCCGCCTCCAGGAGCGCCGCGAATCGGATGCCTACGTCGCCGAAGCCCGCGCCGTCCTCCAACAGGCCCAAACCGAAAAGGATCGCCGCCGCCTTCTCCTCGACCGCGGCGCCATCTCCCGCACCGAATTTGAGACCGCCGAACGCGAATTCCAGGTCGCCCAGGCCCGCGTCGAAGCCATGCACCAGCGCGCCTCTTTGGCCAACGCACCCAGCCGCGAAGAGGATATCCGCCGCGCCGAAGCCGAGGTCGTCTCCGCCGAAGCCCGCGTCGCCGAAGCCAAGGCCCAACTCGCTAAAACCGTCATCGTCGCCCCCATCAATGGCGTCGTCCTCCGCAAACACAAACGCACCGGCGAAAGCGTCTCCACACAGATGAGCGGCCCCATCCTCGTCCTCGGCGATACCTCCCGCCTCCGCATCCGCGTCGATGTCGACGAAACCGATGTCGCCCGCGTCTCTCTCGGCCAAAAGGTCACGGTCCGCGCCTCCGCCTACGGCGACAAGACCTTCACTGGTACCGTCTCCCGCATCGGCCGTATCCTCGGCAAGAAAAACGTCACCACCGGCGAGCCCTCCGAGCGCGTCGACACCAAAGTCCTCGAAACCCTCGTCGACATGGACCCCGGCACGGACCTCCCCGTCGGCCTCCGCGTTGACGCCACCATCGGAAGCTAACCCCATGCGCCACTCTCTGTTGTTCGTCCTTACCGCGGCGATGGCCGCGGCCCAACCCCTCACGCTCGAATCGGCCCTGGAACTGGCCGCCAAACAGAACCCCGGCGTCCAGATCACCCGCCTGCGCCTTCTCGAACGCCAGGCCCAGTCTTCCTCCACCCGCGCCAACTACCTCCCACAAGCGGAGTTGGTCGTCGCTACTGCCTACCAGACCAACAATCTGCAGGGTATCGGCCTCGCCTTCCCCGGAATGAGTGACCGCATCGGTCCCTATCGCACCTTCAACGCCCGCCCCGTCGTTACCCAGAAGGTGCTCGATTTCTCCCTTTTAAGTTCCATCCGCGCCGCCCGCCTCCAGGCGGCCGCCGCCAAACTCGACATCGAAGCCGCCCGCGAAGAAACCCAGGCCGCCGTAATCAGCCTCTTCCTCCAGACCTTCCAGGCCCAAAGCCGCGTCCGCGCCGCCCAAGCCCGCCTCCGTACCGCCGATGCCCTGCTCACCCAGGTCAGCGATCGCGAAAAAGCCGGCGCCTCCTCCCAACTCGACGTCGCCCGCAACCGCCAGCAGCGCGAAACCGAGCAACTGGCTCTCATCAACGCTGAGCAGGACCTCGCCCAACTCCGCCCCGCTCTCTCCGAACTCCTGGGCGGTACCCCGGTGGCCGAACTCACCGAACCAAAACTCTCCACCAACCTGGGAAGTCCAGCCGATTCCCGCCCCGACATCCGCGCCGCCGCCGAACGCGTCAAAGTGGCGGAACAGGAACTCCAGCGCATCCGCCGCGAACGCTGGCCCAGGCGAAGGAGGAGCAGCGCCGCCTGGAACTGGCCGCCACTCGCCTCGCCGCCCAGGCGCAAATCGTCCACGATAGCCAGACCCGTGCCGCGCAGTCGGCTGCCCAATCGGCCGCCGCGGCCCGCCAGGTCCTGGAGTTGGCCAAACTCCGCTACGAATCCGGCCTCGCCACGGCCGTCGATACCGTCACCGCCCAAAGCGCCCTAGCCGAAGCCGAAGACGCCGAAATCCGCGCCCGCTACGAGTCCTCCCTTGCCCTCGCCCGCCTCGCCTTCGCCCGCGGCGATGTCCAGGCCGTGCTGCGATAAAAAAAGCCGCCGGCATCTCTGCCGGCGGCTTTCTGTTCCAACAGCAGATTCAGTCTAGAAGTAGTACTTCAAGCCAATCTGCATGTTCCGCGGTCCCACGCCATTGCGCAGACCCGTGATCTGCCCGAAGTTCGTCGCCCCGAACGCGGTAGCCGGGTCGCCAAACATTGGCGTGTTCGTGAAGTTCGTCGCTTCCAGCCGGAACTCGAAACGATGCCCTTCAAACGTGTTGATGCTCTTCAGCAACGCCGCATCCAGCGTACTGATCCCAGGTCCCCGGTAGTTCAGGTTCCGCGGCGCCGTGCCCGGAACGTCTGCCGCCGGCTGCTGGAACGCCGCCCGGTTGAAGTAGTTGTTCAAACGGTCCTGCACCGAACCGGTCGTCGACGGATCGCCAATCAGGTTCGGACGCTGCGTCCCGTCCCAGATCGCGCCGCCGGACTGCGTTACCTGCAACGGCATCCCGCTCTGGAATGTCGCCATTCCGCTCAGGTTCCAGCCGCCCGCAACCCAGTCCAACACACGGTTCCAGTTCGAGCCCCACTTCTTCTTCTGCCCGAACGGCAGTTCGTAGGCACCCGTCAACACCACCCGGTGCGCCACGTCGTGTGACGACAGCGAACGCTCCCCGCGCAGGTCCCAGATGTTCTGCAACGCCGTCGATCCACCCAGCCACGAGACGTTACCCGAGCTGTGCGAAACGTTGTCGATCATCTTCGACCAGGTGTAGTGCGTCAACAGCGTCAGCCCCTGGCTGTAGCGCTTCTCCAGCTTCACCTGCAACGCGTGATAGTTGGAGTCGCCCCGCGCCGGTTCCGCCGTACCCACGCCCGTGCCGTCAAAGTGCGGCATCGGACGCAGCAGGCGGCTCCGCGCCACCGTCGGCTGGCTCAGCGGCGAACGCGAATCGGTGATCTGCCCGTAGAACGGATTCGGCACCAGCGCCGCCAGCGCCGTCCGCCCCAGTCCCCAGTTGGAAGGGGCCAGTGGCGAAAGCGTCGTGATCGGCACAAACAAGTGCACGCCGCGGCTCCCCGTGTAGTTCAACTCCAGCACCGACTGCATCGGCAGTTCCCGCTGAATCGAAAGGTTCCACGAGTGATACTCCGGATTCCGGTTGTTCGACGACAGAATCGTGCTCGCGCCGAAGCCAAGCAGCGTGTTGTCACCCTGCGAACGGCCCGGCGGCAGCAGCAGTCCGTTCGGGAACGGATTGTTCAACCGCGCAATCAACGTCGCGTTGGAATCCAACGTCCAGATCGCCGGCGAGTTGATCGTGAAGCCCGTACCCGGACGCCCGAACACCGTCGCCCGCGACAGCGTGTAGAACAGCCCGTACCCGGCGCGAATCGAGGTCTTCGCGTTCGCCCCGTAAGCGAAGCCGATACGCGGCTGCCAGTTGTTCCGGTCCGCGTCGAACGGCGAACGCCGATTGCTGTCCACGAACTTGATCACGCCCTTGGTGTCGTAGCCCGTGGCCCTCACCGACGACTGCTGGTCCAGATCCCAGTAGCTGTAGCGGTCCAGCGTCTCCCAGCGCGGCACGTCGAAGTCGTAGCGCAGCCCCAGGTTGATCGTCAGTTTCCGCGTCACCTTCCAGTCGTCCTGGAAGTAGAAGCCCCAGTAGGCCGACCGCGAAAATGCCTTCGGCTCAATCTGGAATTCGCTGCCCGTCGTCCAGCCGATCAGCATCGCCGCCAGCCCGTTGCCTTCGTTGCCGGGACAGGTGAACCGGTCTTTACAGGTCACGCCGCGGCCATAGTTGAACCGGCCCGACGGATTGCCCGGCTGCAGATAGTCCAACTGGTTGAAACGGCGCTCACCGCCCACTTTGATGTTGTGCGCGCCCATCACCTTGGCCATCGATCCCGACCAGTGATGCACGCCTTCCTGCCGGTCCATAATCCAGTACGGTTCCGTACCGAACTCCTGGAACCCTTCCGGCGCCCAACGCGGGAACACCAGGTTGGTCGCCGTGTCCTTCATGTTCTTCGGCAAGCCCAGCGTCGTCAGGTCGAACGACGTAAACGGATCCCGGTGGAAGTCCGAATAGGTGAGACCGTAACGGAACGTAAACACCGTCGAGGCGCTCCGCACGTGCGTAAAGTCCACCACCATCGCCTTCGTGTTGGTCTGGTTCGATCCGCCCGTCCAGTAGGCCGGGTTGTTGTCCCCAAACAGGTTCGGATTCACGCCCTTGCTCAGCGCGTTGCTGTAGCGGCCGCTCACACGGTTGTTCGTGTTGAAGTTGTGGTCCGCCTTGGCGTTCAACTGGTGGTTCGTGCTCGTGTTGATGCCTTGGCCAAACCAGTTGGCGGTATTCGTAAACGCCGCACCCGTCTGGTTCGGTCCCGGCAGATACGATAGCGCCTTCATCGCGATCGGATCGTTCATCGATTTCGGCACAATGTTGCCCGGGAACGGACGGCGTTCAATTACGTTCGCCGCGTTCGTCACCGTGTCAAACGGATTGTAAACCGTCATCAACTGCCCCGACCCGTTGAAGGTCTGCGAGAAGTTCCCGTCCCGCTGCAACTGCGTCGGCACCGAAATCGTCGAGGCCGTCGGGCTCTCCTGTTTCGTGTACTCGTAGCCGCCGAAGAAGAACGTACGGTTCTTGATCACCGGTCCGCCGATCACGCCGCCGTACTGATCGCGGTGGAACGCCGGAAGCGCACGCCCGGCGCGGTTGGAAAACCAGTCGTTGGCATTCAACGCCGCATCGCGCAGGAAGTAGTAGCCGGTGCCGTGGAAGTCGTTGGTCCCGGAACGGGTGACCATGTTGACCACCGCGCCGCCCGTCTGGCCGTATTCCGCGGAGAAGAAGTTCGTCTGCATCTTGAACTCCTGCACCACGTCCACCGACGGCGAGAATTTCAGATCCGTGATACCGGAGTTCTGTTCCACCGTTGTCACCGTCACGCCGTCGACGAGGACGTCGGAGGTGGAGTTCCGCGAGCCGTTGGCGACGAAGTTCGTATTGGAATCGCCGCGCCGTCCGCCCGAACCAACCACGCCGGGTGTCAGATAGGCCAGGCCCATCGAGTTCCGCGCCAGGTTCGGCAGTGACAGGATGAACTTGTTTTCGATCACCTGCCCGAGGTTGGAGATGGTGGTGTTGATCAGCGAAGCCGATCCTGCTACTTCCACGGTCGTAGTGACATCGCCAACCTGAAGTTTGGCGTTGATCGTGGCCTGTTGTTGTACAGCGACAGTGAACTGGCCGCTGGAAAACTTCTTAAACCCGGTTGCCTCCGCGGTCAGCACATAGGTGCTGGGCGGCAGCGCGGTAACAACGAACCGCCCGGAAGGGTCCGCTTCTGCTTTGAAGACGGTACCTCTCTGCTGGTCTGTGACAAGAATCCGTGCCCCGGCGATACTGGCGCCGGACTCATCGGAAACGACTCCATTCACGCTGGCTGTAAACGATTGCGCCATTGCAATCAAGCCACACAAGGCCGCTAAGCCGGCTAGCCGTATGGGTCCCTTAATGCTCAACTTCCTACCTCCCTGAATCTAACTGCTCATTTCGGAGCGTGACAAGTATATTACAAACATCACCCCCAAAAAAATTGGGGCCGGGTGCACCTGTCCCCAATTTTATGTTGTTGTGTTTCAATTACTTACCAACGCACCGTGCCGTATTTCCAGCGCGCTCTTTCCTGGCCCCCTACCCTCGCACCCGGTACTCCGCCAGCGCCTCCGGTATCACATCCAACCCGAT
This sequence comes from uncultured Solibacteraceae bacterium, assembly GCA_964430625.1. Lineage (GTDB taxonomy): Bacteria > Acidobacteriota > Terriglobia > Bryobacterales > Bryobacteraceae. The sequence goes on from CAYSFR010000009.1 coordinate 234,365, forward strand.
CCCAGGTAAATCCGAGGCGATGATCTCCCCATTCTCCACCCGGTACATCTCCTTGTTCCGCAGCACCTTCGCCCCGGCCGCCCACTGCTGTTGCGGCAACAGGGGCGGCGTGATCAGCGCCACCTCCTGCCACTCCGCCCCGATCGCAAACGTCGCCTGCAGCCACCCGGCCAGCATCAGCGCCATCGTCCCATGCAGAATGCACGGAACGTGATACCCATCGGCCATAAACGCCACTTTCCGGCACGTGAAAATCCCGCCCGAACCCCGTCCCTCCGGCTGCAGAATGTCGTAGGTCCGCTTCACCAGGCACTGTTGAAACGGCGCCGTCCCCACATACCCCTCACCCCCCGTGATCGGCATATCGACCATCGCCGCCAGCCGCGCCGGCGAATCGTAGTCGTCCCGCGCAAACGGCTCCTCCAGCCAGTACGCCCCCGCCCGCTCCAGCGCCCGCGCCGTCTTTAAACCCGTCTCGAAACTCCACACCGGCTGCCCCACCGATTGCGGCAGATGCGCCGTCCGGTCGAACATAATCGCAAAGTCCGGCCCCACCGCCGCCCGGATCTCCGCGCACGCATCGGCATCGTCCAGCGGATTCGGCCGCCACGCCCGGATCTTCATCCCCCGGTACCCGGCCTTCTTCAGCCGCAATGCCTGCTCGGCCTGCTCGCGGTAGGTCACATTCTGCTGATCCGCCTTCCCCGGCCAAACGCACGTCACATACGCCTTCACCTTCGTCGACCCGCCCCCCAGCAACCGGTGCACCGGTTGCTTCGCCAGCCGGCCGATCGCGTCCCACATCGCGTGCTCCACCCCGCCCCACCGCGTCAGCCCGTTATCCAGGTGCTGCTCCATCGCGTGCAGATCGGCCCCGATGAGCAACTTCCGCACCGCCGCCAACTCCCCCGGCCCCGGCCCCGCAAACGAGTACCCCTTTCCACCCCCGTCCGTCGTGATCTCCACCACTTGAAACGCATGGTTCAATCCCGCCGCGGCCTCCTCCGCGCTTACCGGAATCCGGATCGGATAAATGTCCACCCCGGTGATCTTCACCCGTGGCGCCGCCAGCGCCGCCAGAAACAGTCGTCTGCTAAGCACGTCGATACTCCTTCAACGCATCTTCATCCACATCCAGGCCCAGCCCCGGATACTCCGGCAGGTAGACATAGCCGTTCTCCACCCGCCATGCCCGCTTATTCTTCAGCAGCACCTCGCCCGGCGCCCACTCCTCGGTGGGCAGGTTCGCCCCCGGCCCGATCATCTCCTGCCATTCGCAGTTCGTCATCGAACAGCCGGCCTGTATATAGCCCGCCAGCGAGAATCCGCCCGTCCCATGCTGCACGCACGGAACCCCGAACGAGGCGGCCAGCGTCGAGATCTTCTTCGCCGCCCAGATTCCGCCGCAAATCCGCGTGTCCGGCTGCACGATGTCGTACGTCTTGTTGTGCAGAAACGCAGCAAACTCATAAAGCGTCCGCCCTAACTCCCCGCCGGTGATCAGAATGTCCACCTCCGCCGCCAGCCGCGCCGGCCCCTGCAGGTCCATTCCATCGAACGGCTCTTCCAGCCAGTACGCGTTGTGTTTCTCCAGCCCCCGCGCCACCCGCAACGCGGTTGGATAATCCCACACCCATCCCGGCCGCACCGCCGTCCGGTCCAGCATGATCTTGAAGGTGGGCCCCACCGCCGCCCGGATCGCCCCCACCGCGTCGACATCGTCCATCGGATTGGGCCGCCAGGCGCGGATCTTGATGGCCGTGTACCCGTTGTCTTTCAACCTTTTCGCAAACGCCGCCTGCGTCGCGTACGGCACATCCGACTGGTCCTGTTTCCCGGCAAAAACGGTCGTTCGATAGATGCGCAGCCTGTCCCGCGCCCGCCCCAGCAGATCGGCCACCGGCCGCCCGCTGATCCGCCCGATCGCGTCCCACATCGCGTGTTCCACCCCGGACCACCCCTGTGTCCGCGACTCCCCCGACCCCATCTGCAAATGCCGCATATGCCGGTCCATCGCGAACAAATCATCGCCAACCAGCGTCGGTTTCACCCAGTTATTGAGCAAATCCGGTGCAATTCCGATGAAAGAGGTGCCGGTAACCCCGGCATCGGTGTAAACCCGCGTTACCGGATACCGGTACACCCGCAATGGATCCGGCGCCCCGCCATCGGGTACCCGAACCGTATAGGACTCAATATTGGTGATCTTAACCCGCGGCGCCGCCGCGCCCCAGGCCAGCGATCCGCCGAGCAATCCGCCGATCGCCCCCCGCCGGGTTAAAGAATGGTAAGCCATAATCTCTCGTCAAGCATCATACGCCAACCCAGACTTCCCTGGGTGCCTGGCTACCGGGGAAGTCCGGGATTAAGGAAAATGGGGGGTATGCGGCGCGCGTTTCTCATCGGTTGCGGCGCTTTTGCCGGTTTGGTGGCGGTTTCTTCCCGGAGGGGGGAGGCGCCGGCGGTCGGGGAGAACGTGGAACTGATGGAATATAACGACTTAGGCGAACCGTTGGGGGTCCGCACGGTGGCCCGCCTGGTCCGCCCCGCGGCGGAATGGAAAGCCCAACTCTCCGCCCAACAGTACTACGTCACCCGCCAGGGCAGCACCGACACCCCTTTCACCGGCACCTACCACTCCCTCCACACACCCGGCCTCTACCGCTGTGTCTGCTGCGGGACGGCGCTGTTCCATTCCCGCGATAAATTTGACTCCGGCACCGGCTGGCCCAGTTTCACGGCCCCGGCGGATGCGCGCAACTTGTTGACAAGAAAAGACATCAGCCTCCTGCTCGAACGCACGGAGGTCTCCTGCCGGCGCTGCTCGGCCCACCTGGGCCACGTTTTCCCCGACGGCCCTCCCCCCTCCGGGCTTCGCTACTGCATCAACGAATCTTCCCTGCGTTTTCAACCATTTCAGTGGTAGGATTTTTGCACGGACCATGCGTGCGCTGCTTCTGGTGTGTGCGTTCGCCGTTGGCTTGACCGCAGCCGATCCGCGAGCGGTGTCGATGCATCCCTTCATCGGGAGGCAGGTGAGTACGTTCGCAGTGACGGTCCGCGGCGCTAACTTACAGGAAACAAAGGGTGTTTTCGTTGAGCCGGGGGGATTGAAGGCGACCGTGGAACGGGCGGAGAAGGCCACGGCGGTGCTGCGGATTGAGGCGGGCGCGCCAGGGCGGTACGCGCTACGGCTGGTAACAGCGAGCGGCGTCTCCAATGCGCTCCCCTTGCAAGTTACTGATAAAGAAATACTTAGCGAGCCGGAGGGGACGCACGAGACACCCGAAGCGGCGGTGCCGGTGGCAGCGATTCCGGCGCACTATGTGGGCATGATCGCCAAAAAAGGCGAATCGGATTTCTACGCTTTTGACGCAAAAGCGGGCGAAACCCTTACTTTTCAGGTACTTTCAGGCCTTCCATCGATCGGCGCGGCGGGCGGAAATGCGAATGGATTTGACCCTTCCATCTCCATTTATGAGGCCTCCGGGAGCTGGTTTGACCCGAAACGGGTGAACCGGATTGCCTTCAATGACGAGCCGCTGTGGGTGCTCGGACGGGGTACGGACGCCAATTTAAAACACTCGTTTGAAAAATCGGGGCGTTTTTTTGCACGAATTGAAGCGTTTTCGGGCCAAGGAGGGCCTGATTATGCGTATTTTTTGCGCATTTTGAGGGGTAGTTTTGCACCCGAAACGCCCGTCGGGAAGCACGACTGGGAGGAGCGGACCTACCAGCGCCCGCTGACCTCCAACCGCCTGAACGAGCTCGCCATCCGCGGCGGGCGGGCGGCGAAAGAAAAATCGATCGAGACCTACCGGACGATGGGCACCTTCACGTTGCCGGCGACGCTGGAAGGCGAGATCGCCCAACCCGGGCAGTCGCACCGGGCGAAGTTTCATATCGACGGGTCGCAGGACATTGCGATCGAGATCGAGACGCCGAACACGGCGCCGCCGCTTTTTAACCCCGTGGTCCGCCTGCTGGACGAGAAGGGGGAAGAGGTGGTCACGAACTTCTTCGCCGGGCGGGGGGCGTGCACGGGAGCCCTAAACAAAGGTCTCACGGCGAAGACGATCGTCCCGTTGCGCAATCCGGGCGACTACACGGTGGAAGTGCGGGAGTTGACGGCCGACCTGGGCGAGGCGGGATTCCAGTACCGGGTACAGATCCGGCCGCAGATTCCGCACCTGGGCAAGATCGAGATCACCGACGACCACATCAACCTGGCACCGGGTGGGGCGAAGACGGTGCGCGTGACCTTCGACCGGGAAGAGGATTACCGGGGGGCGGTGGCGGTGATGGTGGAGAATCTGCCGGCCGGGGTAACGGCGCTGGCGGCGGCGGATTATGAACCGGACAAGGACCCGCCACCCTATCCGGGCAAGCGGGAGCGGTATGTGCCGCGGACGGAGCGGACGGTGCTGGCGTTTTCGGTGGCCGATGACGCGCCGCTGATGGAGATGCCGCGGGTGGCGCGGGTAACGGTGCGGCCGCTGGTGGACGGGAAGCCCGGGGCGGTGATTGCGAGCAAGCAAATTCCGATGATGGTGGTGGCGAAGCCGTGAGAATCTCTCTTTTTCTGCTGGCGGCCGTGGTTGGCTTCGGGGCACCGAAAGTCACCGGGCTGCGCACGTTTCCTTCGACCGCGGAGCTAAAGGGGGCCGGGGCGGGGCAACAGTTCCTGGCCATTGCCTCCTATGCGGATGGGACCGAGGCCGATGTGACCGCCGAGGCGCAGTGGCACGCTTCCAATGCCGCCATGGCGGGGTCGCGAGTGACGGCGGTGGCGGATGGGACGGCGACGGTGGAGGCGCGATGGCAGGGGCTGACCGGCCGGTCGGTGGTGCGGGTTTCCGGGTCGGCGACGGCGCGGCCGTTTTCGTTTGCCCGCGACATCAGCGCCATCTTGACCAAGCGCGGCTGTAATAGTTCCGCCTGCCATGGGGGTGTGAAGGGCCGTGGCGGACTAAAGCTTTCCGCCAATGGCCTGTATCCCAAAGATGATTTCGACTGGATCACCCGGGGCGGCACCTATCAGGTGCTGACCAACGAGGTGAAGGGCGAGCGGGTGCCGCGTGTGGACGTGAAGAACCCGGAGAAGAGCCTGTTTCTCACCAAACCGGCGATGCTGGTGGCGCATGGCGGGGGAAAGCGCATTGAACCCGACTCGGAGGACTTCCGGACCATTCTGAACTGGGTACGCGCCGGGGCGCCGTATGGAGCCGAGGGCGCGACGGCCAAGCTGACCGGGCTGACCGTTTTTCCGCCGATGGTGACGGTGCCGGTGGACGGTGTGCGCCGGGTACTGGTGACGGGCCGCTTCGACGATGGCCACACGGAGGACTTTACGAATCAGGTGCTGTTCAGCTCCAACAATGGCGACGTGGCCACGGCAGGGGCGGATGGCGCCATTCGCGGGAAGGGACTGGGAGAGACGGCGGTCCTGATCCGGGCGGCGGGGCAGGTGGCGAGCGTCGGGGTGGGCGTGGTGGGGCCGCCGATTCCGAACTACCCGGCGGTGGCGCGCGGCAACTTTATCGACGACCATATTTTCGCCAAGCTGAAGAAGTTCAACCTGGTGCCGTCGGACCTGGCGAGCGACGGGGAGTTCCTGCGGCGGGTGTGTCTGGACCTGACCGGTACGCTGGCGCCGCCGGAGCGGGTGCGGGAGTTTATCGCGCTGCGGGACCCGAAGAAGCGGGAGAAGGTGGTGGATGCGCTGATCGGGTCGCCGGAGTTTGTGGATTATTGGACGTTCCGGTTCTCTGATATCTACCGGGTGGCGATTTTCGCTAACGGGCTGACGCCGAAGTTCAGCCAGAAGTACTGGGAGTGGATCCGGGAGAACATTGTGACGAACCGGCCGTACGACGAGGTGGCGCGGGAGCGTCTCTCGGCGCAGGGGTATGGGGCGGCGTCGCGGCACTTCATTCCGTACAACCAGATTGGGCCTCCGGCGGACGTGATGGCCGAAGAGGTGCGCGTGTTTTTCGGGCGGCGGCTGGACTGCGCGCAGTGTCATAACCACCCCTATGAGAATTGGAGCCAGGATCAGTTCTGGGGGATGGCGGCGTTCTTCGGGCGGCTTTTCAAAGCGGGTCCGGTGGTGTTCGACCATCCGGCGAACATGGACTGGAGCTCGAAGGACGTGGACGGAAAGGTGGAGTTACTGCACCCGCGGACGAAGGCGCCGGTGAAGCCGGCGCTGCTGGACGCGTCGCCGCTGGCAGTGGCCGACGACGGGAACCCGCGGAAAGAACTGGCGAAGTGGATGACGGCGCACCCGTACTTCGCCGAGGCGACGGTGAACCGGATCTGGGGTTACTTTTTTGCGCGGGGAATTGTGGACCCGGTGGACGATTTCCGATCGACCAATCCGGCGACGCATCCCGAACTCTTGACGGCGCTGGCGAGGGATTTCCAGAAGAACGGGTACAACCTGCGGCACCTGATGAAGACGATCGTGCTGTCGCGTACCTATCAACTGGCGCATCAGCCGAACGCGACGAACCGGGCCGATGTGACCAATTACTCCCATTCGCTTTCACGGGCGATTGATGCCGAGGTGTTGCTGGACGCGGTGGTGGCGGTGACGGGGGTGCCGGAGACGTTTACGACGGCGGTGAGCGAGGGCGGAGCGGTGGGGCAGGCGCCGGCGCATACGCGGGCGATCAACCTGAAGGATCCGGACATGTTCTTTTCGCGGTTCCTGGAGCTTTACGGACGGCCGAGCCGGGGGGCGATTCCAGAGCGGAGCAAGCGGCCGAACCTGGGCCAGGCGCTGCACATGCTGGCCGGGGCGACGTATGTAGACCGGCTGTCGGCGAAGGATTCGCGGCTGCGGAAGCTGCTGGACCAGGGGGCGACGAATGAAGCTATATTTGAGGAGTTCTATCTGGCGGCATTGGGCCGAGGGCCGGAGAAGGACGAGTTGGCCGAGCTGAACGAGTTAGTGGGGAAACGCGACGACCGGGAGACGGCGTTGCGAGAGTTTGTGTGGGCGCTGATCAGTTCCAGAGAGTTTGCGGAGAATCACTAATGGCACACGCTTCACGGCGCGATTTTTTGCGGGCGGGATCGCTCGGATTCCTCGGGATGGGGCTGCCGCAGTATCTGCGGGCGGCGCCGGCGGCGTCGGGGGCGAAGGTGAAGTCGGTGATTCTGTTCTGGCTGGAGGGCGGGCCGAGCCATATCGACACGTGGGACCCGAAGGGGAACAGCAACTTCAAGCCGATGAACACGAATGTACCGGGGATACAGATCTCCGAGTTACTGCCGAAGATGGCGAAGAAGATGGACAAGTTCGCCCTGATCCGGAGCATGCATACGCGGGGGAACGACCATCCGCAGGCGACGCACTATGTAATCACGGGGCATGAAGTGAACCCGGCGATGCAGTTTCCGAGTGTGGGTTCGATGCTGACGAAAGAGCTGGGGGCGCGCAACGCGGTGCCGCCGCATGTGCTGGTACCGAAGTGGGACCGGGGGCGGCAGTATGAGGATTATTTCCGGGCGTCGTTTTTGGGCGGGGACTATGATCCGATGTGCATTCCGGATCCGAGCAAGCCGAATTTTCAAGTGACGGATTTGAGTTTGCCGAAGACGGTTTCCGAGGCGTCGGTGAACTCGCGGAGTTCGTTTCTGCGGGCGGTGGACCGGCGTTACCGGGCGCTGAACGAGACGGCCGAACATACGGACATGGACGCGTTTTCGGCGCAGGCGATGAAGATGATTCTGACGCCGGCGGTGCGGGACGCGTTTGATTTATCGAAGGAACCGGAGAAGCTGAAGGACCGGTATGGGCGGGACTCGATCGGGCAGTCGTGTCTGCTGGCGCGGCGCCTGGTGGAGGCGGGGAGCGTGTTTGTGACGGCGGCGGGGTATCACGGGACGTCGTGGGATACGCATAGCAACAACGATGTGAGCCACCGGGATAAGCTGTGTCCGCCGCTGGACCGGACGCTGGTTACATTGGTGGAGGATCTGGAGGAGCGGGGGTTGCTGGATTCGACGCTGGTGATCGCGATGGGCGAGTTCGGGCGGACGCCGAATATCAACCCGGCGCTGGGGCGGGACCATTGGCCGAACTGCTGGTCCCTGGCGCTGGCGGGGGGCGGGATCAAGACGGGACAGGCGATCGGGACGAGCGATGAGCGGGGTGCGAATGTGACGTCGCGGGTGATCTCGATGGGGGATCTCTATGCGTCGGTGTACAAGATGATGGGGGTGGATTGGACGAAGGAGATCATGTCGCCGATCGGGCGGCCGATTAAGATTGCCAATTCGCTGGAGGATAAGACAGGGGAGCCGATTGGGGAGTTGTTTGGGTAGGGGTTAGGCAGGTCTGCGTTTCTCGCGTTTGGCCAGAGTTTCGTGGAGCAGGGATTTAATGTAGGTCTGGTACGGCAAACCCTTCTCCTCAGCCTGTTTGCGGGCAAGGGCGAGGTCCGCGGCGGGGATTCGCAGCGAGACAACGGTAGCCGGTGATTTCTTTAGGGAAGCGGCGAGCCGGGCACGCAACTTGTCGTGGGTGAGGATGGTGGCTTCTCCCGACTGAACCGCTTCGCCAAACTCTTTGGCATGTGCCTGGCGATTCTTGAACCACCAAGCGGCTTCTTCCGCCTCTGTGACAAATACCGGAATGGTGCGCTTCGATTTTCGGCTGGTTTTCCCGCTCATATTTTTCTCTCCAGGTAGTGGCGCCGATCTCTCATGGACGCCGGGAATGCAGTGATGGCGCGAATCTTTCCATTCCTGATCGTCCATACAGCGGACAGAAGCCGACCCTGAAGGGTAATGCCGACAGAGCGATAGCGTTGTTCACCATTGATGATGTCGTAGTCGACGTCCACTGGGTCGTTTAGGATCAGCTGTTCGAATTCGGCGGGGGTTACACAATGAGCACCCAGGTGCTTTCGGTTGGCAGAGTCCCAGTCGAATTCGATACCGGAAGCCACGCACCTAGATTGTATCGCAATGTATATACACAGAATGGGAGCTCCTCCGCACGCCGCGGTCCGGCCTGATTGGTGTTGCGGAGGACCTACTTTCCGAGAAGGCCCGTACGACCCTGCCGGAACTCTCGGGGATTCTGCTCGGTGATTGAAGCAACCAGAGTGAAGACGTGGCTGAGACGATTCGCACGCCGCCGAATTCCGACTGTTCGGCTGGTGTGACGGAGAGAGGCATTCCAGCATTGCAGAGGTTTGGTTGCTATGGAGAGCGCAGGTGCGGTGGGAGTAGGAGGGAGCGAAAGCAGAATGTCTCCAGAAGGGCGGCGGAATCCTCCAGGTTCAGGCCGGATTCCAGAATCAGCGTGCGATGTGGCTACCGTGCTGTTCGTCGAACTCGTAGCCAAGTTTTCGAAACGCCGCCACGGTTTGGCGGCCCGGCACTCCTTGCTGCGGGAAGTGCGGAAGCGGCGCAAGATGCCCTGCGCCGGGTCCCCCAAACCCCGGATGTTATCCTTTTGGATGAATGCGGTCAAACTAATGGCCGCAGGCGCGAATAAGGACACGATCGAAGAAATGACCATTTGGAAACATGCGGTTTTTGCCGCAATCGGTGCGTTTGTATTGCTTCCGGGAGGGCTTTCCGCCCAGCCGGCCGCTGGTAAGGTTTTTGGCAAAGCAGGGGACTGGCAGGTGAAGAAGTTCCCGAAGTACTGCGTAGCGTCGGTTGGCTTTGAAGGCGACCGGGGGCTGCGTCTGCACTCGGGGGCGGACTCGTTCTCCTTCGGGTTCATGGGTCCGGGGACGGCCACGGTGCCGGCCAAGATTCAGGTGACCTACTGGTTCGATAACAACAAGAAGGCCAAGTTTACGCGTACCGCGGTGAAACGCTCCAACGTCCAGGAAGACGGCGGAGCCGCGTGGTTGATCTTTGTCGATAAAGCGGACGAGCCGAGCCACGCCGGAGAGTTTGAACTCTCCAAGACGGTGACGTTCACCTACCGGGCCGACAACGAGCAGCAGACTGAGACCATGTCGCTGAAGAATGCCTCCGGCGCGATGGCCAAGCTGTTCCAGTGCTCCGGCCAATAATACTGAACTTCTCCCTGTAGATAGAGTGACAGCCAGAACGGGCCGCCGGGAAGTTACCGGCGGCCCGTTGCTTTTGTGGAGTTGCCGGCGAGCAGAAGGATGGCAAGTCCGCTGAACGGGACCACGGCGAGGGCGGCGCGGAGGGGAATCCACTCGGCGAGCCAGCCGACGAGGGGGGCACAGAGGCCGAAGGCCAGGTAGACCGCGCCCATGATGAGGCTGGTGACCTCGGCGGTGCGGCCGGGGGCGGCATCGGCGGCGGCGGTGAGGGTGGTGGGGATGATGCCGGCGACGCCAAGCCCGGTGAAAGCCAGGGCGGTGATCACCACCGGGAGCGACTGGCCGGCCAGGAGGAGGCCGCCGGAAAGGACCAGCATGGCACCGGAGAGGCGGAGCGAGAATTCGGGGCCGCGGCGGGCGAGCAGGGGTGCGTTGGCGAGGCGGCCGGCGAGCATGGCGGCGTTGAACAACGCGTAGGCGCCGCCGCCGACAATGGCCTCGGCACCGAGGGCTTTCAGATGGATAACGCTCCAGTTGTTGGCGACGGCTTCGCCGACGACACCGAGCATGGCGATGGCGGCGAAAAGGCGGAGGGGGCGGGAGGAGCCGAGGAGGCTCCAGGCGGCGGCGACGCCGCTTTCGGCCTCCACCGAGGGCGGGAAAGGGACGGGAACGGTAGCGGCGAGGAGCACGAGCGACAGGCCGGCAAAGCCCTGGAGGATGGCCGCATAGGAGAGACCGTTCTGGAGCAGGAGGCCGGCGAGGGCGGCGCCGAGGATGGCGCCGGCGGAAAAGGCGGCGTGGAGGGCGCTTAAGGCGCGGCGGCCGGTGGCGGCCTCCCAATCGAGGGCGGCGGCGTTCATGGCCATCTCCATGGCGCCGTAGCCGATGCCGAGAATGAAGAGGCTGAGGGCGAAGCCGGCAAGGCCGGTGGCGCGGGCGAGGAGGAGGGCGGCAATGGCGAAGGCGGCATAGCCGGAGAGGGCGACCGCCTTCTGGCCCAGCATCTGGGAGAGACGGCCGCCGGCGGCGAGGAAGAGGAAGCCGATGAAGGGGGGCGCGAGTTCGGCCGTACCATAGGCTCCGGTGGAGAAGCCGAGGGCGGTGATGATCTCGGCAAACAGGACTCCCTGGCCGCCGTAGGCGACGCCGCAGAAGACGAAGCAGGCGGCGACGAGCGGTAAGGCGGCCGGGGAGAGGGGCACGCGGGTTAGACCTGACGGGCGAGGAACTGGCCGCGGACGCCGGTTTCCCACTGATCGATGGTCAAATCGGCCAGGTTTTCGCCGTCGATGAAGGCGTCCTGGGCGAGGCGCATGTAGGGGGCGAGTGCCATGGCGCAGCCGGTTTGGCCGGGGCGGATTTCGACGGAGGCGATGCCGACGAAGATCTTGTTGTAGCGCACCCCTTGATTTTCGCCGACGGCGAGAACCGAATGGGCCTGCCGATCGAGGATGTTCTCTCGATCGGCGGCCCAGTCAGCGCCGGGGGGGAGGAAGCCGGTGTTTTCCATCATCAGGCAGGCCTGGGTACGGCGGTTTTCAGGGATGCCGAGGGCGAGCGCGGCATAGAGGATGCCGGGGTCGCGAGCGGTTTTGGACTTGAGGGCCGCCGGGACGTGGGAACCGGGCATGAAGGGGAAGCGCTTTTCTTCGACGGAGCCGATGAGGCGCGTAAAGGGATCAGAAAGGCCCTCGAGATCGAGCACCTCGGCGCGATGGCCGTGGTGGGAGGCGGTTCCGATGACCTGATGGCCGCGGGAGGGCTGGCAGACATCGTAACCCCAGATGACGCCGCAAGGGCCGCAGAAGCTGGAGACGGTGATGATGTTCAACTGGCCGAGGTTGGCGCCCTTCACTTCGGCCAGATCGAAGGCGTTGATCTCGTCGAGGAGGGTGGAGCCGGGGCAGGTGAGGGAGTTGTCGACGGCGGCCGCCTTGACGGAGATGCCGAGCATGTAGTTGGGCGAACCGGAGGCGAAGTAGCCTTCGCAATACTCGCGGTAACGGCTGGCCGGAGGGGCATCGGTGAGCGGATGGGTGGTGATGTCGTGATGGGTCTGGGTGTGGAGCATACGGTGTCCTTTCGGTTTGGTCTATTGGTTGGGGAAATAGTCTTCGAGGGTGCCTTCGCGGTAGACATCGGCAGTGGCGCAGTGGATGGAGCCGCCGAAGGGGTAGGCATTGCGGAAGGGGATGGGGATGACTTCGAAGCCGAGTTTGTCGAGTTGCTCGTTCTGGTAGACCTCGGTTTCCTCGACGATCACGGTTTTGGGATCGAGGGTGAGGAAGTTCATGGACAGCCAGATGGAGTAGTAGCAAAGGGGCTGGGGTTTTTCGTGGGCGGGGCGGGCGGCCATGACGACCTGCCAGCCGTTGCGCTCGAAGTAGTCCTGTTTGCCGGGTTCCATGACGATGGGGCGGTTGGGGTTGCCCATGACGAGGCCTGGGCGGAGCGGGACGAGGGAGCAATCGATGTGGACGGGGTCGGGATCGTTGCGGAAGTTCACCTTATGAATGCGGTGGGAGGGGAAGTGACGGCGGAGCCAGTCGATGCCCTTTTCGTTGGTGGTGAAGCCGTGCTGGATGAAGATGTCTTTGCCGCAGCGGGTCGCGTCGGCGGCATCGAAGAGGGGTTCGGCTTCAGTGGTGACGTAGTCGAGGTTGTCGGCTTTGGAGATGATCTGGCCGAAGTCGGCGATGTTGGAGTGGTCGAAGTAGCCGGGCTTGTAGGAGGCCAGGGAGAGGCGGGGTTTGGGGGCAGCGGAGAAGCGGAAGTTGGGGTCCTCGTCGAAGTACTGCTGGAGGAGGGGGCGATAGGCGAGGTACTCGAACCAGCGGGCGCGGTAGGACATGGTGGCTTCGAGGATTTCGTTGCCGACGGTGAGGAGGACATCGCGGGCGGGCATGCAGCCGATTTGGGAGGGGTGGGAGAAGTCGGGGGTGTTGACGGGTTGGGAGAAGTCGATGGCGGTGGGGCGGTCGACGCGAATGCCGCGTTTGCGCATGACGTTGGCGAGGTTGTCGAGTTCGGCGTTGGCTTTGTGGATGAGTTCGTCGGGCCAGGTGCCGGACTTGCCCTGAATGCCGCCTTCTTCGGGGAAGTGGTATTCGATGGCGGGTTCCGAGACAGGGATACAGCCATGGTCGGCACGGCCGACGATGACGTGTTTCAAGGGATCCCATTCGTTCCAGGAGTTGACGATGGTGCGATGGCCAGAGGGTGTGTTCATGATTTGAGTGGCTCCGGGAAGGATGTCGGAAACGATGGGGAAACCCTGCCAAAAAAAATGTAGGAAAGGGACGGTAAAATGAGCGGATCACGAAAATATGGAGAGCGATGACATCACGCGGCTGATCCGCGCCTGGGGGGCGGGGGAGGCCGGGGCCGGGGAGGCATTGTTTCCGGTCCTCTACAACGACCTGCGGCGGCTGGCGCGGGCGCACACGACGGGGGAGGGGACGCTGCAGGCGACGGCGCTGGTGCACGAGTCCTTTTTGGAGTTTTCGAAGAATCAGAAGGCGGACTGGCGGGACCGGGCGCAGTTTTTCGCGTTTGCGGCGACGGTGATGCGGCGGGTGATGGTGGATTACTGGCGGGAGCGAGGGGCGGCGAAGCGGGGCGGGGCGACGGACCGGGTGCTGTTCGATGAGCTGGTGCATACGCCGACGGGGGAGCAATTGGACGTGGGAGCGCTGGACGCGGCGTTGACGAAGCTGCAGGCGTTCGATGAACGGAAGGCACGGATTGTGGAGTTGCGGTTTTTCGGGGGGATGTCGGCGGAGGAGACGGCGCAGTATATGGGGATCTCCGAGCGGACAGTACACCGGGAGTGGGGATTGGCGAAGGCGTGGCTGGGGAGCGAGCTGCAGGGATGAAACTGAGTGATCTGGAGCCGCGGGAGTGGCGGCGGGTGGAGGCAATTGCGACGAGGCTGCTGGACGCGCCGGAGGCGGAGCGGGAAGGCATCCTGACCGATGAATGCGGGGGGGACACGACGCTGCGGGCGATGGCGCTGCAGCTGTTGCGGGACTTTTCCGAGACGAGCGGGCTGATGGGGTGCGCGGCGCCGCTGGCGGGCACGCCTGGGACACTGCGGCGGGCGGGGGAGCGGATCGGGCCGTATCGCATTCTGCGGGAGTTGGGGCAGGGCGGGATGGGCGCGGTGTACCTGGCCGAGCGGGACGACGGCGCGTTTCAGAAACAGGTGGCGCTGAAGACGATCCCGCGGTACGGGGCGCAGGGGCGGTTTCAGCAGGAGCGGCAGATTCTGGCGCAGCTGGAACATCCGGGGATTGCGCGGCTGCTGGACGGGGGGACGACCGGGGACGGGGTGCCGTACCTGGTGATGGAGTATGTGGACGGGGTGGAGATCAGCGAGTACGCCAAGGGACGCGGGGAGCGGGAGGTGCTGCGGCTGTTTTTGCAGGTGTGCGCGGCGATGCGGTACGCGCATCAGAACCTGATTGTGCACCGGGATCTGAAGCCGGCCAACATTCTGGTGACCGGGGCGGGGGAGGCGAAGGTCCTGGATTTCGGGATTGCGAAGCTGCTGGAGGACGGGGACGGAGGGATGACGCAGGCGATGATGACGCCGGCGTGGGCGAGTCCGGAGCAGAAGGCGGGGGCGCCAGCGAATACGTTGAGCGACGTCTATTCGCTGGGGCTGATCCTGCGGCGGCTGCTGGGAGGGGAGCCGCAGGGGGACGTGGCGAGCATTGTTTTGAAGGCGTTGGAGGTGGAACCGGAGCGGCGGTATTCGACGGTGGAGCAGTTTGCGGGGGACATCGAGCGGTACCTGGCGGGGCTGCCGGTGGAGGCGCGGCAGGGGACGTGGGCGTACCGGGCAGGGAAGTTCGTAAGAAGGAACAAGGGAGGGGTGGCGGCGGGGCTGGCGTTTCTAGGGGTAATGGGGCTGGGGGCGGCCGGGACGCTGAGCCAGAAGTACCTGGCGGAACGGCGGCTGGCGGATGCGAGCGGGCTGGCGCGGAGCGTGATCTTCGACTATCAGGTGGAGCTGGGGAAAGTGGGCGGGGCGACGGCGCTGCGGGCGCGGATTGCGCGGGACACGGTGCGCTATCTGGATCGCATGGCGCAGGATGCGGGGGGGAATGAGACGCTGCTGACGGATACGGCGGTGGCGTACCGGAAGGTGGCGGAGGTGCAGGGATATAGCCGGATGGCGAATCTGGGGGACTTGAGCGGGGGACTGGAGAACCTGGAGAAGGCGGAGAGGATTCTGCGGGGGATTCCGAAGGGGCGGGTGGAACTGGGTTGGACGCTTTCGCGGAAGGGGAATCTGCTATCGAGCATCGGGAAGAACGATGAGGCGAAGCGGGCGACGGAGGAGGCGATCGGGGTATTGACCGGGGTGGCCGGAGACGAGGCACGGGCGGCGCTGGGGTGGGCGTGGCAGGAGTATTCGCTGGTGGAGAACCGGCGGGGGCAGATCAAGCATTCGATTGAAGCGGCGCGGAAGGCGGTGGAAGTGGCCGAAGGGCTGCCGGCGAGTTACCGGGACGACAAGGGGAGCGCGCTGGTGCGGCTTTCGATCACGATGGCGGCGGGTGCGGGGATGAGCGACGAGGCGATGGCGTTGACGGAGCGGGCGCTGGCGCTTTACGGGGAAGGCGGGAAGGTGTGCGGGACGGATGCAGGGTGCCGGCTGGAGTATCTGGCGGCGCGGGAGGTGCTGGGGCGGCTGTTCTATTACCAGAGAAAGGTGGAAGAGGCGCTGGCGGTGTATCAGGGGGTGGAGCGGGAGGCAGAGGAGCTATTGGGACGGGACGGGACCGACCAGATGACGCTGCGGCAGTTGCGGCAGGCGCAGAGCCGGGTGGCGCTGGCGTTTCAGGCGCTGGGGCGGGTGCCGGAGGCGATTGACCGGTACCGGGCGACGGCGGAGACGTCGGTGCGGATTGCCGAGACCGATCCGCAGAACGCCGAAGGGGTGTGCATGGCGATCTACGGCAAGGCGAAGGTAGGCGAGATGCTGGTGAAGCACACGGATCGGACGGCGGAAGCGGAGAAGGCGCTACGGGAGGCGGTGGCCTTGTCGGACCGGGTAGGCGCCAACAGCAGTCTGCAGTGTCTGGACCAGCGGAAACTGGCGGAGATCAACCTGGCCCGGGTGGCGGAGAAGCGAGGGGACATTGCCGGGGGGATGGAGTGGCGGCGGGAGGTGGTGCGGACGGGGCGGAAGTATGGGGAGAAGGCGCGGGGAGAGACATTGGGGAAGATCATCGAGGCGGGGGCGAACCTGGAGTTCGGTATCGGGGCGGTGGAGGCGGCCAAGAAGGGGGACCGGCGGTACCTGGGGGAGGGACGGGAGGCGCTGGAGCGGGCGCTGGTGCTTTACGGGGAATTGGAGAAGCGGGGATGGCCGTTGCGATTTCAGTATGATGGGTGGCCGGAGCGGGCACGGAAGTTGCTCGCCGAAGCGAAGGGGACATCATGAATCTGCGGCGACGGGAGTTTTTGGCGGCGAGTGCGGCGGCGGGAGCGGCAGAGGCGCGTCCGAACATTCTGTACATCATGACGGACCAGCAGCATGCGGGGATGATGAGCTGCACGGGGAACCGGTGGCTGCAGACGCCGCATATGGACGCGCTGGCGGCGAGCGGGGTGCGGTTTGAGCTGGCGTATTCGGGGAATCCGGTGTGCATGCCGGCGCGGACATCGATGATGACGGGGCGGTACCCGAGCCATTTCGGGATGCGGACGAACGGGCCGGCGCCGGTGGGGGAGGCGGCGCTGCCGCAGGCGATGGGGAATGTGTTCCGGGCGGCGGGGTACCGGACGGTGTTCGGGGGGAAGACGCATTGGCCGAAGCCGATGACGGCGGAATCGATCGGGTTTGAGTACCTATCGCGGGACGAGCGTGAGGAGTTGGCGACGGAGTGTGTGAAGTTCTTGAAGTCGCCGCAGGAGAAGCCGTTTTTGCTGGTGGCGTCGTTTATCAATCCGCATGACATTTGCTACATGGCGATTGACGCGCACACGAAGGCGGAGGGGTTGGCGAAGGCGCTGCCGAAGTCGGTGGTGGAGCGGGAGTATCTGGAGCGGGCGTCGCGGGTGCCGGCGGGGGCGGAGTTGCCGCCGATGCCGGCCAATCATGGGCCGACGGAAGGGGAACCGGCGGCGTTTTCGCGGCTGACGGGATTCCGGAAGCATGTGCGGGCGCACTGGGGGGCGGCGGAGTGGCGGCTGCACCGGTGGGCGTATTGCCGTTTGACGGAAGGGGTAGATGAGCAGATTGGGCGGGTGCTGGGGGCGCTGAGGGACGCGGGGTTGGAGAAGAAGACGGTGGTGGTGTTTGCCAGTGACCATGGGGACATGGACGCGGCGCACGGGTTTGAGCACAAGAGTTTGCCGTATGAGGAGTCGGCGCGGGTGCCGTTTGTGGTGTCGTGGCCGGGACGGGTGGCGGGGGGACGGGTGGACCGGAAGCATCTGGTGGGGTCGACGATTGATTTGTTGCCGACGCTGTGTGATTTTGCGGGGATCGGGGCGCCGGGGGGGTTGCCGGGGCGGAGTGTACGGGGGTTGGTGGAGAAGGGGGAGGAGAAGGGTTGGCGGACGGGATTGATGGTGGAATGCGGGGACTCGCGGACGTGGCGGACAGGGCGTTATAAGTACACGGTGTGGGAGGGGCCTGGGGCGCGGGAGATGTTGATCGACATGGATAGGGATCCGGGGGAGATGAAGAACCTGGTGGGGGTGAAGGGGATGGAGGGAGTGCTGGCGCGGCACCGGAAGGAGTTGCGGGCGGAGATTGCGCGGGTGGGGGATGCGTACGGGGCGAAATTGATGGAGGGGATTTCCTAAATTACGGACTTTTCCGGTAAGCAGCATCCAGGGGAAGTCTGGTGGATGAGTGCTTTTTCTTCGAGGGCGTCGAGGGTGGGCGGGTCGAGGCCGAGCAGTTCGGTGAGGACTTCGCGGGTGTGCTGGCCGAGGAGAGGGGCGGGGCGACGGGGCGCGATGGCGGGCTTGACCGGAGGCCCGGTGACCTGATGGGCGCCAGCCGTAGGGTGGTGCAGCGTGGGAAACATGCCGCGGAAGTGACTTTGGGGATGGGTGGCCACTTCTTCAAAGTTCAGGACCAGGGAACAGGGGACGCCGTCGGCTTGCAATAGGGCAACCCAGTGGGCGGCGGTGTTGCGGGCGAACGCTTCATTCAAGATATGATCGAGGGCGGCGCGGTTCTGGATGCGGAGAGCGTTGGTGCGGAATTCGGGGAGGTCCGGGAGGGCGAGGGCGTGGCGGAACGAGGCCCAAAGCTTTTCGCTGCCAGCGGCGATGGCGATGGGGCGGTCACTGGCGTTGTAGACGCCGTAGGGTACGACAGTGGGGTAACGGGTGCCCATGGTGCCGGGGATGCGGCGGTCGCCGAGGAAACTGGCGTAGTTGGAGGCCATGGCGGAGATCATGCCGTCAAACATGGAGATGTCGACGTACTGGCCGTGGCCGTGGGAGTGGCGGGCGTGGAGGGCGGTGAGGATACCGATGACGGCGAACATGCCGGCGGTGATGTCGGAGACGCCGTAGCCGCAGCGGGTGACCTCGCCGGACTCGGTGCCGGTGATGGAGAGCAGGCCGCTGGAGGCCTGGACGACGAGATCCATGGCGGCTTCGTCGCGGGAGGGACCGTCCTGGCCGTAGCCGGAGATGGAGCAATAGATGAGGCGGGGGTTGCGGGCGCGGCATGCCTCGTAGCCGAGGCCGAGGCGGTCCATGGTGCCGGGGCGAAAGTTTTCAACGACGACATCCATCTGGGCGATGAGGGAGAGGCAGAGGGCAATACCTTCGGGGGCCTTTAGATTTATGGAGATACCGCGTTTGTCCCGGTTGAGGCCGAGGAAGTAGCTGGCCTGGTCTCCGGTGAAGGGGGGTCCCCAACCGCGGCCCATGTCGCCGAGACCCTTGGGTTCGAGTTTGAAGATATCGGCGCCGGAGTCGGCGAGGAGGAGGGTGCAATAGGGGCCGGCGAGGGCGTGGGAGAAGTCGAGAACCTTGAGACCTGCGAGCGGTGGCGGCATTAACCCTTTTGGATATCGCGGTGGAGGCTTTTGACGATATAGCCGGATTTGCGGAGGCGTTTGCGCATCTCTTCGGCCATCATGACGGAGCGGTGATGGCCGCCGGTGCAGCCGAAGGAGATGGTGAGGTAGCTTTTGCCCTCCTCAATGTAGTGGGGGAGGAGGAAGGTAAGGAGATCCGTGATTTTGGCCATGAACTCCTTGGTTTGCGGGAAGGAGCGGATGTACTCGGCGACCTTGGCGTTCTTGCCGGTAAGGCGTTTGTATTCAGGGATGTAGTTGGGGTTGGGGAGGAAGCGGACGTCGAAGACGAGGTCAGAATCGGTGGGGACGCCGTGGCGGAAGCCGAAGCTGGTGACGTAGATGAGGACGCCGGTTTCGTCGCGGGTAGCGCCGAAGCGTTCGCCGATGAACTCGCGGAGTTCGTGGACGTTGAAGCGGGAGGTGTTAATGACGAGGTCGGCGAGGCGTTTGATGGGCTCGATGAGTTGACGCTCCTCTTTAACGGACGAGGAGACGGAGCGTTCGGCGCCTTTGAGGGGGTGGGGCCGGCGGGTTTCCGAGAAGCGGCGGACGATGGTCGCGTCGTCGGCTTCGAGGTAGATGAGGCGGCAGCGGATCTGGCGCTGGACCTGTTTATAGATGGCGGGGAAGCGCCGGAGCGCTTCCCCTTCGCGGATGTCGACAACGAGCGCCGCATTGGAAATCTGGGGGCTGGATCCGGTAAGTTCGGCGAACTTGGGGATGAGGTCAAGCGGCAGATTGTCCACCGAATAGTACCCGAGATCCTCCAAGCTTTTGAGAACAGTGCCTTTACCGGATCCGCTGAGGCCGGTAATGATAACAAGCTCAGCGCCCGCGGACTTGGTATGCGGCGCGGACATTAGGCACGAACCACGTCGAAGTTGCCATCGGCGCGCTGGATGACGACGCTGATCCCATCGGAATCGGCGTCGCGGAAGGCCACGTAGTTGACCTTTTTGCGGAGAGCGACGAGGACCGCTTCATCGATATTCATGGGTTTCTTACTGACCTTGGCTTCATAGAGCCTGGGGCCAGAGGCGACCGGGGCCGGCTTAACGGCGGCAGCGGCAGCGACGACGGCGGGTTTGACGCCGTTGCGTTTGGTATCGCGGAGCTTGGCGCTGACCTTGACGATCTGCTTTTCGAGCTTTTCGAGAGCCGTGGTGACTGCGGGCAGGAAGGCCGGGCCGGAGCCGGAGCCGGCGAAGTTGTGGTGGAGGTAATTGACCGTAATTTCGGCTTTTTTGCCGCGTTTTTCGGTGGTCAGGATTACGTTGGCCGTCTTCTCCCCTTTCTTGTCGATCATCTTGCCGAGTTTGGCAAGTTTCGCCTCGAGGCGAGTCTTATCGGCGGCGGAAAATTCGCCATTGCCGCCGGTATAGGTTACTTTCATCATGGTCTCCTCGCGCGTGTCCTTGGTTTTAGTTTTTGACGCGCCGCTGGTGCGTGGACGGGATTCTGAGATCTTCGCGATATTTCGCGACGGTCCGTCGTGTCACCTCGAACCCCTCCTGCTGAAGGCGGGCGGTGATCTGCTCGTCTGTCAGAGGCTTCTTGGGGTCCTCTTCGTCGATAATCTTCTTCACCTTCTGCTTGAGGACCAAGAGAGGAGTGCTGCTACCCGAGGGCCCTTGTACGGCCTCCGAGAAGAAGAAACGCAGTTCAAAGACGCCTTGCGGCGTATGCACGTATTTACCGGCGACAGCCCGGCTAACAGTTGAGGCGTGAACGCCGATTTCTTCGGCAACCTCTTTAATCATCATCGGCCGGAGGTGTTGCATCCCGAAATCGAGGAACTCCCGTTGGCGGTCGACGACGCACTGGCATACGCGCATGATGGTGTGTTTCCGCTGCTCGATGTTTTTGATGAGCATAGCGGCAGAGCTGAAGCGCTCCTTGACGTAGTTACGGACATCCTTATCAGGCTCCTTGTCGCGGTCGAGCATTTTGATGTACTCGCGGTTGAGGCGGAGCTGAGGGAGGTCGTCATCGTTCAGTTCGATGATATAGCTATCGCTGTCCTTGATGATATAGACATCCGGTTCCACGAGACGGGCGCCGGCGCCGGAGTAGCGGAGGCCGGGTTTGGGGTCGAGGTGGCGGATGGCTTCGACAGCGACCTCGATGTGTTCGAGAGGGCGGCCGAGGACGCGGGCAAGCTCCTTGAACTGTTTGAGTTCGAGGAGCTTCATGTGTTTATCGAGGATGAGCCAGGCGACGCCGCCTTCGCCGCCGCGGCTTTCGAGCTGGAGCATGAGGCATTCGCGGACGTCGCGAGCGCCGACGCCGGCGGGTTCGAGGGCCTGAATCTCTTCGAGAGCTTTTTCGGTATCGTCGAGAGAGTGGTTGCCGTAGGTGGCGATTTCGTCGAGAGCGGCGACGAGATAGCCGTTATCCTCGAGGTTGCCGATGATGGTATCGGCGGCATCGCGAACCTCTTCGGGCATGACGAGGAGGCTCAACTGCTGGCGGAGGAGGTCGGGGAGGGTAACCGGGGAGCTGACAAAGGTTTCCCAACTGGGTTTTTCGGTGGTTTCACCGGCGGGGCTTTTGAAGCCGGGTTCCAGGTATTCCTGGAAGTAGTTGTCGAAGTCGATTTCGTCGAAGGGGTCGGCGGTGGTGGAGACGGGGTCGGCGGGGGCGCCGTCCTGGACCTCGACGACGCCGGCGTTTTCGGAGGCCATCTCAATACGGTCGGCTTCGGCCTCGAATTGCGCGGGGGAGGCGGCGACGTCGAGGATACCCTGATCGGAGGGTTCCGAGACGCGTTCGCGTTCGAGGAAGGACTGGAGTTCCTCGGCTGTGATTTCTTCGGCGGGGTCGAGGGACTCCTCGAGCACCGGGTTTTCGGCAATTTCCTGAACGATCTTCTCGCGCAGCTCCAGCCGGTTGAGTTGCAGGACCGACACCAACTGGACGAGGCCCGGTGTAAGGATCTGCTTCTGCGCGACCCCGACCTGAAGCCGCTGAGAGAGCATGCTCATCGCCCCTCCATTTTAACGCTAACCGGTGGCGCTAAACGATTCGCTATTTCAGGGGGGAAGAGGATGGTCATTTGGGGGGCTGCGGGGAACGGAGGTCGGGGAGGGCGAGGAGCATGGCGAAGGCGATGAAAGCGGCGCCGGTCCAATAGGGGGAAGCGGGGCCGAATCGATCGAAGACGATGCCGGCCCAGGCGGGGCCGGCGACGCGGGTAAGGGAGAGAACAGACTGGGTGGTACCGAGGATAGAACCCTGTTCGGTGGCCGGGGAGCGTTGGGAGATGAAGGCGTTGAGAGTGGGGTTGGTGAAGGAACTGCCGACAGCGATGAGGGCGACGGCGGGGAAGAGCCAGAACGCGGAGGGGGCGAAGGCGACGCCGAGGAAGCCCATAAAGAAGAGGACGAAGCCCTGTGTGGCCATCTTGCGTTCGCCGATGACAGGGAGGAGTTTGCGGACGACGAAGCCCTGCATGAGGGCGGCGAGGAGGCCGATGAAGGCGAAGACCCAGGCGTTGTCGTCGGGTCCGAACTGGAAGCGCTCGATGGTGTAGTTGGAGAAGTTGGTTTGGAGGCTGGCGAAGGCGAAGTTGAGGAAGAAGAGGGCGAAGAGGAACATGCGGATCTCGGGGCGGGCGAGGGCGGCGGCGACCGATTGGAGGGGATTGGCTTCGGCCATGGTGACGAGGCCCTGCTTGCGGCGGTCCGGGGGGAGGGTTTCCGGGAAGCGGAAATAGCCGAAAGTGAAGGTGACGAGGCCGATGATGCCGGCACCGTAGGCGGGGGCTTGGATGGATATCTTGGACAGGAGGCCGCCGAGGGCGGGACCGATGATGAAACCGAGGCCGAAGGCCATGCCGATGAGGCCGAAATTCTTCGCGCGGTCCTGTGGGGCGGAAGTATCGGCGATGGCGGCCATGGCGGTGGAGATATTGCCGCCGGTGGCGCCGTCAATGATGCGGGCGAGGAACATCACCCAGAGTGATCCGGCCCAGCCGAAGAGGAAATAACCGAAGGCCGAGCCGAGGATGGAGAACAGGAGGACGGGGCGGCGGCCAAAGCGGTCTGAGAGGGCGCCGAGCACGGGGGCGGCGACGAATTGGGCGATGGAGAAGGCGACCGAGAGCATGCCAACGGTGAAGGCGTCCGTGCGGAATTGCCGGACGAGGTAGGGCATGATGGGGATGAGGATGCCGGCGCCGAGGAGGTCTAGGAATACGGTTAAGAAAACAAAGCTCAGCGTGCGCCGCTGTTGGGCTTCAGACATCTCCTCTTAGTTTGGCAGACGAGCGGAGGGAAGAGGGATGTTTCGCTTGTAACCGGGTGGGGAGATTTGGCCAGAGGATTCCGGTAAGCAGCGTCCAGGGGAAGTCTGGGTTTTCCGTGCGATCCTAGAAGATTGTCCCGTAAAAAGCAGATTGAGCCGGGTTTTGGTATCGACTTCGGCACCTCGAACAGTTCCGTGGCGCTGGCGCGGGAGGGGGGAGTGGCACTGGCGCGGTTCGGGGGCGGTGTGGAATCGTTCCGGTCGATTCTTTATGCCGAGGCGCAGACCGGGCAGCGGAGCCGGTGGTACGCCGGGCCGGATGCGATCAGCAATTACCTGGATGCGGACACGAAGGGGCGGCTGATGCAGTCGTTGAAGTCGTTTCTGGCCAGCCGGAGTTTGCAGAGTACGGAAGTTTTTGGGCGGCAATACCGGGTGGAGGAGTTGATCGGGATTTTGCTGCGGGAGTTGCGGGTGCAGGCGGAAGCGTTTTTCGGCCAGCCGATCCGGCGGGTTCACGCGGGGCGGCCGGTGCGGTTTGTGGGTGCCGAGAGTGAGGCTGATGACGCCTATGCGCTGGGGCGGCTGCGGGATTCGTACCGGCTGGCGGGGTTTGAATCGGTAACTTTTGAGATGGAGCCGGTGGCAGCGGCATGGTTCCATGCCTCACGGGTTCCGCGGGAGGAGCTACTGCTGGTGGGCGACTTCGGCGGCGGCACCAGCGATTTTTCCCTCTTGCGGGTGGGACAGGGGAGGCGGGAGTTACTGGGGAACGCGGGCGTGGGGTTGGCCGGTGACGCCTTTGATTCGCGGCTGATCCGTCACCTGATCTCGCCGGCCTTGGGGCTGGGGACTTGGCTGCGGAGCGGGGGAAAGCGTTTGCCGGTTCCGGTGTGGCTCTACTCGCACCTGGAGCGGTGGCACTACCTTTCGTTCTTGCAGACGAACAAGACGCTCCACTTGCTGCGCTCACTACCGGGTGAGGCGGAGGAGCCAGAGAAGCTGGAGGCGCTTTATCACCTGGTTCGAGAGGATCTGGGTTACCGGCTGCACGAGTCCGTGCAGCAGACCAAGCGAGTGCTGTCGTCGGAAGATGCGGCGGACTTTTATTTTCAGGATGGGGAAGTGGCGGTGAGCGCGCGGGTGCGGCGGGAGGAGTTTGAGTCCTGGATTGCGCCGGACCTGGCGGCGATCGAGGGAGCGGTGATGGCGTTGTTGGCGCAGACCGGCGTGGACGCATCCGCGGTGGACCGGGTGTTTCTCACGGGCGGCACCTCTTTCGTTCCGGCGGTGCGGCGTTTGTTTACGTCGCGATTCGGGGAGGACCGGGTGAAGTCCGGCGATGAGTTCACATCGATTGCGCAGGGGTTGGCTGTACAGGGGGCGATCGGTTAGCGGGGGCTGGCGAAGGCTGCGGCGATCTGACGGGCGAGGGCAGGGGTGTCCGCGCTTGGATTATTGGCGGAGACGGCAACCACCAGGCCGGATTCCGGAAAGAGGAGCAGGGACACGATGGTTTTGCCGGAGAGCTGGCCGTGATAGGCGGTGGCAGTCGTTGCTTTCCGCGTCGCTGGGGAGAGTAGGGTTCCGCTTTGGAGGGCCAGGCCGAGCCGAACAAGGTCAGACGGGGTGGAGTAAAACGCCATCGATCCGGAATAACAGGAGAGATTGCGGGGCGGTGCTTCGTGGAGGCGGTGGGAGACGACGCCCGGGTGGTAGATGGTGGCCGGGGTTGTGGGCGAGGGTGGCTGTTGGCGGGCAAATCCGAGCGGTTCCAGGATGTTGTGCCGGATGAGGGTGAGAAAGGGTGCATCCTCGCCCGGTTCGCCGATGTGTTCGGGGTTTTCTTCCGCGGCGGACTCGGCGCCGGTGTTGGCCATGCCGGCGCGCTGGAGGATTTGTTCGCGCAGGAAGATGGGTAGGGGTTGCTTCGAGGCGGCTTCAATGGCAGCGCTGACGAGGATCCAGCCGTATTGGGGGTCCTTGTACTGGGATCCGGCGGCGAAATGGGGAAGCGCTTCAAGCGGTTGCGCGCAGCGATGGTGAGCGAGCGGAGCGTCCCCGGCATCCTCGGTGGCGGCAACGGTGTGATTGGCCATCAGCTGTTGGAGCGTGACCGGGGTCTGTTTGCGGGGAAAGGCGGGCACATAGGTTTGTATCTCCTCTTGTAGCTTCAGACGGCCCTGCTCCAGCAGCATTCCGGCGGCGGCCGAGGTAAGGACGGTGGAGGCGGTTCCCAGGCGGAACCGCGTCTCCGGCGTGATCGGAACCCGGTTTCGGAGTTCCGACCAGCCGAAGCCTTCCGACCAGACGATCCCGCCGGGCCGGCCCACCGCGATCGAGAGCCCCGGGACATTTTGTGCGGCAAGGGTGGCGCGGATGAGTTGGCGGGAGCGCTCCACCGCTGGGAGCCACTCTGGGGAGGGAGTCGCGGCGGTGACCGCGGCAATGGCTTGGGGATCCGGGTGGAGAGCCTCTGTGGTAACCACGATTCCGGCAATTGCTACGGCAGATAGGGAGAGGGGGAGCAGGATCCAGTTCCGGCGGGAGGGGAGCAATGGCATGGTGGTTCGTCCTATGAGGACACTTTACCTGGCAAAGTACTCTCTGTCAACGATGAAATGCCAGCATCCCCCCTATTCCGGGTATTCATCGTGGCGGCGGAGCCAGAAGGCGGATTCGTTGCGGCCCTTGGGGGCGTGGTCCAGCCACTGGTACATGCCCCAAAGGCCGTCCACACCGCGGGAGTAGGTGGAGTAGGTGTGATAGACATGGCCATCCTCCCGCAGAAAGGCGCTGAGGCCCGGGCGGTCGAGAGCGAACGTGGACGGGTCGGTGCCGGCCATGGCGGCCTGGCGGAGGACGGGTTCGGGGACCTGCGCCGCGTCCAGAGCGTGGCCTCCGCGGACGTAGTTGTACTCCACGGCGCCGCCGCGCTGCTGTTCCTCGGTGAAGGAGACATTGAAGTCGAAGTTGAACTCGCTGGAGGAGGAGGACGCCCAGGGGAAGGTCCACCCCATGCGGCGTTTGTAGTCGAGGAGCTTGGGCAGCGGGGCGCGGGAAACCGCGGTCAGCAGGACATCGTGATTGGCCAGATGGACGGCAAAGCCATTGAAGCCGTCGGCGATAGCCGAGCACGAGGGACAGCCGGCCGCATAACCGGGTCCGAACATGAAGTGGTAGACCAGCAGTTGGGAGCGGCCCTGGAAGAGGTCCGCCAGGGTAACCGTGCCGTCCTCCCGTTCGAATCGATACTCTTTGTCGACGCGAACCAGGGGCAGTTGGCGGCGGCGGCGGGCGAGTTCGTCGCCGCGGCGGGTCAGCTCTTTTTCCTCCTGCAGCAGGGAAAGGCGTTCGGCGAGCCATTCCTGGCGGGTTCCGATCCGTGGTTGGGTCATTGGGGTTTTCTCCTTGGTTTCTTGTGACGGTTACTTTCCCGGTAGAATTCGAGGGGTACCGGTCACGGGACGAATGTAGCGCCGGAAGCGGAGAGGGCGGGAGTGACAAGTGTGACGGGATACGAATGGATTCGTTGATCACAGGTGCGGCGCTGGCGCTGGCGGCGGGGGATCCTCTGGGGGCACTGCGGCGGGTCGCGCTGCGGGAGGACGCGGCGGCGCTGGCGTTGCGCGGGATTGCGATGGCGCAACTGGGGGATCTGGGCCGGGCGAAGGCGCTGGTTCGGCGGGCGGCGCGTGCGTTCGGTCCGCGGGAGGCGGTGGCAAGGGCGCGATGCCTGGTGGCGGAGGCGGAGATTGCGCTGGCCTTGCGCGATTTCCAGTGGCCGGAGAAGGCATTGGAGGCGGCGCAAGCAACGCTCCAGGCGCATGGGGACCAGGTGAACGCGGCACAGGCGCGTTACATTGCGATCCGGCGCCTGCTGCTGGTGGGGCGACTGGACGAGGCGGAAGCGGGGCTGGCGGAGTTGGGCCGGGAGACACTCCCACCGGCCTTGCGCGCCGTGCACCAGTTGGTGGTGAGTGGCATTGCCATACGGCGGGTACAGACGGGGGCCGCCGAGGAGGCGCTGGCGGAAGCGGAACGGGCGGCGCGGCAGGCGGGGATTCCGGCGCTGGCGGCGGAGGTGGAAAGCGCCTGGCGGATGCTGCGGACACCCGCGGCGCGCCTGCAGACGAGGGGCGGGGAGCAGCCATTGTTGCTGGGGGAGGTCGAGGCGCTGTTCGCCTCCGATGTCCTGGTGGTGGATGGTTGCCGCAACGTGGTGCGCCAAGGCGGGACGGTGATCCGCCTGGCGACGCGGCCGGTGCTGTTCGCGCTGGCACAGGCATTGGGGAAGGGCTGGCCGGGCGACGTGCCGCGGGACGTTTTACTGGCAAGGGCTTTCGGAGCGAGGCTGGTGGACGAGTCGCATCGGGCCCGTCTGCGGGTGGAGATTGGCCGTTTACGAAAGACATTGGGATCCTTGGCCGGGATTGAGGCAACGGCGCGGGGGTTTCGGCTGGCGCCGCTGGAAGGGAGGGAGGTGATGGTGCTGGCGCAACCGGTGGAGGAGGAGCATGCGGGGGTCCTGGCGTGTCTGGCGGATGGGGAGGCATGGTCGAGTTCGGCGCTGGCGTTGGCGTTGGGCACCAGCCAGCGGACCGTGCAGCGGGCGTTGGAGGTGTTGGCCATGGCGGGGAAGGTGCAATCGTTCGGGCGGGCGCGAGCACGGCGGTGGATGACGCCGCCGGTGCCAGGATTCACGACGACATTGTTACTCCCGGCTCCGCTGCCGATTGACTAACGTGGAGTCATGAAACAATCCAAAGCCGAGATCGTCCGCGAATATGGGCCCTTTCCCGGCATCGACAAAGTGAACGGCGTGACACATGATGGCGAACTGGTCTGGTTTGCGGCCGGGGAGCAGTTGACGGCCTTTGATCCGGCGAGTGGGGAGATGCGCCGTTCGATTCCTGTTGCCGCCCACGCCGGAACGGCATTTGACGGTGAGTATTTTTTCCAACTGGCGGAGGATCGGATTCGGAAGATCGACCCGAAGACGGGCCAGGTGGTGGCGACGATTCCGGCGCCGGGCGGCGGGGGAGACTCAGGGATGGCGTGGGCGGAAGGGACGCTGTGGGTGGGACATTACCGGGGCCGGAAGATCCATCAGATTGATCCGGAGACCGGGACCATCCTTCGTGTGATCGAATCCAACCGCTTTGTGACGGGTGTGACCTGGGTAGACGGCGAATTGTGGCATGCGACCTGGGAAGGGGATGCGAGCGACGTGCGAAGGGTGGATCCGCAGACGGGAGAAGTGCTGGAAAGCCTGGAGATGCCGGCGGGAACCGGGGTGTCCGGGTTGGAGTCCGACGGCGGCGAAAGGTTTTACTGCGGAGGCGGGAAGAGCGGGAAAGTGACAGCAATCCGCCGGCCCCGTGCCTGATCTATTTTGTTTTCCAGACGGTGGCGTACTTCTTCTTGTACTTTTCGTCTGGTTCCGTGGCGATGAGTTGGAGACTTAGGTCGCGTATGGCTGGGTCGGCCATGGCGTCGTGGATTTGGCGGAGCACGACGGTGATGTCGTAACGGGTGAGGGTGCCGTTTTTCTCGTCCGCGCACTCGCGGAAGCGGAAGGCGAGGCCGGAGGTGACCATGGCCGCACTTTCCGGGTCAATGACGGCCACCTTTCCCAGGGATTGGAGACAGTGGCGGGCGGTGACGTAGTGGGTGTCGCGGGTGACATTCAGGAGTTTGGGGAAGTCGCGGCGGAGGCGGCGTTCGGGGTCGCTTTTCGCCAGGCTGGAAAGCACCTGGGCGGCGATGGAGCGGTGCCGGTTGTCCTTATCCGTGAGTACCTCGACGATGGCATCCCAGATTTCGTAGGCCCAGGGGACGGGGACAGCCGTGGCGGCCATGAGTTCCTGGTACGCCTCGCCCTGAAGGGTCTTTTCCTTGGCCCTTAACTTGGCTAGAGCTGCGATTGGAGCCATTGTTGCCACTCCGGCGGTTTGACGGGGCCGCCGCTGAAGTCGTAAACGCGGAGGCAGACAACGGTTTGCGCACCCATTTTCATGGCGAAGAGATGGGCCAGCGCGTTGGCAGTGCGAATGATGCGCTGGTGCGGATGGCCGGCCGAACCGATGTGCTCCAGCGTGCCGGTGAGAGGGAGGGCACGGGTGAGGTTGTCCCAGACATCGGCCGCCGGTTTGGGGGTGATGGCCATGGATTGAGCGAGTTGGGCGTACTGGCCGGGGAAATGGGTGCGGTAGAGGAAGAGCAGACGGAAGTAGTCCGGCCAACCGGCTTCGATCCCTTCCAGATGGGTATCCCAATCGTCCTTGTCGGTGAAGAGGCTGTGAACGACCCGCACTGTGCAGGTATCGCCGCCTTTCGTTTCGACAATCCACTCGGTGGCAATAGGGGGGCAATCCGGGCCAAAGCCGTCGCTTTCGGCGGCGAAGCGGTGAGGCGGATCCCAGGCGGTTTTCCGGGCGATGGCTTCCATGCCGGGGCCGAATTCACTGACGACGGTGCCATCGGCGCCTTCGCGGGTGGGAACAAACCAGGAGGAGACGCCGGGGCCGGAGGCGATGGCGTCCCAAACCTCTTCCGGGGTGCCGGGAATCTGCGCTTCGGCTTCGACGTAGCGGCGGCCGTGTTCGTCTTTCTTAATGCTCATGAGTTGACCTTTCGAGGCATGGGGTAAGCCACGGTGATGACGCGGTGGGCACGGGCGCCGGGCGCGGAGGGGGCATGGTAGTGCGCGGCCAGGTTGGCGATGGCGGCGGTTAGGTCGCGGGTGAAGTTGGCGCGGTCCTCCGGAGAACGGAAGGCGATTTCGGTGTCGATGGAGAGGGTGGGGAGGCGTTTGTCGGTTTCCAGCGCTTTGCCGAGGAGTTGACGGACTTCACCGATGACACGGGCGGCGAGGGCAATGAGGTAGGCGGCGGAGAGGCGGTCGATGGATTTGGAGGGATCGGGGGCGGCGGGGCCCAGTGCGGCGGGAGCGACCAGATAGGACGACGCGCTGGCGACGAGGAGACGTTCGGTGAGCCCGCCCCATTTGCGGGTTTCGGCGGGTTGGACGAGGTGGTGGTGTTCGAGAGCGTTGAGGTGGTAGTTGATCTTCTGTCGCGGAATGCCGAGGCGGGCGGAGAGGTTGGAGGCTGAGGCGGGAACGGCGAGTTCCGAAAGCAGGCGGGTACGGACGGGATCGAGCGCGACGATGGCGGCAGCGGGATTCTCGATGAGTTCGAGGGAGGGCACGAAGGGATTGTCGCATTGACAACTTTTGTTGTCAATGTCCGCGGCGAAGGGAAGCGGGTGGAGCGGGGACGGGGGATTGTCGATCCCGGAGTTGAACGGAGAGGGCGGCGGCCTGGCGGGCTTTCGTTTCGTCGCCAAGACGGTAGTAGAGGCGTGAGAGTTGGAAAGGAATGCGGGCGTCGCGGGGGGCGAGACGGGCAGCGTGAGCGAGGGTTTCCAGGGCTTGCGGGAGGGCGCCGGATTCCGCCTGGGCACGGCTGAGGGAGAGCAGAATCTCGGCGTCACCCGGCAACTGCGCCGCGGCGCGCGTGAGCCATTTCAGGGCTTCGGGGAAGTTTTCCTCTTTCAGGAAAACATCGCCAAGGACCTGCGCCGGGACGGGGAAAGCGGGATCGATTTCCATGGCGCGCAGGAGAGGCGGTTTGGCCTCGTCGTAGCGGCCGGCGAACTGGAGTTGAAAGCCGAGCCAGGCAAGGATCTGGGCAGAGAGGGGGAACCGGGTGGCGGCTTTTTGGGCAAGCGCAAAGGCACCCGCGGAGTCACCGGCGGCCTGGCGGGCCTCGATGAGAAGGAGATGGACCTCTTCGTCGCGGGGGAGAGATTCGACCACAGGTTGGAGGAGAGTGGCGGCTTCGCGGAACTGCCGGGACTCCAGAAACTGGGTGGCGAGGAGTTTACGCGCGTCGAGGTGGGAGGGGTTGCGGGTAAGCGCCTGGCGGAGATGGGGGATGGCTGCCTGGGTTTGTTTGAGTTGGATGAGTGTCGCGGCGAGAAGGAAGCGCGCCTGGAAGGATTGGGGCCGGGCGGCGACCGCCTTTTCGAGATAGGTGCGGGCGGCAGGGAACTGGTCCTGGGAATAGAGGAGGAAACCCATGCCGGAAAGCGCTTCAAACTCGGCGGGGTTCAGGGTGAGGCTTTGGGTGAAGGCGGAGCGGGCTTCAGCGGGGCGATTGGCCTCCAGGAGTTGGGCGCCGCGGGCAGCGAGTTCCGCGGCGGATTGGGCGCCGGCGGCCACGGCGAGGGCAAATACGGCGGCGAACTTCATTGGGGGGCGGCCCCTTCGGTGGCCTGAAAGAGTTGATCGGCGGCCAGGTCGCGCCAGGATTCCACTTTGCCGTTCGGCCAGGTAATTTCCAGGAGATCGACTTTGCTGGCGGTGCCGAGGCCAAAGTGAGCGCGGGGATCGTTGACCGAGTAGTAGCCGGACTGGCTGAGGATGACGGTGGTTTGGGAGCGGCCAGCGGCTTCGACACGAACCTTGGCGCCGATGGCGGAGCGATTGGAACTGGTACCCGTGAGGCGGGCCTGGAACCAGTGATGGGAGGCGGCGTTGGCGTTCCTGAGGAGCGAAGGGGGCTGGTTGACGTTCATGATGAGGAGGTCAATGCGGCCATCATTATCGAAATCGCCGGCGGCGGCGGCGCGGCTGGAGTGGCGGGCCTGAATGCCGGGGCCGGAGCGGGTGGAGACATCCTCAAACTTTCCGTTTCCGAGATTCCAGTAGAGCAGGCGGGGATTGTGGAATTTCTGCGGGGTGGGGAGGCGATCGACCTCATTGAAGATGTGTCCTGCGGCGAGGAAGAGGTCCGGGCGGGAGTCGTTATCGAAGTCGGCGAAGATGGCGCTCCAGAGGACGTACTGCGGATGGAGGCCGAGGCCGGCGAAGAGGGCGCGGTCCGTGAATCCGGATTTACCGAGGTTGCGATAGAGGTTGGGGTAATCGTCGGCAAAGTTGGTTTTGGCGATGTCGAGGAGGCCATCGCCGTCGTAGTCGGCGAGGGCGAGGCCCATGCCGGCCTGTTCGAGGCCGTTTTCGTCATAGGCGAGGCCGGTGTAGGTAGCGCGTTCGGTGAAGGTGCCGTCGTGATTGTTGTGAAAGAAGAGGCTGCGGGAGGAGTCGCCGGCGACGTAGATGTCGGGCCAGAGGTCGCCGTCGATATCAGCGGCAAGGACACCGAGGGAGTAGGTACCGCGTGCGGCGGCGATGCCGGAGGGGATAGAGACGTCGGAGAAGGTGCCATCGCCGTTGTTCTTGAAGAGGAGGTTCGAGGAGAACGGAAGGCCGCGGGGACCGCAGAAGACGGGGACGCCGAGCCAGGCGCAGTTGGGGTCTTTGCCGGGGAGAGGGGCGCGGGCGAGATCGAGGGTGAGGTAGTTGGCGACGAAGAGGTCGAGATGGCCATCGCGGTTGAAGTCGAGGAAACTGGCGCCGGAGCCCCAGCGGGTGAGGGGGGAGGCGAGGCCGGATTTGGCGGTCACGTCGGAAAAGGTGCCGTTGCCGTTGTTGCGGTAGAGGACGTTGCGGCCCCAGTAGGTGAGGAACAGGTCGGAGTGGCCGTCGTTGTCGTAGTCGGCAACGGCGACGCTTTGGCCCCACCCGGACCGGGTAAGGCCGGCGGCGGCGGTGACATCGGTAAAGGTACCGTTGCGATTGTTCTTGTAGAGATAGTTGGCGGGCTTGGGAGCGTCGTCGAAGCGGGAGCCGTTGACGAGAAAAATGTCGAGCCAGCCGTCGTTATCGTAGTCGAGGAAGGCGACGCCGGAGCCCATGGATTCGACAATGTAGCGGCGCTTTTCGCTGCCGGCGATTTGTGGGGAACGGAGGCCGGCGGCGTTGGCCACATCGGTGAAAGTGACCGGGAAGGTGCGGCCGGATGGCTTGGGTGCAGGGAGAGCGGCCGCGCCCCGGGAGGCCATCCCCTGAGGGAGAAGCAGGGGCGAGAGCAGGAGAGCAACGGCCGAAAACGCCAAAGCAAACCGATTATTTTGTGGCGACGGCACATGAACAGCTTAATGCACAACCCATGGTGAGTTGTGATAGCATCCCTCCACTTACAGGAGAGCTATGCGACACCAGGAACGTGTTTTGCAGTTGCTTTTTCTCTGCGCCTTGCCCGCATTTGGACAATTGGATCGCGGATCACTTACGGGGGAAATCAAGGACCCGAGCGGGGCGGCCGTAGCAGGCGCGAAGGTAACGGCGACACAGTTATCGACGAATTCGGTATCGTCGACGGTGACGACAGAATCGGGCGACTACACCTTGCCCGCGTTGCTGATCGGGACCTACCGGGTGACGGTGGAGGCACAGGGGTTCAAGCGTTCGGTAAACCCGAAAGTAGAGTTGACCTCGGGCTCAACGCTCCGTTTGGATTTCACTATTGAGTTGGGGACGGTAAGTGAATCGGTGCAGGTATCGGCCCAAGCGACCTCGCTGGAGACGGAGACGACGCGGGTGGCGACGAACCTGACGACGAAACTGATTGAAGATCTGCCGCTGGTGGTGGCCGGGCAGATCCGGAACGTGTTTAATCTGGCGGTAATCGCCCCGGAAGTGAAGACGGGGAATGGATATCGGATCGGCGGAGCGCAGGGGTCCGGATGGGAAATGAGCATGGACGGAACCAGCCTGACGAGCGCGTCGACGCAGTATCAGACGGAGCGCGCGCCCATCAGTTCGGTCCCGGTGGACGCGATTGCCGAGTTTACGGTGGAAAGCGCGGGGATGAAGGCCGAGTACGGCCGGGCGATGGGGCAGATCAGCTTCGTCACCAAGGCGGGGGGAAACCAGTTTCACGGGAACGCGTTTGAGTTTCTGCGTAACAATGCCACGGATTCGCGCGGATTTTTCGCGCAGAGCGCCCCGGTGTTGAAACAGAACGATTTTGGCTTCACCTTCGGCGGGCCGGTACGGATTCCGAAGGTCTATGACGGGCGCAACAAGACCTTCTTCTTCACCAGCTACGAGGGGTTCCGGAACCGGAGCGGGAACACACCAAGCTTCAGCACAATTCCGCTGCCGGAGATGTATGACGGGGATTTCCGCGGTTTTGTAAGAACCGCGGCGAATGGGCAGAACCAGTTGATGACGATTTATGACCCGTCGACGACGGTGCTCAACAGCGACGGTCGAACCTATTCCCGCCAGCCGTTCCCGAACAATACGATTCCGAAAGGGCGATTCAGCTCGGTGGCAAGCAAGTATATTGCTCTGCGGCCGGCGGAGATGGTGCCCAACGTGCCGGGATCGGGGATTAACCGGAACTACTTCCGGGACCGCGGCTCCAACGTCAGTCCGTGGAACAAGTTCAGCATTCGCGGCGATCATCAATTGAACTCGGCAAACCGGTTTTCGTTCCTGTACATGAACGGGACCAAGGACGATGACTTCGGAGCAGACGGGCCTCCGGGGCTCCCGGTACCCTTCAACGGGGGATCGGTATGGTACCGGAAGAACGCATCCGGACGGTTTTCCTGGGACCGCACGGTCAGCGCGCGGGTTCTGAACAGCTTGCGGGTGAACTATCAGCGGGAGGCAGGCGGGCTGACGACGATCAACTCCATTGACCCCAACGCAAAGTGGGCGGAGAAGATCGGGCTGAAGAATACGCCGGGGCCGGACCGGGCTTTGACGGCAATCACGATGGGCGGTTACACGGGATGGAGCGGTTCTTCCTGGGGCTTCGACCGGGGGCGCGACCTGACGATCACCAACGACCTGACCCTGGTTAAGGGATCGCACACCTTCAAGGGTGGCTTCTTCTTCACCACAGACGAGTGGTGGGGAGGCGGACAGCACCGGCCGAACGGGAGCTTTGACTTCGGAACCGGCCCGACGACGCTGCCCGGCGACACTACCGGGCTGACCGGAAACGGATTCGCCTCGTTCCTCCTCGGCCAGGCGACACAGTGGGGCCTGGAGACGCCGCGGGCCGTGATCCAGACCTGGAACTATTACGGGGGATTCTTCCAGGACGACTGGCGCGTTTCCAAAAAGCTGACATTGAACCTGGGCCTGCGGTATGAGTACACGGGCCCCATTGGCGGCGGGGCGGTACTCGACGTGAAGGACTGGTCTGATTTCGGAAGTTACGGAGAACCGGCCGGGTTCATGAACTTCGATCCCTCGGTGCCGAATCCGCGGGTAGGCGGGCTGCTGGGTTCGACGGTTTACACGGGTAGTTGCTCCGAATGCAACGGGCAGAAGCATCCGTTCCGCACCTACAAGAAGGCGTGGTCGCCGCGGGTGGGCTTGGCTTACCAGGCGCGGCCGGGATTAGTGATCCGCGCCTATGGCGGCAAGTCCTACGGCGCCATCAAGACGACCGGCGGGAGCACCCATTTCCAGGGGCTGATTCTGAACAGCACCTATGGGACGGGGAATCTGCCGGCATTCACCTATTTCAACCTGGACAACGGGCTCCCGGCATGGACGGCGCCGCCGTTCCGGAGCCCGGCGACCGACCTGGGCGGTACCACGTACTTCTGGCAACAGGACGACTCCGGACGGCCGCCGGAGTTCTACAGCTGGAACCTGGACATCCAGAAACAGCTTCCCAAGAACTTCGTGGCCAGTGTGGGATACACGGGCACCAAGGGCGTGCACCTCTCCTCGTCCATCCTGAACATCAACCAGATGGATCCGAAGTACTTCACGCAATACGGCCGGGACCTCCTGCTGGCCAACATCACTTCACCAGCGGCGGTGGCGGCCGGATTGCGCCCACCGTATCCGGGGTTCAGCGGGAGTGTGGCGCAGTCGCTGCGGCCGTTCCCGCACTATGGCGACGTGGCGACCAGCGGCGGGCAGCCGTCTTCGGTGGGCGAGCGGACCGGCGACTCGTCGTATCACGCAATGATCGTGAAGCTGGACAAGCGGTATTCGTCGGGGCTGACGCTGCTGACGAGCTACGTGTTCTCTAAGATGTTCTCCAACGCCGACAGCGCGGTGACGGTGGCGCGCGACAGCGTGGACCACTACAACCGGAAGCTGCAGAAAGGGCTGAGCTGGGACGACCAGACGCACATGATCCGGCAAGCCTTCAGCTACGAACTGCCGTTCGGACGCGGGAAGCACTTCAGCCTGTCCGGCGCGGCGAACAAGGTGCTGGGAGACTGGAGCATTTCCGGGTTCCTGGAGTACGGTTCGGGCACACCGTTGACGGTGGGCCCGGGGTTCAGCGCGATTCCCGGCGGAGCGGGCAATCGGGTGTTCATCAACTCCTACGAGAACTGGCGCGGGCCGATTTCGGGCGAGAAGTTTGACCCGTTCAAGGACTCCTGGTGGAACCCGGCCGTCTTCCAGGTGGGTCCGGACGGCAGGAAACTGACCCAGGCCCAGTTGAACGCCGGCATTGGAAACGCTTCGAAGAACAATCCGAAGGCGCGGTCGCCCTGGAATCTGAATGAGAACCTGTCGCTGGCGAAGAACATCGACATCACCGAAC
Organism: uncultured Solibacteraceae bacterium; assembly: GCA_964430625.1. Lineage (GTDB taxonomy): Bacteria > Acidobacteriota > Terriglobia > Bryobacterales > Bryobacteraceae. The sequence continues at coordinate 271,160 of CAYSFR010000009.1, forward strand.
GGGTGAAGTTCACCCTACGATTTGAGGCGTTCAATATCGCCAACCGGGTACGGATGGGCGGGCCGGATTCGACGGTGACCTCGGCGAGTTTCGGAGTGGTCCGGAGCCAGGCGAACGAACCACGGAAGATGCAACTGGGAGCGAAGATCGTCTTCTAGCGCTGATGAGAGGGGTCGGCACCAATGGTGCCGGCCAACTCTTCGAGATAAGCGGGAGAGTGGACGCGGTCGCGCTGCTTTTTGGCTTCGGCGAGGAGGGCAGGAACATCGACACCGATGCCGCCTTCCAGCTGAAACTCCTCCAGCGTTTTCACGTGGCGGTTCCACAGCGCCTTGTCGAGCGCCTGTTTGGCGGCGAGGCGCTGCTTATACCAGTCGCTGGCGAGCAGCGATTCGCGGGTAAAGAGGCGGCGGAAAGCGGGGTCGTTGACTCCAGCGCCTTCGTAGTGGCCGTGCACCATGATGTGGAGCAACGCCTTCAACGGCGGGCACGCAAAACCGACGCTGCCATCGTCAAAGTAGTTCATGGCGACGCGGCGCTGGCTTTCGACGATGGCGTGGATGCCCTCGGCGAAAAGGTCGATTCCCTGGAGTTCAGGCCGGAGAAGTTCGATAGGGAAGACGGCACCGGGCACTTCAAAGATCCGGCCGAGGAAGCGGTCGACAAACAGCGGCGTGATCCGGTAACCGAGGCGGCTGGCGAGAACGGTCTGACCGTTGTGGACGAAGTCCTCCACCTTCTCCAGGAACCCGTTGGCGATCATGAAGGCCGGTTCCCGTTCGGAGACGCGCATACGGCACCAGATTTCGGGGACCAGGAGGCTGACGTCGTGATCGACGCGAATCTTGGGACCCACGCAGCCGGCGGAGGTGGTGAAGCCTGCGTACTCGGTCAGGATGAACGAGACGAGAGCGTTGTTGAGATCGACCACGGGCAGCAGCGCGTTGAACGGTCCCTTCGTGAGCGCGCCTTCACTGCCGAAGCCGGTGGTGGCGGGCGATTTCCCGGTGAGGGAGGAGATGAACTCCATGAAGAGTTCGGGGAGTTCCTGGTAATGAATCGGCCCGTAGGCGGCGAGGGCGGGGAGATGGATGGAGGGGTCCGGCGGGTTATTGCGGCGCCCGGCGAGCACGGCGTTGACCGGGAACTGCACGGGGGAACCGGCGGGGATTTCCCGCTCCAGGCGGGCGACGATCTCGGCGATGTGGGATTCCCGGGGAGCGGCCAGATCCGGGCGCCGCTGCAGGTAGCGGGGGTTAAGCGAGGGCTTGCCGTTGACCAGACGCGGGTGGGCCGAGGAGACGACGTAGGCTTCGCCACGGGCGTTGGCGACGAAGTCCTCCAGCAGTTTCTTCATCGGCGGCGTGAAGCGGTCCATCTCGGTGACGTGGTCAACCATCGCGGTCGCAACGGCGGGGGTCAGCGGCTCGTAGTTGGAGAGGAACGTGTTGGGACTGGCAATATCGGCCTCGGCCTGCCAGTCGGCGCCGCGGTGGATGGCTTCGTCGGGACGCTGGAAGAGGAGCTTTTCGCAGTTGGCGAGCAGTTTGACGGAAGGGTTGGAGGTCTCCGGGTCGAGACCGGACAGGCGGCCGCGAGGGATGACCGCGGAGCTGGTGATATCGTCCTCCACCTGGACTTTCTCTGCCGGATAGAAGTCTGGCCGCAGCTTGTAGATGCGCCAGGCGCCTTCGGCATCAAAGCCAACGCGCAGGTAATTGGACACGAGGAGTTCATGTTCAAACTTCAGCTCGTGGCCCAGCGAGCCATTGATGCGGTCAACGGAGAAGTGTTCGCTCCAGTTGTCGCCCCATTCGGGCCGGTAGTAGCGTTTGACGGTGAAGACAAGCTGGCGGGTGGTTTGATGCAGGCCGCGGAGCCAGGCGTTGTACTCGTCGGTGTAATCGGCTGACGGGGTCAGTAGCTGGATCACCGAGCCGAGCGAGCGTTCGTGGCTGAGGATGGGGCGGCGGGAACGGTCGTCGGGAGCACGGTCTTTATAGACGCCCGAAAAATCCATTTTGAGGATCTTGCCGACCTGCTCCATGTCCTCGTGGAAGTCCCGGACGATGACAGGTCCGCGAAGCAGCACGGAGGAGAGCGACTTGGAGATCTCCGACTTGCCGCCGCCGGAAACCGTGCAGGGTTTATGGCAGAGGGTGCCCTTGGGGCGAACGCCAATGAGGCGCCAGGCGCGTCCGGAGAACTGCTTTTCCATCTGGACGCGGAAGCCGGAGGGGAGGACGTAGGCGTTGCCGGGCCGGAGGGTGAGGCGCTGTTCCGCGCCGTTGGCGGTCCAGGTGACGAATCCAGTGCGGAGGCGGAAGGCGGCATCTTCCGGAACGTAGAAGAGCGTGGGGTACTGCCGGTCAATGGCGTAGCCTTCGGGCCGGCGGTCGACGAGTGGGCCAAGAAGCGCCATGGCCTGTTCGAAGGAGCGATTCTTCAGGCTTACGGTCTGTTCGGCGTGAAACTCCTGGCCGAGGATATAGGTGGCGAAGGCAATCGCACCGCCGGCGTGTTCCTCTTCCGCGGTACCGAAGAGGTTGGCGGCGAAGGAGATCTGCGTCTTCACCTCCTTCTTGCAGTAGCCGTAGTAGTTGTCGGCAATCACCGTGACCATCACGCCATGGTGATCCCGGCAGGTGACCTTAAACGCCGAGCCGCCATTGTAGAGTTCGTCGGCGGACTCCCAGCACATGCCATCGCGAATTTGCCGCTGGGTGGCCTGGGAGATATGGGGAAGCCCGAGCGCGACCTTGGTAAGGCCGACTAGGTGAGGTGCGAGAATGACGCAGCCGGTGTGGCCGGTCCAGTGGAGAATATCGAGCCCGGCGTCATTTTCCGGGAGTTGAGGATCGCCGCCGTTGCCGAAGATGGATTCGACGAAGTCGAGGTTGGAGACGAGAGAACCGGGGGCGAAGAAGCGGATCTCCATCGATTTCGCGGGGTCGCCGCCGGCCGCCGGGCACACGGTGGGCCGGAGCAGGAGGGAGACAAAGAGCCGGGCCGCATTCTCCTGGTTGGAGGTAAAGGGGAGGGTGAGCAGGTCGGCCGGGGGCGTGAGCGCGGCTTTCAGAAGGGCGGCAAAGGCACGTTTGGGGACGGCCTGTTTGTCGGCAGGGATGGGAAATCCGCCTTCCACGACGTGGAAAACGCCTTTGGTGGTGCGGCGATCACTGACGGGATTGTGCAGGATACCCTGCGGGATGCGGTACGAGCGGAGGCACGGCGAGGTGAAACTGGCGCCTTTATAGGGCAAGGAGAGGATGCGGCCGAGGCCGGCCCGATCAAGGACTAGAGTGGAACCGGGGAGACGCGGCACGGGATCGCCGAGTTCGCGCAGATAGGAATCGAGGAAGGACTGGATGCGGGAGTCCGCCGGGCAGAGGTAGTCCTTCAGCAAGCGGACCTTGTTCTCGTAGTTGCGCAGCAGCGGCCGGGCAATGTCGACGAAGTCGTCGTCGCCCTCCACACGGTCGATTGGCTGGCCCATGACCGCGAGTTTCAACGTCAGGTAGCGGAGAAGTTCTGCTGATTCGGGGGAAGAATACATAGTATGGATAGCCTCTGCTTGACAGCAGCGACTCGGCCCCTGACAAGCTTTCATTTTAGCGAAAGTTACTGGGGGAGTCCGGTGAGAACGAAGGGCGCCCAGAAGTGGGGATGGTTCCATTGCGAGGACCGGCGCAAACTGAGTTTGGCGAGCCGGAGCGCCTCGTGCCGGGGAGTTCCGCGAGTAAGGTGGGAGTAGAACTCCTTCATGAGGGCGGCGGTGGCGGCATCGTTGACGTTCCAGAGGCTGACGACGACAGAACGGGCACCGGCATAGAAGAAAGCGCGGGAGAGACTCTGGACGCCCTCGCCGGCGAGCAGTTTTCCGAGTCCGGTCTGGCAGGCGGAGAGGGTCACGGCGTCGGCATTCAGGCGAAGCCGCATCACTTCATGGGCCTGGAGAATGCCGTCTTCGTTGGGCCCGGGCGAGAGGACAATCCCGGAGCGCGCCGGGTTCTGCTCATCGAAATAGCCGTGGGCGGCCAGGTGGATGTACTGATACTGGGCCAGCGGCGCGGATTTAAAGGCCTGTTCATCGGCATCGGCGCCCAGAAAAACGCGGTTGGCGGGAAACAGCGGGCGGATGGCTTCCACTTCGGCCCGGGTGTGAGGGAGCCGGGAGAAGTCGAAGGAGCGCTGAGCGAGGATAGACGGCGGTTCCGTGTACGCCGGATCGGCGAGCGCGAGGAGCGAAGCCGCGGGGGCGGTGCGGGGGCGTTCCCGGAGTGCCGCGAGCGCCGAGGCGGAGGGGGCATAATGGACGCGGGCGTTCGGGGGAAGAGCGAGGGCTTCAAAGGGGAGATAGGCGAGAGTGCCGTCGGGGACAATGGCGAGTTCGCGGATGCCGGCAAGCGGGGTGGACAGCGGCGCGAGCAGGAGTTTGGAGAGCGCGGCGGCTTCGGCCTCGAGCCGAACGCGGGAGGCGCGCGCGGTGAGCGAGTGGACCGGTTGCGCGGCGATCTTGCGGAACGCCTCCACGCGGGCCTCGATTTCCGCGCGGGGCGGGAGCACGGCGGCGGTGATCCCTTTGGATGTCAGGAGCCAGGCATAGGAACTCTTGGGGCCCAGGGAGAAGGAGAGGAGCCCTGCGCCAGGAGCCAGTTCGGCGCGAATGGAGGCGGCCGTGGCAACCGGGGAATAGAGGCCGGCAGCGTAGCGGTTCCCGGCACGGCGGAGTTCGATCTGGAAAAGCTCGAATTCGCGTTCCGCGGCGGCCAGTTCGGTTTCCAACTGGCGGCGGCGCGCGGCGGGAAGGTTTGGACGGAAAAGAAGCCGCTGTACCGAGGCAATCGCCCCAATGAGCTTTTCTTCCCGGTCAGCCTGAGCGGGGGGGAGGTCCTGGCGGAGTTCGCTGCGGGCTTCGCTCATCATTTCGATGAGGCTGCGGGCACGCGCCCGTTCCGCCGTATTAAAGGCACGTTCGGTGTGGCCGAGCCGCATGAGGATAGCCGTGTGGAGGTCCACGCGATCGGCGCGGGCGGCCCGGAACGTAGCGCGCAGGTTGGAACTGGCTACCGCGCCGCGAAGGGAATCGGCAATCTGGGCGGACTCTTCGATCAGGCGAAGGGCCTCATTGTCGTCAGAAGCAGTGGCGGCAAGTAGCGCCAGCGTCTTCGACTGTTCATCGGGGGTCCCGATCTCCCGGAAAAGCTGCAGAGCCTCCCGAAGCAGCGCCTGCGGTTGCCCCGAGGCGCGGGCGAGGCACTGGAGATTGGCGGCGAGGGAGGCTCGCGACTGGATGGAGCGGGCGACGGCGACGCCCTGCTGGGCAAACGGAGCGGCGCCGGCCGGGTCGTTCTGCAGCAACCGGGTTTCGCAGAGGGCGGCCAGTGTCATAGTCTCGCCGATCTTGGCGCCCCCGGCCCGGCGCGTCTGCAGCGCCTGCTGAAAGAGCTTTTCGGCGGCTGGAATGTCCCCCGTCGCCAGCGCGATCCGGCCGAGGTTATGTTGCGCGGAGGCCACAGCCAGTTTGGCGCCCGTCTGCGTGTACAACGCCGAAGCGCGTTCCCAATGCTCCCGGGCGCGCGTGTACTCACCCGCCGAAAGATAGTCGAGTCCAATGGCGCCGTGGGCATCGGCCTGTCCCGCCAGCGATTTCAGCTCTTCCCGAATCTTCAGGGCCTGTATGTGGTGTTCCAGGGCGCGCTGTAGCTCTCCGCGGGCGAGATAGAGGTTCCCGAGAGTAACATAGGAGGTCGCCTCCCCGGCCCGGTTCTTGATTTCGCGGCGTATGTCGAGAGCTTGCTGATAGTAGGTGAGCGCCTTGTCGTACTCGTTCCAGCGGAAGTACAGCAAACCGAGGTTGCCCCTGGCATTGGACTCCCCCAACCGGTCCTTAGTCTCGATACGCAGCGCCAGCGCCTCTTCCAGCAGCGGAAGCGCCTTCTCGTTCTCGCCGATGTCATTGAGCGTGGTGCCGAGGTTGTTCAGCGTGATGGCAAGCGGGTACTTCTCCCCCGCCTTCCGGCGCAAATCGGCGGATCGATACCAAAGATCAACCGCCTTGGGAATATCACCAAAATTCTCGTAGATAAAGGCCACCTGGCTGAGCGTCCATGCCTCCCAACTGGGGTCCGGAACCTGCCGCCACAACGGAAGCGCCGCTTCATAGGCAACAATGGCCTTACGTTTCGACTCGGCGTCCTGCTGCCCGTCCCAATGAAGCCCGGCCCGCCAGGCGGACTCATACGCCTTCGCCCGCGCCGTATCCTGCGCCGTGGGAGTTCTTACCTCGCAAGTAAGCCGGTAAGTGGCCGGGCCATTGTTGGACTTCCCATCGACGGAAAGCGTGTAAGTGCCGGGAGTATCGGCCAGCCACGGGATATCTTCCGATCCCTCCCACCACAGCCGGTTCAGCGCGGTAACCGTCTTATTCGACGGATCATTGAGAAGCAGCGCCAGGTCAATATTGTTCTGCAGCGCGCGGCAGTGGAGAAACTGTCCTTTTTCCAGGACGAGTTCATACTTGTGCGAATCCCCCGTCTTGATATCGCGCTCGATAATGGCGCCGGGCTGTAGCAGTTGAGCAGCGAGAAGGAGGAGAGGAAACATAGCGGCAGCCTTCTAGAGATTATGCCGCGCCGCGAGGGGGGAAATGCGAACGGCCACGCCCCCGGTAAGGAGCGTGGCCGTTATTTCGTTCAAGCCAGGACTGGTTTAGTAGTCCATGTGGCCGGGGCCGTGGTCGCCGCCGGGGGCGGGAGCAGCCTTCTTCTCGGGGATTTCGCAGATCATCGCTTCGGTGGTCAGCATCAGGGCGCTGATCGAGGAAGCGTTCTGCATCGCCGAGCGGGTCACCTTCGCCGGGTCGATAACACCAGCCGCGACGAGGTCCTCGTACTCACCGGTGGCCGCGTTGAACCCGTAGTTGGAGTTCTTGTTGCCGCGAACCTTCTCGATGATGATGGCGCCTTCGAAGCCGGCGTTGCCGGAGATCTGGCGGATGGGCTCTTCGCAGGCGCGGCGGATGATGTCGATGCCGATCTGCTCGTCGCCGTCAGCCTTGATGCCCTTCAGAGCGATCGCCGCGCGGAGCAGCGCAATGCCGCCGCCGGGGACGATGCCTTCTTCAACGGCCGCGCGGGTGGCGTGCAGCGCGTCTTCGACACGGGCCTTCTTTTCCTTCATTTCGGTCTCGGTCGCCGCGCCGACCTTGATGACGGCAACGCCGCCGGCCAGCTTGGCCAGCCGCTCCTGCAGCTTCTC
>CAYSFR010000010.1:0-244473 GCA_964430625.1 uncultured Solibacteraceae bacterium
TGCTCTTTAATTAGTCGAACCGAGTTTGTCTCACCTATGTTGGCACGGAGGGCATCGTGGATGCCTCGGGGCTCATGCTTTAGGCCGTTCACCTGGTCGTGTACCATCTTGAGCTTGTCACTCGTCCATTTAGGAAAGACTACTTTGGCGGCTTCCTGAAGCTTTGGCACGGAGTTATCTTTTCCAACGATGATTTTCAGGATGCGGTGTTGGATGGCCGCCGTTCGAAATAGCGCGTTGTTGAAATAAAATCCAGCGATCCATTTGCCATCGACGCGGACCTCACCGGACGCGATCTTCTTGGCACGCTTTTCGACGGCTGCAATCTCGATGGGGCCAATGCGGTCCGCAAAATCATATCGCTTTGCCTGAATCAAGGCGTAAACTGCACCCAGGAAATCATCCAGCGAGCCTGCAAGTTCGGGACTCGCACGGACGGTTGGTGAGGCCAGAAGCTTTCCGATCCTCCCGGCGTATAAGGAAAGCGCGCCGTAAGTGGGGTCCTTGAGGTCAAGCACAAGGGTCGGACTTACATTTTTCTCTGTCATGGCTCAATCGATTCCATTCCTCTAGGCTCCAGGCGACACCTGCGCGACTGTCGGTCCAAAGAGCGCTTTCAGGCGAACTCTTATCAGTTCCTCGCGGACTGCCAGGAAGTCAGGAAACCTTTCCAACTTCCAAAGCGACTGGTCCTCGGGAATGAGATGTCTTTTCAAGAAGCCCGGCTCGCGCGACCTCAACCATTCGTCAACAGGCATGTCCTGTTTCCCCGTGTTTTCGCTTGCCAGAAGCAAGCAGAGGTTTCCAAGACGGTTTTTCTGATTGATCCAGTCGAGTCTTCCCAACGGTGCGAGATCTTTGGGCTTGAACAGGCCACTGGCGAAAATGTGGTCTTGATGGAACTGCATGGTTCCCCAGCCCGCATCATCATATAGCAAAGAAAGTGCAAGAAAGGTCTGCTGCTGCCCGTAAGTGCGGGCGAGCGTTTCGTCCATGGCGAATTCATCGAACTCAGCCGAGCGCCCGGCCCTTCGAATGGTGACATTTATATCGTCGATCGGAAAATCGGCTCCGGCCCCTGGCATTCCCTGCAAGCTCGCGCGGATGTCCCGCAACATGTTGTCCGACGTTCCGCCGAATACCCCATTCAGAAGCGCCATAATGAGCCAACGCCTTACGCGGTCGGCATTGCGAGCTTCGAACGGGGTGGACCCCCTCAAGCTCACGCCGGGATTCTTGAACAGATAGTAGATGATCGGAATGAGTGCGTTGGCGCTCGTGAGATTGTCCCGGTCGATTCCGAATGAATTGGCGAGGTCTACGCCCTGCTCGATGGACTTCTTGATTTTGGGCCAGTGCTGACGAATGGTGGTAAGGTTCGCGTTGTTGAAGTTTTGCACCTTGTACGCGACAGGCAGATCCGTGAGCACAAGACACGACTTCATGATGAAGTCTTTGTCGAAATCATTGCGTCGGGTCAGTTGTGTGTTCACGCGGTCAACAAAGCTGAAGATCTCATCACGTGCGTTTACCCCGTCCCAATTGGACGTCACCATCGAAAGCAGGAGGTCGGACTTGCTGAGTTTCGTTCCGCCCTCGTTCGCACGAACGAAGATGTCCAAAACGCGGTCATAGTCCTGGTCGGTCTCGGTGTAGTAAGCGATGACCTCGTCCTCGTGCACAGCCTGATATAGCCGCTCAAGATTCCGTTCGAACGTCTTACGCTCGCTGCGCGTCAATCCCTGCTTGGTTAGCTCGTCGTCCTTCTGGTCAAGGAAGTCCTCAAATTTCTGGCGCTCGTCAAAGTCCAGAATTCGGCCGATTCTGAACCAGTAGTGCTCTGCGTCCGGCGCCGGCGTTCCCTCCATGAACTCGAACTTGTAGTAGACGCCGATCTCGGAGGCGCCTTCGCTGTCGAGGCGAGGATCGGCTAGCAGATCAAGATGCAGCCTCTGTGCGCTCCAAGCGTCAGGGTTGTCCCAACGTTTATATTTCTTCTTCGCAGTGTAGGTGCCTCGCAGCCCGATCATGAGGGACGTGAGGCGTTGCTGCCCGTCCAGAACGAGGGAGAGACTTGTAATGCCGTCGGTACTGGCGAGCTGGTTATGCGTACCTCCGTGCGAAGCCTTTTCCAGAAACTCATAGACCTGCCACTTGTCACGGTTTTCTGGCTTCAATTCCCAGAACAGAAACGAGCTGATCGGGTAGCCTCGCATGATCGAGTCGAAGAGTTGCACGATCTGTTCGGGCTTCCAGACGAACTCCCTTTGGATCGCGGGGAGGAAATACTGCCGGTTCATTCGTCCGATGGCGAGGGCGATTGGTTCGGAGCGGTAGCTCATTGGAATAATTCCTACTCTTTTAAAGATGGTTGCTCGCCGATTTTCGCACGTATTCGTTGCTGAGGTTAGGGATCAAATGGCGCAGCCGTCAAGGGACGCGAGGGAGATAAGCGAACGCAGCTCACTACACGGCACCGACGAGTTCTTATCGGGGGGCGCCGCCATGGTTCTAGTTATTCCGTGGGCTCAGTTTAAGCGCTAAGTCGCGTCAATCCCGATTTCGCCAACGCAGGTCGCAGTCGTGAATCGGATTTGAATCGTGCCTGGATCAACCAACAGTTATCCTCACGGATGTCCATGCGGCTACTATGGAGACGCCAGTAGCGACGGGATTGGAGATCGCTCAGAACTGCATGCCACCGCCACGGCGGTGCTACTTTTGAGGGCCTGTTACCGAAAAGACGTGCTTATGTTTTGGGTTTGAAAGACGGAGTACAATCCGTCGCCGACCGAAAAGCCTCTCATCGCGGTGGAGGGGCCATGCTCCCTCCAGACGGCGTTCTGGGAAGTTGGCGGAGGTTTGGGGCCGGATGGCGGCACCTGAACGCTGCGGTGCCGACATCGCGAGTCTTTCCAAGCCACTCCCCTGAGTTGAATTCGCTATCGCCGGGACGGCGACTGCGTCCACGAGGAGGCCAGCCGTTCGTCTACACACCGAACTCTTTCAAACGGTCAGAGCACCGAGCCGCAAGATCAACGGCGCATGGAACCGCGACCCGCTGCTAGCTTGCCTTCCGCTTCCTGCTGCTAGAACTGGCGGCTGCGTTTTGATCGAGCGCCTGACGCAGCAGCGTCTTTATGACCGCCTGCCGACTGACGTTTAATCGAGCGGCACGGGCATCCAGTTCCGTCAGCATTCCTTCTGTTAGATCCACGTTCACCCGGCGAATCGGTCTGACGACGGTAAACTTCCCGGTGAAAAATGGGGAAACGTCTTCGCCGCGCGACGCTCTGTCGGCGATTTCCTCCGCTCCGATTTTCGGTTTAGACTTGTTCGGCATAAGCTTTCACTTCCTGTTTGGTCGCCTTCCAGGCGGTCACCAGATGATAGTATTCCCCAACCGCATCGCGCCGCACTTCGAAGATGACCGAACAGATTCGACCCCGGCTCCAACCGATGGCGCGAAACTGTTCAGGATCGTCGTTCTTTGCATCAACGATGTAGACTTGATCGAAAATCTCCCGAGCTTCCTCCAAGCTGACACCGTGTTTTCGCAGTACCTCCGCGTTCTTTGAGGCATCGAATTGAACACGCATTTGTTGATGTCACTGTTATACCATCCTCCCGCTCCTGCGCGAATAGCTTGTTCAAACGGCGCAGTGTTGACCAAACGGTCAACTCCCGCATCGCCTGCAAACCGGAAGTTGGCCAAAAACGGCATTCTGGGAAGTTGGCGGCGGTTTTGGGCCGGATGACGCGCCGAAAGGCGGCACCTGAACGCGGCGGCGCCGACATCGCTAGCCCTGCCAAGCCACTCCTCTGCATTTGGTTCGCTATCGCCGGGACCGCGGCTGCGATCCACACGGAGGCCATGGGCACTCCGTTGAACGGCAACGAAAAGAGGGCAGCGAGAAGGCAATGGGGACTGACGATGGCACTTTACCTTGCGAATTATGAGTTAAAGGCCCGCGAAGCGACGATGGCGTTCTGGGGCCAAAGTTCAACCCCCAGGTGAGAAGCGAATGGAAACCGGCACTGCCGATCTTGGGGAGCAGGCGGGAGTAACGGCTGAAGAGCTATGACGTACTGTGCCAGCGATTGATCCGGGAACATCTCTATACAATGGCCTGTACCCTGACGTCGCAAAGATCGGCCGTTACGACAGGCGAGTATGCCGAGATATCTCCCATGACGGGCCTGCGCTCTTTCGTGGCGTCGCAAGCGGGGCATTGCGCGGCGACCGCTCCCATGGCATCGACCCGCGCACGGACATCCGCGGCTGGGGAGGCGGCGGGGCGGGATCGCGATGGCGGCTGCGCGGCCAGTGGGCCGGCTCCGGCGACCGGCGGATTCCCTGTAGTACACGATGCCGGCCTGGCGGCGGGAGGCGCGAGTCACCGGTTCGACCATCGTGGTCACCGGACTGTGCCCTTTGATTCTGCAGTCCGGTAAGAAAGGAATCCCGCCGCCAGAGCAGTTGGTTTATCCGGCTTCGACCTTGGAACCATCGCCCTCGGCGAACAGGACGCTACCCTGCGCGCTTGCGCTCTTCCCGGATAACCCGTCTGCGCGTGTTCTCCCGTGGCTCGCGCTTTCGGCTCACGAAATCCCGCAGCGCGAGGTTAATCAGGCGCTGATCGTTGCCGCCGCCCGCTCTGTCCACTTCGTCGCGGAACCAGTCCAAAACGTCCTGATCCAGCCGGATGGTGACACGCGTCTTCCCTGCGGGCACCGGCACCACGGCTCCACGCTTACCCTTGGCGAAATCGTCTTCCTGTTTCCTGGGTTCTCCAGGTACTGCAGTTGTTCTCTCGGAGTGGCTTGCCGGGCCGAGATGATTCGGACTTTGTCGCCCCGCCACGTATATACGACTGTCAAAACCCGGGCAAGACCGTCCATTCCAATCGTGACCCACCGCTGCTCTTCGCCGGCATCGTCCGGCACGGTGATGGCCCGTTCGTCTTCGAGCACGAACGTCGCGTCAGCGGGATTTTCCCTACTTCGCCCTCACGCCGCAATTTCGTCGATGGAGTGTGCTGTGGTTGCGGTGGAAGCAAATCTGCAAGCCCAGGGATAAGGGGTGGGCGCGGCCAATCCTGGCTACAGCCGCTTGTTTAGCGTCGAGCCTGAATTCGCAGGTCGTCGAAGTGGATGACGCTATCCGCCTTTGTCCAGAGGCCAACTTGTCCGGCGCCGGCAAAGGTGGAGTCTTCCACTTCCATTACCTTGACTCCGCCGATGAGGACGTCGATGTGGCTACCAAAAAAGTTGACCTGCATCGAAGTCCAGGAATTCCTGGGAATGGGGTGTTTCACGCCGTAGGATTTCGAGGGCAGCCCCTGGGGCTGGAGAGAAGCGCGCTCCCCGTTTTCGACCTTGTACACCACGACATTATCTTCGAGCGCGTTAGCGCGAACGATGTAGTAGTTATCGGGGTTCCGGTAGCGCCAGACAAGGCCCGCGGCCTGGTCGCGTTCTCCGGCAACCGGTTTGAACAGGACGGAAACGATGCCGTCCTTCAATCTGGCGTGACGATAGATTGCGAGGGGGAATCGGCCGGCGGTTTTACCGGTGGAGGTTTGAGCGAGTACAAAAGGCGCGCTGGGCGCGGTGGGGTCCGCGACGATCTCCCAATGTGGAGCTTCGCCCTCGTGGGTCATGGCGAAGGTCCAGGCGGAAAGCGTGGCATGGACCCGCCTGGAATCGAAGCGAAGCGTTTGGGCGGGCAAGACCGCACCGGCCCACGAGAGAATTGCGGCGCGCCTAGTGGGCATGATGGGCGGCGAGCTTTTCCACCAGATTGCTGACGTGGGCGCGGATGACATCGCGAGCCTGGGCGTAGTTGGCTCCGACATTGAGCTTGTCGTTCCACTCCAGAGTCGGAGTGCCGGAGAAAGAGGCGGGCAGCGGGGCGGCCAAGGTGACCACGTGCAGGGCATTTTGGGCATCAGCGAGCGACAGGAGCGTGGGCTTCCCGTCTGGCGCAGGGAGTCCGTCGGCAATCAAGCCCTTGCGGGTTGAGGCGCCGATTTCGGGATCGGGGCTAGTGCCTCGAGAAACGGCGCGAATCGCGAGTCCGCGGGTTGCGGCGATTTGATTGAAATAAGCAGCGGCGATCACGCTCTTGGCGGCGCCATGTTCACAGACGAAAACGATGTTTGGCGCGGGCTGGGCGATTTGCGCTCGCTTTGGTTTCTGCGTGTCCATTGCCGCCTTCAGAGCCTTCGCCAGGGCGATGGCGTTTCCTTTGCCCCAATAGTGGAGGAACACGTATTGCGGCTCTTCGTGCGTCATGTGGTTATGAATGGCGACGATATTGATGTTTGCCTGCCGGAGCACCTTCAGGACGCCGAGGAGTTCGGATTCGAGCATGGCGAAGTCGCCATCGACGGTAGCCGCTTCCATGGATCCGGCGAATGCAGCCCAGGTATTGACTCCCATCTGGTTGTTGACGGTCTTACCATGCATTGAGGCTTCGCGGCCAATGGCGAATTTGTACATGCCCGCGTTGCTTTGGCCTTTGAGGGCGAGGATGGCGTCGAGTGCCGCGGCGTCAATCGAATCGGTGGCTGGGATGGAGGGACCGGAGAATCGGGAGGCCGGCTGGGGGAGGGCGTTGCGAATCGATTGCACGGCGTCCAGGGCGGCGCGGACGGCAGCGGCGAGCTTAGGGGCCGGCCCGTGGCCGCCGATGTGCATGAACATGACGCGGGGGGAATCGTGAAAGAAGTGGTTGTGGAGGGCGGTGACTTCCAGGCCGGCGCCGAGGGCCGCGGACATGGCGGCGTTCACTTCGTCTTCGAAGAGCACAAGGTCGCCCATTACCATCAGGGCTCCATCCGAAGCGGGAGTGAAGGCGGCCCAGGAAGTGAGGCCGAGGAAGGGATGCAAAGGCCGGCCGTCGACATTCACCTTAACGTCTGTCCTTGGGAAGGCGACCCGGTAGACATCTTCTCCGGCGGTATAGGCGCCCTTGGCTTTGGTCAGGTTGTCGATTTCGGCCCGGGTGGCTTCGGGTATGGCGGCAAACAGAGGGAGGGCCAACAGGGCCGCTGAGAGGAATCTCTTCATGAATACGATTGTGGCGTGCGAATCTGAAATTCGCGTGAAGCTTCTTCTACGGCCTTCAGAACATGCCCGCGGCGCCGGCCGCGAGGATAAGAGCTGGCTCCGGCACTTTCTTATTTGCATGGAGGAAGTCTGCGCGATAGGCCCCCAAAGCCGGTGGTGCCGAGGCGCAAGAAATCCAATCCGAGCTGGTTCATCGACGCCGGGGATGAAAAACTGAATGCTTCTGTTACCGCTGCGATCTGAAGAATGACTGAAATCGCCGGCCGGACATTCACGGGATTTTCAGAATACCGGAATACATTCATCCTGTAGGGATGCGGTTGCTACTGGTTGAAGACGAGAAACGGATGGCCGAGCTTTTGAAGAAAGGGCTCGAGGAAGAAGGCTACGCAGTCACTTTGGCCGGAAATGGCCACCTGGGGTATGAGCTGGCGCGGAGTGGGGAGTTTGAAACCATCCTGTTGGATGTGATGCTGCCGGGGATGGACGGTTACCAAGTGGCGAAGCGACTGCGGGAGGAGAGAGTGGCGACACCCATCTTAATGCTGACCGCGCGGGATGCGACGCCCGATATTGTGAAGGGCCTTGATGGCGGAGCCGATGATTACCTGACGAAGCCGTTTGCTTTTGAGGTGCTGCTGGCGAGAATTCGAGCGTTGGCCAGGCGGGGCGTGGCAAGTGCAGGGCCAGTACTGGAGATTGGGCCGTTGCGCTTAGACCCAGCTACGCGCGAGGTGGTCCGCGCGGGTGAACGCATCCTATTGACGCGGACGGAGTTCCAGCTGCTGGAATATCTGATGCGGCGGCCGGGCCAGGTGGTGCCGCGAGCGACGCTGATCGAAGCGGTGTGGGGATACGAAAGAGACATTGAAGGCAATACGCTGGACGCCTTCGTGCGGTTGTTGCGCGCAAAGGTGGAACGCGAGGGGAGCCGGTTGATCCAGACAGTTCGCGGTGTGGGGTACACGATTCGCCATGAGGAAGCGGGATGAACCCACGTTCGATTCGTTTTCAATTGACGGCGTGGTATTCGGCGATCCTCGCGGGTGCGCTCATCGCATTCGGGACCTTGGGGTTCTTTGCTTTGAAGCAAAGCTTGTTTCACGCCGTGGACGAGACCCTGGAGGACCGAGTGGCTGGGGTGCAGCGCTTCATGGAGGAGCAGACGGCATCGCTATCGGTGAGGGAGATTCGCGATGAGTTCCGGGAGCATTCTGTATTGGGCCCGGGAGGCGACTTGTTTCAGGTGTGCGACGCGACGGGTGTCTGGTTGTATCGATCGGCGGCGCTGGAGAGTGCAAGCGCGACGATCGAGTTGCCGGGGCAAATTGGTCCCGGTGGCGTGTTCACGGAGCGGGTTGTGGCCGGAGCGCTGGTGCGCTTCTATGCCAAGCCGGTGCAGGTGTTGGGCAAAGCTTACACGATCCAAGTCGCTTCGCCGGTGGACGAACTGGTGGAAGGGATGCGCAGCTTCCAGTGGACGCTGGTACTGGCTATACCCGCGCTACTGTTGGCCGCGGCGGCCGGGGGGTGGTGGCTGAGCCACCGGGCGCTAGCTCCCGTGGATGCGATCACCGCAGCGGCACGCTCCATCGAGGGAAAAAATCTGGACCGCCGGCTTCCGGTAGCGGCAACCGACGATGAGCTACAGAGGCTCTCGACAACGTTGAACCAGATGCTGGATCGCATCGAAGGCGCATTTGAACGGGTGCGGCGCTTTACGGCCGACGCTTCGCATGAGTTGAGGACGCCGATCGCTCTGGTGCGAACCAGCGCGGAATTGGCGTTACGCAAGCCTCGGAGCGAGCAGGAGTACCGGGATACCATGCAGGAAATTCTCAATGAGGCGGAGCGAACTACGGAGCTGTTGGAGGACTTGCTCAGCCTGGCAAGGGCGGACGCGGGAAAGGCGAGTTTGGAGTTGACCAACGTGGACGCGAGCGAAGTCTTGCGGGAGGCCGGAGCGGTGGGGGAGAGGCTGGCCGAACGCAAGGGAGTGGCGTTTGAGATGGCGCGCTTGACGCCGGGATTGCATGTACGCGCGAACCGGGAGGCTCTCCGCCGGCTCCTTTGGATTCTGATGGACAACGCAGTGAAGTACACGCCAGCGGGTGGCAAAGTCAACGTTGCCGCCGAGTTGGCAGGTGGGAGCTTGGAGGTGGCGGTGCGTGATAACGGATGCGGCATCCGCGCCGAAGACGCACCCCATATCTTTGAGCGCTTCTATCGCGCGGACGCTTCCCGCAGCCGGGACTCAGGGGGCGTGGGTCTGGGCCTGGCATTGGCGGAGTGGATCGCAACGGCGCATGAGACGTCGATTCAGGTCGAGACAAAGGAAGGCGAAGGGAGTACGTTTCGCTTCCGTTTAGAAGTTATAGAGGCATGAAGATGATTTGCCGGCAGAGGCTGGCCTGTGCGTATACTCGGAACCCCGCTTGGGCGATTCCGGCGGCAGTCCGTCGAGTCCGAACCAAATGGGAGACCCGTCGAAGCGGGCATCGAGAGGCGCATTGCGGCCAATCCGGATATTGGCCATGACGGGTCTCCCGTTGCGGATGGCGTGATTCCATTCGAGTGGCGTTTCGCCTGCCCGGGGGGCCGATTTCGCGACAGCGGTTGTCTGGCGGTATCATCTAGCCTTCAGCAGTTGTCCATCCCGGAGCACAAGGAGTTTTGGCATGACGGAAGATCACCCTTCGAAGAACCCACTCGTCCGCCGGCGTGACTTGCTGGGCGCGGCCGGAATGGCCGCCCTGGCGGGGTTGACCACGGGCGCGGCCGGAGCGGCGGCACAGGGTCCGCAAACACGACGGCCGCGGATCGCCTGTTGCGTAAGCTTTTGGGGCGGTCCGGGATCCCATGCGGACTGGATCCTTTGCAAGCTGATGGACGGCTATTGGTGGCAGGGCGCCCACACCGCATCCCGGGTGGAGATCGTCTCCGTCTACATTCATCAGCTGGACACGAGCGGACTGGGCCAGAAGGTGTGCAAGGCGAAGAACATTCCCATCTACAAGACCGTGGGCGAGGCGGTCACGCTGGGCGGGAAGGAACTGGCGGTGGATGGTGTTGTCATCGTGGGAGAACACGGGAACTATCCCACCGATCTCAAGGGGCACTGGCTGCTGCCGCGCTGGTGGATGTATCAGCAGGTTATCCGGGTGTTCGAGCAGAGCAAGCGGTCCGTACCGGTGTTTAACGACAAACACCTCTCCTATAACTGGGACGACGCCAAGTGGATGTTTGATAAATCGCGGGAGCTGGGCTTTCCGTTGACCGGCGGGTCCTCGATCCCGGTTTACTTCCGCAAGCCCGAGATCGAGATCCCTATCGATACGCCGATCCAGAACTCGATCGTGCTGGGAGGCGCCTCCGATGAGGGAGCGATCTTCCATTGCATTGACGTGCTGCAGGCGTTCGTGGAACGGCGGAAGGGCGGCGAGACGGGGGTGAAGGCGGTGCAGTCCATCCGGGGCCCGGAGGTATGGAAGTGGGCCGAACGGAATCCTTGGGTTGGGAAGCTGCTCCACTCGGTGGAGACGAGCTTCCAAATGAAGCCGGGGGCCTTTCGAGAGGACGCGCGGGCCAATGCGTGCCTCGTGGAGTACAATGACGGGACGAAAGCGGCGGTGATTTCGGGCCGCGGGGTGGGCTGGACGTACGCGGGCGAGATTGAGGGGCAGAAAGAGCCGACCGTTATCTCGATGCTTGGCTGGCCCGGTCCGTATGCCCAGTATCATGCCTCGAATGCCCAACCGCACTGGATCACCGAAATGATGGTGACGAAGAAGGAACCGTTCCCGGCGGAACGGCTGCTGCTATCGACGGGGATCACGAACCATTACATGGAATCCAATTGGGAAAATGGCCGTTACTCGGCGGTGGGGCGGCGGATTGAGACACCGGTGATGAACATCCGGTACCGGTCGACACGGGGAGCGCAATTCAGTACGGGGTCGAGGCCGCCGGACGTTCCGTATATACGGGGATTTGAGAAGTAGGCGCGAGTGGGTCGCGTAAACGACAGGTGAAACGTCTTCGGGGGGTGAGGCCCACGGCGGCCGCCCCCCAGGAATGGGACTTGTGATTCGCCGCTCCGTGACAGCTATGGCGCTACTCCACCCGTCGGTAGTGCATGGTCAAGAACTGCATCCAGGTTCCGTCCGGATTGCGCATTTGCGAACGGAAGATTCTGTGGCCGGCGTCCACGATTTCCATCGAATCCCGATACAACACGGTGGTTCCGTCGCCGGACATGCTGGGGCCTTCGGCATCCATGTTCAGCGTGTTGCCATCCCTGGAACAGTCGTAGACCCACAACTTCGGCATCATGGAGCCGAACCAGGTGGCGACGAATTTACCGATGGCTGGGTCGTAGCCGGCGGTGATGACCATGGTGG
Organism: uncultured Solibacteraceae bacterium; assembly: GCA_964430625.1. Classification (GTDB taxonomy): domain Bacteria; phylum Acidobacteriota; class Terriglobia; order Bryobacterales; family Bryobacteraceae. The sequence continues at coordinate 11,475 of CAYSFR010000010.1, forward strand.
CGGGTTTACCATCGGGCATCGGCCCCTGCGCCTCGGCGAGGATCCAAAAATCGCCGATCGCGCGGACGGTTTCGGTTCCCGTGCTTTTTATGGGGGGTTTATCCGGCCCCATGAGGGCTTCGGATTCGTAGGTCCAGGTTCCGACCATTTGCTGTAGCCATTGGTGTTCCTGCTGCTGTTCGATGGTTTCCATGGAGTCTATCGTCCTATAAGCGGGCTACGGTTTGTGCCGGCCGGGAAATCCAGTGCGGGTGGGCGGGCCGGGGGGTGGCAGCCAGCGCGATGGCATGGACCGATCCCAATTTCCAACCGGCGCCGGACGTGAAGGCTAGGGCGATACTCCACAGAAACCTAACGGGGGGTGGAAATCCGGATTGAACACTACCGCGCTGGCTACCCTCGCGGGTACTGCTACGGCGCGACGTTGACTACGATGTGATTGCGAACGATGAGTTGGGTTCCATCGAACGCTTGCAGAATGATGTCGAACTGTCCCGGGCCGGCGAAGGCATTGCCCGGTCCGTAGGGGGCCGTGAGGAAGCTCTGAAAGAAGGCGAACGTGTAGTTTTGGGAGTTTTGTGTGACGTTCGGGGTCCCCTCATCATCCGGGATGAACACCAAACCGGTGCCCTGGTCGCGCCACTGGAATCCGGACTGCCCAGGCACGGGGGGGCCGGGCTCCGGCTCCAGGGTGAGGGTGCGGTAACTGGTCCCCGGACCGGGATCGACATCGTACAAGAGCTGGTAGGTCCGGTTACTCAGATTGCTGGGGGCACCGTTGAGGCCGGTGGCAATGGAGAACGTGAAGTTCCAGGCGGCGCGGCCCGCATTGTTGCCCGATGAGCCGTTTGCAATGGACTGGGGGCCGGAGGCGACTGTGTAGTTCAGCACGCCGTCGGCGTAGTTATCGAAAGTAGGGATGGTGGGTCCCTGCCGATAGAGGAGCATCAGGCCAAGTTCCACGCCCTGGGTCGCGTTGCGGGCGATGCCGAAATTGGTGGCCGGTATGCCGGAACCTACGTAGAGATTGCCTGGGCTTGCCGGATCGGTGGCACTGACGTCCGGGGTGGCATTGCTTTCGTAGGTCCAAGTGACCGGGCGGCACTGGCTATCGAAGACGAAGCCGGGGCTACCCGGGACGGCGCCGTTGGGCTGCAGGACATCTCCATGGGCGAGATGCGCGGCGGCGGCGTTGGCGTTTACGCTAATCGGGTTAAAAGAGCCGTTGCCGTTACGATGGCAGAGGTCGACCTTGCCAGCATTTGCGGCCGAAGCAACGGGAAGCAGAAGAAGAGCGCTGCACAAACTCAGAACGCTCGATGACCGGACGTCAGGACAAAAACTCATACGATCCTCCATCCAGAACTAGTCGCCCAGGAAAGATTATCCGTGCAGCGGATGAATAGCAAGAGAAAAAAACAGTTCCGCGAGGCAGGGGTGGATTCGCCCGCGGAGTGCGAATTGGTCTATAGTTCATAAGTGCAGGGGCCTGTTTACCAGTTCTGGCTGGTACGGCCATTTGGACCGCGGGTCACCTGTTACCGGGTTCTCACTTAGGCGCGAATAGACGCTGTTTTTATAGTCAGCAGGTCCGAAGGTAGTGGTGACGGCACTGGTCCGGCCGGCCGCTTTGCATTCTTGAAAGCCCCGTGACGAGAGGTGGAGATGCCTATCCACAAAGTGGTTCAAGGCGAGTGTATCTGCTCGCTGGCTGATCGATTTGGGTTGGCTTGGAAGGAGATTTACGACCATCCGGCGAACGCCAAGTTGCGGAAACTGCGGCCCGACCCGCATATTCTTGCGCCGGGCGACGAGGTCTACATTCCGGAGACCGGCAAGAAGGAGGAGTTGTGTCCGACGGGCAGGACGCACCGGTTCGTGGTGCAGACGATGACGGTGGAGATCCGGATTGTCCTCGCCGACTGGCAAGGGAAGCCGTTTGCGGACAAGAAGTTCCTGGTGGAGGGGAAGGGCGTCCATGTGGCCGGGAAGACAACGGCGGCCGGACTGGCGGTGGCGAAGGTGCCGGCGCGCCTGGAAGCAGTGACGTTGTCGGCGTGGATTTACGACGGAGAGGAGGCGGGGGAACCTGACATTGAGTACGATCTGCAGATCGGGCATCTGGACCCGGCGGATACGATTGCCGGGGTGCAGTCGCGGTTGAACAATCTGGGGTTCCGGTGTCCGACTTCCGGAGAGGCGGACGAAGCGACGGAGCGGGCGATCGCGCGCTACCAGCAGGCTTGCGAGCTTGCGGGGCAGATCGACATCGAGAATGCGACGCTCCGCGCCGACCTGGCGAAGCGGCACGAGAGCGCCACGCATGGGTAACCCGCCTCTCCCGGCACCGGGCAACAACAGCCGGCAGGTACCGCGCAACACGCAGGTGAAGCTGGTGCCGCCGGTGGTGACGGTGATTCTGGATCACGCCGTCAGCGACAAGGACACGTTCACGCTGGTGCCTTCAGCGGGGAGTTCGACGACCGTGGCGGCGACCAAGGCGACGGCGATCGATGCCACGCATTCTCTGTTGACCTTACCGATCAAGGACGTGAAGTCCGGCACGCTGACGTATACGCTGGTTCAATCCCGCGACGGATCAAGCGCGACACAGCACACGATATTCACGCGGGTACCGGCGAGCCTGCTGCTGATCGACCAAGTGAAGACGCGACCCGATCCGCTGAAGCAGAAGCAGTATTACACGCTGGTGTTTTCGCCTCCGCAATCGACGGATCCGGACCTGATGGCGCCGCCGGCCGATTACAGTTTTCTGGGGAAAGCGGGGTCACAGGAATCGGGCCGGAACCGGGCGCTGGCCAAGGACAGCAAGGCGCTGGAGGCGGCCTACGATTCGGCGATTGCGGTGATGAGCCGGAAGTGCCAGTTCGTGGAGTGGAAGTTTTATGGGGGTGGCGAGGAGCCGTCGAAGTGGTCGCCGTTCGGGGTGATTCCGGACCGGTCCGGTTCCTGGCAAAAAATCGTGGGGGAACGCTGGATTTACGTTTATCGCCGCGACTACCGGACGGGGATGGGGGCGGTGTGGGTGGATGAGCTGAAGCTGACAGCAGAGGGCGACCTGCTGATGACGCCGATGGACGGCCTGGTGGACCGTTCGACGCTGAAGACGCGGACGGGGGAACGGCCTGCGCCGAAGGCGATCGGGAAGACAGTAAGTTTTCCGCGGCGGATCCAGGGGGTGGGCTACGAGTACTTCTTTTTTGCGGCGCGCTTCCGGCTGCCGGCGCGGGCGGTGGACGAGTTAGCGCCGCTGGTGGAGAAGACGCTACCTCCGGTGAACTTCGAAGACTCTGACGGGAACGTGGCCGATTATCTATCGACCGGCATCTGCCTGGTGCCGGTGCTGGATCCGATGACGGTGGCGCTGCAGCTTCATGACTGCTATCTGGTGGCGCTGGACGACGCGATCAGCTATGTCTCCGACCATGACGAGCAGTCGACGGCGGCACAGCGGGAGACGGCGCGGCGGGCGAAGAAGATCATGCTGGCGCAGACGATTCTGGCGCTGACCTCGCCGGCTGCCGACCCCAACAATCAGCTCCATAGCAAACTAAACGACGGGCGGCCGTGGCTAAAGAGACCGACGGTCGAGGATTTTTCCAAGCAGTACGACGAGCAGGTGCGATTCCGCAGTGAGTGGCGCGACCGCTGGGCGAGTCTGCTGCGCTACTGGTACAACGGTCCGCTGCTGAAGCTGGTGGAGACCGTTTACCTGAAGGAAAAGATCAGCGAGTTCGACATCTGGGTGGATTTCACGGAAGTGATTTTTCACCGGATATCGGAGTCGGTTGATGGGCGGGCGCTGGTGAAGTCGTTGATCGCGAATGCGAAGCATTGGACGAACAGGCTGATCCTAAGCCGGGAGCGGGACCCTGCCGACGCGTTTCAAGCGGTGCGGAAGAGCAGTGCCGCGGCGATCTCGATCCTGCGGGAGTTCCTGCCGGCCTACTATGAGCGCTACGGGCTGAAGGCGGTGGAGAAGGCTGTCAACGACATGGGCAGCAAGATCCTGAAGGACCAGAAAGACGCGGTGGCGCACATTCTGAAAGTGAAGTACAAGCTGCCGTTGCCGGCGGGTGCGCCGCCGCTGTACCACGATCAGTTAAAGATCAGCGTGGATAGCAAGTTCGACCGTTCGATGCGGTTCCGGCAGAAGGCAAACGCCCGGGTGTTGACGTTTGGGTTTGCGGTGGAGGGGATCAATCTCTATCTGGCATTTAAGGGGTTGCAGGATGCGTATCAAAGCGGTTCGACAACGGACAAGGCGCTGGCGTGGGTGAACACGTTTGGAGCGCTGGTGGATTTCAGCGGCTTTGTGGCGGAGATCCTGAGCGTGAACGCGGTGGCGCGGGCGGCGGTACGGGTGCTGGCGGTGATCAGCCTGGTTTCGGCGGTGATCGACATCATCTCCGGGGTGGCATCGGTGGTGCAGGAGTACAAGAAAGGGAATATGGGAGGGATGGTTGGATCGGCGCTGGTGACGGTAGGCTCCGTGATTGCGGCCGGAGTAGCGCTGAAGGCATTGATCACGGGGAGCCTGTCGGCGGGGCCGTGGGGCTTGATTGCTCTGGCGATTGTAGCGCTGGGGTATGCGATCCGGCTGCTGTTCGGGAGCGAATCGGACTATCACAAGCTGGTGGGCCATTGCGAATGGGGACTGGAGGCGGGGGAGGACTCCGACAAGCCGGACTGGAGCCCGGTGGCGCTGAAAGATCTGAAGGGCGATTACGAGGCACAGACGATTGCGTGCCTGAACCTGCTGTGCACGATCAAGGCATACCGGACGCCGAAAGACCTGAAGGCGGCGGTGGTGAAGGCCGATTGGTTTCCGGCGGGGACGCGGCTTTCGGTGGTGTACTATCCACGCGACACGGCCGACAAGAAGGAGATTACGGAGTTGATTATTCTTTCTCCCGACGGCCCGGTGGCGACGAACAAGCTGCTGGAGGTGAAGCGAAACAGCGATGGCGAATACGTCATCACGCGGCCGAAGGTGGCGGCACTGGCGGCGATGCCGTCCGAGATGGCGACCGTGGGCGATGCCGCCAAGAAGTACTCCGAAGTGAAGGTGTATATGGAAGTGAAATACGGCAGCTACTCGTTCCGATCCCCGAAGACCGGGCATGAATGGGCGTAACCGATGGGACAGCGCAGAGCGGTTCGCATCACGACACGGTCCGGGGAGTATTTGGCGGTTCCGACGACGGCGCTGATTGCGGGAGAATCGGCACTGCGGCCCCTGGCGGCGTGGCAGATCATCGCGCGGCTGTTGACGAGCCCGGTGGAACTGGGAGAACTACATGCTCTGGCGCGGGCGACGGGGCCGGTGGACGGGAAAGCGGCCACGGGCATTGACAGCCGGCGATTGAAGGCGGCTTTTCTTTCGGGAGCATGGTCGCTGATCGTTCCTCCGCGCATGGACGCAGCTCCGGTGTTTCGGGAAGAAGAGCCGGTGGCCGAGCAGATCCGGACGGCCAAGGTGGTGAAGACGTGGGTGGAGATGGAGGTGGTGGACGAGCAGGGGCGGCCGGTGGCGAACCAGGCGTACCTGTGCATGCTTCCCGACGGCACGTTCCGGCAGGGGGAGACGGACGGGCGGGGGCGCGTTCGATTCGATGGGATCGATCCGGGGAATTGCGCGTTTTCGCTGACCGATCTGTCGCCGGAACGGTGGCGGCGGGGATAAGGGGCTAGTCGGCGGCGCGTTTGGCGATCTGTTCGCGGCCGTTCTGGAAGAGGGTGAGTTGGGGGGCCTTTTCTTTGCCTTCGCCGGCGAAGAGGAGTTGGGCGTCCACTACCTTGAGGAAGAACTTGCGTTCGGATTCGGGGAAGATTTCGAAGCGGGGCTGGCCGGTGAGTTGGGCGAAGAGGCGCGGGCCTTCGCGGGTGACGGTGAGAGATACCTGCGGGGCGAACAGGTAGCGGCCGGTGTAGCGGTCGAGCACCTCTTCGGAGAGGGAGATCTCCTGGCGGAACTGTTGCAGTTTGCGGGAACTATCGAGGAGATGGAGGCCGATGTCGTCAGCGCTGTGGACGGCGTTGGACAGCACGACGACTCCCTTGCCGGTGGCGGGGGAGTAGCCGAGGAAGGAGCGGTAACCGCCGGTGCCGCCGTTGTGCCAGATGATAGGGCGTTCGCCTTCCATGACATGCCAGCCGAGACCGATGGTCATATCGGCCCCGGCGGGTTTGCGATCGGCAAGGGCGAGTTTGCCTTTCTCTCCCCACTGGCCGCGGAGGGCGGCATCGAGAAGACGCAGCATGTCGTTGGCGGAGGAACGGAGCGCGCCGGCGCCGGCGAGGGCGTCGAAATCCCAGTTCTTGACGGGGTCGAGTTGGAGCCCGTGGCCTGGGGCAAGGCGGGCGCGGGTGGCGGCGTTGAGGGCGATGACGGTGCTGGAGAGGCCGAGCGGGGTCAGGATGCGTTCGCGGAGGAGATCCTCGTAGCTTTTGCCGGCGCGGCGGGCGAGGAGGTGGCCGAGGAGGCCGGCACCGAGGTTGGAGTATTCGTAGCTTTCGCCGGGATCGCGACGGAGGGAATGGGTGGAGAGGAAGTCATAGAGGCGGGCGGGGGTGTAGTCGGCGAATGGATTGGCGGGGTCTGGCGGTTGCAGATTGGCAGGGAGACTGGGCAGGCCGGAGTGGTGCGAGGAGAGATGGCGGAGGGTGATGGCGCGGCCGTTGCGTTCGGGCATCTTGACGCCGTCGGGGAGGTATTTGGCGGCGGGGTCGTCGAGGGCGACTTCGCCGCGGAGGGTCATATCGGCAAGCAGGAGGCCGGTGAAGGCTTTGGTGATGGAGCCGATTTCGAAGAGGGTATCGCCATCGAGGGGGGCGGTGTCGCCGGCGGCGCGTTTGCCGTAGGCGACGATGCGTTTGCCGGAGTTATCGATAACGCCGACGACGATGCCGACGGCGCGTTTGTGCTGATCGATGCGGGAGGCGAGGATGGAGCGGATGGCCTCCGTTTCGGACTGGGCGGAGAGCAGGGCGGCGGAAGCGAGGAGGAGGGCGGAGAGGCGAATCATAGAGTTGCGATTTCCTTGTCGATTTTGCGGGCGGTGTGGGTGTTGAGTTTGCCGATGACGATGAAGATGGCGGCGGCGCCGGCGCAGACGGGGAGGACGCGGGGCCAGCGTTCGGGGTGGTCCCAGAGGCCGCCGGCGAGCCACATGGCGAGGCCGGGGATTTGGGGGCCGAGGTACCATTTCCAGACGCCGCTGAGGAGGTCGCGCTGGCGGGTGAGTTCGTTGCGGTACCAATCGCGGGAGGGGGTAGCGGCGTCGGAGGGGACGGGGGCGGAGCCTTTGCGATGGATGTGGAAACAGACGGTGGCGAGACCGGCGAGGGTGAGCACGGCGCCGGCGCGGACGTGCCATGGGGTGGAGAGGAAGAGAATCACCACGCAAGCGATGGCGACGAGAATGGCGGCGCCGTATTCGCGGATGTTGCGGCGGCGGATGGCGGTTTCCCAGGCGAGGGAGCGGCGGCGGAGTTCTTCGATGGGCAAAGGCTGGAAATCGGGTTGCTGCGATTGCCAGAGGTCACGGATGGAATCGGGGTTCACGAGCAGCCTCCTTGGGCGAACTGGCGGGTGAGGATTTGTTTGAGGCGGTGGATACGGACGGCGACATGGCCGGGGGAGTCACCGGTGATTTCGCCGATTTCAGCGGCTTGCAGTCCTTCGAGGTAGAGGAGGACGGTTTGCCGGTCGAGGGGCTTCAACTGGCGGATGAGGGACATGAGGCGTTCCATGGCGAGACGGCGATCGGGGGAGTCGTGATCCTGGGCGGGGGCGGCGGGATCGATGTCGTCGAGGCTGACGGTGCCGGCATAGCGGCGGTGACGCATGGCATAGGAGACGGCGGCGTTGTGGGCGACGCGATAGACCCAGGTGCGGAGGGAGCAGCGGGAATCGAAGACGGCCATGCTGCGCCAGACGGCGATGTGGATCTCCTGTTCGAGATCGCGGCGTTTGTCGGGGTCGACTTCGAAACCACGGGCGAGGCGGGACCACATGGGGCCGAACTCGGCGGCCGCCTGGCGGTAGCGTTGTTCCTGGGCATCGGGGTTGCCCTGGTTTAGGTCGCTGGTGGTCATCTCCATACAATTAGGCGGACGGATTGGGAGCTTCTTACAAACTATTTTGGAGGAGGGTGGCGGGGAGAGGAGGGAGAAGGCGATGGGGGTGGTGAACTGCTGGCTGGCGCTGCCGCCGGGATTTCTTCGACGGCGCTCTAGGGGCGGGTTTCCCGCAGGGCCTGGGCGAGGCGGAGGGCCCAGGGACGGTGGGCGGCGGGCGAGGTGATCCGGTCCTGGCGGAACTCCACTTGCAGGTGCGGGAGGCCGCGGCGGAGGGCGTGGAAGGGGATGGTGTAGTCGACGGCGGGGTCCAGGTCGTAGGGTTGGTTGTCGCCGACGAGGAGGTCGCCGGGCCGGCGGAGGGCGGCGAGGACCGGATCGGTAAGGGTACGGTCGAGGTGGCTGGAGAGGGCAATTTCCCAGGGGCGGGGCTGGCCGGCGAGGGAGGGCGTCATGGAGTGGATGGAAACGACGATGGTTGGCAGGGCGCGGGATTCGCGGTCGAGGAGGATCGCCTCGCCGGCGTCGTGATAGGGATCGAACCAGCGCTCGATGCGGTTCATTCTGGCGGTTTGGCTAAGATTCAGATTGCCGGGGATGAGGGTGCCGTCGCTGATTTCGGGGATCCGGCCGGGGGCGGCGGGTTGGCGGTTGCAATCGATGACCAGGCGGGAGGTATTGCAGAGAATGGCGGGGGCATCGAAGATTTCCGAGAGCGCTTCGGTGACGCCGGCGGCGCCGATGTCCCAGGCGATGTGGCGTTCGAGTTCCGAGGCGGGGAGGCCGAGGTTGTGGAGTTCCGGGGGGATGAAGTTGCTGGCGTGATCGCAGAAGAAGACGAAGGGGCTGGGTGCGTGCGGCCGGAGGAGGCGGAAGGGGGTCACTCCGCGGCCTCGGTGACGGTGACCGAGACATCCATCCCGAGGAAGGCCTGGGGCGAACCGGAGTAGGTGCCCCAGAGCGGGAGCACGTGATAAGGGTCCCAGGCGACGGCGACGCGAATGAGATTGCGATTGCCGATGATGCTGTTGGTGGGATCGAAATCGATCCAGCCGGCGCCGGGGAGGTAGGCCTGCATCCAGGCATGGGTGGCGCCGCCGCCGGCGATGCCGGAGTGATTGGGCACGAAGATGTAGCCGCTGACGAACCGGGCGGCGATCCCTAAAGAACGGCAGGCCTCCATCATGAGGACGGCGAAATCGCGGCAACTGCCGGTGCCGGAGCGGAGGGTTTCTTCGGGAGACTGGACGCCCTTTTCGACACGGCGGCCGTATTTGAACTTTTCACAGATGCCGGCGGTCATGGCGCGGAGCAGTTTGAGGGTTCCGGTTTTTTCGGCCGAATCGAGGAACTGCAGCGCCCATTGGGATACCTTCTGGCCGGGATAGTGATGGGACAGAGGGAGAACGAGGATGGGGAAGTCCTCATCGGAGTAGCGGAAGGGATAGTCGCGGGCGTAGTCTTCGAGGGGATAGTCCGGGGCGGCGGTTTCGAAGTGCTCGAGGGTGACGGTGCTCTCGAATCGCAGTTCGGTGGTTGTGCCCTGGAAGGTAGCGATGGCGACGGAGTTATCGAACGGATCGTGCAACCACCGCAGGTCCGCGGGGCGGGGGGTGATGGTCAAGCCGGTGGAGATGAGGCGCAGGTCGTGACTGGCGCGGGGGCGGAACATCATGCGATGTTCGCCGAGGCCGACTGGTTCGCTGTAGCGATAGACGGTGGAGTGGTTGACTTGCAGGATGGACATTAGCGGGCCAGTTCCTGCGCTTCGCCGCCGGGAATCTGGTCGGTCCAGACCTGGAAGTTTTCCAAGGTATTGGGGCCGAAGGTGGTGGCGATGGCGACATCAGCGGCATCGCGGCCACGGGCCATGAGGATGCGGCCGATGCGGGGGACGTTGTTCCGCGGGTCAAACAACTGCCAGCGTCCGCCGATCCAGGCTTCAAACCAGGCGGCAAAATCGCCGACGCCGTACGGGGATGGGGTTCCGAGATCGCTGAGGTAGCCGGTGCAGTAGCGGGCGGGGATGTTCATGCAACGGCAGAAGGTGATGGCGAGATGGGCGAAGTCCCGGCAGACGCCGGTGCGTTCGCCGAATGCCTGCGAAGCGCTGCGGGTGGCGCGGGCGTTCTGATAATTGAAAGCGATGTGGTGGTGGACGTAATCGCAGATGGCCTGGACGCGCGGGTAGCCGGGCACGGTGCGACTGAAGAGTTGCCAGGCGGTATCGGAGAGCAGGTCGGTGTCGCAGTAGCGGCTGCCGAGCAGGAAGACGAGAGCCTCATCGGGGATGTTTTCGACGAAGTCCTGCCAGGCGGCGGGGGCAACGGCATCGGGCTGTCCGCTATCGGTGATGACGGCGGAGGCGGTGAGGCGAAGGCGGCCCGGGGGGGCGATGAGGCGGTTGCATTGATTCCCGAAGGCGTCCCGGTAGGTGGAGATGGGGATGGAGGGCTCGGTGGTGAGGTGATCGGGAACGATGAGGTCGGCGACCCGTGATTCGTGGATATTGACAACCAATATCATGGGGGTCGCTTGGGGAAAGCTGTAGATGAGCTCGTAGCCCGTTCGTAGTTGCATGGAAAAAACCTTCAGGTCGTGCAACCAGGAGAAGCGGGGAGGACACGAGGGAATCGAAAGAGAGAGTCGGGCGGGGGCGCCAAAACCGGCAATCCCGCAAATCACGCGCGTCTTGATGGTACCAGAGCGCGGGAATGCGAGGCCGTTCTATTGTTCCGCAGCCCTGTGCGCGCCCGATATACTACGTGTACCGGAGCGCCTGAGTCCGAGCGGGTCCGGACGAGAGAGTCTGCCATGAAGATCCCGTTTCGACATTCGCCGCCCCGGCTACAGCGCCGCCGCTTTTTGCAGGCGGGCTTTTCCACCGTTGCGCTGCCGGCGCTGGAGGCCTTCGGCGCAGCGGCACCGGCGGCGGGGCGGGCGCGGACGTTCGTCTCCGTGGGCGCCTATCTGGGCTGGCACGCGCCGGCGTTCTTCCCCAAGCAGACCGGGGCGGGCTACGAGATGCCGCCGCTGCTGGAACCGCTGGCGGCGCACCGGGAGCATTTCACGATCTTTTCCGGGCTGGACCACCGGGCACCGAACGGGCACGACGCGTGGAACAACTATTTGTGCGGGAAGGTGCCGGGGTCGTATTCGCTGGATCAGGTGATCGCGGACCGGATTGGGCAGAAGTCGCGATTCCCTTCCCTGCACCTGATTGCGGGGGCGAGCGAGCATACCAACGGGCGGCAGATGAGCTACACGAAAGAGGGTGTGCCGCTGCCGGAGATCGAGCGGCCGAGTGTACTGTACAAGAAGCTGTTTTTGTCGCAGGCGGACCGGGCGCGGGTGGGGTATGTGCTTTCGAGCGGCAAGAGCGCGCTGGACGATGTTGTGGGAGACGCGAAACGGCTGCAGGGGGAGTTACCGGCATCGGACCGGGCGAAGCTGGAGGAGTATTTCGAGTCGGTGCGCGGGGTGGAGCGGCGGATGTCGCGGGAGATTGAGTCGATTGACGTGCCGGTTCCGCAGCCTGATTACAAGGTTCCGGAGACGGATCCGATTACGCCGAACCTGATGATGGAAGCTGAGCAGGTGATGTACGACCTGATGGCGCTGGCGATTCAGACGGAATCGACGCGGGTGATGACGTTCGGGCTGTACGGGCTGGGGCAAGTGTTCACGATTGACGGGCAGCCGTTGTCGGCGGGATACCACGCGTTGTCGCACCACGGGAACGACCCGGGGATGGTGCGGGACCTGATCAAGCTGGAGCGCTCGCACATGCTGCAACTGGCGGGATTCCTGAAGCAGTTGCGGGAGAAGAAAGACGCGGAGGGACGGCCGCTGCTGGATTCGACGATTGTGCTGGCGGGGACAGGGATGGGGGACGCGAGCCGGCACAGTAATCAGAATCTGCCGACGCTGGTGGCCGGGGGCGGATTCCAGCACGGACGGCACATTGCCATTGACCGGAATGCGAGCGACGCGCCGTTGCTGGGGGATCTTTATGTGACGCTGATGCAGCGGCTGGGCATGGAGATTGGGACGTTCTCGAACGCTACGCGGAATATGAACCAACTATTCGCCTAGCCATGACGCGACAACTGCTAATTCTGGGGCTGGCGGGGCTGGCGGCGCTGGCGGCGGGTGCGGAGACGGTACCGCCGGGGGTGGCGAAGACGATTCGGACGAATTGCGCGGGATGCCATTCCGGGGCGGTGAAGAAGGGCGGGGTGGACCTGGGGCGGGAGACGGTTGACTGGAGCGCGGCGGGAGAGCGGGCGGTGTGGGAGCGCGTGCTGCGTGCGGTGAAGCAGAAGCGGATGCCACCGCCACCGATGGGGCGGCCGGGGCATGAAGAGGTGGAGGCGCTGACGGCGTTTGTGGGGGAGAGACTGGCCCGGCATACGCCGATGGGCGGGGAGGTGCCGCGGCGGCTGAACGGGGCCGAGTATGAGGCGACGATCCGGGAGCTATTCGACCTGCCGAAGTTCAAGCTGCCGATGGGCTTTCCGCCGGACAATCAGGTACACGGGTTTGACAATATCGCGGCGGGGCTGCCGATGTCGGCGCCGCTGATGGAGGCGTACACGAATACGGCATGGGAGATTGCCGACACGGTGTTTCCGCCGCCGGGGCGGCAGGCGCAGAAGCGGGTGTGGAAGTCGCCGCCGGGGGACATGGTGATCAGTTTTTCGGCGTCGACGGTGCGGGACGGGGTATTGCGGATGGCCTCGCGAGCCGAGGACGTGATGCGAAGCTGCACGTGGCCGGCGCGGATTGAGATAGTGGATTCTGGGGTCTACCGGATTACGGTGGCAGCCTCGCGATTCAAGCCGCGGCCGGGGCAGGCGATGACGCTGGAGGTGTGGGCGCGGGAGATTGACGCGACGGACCGGTCCAAGATCCGGGCGTTCCGGCGGCTGCACAGTATGCAGGTGACGGCGGAGACGCCGGAGACGTTTACGTTTGAGGCGGAGCTGTACGAGGGGCAGACGCCGCTGCTGCGGTGGGCGAATGCGGAGTTGGACCACACGAGTGAGCAGTTACCGGCGCTGTTCCGGGAGCGGTTCGAGCGGAATCCGCGGCTGCTGGCGGCGTATTTGCAGGCGCTGTATAACGCGGACGGGACGCCGCGGTCGCCGGCGCGGCTGCGGGGGCGGAACGGGTATGACCTGATCAACCGGCTGATGGAGGACCCGGCGCTGGACATGACGCACGCGAGGCTGGATTCGGACCGGACGCGGCGGATGCTGACGATGATGGGGACGATCGGCGGGTTGAACAATCTGCACGACACGCTGGCGCACGAGTATTTTGATCATGGTCCGTCGTTGCAGATCCATGATCTGGTGGTGGAAGGGCCATTACGGCCGGCGGAGGGTCCGAAGGACAAGAAGCGGAAGCAGATTCAGCAGGCGCTGGCGGGTGTGGCGGCGGAGGCGGTGGGGCAGCAGGAGTATGCGCGGCGGGTGGTGGAGCGGTTTCTGCCGCGGGCGTTCCGGCGGCCGGTGGATGAGGCGACGAAGGCGAGTTTTCTGCAGGTGGCGACGCGGCATTGGGAGCAGGGGAAGAGCTTTGCAGAGGGGATGCATCTGCTATTGCGGACGGTGCTGATTTCGCCGCGGTTCCTGTACCGGGAGATGAAGCCGGGCGAGTTAGACGGGTGGGACCTGGCGACGCGGCTTTCCTACTTTCTGCGGCAGGGTCCGCCGGACGGGGGACTCGTGGAGGCGGCGGGGAGCGGGCGGCTGGTGACGCGGGCGGGGTTACGGGCGGAGGCGGAGCGGCTGTTGCCGAAGCGGGCGGATGCGCCGATGGTGCGGAACTTCACGGGGCAGTGGCTGGGGACACGGAAGCTGGCGTCGATAATGCCGGATCCGGCGTTCCAGTTTTCCGAGGCGGACCTGGCGATGGCGCGGCAGGAGGTAGAGTGGCTGTTTGCGGAGATGCTGGGGAAGAATCTGCCCATGACGGATTTCATTGACCCGGACTTCACGTATACGTCGAAGAGCTTTGCGGCGAGGAATTACGGGTACAAGGGTCCGGCGGATGGGGCGGCGGAGGACGGGCGGCGGGTGACACGGCTGCCGCTGACGCGGGGCGGTCGGCACGGCGGGCTGCTGGGGATGGCGGGGACGATGACGGCGACGGCGAACGGGGTGGACACACAACCGGTGCTGCGGGGGGTGTGGATGCTGGACCGGATTCTGGGGATGCCGCCGCCGGCGCCGCCGAACGATGTACCGGCGTTGACGCCGGACATTGGGGGAGCGACGACGCCGCGGCAGTTGCTGGCGGCCCATACGAAAGAGCCGCGATGCGCGTCGTGCCATACGACGATCGACCCGTTCGGGCTGGTGCTGGAGAACTACGATCCGGTGGGACGGTGGCGGGAGACATGGCCGAAGTCGCACAGAAAGATTGAAGCCGCGGTGGTGCTGCCGGATGGGACGGCGGTGCGGGACGCAGTGGAGCTGAAGCGGTGGCTGGTGGCGAATATCGACGTATTTTCGGCGAGTTTCGGGGAGAAGCTGATGATGTATGCGACGGGGCGGGCGCCGAACTTCGCGGAGCGGCGAGAGATTGAGACGATTGTGGCGGAGGTGCGGCGAACGGGGGGCGGGGCGCGGGATTTAGTGCTGGCGCTGATGGACAGCAGGACATTCCGGACGAGGTAGGGGGAGATGGGCGTTTCGAAGGTTTGGGCTTGCGGTGTGATGCTGGCGGCGGCGGAGTTGGCGGGGCAACCGGCGGCGGACCATCCTCTGCACCTGCTGCGTTCGGCCGTACCCCGCCGGCGGGGTACGCGCTGACGGGAGAGGATCTGGTGCGGCAGATGGATGAAGCGGGGATCCGGCGGGGAGTGGTGCATTCGATTGCGTATCAGTTTGGCAATCCGTTCCGGCCGGCGGTGGCGAATGAGTATGCGCGGGTGAAAGCGGAAAACGACTGGACGGCGGAGCAGGCGGGGCTGCGGCGGGGGTTGAATCTGCATTTCGGGAACTCGGACGTGGAGCTGGACAAACCCGGGCCTGTCGCGCAGATGCAGCGTGTGTTCGCGGGGGCGAACCGGCAGGGGATGGCGATCGTGGTGCATATACGGGCGAACATCGACCATGGGCGGCCGTGGGGGGCGAAGCAGGCGCGAGTTTTCCCGGAGCAGGTGTTGCCGGGGGCGCAGGAGGTGGACGAAGTCGCGCGTGATTCAGGAATAGGCCGTAGGGAGAACGTCTTCG
This sequence comes from uncultured Solibacteraceae bacterium, assembly GCA_964430625.1. GTDB lineage: Bacteria > Acidobacteriota > Terriglobia > Bryobacterales > Bryobacteraceae. Next base: position 26,822 of record CAYSFR010000010.1, read on the forward strand.
AATCCGTGACAACAACGCCTGCATTCGGTACTGGGAAAAGAGAAGCAAGGAACCGGGCATTCATGAATCTGTTCCGGACGACGTGGCGAAGCGCCTCAGCGCGGGAGGGGGCGATCTTTCCCGGCGTGGCCTTGAGGCATTGGCCGCTGAGGAATACCGCCAGGGACGCCTCAACAAACACACCTGGGCTTTTCGTGATGTTGCTGGTTATCGCTGACACCAGCCCCATCCGTTACCTGGTGCAGATCGGGCATATCGATCTTCTTCACAACCTCTTTGAAGCCGTCTCGATTCCGGCAGAAGTGGCGCGCGAACCTGGCGACCCTCGGCTCCCCTGGCGGTCCAGGCGTGGATCGAATCGCCGCCAGCATGGTTGAGTGTGCTTGAAGCAGGGGACAACGACGAACCGGGCCTCGCCGCTCTCGATCCCGGCGAACGCTCCGCCATCTCGCTTGGGATCACGCTGAAGGCCGATCTCATTCTCATCGACGAGCACAGAGGTTACGCAGCCGCCGTGAGTAAGGGTCTGGAAGCTACCGGTACGCTCGGCATCCTGGACCTCGCAGCCAAACGGACGCCGATCGATCTGCGCGTCGCCGTCGAACGGCTGAAGCAGACGAATGTCCGTTATCGCAAAGAGATGATTGAACGTTTGCTAGCGCTGAACGGGGATCGGTATAAAGGCCCATGCTCCGGTTTCCATGTCGCCGGCGATCCTTCCATTGACGCATCGCGGGTGATTCACCCATAGGGGCAGGAATGTGTATACTGAGCAAAGAATATACACATTATGCGAACGAACATCGTGATCGACGACAAACTGATGCGCGATGTCCTGCGCGCAACCGGGATGAAAACGAAGCGCGAAGCCGTAGAAGAGGGCCTTCGAACACTTTTGCGTCTCAAGCGCCAGCAAGAGATCCGCAAATTTCGCGGCAAATTGGTTTGGCACGGTGACCTGGATGAGATGAGGACGGATCGTTGATCCTTGTCGATTCCAGTGTGTGGGTCGATTATTTCCGGGGCACCGTCACGGCCCAGACAGACAAACTGGATCGCCTGCTTGGCCACGAACCGCTGGTCATCGGAGATCTGATCCTTGCGGAGGTTCTCCAGGGCTTCGACAGCGAGCGTGATTTCAAAGCGGCACAGCGGTTACTCACTGCACTACAAATTGTGGAGATCGGAGGGCGCGAGATTGCCATCCAGGCAGCCAGGAATTACCGGCTCCTGCGAGGACGCGGCGTGACCGTGCGCAAGACGGTCGACACGATGATTGCGACTCGGTGCATTGAGAGCAACTTTGACTTGCTTCACAGCGACAGGGATTTCGACGCTTTTGCTGCATATCTCGGGCTCAGGGTCGTTTCGTGAAGACGGGGAGGTAAGCGGCCGCTCCGACCTGACGCCCTCGGGCTCACGTCCTCCAATCCGTACCCGACGGCGGGCCCTTGCCATAAGGCTGGCCGGACTCACCGCCAAAATGTGGGCGTCGAGCACCCTAAACGTTAGCCGATAATGGCCTGGTTCTCCCAATCCTCCAGACAGAAGTGACGGGGAACCCGCCCGCCGGTGATAACAAGCCACCGGATGAATCGCGCGTCGCGCGGGAGCCAGCCGCCAATGAGAGTTCCCCCATCGGCTTCTTCCCGCGCTCTTCCCCTGTTCCTTACCGGGAGTAGATTTCCTCGACTTCGGAACACACCGCCATTTCATCCAACCTATCGTCCAACGCAGGAGCGGGTGAGTGAAGTCTGGGATTCCTTTTTTGGGAGGGTGCGAGTTTAGCCGGGGGCCTGGAGGATGACGGCGAGGAGGGGCAGGTGGCCGGAGGGGTGATGGGCAGAAGGGAGTGGTGTGTCGTTTTCGATTGGCGGGGGCTGTAGCGGGGTAATGCGGGCGGGGCCACGGGTGAGGATGAAGTCGATTTGTTTGGCTCTCCGGTTTGCGTTGCAGGTGGGGGCGTTGCGGTGGGGGCAGGTGAAGCCGGCGTCTTCGAATACGCGGATGGGGCCGGAGGCGGGTTCGGCGTTCCTGTCGCCGCAGATGATCTGGAGGGGGGCGGGCGGGAGGTTGTCGAGGATTTACTGGGCCTGGCGTTCGCCGAAGGTCTCACCGGGGGGATTCCATTTCAGGTGGGTGTTGGCGATCACCAGAGTCTGAGGGATTACTATGATCTGGGCCATGTGGCCTTGTTCGAGTTCGATGCCGTCATGGGATGGAGCAGGCAGGCCGCGGAGGAAGGTGGCGCAGCCGTCGGGCTTGGCGTGGGGCTTCCTTTGCAGAAAGCCCTGGTAGCCGAGGGGCGTTAGTTGAGTGGAAAACGTCTCGAATATTTGGCGTTCGACTTCCTGCAGACAGAGGATGTCCGCCTGCAGTTCGCTGGCGTGGCGGGCGAGACCGGGGATGCGCCAGTCGGGGTTGAGATGGGCGGGATCGACACCGGGGTAGAAGTGGGGCCGGATGTATGCCGTGGCGAGGACGTTTCAGGTGGCGAGGGTAAGGGGCACTGGTTTATTGCGTGGCCGGGGTGAAGCGGAGTTCGTCGACGGCGAGGAACTCGCCTTCGCGGGGGCCGGAATATTGGATCCAGGCGATGCGATCGCCTTTCACCGTCAGGGGGAAGACGGGGACGGGGGCAGAGGGAGAGGGGCGGGCGGGGGTGGAGGGGAGGGCGGCGCGGTCGAGGAGTTTGCCGGAGGCGTCAAAGGCCTCGAGGACGGCCGGGGTGGCAGTGGAACCCCAGAATGAGACGGTCACGGAAGTTGCCGGGACGGGGAAGGTGGCGCGGACGGGGATGGATTCGGTGGCCATGGCGGAAACCAGGCCTTTGCGGCCGGTTGCCAGGTGGGTGAAGAACATGAGGAGACCCTTGCCCTGGGTCTGGCGCGGGTCGTGGGCGAGGGTGAAGACGACCTGTTTTTCTTCCCAGCGGGGGAAGCGGTTGGCTTTCTGGTCAGCGCCGAGAGGGACAGCGGCTTGGAAGTCGATGACAACGGGATCGGCGGACCAACAGGAGGCGGCGGCGAGGAGCCAGAGGGCAACGGGGACAGCACGGCAGATCATGCGTTTTTCCATTCGAGGCCGGCCATGCGGCCGGTGGAAGAGGCGAACTTCTCCGCTTCAATGCCCATGCGCTGGAGCATGGAGACGAAGAGGTTGGGGAGCGGGTAGTTCTGCTGTTTGTTGAAGGCCAAGTGGCCGACGTGGCGGAAGCCGCCGCCGGCGAGGAGGACGGGCATATTGGAAGTGGAATGGGCGTTGGCGTCGCCGAGGTTGGAGCCATAGAGCACCATGCTGCGGTCCAGGAGCGATTCGCCGCCTTCCTGGACGGTTTGCAGACCTTTGAAGAGGTCGGCGAGGAGGCGCATGTGCCAGGAGTCGATAGTGCGCAACTGGGAGAGCTTGGCCTCTGATTTTCCGTGGTGGGAGAGGTTGTGATAGCCGTCGGAGATGGTAGCGCCGCGGATTTCGACGACAGGGGTGCTGACGCTATCGAGCATGAGGGTGACCGAACGGGTGGAATCGGTTTCGAAGGCGAGGCGGACGAGGCTGTACATGTTGGCGACACGGGCCATGTATTGGGCGGGGTTGGGGGGATCCTGCGGGGGAGCGGCTTTGACGACGGGCTTGGGTTTGCGTTCCCAGCCTTTGGATGCCTGGAGGCGGGACTCGAGTTCGCGGACGGAGGTGAAGTACTGGTCGAGGCGGGCGCGGTCTGCCGAGCCGACGTTTGAGGCAAGCTGGCGAGCCTGGCTGGAGACGGTATCGAGGATGGAGCGGCCGGTATCGAGTTCAGCGATTTTGGCTTCGATTTCGGCGGGGCTGCCCTGGATGAACATCTGCTGGAAGACGGATGCGGCGCTTTGTTCCGGGGGGATGGCTACGCCGTTGCCGGTCCAGGAGAGGGAGCGGGAAGCGGTGTTGACGGCAAGGGTAAGCGAGGGGAAGCGGGTTTGGGTACCGATGCGTTCGGCGACGAACTGATCGAGGGAGATGGTATTGCGGAAGGAACTGCTGGCGGGGTGGGGCGCGGCGGTGAGGAAACTGATATCGGCGGGGTGGCCGCCATCGACATTGGGGTGGGAGACGCCGGAGAAGACGGTGAAGCGGGAGCGGTGGTCCTGGAGGAGCTTGAGGTAGGGGGACGGGGCGTAATCGGGCCCGGGGGCGGCGGGGAAGAAGTCACCGGGGAGGAGGCCGAGGTTATTACAGATGGCAAAGAGGCGGCGCGGGGCGGGGGTGGACTGGGCGCGGGCTAAGGGGGGGAACATGGCATCGAGGAGGGGGAGGGCGAGACCGACGCCGGCGCCGCGGAGAAGGGCGCGGCGAGAGAGAGGCTGCAGCCGGCGGGGGGAGGGGGAGAAGGGGTGTGGCATGGGAGCGCTCCGAATCATTTGTACAGGAAGAGATTGCTGGCGACGATGGCGTGGACGAGATCGCGCAGGCGGTAGCCGGTGGGGGCGGATTTGTCGAGGATGGCTTCGACGTGGCGGCGATCCGAGAAGCTGATGGGGGCGCCGGTGGAATACGTAGCGAGTTGGGCGACGAGGTTGCGGGCAACGGTTCGTTCTTCGCGGGAGAGCAGGAGCTGTTTGAACTGGCGGATATCGCTGAAATTGCCGCCGCCCGGGAGAGCGCCGGCGGAATCGACGGGAGGTCCGTAGTGGAAGGCGAAGCGCTGGCCGGAGAAGCCGATGCCGGGGGCGGGTTTGGCCTGTTCCTGGAAGGCGCGATAGCGATCGCGCCAGCCGCCCATGACGTCGAAACTTTCGAGGGCGAAGCCGGGGGGATCGATTTTGCGGTGGCAGGCGGCGCAGGTGGGATCGGCGCGGTGGCGATCGAGTTGCTGGCGGATGGTGACGGCGCCGCGGATATCGGGTTCGATGGCGGGGACGCCGGTGGGGGGCGCGGTGTGGAAGCCGAGGATGCGCTCCATGATCCAGACGCCGCGGACGACGGGGGAGGTGGTGGTGCCGTTGGCGGTGACCTTGAGGATGCTGGCCTGGGTGAGGAGGCCGCCGCGGACGGAGTCCTTGGGGAGGGTTACTTTGCGCATGGCGGCGCCGGAGACGCCGGGGATGCCGTAGTGGGCGGCGAGGCGTTCATTCAGGAAGGTGAAATCGGAGTGGATGACGGAGCGGGCGGGGGCGTTGGCGCGGAAGAGTTCGTGGACAAAGAGGCGGGATTCCTCGACGGCGGCGAGTTTGAGGGGATCGTCGAGTTCGTAGTCGTTGTAGAGGGTGGTGGAGGGAGAGCTGTCGTCGATTTTGCGGAGGTCGAGCCAGTAGTCGGTGAAGGCGTCGATGAAGCGACGGGAGTTGGGGTGGGCGAGGAGGCGGTTGGTCTGGGCCTGGAGGACGGCGGGTTTGGCGAGTTCGCCGCGGGCGGCGAGGGAGCGGAGTTCGTCATCGGGCGGGGAGTTCCAGAGGAAGAAAGCGAGGCGGGAGGCGAGGGAGTGGTTGTCGAGTTTGCCGGGGGACTCGTTGATATAGAGAAACTCGGGGGAGCAGAGGATGGCGGTATAGGTGGCGAGGAGGGAGCGGGTGAAGCCGCGGTTGAGCTGGAACTGCTGGTCAAAGAGCTGGAGGAATGGGGCGAGTTGGGCCTCGGTGACGGGGCGGCGGGCGGCGCGGGCGAGGAAGTTTTTCAGGAGGCGGCGGGCGTCTTCCCGGGGGTTCTGGCTGGTGACGTCGACGGCGACTTCCTGGGTGCGGGGGCGGAAGCGGGCGCGGAAGGAGTTGGCCTCCTGGGGGGAGGGCGGAGGTGCGGGGAGGGGGACCTTGACGGCGCCGGAGGGGGCGGGATCGAGGCGGCGGATGGGGAGATCGCCGAAGAGGAGGCGGTAGCCGGAGGCGGCGTTGTCATCGGGGAGGGGGCCTTCGATTTCGATCCACTGGAAGGCGACGCCGGGCATGCCATCGGGTTCGGCGAGGGGGTTGACGTACTCTTCTTCGGTGCCATTGACGCGCGTGCGGAAGAGGCGCATGGCGTCGGTTTGGATGACTTCGGCGGGGTGGAGGAAGACTTCGGCTTCGAGGACAGAGGGTTCGGGCGTGAAGTCGAACGCGGCAATGGGGCGGGACTGGCCGGAGCTCTGGGCGTAGACGCCGATGGGTTCATTGCGGCGGCCGGGCCAGACTTCGTTGGGATTGGGGCGATGGTAGCTGGGCTGATAGAGGTAGGCGGTTTTTTCCTTGCCGAAACCGGTGAAGTTCCAATGGTCGACCCCGCCGCCGCTGACCCAGATGGAGTAGCCTTTCAGGCGGATGCGATAGCGGCCGGCGGAGGGGACGCGGAAGGAGCTCCAACTGAAGCCGCCGGCGTCAGAGAAGATGCTGGAGACTCGGCCGACGGCTTCCCGTTCGCGTGTTTCGGGAGAAGAGAGGGGGCTGCGTCCGGCGCGGACATCGGGCTGGGCGTGGGAGTCGAGGACGGGGAAATTGAGGCGATCGGTGCGGGTGTTGCCTTCGCGGGGGAGGAAGGCGCGGAGGGTGGGTTCCTGGCGGGCGTAGATGCGGGTGAGGGAGGATGGTGGACGCTCCATGCGCAGGGCCATGGCTTCACGGAGGGCGTAGTCAGCCGTGCTCATGTAGCGGGCGAGTTGGACGTGGGAGACATCGAGGGCGGAGCCTGATTTGTTGTAGCGGGAGGCCTCGCCGTCCTGAGGGAGTTTGGAGCGGATCTGGGCCCAAGGGACGTTGAGGAGATCGCGGACGGCGTTTTCAAATTCGTAGGCGTTGAGGCGGCGGAGTCCTGCGCGGCCGGTTTGGGCGCGGGCAGCGAGTTCGTGGGAGGTGAGGGCGGATTTTAGGCCGGAGAGGAAGGGGGTTTGGGATTGGGGGGCGGGACGGGGGATGGGGGCTGGAGGCATTTCGCCGGCGGAGACGCGGTCGTGGACTTTGACCCAGGCGGCGAAGTTGGCGGGGTTGGCGGGTTCGAAGGAGAGGGTGGAGAGGTCGAGGCCGGCGGAGCGGGAGGTGGCGTTGTGGCAGGCGAGGCAGTTCTTCTTGAGGAAGGCATCGGCTCCCGGGAAGGGCGGGGCGGGGGCCGCGTGGGCGGCAGACGTGGCCAGGAGGGGAAGGGTGATTGCGACGCGGGTCAGAAACACCTTGCCAGTATAGTGAATCGGGGTGGGGAGACGGTTATCCTGCCTGGCGGCGGGATTCCGGAAGGGTTGGGAGTGCGGGCGGACATGGCGGGCGGCGAATGCGGCGCCGTTTCATTCAAATGAAACGCTCGGTGGCTATTCTGAGGCGATACCGAATTCACTCAGGGGTAAGAGAGAGATGACAAAACAGTTACGATTCCTGGCGTTAGCGGTGGTTACGGTCAGTGGGATGTTCGCTCAGACCGACGCCAACAAGGCGCAGATTAACGGGTTGATTACCGATCCGAAGGGGGCTTCGATCTCCGGAGCGTCGATTAAGATCCGAAACATGGGCACGGGACTCTTGCGCGAAATGACCTCTAATGACGCAGGGGAGTACCGGGCACCGCTGCTGGATCCGGGCGTCTATCAACTGGCGGTGACGAGTCCGAGCTTTGCCGAGTCGAAGATTGAGGGAATTACGCTGACGGTAGGATCGGCGGCGCGGATCAACGTGCAGCTTTCCATTCAAGCGACGGCGACGGTGGTGGAAGTAGGGGCGACGCTGGTGGACGTGCAGACGACGTCGCAGACAGCGACAGTGAACAACCTGGCGATCACGAATCTACCGATCAACGGGCGGCGGTTCCAGGACTTTGCGATTCTGACGCCGACGGTACAGGTAGAAAACGGGACGCGTGGCCAGATCTCGTTTGCGGGACAGCGGGCGATCTACTCCAACATAATGCTGGACGGGGCGGACTACAATCAGCCATTTTTCGGCGGGATCCGCGGGGGAGAGCGGTCGGGATTCATCATTACGGTGCCGCAGTCGGCGATTCAGGAGTTCCAGGTGGTTCCGTCGGGATACACGGCCGAGTATGGGCGTTCGACGGGCGGGGTGATGAACACCATCACGAAGTCGGGAACGAACGACATTCATGGAGAGGCGTTTTACCAGATCCGGCATCGCGACATGAGCGCGAAGCATCCGATTTTTCTGGTGAAGCCATCGGAGACGTTGCACCAGTATGGCGGGGGGATTGGCGGGCCGATCGTGAAGAACAAGCTGTTCTATTTTGGGGCGATCGAGAGCCAGAGTTCGAACATTCCGCGGCAGACGGTATTCGCCCAGTTGGCGAATTTCACGCCGACAGCGGACACGCGGGTCGCCTATGACTACTACAAGTCGCTGGAAAAGCCGTTCACGCAGACGAACCGGGCGACGGGACTGACGAGCAAGGCGGACTACCAGATGGGGAATGGGGACCGGTTGACCTTCCGCTACAACCACTCGCGGTCGAACGAAGTGAACGCGGTGAGCGTAGGCGGAGCGGTGAATCCGTTCACCAACAGCGCAGAATCGAACGAGGGAATCGAGAAAGACGGGATCCATAACGGGGCGGTACAGTACACGAAACTGATCTCGGCGACGACGCTGAACGACTTCCGCTTCACGGGATCGGCCGAGGAGCGGCCGCGGCTGGCGAACGTGGAAGCTCCGTCGTTAACGAACACGATCGGGACGTTTGGGACGCGGAGCTTTCTGCCGACGACCCAGGACGACAAGCGGTGGCAGATTACGGACGCACTGTCGGTTACGCGGGGGCAGCATACTTTCAAGCTGGGGGCCGATTTGAACTTCCTGTCGGCCGGGCAGACGTTTGCGTTCAACCAGTTCGGGGCATTTGGATTCGCGACGAGCGACATTACAGCGCTGTTGCGGACACTGAGCGCGAACGGGACGGGGGGAGTGAACCGTTTCGACATTCCGGCGGCTACTTACGCGCGGGCAATCGGGAATGGAATCGCGGCATTCGACGTGAAGCAGATCTCGTTTTTCGCGCAGGATTCGTGGAACGTGAACCGGAAGTTGAAGCTGGATTTCGGTCTGCGCTGGGAGGGGCAATACAACCCGACGGTGGAGGCCAACAACGACGCGGTGATCTCGCTGGTGCAGGGGGTGACGTTCCCGCTGGGTTCGGTGGCGAACGTGCGATCGATTCCGAATGCGACGAACCAATGGATGCCGCGATTCGGATTTGCGTATTCGCCGTTGTCGAACGCGAGCCGGCTGGTGGTACGGGGATTCAGCGGGCTGTTCTATGGAGCGACGCCGATGCTGAGCTTTTCCGGGGCGGTGAACAATTTCCGGAACCCGCCAGGCGACGTATCGTTGAGCATCGGGAATCTGACGGGGCAGCCGACGATTTATCAGTCGTTCCGGGCGGCGGGGATCGACCTGAATACGGTATCGCTGGACAAGTTGCCGGTGTTGACGGTGGCGCAGTTGCAGACGGCGGCGACGTTTGCCGCCGGAGGCACGGCGCGGAACCCGTTCGCGAACGCAAACGTGCTGACGATGGCGGCGGACTTCAAGAATCCGCGAGCATTCCAGGGCGGACTCGGGTTTGAGTCCGAGGTTGCGCGCGGGCTTTCGGTGGGGACGCAGTTCCACTATGTGAATACGTCGAATCTGCTGCGGAACCGGAACTTCAATCTGGGGATTCCGACGGTGGCGGCGACGGATCTTTCGAAGCGGCCGACGTTCGGGGCACGGCCGGTGCCGACGCTGAACCAGTTCACGGTACGAGAGAGTTCGTCGCGGAGTCTGTACCGGGCGGCGACGTTTAACACGCAGTACCGGGTGAAACGGTTCCAGTTCCAGGCGTTCTATACGCTGGCGTCGACGTACTCGGATGACGACAACGAGCGAGATGCGGGCGGGTTCGTTTATGAGAACTCGTTCAACCTGATTCCGGAGTACAGCTACTCCAACCTGGACATCCGGCATCAGTTCACGTCAAACGGGACGGTGAGCCTGCCGTTCGGGTTTGAGGTGAGCGGGATACTACGGGCGCGGTCGGGGCTGCCGATGAATGCGGTGGCGGGATCGGACCTGAACCGGGATGGGAACAACAACGATCGTCCGTACCTGACGGCAGGGGTGCCGATGTTACGGAACAGCTTCCGGAACCGGGGAATCTCCAACTTTGATATGCGCCTGATGAAGAACTTCGCGCTGTTCCGGGAAGGGATGCGGGCGCAATTTTCTGTGGAGTTCTTCAATCTGTTCGACGCGGACAATGTGATCTTCGCGGGCGGGACGAACATCTACGGAGCGGGGATTCTAGCGACGACGGGGCAGATGGCACCGATTGACGCGCGATTCCAGCGGCTGCGACTGGCGGATGGGAAGTACGACACGAACAACAGCCAGGTGGGCAATCCGCGGCAGGTTCAATTCGCATTCCGGTTCTTTTTCTAACCGGGATGGACCTATTGCGGATTTAGAAATCCGGCAGGGTTGAGAGTGAGGCCCGGCGTGCTCCGCGAGGAGGGCGCCGGGTTTCTGCTTTCTCAGCGGGGAGGGCTCGACGGGTGAATTGATGTTTCGGGCCGCCAAGCTGCGGGAAGGCAAGGCGTGCGAATGAGAAAAGTGCCGGTCAGCGCGGGTGGAGGCGGCGGTGAAGGACGTAGGTGGATTCGGTGGGAACCCCGCCGTTGTACTTCACGCGGAGCAAAAGCTGGAAGTAACGGGGGACGGCGGGCGAACCTTCGCGTAGTTTCTGGACGATGGTAGAGGCGAAGGCGGGGGAGGTGAGGGCATCGACTGCGCCGACGCGGGCGAACGTGCTGTTGCTGGCGAAGGCGAGGATGTCGGAGTTTCCGGAGGGTCCGGCGGCGCGGGTAATGAGCACGTAGGCTTCGCCGTCTTCGGCGAAGTAGGCCGGCGAATCGCGGTAGGTATAGAAGTCCTGTTCGCCCGGGAGCGGCCGGAGGTTGTGAAAGGCACCGGGGGACTCGACGATATCGAGGGAGACGGGGAGGTTGCCGAGGCGGTCGCGAAAGAAGCGAGGAGGACCGAGGTAGAGGACGTTGGAATCGGCCATTTGTTGCCACTGCAGTTGACTGCTGCGGATAAGCGACATCGAGGACAATTGCGGGCCGAGGCGGGAGCCAAGGAGGAAGGCGGCATTCACTTCACCGACGGCGGCGTAGTAGTACGCCGGGCGGCTGTCGGCATTGCCCATCGCGGCGCGGACGGCGGCGAGGTTGGGTGACCGTAGCAGGTCCTCCCATTTGTCGATGGCGGGATCGCGGTAGAGAGTCTTGTTTGCGAACTGGAGGAACAACGGGTTACCGACGGCAATGACCAGAGGGCGGTTGGACTGGAGGAAGGGTTCCCAGAGTTGAGCCAGTTCGGGGGACCACCGGAGGGGCAGAGTGGGCGGCCGGAAGAGGAGCACTGCGACGGCGGCGGCCAGGAGGAGGGCCAAGACGATGGCGGCGGGCTTCCAGAGGGAGTTCGGGGCGGCGGGGTTCGGGGAGAGGTCGACTAACTCGTCGTCCCCCTCCATGGGCGGAGCCACCTGATTCTGGCGTTCCACGCATTCGAGTCCGAACCGACCCTTGGGAAGGACCAGGAGCCAAGGGTCGTCTTTGCCCTCGGTTTCGTAGTATTCAAAGAGCTTTTTCCGCAGGCGACCCACTTGAATTCTGACGGTTGAATCCTGGCGGGGGTCGTAGCCGGAGGGCTTGCTGAAGGCGTCGACACCGACGGTGTACTCCTTGAGCTGATCGAGGTCTCCGTGGGCGGCGTGTTCGGCGAGATAGCCAAGGAGGCGGCGGGACGAGGGTGTATTGCGGAAGCAATGGCTGCGCAGTACCCGATCGAGCGCCTCTTGGAGCATCTCAGGCATATTTCCCTATGGTACATAGAAGTACCCGTTTTTTCAGGAAGTTGCGCGTGTTGCTAACACAACTGCTAACCGCAGCGGACACCATGTGGCGGGTGTTAAACGGGGAATGGCGGTGAGGATAGAGGAATGAACGCAAGGTTCCCGATTTGCCTGCCGCTAATGGCGGCATGTCTTTTTGCACAGGGTGCCGGGGACGAGACTTTGGTGGATCCCTTGCAGACGGCAAAAGCGATTGATGACGTGATGTGGCGGATGGAGTTGGGAGATATCGCCGAAGTACGCAGCTTCCGCTATACGGGGAAGCCGCGGGTAGCCGGCGGCAGCCCGATGATCCTTTATGCCTACAGTTACATTCCGAAGGGGTTGGACCGAAACAAGCAGCACCCGCTGGTGGTTCTGATCCACGGAGGGGTACACAGCAACCACATGACGGGCGGGCCGGCGAACGGAGCGACGATCGTACGAGAGATGGTAGAGCGGGGATATGTGGTGGTGGCGCCGGATTACCGCGGGAGTACGGGATACGGCGCGGCGTACGCCAAGGCGATCGACTATGGGGGGAAGGAAAACGACGATGTGCTGGGAGCGCGGGACTGGATGATTGCCCGGTACCCGTTTCTGGATTCCAAACGGGTAGGGCTGGCGGGCTGGAGCCATGGAGGAATGATTGCCCTGTTCAATCTCTTTTTCCATCCCGACCGGTACGCGTGTGCCTATGCCGGGGTACCGGTGAGTGATTTGACGGAGCGTAAGAAGTATTTGAAGTCCGTGCCGAAGACGATGGAGGAAAGTGCGGGAGCGGCGGCAGCCGAGGACCCGGAGGAGTACCGGAAGCGATCGGCGGTGACATGGGTGGCGAAACTGGAACGGCCGTTACTGGTACATGGGAACACAACGGATGAGACGGTGCGAGCGGTAGAAGTAAACGGGTTGATTGGGGCGCTGCAAGCGGCGGGAAAGAAGTTCGAGTACAAGATGTACGAGGCGGCGCCTGGGGGACATCATTTCAACCGGATAGACACGGCGCTGGCGGTGGAATCGCGGCGTGAGATTTACGAATTTCTGGAAAGGTACTTAAAGCCATGAAGACAGCGGTCCTATTCCTGCTGACCGCGCTGGCGGCGTCAGCGCAGACGAGCGGCACGATCAGCGGAGCGATCTCCGACGAGACGGGCGGGCGAGTGCCGGGCGCAAAGATCGTCGCGAGCAACGAGACGACAGGGGAGAAGCGGGAGACCGTATCGACGGCGAACGGGCAATACGTGCTGCCGTTCCTGCCGCCGGGGGAATACCGGATTGAAGTCACGCTGAGCGGATTCGGGCAATCGATTGCGAAAGCGGTTCTGGGGGTCACCGAGCGGATCGCGGTGGATGTGACGCTGAAGCCGGCGACGGTGGCCGAAAGGGTGGAGGTGACGTCGGCGGCGCCGCTGCTACAGACGGAGTCAGCGGCGCTGGGCCGGGTGGTGGACGGTGCGGCGGTGAAGGAACTCCCGTTGTCGAGCCGCAATTTCACCCAATTACTGGCGCTTTCGCCCGGGACGTCGGCACCGCTGAACGACGCGGGGTCGCTTGGCCGGGGGACGCAGAACATTTCTTCGGGCGGGGCAAGGCTCGGATCCAACTCGGTCTACATAGACGGGGTGGACTCGATCAACATCCACAGCGGTACGTCCAACGAGAACGCGTTCGGTTCGAACGGGCTGGTGGCGCCGTCGCCGGAGGCGATCCAGGAGTTCAAAGTACAGACGGGGCTATACGACGCGCAGAACGGGCGCAGCGGAGGAGCGGCGGTTGTGCTGGTGACCCGGTCGGGGGGGCCGGAGTTCCACGGGATGGCCTACGAGTTTTTCCGGAACAATGCGTTAAACGCCAACAGCTTCTTCTTCAACTCCACCGGACAGGCGCGTCCGGTGCTCAAACAGAATCAGTTTGGCGGGAACATTGGCGGGCCGGTGATCCGGAATCGCACCTTTTTCTTTTTCTCTTACCAGGGGACGCGACAGCGTAACGGGTTGTCCGGGTCGAGTTCCTTGAACCTGCCGCAGATTCCGCTGGACCGTTCGCGAGCCTCCCTGGGGCGTGCGTTTACGGGGTTGCGGGGTACGCGAGGGGGACCGGCGATTGCCGCCGACGGCTCCAATATCCATCCCGTAGCGGTGGCCCTGCTTAACCTGAAACTGCCGGATAGCAGCTTTGTGGTTCCGTCTCCGCAGCAGGCGGTGACAGGGGTGAACTACGCGGTTTCGATTCCGGCGCGGTATGAAGAAGACCAGTACATCACCAATGCCGACCATCAGGTGAGCGCGAAGAACCGGCTGATGTTCAAGTCGATCGTTTCGAGCCAGCCGGCGTTTCAACCGCTGCCCGCGGCGACAATTCCGGGATTCGGGACGACGCAGGACTTCAAGAGCCGGATTCTGAGCCTGACGGATACGCACGCGTTTTCGGCGAGCCTGATGAACGAAGCGCGGATGGGGTTCTCCCGCCTGTTCGGGGTGGTGCAACCGGAGAATCAGATTCCGCTTTCGGCCATCGGCATGAAGCGTTTCAATTCGGCGGACTTTCCGGACATCCCTCAAATCAGCGTAACGGGAGTCTTCAGCGCTGGCTACAGCGTGAACGCGGACCAGGGTGTGTTCCAGGACACGTATCATTTTGTCGACACGCTTTCCTGGATCAAGGGGAAACATCAGCTGCGGACCGGCGTCGAGTTGCGGCGGTACGTGGATGACTACTATTCCAACAATCGTTTCCGGGGTACCTTGACGTTCCAGAGTTTTGGCGACTTTCTCACCGGGCTTTCCGGGGCACCGATTCCGCAAGGGGGCAACGGGACGGGATTCAGCAATATCAACTCCTCCAGCGTCGCCAGCGGGGTAACGGACCGGATGGACCGGATCACCGACTTCGCGATGTTCGTGCAGGACGATTGGAAGGTAAGTACGCGGCTGACGATCAACGCCGGGCTGCGATGGGACTATCTCGGCTACGCGGTGGATGCGCTGGGGCGGAATGGGCGATTCGACACGCGGCTGTACGCGGCGCCGCCGGCGGGGGGGTCGACGAGCGCAGGCTTCGTGCAGAGTTCGACTTCGGCGAAGCCATTGACGGGGATTCCGACGGTGAGTCCGACGCTGGTGGACAAAGAACCGACGCGAAACTTCGCGTCGCGGTTTGGGCTCGCCTACCGGGCGACAGAGAAACTGGCGATCCGCGGGGGCTACGGCATCTACTATGACCGGTTATCCAATCAGCTTGGACTTCTGGCAGCGCTCTCGCTGCCGGGTTACGTGCGGACCGATCTGCAGGGTTCGGCCAACAGTTTTGCCACGTTGCAGGATCCCTTTCCGGTGCTGCCGCAACGCTCCGCGTTTCCGGTGATGCCGGTGTTGTATTCGCCGCCGTATACGACGGAGCGCCCGGCGATCGGGCTGAACTCGGTGGACCCAACAGCACGCACGCCGTATCTGCAGCAGTGGGGTTTGAATCTTCAGCACCAATGGAACGCGACGACGCTGCTGGAGGTCGGATATCAGGGAACCAAGGGAACGCGGTTGGCGACGAGCCGGTTGATCAACCAGCCGATTCTGGCGAGCGCGACGGAGCCGGTGAATGGCCAGACGACGAACACGGCCGCCAATGCTCCCTTGCGCGTGCCCTACACCGGGTTTTCGCCGACGGGGCTGGTGTGGCAGGAGACGTCGACCGACTCGCGGTACAACTCGCTGCAGGCGAGCGTCACGAGAAGGTTTTCGAAGGGGTTGCGGCTGCTGACGGCCTACACGTGGGCCAAGTCACTGGATAACAATTCGGGTTCGGGGACGGGCGCCACATTCACCCAGACCGATGGCGATCAATTACGGCCGGGGCTGAACCGGGGACTCTCCGACTTTGACCGTGCCCACCGGCTGGTGGTGAACTTCAGCTACAGCATTCCGGCATGGGGATTTGGCCTGAACAAGACAGCACTCGGCAAACGGTTCTTCGACGGGTGGCAGGTGGCCGGAGTGGGAGTGATGCAGAGCGGAACGCCGTTGAGCATCCTCGATACGAGCGGCGCGGCCTTCTTCGGCACCTCCAACAGCCGGGCGAGTTGGGCTCCGGGGGCCACGGCGGAGACGGCGAAACGGAGCGGGCGCACGCAGGACCGGCTGAACGAGTACTTCAACAAGGCGTCGTTCGTGAGGGCCGGCAACCTGTGGGGGGACACCGGACGCAACATTCTGCGCGGGCCGTCGCAGCGTAACGTGGATCTCTCGGTGAACAAGCGGATTCCGATCAACGAGAGAGTGTTCGCGGAGTGGCGTTCCGAGTTCTTCAATGTGCTGAACATTACGAACTTCTCCAACCCGGGTGGCAGCATAACGGCGGCGACCTACGGTGTGATCCGCAACACTACGGGGAATCCGCGGGTGATTCAGATGGCGCTGAAGATCGGCTTTTAGGGCACTGGGGAAAGCGGGCGGGCGCCGGTTGGCCGATGGGGCCACCGGCGCCTTTTTGTTTTTGGCCGCGGGATTGAGCCGCGCGTCGCGTATACTAATGAGCCAGACCAAACACATTTTCATAGGGCCTTTATGTCGGAACCTTCGGTTAGCCGCCAACATACTGTCATACCGGGCGATTGCACGGCGAGCATCGCCGCGTCCGCCGGACTGCCCTGGCAGGCGGTGTGGGACCTGCCAGAGAACAAGCCGCTCAAGGAGTTGCGGAAGAACCCGTTCACGCTGCTGACGGGGGACATTGTGACGGTGCCGCCGCCGAGCGTGAAGCAAAAGATCTGCGCGACGGACAAGAAGCACAAGTTTGTGGTGAAGACGGCACCGATCCACATCCGGCTGAAGGTGCTGGACGAGAACGACAAACCGTTCGCCAATCAGCCTTATAAGCTGCAAATCGACGGGCAGAACTTTTCGGGGCAGACCGATGCCAACGGAAGCCTAAAGCAGGAGATCCCTCCGGCATCGAAGGAGGGGTGGCTGCTGGTGGGGGGAACGGAGAAGTGGCGGGAGTACTACCTGAAACTGGGGCACGTTCCGCCGATTGACACGACACAGGGAGCGCAGGCGCGGTTGTACGATCTCGGGTATTTCGACGGGGAAACGAATGGGGAATGGAACGGACAAACACGGAGCGCGTTGATGGTGTTTCAGATGAAGTACAAGCTGGCGGTCACGGGGAACTATGACCAGGCGACCCAGGACAAGCTGAAAGAGATCTTCGGGTCCTGAAGAGAGAACGCATGCCCACTCCGAGTGTTTTCAATCTAGCCTGGTACAGCAAACCGCTGGGGGATAAGGCGCATCCGGCGCCGGTGACGCGAGAGTCGCTTTCGACGTTGGGGGTGCGGAAGCCGGTGGGGGCGATCATCCTGTTTCCGTCGCTGACGACGCCGGCCATTCTTTGTGGGGACGAAAAGCTGGAACTCCTGATTCTGGCGCAGGATCAGACACAGCTTTTGCATTGTTTACGTCAGCAGTTGAAGATTTCGGCGGGGTTCGACCCGAAGAAGCAAGCGGCGGCACGGGACCTGTTTGTGGGGCCGGACAATCAACTGGTGGGGACGGCGGAGGACTGGGAGTTCCAATGGGAGCTGATTGCCTTTTCCGAGGGGGTGAAGGTATCAACGAAATCGGGCCGGTTTGCGGGTTTCGTGGATCCGCGGGTGTACAAGAACTACACGGACGCCGGGTACAAGCACCTGTACCGGATCACGCTGTCAAACAAGTGCCTGGACGCGGCGGCGGGCGGAGACATGGTGGGCTGTTTTCCGCAGCCGCAGGATGAGTTGCTCAACAAGGTGCTGGACCGGCATCATCCGGAATTGCGGCAGGGGAAACACTATTACGCATTTGGAGAGAAAGACGGGGACATCGATTTTCTCTCTTTCGACAAGGAAAACCCGATTCAATCGTGGCATCCGGTGTTCTGGTACCGGGAGGGGCTAGAGTATGCGTCGTTTGCGCATGTGGCGGACATACACATGGCGGCGCGGCAACACATTCTGGCGCGAACGACGGCGCGGGTGATCGACTACAGCACTTTCGACGCGGAGGGGGAGACGGACAAGTCACCCCATCTGGGGCCTGTGGTGAATATCTGCTCGAAGGACCTGATCGACATTTTCAACCAGTTCACAGAGACGGACATGCTGCTGATCGGGGGCGATCTGGTGGATTGCCTGCGGTCGGCGTACCCGACGGCGAAGCATGATTTGTCTCGGCCGAAGACGATCTGGGACGCAGTGGGGCTGGGGGACAACTACCGGGACAACTACAAAGACTGTGTCGACCTGATCAGCTTTTACGGGATCATCGTGCGGTACTGCGGGATGCACTCCAAGCCGGCGTTTTTGGTATCCGGGAACCATGACTGCTATCTGGAGCCGTACGGGTTGTCACCGCGGGTGGGGATGGTGGAGGGGCCAATCGGTAAGCGGGCGAACGAGGGGATTCCGGCCGATCACAACCTGACGTTTTATGAGGCGATTTTGTCGTTTGGCGAGACGTTTCATGAGTTGAAGAGCGGGTTGGGGTCGCCGTTCGACGCGACGACATTCGACTGGTTTTACACGGTATTCACGCCTTTCACGGATTTCTCGATCGAGATGCCGAAGCAGATGCTGGTGGCGGCAGGTTGGGGCGACGATGAGAACGTAATCGATCCGGAAGAGATCATTGTCGGGCAAGGGTTCGGGCACCTGCCGCGAGCGCCGGAGGTGGTGACAGAGGGGCAGTTGGACCTGATCGACCAGGCGATTGCGAAGAACAAGAGCATGACGCTGATGACGCATTTCACGTTTGTCAGCTACCTGGAATCGATTCCGCTGAAGATCGGGAACACGGAGCTTGGCGACGTGTATTGCGACACGTTCCGGAACTACAACGACCGGAACATGGGGACGTTTGAACTGTTGCGGGCGGAGGTGTTGCAGGACCGGGTGGGGAAGCGGAAGATGGAGATTGTACTGACGGGCCACTCCCACCGGCGGGCGCTGTATCTGGTGGACCGGGTGGACTATTCGGGGCGGAATTCGCTGAAGATCCGGCATTTTGATTTCATCGATTTCCCGATGGCGCAGATGAACCACGCCGATATCATCAAGCCGGCGATCATCGTGTCCGATTCCGGGGGGACGATCCCGCGATACAACTATGGCGGGGAGTTTTCGGCATGGGGCTCCGACGTCCCGTCGGGGACGGCGGTGACGTTCAATGGGAGCGGGGGAGTGGGGGGAATCGCAACGGTACGGACGCAGTACTGCCGGCCGCGGGCGGCGGTGGCGCTGGACTACATGGACGTCTACTCGGGCGACGATGTGGTGGAGTCCTTCGAGACGCGGGAGTTTGAGATTGCGCAGGAAGGAAAGCTGGATCAACTGGTGTTTGCGATTGAGCTGAACAAAGAGCTGACCAATCGGGGAATTTATGCGCGGGACATCCACTTCTACCTGAAGCGGACGGGGATGCAGTGGATCAAGGTGCCTCTGCAGCCTGGGGAAATTTCGCTGGACCCGAAGGTGAGTTATTTCAATATCGAGGGCAAATCGGACGTCGCAGCGTTCGTATCGCAAATGGCGAAGCACAAGGACCGGGGAGCGTTTCTGGCGTTAGGATTCGGGGCGGACCGATCGCGGAGCAAGGACGCGGTATGGCCGTTTGAGCGGTACAACTTTGACGACTACTGGTGCTGGGAGTTTCAGGTGGACTACTCGACATCGGGGCGAACCGTGTTCAATTGGTCACCGAAGTACAAGAAATACAAGATTGAGCGGAGCAAGGCGCGCGGAGAGTTTCCGGATTTTGACTGGCGCCGGAAGACGATCCCGGGGAAATACGCGTAGGAAGCGACGATGGCAGAAGAACTGACACGAGAAGAGATCGCGCGGCTGAAGAACATGGAGGCGTTCAACGCCTCGATTGCGGCGACGGGCTGGCAGTTAACGGAGAAGATCGTCCGGGAGAATCTTGCGGGGATCCGGCTGCGGAACTCTTTGTTTGCGGGGGTGAAGTTCGAGGGGGTGAAGTGGCGCGGGGCATCGATCAGCGAGACGCGCTTCACCAAATGCGAGTTCACGGTGACCGATTTCGGCGGGGCGAAGTTAGCGGGCGTGGTGTTTGAGGATTGCGTGTTTGCGAACTGCGTGCTGAACGGGGCAACCCTGGAGCAATGCCGGTTTGTGCGGTGCCGGAGCGAGAACCTGAAGGCGCGGGAGGTGGGGTTCACGAAATGCGAATTTGATTCGTATCAGGACCGGAACGGGGTGTATGGGGGGTCGACGATCCGGGAGTGCACGTTTGTTGCGTCGCGGCTTGAAAACCCGTCGTTTCAGGTGGCGACGGTGGAGCGATTGCTTTTTCGGCGGTCCGCCCTGCGGCTGGCGGTATTCGGCCAGATAACGGGGAGCAATCTGCTGTTCGAGGAGACGATTCTGCACAACAGCGGGTTCGTGGACTCGACGTACGGGAACTTCGGAATGGACCGTTGCACGGTACGCGGAGTAACGTTTGACCAGTTTGGACTGGAACGGGCGATGATCCGGAACGCAGCGGTGATGGAAGCCATGACGGTGGATCGTTGCGATTGGAAGAACACGATGGTGGCCGATTGTCCGCAGGTATCGGAGTTCACCTGGACGAAAGCGAGACTGTCCAACTGGCAATTGCTGCGCTCGCAGGTGGCGTACCTGCATGTTCAGGAGTGCGAGTTAAGCGGAGAGTCGCTGATCGCCGATTGCGAGGTGGCGGGGCTGAGCCTGGCGGGTACGCGGGCGGCGGGAATGCGGATGGAGCGGACGGTGGTGCATGAATATCTGACGACGGAGGGTGCCCGGTTCGTGGGATTGCGACTGAGCGGGGTGCAATATGCGCCGGGGCTGCGGGTGGAGGGCAAGGCCGAGTACCGGAACAGCGAAGGGAGCTTTCCCGAATAGAGCCGGGGATGCCGAGTAAGCTGGGAGGGAGGCGATGGAAGCATGAGCACGGGATCGTGGTTATTGACAGCGGCGGGCTGGGGCTCGGTAGCGGGCGGGATTCTGGTGGCGATTGCGGGGTTATTGCTGATCGGGGTGCTATTCGCCGGGCGCGGGGTACCGGCAGGCGGGGCGGGAGCGGTGGCGGTGTTTTCGTTTGGGGTCGGACCGATGCTGGCGGTAGCGGGAACGGTGGCGGTGGTGGCGGGGATCAAGCTGTGGGCAGGGCAGGTGTGGGCGAGGACCTATCTGGAGCTGTTCTTTTGGGGGGTAGCGGTGGCGATCGCCGGCTATATCGCCTACGAGGGGAGCCGGATCCGGAGTATAGAGGCGGGACACGTGATCCGGGGGGCGCTGTACTTTGTGTTTCTGGCGGCGCCGGCGATTTTGATGGCAATTGTGGTGCGGCTGTCGGCGCGTTAGGCGGAATCCCAAGAGCTGCCGTCGAGATCGGGGAAGGTGACTTTGCAGTTGCCGCCTGGGATACGTTCGACGCGGGCGCGGCCGTTCTTGTCGAGTTTTCCGGTTTCGGACCGGCCATCGGGGAGTTCGATGAGATAGCGGGTGGCGGGCACCGGTTTGCCGGCTTCATCGCAGAGTTCGATTTCAATCCAATGGCTGTTCAGGGGCGGCGGCGGGAGAACGCCCTCACAGGGGGAGTGTACGACGAGGCGGTGGTAGAAGCGGCAGGCGAAGGTATCGCGGGTTTGGCCGAACTCGCGGCGGGCGGCCTTCGGGGAGCGGCGGGCCTCGCCGTCGGACCAGAAGCGGCTGCGGCAGCCTTCGCCGCCCTCGTCGACGCGGGGGCAGGGCCACTTTTCGACGGGGACGACGGTACCGGGGCGGAAGAGGAGGACCATGACGCGGCGGTTGACGGCGTTTTCCGAGTCTCGTTCGGGCTTGTTGGCGGGCTGGGAGAAGTGCTTATGTTCCGCCTGGGAGAAGACCATCATGGGGTTGAATTCACTGCAGCCCTGGACGTCGCCTTTCCCGCCGGGATCGGCGCCCTGCGCGAGGAAGGCGGAACGTTCGAGCTTTTCCGGGAAGAGGAAGGTCATGTAGGCCCGAAAGAGGCTGGCGCGGGTTATGGGGCCGACGACGCCGTCGGCGAGTAAGCCGTTTTGGGTTTGGAAGGATTTGATGGCCGTGGTGGTTTTCGGGCCCTTGATTCCGTCGATGGGGCCAGGGTCTGAGCCGCAGGAGGCGAGCATGTTCTGGATAGAAGCGGTTCCCCAGCCTTCGGTCTGGCCGCCTTCGTGGTAGAGCGACTCCCAGATCTCGGTATCGCGGATGAGGACGGCATAGACAGCGAGAGCGCGGCGGCCGCTGAGGCCTTTGTTGAAAGAGTCGTCACCGGCGGGATCGGCGTGGCCGAAGACGGAGAGGGGAGCGCCGGGATGGGCTTTGCGGAGGCGGGCGAGTTCCTGGAACTCGTCCTTAGCGGAGGGGAGGACGAAGGAAGAACCGAAGGCGAAGCGGAGGTCGTTGACCTTCCAGCAGGCGACGGGGATCAACTCCATGCGGATGGTGTTCTTGCCCTTGCCGCCGATCATGGGGGCAGCGAGGACGGGAAGGGACTCCACTTCCGGATGGTCTTCGGCGGTACCGCCCGGGTGGCCGGACGAGGGATCGGAAGGTTCAGAACTGGGCGACTCTGGGGGCATAGGGAGGGGCTCCGAATAGGCGGATACACCTGCACCGGCAAGTGCTACATTCGAGAGGCTGGCCGGAGCACTCTGCTATTATGCGCCAGTTGGGTGGCGTGGGGGCGGACATGATAGGATCGACGGCCATGAAGCGCAGAGAGTGGTTGACGATGGCCGGGATGGCAGCGGCGCCGCAAGCGGGTGCGGCTGCGGGGAGGGCTCCGGTGGTGAATGCGGCGGAGCATGCGTGGGTGGTGGGGGATACGCGATTTCCGATCGACCCGGCGCTGGCGGTTTGTCCGGGGAACCTGCCCGCCTATTCCTACCCGGCGGAGCAGATTCTGGCCGACATGCGCACCTACCATGTCGACCATGTCGTGATTTCGCACGTCTGCTACTACGGACGCGACAACCGGTATCCGGCACACATGTTAAAGACCTATCCGGGGAAGTTCGCGGCTATCGGTTTACTGGTTGGACACCGGCTGTATTCTCCGGCGGATCCGGAGAATGCGGGGCGGCTGGAGCGGCTGATGCGGGATGACCACTTTGTTGGACTGCGGCTGAGCCCGATCTATGACGCGAAGAATGTGTGGCTGAACGATCCGGTGTGTTATCCGCTGTGGAAGAAGGCAGAACAGCTGAAGGCAACTTTCAATCTGTTTCTGGCGCCGCACCAGTTGCCGCTGGCCGGGGATATGGCGGCGAGGTTTCCCGGGGTCAACATCGTGATCGACCATATGGGGATGATCGATATTGCACGGCCGGCGAGCGAGGGGATTGACCTGCTGACGGCGCTGGCGAAGTATCCGAACGTGTATGCGCGGACGTCGCTGCACAATCCATCGAAGAGCAAAGATCTGCCGTTCCGGGATGTGTGGCCGTTCCTGCGGAAGCTGTACGACGCGTTCGGGCCGCGGCGGCTGGTGTATGCGAACTTCTACGAGTTGGTGATCATGAAAGAGATGATTCCGTTCTTTACGGCGGAGGATAAAGAGTGGATTCTGGGGAGGACGGCGCACCGGCTTTACGGGTTTCGATGAAGCGTTTGAGCGCAGCGAGGCGTTTGCGAGTCTCCCAGAGAAACACGGCTTGCAGAATGGGGTCCAAGAGGAAACGGAACAGGCGCGGGCGGGTGCGTAGGCGGAGTTTATAGATCACCCGACTTCCGGGGGAGCCGGGGGTTAGCGGGATCTGGCCGGGGAGGGGTTGGTGGCGGATGCTGGCGGCGAATTCGGCGATGAACCAGGGACCGCGCGTCATGCGAACGGCGGCGACGCTGGGGCGTTGGAAACTAACGTAGACCGTCTCCATACCTAGGCGGGCAAGCGAGGCCCGGCCGACGCAGAGGGTCCGAACCCCAAGGGCCGCTTTGGCGGATGGGCCGTCGAGGACGCAGGCTTTGCTGAGGAGGGTGTCCCAATGCAATCGGATGGAGTAGTCATGAACGACCTCGAAGACCTCTTCGCAGGAGGCGGCGATGTCGACAGAGCACTCGACGGCGGCTCCACGCGGCACTGGCACCTCCCGGGAAGATTGTTCGGGCGAACCTGATTATCCCGTGTTTGCAGCGGGGTCAGGCGGGTATGGAGCCGTGCTTGATGATTTTGGTCATGACGGCGGTGAACTCATCGATTTCTTCGATGGTGGTGTAGACGTTGGGGGTGATGCGGAGGCCCTGATACTCCCCCGGAGTGACGATGGCGACGGTCCAGATGCGGTGCTTTTCCCAGAGATGCTTGGCGAGGGCGGGGGCATTGAAGCCGTCGATGCTGATGAAGCCGATGGCGCAGGACTGCTCGGGATCCTCACTATTGAGGATTTTGACGCCTTTCAGCTCGCGGAGTTCGTTGGACCAGCGTTTGCGGAGATAGCGAAAGCGCTCGGCCTTGCGTTCGCCGCCGATGGAGTCGTGAAAGGTTAAGGCTTCGGTGATGGCGTTGCGCTGGCTGGCGGGGTGGGTGCCGATCTCTTCAAACTTGCGGATATTGCCATCCATGGAAGCGGGGGCGGGCATCATGGGCCAGATCTTTTCAATCTTCGACTTGCGGACGTAGAGCATGCCAGTGCCGATGGGAGCGAGGACCCATTTATGGAGGGAGGTGCCGTAGTAGTCGCAATCGAGGTCTTTGTGCTTAAAGGGAAACTGAGCGAAGGCGTGGGCGCCGTCGACGACCACCTCGATACCGCGGGCGCGGGCCATCTGGCAGATTTGTTTGACGGGGAAGATCTGGCCGGTGCGATTGGTGATGTGGCAGATGTGGATCACCTTGGTTTTCGAGGTGATGTTCTCTTCGATGCGTTTGGCGAGGAAATCGAGGCTGGGGGGCGGGACGGGGAAGGAGATCTGTTTGAGGACGATGCCGTCGCGGCGTTCGCGCTGTTTCCAGCAGGTGATCATACGGCCGTAGTCCTGGTTGGTGGTAAGGACTTCGTCGCCGCGCTTGAGGTCCAAACCGAGCTGGACGATTTCGAGAGCTTCGCTGGCGTTGCGGGTGATGGCGATTTCTTCGGTATCGCAGCCGAACTCGCGGGCGAGGCGGCGGCGGACGGTTTCCAAGCCGGGATCGAGAACGTTCCACATGTAGTAGGAGGGGTTCATGTTCTCGATTTCGAGGTAGCGGGTTTCGGTGTCCATCACGATTTTGGGTGATGGAGAGACGCCGCCGTTGTTGAGGTTGATGATGTTGCGGTCGACGGTGAAGGCGTGGCGGATATTGAGCCAGAAGTCTTCGTCACGGGCGACGGAGTCAGCGGGGCGGGAGGCGAGAGATTGGGTGGCGGATTGGGCGCGGGCTACGGAATCAACTTGGAAGGCAGCGACGGCGCCGGCCGTGGCGTTGAAAAATCGGCGGCGGTGCATAGGAATACTGTACGCCGGGAGGGAGGGATTGTCGAATGAATAGCGGCGGAACCCGTGGGCAGTTTCCGCCTTTTTGATGCCGCGTGGCGGCGGGGCGGCATCGAATGGGCAGATGCAAGAACTATTAACGATAGTAGGAATGGGAACGGGGATCAGCCTGGCGGTGGCGCGGCGATTCGGGGCAATGGGGTTCCGGATTGCCATGATCGGACGCACGCCGGAGCGGTTGGCGGGGGTGGAGGCGGAGTTGCGGAAGGCGGGGGTGGAGGCGCGGGGCTTTGCGGCGGACGCCGGCAAGGAGGGGCAGTTGCGGCGGGCGTTCGGGGCGATCCGGGAGACGATGGGGGATACAAGAGTGCTGGTCTATAACGCCGTCGCAATGCGTCAGGCACCGCCGATGCGCCTGACGGCGGAGGAGATGACGGACGATTACCGGGTAAACGTAGTAGGGGCGTTGATCTCGGCGCAGGAGGTGGCGCCGGCGATGAAAGCGGCAAAGCGGGGGAGCATTTTCCTGACGGGCGGGATACTGGCTACCGAGCCGGTTTCGGCGCTGTGTTCGCTTTCCGCGGGGAAGGCGGCGATCCGGAATCTGGCGTTCAGCCTGGCGAAGGAGTTGCAGCGGGACTCAATCCACGTGGCGACAATTACGGTGGGCGGGTTTGTCCGGGAGGGAACGCCGCTGGCGCCGGAGCGGGTGGCGGAGGTGTTCGCGGAGTTGTATGCCGAACCTCGAGAGGGCTGGCAAAGGGAGATTGTGTTCTCGGGGTAGGAGAGAGTAGAATCTGCGTCAAGTATGCGGAACCTGGTCCTCCTGGCCCTCGCCGCGACGCTGGCGCTGGGGCAGGGGCTACCTTTTATCGGCACCATTCGCGGTTCGGCCGCGCAAGGGCAGGTGCTGTATGCGACAACGGCGAGCGGGGGATACTTCAGGAGCACCGACTCGGGAGCAACTTGGGCGCCGATGTATGTGACGGAGGCGGGGCTGGCGCAGCCGCCTTTCCAGGGGCTGGCGGTCGACCATGTGCGGGAATCGACGGTGTACGTGGCAACGACACCTGCGGCGGGCGGAGTGTGGAAGAGTACAGATGCAGGGGCAACGTGGTCAAGGGCGAATACGGGGTTGCCGGCAACAGGAGCGGTGACGAATACGCGGCTCTTTCTGGTGTCAAATGGGGATCTCTATTTGCGGCTGGACACAGCGCTGTACAAGTCGAGCAACGGGGCCGCGACATGGACCCGGCTGGAGCGGGCACTCCCGGGGAATTCGGCGCCGTTCGACATCAACTTCACGAACCCGCGACAAATGTTCTACGCGCAGCAGGCGGCGGTTTGGAGAAGCACAGATGAGGGCGCGAACTGGCAGTTGGCAGGGGCGTTGCGGACATTTGGGGATGCAACAACCGGGGCAGCTTGCCTGGTAACGGATCCACAGTATCCGAACCGTGTCTACATTTGTGTAGCGGGCCCGCTGTTCCGGGTAGGCGATGCTCCGGTGACCGGGCTGCACCGGAGCACCGACGGCGGGGGGAGCCTAATCCCTCCGGCGACGGGCGGGCAGCCAACCGGGGCATTTGTCGATGCGACGGGCGGGCCGCTCGTCTATCTGCAGAACTCGGCGGGCGGGTACTGCAAATCGAACGACTATGGCCAGACGATTCGCTGTCCGGCGGATAGCACGCTGGTACCGAACATCGTGCCGACCAGTGGGCGGCTGCAGTACCTGGAGCGGCGGAACGCGAACGTGGTATGGGCGATCGCGAACCGGTTCGGTACGGG
The DNA here is from genome assembly GCA_964430625.1 of uncultured Solibacteraceae bacterium. Taxonomy (GTDB): domain Bacteria; phylum Acidobacteriota; class Terriglobia; order Bryobacterales; family Bryobacteraceae. The sequence goes on from CAYSFR010000010.1 coordinate 53,877, forward strand.
AAGTGCCCAATCGACGGTGATGCTTCGGAGCCGGGACGCTGGGGAGACGTGGCAGGTGGTGGATGGAAGGGCGAAGGCGACGCTGGGGAGGCCGGTTTCCATTTCGGCGACGGTAGCACCGGGAAGCAGTGCGGTAGAACCGCTGGCGGTAGCATCGCCGGACATCCCGACAGCGGCAATGCCCTTCACCGTGACGACATCGGGAGAGGCGTGGTTCACGGTCAACAGGGCCGGCGGCACGACTCCAGCGGCGCTGACGGTGACATTGCGCACGGAGGGCTTGGCGGCTGGAAGCCGGCATGAGGGGTGGATCCGGGTGGAGGCGCCGGAGGCGGCCAACATGGCGGTGACGATTCCGGTGGTGCTGCAGGTGGGGCGCCTTTCGACGGGGCCGGCACCGCTGTACAGCGGTGCGATTTTTGCCGGCAACGGGACGACCGCGTTTTCCGGCGATGGGGGACCGGCAACGGAAGCAGGGATTAGCGATGCGAGAGAGATAGCGGCGGACCGGGCGGGGAATATTTTGTTTATTGCCAACGGGCAGGCGCGGATCCGGCGGGTGAACCCTAGCGGGCGAATCGATACCGTGGTGGGGACGGGGGCGAACGCGGTAGCGGCGAACGGGACAGCAGCGGCGCAAGCGCCGGTGAATTTTCCACGAGGTTTGGCGGTTGATCCCGCGGGAACGATTTTTTATGGCGAATCGAGCACGGTTCGACAATTATCCTATGGAACCGTAGGGACAGCGATACCGAGTTCGGCGTCCCTGACGGTGGCGCATCTGGCGGTGGATCCACTGAACCGGCTGTGGATTGCGGGCGGAGGAGGAATTGCGCGGTACGTGCCACCGGCCTCGGCGACGAGGCTCCCACTCACGCAGGCCCCGACAGGAACGACGATTAGAACCGACGGGTTTGCCATCGACGGCGCCGGGAATTTTTATGTTTCCGATTCCCTGCGGGACCGGGTTTATCGAATCTCTTCTGCCGGGTTGGTCACTCTGTATGCCGGAAACGGGACGGAGGAGGGTCAGGACGCAGCACCCGCGACGGCAACCGGGCTCGACTCGCCGACCTCGCTGGCCGTGGATCGGAAAGGAAATCTGTTCCTCCTGGAATCGACACGGCAGCGAATCCGTGTGGTGACGCCGGAGGGGTTCCTCTACACCGTTTCGCCGCAGGTGGAATGGCGAACGATACGTTCGCTGGCGGTGGACGGAGATGGGAATCTCTACGCCTCGACGCCGCTCTACTTGTACAAATTCACACCGCAGCCGACGCCGCCGCCGAATGTGACCGGAATGCCGAAGAACGGCGCATCGGGGGCGGAGCAGGTGTCTCCGGGGACGTTGTTCACGGTGGACGGGGAGTATCTGGCGAATATTGAAGAGACCGGACGGGCAGAGACACTCGGTGGGGCAGCGGTGGCGATCAATGGCAAACCGGTAATGCTGGAGCACGCGGGGGCGAACCGGTTGAGCGGGCAGATTCCGGGAGATCTTGAGCCGGGCACGGCGACTCTGACGGTGACGGTGAATGGGGTGATGAGTAACGAGGTGGCGTTTCCCTTGTTGCCGCTGGCTCCGGGAATCTATTCCGGCCCGGGAGACACGCTGGTGGAGAACGGGGAGGCCTCGCTGCTGATAACGGGATTCGGAGCGGTGGATGAGGGCGGGAAGGCGGTGACGGAGTTCCAGGTGCGGCTGGGCGAGTTGGAACCGCTAGCGGTGGAGGTCCACGCGGTCGAGGGACGTCCGGGGTTGGGGCGGGCGAAGTTCCGATTGCCGGAAGGGCTGGCGAGCGGAGAGTACGCGGTGACGCTGGTATCCGGGGAGATCGCGAGCAACACGGTGACGATCACAGTTCCCGAGCCGATGTGAACGGGGCGATCAGCGGCGTTCCCAAATGGTTTTTCCATTGCCCATCTGAAAGTCGAAATCGGAGTGGAAAGCGGAGAGGACGCGGGGTTCGTGGCTCTCCAGGCCGAGTTCTTCGACGACGGGATGGCTGGCGAGGTTTTCGATTTCGAGGCGGTAATCGCCGCCGAGGAGGCCGGCGGAGCGGAAGGTGCCGATATTGACGGGGGCTTCGACGACGGCCTGGTAGCAGGCTGCGGCGGAGTTGGCGACATCGCGGAACTGTTTGAGGAAGACGAGGGGGTAGCGTTTGTTGCGGACGAGGTCCGCGAACTGGGAAGCGAGGCCGGCGCCGGGCCAGGCGGAGGATAAGAGGGAGGACACTTCGGAGAGGGTTTCGCCGGCCGAGCGCCAGGCGCGAGTCGCGGCGCCGGGACCGGGACCGGTTTTGCGGACGGTGACGAAGCGCCGGACGCCGGCCTTGGCGGTGGGACTGAAGCGTTCGACGGCAAGGGTATCGACGGTAAGGAGGTCGAGTTCACCGGGGGCAGCAACGCTGTGAACGGTGGCGAGGCCTTTGGGAAAGCCATAGATTTCGCGGCCAGAGGCGACGGCCCAGATGTTGTCGACATTCACGTAGGTCATGAGCCAGAGGAGGCGGCTGACGGTTTCGGTATTTCCGGAACGGCGGACGGCGGCAACGGGGATCCAGAAGGCGACATCAATTTCGGGGACGGTGAACTGGCGGTAACCGGTGCCGGCGCCGATAACAGCGCGACCCATGTCGCTAAAGGCAAACATGACACGATCCATTGCGGCGCGGTAGCGTTCGTTGGAGTCCGGGGGAGCGACGGCGTTGAGGTAACCGTCACAGAAGCGGTCGAGGGCCTGGCGGTCGGCGCGGAGCATGAAGCCGTAGCAGCGGCACTCGTACATGTCGTAGGGGGCCGCAAAGGTCTGCGGCGCCCCGAGTTCGATGAAAGGAGGTTTTGACATTAGGAACCGGCGGCGGCGAGTTCGGCTGCTTCGGCGGGTGCTTCTTCGCCGAAGATGACGGTGGGGTAGCCGCAGAGGGCACGAGCGGCCATGAGGCCGGAGACGGTGGCGGCTTCGACGCAGCCGAGATTGATGCCGTTGTCGGTCCAATCACCGGCAAGGACGAGATTGGAGAAGCCGGAGTTATCGGACTTGAGGCGGTAGTGGGTGGAACTCTTTACGGAAAGGACGTAGCGATCGCTGGGCTCGACATTGGCGCGCCAGTATTGGGCGTCGAAGCGTTTTTCGCCTTGGCGCCCGGCGGAGTCGACAAGGACGGACCAGTGGAGGCCGCCGGTTTGGGGATCCGAGACGGAGGGCCAGAGTGGTTTGGCTGAGGTGCGCAGGAAGTCGAGGGCGTTCTGCTTGGCCTGCGCTTTCTGGCGGGCGGGGTAGCCGGGGTCATCGAGCGGGGCGACGTCCGGGCAGGTCATGGCGGTGCAGAAGTAGGCGATGTTTTTGACATCGGCTTGCGGGGGCCAGTCTTCGCGGGAGATGAGATGGCTGAGGTCGGCCCAGGTATCGACGGGCTCGGTATAGGCACCGACGATGGCCGGTTCCTTGGCGATCCAGCCGAGTTGTTCGATGGACCTGTTCATCCAGAGCTGGAAGGCCTGGGTTTCGACGGTGGGGAGGTTCTGGACCATCGCCTTAAAGCGAGGGTTGGCGGCCATGAGTTCGGGAGCGATGAAGGGGAAGGCACCGATGGAGATGCCGAGGACGACGTCATCGAAATCGACGCCGCGGCGGAGGGTGAGTTTTTCCTCGCAATCGGTCCACCAGTTGGACTCGAGGTTGCGGCCAGCTGCGGCTAGGCGGCACTGGAGGTTATCGCCGTTGACGAGTTGATCGTAGAAGGGCTCATCGGGCCAGCAGGGAACACCGTGGACGGAGTAGAGCGGCTGGTATCCCCCGTTCGCTTCGACTTCCGGTTTGAGGCGGGCCTGGAGGTCGATGTCGATGGAATCGATGGAGGTGCCGTTGGGAGCGACGCCGAGGTTGGTGACCTTGTGGAAAAACTTGAACTGGACGCCGCGGGACTGGAGCGACTTGTAGATGGGGGAGAAGACCGTTTCGCCCATGCCGGCCTGCATCTTGTAGACGATAGTGCCTTTGTAGGTGAGGATGATGCGGAGGAGGGTGCGGACGGCGGTACCGGCGGCGAGGGAGGGCTGGTTGATGTCGCCATTGCGGTAGGCGAAGACGAGGTCGTACATGCCGCGGACCATGGAGGATTCGGTGGAGCGGCAACCGTGGCGGAGGAGCCATTCGCGGGCATCGTAGTGATCGATGGATTCGAAGCCACGCTGGAGGACGCGGTCGACAATGAGGCCGCGGGTCATGGCGAAGAGGAGGTCGAAGATCTCGAGCTTGCGGCGGAGGGGGTCATTGGACTCCAGTTCGCGGCCGAGGGCGTTGTAGACACCCTGGCGAAACTCGTCGGCGACCTTGGCGAAGCGATCGATGTAGCGGGCGTCATCGGCACGGGTGGGATTGGCATCGTCGGCGGTGGCGAGGCCTGCCTGGAGGGCGCGGAGGGACATGCGGATGAGGGAGGCGAAGGAGGTCCAGGTGAGGGCGCGGGACTCGGTAAGGAGGTCGCGGAGGTGTTCGCGGCCCCATTTCACGAGCATGCGGAAATACATCTTGCTGGTCATGAGGCGCTCTTCGCCGAAGCCGGGGATGCCGGAGGCGAAGGGGTATTCGATGGGCCAGGCCTTCCACTCGCCGTTGATGACCTCCATGGCGGTGAGGATGTTGTGTTGTTTGAAGGCGTCGGTCCAGGAGCGGAGGGGAGAATCGGGGAATAGCTTTTTGCGGAAGCAGTCTTCATAGGCGGACTGCATGATGCGGAAGGAGTTGTCGTAGAAACCAAACCAGATATGGAGGCCGTGTTCTTCAATGCGCTGGCCGAGAGTGGGATTACGGGAGTTGGCGCCTTTGCCGCCCAAGCGCCAGCCCATCTGGTAGACGGTGATCTCGTATTTTTCCTGCCAGCCGGGGGCCTCGGTAAGAGCCCAAGCGGCGGACATGGCACCTACGCCGCCGCCGAGAATCGCAATTTTCCTCTTCGCCATAACATCTCCTTGCCGGGTACTTCGGAGCGCGGAGCGTGTTGTTACGGCAATTTGTGGAATTTTTTATTTGGCGGGGTTTTCGTACCAGATGAGGCCGAGGCCGGTGGTTTCCTCGGTAGTTAGGACGTCGAGATCGCCGTCGCGGTCGAGATCGAGGAGTTCGATGAGGTCGTGTTTGATGCCGTCGACACCGGAGATGGGGCGCCAGGAGCCATCGAGTTTCATGAGGAAGACGCCGTGTTTGGGCGGGCTGGCCTTTTCACAGGTGACGACGAACTCGCCGTTGGCGAGGTGGCGAACGGCTTTGGCGAGGCCGGCGATCTGCGGGAGAGGGACTTCGGAGGTCTGCCAGCGAAGGCCGGAGGGGTCGAGGCGCTTGTGGACGAGAATGGAACCGGGCTGGGAGGCGGCGACGATAAGATTGCGGCGGCCGCCGTCGACGTCTTCGAGAGAGATGAACATGGTTTTATCGCGGAGAGGGCCGATGCGATGGGGGGTCCAGGAGGGGGCTTCGAGCCAATAGACACCGGGGGCGGCGCCGTGGCGGTCCGAGATGAGGACATCGGTATCGCCATCGCCGTCCATGTCGGCGGGGATCATGGACATAATCCAGCCGGCGTCGAGGAGCGGGGTCCAGCGCCAGTCTTCGAGGCGTTTGGCGGGGGTGAAGTAGCCCACTTTGGCGTTGGGGCCTTTGCCGCCGGCGAAGAGCCTGTTGCCGACAGGAAGAGTGAACATCCACTGCATGAGGCCTTGGGAGGCGGGGATGGGGAGGGTGGACCAACGGCCTCCCTGTTTCCGGTGGGCGTGGAGGGTGCGGGTTTTGCCCTCACTGGCGGAGATGATGTAGCCGAAGGCGGCGGTGGCATCCTCGACATTGGGAGCGGGGCCGACCTCTTCGCGGAGCCAGGGTTCGCGGATGCGGGGGCCTGGGGAGTAGAGGCGGACGATACCGGCTTCCTCCCAGCCGGTGACGAGTTGGAGGGGATTGCGGCGGACGATGCGGACGCCGTCGGCGCCCTTAGAGGAGTTGTCGATGGTGTGGCGGGTCCAGTTCTGGGAATGAGCGAGGGTGGCGAGGAGGAACAGGAAATGGACGGCGCGGTGCATCGGCCGTTATCGTAACGCAATCAGGACTCAGGGAAATCTCGATATAATTTTGAAGCCCGGAGATGCCCAGTCCAGTTTCTTTTCCCACAACACGATGGACACTGATTCTGTCGGCCGGGGACGCAGGGCGGCGGCGGGAGGCGCTGGACTGGCTGTGCCAGCATTACTGGCGGCCGATTTATGCCTTTTTGCGACGTCGGGGGCAGGATCCGACGGAGGCGCAGGACCTGACGCAGGGTTTTTTGACGGCATTTTTGCAGCGGCAGTCGATTGACGGGGCAGATCCGGCGCGGGGACGATTCCGGTCGTACCTGCTGGGGGCGTTGAAGCACTATTTAGCGGACCGGTATGCGTATGAGCAGGCGGCAATGCGGGGCGGGGGGTGCGAGTTTACGTCGCTGTCGTTTGACACGGTGGAGGAGCGGTATTTGCAGACGCCGCCGAGTTTATCGCCAGAATCGCTTTACGAGCGGCAATGGGCGCTGGCATTGGTGGACCGGGTGTTGCAGCTATTGCGGGCGGAGTTGGAAGCGGCAGGAAAGGGAGAGCAGTTCGACCAATTGAAGGGGTTCCTGACCGGAGACGGCGAATATGGGACGGCGGCGGCGGCCTTGCGGATGAGCGAAGGGGCGGTACGGGTGGCGGTGCACCGTTTGCGGCGGCGGTACCGGGAGTTGCTGACAGCGGAGATTGCGGAGACGGTGCAAGGGCCGGCAGAAGTGGAGACCGAGATCCGGCACCTGATCGAAGTGATTTCCGAGGGTTGAAGGATGGCTGTAACAAAAGCCGGGGGCAATCCGAAGGAAGGGGGTATGGAAGAAGCACGGTGCCGGAGGTGTGCGCGGGTGCTGGTTGCCGAGGGGCACGGGCTTTGTCCGCACTGTCTGTTGACGGTGGTACTGGAGGAGCCGGAGTTGCCGACGGATGACCGATTCGGGAACTTCGAACCAGTGGCAGTACTGGGGGAAGGCGGGATGGGGGTGGTGTACCTGGCCGAGCAGACGCATCCTTTCCGGCGGACGGTGGCGTTGAAGGTACTGAAACCGGGCGGGGAGGCGGGGGAAATGGCCAGGCGCTTCGAACGGGAACGGCAGAGCCTGGCGCGGATGGAGCACCCGCATATCGGGCGAATTTACGACGCAGGCACGAGCGAACGGGGGTTGCCGTACTTTGCGATGGAGTATGTGGAGGGCAGCAGCCTTACGGCCTACTGTGACGAGGGACGGCTGACATTGCCGGCGAGGCTGGAGCTATTTCGGCAGGTGTGCGAGGCGGTGGACCATGCGCATGAGCGGGGGATTCTGCACCGGGACTTGAAGCCAGGGAACATTCTGGTGGCGCGGAACGACGGGCGGGCGCAAGTAAAGGTGATCGATTTCGGGTTAGCGCGGCTGCAGGAATGGCATACATTCGGGCGGGAACAGTTGACCGGTACGGCGCAAATTGTGGGAACGCCGGAGTATATGAGCCCGGAGCGGTGCGGGGGAGGTGCGATTGAGGGGCGGGGATCGGACGTGTATTCGCTGGGAATGGTGCTCTATGAGTTGCTGGCGGGTGTGTTGCCGTATGGGAAGGAGGAGTGGGGGACACGGTCAGTAGCGGAGGTACTGCGAGTGATCCGCGAGGTGGAGACACCGGGGATGGGGAAGCGACTGGCGGGGTTGACTGGGGAGCGGCAGGCGGAGATTGCGAAGGCGAGGCGCATGGACGTAGCGGGGTTGCGGCGTACACTCAGCGGGGATTTGGACGCCATTGTGCGGCAGGCGGTTGAGAAAGAGGCGGGGCGGCGGTACGGAACGGCACGGGAGTTGGCGGCCGATCTGGAACGATACGAAAAGCGGGAACCGGTTGGAGCCAAGAGGTGGAAGAGATGGGGGCTGAGGGGCAAGTGGGGCGGGGGGTACGCCGTGGCAGTGGCAACGGGAGTGGTGGCGGCGACACTGGCCGCAGGCTTAGCGTACCGGATGCGGGGACCGGAGGCGACGACGGTGACTTCGATTGTTCCGTACACGGCGGGCGACGGGAACCAAACGATGCCGTCCTTCGCGCCGGACGGGAACCGGATAGTGTATGTGTGGGATGGAGCCGACGGGGAGAACTATGACTTGTACACGGTGGATGCGCCGGGAGCACCACCGCAGCGGTTGACGACGGCGAAGGAGGATGACGTAAGCCCGGTGTGGTCACCGGACGGAAAGAGCATCGCCTTCCTTCGCGGGGTAGACGCACAGAAGAGCCGATTGATGCTGTTGGATGTGGGCAGTGGGCGAGAGCGGGAGTTACGAGAGGTGCGCGGGTGGTATGCGCCGCACACGAGGAATCTGGCGTGGTCGCCGAACGGGCAGTGGCTGGCGGTCTTGGAGCAAAAGGAAGGGCGGAGATTCGGGTACCCGTACCTCTATTCCGTGGCGACGGGAGAATGGCGGGTACTGTACGACCTGCCGGACGATGCCCAATATCTGCAGCCGGCGTTTTCCCGGGATGGACGGCAACTGGTGTATGTGCGAGACGACCATACGGTGAACACGGTTTACCTGCAGCGGTTAACCGCCGACTACCGGCCGGACGGAGAGCCAACGGAGGTACCGGCGGGCACATTGTCGATGCACCCCGCATTCCTACCCGGCGGAGAGTTACTTTTCCGGGCCTCCCTACAGGAGCGGACGGGAATCTGGCGCATGACGGCATTGGGCGCGACGCCCGAGCCGCTGAGCGGACTGGGGGAGGACGTGGAAAACTTCGCCGTGTCCGGGGATACGAAGAAAGTGGCCATCACAAGGCGGCTGCGGGACGTGGAGTTGTACCACTATGTCCTGCAATCGAACGGCACCTTTGGCAGCGGAGTATCGCTGGCGACATCGCCGTTTTCCGAATACGTGCCACAACTCTCGCCGGACGGGAAGCTGGTGGCATTTCTTTCGAGCCGCTCGGGAAAACAGCAGGTATGGATGATTGGAGCGGACGGTACGAAATTGCGCCAACTGACCTTCGGGGAGGACGTACGGGGATGGCCGTGGTGGGAGGACGGGGGAAAGCAGATTCGATTTACCGTCTGGGAGGGTAAGCAGCGGCGGGTTTTCCTGGTGAATGCGGAAGGGGGAACTCCGGTTGAGAATTCAACCGACGCCGATTTGCTCTACCGGTCGGTAGACGGCAAGACGGTGTTTTTTATGACAGGCCCGACGAACAAATTGAGACTGCACCGTGCGCCGAAGGGGCGAAAGGGAGAGTCCGAGATGATCACATCACGGTCCGTGTCGTCATCGGTGCTCGATCCGGATGGGGAGTGGGTGTATTTTTTCAGTCCGGTGCGGGGGACCTGGGCATTGTTCCGGGCGAAGGCAAAGGGGGCGGCGAAAGAGGAGTTGTTGAAGGAAGATGTGCCTTTGGTGCGACCGGCGGTAACCAGGGAGGGGGTGTACTATGCCCGGCGCCTGGGGGGCAGGCGGTACGGGATCTTTATGTGGAACCCGGCGACGGGCAGGGAGCGGATGGTACTGCGGATGGACCGGAGGCCGTGGTTGCGGATATCGGTCTCGGCGGACGGGAAGCAGATGGTAATCGACGAGGCGAAGATTGATGGTTCGCAGATCCGGATGGCGGAAATTGGGCGGTGGTAGATAATTTGGTTGATGGCGCCACGAACGCCGCAATGAGAACAGAGCGGCGCGACTGCATCGGCGGAGGTGGCGAGTGTGCTGCGGGGAGGATGCCAGGGTTGGGGCCGGGTTATGGCGGCGTAAGGTTCTGCGCGGTAGTAGCTAGATACTGGAAAACGGACATTCAAAGAGCCGCCGGTAGAGAACAGGTAACGGGGATAGAATCGTACAGAATATGCGGATCCCGTTGTTGCTGCTGGTCCCGGCGGTGGTTTTGGCACAGAGCTCCTTTGAACGGGAGGCGAAGCCGCTGGTGCGGCAGTATTGCCTTCCGTGCCACTCGGCGGCGAAGCGCGTTGGCGATTTGAATCTGGAGCGGTTTGCAACGCAGGCGGACGTGATCCGGCAACCGAAGGTGTGGCAGGCGGTGGTGGACCAGTTGACACTGGGGGAGATGCCGCCGAAGGCGATGCCGCAACCGCCGGCGGAGGAACGGGCGCGGCTGTTGGGATGGGTGCGTGGGGCCTTGAAAGAGGCCGCGCGGGCAACGGCGGGGGACCCGGGGCCGGTGGTTCTGCGGCGGCTGAACAACGCAGAGTACACGTTTACGATTCGCGATCTGACGGGAGTGGCGACACTGGATCCGGCGCGGGAGTTTCCGGCCGATGGGGCGGCAGGGGAAGGGTTCACGAACACAGGGAACTCGCTGGCGATGTCGCCGGCGCTGGTGACGAAGTACCTGGACGCGGCCAAGCGGGTGGCAAGCCATGCGGTGCTGTTACCGGACGGGTTGCGCTTTTCGGCGTCGGCATCGCGGAGTGACTGGACGAACGAGACGCTGGCGCAGATCCGTGCGTTCTATGGCCGGTACACGGAAGCGGGGGGAGCGGAAACGGTGACGCAACAGGGGATCGCACTGGACAAGAACCGGGGCGGGACACTGCCGATGGAGAAGTATCTAGCCGCCTCGCTGGCGGTGCGGGACGGGCAAACAGTAGTGGCGGCGGCGCGGGCCAACGGGCTGAGCGCGAAGTATCTGGGGTTGCTGGTGGAACTGCTTCGAGGGACGAGCGCTTCGCCGGTCTTGGGGGAGTTGCGCCGAAAGTGGCGGAAGACCCGGGCGGGAGCGGCGGGCGAGTTGATGAAAGAGATTGCGCCTTGGCAACAGGCGCTATGGAAGTTCAGCAGTGTAGGGCATATCGGAAAGGTGGATGGGCCGAAGGCGTGGATGGAGCCGGTGAGCCCGGTGGTGGAGCGGCGGGAGTTCCGGATGAAACTGACGCCACCGGTGAACGGCAACGAGGTGATGATCTATCTGGCAGCCGACGACGCCGGCGATGGGGCGGCGGGGGATGCGGTGGTGTGGGAGGAACCGCGGCTAACGATTCCGGGGCGGCCCCCGGTGCGACTGCGGGATGTCCGTTCGCTGGCCGGAGCACTGACGCAGCAGCGGACGCGAATTGTTTCGCACACGGCGGCAGCGCTGAACGCGGCCGCAGGGTTGGGGACGGGAGAGGTGGACGCGGCGGCGCGGGAGGCGTGGTTCGATTACCTGGGCCTTTCCGGCGCCGTGGCGATCCCGGTGGAGCCGTTAACACGGAAGATCGAGAAGAGTGGCAACTACGAGTTCATACAGGGCTGGGGCGGGGGGAAACTACCGTCGGTGCTGGCGAATTCGTCGGCACAGCAGGTGCGGATACCAGGAAGCATGAAACCGCACGGCGTGGCTGTGCTGCCGACGGCGACCCATTATGCGGCGGCGGGATGGCGGAGTCCGGTAACGGGCGCAGTGGAGATGGCGGCGACGGTGACGGGTGCCAACGCCGAGTGCGGGAATGGGGTTACGTGGTCCTTGGAGTTGCGGCGTGGGGGAGCGCGGCTACGGCTGGCGGAGGGGGTGTCGCGGGGCGCGACGCCGGTTCGCGTTGGACCTCTCACCAAGGTGGCGGTGCGGCAGGGGGATTTGGTATCGGTGTTGATTGGCCCGCGGGACGGGAATGCGTCGTGCGACTTGACGGACCTGGAGTTCGAGGTCAAGGGTGCCGGGAGCGAGTGGTCCTTGACGCGCGATGTATCGGCGCGAATTCTGGAAGCGAATCCGCACGGGGTTTGGAACTTCTACAGCGAGCCGGTGGGCGGGGCGGGCAGTGCGACGGTGATTCCGCCGGGGTCGCTGCTGGCGAAGTGGCAGGCGACGGAAGACGGCGGGGAGAAACAGCGGCTGGCAGAGGACTTGCAGCGGCTGCTGACGGGGGCGGCTCCGGCTGCCCATACGCCGGATGGGGCACTCTACCGGCAATTGAGCTCGCTGGCCGGACCGCTGTTGACGGGCGCAGAGACGGGCGGAGCGACGACATCGACCTGGGGACTCGATCCGGCGCGGTTTACGGGGGCGGACCTGGCGGCGAACGCGCCGTCAGTGATCGCGGTGCGGCTGCCGGCCGACCTGGTGGGCGACGCGGAGTTCAGCGTAACGGGGCGGCTGGCCAAAGGGTCCGAGGGAACAGTGCAACTGGAAGTACTGAGCGAGAAGCCGGTGTTAGGGCGCAAGCTGCGGCCAAGCGCGACCTCGGTACGGACGGCCGACGGAACGTGGTCCTCGAACAACCAGAGGGTCTCCTATGAACTGCCGGTGGTGGTGAACGAGGGGAGCGCGGCGCGGCGGCGGGTGGAGGGCGTGTTCGACGAGTTCCGGCGGATGTTCCCGGCGTCGGTGTGTTACACGAAGATTGTGCCGGTGGACGAAGTGGTGACGCTGACGCTTTACCACCGGGAGGACGAGCACTTGGCGCGACTGGTGCTGGAAGGGGCGCAGCAGGCGGAGCTAAACCGGCTATGGGAACAGTTGTGGTTTGTGAGCCGGGCCCCGATTGCGCTGGTGGACGCGTTTGAGCAGCTATGGCAGTATGCAACGCAGGACGCCGATCCTTCCAAGTTCGAACCGCTGCGAAAGCCGATTCAGGAGCGGGCGGCGGCATTCCGGGGGCAGTTGACGGCGGCCGAGCCGAAGCATCTGGATGCGGTGGTGGAGTTTGCCAACCGGGCCTACCGGCGGCCGATCACGGGATTGGAGAAAGACGAGATACGGAGCCTGTACGCCGCGTTGCGGGAGCAGGAGTTGGGGCATGAAGAGGCTATCCGGCTGACCTTGGCGCGGGTGCTGGTGAGCCCGGCATTTCTGTACCGGACAGAGCGGGCAGCGCCGGGCGCGAATGCGGGCCCGGTGGGCGATGCGGAGTTGTCCAACCGCCTGAGCTATTTCCTATGGTCATCGCAGCCGGACGCGGCGTTGCGGGCAGCAGCGGCGGCAGGGAAACTGCGGACGGCGGCGGGTGTGGCGGCCGAAGCGAAGCGGATGCTCGGTGACGGGCGGGTACGGCGGCTGGCGGAAGAGTTTGGGGCGGCGTGGCTGCATGTGCACGGGTTCGACACACTGGACGAAAAGAGCGAGCGGCACTTTCCGGACTTCCGGGCGCGACGGGCGGATCTGTATGAGGAGGTGATCCAGTTTCTGGCGGACTTCTTCCGGAGCAACCGGCCGACGGTGGCGCTGCTGGATGCCGATTACACGTTTCTGAATGAGGGACTGGCGAAGTATTACGGGATTCCGGGGGTGGCCGGAGAGGCGTGGCGGCGAGTGGACGGAGTGCGTGCGCAGGGACGGGGCGGGGTGCTGGGCCTTGGTGCGACGCTGGCGAAGCAGAGCGGAGCGTCGAGGACGAGTCCGATCCTGCGGGGCAACTGGGTAGCGGAGGTGCTATTGGGAGACAAACTGCCGCGCCCGCCGAAGGACGTTCCACAATTGCCGGAGGACGAGGCGAACATCACGCTGACGATGCGGGAGTTGACGGAGAAGCACACGACGGACCCGCGCTGCGCGAGTTGCCACCGGCGGGTGGATCCGTACGGTTATGCGCTGGAGCAGTATGACGCGGTGGGAAGGCGGCGGGACCGGGACCTGGGCGGGCGGGCGATCGACACGAAGTCGCGGCTGATGGACGGGACGGAGATTGAGGGGCTGGACGGGCTGCGGGAGTACCTCCTGTCGAAGGGCCGGGCGGGGTTTCTGCGGCAGTTCAGCCGGAAGCTGTTGGGGTATGCGCTGGGGAGGGCGGTACAGTTATCGGATGAGCCTTTGCTGGATCAGCTGCAGCAGCAGACGACGGCAGGCGGTATGGTGGAGATGATTGTGAAGAGCCGGCAATTCCGGGAGATCCGCGGGCGCGACGCAGCGGCAGAGGAGGAACGATCGAAATGAAGAAACACCTATTTTCGCGCCGCCGTATGCTGCGGGGGCTGGGCGTGAGTATGGCGCTGCCGTGGATGGAATCGATTCCGGTGTGGGGGGATGAGCCGGGCAAGCAGGCGGGTAGCGAGGCGCCGGAGAGGCTGGGCGTGCTGTTTGCCGGGAACGGTTTTCACAGCAAAGAGTGGTGGGCGACGGGGGAAGGCAAGCAGATGGCGTTAGGCAAGGTGCTGACGCCGCTGGAGCCGTACCGGGAAAAGATGCTGTTCATCCGCGGGCTGTTTAACGCGGAGGCATTGAAGGGGAACATCCATAGTTCCCAGACGGGGAACCTGTTGAGCGGGGCCCCGCTGGCTTCCGGCGGGGAGATCCGTTCGGGGACGAGCGTGGACCAACTGCTGGCGCAGCGCTACGGGGCGTCGACGAAGGTACCTAGCCTGGTGCTGGGGTGTGAGAAATCGAACCCGTCGGTGCACAAGAACTACTCGATGCTGTACAGTTCGCACATTTCGTGGAGTTCGCCGACGACGCCGACGCCGCTGGAGATTTACCCGGCGCTGGCGTTTGACCGGCTGTTCAAAGACGAAGCCAACAAGGCGGACCAGAGCGTGCTGGACGCAGTTCTGGCGGATGCGGGGAGGCTGCGGCGGGACATCAGCAAGCTGGACCAGCGGAAGCTGGACGAGTATCTGGAATCGGTTCGGGACGTGGAGCAGCGGATTGCGAGCGCGGGAAAGCGAGGACAGCTACAGGGGTGGCGGCCGACGCTGGAGAAGCCGAACATGGCGCGGCCAGCCGACGGGATACCGCAGGATATCGCCGAACATATGCGGCTGATGGCGGATATTGTGGTGCTGGGCTTCCAGACAGACACGACACGGATTGCGACGTTGAAGCTGAACAACGACCATAGCTCGCTGCGGTTCCCGAATCTGGGGGTGGACTACATGATTCACCACCTGCTGTCGCACTCGGATACAGCGGACTGGCTGAAGGTGAATCAGTTCTTCCTGCAGCAGTTGGCGTACCTGGCGGGGAAATTGGAGGCGATTCAGGAGGGGCCGCGGACGCTGCTGGACAACTCGATGCTGCTTTTCTGTTCGAGTATGCTGACGGGGAACCACGAGGCGCGGCAGTTGCCGGTGGTAGTGCTGGGCGGGGCCGGGGGACGGCTAAAGGGCGGGCGGGTGTTGGACTACCGGGAGAAGCCGGAGCGGCAGATGTGCCGGCTGTATCTGTCGCTGATGGACAAGATGAATGTGCGGATGGCGCAGTTCGGGGATGCGGGACGAGGATTGGAGGAGGTTTAGGCGTTATTTGGCGCTCAGGGTGGTTTGGTCGCGCTGGAGGCGGAGTTCAACGGCGGAGAGGACGATTCGGGCGCGGCCGAGGTCACGTGCGTGTTCGAGGGGGACCTGGTTGGCGGCGCGAAGGGCAGTGAGGAGTTGGACGCTTTCGCGGGCGGCGGCGAGGGCCTCGCGAAGTTTTTCGGCACGGAGGGCGGGCGGGAGCCAACGGGATTCCATCAGGAGCAAGGTGGCGAGTTTCTCGAGGTGACTCGCCAGAAGCGCCAAATGAGGTGGAGTAGATTGGATTGCGACGAGGCGACGGGTGATGGTGGTGGAATGGGAGAGCAGAACCCGGCGGTGGGTGGGGTGGATACCGATGTACATCAGCGTCTCCGCAAGGTCAGACCACATTCGGGCGGAACTTACGCTCACTTCCTCCAATTGGGGGTCACGTTGGAACCGGCCAGCAAGGAGATCAGACACCGTATCCGGGGCCAGCTTCATCCGCACGATGTGACGAAGCGTTTCCGCGAGTTTTTCACGGTGGAGTGCCGTGTTTGGTTCCTGTTTGATGAGATATTCGATCGCGCGTCGGGACTGGTCCAACGCGGCCCGTGCGCCGGGAGAATCTCCAAGAATCTGCGCGATATAGAACTTCCAGCGATAGACGCCATAAAGGATGTCCCAAGCGGCGAGATCGGCGGGGACTTCCTCGATGTCAGCATTTGCCTTGCGCTCAACAGCACCGAGAGACTCCAGAGCATGGAGAAAGGATGCGCGGGCCTCCGCATGGTGTCCCGCACGAAGGAAGTGGGCGGCCTGGGTGGCCTCCTGGAAAGCAAGGATACGCCACTCCTGGACAGAAGTGGGGGGAGATTCCCTGCGGAGAGCAATTGCCGTGTTGCGAGCATCCGCCGATGCAGGCAGGTTTCCGGAGTTCAAGTAAAGGCTGGCCAACAGTTCGTGGAGATTGATTATGTTGTCGCGCAGTCGCCGACTGTTTGGGTCAAGTTTAGCTATGGACTCTGTGGTCTGAATCGCCTGCTTAGCGAGAGGAATTCCCGACTCTGCATCGAGCAAGGCATTGTAGTTCATCGCTGCAAACCGGTAAGCGTCGGCCAAGAGGAGTTTATCCGAAGCAGGCCATTTTGAGGTTTCTAGAGCCGACAAGAGTTCTATATTTCGGAGGGTGGTGGCAATCGACTCAGCTCGATGACCGGTTCGTTCATAGCTTCCAGCGAGGTTGATGAGCGAGGCGGCCCGGTTCGAAAGTAAAGAGAATGCATTGGGATCCTTGAGAAGTAGTTCTTCACTGATTTGCAGGGACTGCCGAGCGGCATCCAAATCCTTCTCGTAATCGCCGGTCCATGCTGATAAATAGCGCATATTGAATAGCGTTCGCCACAAGGCGATCCCGGTATTGAAACCGGGGTTCCTGGCATATGCCGCGGTCAGCGCGGGACGCGAGCGGAGCGCCGCCTGGAGACCTTCGGGAAACTCTTGGCGACGACTGTGTAATTGAGCGAGTTCGAAGGCGCTTTGGGCATACAGCGCAACATAGAGTGGACTATCCGGATGCTGGCGAAGACTGGTTTCGGCGCTGGCAAGCGCGGATTTTTGGATTGAGACAGCCTCTTCCGTGCGGCCCAGTGATCCTTTGAATCTTGCGAGATCCGCTTGGAGAACGACCCAGAACAGTTGCACTGCGCCAGTGACGGACTCCGGCTTGAGATTGCGCTGCAACCCGGCGGCCGAAGCATACGCAGCGGCGGCGGCTTTTCGATTCCCGGATTGCATGAGGATCTGACCGAGGAGGGCCTTTGTGTTCGCGCTCAAAATAATGGCGAGCGGATCCGCCGGTTGGCGAGCGTGATTGGCGCTCATGAGCTCATCGGCCAGGCGTGCGTAGCGGAGTGATTCCGCCCAATTGGCCGTTTCGCGTTCGTGCTTGGCGAGGGAGGAATACGTCCCGGAGAGTTCGAAGGAGAGGATGAAGTTGGAAGGGAATCGCCGGCACTGATCCAGTTGGGCGTTTAAGGCGCGCTGAAAGTGCTCCATGGCTCCTTTGCGATTCCCCGCTCTGCTCTCCATGCGTCCGACGTTGTGTTCCTGCTGGGCCAACCAGAACTGGAAATTGGCATTATCCTTGTCCCGACTGGCCAGACGGCTGGCGATTTCCAAGGCCTCATAGTGGTACTTCTTGCCTTCGGCGAAGCGATTGAGGCCGGTGAGAGACGCGCCGAGAAGGCCCTTCAACTTCTGTTCGTAGAATTCGTAGTCGATGTTTCCAGGCTGCTCCGACTTGCACTTTTCGAGATCGGCGAGAGCCCTTTCGACGACAGGGAGAGATGACCCGACTTCATTGAACTCGATCCATTTGCGCACCACCTCCGCTTCCACGGCGATGCGGGTGAGGCGATCGGCTATAGTAGCACCGTCCAGAGCGGTACCGCGTTTGGCGCTTGCCAGCGCTTCTTCGAGATTCCCGAGGGAACTCTGCGCTTTCGCGAGCGCGAGCCAGAGGGACGGCACCGCTGGATGCTCCTTGAGCGCTTCGCGAAGGAGCGAAACCGCCCGGCGGTAGTCCTCGTGCCCGGTCTGCGAGGACAATCCAGCGGTCTCAAAGACATCCGACTGGCCGACGCCCCAATGAGCGAGGGCGAGGTCGCGGCGAGTCTCCCAGTCCTTAGGATTCCGGGCGAGTCTGGCCTCCAGGAGCGGGATGGAGCGGCGGTAAAACTCGCGGGCGCCTTCGGTGTCGCGGAGCACTTCACTGCCCTGCAAGGCGGCCATGCGGAGATAGGCGGGGCCGAGGCCGAGTTGATCCCCGCCACTGGCGGCGGCCTTATCGAGATATCGGACACCGAGGCGAACGAGCGCCTGACGGGCTGGGGTGGCACCGGGCAGGTTCTTTACGAGGTCATCGACGTCAAAAATGACGGTGTTGGCGAGAGAGCGGACGTCAGAAAGGTTGGCCTCCGCGCGTGCGGTGGCGGCGACGGCTTCGGCCTGATTCTTTTCGGCAAGGCGGACGGCGGCTTCGGCGCGATCGCGTTGCTGTTCGGCGGCGGCGCGGCCGAGGCGGGCTTCGCGCGCCTGGTGGAGGGTGGCCCCGACGCCAAGGCAGAGGGTGGCGGCGACGGCAGCGGCGCCGAAAACGATGGGCCGGTTGCGGCGGACAAACTTCGAGGTCCGGTACCAACGGCTGGGGGGAGAGGCTTTGACGGGGCGATGTGTGAGGTGGCGATCGATATCGGCCGACAGTTCGGCGACAGTGGCATAGCGGCGCTGGCGCGTCTTTTCGACGGCTTTGGTGACGATCCAGTTAAGATCCCCGGTGATCTGGCGCTTGAGAGACGAAAGATCGGTACGGCGGTTGTCAGCGATGGCAGAGGCCTTCGCGCCCATTTGGGTGAGCTTGGCCGTCATGGGTGGGGCCTCATCCTCGCGGATGATGCGCATGAGTTCGACGAGGCCGGCTTTGCGGAGTTGGCGGCCGTCGAAGGGCACGGCACCGACAAGGAGTTCGTAGAGAAGAACGCCAAGGGAGTAGACATCGGAGGCGGTGTCGACATCGTTGGTCATGACGTCCGCCGCTTCCGGGCTCATGTATTCGGGGGTGCCGACCATTTGACCGAGTTGGGTAAAGGCGGTGTTCTGGGCGCTGCGCAGATCGGTAGCTTTCGCGATGCCGAAGTCGATGATCTTGGGGGTGGGGATGCCATCCACCTCGGTGACCATGACGTTGGAGGGCTTGATATCGCGATGGAGGACGCCCTTCTGATGGGCGTGCTGGAGGGCCTGGCAGACGGGCAGGAAAAGGGCGAGACGCTCGCGGGTGTTCATGCGTTTGCGGTCGCAATAGGTAGTGATGGGCTCGCCCTCGATGTACTCCATGACGAAATAGGGGCGACCCTTTTCGGTGGCGGAAGCATCGAAGACGTGGGCGATGTTCGGATGATCCATGAGCGCCAAGGTCTGCCGCTCGTACTGGAAGCGGGCGAGGACTTCGCCGGTGTCCATTCCCGGCTTGATGACCTTGAGGGCGACATGGCGACGGATGGGCGCGGTCTGTTCGGCAAGATAGACGGTACCCATGCCGCCCTCACCGATGGGACGGACTATGCGGTAGGGCCCATAGCCGTCATACTCCAGTGCAGCGGCGAGGGGTGAAACTCCCGCGAGAGTTTCCATTTCCGCGGTGGGTTCGGTGGCGGCACCACCGGCCAGCAGGCACATGCCGCAAAGGCCTTCTTCCAGTTCTTCTCCACAACTCGGGCAAGCGGGCATTGGATCCTCATTCCGGGGAACCCGAATCCGAAGGGGCGGCGGATTTTCCGCTGAGGGCACGGGCGAGGAAGCGGAGTTCCTCATCGACTTCGGACGGATCGGAGACAGTGGCGGCGACCTCGGCCCGGAGCGCATCGCGGAACCGTTTTCGCAGCCGGTGGATTCCGGCCTTCATTGCCCCTTCGGTGGTGTTCAGTTTTTTGGCTAAGTCTGCATAGGGGACATCGCCTTGTCCCATCAAATAGGTCTTCAGGAGTTGAAAATGATCGAGGCGCCCATGACGGGCAAAGTCGTCCCGCAGGAGGTTGACCACGTTGTCTACCGTGGCGCGCGCCCACCGGCGCTCGAAGATGCGTTCCGGGGTTTCGGAATGGAAGGGTTCCTTTGCATAGCGCGATTCGCCGTCCTCGAGTTCAAAGGGGAGGGGCTCGGTTCCGGCGCCGCGTTTGCCGGCGTTGGCGAGATCGCTTTGGTCGGCAAGGAAATAGCCGAGCGAGGCCATGAGGAAGGCACGGAAGCGGCCCTTGAGCGGATCGGCGCGTTCAAAGAAGCGGCGGTTGAGGAGTTGGAGGAAGAACTCCTGGGTGAGGTCGCGGGCCGTATCGGCGTTGTGGCCTTTGCGGCGGACGAAGGCGTAGATGGGATACCAGTAAGACCGGCAGAGGGCGGCGAGGGCATCGCGACTGCCGGGGTCACCCTTATCGCCGGCGGAGATGACCAGCGTCCAGCGGGTTTCGGGAAAGGCGGACGTGGCCGAGATGGTGGCGTTGGTATGGGCGAAAAGGGTTTGGGACTCAGAGGGAAGCATACGAACCACGCTCTCTCCTTCGGGGCGCTACTTAGCATTCAGGAATCGAGAGGAGAAAGTTACGCGGTTTCGCAGGAAATAATCGCCGGAGGGTCAGGGTTTGCGGCCGGATCGGGCGAGGTCGGTGATATCAACGGTGTGGGTATTGTGGGCGGCGACAGCAGAGGCGGCTCCGATTTGGCGGGCGCGGGATTGAGCGAGACGGGCTTCCGATTTGCGGCCGAGTTTCTTTAGGATGGGGACGTAGGAGGCGAGGAGGGCCGCAGTGCGGATACTGTTGCGGCCGCAGCGGCGTTCGACGATGGTGAGGGCAGTGGCCATATGGGGGTCCGCGTCGGCGTAGCGGCGGGTGGTGACGTAGAGATTGGCCAGATTGGCATGGGTGGCGGCCATGGAAAGGGTGTCGTCGATGCCGGCGGAGCCGCCGAGGGCGATGGCTCTCAGGAGAACCCGTTCAGAGGCGGCGAATTGTCTGGTCTCCAGGTAGGCGATGGAGAGATTGTTGAGAACAGTGATACCGGAGTCCGAGGAGGCCATGCCACGGCCATCGAGGATTTCCCAGGCGGATTCGTTGAGGCGGACAGCGGCGGCCGGGTTGCCGCGGAGGATTTCAAGAGCGGCCATAGTACCGGTCAGGTTGACGCGGTCATCGGAGAGAGGTGCGGCGGCTTCCAGGCGGGCGAGCCAGCGAGGAATGTCGAGGCGTTCGGCCTTGGCGCGCTGGCCGATCTCGATATAGAGGCAGGCGAGGCGATTGACGATGCGATTGAGACCGAGGTGGCCAGGGCCGAGTTTGCGCTCAAACGCGGAGAGGAGACGGCGGAGGCAGGGTTCGGCCTGGGCAGGTTCACCCACGTCCTGGAAGTGAGTGCAGGCGAGGTCGAGAGCGTGGGGGAGTTCGGCGGGATCGGGATGTGTGGCGGCGAGAGAGATGGCCGACTGGAAAGCGGCGCTGGCCTGCTCGATATTGCCGGCAGCGGCGAGCGATTGGGCGTTTTGCAGGAGGATTTTCGGGGCGGAGAGGGGCTGGCTATAGGCGGACGCCAATGAGAGGAGCAGACTCATCAGACGCAAACAGAACATGTCGGGAACTCGATTCAACTGGATCCCAGCGACACGCAACCCTGTTCTGTAGACTTATTACGCGCATCGCGGTTATTTGGATCAGAATATTTTCCGTCTTTTTTAGGTTGGCCGAATGCGGAGGGAGCGGAGTTCGGCGAGAGCGCCCTCGCGGTCGGCATAGTAGACGAGGAGGACCTCGTTCTGGGAGAGGGGGAGGGCGGTGGTGTAGGCTCCGTCCTTGGCGTAGCGGTCAATGATTGTCTTGCCGTGGAAAGTGTTGCCTTCGTCATTGGAAAGGAAGGTGACAATTTCGCGGGTTTCGACGTCACGGCCCGAGAGGAGCACCTTGTCTCGGGTGAGGCGGGTGAGGAAGGGGCGCTGGAGGGTGATGCCAAGTTGGGGGTGGAGATTGGGAAGTTCGCGCCAGGATCTGGCGTGATCGGTGGAAAGGAATTGGGAGAGTCCCTTGGGGTAGGCGGAGGAGCCGGGCTGGCGGCGAGTACGAAGAAGGCAGAGGATGTCGCCGTCGGCGCGTTCGAGGAGTGCCACTTCATCGCCGCGGTTGGCTTGCGGGGCGGTGAGTTGACTGCGGACGGACCAAGAGAGGCCGTTATCCGCGGAGTGCCAGAGGACGGCGTAGCAGTTGCCAATGCCGGAAGGCGGGAAGGTGGCCATGCAACCGAGGAGGCCCTCGCGGACGCGGATGACGTCGGTCATGTAGTAGCTGCTGCGAGAGGGGTCGGTGTCGAAAGTTTCAAAGGGGGACCAGGTGGCGCCGTGGTCATCTGAGTGGGCCCAAGCACCTGGTTCGCGGCGGTGGGGAAGGGGGGAGAAGCGGAAGCGGCTGACCCAGAGGAGGATGCGGGCTTTGGCGGTGACGATGGCGACGGGATTATGGGCGGAGCGGGGGGGGTCGGGATCCTGAAAGAGGACCTGTTCGGGGCCCCATGTGGCGCCGCGATCGGTACTGCGGCGAAGGGCCACGGAAGAGTGGTCATAGGCGTGGGAGTTGCCGATGCGGTAGAAGAGGAGGAAGTGGCCGTTGGCGGCTTGGACGAGGCGGGGAAATCCATAGTGGACGCCTGGTTTGGAGACGATGGTTCGAGGCTGGGCAGTCGCGTGGGCCTGGGCGGCGAGGAGGAGGAGTGTTCGACGGTTCATTTTGATCGGGTGGCGACGACGCGGAAGCCGATGTGATCGCTGTTGCGATGGGGTTCGTAACGAAGGCGGAAGGCGGAGCGGCAGAAGAGGGGTTCGTCGTTCCAGGCACCGCCACGGCGGACGCGGGAATAGGTACCGTCGCGGTTGGGTTCTCCTTGGGCGTGGGAGAGATCGGGGTCGGTGCCGCCTGGGAGACGGGCGTGGTACCAATCGCGGCACCACTCGAAGACATTGCCGTGCATGTCGTGGATGCCCCAGGGGTTAGGCGGGTAGGAGGCGGATTTGACGGCGCGGCCGATGGCGCGGGAGACGTTCGCCTGGGAGGTGGTGAGGGAGTGGCCAAAAGAAAATGGGGTTTGGGTGCCGGCGCGGCAGGCGTATTCCCACTGGGCTTCGGTTGGGAGGCGGAACTCCCAGCCGGACTCGAGTTCGCCGGCGCGGCGGGACTGCTCGGTGAGGCGTAGGCAGAAGCGTTCGGCGTCGTGCCAGGTGACCCAATAGACCGGGAACTCTTCGCCTTGGCCGAAATCCATTTGGTGTGGAAGGGGGCCGGCGACGCGTTGCCAATCGCGTTGGGTCACCTCCCAGGCGCCGATCCAGAAGCCCTCAGTGAGGGTGACTTGCACGGGGCTTTCATCGGGACGGCGGTCAGGTTCGTTGCGGGGACTGCCCATTTGGAAGCTGCCGGGCGGGCACCAGCGGAGGGGAATTCCGAGGACGGAACGGGGATGGCCGGGGGGAGTGGCGGCGGCGAGGGCGAGTTGGAGCCAGTGCCGGCGGAGCATGCTCTGTTGTACCTCATGCGACTGGCTGTATGCTGACCGAGCCCAGGGGAAAGCGGGGCTGGGCGTAGATTTGAGATTCTGATGGGAGATCAGTAAGTCCTGAGCGCCTCCGTTTCACCCATGGCGTGGAGTAGGGATTTGAGGCCATTTTTGTTGAGCGTCAGGCTTTCTTCGGCATCGAGTTCGGCGCGGTGGCCGAGGATGCCGATGGGTCCTCGATAGCCGCTGTCGCGGATGGTTTTCAGCATATCGAGTTCGTCGTCGCCACTGCCGACGGGGAGAATCTTGGCGCCCGCCTTCATGCCGTTGATGTTGATGGCGAGGAGGTGGGGGAGCATTTTGGCGAGCAGTGCGGGGAAGCGGGCGACATGGTCGTGTCCATGATGGAAGTTGTAGACGATGCCGACGTTGGGCAGATTGACGCGGCGAATGATCTCGAGCTGATTCTCCGGTTCTCCGTACCAGCCGCCATGATTGTACAGGCCCACTTTGCAGTGCAGCGCCTGGGCCTGGCGGGCCACTTTGGTGACAATGGCGGCGGCGGCTTCCACTTTTTGCTGGTGGGGAAGGGCGTTGAAGGCTCTGTCAGCGCTGAGGGAAAACCAGAGTTCGGTGCGGAGATTACGGCGTTTGAGAAGATCGAGGATGGGAGCGAGTTGGTTGAGGCGGGCAGGGTCTGTCGGATAGGGGGTCCAGAAGCCCTGGAGGTGGATCCCGTTCGTCTGCAGAGCGTCGATTTCGCGGTCGAAGTCGGGGATATCTTTGTCGCGCCAATCGTAGACGAATTTGGTGATGCCAAGCTTCTTAAGCATTGCGGCGCGGGATTCGGGTTCGCGGTTCTTGGCGTCGAAGGGGACGATGCACCAGGCAAGGAGGTTTTGGCGGCTGAAGAGGAGGGGGTATGGTGCGGGGGCTGCCGCCAGAATGAGGACGCCGGACAGGATGAGGGCGGTGGCGGAGCGGGCAGCGGGGAGCATGCCCGCTATCGTACAGGCCGAGGAGGGAGCGGCACAAGAAGGGGGTAAGCCAGGCTGTAAGACGAAAGCAATAAATGGGGACGGGTGCACCCGACCCCATTTTAAGTTGTTGGGTTGATTACCACTTAAGGCGGAGGGCGGTTTGCATGGTGCGTGGGCCCCCGATGGTGGAGGAAATCACCCCCGCGGTTCCCGGGCCATTGGCGGCGAATGTCGACGCCGGGTTGGCGAAGACCGGGGAGTTGAAGGCATTGTACATCTCCCAGCGGAATTCGAGCCGGTAGCGCTCCGTGAGGGCAAACTGCTTGCCGAACATGAAGTCATACTGCACCTGGCTCGGGCCACGGAGGATGTTACGGCCGGAGTTCCCCCATTGATCGAGGGAATCCGTAAACGGGGAAGGGTCGAAGTAACCGTTCAGGCGATCCTGCACGGGACCGGATTTGACCGCATCGGCGGCAGTCTTGCCCGGCACCATACTCAACCGCACACGGGTGGGTTGAGCGAAAGTCGCGTTACGGGTTGAGTTGCCGATCAACGAAAACGGTGTTCCCGTCTGCAGGGTGGCCAATCCGCTGACGTTCCAGCCCGCTAGCAAAGCCTTGGCGAATGGGCGCTTATCGGCGAAGCGGGGGGCGGGCAGGTCCAGCACATAGGCGGCCGTGAATCGGTGAGCGCGGTCAAAGTCCGAAGGCCCGCGATTGGCGGCAATGTTGAAGGCATTGTGCTCGACGATGGCGTTATCGCTCGACACGGTGTCGATGGACTTGGCAAAAGTATAGGAAAAATTCCCGGTGACCCATTTGCCCATACGGCGGCGCAGGTTGGCTTGCAGGCCGTGATAGGAGGACTTGCCCCAGTTTCCTCGCTGGCGGAAACCACCGGCGCGGTTGAGCCCAAGGAACTCGGGTTTCACGAAGAAGTCCGGCGAGATGGCCGCACCAGCGGAGTTTGTCAGAGAGGAGAAGCCGTTGACGGGAACCACGCGGGGATCCTCCGGTTGAGCTAGATTGAGACGGGCGAGCAAGCCGGTGCCCTTGGAACCGACATAGCGGACATCAATGAGATTGCCGCGGTCCAATTCGTACTGCAGATTCAAGGTCCACTGCTGCACATACGGGGTGGTGAGAAAAGGGTCGACGAAGGTGTTGTTCTTGGCGCTGAAGGGTGAAGTGGCTGGGAAGGCAGAGCCATCGAAACGACGCCAACTGGGGGTGCCGGCGGCGTTGCGAGTAATGGAGACGTTGAGGGGGATCTGAAATGGGTTGACGTTCAGGCGCGGATAGGGGTCGGCCATATCGACGGGGGCAGGCACGTTCTGGTAGATGAAGAACGGCGCGGAGAGTTGGAGGTCGCTCTTAATGGCGCCGGAGACGCGTTCGAAGAACATGCCATAGCCGGTGCGGACGACGAGTTTCGGGGAGAGTTGCCAGGCGAGGCCGAGGCGGGCGGCAACGTTGTTGTAGTCGGGTTTGATGGTGGAGCGCCAAGGCGCTTTGTAGACCTGATTGAGATTGAAGCCGACGCCGGGTTCGACGACGATACCGACTTTGGTCGGATCGAAATTGGGCTGGAAGAAGACGCTCTGCTCATCGACGTAGAAGCCGGGCTTGAGGCCGAGGGCTTTGGCGGCGGATTCGGTGTAGTAGTTGCCCATACGGCCGTCGACATCGGTGGGATTGCCGAAGAGGTCGTAGCGGACGCCGGCGTTGAGGGTGAGGCCCTTGCGAACGCGCCAGTCGTCCTGAGCAAAGAGGCTGATGTCGCGCATGCGGAAGTGGCGGCGGGTGTCGCCCTGGTCGAGGTCCGAGCCACCGCCGGCGGCGCCGTGGCCGGTGAAGAAGAAGACCCAGTTGTCGTAGTCGAGGTCACCGTTGGTTCGGGCCATGTATTCGCCCTTCAGTTCCGGCCGGCGGAACTCGCCGCCGAAGTGGACAGTGTGTTTGCCGACGTTGTAGCTGACAGTTTCCGCGGCGTTGATGACACGCTGACGGTCAAAGAAGTCCCAGGCGTTGCCGATGCCGGAGGTGGATCGCTGGGTAACGATGTCAATCGTGGGCATGAGGGAGGCGAGGCCGCCGACAGCCTTTTCGAGCGGATTGAAGATACCGAGCGACGAATTCTGGATGTCGCGGTATTTGGAGATACGGGTATTGAACAGTTCGAAGAAGCCCCCGCGGAACTCGCTGACAATGCGGCCGCCGAAGGTGCGCGTCCAGTTAAGGGAAGCGGCCCAGGAGGGGGTCTGACCCTGGGTGGGCGAGGGGGAGGAGTTGGCCCAGCCGAAAGCCTCTTCGACGTAGGATTGGGCCTTGGTGTAGTTCAAACGCAACCGGCTGGAAGTGGAAATGTAATGATCGATGGTCCCGGAGCCCGACCAGGTTTGGAATTTGGTCGGGAAGGACTGTTGCAGGAGGCGTTCGGCGCCATAGCTTACAGTGCCTGGCAGAATCGGCATGGCGGAGGTGGTGGAGGGGAGGAGGAATCGGCCATCGCGCTTCACATTGAGCACGTTGATGGCAACGGGATGGATATCCTGAGGCGTCAGAAGGCGAAGCGTTGGACTCGCGGTGTCGGTAAAGAACTTCTGCTCCAGTCCGGGGATCTGTTCGGCGGGAAAGGCGCGGATGCTCTGCAGAAGGCGGGCGGCGAAGCCGGGAGTCTGATTGCCGCTCTGTAGCCACTGGTTTGCCACGGCGGCGATCGATTCGCGGGTACGGACGTCGCCGAGTCCTTCGGGAATGCCGGTGGCGGCAATGGCACGGGCCGCATAGCCGGACAGGAATTCGACACGTTGGACGCTGCCGAAATAGAAGGTGCGGTCCTTGCGGATTTTGCCGCTAAAGGTGACGCCCGTTTCATTGCGGCGAAACTTGGGGCGGCCGGTGCCCGCGCGGTTGAGGAAGAACTCGTTCGCGTTCCATTTTTCGTTTTGGAGAAAATGGTAGGCCGATCCGTGGAAGTCATTGGATCCGCCGCGGGTGATCATCTGGATGTTGCCTCCGCCGTTGCGTCCCGTCATGGCGGAGTAGAGGGCGGTTTGCATTTCGACGACTTCCAAGGAGTCGAGCGGGATCTGGATGTTGCTGCCGAGGCCGCCGCCACTATTCATCATGTTGGTGGCGTCGAGGCCATTGAGGGAAAGGGAGTTGTTGGACGGACGGGCACCGTTGACGGAGGGGTTGAGCGATTGGGTGGCGTCGTCGGCCTGGGCACCGGGAGCGGTGGCGAGGTTCATGCCGCGGCCGGTGCGATCGGGGAGCGGGGCGTTGACGCCGGCTTCGGCTACGAGCAGGTGGGTGATGTTCCGGGAGGCAGTAGGGAGAGACTGGATTTGCTGGGCGGTGAGCGCGACAGATTGCGTTGCACGGGCCGTTTGGAGCATGTCGAGAGTACCGGAGACCTGCACCTGCTCCATCATGGCGCGAGTTTGGAGGACGATGCGGGCGGTACCGGGTCCGGGGGCGTCAAGCCGGGCGGTCTCAAAGCCCTGGAAGGTGGTTTCCAGTTTGCCGGGCTGGCAGACCGGGAGATTGAAGCCAGCTTCCCCCTTGGTGTCGGTTATGGCCTGGAGTGTGGCGCCATCGGCACCCTTCCACGCTACGCGGGCTCCGGCAATGCGGCCGCCGCTGAGATCTTCTACGATGACTCCGACGCGGCAGGGACTCTGCGCCCAAAGGCCGGCGGTCAAGACGAACAGAAAGCCTGAAAATCGCATGCACCCACGCTACGCCGCCGATGTGAATCGGCGACGAAGGGCGGGTATCAATTCAGCAACAGGGCGTTACGCCGATTTGCGGCGGCGGCCGATGAACCAGCCTACGAGCAATCCGCCGACCAGGCCGCCGCCGCCCGTGTACATGAGCGCGGATTTGGCCTCATCAAGGAGTACGTTGTTGAAAACGTTGGCCGAGAGGTGGAGTCCGACGATCTTCCATTCGCCGTTGATCTTGGCAGCAGTAGTGGTCCACTTAGCACTCAGCTTAAAGGGGCCGCGAACGGTGGGCGTGTACTCATCCTCCATGGTGCCGTCGGCGATGGCAACGGTGCCGTCACCCAGGAAGCGGGCATGACCGTTGAGCTTGGCGGAGGTGGTGTATTTGGTCAGGATTCGATCGGGACCTTTGACCATGCGGTCATAGTAAGCCAGGACTTCGGCCGGTCCACGGGAGACTTCCCCATTCGCCCAGACGACGATGGCGGCGGGATCCATCTGCTTCACCATGCGGTCGAGACTCTGTGAATTGATGCTGTCCTCGACTTCGTGGAAGATCTTCAACAGGAGTTTACGGTCCTCGGCGTGGGGATCGCTCTCCGCGGCGGGTGGCGGCGGGGGGCCTTGCTGGGCGAAAGCGGCAAGAGCGAGGGCAAGAAGGCAGGGGATCAGCGGACGCATACGTTTCATAGTTTGTTCTGCATTGTAGTATGCGTCGGGATGGGCGCTAGCGCAACGAGAGAAGAATGAGGCCGTAGCCGACGCCAGCTTCATCAGCGGCGCGGGCCACCTGGAAAGCAAGTAGGCGCCCGTCGGTGGAGACCACCGGATTCGACGCCTTCCAGCCTTCGTAGTCGTTGAAATGGGTGACTCGAACAAAGTCTTTGCCACCACTATCCAGGCGGAGTTTCCAGATATCGATCTGGCGTGATCCGTGCTGCCCGCCGAGCGTTTCCACCTGTTTGGAAGATTCGACCAGGGTGTATTTGCTATCGGGGAAGATACCCTCCACTTCGTTGTAGATGGCATCGGCCTGTGAGAGGTCAGTGACCTGGCCGGAATTCAGGTCCAGGCTCATGACGCCGCCGAGTCCTTTGGGACGGTAGCAGGTGAAGGTGAGTTTCTGATCGTTGTCGTAGAAGTCCTGCGATTCGGCCGTGCAGGAGTTGTCCTTGCTTTCAAATACCGTCCGCTTGCCGGCGATAACAAGTTTGCCACCGGACCAGGCCAGATCGGCAACGACAATGCGGGAGTAACCACGGGGCAGTTCCGGAAACTGAGAAGAGGTTTCCGACCAGGACATCTTGAGTTGTCTCTTGGAGATTGCGGCACCTTCGCTCATCTTCTGGCCGAGGCGGACGGGGCGGGAACTGGGTTCCTTGCTGAGGAACCAGAGCTCATTGTCGCGGCTGCGGCTGGTACGGATATCGCTGAACCGTTCCGGGCCGATGAGGATATAGTTGCCGTCGCTGAGGTGCATGATGCGGAGGAACGCGGCGCCGGGCACGGAGCAGGTGAGGCAGCGGATGACGCCGGTCTTCAGATCGATGACGAAAGCATCTCCGAAGCTCTTGGCCATAAAGGCAACGCGGGAGTTGTCGGGGGAGAAGTCGGCGCGCTCCCCGAAGTGAGTCAACACGCGCATGGATTTGGGGAGGCTGTCGAGAGGGCTGCCGGGCTTGCGCTGCGCCAGGAGGGGAAGCGCAAGGAGAAGGGCGAGGACGATTTTCATAGGGCACCTACCGGACTGTGCTGGGGTCGAGGTTGTCTTCGAGTTGGGTGGAGACGCCGGCCGCGGACATGATGTCGCGGAGCGCGGCGGCGGTGGGGGGAGAGGGGCGGAAGTTGCCGGTGCGGTGGACGCCGGTGGCGATGCGGAGGGGAGTCCAACCAAGCCGGTTCCTGGTATTCCAGATCTCGATCTTCGCGCCGTTGCCGGCAAGGAGTTTGACGGCGGCGGGGAGGTTCTTGTAGGCAGCGCCATGCATGGCGGTTTCGCCCTTGTCGTCGATGGCGTTGACGTCATTGCCGAGGTCGAGTGCAGCCTGGATGGCCTGGACGACTTCCTCCTCGGTTCCGGCGTCCTCACCAGGAGAGCGGGTGCCGAGGCCGGCGGCCACCATGAGTGGCGTGGAGCGGTCGGCGTTGGGAATGGAGGGATTGGCGCCGAGCGAGGCGAGGAGGCGCATGAGGGGAGCGTCCGCGCAGCGAGCGGCCATTAAGAAGGGAGTAGCGCCGACGGTATTGAGGGCGGTGAGGCCGGCGTTATGACGAACGGTCATCCGGGCATTCAGGTTCGCACCTTTGGCGGCAAACTTGCGGACAAGAGTAAGCGAGTCGATGGTGCCGGAGCCAGGCGGAGCGGGGTCATTGCTGCCGGTACCGGGTTTGCGGACCCAGGTAATGGTATGGAGCGGCGTCCATCCGGGTCCAGCGGCGTTGGGATCGGCGCCCGCATCCAGCAACTGGGCAGCGAGGGCAAAGTGAGAGTTGGCCACGGCAAGGTGGAGAGCAGAGAGGCCGGGGCGCAGTGCGGAAGGTTCGGTGGTACTGGCACCGGGAGGCCGTTTATTGCGTGCGGGAAGAACGTCGTTGGCGTCAGCGCCGGCTTTCAGGAGGGCGGCGACGGTGCCGGCACGGCCCTCGCGGACGGCGAAGAGCAGGGGAGAGAATCCCGAGACGGATCGGGCGCGGAGATCGGCGCCGAACTCGAGGAGCAGTTCGACAACCGGGGTATGGCCTTCGGCGGCGGCCCACATGAGTGCGGTCTGGCCGCGCCAGGACTCCTTGCGATTCACCTCCGCGCCGCGCGCGAGGAGAAATCTGGTTGCCTCACGGGAGCCGGCGCGGGCGGCGAGCATGAGGACGGTTTCCCCCTCCGCGGAGGCCGTGTTGGGGTCGGCGCCGGCCTGCACAAGCAGTTCCACCATGCGAGCGCCCCCATTTGTAGCGGCAAGGGTGAGGGGAGTGACCCCGTGGGCATTCACGGCCTTGGGGTTGGCGCCGCGGGCGAGGAGTGCCGAGGCGACGGCCGGATCATCCTGTTCAGTGGCCCAATGGAGGGCGGTGGAGCCATCGGGGGCAGATGCATCGACAGGGGCGTTGGCGGCAAGCAGTTGGCGGACCGCCGTCGCGTCGCGGCGCTTAACGGCGTCCACAAGCGGGGGTTCCGCGGGAGCGGCATAGGCCGAGGCGAGAGTGAAGGCGAGGATTGCGCCGCGCATGAACATACAACTAGAGGGCGGCCGGCTGGAGCAGTTCGCTGACCCGGCCGTTGCTGTCGGCAAAGGCGTCGAGGTGAACGCCGACCTTGTCGAGGAGGGTGAGATGGAGGTTGGCAAGGGGAGTGGGCTCCGCATAGCGAATGTGCCGCCCGCCCTTGACGTTACCGGCAGCACCACCGGCGACGACGATGGGAAGATTGGCGTGGTCATGCACGTCCGGGTTGCCCATGCCGGAACCGCAAAGGAAAAGGGAGTTGTCGAGCAGATTTCCGCCGGCTTCGGGGGTGGCCTTCAGGCGACCGAGGAAGTAAGCAAACAAAGAGACATGGTAGGCGTTGATCTTCGCGACCCGGGCCATTTTTTCGGGATTGCCGGAGTGGTGTGTTAGGGGGTGATGGGGGTCCATGACGCCGGACTCCGGGTAGACGCGGGTGCTGGCTTCGCGGGCGAGCTGGAAGGACAGAACACGGGTGACGTCGCCCTGGAGGGCGAGGACCTGGAGGTCGAACATAAGCTTGGCATGGTCTGTGTAGGATGCCGGGACGCCGACGGGGCGATCGAGATCGGGCATGGCGTCGCCGGCGGTTTGTTTTTCCGCCTTTTGGATGCGGCGCTCCACTTCGCGAACGGCATCGAGGTACTCGTTGACTTTGACCCGGTCCGCGCCGCCGAGGTGCCCCTGGAGGCGGGTGATATCGGAAGATACCCAGTCGAGGATGCTGGCATTTTTGCGAAGCTCGGCGCACCGTTCGGCCGCGGTGCCCCCGTCGCCAAAGAGGCGTTCAAAGACGAGCCGGGGGTGGGCCTCGGCGGGAAGGGGCGTAGTAGGCGAGGACCAGGAGAGATTGTTCTGGTAGACGCAGGCGAATCCGTTATCGCAGTTGCCAACAGTAGTGAGGAGGTCCATGGCAAGCTCCATGGAAGGAAGAGCGGTCTCTCTGCCGATCCGCTGCGCGGCGATCTGGTCGACGGTGGTGCCGAGGTGATAGTCAGTGCCTTCGGTGAGCTTGGCTTTGGCGGCACTGAGGAATGCGGCGTTGGCGGTGGCATGATTGCCGGGGGAGTAGGCGTTCTTGAGTTCGAGATTGGAGAGAACGGTGAGTTGATCGAGAAAGGGGGTAAGGGATTGGAGTGTTGGGGAAAGGCGCGTCATGCGGCCGAGTTCGGGCGGAGTCCACTGGCTGATCGTGGCCCC
The DNA here is from genome assembly GCA_964430625.1 of uncultured Solibacteraceae bacterium. Taxonomy (GTDB): domain Bacteria; phylum Acidobacteriota; class Terriglobia; order Bryobacterales; family Bryobacteraceae. The sequence continues at coordinate 86,309 of CAYSFR010000010.1, forward strand.
CATGGGGACATAGACGAAACCCAGGCGCCGGATAGGCTTGGCCGGGGTGGCGGCCAGGGCAGTCATGGCGGGGACCATGGAATCGAGCAGCGGCAGAGATAGCGAGGCACCGAGGCCACGAAGGACGGTACGGCGGGGAAGCGCCTTCTTGCGGATGATCATTGGGAGTTCCTCATGGTGAACGGGGTGCTGGTGACAATTCCAAGCAGGAGCGTGGAAAAGCGGAAGTTCTGTTTCTCCGCCTCGCGGACGATGCGGCGGATGGCAGGGGCGTCGTAGGGTTCGATCCCTCTGCCGAGGGCGTAGATCAGGAGCTTTTCGGTGAGGGTGGCGGCGAACCAGGAGGGATTCTGCATAACCGCATCCCGCACGCCTGAGGCATTGTTGAATTTGTCGCCGGAAGGGAGGACTCCGGAGGCGTCGACGGGAAGGCCGTCATCGGAGTCGCGCCAGCGGCCGACAGCGTCGTAGTTTTCAAAGGCGAAACCAACGGGGTCCATGAGGTTATGGCATCCGGCGCAAGCCGGGTTGGCGCGATGTTCGGCGACGCGTTCCCGCATGGAGAGCGGTTTGCCATTCCGGGTGGCGCCGGAGTCCTTCAGTTGAGGCACTGCCGGAGGGGGCGGATTCGGAGGGGTGCCGAGGATATTGGAGAGAATCCACTTTCCCCGGATAACCGGAGAGGTACGGGTAGAGTAGGAAGTGACGGTGAGAATGGAGGCGTGGTTGAGAATGCCGCCGCGACCCGGTATGGCGGCAACGGGTACGCGGCGGAAGCGGCTGCCGTAGACATTGGGGATGCCGTAGTGGCGGGCGAGACGTTCATTGAGAAAGGTATAACCACCGCTGAGGAGCGCCGTCACGCTGGCATCTTCCCGCAGGACACTTTCGAAGAAGAGTTCCGTCTCGGTACGCATGGCCTGGCGAAGGTTGTCATCGAAATCAGGGAAGAGCCGAGGATCCGGGGTCGTTGACGCCAGATTGCGGAGGTAGAGCCACTGGGCGGCGAAGTTGGAGACGAGCGAGTTGGCCCGGGGATCGGCGAGCATGCGGCGCACTTGCGCGGCCAGCGTGGCAGGTTCGTGGAGTTGATTGCGGGAAGCGAGATCGAGGAGGGTATCGTCAGGAATCGTGCTCCATAGAAAGAAGCTGAGGCGGGAGGCGAGTTCGATATCGGAAAGGCGGTAGGGAATAGAAGGCGAAGCGGACGGAGGGTCCTTTTCGATGCGGAAGAGGAATTGGGGGTTAACGAGAAGAGCCCGCAGGGCCATCTCGATGCCGTTGTCGAAGGCGCCCTCACCGCGGCCTTGACGGAAGAACCGGAGAGGCGCGTCAAGATCAGCAGCAGTGACAGGGCGGCGGTAAGCGCGGCGGAGGATCGTGGAGAGAATGCGGGTGGCACAGGGAACCTCCTCCGCGGAAGTGGCCGGAGTACAGAGGAAGATGCGGCGGCGGCTGGGCGAATCGCCAGGGCCCGTGGGAAGGAAGGGACCGGCAATCGAGACTGAATAGAGGGCGGGCTGGACGCGCGGATGACGGTCCATATTGAAATGCACCTGGTAGGGCTGGCGTTCGGTTTCCAGGAGAGCCGCGGTTTTGCGCGGAAAGGCGGCGCCGATCTGGTGGGGGCCGGCGGAGATGGGAATCTTGACGTTGAGGTGGGCGTCCGTGTTCTGGTGATCCTGGCCGCGCGGGGGAGGGGTAACCGTGAAGAGTCCCAGGCGGGCGCCGTCAAGGGTGAGTTCGACCCTATGCGGCGAGTCGAGGCCTTCGATATGTTCGTTGCGGTCGCGGGCCAAGCGGACCTGGATCTCGTAGGTGCCATCGACGGGGAAGTGGTATGGGGTGAGCGCACCGCCGCGAGTGCCGAACGGAAGACCGGGGACGTGCTCTTCCTGGGTGATGTCGGGGGGAATGAGAATGACGTCGGAAGCCGGTTTCTTCACTGGGCTGCCGATAGCAAGGCGGCTGATCTTCTGCGCGGCGGTAAGGTAACGTTCCAGGAGTGTGGGGGAGAGATTCTCCACCGTGACGTTGTCGAAACCGTGGCTGGATTCGTCGGGCGGAAGGAGGTTCTCGACGTTGTAGTCCACCGCGAGGATGTCGCGAATCGCGTTGTGGTATTCGACCCGGTTGAGGCGGCGGAAGGAACCGGGCCGGCCAGCATTCGGCTTGGAGGCCGCCAAGTTGTCGAGGGCCTGGGTGAGTTGGAGCGTGGCTGCGCGGTAGCTGGCGGCGTCCGGACGCGGGAGGCCGAGCGGTGGCATGTGGCGGTGATCGAGCTGTCTGGCCACTTTCTCCCACAAAGCGACATTGCCTTCAATCGGCTGCGGAGCGAGCGAGACGCCGGCGGTCCTATTGGCGGCGCTATGACAGGAGAGGCAGTAGCGATCGAGAAGCGCGCGCGTAGCCGGGGGCTGGGCGAGAGCGGACAGGCCTCCGGCGATAAGCAACGCGGCGAAACGCATGACCCTCATTCTATGTCGTGTACCGGCGGAAATGGAGGGAGCAGCAGGTGGTACTGGTGTCGGTGATAGACTGTCGCTCACAATGCGATCCCTCCTTGTGCCAGCGTTACTGGTGAGTTGCCGTGCCATTGCGGCGGACGCGTTCACCGTGGAATCGAATGTCGTGTATGGAATGTACTCCGGCGCGGCGCTGCTACTGGACATCTACAAACCGGCGCGACCCAACGGCTACGGCATTATCCACGTCTCCGGCAGTGGCTGGACGGCTCCGCTGGCCTACGGCGCGGCGGAACTGAAGTTGAATGGGCAGACGACGCTCTACGCCAAAAAGCTGGCAAATGCCGGGTACACCGTATTCGCCGTCAACCACCGGGCGGTACCGCGATTCCGCTATCCGGCGCCAGTAGAGGACGTGCAACGGGCCGTGCGGTTCATCCGGCATAATGCGGCCAAGTTTGGAATCCGGGCGGACCGGATCGGCGCGTCGGGCGGTTCCTCGGGCGGGCACCTGGTGAGCATGTTGGGCACGCTGGACGGCAAAGGAAAGCCGGGGGATGACGATCCGGTGGAACGGGAAAGCGCCAAGGTGCAGTGCGTTGTCGCGCGGGCGGCTCCGGTGAACTTCTTGACGGGAACCAACGGGACCAACTTGCTCGGAATGGCACAGCCGGCGGCCAACGCGAAGAACACCGCCGAGTACCGCTTATATGCCGAAGCCTCGCCGGTAACCCACATAACGCCGGACGACCCGCCGTTTCTGCTGATGCACGGCGACCAGGACGAAGCCGTGAACGTCAGCCAAAGCGAGGAGATGGAGACCAGGCTGAAGGCTGCGGGCGTAACGGTAAAGTTCCTGCGGATCGCCGGGGCGAAGCATGGCCCGACGTTTCCGGGGGCGGTGAATCCGCCAGACTACCTGGGAGAACTGGTAGGGTGGTTCGATCTGCACCTGATAAGGAGATAGGGACGATGTCCAAGGAGTTCTTGCAGTCGCTAGCGGGAGAGTGGGCGGGCACTTGCCGCACTTGGTTTGAGCCGGGACAACTGGCCGATGAATCAGCGGTGAAAGGCGTGATCCGGCCGATCTTTGACGGACGGTTTATCCGTCACGAATACGAGGGATCGATGCAAGGGAAGCCTCGCCATGGGGAGGAGACGATTGCGTTCAACTCCGTGACCAAGCATTTTCAGATCGCTTGGGTGGACAGTTTTCACATGAGCTACGCCATCCTGTTTTCAGAGGGCAAGGAGACCGAGCGCGGTTTCTCCGTCCGGGGGAACTACGACGTAGGCCCAGACATGCCGCCGTGGGGTTGGCGGACGGAGTATGAGCGGATCGACGACGACCACCTGACGATCACGGCCTACAACATCATGCCAGGTGAGGAGGAGGCGAAGGCGGTAGAGACCGTCTATACGCGGGTGAAGGGGTAGAAACCAGACTCTGAATCTGCGGCTCATTCCCTATCCACTTCGGCAGGTGAGGCGCTCACAGGCAGGGTCGGTGGACCGAAGCAACGGCAGAAGCCCGGGCCATAACGGATATCGAGCGGGAAGCCAGAAGCCTACGATAGCCGCAAGCGGCATACAGTGAGGCCGCGGGCGGCAACCTGATGGGAGAGTGAGCCAGAGTCCATTCCCCGCAGATGTCTCCAGCCAGCAGAACCTCTTCCAATAGAACCGGTGGCGCGGCGCCCCACCCCTCAACCGCAACGGCGAGCACGACGGAAGAATCTAGCGATTCGTTCATCCGGATGCAGCGGATGCGACTCGAACGTAACCACCTCGTGGCAGGTCTACAGGCTGCGCAATCGATGTTCCAATGCCGGTAATTGCTCCACAGCGGATCCCTTCCCTAGTGCTGTTCCACGATGTAGTACCGTTAGCGGTTTGCACCGCGCCGCGCCCCGTCAAAACCAGAGGCACAGGATCACCTCATCGCTCTTACGCCACCTCGACAAGCGGACAAAGGCGACTCCACGTCGCTCGACGTATGGCGAGTTACTGACGGCTGGCGCAGGGATCCTGTGTGGCGAACTCCAGGGGGACCGGGCGCATCATGACGTTCGGCGGCGGAGTGGCTGGGAGCACGTAGGTCGGCGAGGGTATGGAACAGCCTGGAGAGGGCGGAACAGGTAAGGCGATGATGTCGTTTGGATAGAGCACGGCTTCGCCGAGGCGCGTACTCCTATCCGGCCCTAGCCATTGCATGAGGATGGCGCGTCTGGTGGAATGACGGCCAGGGGAAAGGCGGAAGCGAAACAGCGGGGCCGGAGCGCGGGATATCGGCAGCTGTTTGACAGTTCCGATGCGCGAGGCACAGGGGACGGATGTGGCAAAGCGCAGCCGAATCAGTTGCGCAGAGCCATCCAGAGCGGAGATGGAGGTCCCGACAGCGATGTTGCAAGGAACAGAGGGATTCAACGGGATATCGACGGTATTATTCGGGTTCAGGGTGAGCAGCCCGATCAGGGTTCGACCGTCAGGGGCGATCCAGCGCATCTGCACCGGTTGAGCCACGGGGTGGCTGCCGGGAACGAGACGGAATCGCGTAGGCGCGGGGGTGTAGCCAGGGAGTGCTGGTGTTAAGGGGGCGAAGAGAAGAATCAGTAGCAGTCGCATGGACGGTCGCTGCTTTGACAATGCGCAACCGGAAGCGAATGCGGGACACATCTGTTCGTGTTAAAGCTGGAGAGAAAACTATGAATCGGCGAATGAGTTGGATCGTTTTTGCGCTGACCGTCGCGACTGGCAGTTCGGCACAGAGCATCGACCTGCGCAGCGCGGTGGTCGTAGTGCGGCCGGGAGAGTTGCCGGCCGCCGAAAAGACGGCGGCCCGGGTGTTGGTGGAGGAGGTGGAGCGGCGTAGCGGCATCCGTCTGCGAACGGTTACCACTGCTCCCGCCAGCGGCGTATCGGTAGCGATTTCGGGGGGAACGGGGCAGACGGAGGGATACCGACTCCGGGTAGACCGGGGAGGGGCGGCACCTATCGTTCGGATCGAAGGGGATAGCGCGCGAGGCGCACTCTACGGGGTAGGGCACCTGCTGCGGCAATTGCATTGGGGAAAGGGGCGGATCGAGTTACCGAGCTTTCCAGAGGTAATGACCGCGCCGCAAACCGCGATTCGCGGGCACCAGTTGGGCTACCGGGGAACAGCCAACTCCTGGGACGCCTGGACCGTGGCGGAGTTTGAACAGTACATTCGCGAACTGGCACTTTTCGGCGTGAACAGCATCGAAGGAATTCCGTTCGGAGATGAGCGTCGCAACCCAGTGATGCGTGTACCGAAGGCGGAAATGAACCGGGCGATCACCGAGATCTGTGCGCGGTATGGGATGGACTACTGGGTGTGGGCGCCAGCGGGCTTCGACTTGCACGACCGGGAACGGGCCGGGAGGCTGCTGGACGAGGTGAGCCGGGTGGCGCGCGAGTCGGTAACACTCACCGGAGTATTCGTGCCAGGCGGTGACCCGGGCGACCATGACCCTGAATCGCTCCTTCCCTTTCTGGGCGAGGTGGCCAAGCGGGTGCGAACGGTGCATCCACAGGCGAAGGTTTGGTTTTCCATGCAGAGATTCTCCGAAGCACGGGCGGAAGCAGTGTACCGGTGGCTAGGTACAAGGGTTCCGGAGTGGTTTGGCGGCATAGTGGCGGGCCCGTCCAGCCGTCCGGTGGAAGAGACGCGGCGCCGAATGCCGGCGGCAGTCAAGCTGCGGCTCTATCCGGACCTTACCCACAACAAACTCAGCCAGTTCGAGGTGCCCGAGTGGGATCAGGCGTATGCGCTGATGGAAGGCCGGGAAGCGGTGAATCCGCGGCCGATGGAATATGCGGCCATCTTCCGGCGGCTGACGGGTCTCAATGATGGGTTTATCAGCTATTCCGACGGCGTCCACGACGACGTGAATAAGGCTGTCTGGAGCGCGTTGGGCTGGGATGCGGACCGGGACGTGCGAGAAATCCTGGTGGAGTATTGCCGGTTGCATTTCTCCCCGGAATCGGCGGGCGAAATGGCCGACGCCATACTGGCGTTGGAGCGGAACTGGCGCGGCCCGCTAGCGGGAAACGGGAACGTGGAAGGGACGCTGCGGTGGTGGGGCGAGTTGGAAAACCGTCACCCGGAACTGGCGGGAAACTGGCGATGGCAGATGTGCCTGCTGCGGGCCAACTACGACGCCTACGTACGGCGGCGGCTGTTGCAGGATTCCAAGCTGGAACAAGATGCCAACTCGTGGATGCGGCGGGCCGGCATCGTCGGTTCCCCGGCGGCCATGGCGGGCGCGGAAGCGGCGCTGCGGCAGACACCGGTGGCAGGCGACCTGCGGGCGCGCATTGTGGAGCTCTGTGAGCGGCTCTGGCAATCGATCCGTTTGCAGACGAGCGTGGCGAAGTACGGCGCTAGTGGGGCGGAACGTGGCGCGGTGCTGGATTTCCTGGACAATCCGCTGAACAACCGGTGGTGGCTGGAGGATGAGTTTGCCAGGATCCGGAGGATGACGGACGAGAAGGAGAGAGTGTCGCGGCTGGGTGAGTTGGCGCGATGGGAGAATCCCGGACCTGGAAGTTTTTACGACGACCTGGGGAACATCTCCAAAATGCCACATGTGGCCCAGGAAGGCGGCGAGGAAGGGCGACCGCTGTTCTGGTGGTGGGACAACGGAAAGAGCCGGGCCCGGCTATCGTGGCAGGTGACTATGTGGCCGCGGGCGATGGTCTATGAGGGGCTGGACGCAAAGGCAAAGTATGTCGTGCGCACCTCGGGTTACGGGCAGGCGCTGCTGAAGATGGATGGGACACGGGTACAGCCGTCGATCGATGGACGCACGATGGGAGAGTTCAAGGAGTTTCCAGTTCCGGATTGGTGCCTGGTGGACGGCAGACTGGTGTTGACCTGGGATCGCGCCGGGGACGAGGAGCATTTGAATTGGCGACAACAGTCGCGGCTGGCAGAGGTGTGGCTGTTGAAGCGGGACTAGTTGAGACGGCGGCATGCGTGGGGGCATCCCCCGGCTATGCTGAAGAGTGCGAAGGAAAACCGATTGTGCTTGAAATTGTCTTGATTCTCCTGCTGGTCGTCGCCAACGGCGTTTTCTCAACGGCGGAAATGGCTGTCGTGTCCGCGCGAAAGGCGAGGCTCCGCCAACGGGCGGAAGACGGTAGCCGTGGCGCGGCGGTGGCGTTGGAGTTGGCCAATAATCCGCACGACTTTCTTTCCACGGTGCAGGTAGGTATCACGATGATCGGAACCCTGGCCGGCGCTTTCGGCGGCGCGACGATCGCCGAGAAACTGGCAGTTTATCTGAAGGAGATACCGGCCGCGGCCCCCTATGCCGACTCCATCTCCATTACCGTGGTCGTCCTCCTCATCAGCTACCTGTCGCTCATCCTCGGCGAACTGGTACCCAAGAACCTGGCGTTGAGCAACGCCGAAGGCATCGCCTGTGTCCTGGCGCCCCCAATGCGATTCCTGGCCCGGATCGGCTCCCCGGCTGTGAGCTTTCTCACCTTCTCCACCAGAGTGGTCATGAAACTCATGCCGGTGAAACAGAACGACGAAGCTCCAGTGACCGAAGAGGAGATCAAGGTGCTGATCGCCCAGGGCACCGAGCATGGCACATTTGAAGAGGCGGAGCAGGAGATGGTGGAAGGCGTTTTCCGCCTCGGCGACCGCCGGGTGGTGGACCTGATGCGGCCACGAGGCAAAGTCGCCTGCCTGGACGTAGAGGAGCCCTGGACCGTCAACCGCGCCGTGCTCCAGGCCAACGTGCACTCCCGGTTTCCGGTGATTGCCGGAGACTTGGACAATGTTCTGGGCGTCGTACATGTCAAGGACCTGTTCCTGGCGCTGGAGGGGAACACACCGATCGACCTTCGAGCGCTGGCGAAGACACCGCTGATCGTGCCCGAACTCACGCCCGCTCTCAACGTGTTGGAGCGGTTCCAAGAGTCCGGCGACCAGATGGCGCTGATCGTCGATGAGCACGGTGGCATTCAGGGGCTGGTGACACTGACTGACCTTATGGAAGCGGTGGTGGGCGATTTGCGGGGCCCGGGCGAATCAGCGCGGTCCCGGATCACGAAGCGCGAAGACGGTTCCTGGCTGGCCGATGGATCGCTGGCGATTTCCGATCTACTGGAGGAACTGGGAATGCGCGAAGTGCCAGGCGAGGAGGACGGATTCACGACTCTGGGAGGCCTGGTGCTGGCCTTCCTGCGGCGAATCCCCAAAGCGGGCGAGCATTTCGAGGCCGATGGTTGGCGGTTTGAGGTGATCGACATGGACGGCAACCGGGTGGACAAGGTACTCATCACGCGTGCCAATCCGGCCGAACTGTGAGCGGCTATTTGGCCTTCGGGTGCGCTTTGTCGTAGACGGCCAGGAGGTCGGAGAGCGCCACCTGAGTGTATTTCTGGGTAGTGGAGAGCTGGGCGTGGCCGAGGAGTTCCTGAATCGCGCGGAGGTCGGCGCCGTCGCTTAGCAGGTGGGTGGCGAAGGCATGCCGCAGTGTATGGGGGTGCACACTGCCATCACCGGCGAGCATGCGCGCATAGAACGCAACGATGCGGCGGATGCTTCGGGAGGTAAGCCGCCCGCCCCGATAATTGACGAAGAGGCCGCGTTCGCCGGCAGCGGCAGCGCGCGCAGGGAGCCAGTTGGCCAGCGCTTCGGCGGCCTTGCCTCCATAGGGAATCTGACGCTCCTTCCGGCCCTTTCCACGAACCACAATCCACCGCTCGCTGGTATCGACGTCTTCGACGTTCAACCCCTCCAGTTCGCTGACGCGCACCCCGCAGCCGTAAAGAAACTCAAAGATGGCCCGGTCGCGTTGGGGGTACGGGCGATCGAGTTCATTGTCGTCGACAGAATCTACGAGATTGTTCACCGCCTCGGCCGTGGGCACCTTGGGGAGGGTCTTCGGCAACTTCGGCAGGATGAGCAGCTTCGCCGGATTGGTGGAGGTAGCGCCCTGGAGCATCTCATAGTGAAAAAACGCGCGCAGCGAGGCCACTTTCCGGCGAATGCTCGACGCCATTCGCGCGTCGTGGAAGAGCGCGGCGACCCAACTGCGGAGAATGGTCAGATCGATCTGCTCGGTGGGCGGTGCGGGTGCGATATGCTCCTCGAACTGCCGCAGGTCACTCTCGTAGTTCCGTATCGTGTGGGGGGAGGCATTCTCCCGGCGCAGGCTGTCGAGGAAGTTGTTGATCTCTGTCGACAGCGCGGGCATCAGGCACACCACTCTTCAAGCGCCACCCGTGCCCGGCGGCAGACCTCGGCATGGCGCGCCTTCTTGTCGCGCCGAAACTGTTTCTTCGTCTCCTCGTCGAGATGCGGTAGCAGATCAAATGTGATGTTAGCGGGCTGATAGTTGTCCGGATCGGCGCCGGTGATGTAATGGCAGAGGGCTCCAAGAGCGGTCTGTCGCGGGAACGGACGCGGCTCGCGTCCCCGCAACAGCGTGGCGGCATGCAACCCCGCCATGAACCCGGTGGCGATCGACTCCACATAGCCCTCGACACCCGATATCTGGCCGGCAAAGAACACGCGCGGATCGGATTTCAGTTGCAGCGTCGGAGTCAGGCAGGTGGGCGCGTTGATATAGGTATTGCGGTGAATCTGCCCGAAACGGACAAACCTTGCCTCCTGCAGGCCAGGGATCAGGCGCAACACGCGCGCTTGCTCGCCGAATTTCAAGCTGTTTTGAAAGCCCACCAGGTTGTAGGAATCGGCGCGAAGATTCTCCTGGCGCAACTGTACTGCTGCATAGGGCCATCGCCCCGTTCGCGGGTCTGTCAGGCCGACCGGCTTCATCGGGCCAAACCGCAGCGTGTCCCGCCCGCGGCGGACAATCTCTTCGATCGGCAGGCAGGATTCAAAGTAGGGGGTGTTGTCTTCGGGAATATGCGGCTCGTAGCGGCTGGCTTCCAGAAGCCCGTCGATAAAGGTGTTGTACTCGTCCTTGTTCATGGGACAGTTGACGTAGTCATCGCTCGCGTCCATGGACTTCCCGTAGCGCGAGGCGCGGAAGGCGATGGTGTAGTCGATCGAGTCCGCCTCAACAATCGGGCTGATGGCGTCGTAGAAGTAAAGGCGGCCGGCGCCTGTGGCCCGCGCGATATCGTGCGCCAGCGCGTCCGAGGTAAGCGGACCGGTGGCAACGATGACAATTCCCTGCTCCGGGATCGCTAGCACTTCTTCCCGGTGAAGAACGACATTCGGATGCTGAGAAACCCGTTCGGTAATCCATGCCGAAAACAGGTCGCGGTCGACGGTCAGCGCCTGGCCGCCGGGCACCCGCGCCGCGTTCGCCGCATCGAGCAGCAAGGACCCCAATCGCCGCAACTCCTGCTTCAACAGCCATGGCGCGGAGTTCTCCGCCTCGCTCTTCAGCGAATTGGAGCACACCAGTTCTCCCATCCGGTCCGTCTGGTGGGCGGAGGTGGAGCGGCCAGGCCGCATCTCATAGAGGTCGACTTTCACACCGGCCTGCGCCAGTTGCCAAGCCGCTTCGGAACCGGCAAGGCCGGCCCCGAGAACAACAACAGATTCGCTCACTTGTTCATTGTATCGACGGCGGGCTGGGCCAAGCCGTGTTTCTCCATGCGGTAGATGAGTGTCTTCCGGCTGATATCCAGATAACGGGCCGCCTGGCTCTGGTTCCAGTCGCACTTTTCCAATGCGCGGCGGATCAGTTCCTTCTCTACCCCCTCCAGGCTAATCCCTGATTCCGGCATATCCACCTGCATCGCACTGGCCTGCGGGGCCAGCGCGGTGAGCGACGCCGGCAGATCCCGGAGCTTGATCTCCGGCCCGTCGGCGAGCACCGTAATGCGCTCCATGATGTTTTCCAGTTCGCGGATATTCCCGGGCCACCGGTAGGCAGAGAAATACGGCATCAGGGACGGCGACAGCTGCAGGTTATGCCGGCCGTTTTTTTCCTTCGCGCGGGCGAAGAAGAAGTCGACAAGGGTGGGGATATCCTGGGCGCGTTCCCGCAGCGCCGGCAGGTCAAGGGGAATCACGGCCAGACGGTAGTAAAGATCTTCCCGGAACGTTCCGTCCTCGATCATGTTCTGAAGGTTCCGGTGCGTGGCGGCGACGATGCGGACGTCGATTTTCAACGACGAATTGGACCCGATCTTATCAATCTCCCGCTCCTGAATTACCCGCAGCAACTTGACCTGCAGTTCCGGCGGCATTTCCCCGATTTCGTCCAGGAATAGCGTACCCCCGTCGGCCATTTCGATTCGCCCCTTCTTGTGGGCGATGGCGCCGGTGAACGAACCCTTCACGTGACCGAATAGTTCGCTTTCCAGCAATTCTCGCGGGATCGCGCCGCAGTTGATGGCCACAAACGGTTTGGAGGCGCGAGGACTGTTGAAGTGGATCGCTTTGGCCAGAAGCTCCTTGCCGGTACCGGTTTCTCCGTGGATGAGCACCGTCGCGTCCGACTGCGCCGCCCGCGCCGCAACGTCAAGCACATAGAGCAGCCTCGGCGAGTGGCCCAGAATGTTCTCGAACCCAAACTTACGGCTAACCGACATCCGTAAATTGCCTACCTCTTCCCGCAGGCGGACGGTCTCGAGCGCGCGGTTTACGGCCAGCATCAGCTCTTCGTTGTCCACCGGCTTGGTGAGGTAGTCAAACGCGCCGGACTTCATCGCCTCCACCGCGGTTTCGACACTTCCAAATGCGGTAAGTACGATTACCGCCGTGGACGGGAATTGCGTCTTCGTGTGTTTGAGTACTTCGAGGCCGGAAAGCCCGGGGAGCATGAGATCGGTGAGGACCAGATCAAACGGTTCCCGATCCAAGGCGGTCAGAGCCTCCTCCCCGGAAGCGGCGGCCAGGACGCGGAATCCATTGTGGTCCATGCGAAGCTGCATGATCCGGCGGAGGCTGGGATCATCTTCGACAACAAGTATGGTCGCATTCATGACGTCTTTTTCTCCTGCTGCAACGGGATGTGGATGACGAAGCGGGCGCCGCGCGGCGTATTGGGTTCCACCGCGATTCGGCCGCGATGGTTCTCGATGATTTGCCGGGTCACGGCCAAACCTAACCCGGTGCCGTCGTGCTTGGTGGTGAAGAACGGCTCGAACAGGTGCACCCGCACCTCTTCCGAAAGCCCCGGCCCTTGGTCGATTACTTCAATCCGTGCGTCTTCACCGGAGACGGCTCCGGCAATCGTAATTTCTCCGGGCCGGTCTGCGGCCTGTACGGCGTTCAGGCAGAGGTTGAGTAGCACCTGGCGAAGTTGCTCGCCGTCGCACTCCACCGCCGGCAACGAGGCGTAGGAGTCTGTGACGAAGGTGATGGACTTTTTCCCTGCCTGCCCCTGCAGCAGACGCACGATGCTTTGGGCGATGGGCGCCAACTCCACTTCGCGGAACTCGGGACGGCGCGGCCGGGCGTAGTCCAGTAGTTCGGTAAGGAGGCGGTTGAGCCGCTTGGACTCGCGTTGCAGAATGGAGGTCATCTCCTCTCGCAACTCCGGACCGGCGCGCTCAGAGCGGAGTAACTCGGCGGCACCTTCAATGGCCGCCAGCGGCGTCCGGATTTCATGCGCCAGTCCGGCCGAGAGTTGGCCAATGGCCGACAGCCGCTCGGCCTGTTTCCACCGTTCCACGTTGCTCTGCAACTGTTCATAGGCGGCCGAAAGGTCGGCAGTGGTCTTTTCCAACAACCGGGTCTTGCGGTGCTCCCGGTCGGCCAGGACGCCGAGGAGAGAGCCGATCAGCAGAAGGTCGATCGACTCGCCAGCCTGTTCCACGGTAATGGATCGCAGCAGCGGCGCGTAACAGAGCGTGGCGAGAATCGCCGTCAGCACCCCTCCTCGCCATCCGAACCAGAACGCGGCAATCACGATCGGAAGGAAATAGAGATACTGCAGAAACTTTCGCCACAGGGTGTTGGCGTCAGCGGAATACTGGAACGCCACCGTAATTACCACCAAGGAGGCGGCGACGGTCAGTGCTCTGAAGAGAGTTTGCCTTTCCATGCCCGACTTCGTTAGATGCAGCTGGACCCTTTCAGGCAGCATGCCGCAAATGGGCCATGGTTTGGAGGCAGCGGGCGACGGCGCGGCGAGCCTTTCTATAGCTGATTCCGCTGCCGTGGACAGTGACGGTGGTGGTGGAATCGTCGGCGCGCAGGGTGAGGGTTGCCAAGGCGGCGGCAGGATGGGAGGCATAAGAGTGGTGCAGGAGGCTGAGTGGATCAAATACAAAAAGGCATCGCAAATCAGTGAGTTGCGTGCCCACAGAATCGCGGACATCGAGCGCAGAATTCCATTCAACGGCCGTCTCGAGCCCCTGCCGCGTCAACTCACGGCGCAACGGAGCCAGGCATTCGGAAAACGGGAACGGCAGAGTAATCGACATACCAGCCACGGTGCATTTCGACGGCCAACCAGTTTGGCATGCGCATTGCAGTGAAGCAGGACACCAGCAACCGCTGGGGACGACTTGAGAAAAAGGACAACCCCATGAAACTCTTTTCCCTTATCTGCACCTCCGCTCTCCTGACCGCGGTGTTCGCCGCCGACCCGGCAACAACCGCCTCCAACGGGAGCAACCCGATGAAGACGATTGCCGAAAAGGCCGCCGCGGCCCGCACTGAGGCGCTGGCTATTGAGAGCCTGTTGAAGTCCAAGCGGCCGGACATGGCCGCGGCCGCAGCCCGCGCGGAGGTCCTTGATAAACACGTGACCGAACTCCACGAAGCCGCGCAGACCGCGAACCTGGAGCAGGTGAAAGCCTCCGCCGAGGTATTGAAGGTAATCACGGAGAACAAGGCAAAACAACTGGCCAGTGCCGACCCGAAGGATCGCGACCGGTTCCGTGCAACCGCCAAGAATATCGCCATGCGTGCCGAGCAGATCTGGAAGACTTCCCAAAAGATTGGCGGCTGACCGGCTGCCAATGACCCGACCCTTGCAATGAGATAAGTCCGTGACCGGGGGACCTCGCCGGAGGAGCGTGTGGCGCTCTTCCGGCCTATTTTTTTTCGCCGATCAACTCCTGGTACCGCCGCCTACAGTAACCGTCGGTCATCCCGGCGATATACTCGCAGATGACAAAATGGGCCGGTCGTGAGTTCACTTGCTCCCGGTAAGGTTCGGGCAGACGCTCCGGGTCGCTTTCAAAGTAGGCGAACAGTTCGCTGATCATCTGCACGGACCGCTCCCGTTCGGCATTCAGCGCCTTGGACAGGTACACCCGCTGGCGTAGAAATCGCTTCAGCTCCAGGCAGGTCTTGCGCGCATCCGGCAGCAGACAAGCCAATCGCTGTGGATACCGTCGAACGTCGTCGACCGTTCGCACCCCAGCCGCCCGGCATGCGGCCACCGTCCCCTCCACAAAACCGGTGACCAACAGGTCAATCATCTGCCGCAATGCTTCATGGAACTGCACCCTCGGCGCCGCTCCGGGGTACATCGATTCCGCCGTGTCGTAGAGGTCATCCCAAGCCGGCACCGCCTTCGCCAGTTCTTCCAGCGTGAAAAATCCGGCCTGCTGTGCATCGTCCAGATCGGCAGTCGAGTAGGCGATCTCGTCGGCAAGATCAATCAACTGCGCCTCAATCGGTGGTCGCGACTCCGGGAGGTATTCGTCGAGCTCCGGGTTCTCCCCGGGCACCAGGTCGCGGGAATGTTTCACGATCCCTTCCCGCAACTCAAACGTCAGGTTCAGGCCGGCAAACCGCGCATAGCGGTGTTCAAAGTTCTCCACAATGCGCAACGCATGGAGATTGTGGTCGAAAGAGGCACCGAACCGCGCCATCTGCCGGGATAGCTCCTCTTCGCCTGAATGAGCAAAGGGCGGGTGCCCGATATCGTGCACCAGAGCCAATGCCTCCGTCAGATCAGGGTCCAATCCCAGCGCCTGAGCAACCGTCCTCGCCATCTGCGAGACCTCAATCGAATGGGTCAGGCGATTGCGGAAATGGTCGGAAAGGCCAGGCGTGAAAACCTGGGTCTTGTTCTCCAGCCTTCGGAATGCCCGGGTGTGGATGACACGGTCCCGATCCCGCTGGAAATCGTTGCGGTAGGGATGGCGCAATTCCGGAAAACGGCGCCCGCGGGACATCTCCGGCCAGAAGCGGAGGTGCGCAATGGGACCTTCGTTTCCGGCGGAGGGGGTCACGTTCTTACTTGGCGGGTCCGGGCCGCGTTTCGCCGTAAGCGGTAATCGCCCAACGCGAAACAGCGTTGCGGGTGCTCAACTGCCGGAGGGGTTCCAGAATCTTCTTGGCTTCGTCGGGCTTGGTGGGCGCCAGAAGCTTCGCCAGTTCGATCTGCGCATTTTCCTTTGAGAAGAGTGCCGTGGGGTTATCCGCCAGATAACGGAGGTGCTGTTCCGCCTGCGCCGTTTTGCCCTGCTTGGCGTACATCTGAGCCAGCGCGAAACGAGAAAGCGAGGCATACTCCTTGGAGCCCTTGTCTACTACCAGTTGCCATTCCTTCTCGGCCTCAGGGAACTTGCCCTGATCGGCATAGGTGACGCCGATATAGTAGTGGCCCATCGCCGCCTCGTCACTCGACGGGTACTTGTTGATGATCTCATTGAAGGACTTGATGATCGCCGCGTCCTTCAGTTCCTGGGTTGCATAGCTGCGCAGGTAAGGGCTGGAGCCCGGACCGACGGCCGCCTGCTGATCCTGGAGCGCGCCCTGGAGGGCCGCCTGGCGCTCCGCGGCTTGCTTGTCAGACCACCACCACCAGCCTCCCGCCAAGGCGAGAACCGCCACGGCAACGCCGGTGTACATTGTCAATTGCTTTTTGTGCGACGCCGCGTAGTCGAGTGTATGCGACACTTCCTCGACAAAGACGTCATGTTTTAGCTGTTCGCGTTCTTGCTTATCCACAACTACCCCAAACTACATAGGATAGCACGACGCGTCGAGCGCCACTATTCGAATCCGCCATTCGCCGCCCGGGAGTGTAAATACTCCGCCGGCGCCATGGGCGTCAGGTTGCGGTGGATAGCGAATTTCACCAGTCCGGCTACATCATGGATGTCCAATTTCCGCATCATGGAGGCTCGGTAGGTATCGATCGTCTTCGGGCTCACCGACAACCGCGCGGCGATCTCCTTCGCGCGCAACCCCTCCACAAGCATCGTAAACACCTGGTGTTCCCGCGCTGATAACGATTCGACCGGATCCTCTTCCGCCTTCCGGCCCCGCTGCGGTCCGAATATTTTCTCCACTTCCACCGACGGCGAGATGTACACACCGCCTTCTCGCACCTGCCGGAGCGAATCAAACAACTGCTGCGCCGAACCGGATTTCAGCACAAACCCCTGGGCACCACAGCGCAGCGATTCGATCACCGTCTTGCGGTCCGATCGCGACGACATCAGCACCATTCGAGTGTCGCACGACGCCTCCCGCACCCGCCGCAGTATCTCCAAGGTATGGATCTCCGGCAGATCGAGATCGAGCAAAGCCACATCCGGCCGTAGATCAATAATCAAACGGAGCGCCGCCGCCCCATCGGGGCACTGCGCCACAACTTGAAAATTTCCTTTGTGCACACACAACGCCGACAGTGCTTCCCGCATCAACGGCAGCGGTTCCGCGATCAGGAGTCGAATATTTGTTACGGGTTCCATATTCCGGCAGCTTCCCCTTCAGGTTCGCCCGAACTCGGGCTCCAACAATAAAAGAGTGGCCGCACGGCGGGAAAATTCTCCGGGGAATCTGAGGCTCCCCGGAGAATCATGCGAAATAGATCAGGAGAAGCTCCGGACGGCTTTGGCCTCGTCATCGTGGATCTCAAATACGGTGTACAGCTTGGTGATCTGCAACAGATCGTGCACTCGCTTGGTTAAATTCAGCAATTTCAATTGCCCACCCTGCCCGCTCACGGTCGTGAAGCTGGAAACGAGCTCGCCAATTCCCGAGCTGTCAATGTAGTTCACTTCGCCCAGATTGATCAGGATCTTCTTGTTCCCTGCGCCGAGCAGGTTTCTCACCTGGTCCCGAAGCATGGCCGCACCCTCTCCGAGCGTGATCTTACCGGCGGCGTCCACCACGGTGACATCGCCTACTTGTCTGGTTGTAATCGTCGCACTCACGCTAAATCTCCTCAGTCAGAAATGGCATACTTCACTAAAGTCACTTCGGCCCCGCCAGCGGACGACTTTCTGACGGTGAACTCGTCCACAAATGTCTGGATGAGCAGCAATCCACGACCCGACCCGCGCAACAGGTTTGCCCCCTGCGTCGGATCCGGCACTCGATTCAAATCAAACCCTTCGCCCTGGTCAGCTATGGTGATTCGTAGCGAGTCGGCGCGGGATTCCAGGACGAGCCGCACTTTCTTGGCCGCATCGTAATTGTTACCGTGCGCCACTGCATTCACCATCGCCTCACGCACGGCAAGGCCCAGATCCATGCACGCATCCTCATCCAATCCCAATTGCTTCGCGGCTTCGACGCAGAGCGCCTCAGCGCTGTCCACACTATCGAGATTGGACTCGAGAAAGGTATCCGTGGTTCCCGGCATGACTTCGTAAAAGGGTATCAAAATAGCGGCCCGTTCACCACCGGCATGCTCGCCAGCAGCGCCATGGTCGACCACGCGCCCCCGGCGGCAGAGATCCACTGATGGTTGATGTACGGGTATCCGCCATCGATCAATGGCTGCACCGGGTGGGCCCGGCTGGTCACATACCAGGAGCCATCCTTGCGTTGCGTCCGCAGCAGATAAGCAACACCGCGCTGGTATACCGGCTCCGTCGCCGTCACACCCGCCAGGTGCAGCGCATAGAGCGCCTGCCCCGTGGCGTAGGCGTCGGAAGCCAGGTTCGCCGTCTGTCCCCATCCGCCATCCTCGCGCTGCAACGCCGCTATCGCCCGGCCCGCGGCCTGAAGCGCCCGCTTCCGCTCGCCGGCCCAGGCCAGCCCGATCAGCCGCAGCGCATGTTCCTCGGTGTCGCGCGGACGCTGCGCCGTCAGCCATCGAGCCGATCGCCGCACCCGCTCCTGGAACTCCGCCGCCCGGCCGGGAATCGGGTACAGTTGCAGCGCCCGCATCGCCGTGGCCGTGAAGGTGATGTCTGTATACTCCTGCGGCGGCCGGTAGTCGGCCACTTTGAACCGGCCCGACGGGTCCTGGTGCGCGGCCACATAATGAACCATCCGGTCGAGCACATCGCTCTCGGGCACTCCCTGCGCCCGCAGCCCAATCAACTGATACGCGAAGAAGTCGGGGACACTGTTACCGAGCAGTACCGGGCCGTTCATCCCCGGGTCCAGCCTCGCCGCCAATTCCGCTTCCTTCCGGGCCTGCACCTCATCGACCGCCACGCCCCGCGCCCGCGCCATCGCCACGGCCATCGCCGGCAGCGTGTGGTTGTGGCATGTCGTGCACCCATCCAGTTTCCGCACCGGCTCGCCAATACGCTGCAGTAGCGGCAGGCTGCGCGCCACTGCGTCTTTGACGCTGTTGGACTCCAGCGGCGGCGGCACCCGCACCGCGGTCTTAGGCTCCGGTGCCCCAGCCTGGCGCAACATCGCCGCCACGTCCGTCTCGCCAAAACGTAGCGCCAGGGAGAGCGCAGAATCTCCCGTCTCGTTCTTCGGCACCACGGCGGCCCCACGCGCCAGCAGATACTCCACCACTCCAGCCGCCCCCGGCTCGTAGGACAGCGCCGCCCTCATAAGAGCCGTATACCGCCGGCGGTCGGCAGCATTGATATCGGCACCCTTCTCCACCAGCATCCGCACGATCTCCAGATCCCCGAATCCGGCGGCGTCTTGCAGCGCCGAGCGCCGGCCGCTGGCCGTGTTCACGGCGGCGCCACCGTCCAGGGCCAGCCACAAACACTCCCGGCAGTGCCCATAGGCGGCATAGCGGGCGACCGCTGGCGAGTCCGCCATCCGCGCCCCGTTGGACAGCAATAGCTTCATCAACGCCGGATCGGCATTCCGCGCCGCTCGTTCCAGCGCGGTCACGCCGCTGAAAGCGCCGCCGGGAATCCGCGCATTCGCCGCCGCGCCCTTAGCTAGCAGCAGAGCCACCACCGGCGAGGCGCCATGGTGATCGGCGGCCACCAGCAGCGGCGTCTCCCCGTCCCTGGTGGCGGCATTGGCGTTGGCGCCATGGTTAAGCAGCAGCCGCGTCTTTTCCAGGTCGTAGGCAGCAATGTGCAGGGCCGTCACACCGTCCGCCGTAGCCGCGTTCACGTTGGCGCCCGCGGCGATCAACTCCCGCATCACGGGTACGCCAGCGGTCATCACCGCGTACATCAGCGGCGTACGCCCATCGGTTCCTGGCGTATCGTTTCCCGCGCCCGCTCGCAGTTGCGTCTTCACGGAGCCGGTATCGCCCCGGCGAATCGCCTCCAACAGCTCCGGGGTACCGCCCCGCAACGTACCCACCGCAGCCAGGACTAGAAAAAAAGAGAGAGGGCTCATAGAGAGTCCCTTCACTCTAAAACGAAAAGCGGCGCCTCGCGGCACCGCTTTTCGTCATTGTGTAGCTGTCCGGGTCTACCAGTAGGCTTTGATGCCCAACTGGACCTGACGGGGGAAGCTGTTCTGGTTGGAGACCAGGGCCGGGAACACCGTTCCGAAGTTCGGGTTGTTCGGATCGGTATTGAAGTTATCGCGGCCATAGTAGTTGTGGTTGAACAGATTGAACGCTTCCGCGCGGAACTGGATGCGGAGCCGTTCGGTGATCTGCGTGTTCTTGATGATGGACGAATCCAGCGTAAATGCGTGATGCTTGCGGATCTGGCCGGACCGCGACGGGGTGGCACGCGGAGCGTAGGACGGCAGCATCAGCCAGGACGCATCGGCAACGTTGGCCGAGCAGCCCAGGGTAAGCGAGTACGGCTGCATGGAGACCGACCCATCGTTGAACATACGCGCAACGCACGGGCTCCAGCCGCGTACCTGGTTGGCTTTCCAGTCGACGTTCTGGACCTTGGGGTCTTTCAACTGGATCACGTTGCCAGGCAGGTCGTTCGGCTCACCGCTGGCGTTGGTGTAGAAGCTTGTGATTTCCCACCCGCCGATTAACTTCTGCGCCAGGCCGGAAGCGCCGGCGCCGAAGCGTTTGCCCTTACCGAACGGCAGTTCGTAGATGCCCGTGAACTTGAAGAAGTGCGGGCGATCGTTGAAGTACAGGCCCTGCTGCTGGACGTTGGCATAGGGATCGTTCCAGCCCCACTGCTCCACCGTTTTCGAGAAGGTGTAGTTGGTGACGATCATCAGGCCGCCGGCCACGCGCTGGTTGTAGTTGAATTGGGCCGAGTTGTACCAGATCCGCGAGTTGTTCAGCCCCTGCTGCAGCAGGTCGCCGGCAAACTGCGGGAACGGACGGTTCAGGTCGAATCGGCGAATCGTTCCCGCGGTAAAGTACGTCGTGCCGCGGAACGCTTCGATGTTCTGGAACGGATTCGGGATCTGCGCGTCGCAGAATGCCACCGATCCGCCTTCCAGCGGGTTACAGCGCTTGCGGAAATCCAACGTCGGGATGTTGAACGCACGTTCCGTGTTCAGGTCCACCGAACGGCTCGCCACGTACGAAGCCTCAAACGAGGCCGACGAGCTCAACTGCCGCTGAATACCAAACGAGAACGAGTGCATCTTCGGCGTGTTGAAGTTCGGGTTGAACCAGTTGTTGTTCCGTCCCGCGAACGTGAGCGCGCCCAGACTCGAGCCCGACGGCAGCCCGATCCCGGCCGGATAGGGATTGGTCAACAATCCGGGAAGAGGATTGCGCCCGCCGTCCACCGAATCCACCAGCGGGGTGTTGGTCGAGAATCCGGCCGTCTGCAGGAAGTTATTGTTCGGGTTCAAGTAGTACAGCCCGTAACCGCCGCGGAGCACCGTCTTGTCGCCCAAAGAGTAGGCAACGCCGATTCGCCCCTGGAAGTTGTTCAGGTCGTTCTTGGCCGCCAGCGTCGGATTTCCGCCAACGCCGGCAAATTGAAAGCCACCCTTCAGATTCCGCAGCTCAGGATATAGGGCCAGGTTCGCCGCCGAGATCTGGCTGGCAATCGGGTTGGTCACCGTGGCGTCGAAACCACGGTTCTGACGGTTCCACTTTTCATCCGGCGCGCCGTTGTAGTCCCAACGGAAGCCGATGTTCAGGGTCAGATTCCGCGAGACCTTCCAGTCGTCCTGCACATACGGAGCAAAGTACCACTGGCGGTTAAACGGATACAGCGGATAGTTCTGGCTGCCCGTTACCGCGCCGAGCAGGAAGCTCGCATACGCGTCGCCCGCCGTCGCTTCGCCCTGGTTCCAGATCCGCTGCGTGTAGGCGCGCTGACCGGCGAACTGCAGAATGTTACCGGAGTTCTGCTGGAGGTAGTGAATCCGGCGCAGATCGATACCCATTTTGATGTTGTGGCTGCCGATGATCTTGGTGACATTGGCCGCCAGATTGTAATTGTTAGTGAAGTTGAAACTCTGGTAGCGGCCTAGGCTCGAATAGCCCGAGTTCTGCCACAGACCGAAATACGTCGGGCCCGGCAGCGACTGCACCAGCCGCGAAGGCAGACCGAGGCTCGTCAGGTCGAAGTTCTCGTTTGCCCGACCAAAACCCTTCTCGATGAACCGGTTGTAGGAGGCGCGCAGGTTCACGACCAGCGTCGGCGTCGCCGTCCACAGCCAGTCGGCGACGTAGGCGTCGTTGATCCGCTGGAACGGCTGCTGGCCGTCCGTGCCGGTCTTGTTGTCTATTCCATTCACCGCGCGGTCTTCCGTTCTGTCATTGGAGGCGTGACGGAAATAGGCCCGGTGCTTATCACCGAAGTTCCAGTCGAACTTCAGAATCAGATTGTAGAACTTGTCGTTGTTCACGTAGTTCGGCAGACGATGATTCGCCGTCGAATACTGCAGGTTCGAGGTAGTCGCAGAGTTCGGCAACGGCATGAACTTCGTTACCGCCGCGGCAACGGGGTTGATGCGGCTCGCCGGAATGATGTTGCCGGGAAACGGGTTGCGGATGGGGTCACCATTGGCAGCCACTTGCCCGCCAATCGGGTCATAGATGGTGATCGGCGCACCCGTCGCGTTCCGCAATTTGGAGAAATCGCCATTGCGCATTTCCGGTTCCGGATAAGAGTTCGTCAGCGGATTCGGCGTCTTTTCCCGGTAGTTCTCAAAGCTGCCAAGGTAGAAAAGCTTTACCGGCGAATTTTTCGTCAGGAACTTCGGCAGATAAACCGGGCCATCCAACTGGAATCCATATTGGTCCAGCGTGTGGTCGGCACGCTTGTTCTTCACACCCGTGGGCTGCGGAACCGCATTGCCCTGGAACGTGTTGGCGTCCAGCCAGGGACGGCGGGCAAATTCCCAACCGGTGGCATGGAACGCCGTGGTGCCGGACTTGAGCACAACGTTGAAGACGCCGCCGCCGGTCTTGCCGTACTGCGCATCGTAGGAGTTCTGCTGCACGTTGAACTCCTGCACCGCGTCCACAATCGGCACGTACGCGATGTTATTGTTGCCGGCCTGCCCGTTATTCGGCGCGCCGTCCATCATGAATTCATTGTTCGATTCCCGGCCGCCGTTAATCGACCACTGCGCAATCGCGCCGTTATCGAAAGGACGCTGCCAGATCGCCGCTCCGCGGAACACCACGCCGGACATCATGGTCCCCAGCATGAATGGGTTGCGTGCATTCAACGGCAGTTCCGACACGGCCAGTGAGTTCACCACGCCCGACCGCGACGCCGTCTGCGTTTCCAGCAGCGCAGCTTCTCCCGTCACGTTCACCGTATCCGTAACCGCGCCCACTTCCAGCGCCAAGTCGATCCCTGCAATCTGGCTCACCTGCAACGTAACGTTGTCGCGGTTGACAACCTTGAACCCCTGTGCCGTCGCGGTCAGCTTGTATGTGCCTGGCCGCAGAAACGGAATTGTGTAGGTGCCCGAGACATCACTCGTCGCAGTAGAGGTTTCGTTCGTCGCCGTATTCACCGCGCGAACCGAGACGTTGGGAACGGCCGCGCCAGAAGGATCGAGCACTCGACCCGTTATCGTGGCACGGAAATCCTGTGCGAGCAAACCGCCCGCCAGCATACACAGAGCTGATAGCACTCTGAAGGTACTTGACATGGTAACTCCCCGGCAAAAATCCGCCCCTGGCGTTCTTAACGAAACTTTAGATTTCTTTACGAAAACTCGCCCTGGAAGCGTTTGCAAAACTCTATCGAAATTCGGGGGTGAATTGCAACTGGAGGGGGGTAGAGCGGTACGATGGCAGCGGAGAGTGGCCCACCTGATGATTCGTGGCTTTGTACTGGCGATCCTTTGTTGCGGCTCGATCGTTTGGGGACAAGCCGCCAACCCGCTCGCCACGGCCACCCGCCTCTTGCGCTCCGGCAAAACCGCCGCAGCCCGCCTTGCTCTCCAGGAACATCTCCGCCAACATCCCCGCGACGCCGAAGCCTGGTTCCAGATCGCCCGCACTTATCTCGCGGATTTCGCCCAATCGACCGACCCGGCCCGCAACCGCATCTCCATCGACCTCGCCATCGAGGCCCTCGCCACGGCGCTCAAGGAAAACCCCGAACACGTCTACGCCCTCAAAGCCAAATCCGTCCTCCACGCGCGCGCCGAACTCCTCCACTACGACCCCAACCTCGCCTTCCAACTCGCTGCCCGCGTCGTCAAACTCCAGCCCTTCGCCAATGAGTACTTGTTAAATCTCTCCGAATGGATGACCGGCGAGGTTCGTTTCTCCGAACACTCCGAGCACCGCGTCCCCCACGACCCCCAGCTCGGTATCGATCGCTCCATCCCCCTGATCGAACGCGTGATCGACAGCGCCACCCCCTACACAGAAGAAGAAGGCGCAGCCCTCTTTCTCATGGCCAAAGCGCTCGCCCGCAAAGGCGACTATGCCGCCTCTCTCGAGTACTTCGAACAAGCCCTCGTCCGCGCTAAAACCCCGCAACAACGCCACGAAGTTCATCGCGAGCGCGGCGCCAGTCTCTACCGCCATGGCCTCTTCGCCGATGCCGCCAGCAACTTTTACCAGGCCACCCAGCTTGCCCCGGACAACGCCGTCGACCAATGGCTCCTCCAAATGGCAATTGAACAACTCCCCAAGAATCAGGTCCCGCCCCTCCCAGCCTCCGCCCTTTTTCGCTCTGCCCCTCGCCCTGAGGGCCAGCCCCCGCTCCATTTTGCGGACATCGCCCCCGCGCGGGGCGTCGACCGCTTCGACGGGAACGGTACCTGCTCCTGGGGCGACTATGACAACGACGGCGACATGGACCTCTTCCTCGCCGGCTCCGGCACCTTCATGGCCGTCTTCCGCAACGATGCCGGCAAGTTCACCGACGTCACCGCCGCGGTCGGCCTCCCCAAAGTCCCCTCCGGCTATAGCCTCAATCTCATCGACTACGACAACGACGGCCGCGTCGATCTCTACCTTTCCCTCAACGGCTGGTCCGGCCCCATGCCCAATCGCCTGTACCGCAATACCGGTGCCCGTTTCGAAGACGTCACTGCCCAAAGCGGCACCGGTGACCCCGGCTCCGGCTTCATCTCCCTGTGGGGCGATCTCGACAACGATGGCTTCCTCGACCTTGCCATCGCCAACGGCGTTCTCCGCGACGGTTCCACACCGCAAATCTATCGCAACAACCGTAATGGCACATTCACTAACGTGACCCGCCAAGCCGGTATCCTCGAACCCCCCTCTTACGGCGCCATCGGCATTGCACTCGGCGACTACGACGGCGATGGAGACACCGATCTGCTCATCAACGGCCTCGACCAATCCCCTAACCGCCTCTACCGCAACGAAGGCAAGTGGAAGTTCACCGAAGTCGCCCGGCAGGCCGGCATCCTCCAGCCCCCCCACAACGGCTTCGTCTGCTTCTTCTTCGACTACAATAACGATGCCCGTCCCGATGTCCTCACCACCAGCCTCGCCCCGTGGGAGGTGGTTGCCGAAGGAATGAAGGCGGGCTACCGGCCCACTCGCACCCACTCGGACGCCACTCGCCTCTTCCGAAACAATGGCGACGGCACCTTCCGTGATGTCACCTTCGAGTCCGGCCTCTATTTTCCCATGGGCGTCATGGGCGCCGGCGTCGCCGATATCGACAACGATGGCTTCGTCGACATCTACTTCGGCAACGGCGATCCCCAACTCTCCCGCCTTGAACCCAACCGCCTCTTCCGCAACCGCGGCGACGGAACCTTTATCGACGTCACCAAACTTACCGCCTTCGCCCGCCCAGGCAACAAAGGCCACGGCGTCAGTTTCGTCGACATCGATAACGACGGCGATCTGGAAATCTACGCTCAACTCGGCGGCCACTACCAGGGCGACCACGCCCGAAACGCCTTCTACGAAAACCTCTCCGGCAACCGCAACCGCTGGCTCGAAGTCGATCTCACCGGCGCCAATCCCGTCGGAATCCAACTCTTCCTCTCCGCCAACGGCGTCAAACAACACCGCGAAGTAAAGGGCAGCGAAGGTTTCGGAGCCACCAATCCCATGCGCGTACACTTCGGCCTCGGCAGCGCGGAAACCGTCGACTCGCTCGAAATCCGCTGGCCCACCGGCGAACGCCGCACCCTCAAAGCGGTCAAGTCGAACCAGATCCTCCAGGTGGCCAAGTGATTCGCGCCGGCCTGCTGCTCCTGCTTTCCGCCGCTGGTCCAACTCCCTTTTCCCACACTCTCAATCACTACGAAACCCCCGACAAACACCAGATCGAAACCATGCCCGGCGGCGTCGCGGTCCTCGATTTCGACGGCGATGGCTGGGACGATCTATTCTTTACCAACGGCGCCCCCCAGCCCTCCCTCAGAAAACAGATCCCTGGCGACTGCAACCGACTCTATCGCAATCTCGGCAACGGAAAATTCGCCGACGTCACGGCCGCCAGCGGACTCTGCGGCTCCGGCTACGACATCGGCGCCGCCACTGGCGATTATGACAACGACGGCCTCCCCGACCTCTTCGTCGCCGGGGTCAACGGGTCCACCCTCTTCCGCAACGCCGGCGCCGGACAGTTCACTCCCGTCGCCATTCCCCGAGTCGAAGGATGGGCCATTGGCGGCGGCTGGTTCGATTACGACAACGACGGCGACCTCGACCTCTTCATCGTCCGCTACGTCCAATGGGACCCCGCCGCCGAACCCTTCTGTGGCGATGCCACCCAGAAGCTCCGCACCTACTGCCACCCCCAGTTCTACCAAGGTCTCTCCAATCTTCTCTACCGCAACGACGCCGGCCGCTTCACCGATGTCAGCGCCGCCGCCGGCATCGCCGCCGCCGTCGGCAAAGGAATGGCGGTCGCGTTCGGCGACATCGACAACGACGGCCGCCCCGACGCCTTCGTCACCAACGATACCGTCCCCAACTTTCTCTTCCGCAACAAAGGCGCCGGCACCTTCGAAGAGATCGGCGACACCGCGGGCGTTGGCCTCAATGACGATGGCCGCGCCCTGTCCTCCATGGGCGCCGATTTCCGCGATATCGACAACGACGGCCGCGACGACCTTTTCCTCACCGCCCTCCACAACGAGACATTCCCCTTCTACCGCAACACGGGCAAACTCCTGTTTGAGGACCGCACATACCCCTCCAAAATCGGCAAAGCCACCATGCCCTTCAGCGGCTGGGGTTGCGGCATCTACGACTTCGACAACGACGGCTGGAAGGACATCTTCATCGCGGGCGGCGACGTCCAAACCAACACCGAGAAGTTTTCCAGCCGCGCCTCCCGCCAGACCAACCTGCTCCTGCGCAATAGCCCCAGCGGAACATTCACACCCATCCCACTCGACACTCCCGCGTGGCACCGGGGCGCCGCCTTCGCGGATTTCAATCACGATGGCTCGATCGACGTCGCCGTCACCCGCCTCGGCGAAGCGCCCTTCATCCATTGGGGCGACCCGCCTCGCCACAACTGGCTCACTCTCCTGCTCAAGGGCACTTCTTCCAACCGCGATGCCGCCGGCGCCCGCGTCACCCTCGGCACCCAGTCCAACCGCGTCTCTACCGCCGTCGGTTACGCCAGTGCCAGCAGCCGCGCCGTCCACTTCGGCCTTGGCGCCCAGACGGCGGTCCCCAGCATCACCATCGTCTGGCCTGGCGGCAAAACACAGACCCTCTCCGCCGTCCCGGCCAACCGCAGACTGGAAGTCACCGAGCCCTGATGCTATTGTCAGGGTTGACTGTGAACGCCCTTCTCGCCATTCTCAACATATTCATCGACCCGGCCGAAACCGTACGTCGGATCAAAGGCATCAAACTCGCCTGGCTCGCCCCGATTCTTCTCGGCGGACTCATCATGGGCTTCTATAACTATTCCCTCGCGCCTATCACCATGGCCGCCATGCGCAATGATCCGCCCCCTGGCTTTGACCCCTCGAAGCTCGATCAGATGATGAGCTCCATGCAGACCATCTCCCGATTCTCGGCAATCTCTGCCCCCATGATGTTCGGCATGATGACCCTAATCGGCGCCGCCATCATCTTCGCCGCCTGCGTCATCTTCACCATCAACGTCCGCTTCCCGGATGTCTACAACCTCATGGCCCATGTCGGGATCATCAACGCGCTGCAAATGCTTGCCCACCTAATCGTGCTCAAAAGCAAGGGCGAAATCATGAGCCTAAAGGAGCTCACACCCAGCTTTGGCCTGGAGATATTCCTCCCCGAAACCGCGCCCAAACTCCTCGTCGGTTTTGTCGCCTTCTTCTCGTTCTTCACCGTCTGGCACATCGCCGTGCTCGGACTCGGCTTTGCTGCACTGGCGGGCATCGGCAAAGGCAAAGCCTTCGCCGCCACCGCGCCCAGTTGGATTGTCGGCCTGCTCTTCGCCCTCATTGGCTCGCTGTTCCGCTAAAGCCCGCCCAGCCCCGCCGCGATCCGCGCCCGCAACGCTCCCATCGCCTTCGTCTGGCGCAACCGCTCCGGCAACTGTTCCCACGCCGCCAACGCCGCCTGGAATCCCGCCCGCGCCTGCGCCCCGCGCCCGGCTGCCAACAGAATCTCCGCCTGCCGCGTCAATGCCGATTCCTTCCGCGGCGCCGCCGCCACCAGCCGCTCCTGCCGCGCCAGTGCTGCCGCCCAGCGCCGCTGTTTCACCAGATACTCCACCGCCCACTGGTCCAACACCACCAACGGCCCCAGCCGGGCCACGCCCTCGTCAATCGCTACAATCGCATCCCCGCCACCCAGTGCCAGCGCCTCCGCCTGCCCCAGGAAATACTCTGCCGCGGGCTCGCTCGAAAGCCGGATCGCCGCCGCCCAGTCCCCCGCCGCCCCGGCCTGCCCCAACCGCGCCCGAATCTCCGCCCGCAACCGGTAGCCCACCTCGGACGCCGTCCGCGCCTGCAGATATTCCGTGGCCAGCTTCTCCGCTCTCGCCAACTCGCCCCGGTCGTTCGCCAGCCGGGCCAGCCCCAACACCGCCTCTGCCACATTCCCGTCAATCGCC
Organism: uncultured Solibacteraceae bacterium; assembly: GCA_964430625.1. Taxonomy (GTDB): domain Bacteria; phylum Acidobacteriota; class Terriglobia; order Bryobacterales; family Bryobacteraceae. The sequence continues at coordinate 115,219 of CAYSFR010000010.1, forward strand.
AGCGCCTGCTGAAAATCGGAGGCCGCCGCCGTCCAATCCTGGTGCATCCTGTGCAGCTCACCGCGCTTCACATACAGCGCAGGATTCCGCGGCGCCAGCGCAATCGATTTGCCCAACGCCTCAATCTGCTCATGCAACGCTCCATGCGCAAACGCAACCCCGCAAGCCAGTACCAGCCAGCGCCCCATCATGGCCGCGCAATCAGCTCCATATCGAAACTCAAATCCGAACTCGTCCCGGCGTTCTGGTGAATCTCCACCGCAATCACATTCGTCCCTGCCACCAGCCCCGTCACCGGCAACGTGGCCTGCACATAAGTCGTCGTTTCCTCAGCGCCGCTAATGGCCACCGGCGCCAGCGTCGATGCCGCGATCACGCCCTCCGGCAGATTGGTCCGGTACACCTCAACGCCATTGATGTAGACCACCGCGCCATCATCCCGCAACAGATTCATCAGCAGCGAAGTGTACTGCGCCGGGTTCGTCACCGTCACCGTCTTCCGGAAATAGGTCGTTATGTGCTTCGCATTCGAGTTCGGCCCGAACGGCACCACGGTCGCCTCATCGCCGTCGCCATAACCGAGCTGGCCCGCGCCGCTCGCCCACGCCCCGTCTTTGAACGCAGTCCCGCGCCACACCGCCCCCTGATCGGTTCCATCGGCCAGATACTTCCACGCCGACCGTTTGGCAACCAGCGTCACCGGCGGCGCCGCGTTCACCGTAATGTTAGAGACCGTCGAGGTCACAACAGCCCCCACATTGTCGTAAGCCTTCGCCATGATCGCCGAAACGCCCGTCGGCGCGTTTGTCCAGAGGAAGGTATACGGCGCCGCAGAAGCCGTCGCCAGCAAAGTCGTCCCGCGGTAGAACTCCACTTTCTGAATCGTCCCATCCGGATCGCCCGCTGTCGCCGCCAACGTCACACTCGCCGGCGCAATGAAGGTTTCTCCATTTAGCGGCGAGCTCAGCTTTACCGTCGGCGGCGTATTCAAAACGGTCGTAGTATTCGCCGTCAGCTCCAAATCGAAACTCAAATCACTGCTCGTACCCAGGTTCTGATGCATCTCCACTGCAATCACGTTCGTTCCCGCCACCAGCAACGAACTCGCCACCGTCCCTTCGATATACGTCGTCGATTCCTCCGCGCCGCTGATCGCCACTGGCGCCAGAGTGTTAAACGCAATCGCCCCCACCGGCAGGTTCGACCGCATCACTTCAACACCGTTCAAGTACACCACCGCCCCGTCATCCCGCAACAGGCGCAGCACCAGGCTCGCCACCGTCGCCGGATTCGTCACGGTAAAAGCCCGGCGGAAATACGTCGTGATGTATTTGTTGTTCGCGTCCGGCCCAAACGGCACTACCGTCGCCTCATCCCCATCACCGTAACCCAAAGGCCCCGTCCCGCTCAGCCACGCCGAATCGCCAAACCCGGGCGCCCGCCAAGCGGTCCCCTGGTCGCTCCCATTGGCCAGATACTTCCAAATCGAATTCTTCGCAATCAGCGTCGTCGTGCCCGGATTCGAAATCGGATTCACCGTAATCGAAACCGCCCCCGACACCGTCGACGCGCCTAGGCGATCGTAAGCCCGTGCCGTCAGCGAATACGTGCCTGCCGCTACGCCCGTCCACGCAAAGCTAAAAGGCGCCGCGGTCGCCGTACCCACCAGCGTCGCGCCCTGGAAGAACTCCACCCGCTGCACGGTCCCGTCTGCATCCGCCGCGTTCGCCATCATCGTCACGGTCGCCGGCGCCGTGTAAGCAGCCCCAACAGCCGGAGCCGTCAGCGCCACCGTCGGCGGTACATTTGCCGTCGCGCCCTTGTTGATCGTGAAGTTGTCCGTCACCACGCCGGAGTCGTTCAAAAACTTAGCGTTCAGTTGGGACCCATTCACGTCCAGCACCATCGACCCCAGCGCGCTCAGCGAGAGAAACATCGCCGGATGATTCAGCGTCCCCGGTCCAATCTTTCCCGAACTCCCGGCCACCGCGTACACCGTGCCCTGGCGCCCGCTCGGCCCCAGCAGCGGCTTCGTATAGGCACCCGTCTCCGTCGGCCGCCCGCTCCCGGCGTTCTTCTTCATCGAAGCGGTAAATGTGGACGACAACCCATAGTGCCCGTCAATCAGATACGAACGCTCGTACGTGTGGCTGTGCCCGGAGAGCACCAGGTCCACGCCATAGTTCTCCAGAATCGGCAGCACATTCTGCCGCATCTGCGTCGCATTCGTATCGGTATCGGAATCGTGTGTGCCCTTCGTGTACGGCGGGTGATGCCAGAACGCAATCAACCAGTCTTTCGAATTCGCCGCCAGATCATTCTGCAGCCAAGTCAACATCGCGCTCCCGGCCGCCCGCGACGACACCATCGAATCCAAACAAACAAAGTGGATGTTCCCGAAGTCGAACGAGTAATAGTTCCGCGTCCCCGACGCTACTCCGCCCGCCTGCGCCGCCATAGGAAAACTGAACATCTGGTAGTAAGGCAGGGTGGCCGGAGGCGCCGTCGACTGCGCCGTGTCGTGGTTCCCCAACGTCGGCCAGGTTACGCTTTTGCGCAACATGTCGCCGTAAACATTGAAGAACTTCGCCTGATACTCCGCGTCCGTCCCGTTCTCGTAGGCGTTATCGCCCAACTGCAGCCACAGGTCGGTATGCGTCGTCCCCGTGAACGTATAATAGGCGTCGCGAACTTGCGTCTGGCTGGCCGTCCCCGTCCCCGCGTCGCCCAGCACCCAGATGCGCGTCGGCCGCTGGCTCCCCGCCGCCGGCGCCGTCACAAAGTAATGGTTCGCATCCGCCCCGGCCAACGTCGTCGCCGTAGAGCCAATGGAATAAAAATACTTCGTGTTCGGGCTCAATCCCGTCAGCGCCATCACATGTTCGGTCGTCACCGCCGCATCATCCACGGCCGTCGCCAGGCTCGCCGCCGACAACCCGAACCGGACTCGCGAATTCGTCGCCGCGTCCGTCCGCCACCGCACCGTCACTGCGCTCGGCGTCCCGATCTGCAAGTACGGCCCCCGCGTTACCGACACCGTCGAAATCCCCGCCAGCGCCAGGTCAAAACTCAAATCCGAACTGGTTCCGCCCGACTGATGAATCTCCACCGCCAGCACATTATTCCCTGCCACCAACAGCGCCGGAGAAATCGATGCCGTCAGCCACGTCGCCCCATCATCGGCCACCGCCGTCGTCGCCAGCGTCGCAGCCGTCACCGCCCCCGCCGGCATCGTGTCGCGGAACACCTCCATGCCGTTCAGGTAAACAATCACGCCGTCGTCGCGCTTTACCTGCAGGCGCAACCCGACAAACGCCGCCGGATTCGCCACCGCAAACGATTTCCGAAAATATGTCGTGATGTACTTCGCGCTCGCGTTCGGCCCGAAGCCAACTACCGTCGCCTCATCGCCGTCCCCATAACCCAACTGCGCCGGCCCCGACAGCCATGCCGCGTCCGCGAACGCCGGGGCGCGCCACGCCGTCCCCTGGTCCGAACCGTTCGCCAAATACTTCCAAACCGACCCGGCCGGCACCAGGGAAGTCTGCCCAAACGCAAGACTCGAGACACAAATGAGCAACACAGCTACGAGGCGCATTGCCCCATTGTAAGCGCAGGCTTACAAATGGGAATCCAGGTTTTTACCTAGAAGGCCCTATTTCCCGCCACCCACGTCTGCTCCACCGAACGCGTGTTCTTGATGTTCTCCAGCGGATTCTTTCCCAGCACCACGAAGTCCGCCCACTTCCCGCGTTCAATCGTCCCCAGCATCTTTTGCACACCCAGAAACTCGGAAGAGCTCTTCGTCGCCGCGCCGAGGATCTGCGCCGGCGTCAACCCGGCATCCGCCATGAATTCCATCTCCAGGTGCTCAAAATAACCCGGGAACCGCGCCGGCGGGCCTGTATCGGTGCCAAAGCCAAACTTCACACCGGCATCGGCCAGCTTCTTCAGATTTTTCTTCGCAATTTCAATGAATTCGGTCTCGTACCGCTGCCAGTGCGGATCGGCCGCCGCCATTCTCTGCTGGTACGCGGACGATTTGATCGTCTCCCGGTCCGCCGGATCCACGCTTCGCACAAACCACGGATCGTCCGCCCATTTTGCCCCCTTGGCGTAGGTAAACACCGAGTATTCGCGGGTCAGGGTCGTAGCCGATAGCCACGCCCCCTTCTGCTTCATCAGTTTGATCAACTCGTCGTCCACCGGCACGTCCCGCACGCTGTGCCCCAACCCGTGCAACCCTGCCCCCACCAGTTGCTTGGCATCGCTCAGGTAGAAAATGTGCGCTGACGTAGGAATCCCGAACTTCTTGCCCTCCCGAATAATTGCCGTCGAAAGGCTCTGCGGAATCTTCTTTTCCTTCCCCAAATGGTCGTCCACCCAGATCTTGAGCATGTCTACTTTCAGGCCTGCCTCGGTTTTCACCGCGTCGATCACCTGCTGTTCGGTCTCCACCTCATAGGGCACACCCTTCATCCCGGGCGCCGCCGTCGGATACCCGGCCTTCCCCGTAAACCCGCGCCCTGCCGTATAGATCCGCGGCAGCGTCGGCCGCCCGGCCCGCTGCTCGGCCCGCATCTCAAACACCAAACGCTGGTCGCTCCCCATGCTCAGCACCGCCGTCACGCCGTTCTTGGCGTACGTCTTCAACTGGTCATTCACGTTCTCCCGCGTAAAATTCTTCGGGTCCTGCCCGAGACGTTTCGTGTTCCCTAGGTGGCAGTGCAGGTTGAACAGGCCAGGGATCACATACTTCCCCGCCAGTTCAATCACCTCCGGCTTCCCCGCCGGCATCTTCATCCCCTTTTTCGGACCCGCGTAGGTGATCCGCCCATCTGTGATGATCATCGCCGCGTCCGACAGCGCTGCCTTGCCCGTGCCGTCAATTAGGGTGAATCCCTGAAAGACCCGCGTCTCAGCCAGCAGCATCGAAGCGCCCGCCAGCAGGAAAAAGACTGCCTTACTCTTCATGGTTCCGAATTTTATCAGAACCGCCGCGCTAATCCTTCCCCGGCCGGTGAAAATTGAATGTCGTCTGCAAAATGTGCCGGTTCGTTGTCCCTCGGAGATAGATCCGGTCGTACAGATAGACGATGTCGGCGTCCAGATATGGCGCCGGGCTGAACCGCACCCCCAACCGCGGCCGGAACCGTTGCACCCCCGCCCGTTCTACAAACTCCTCCGCCCCTGCGTAGGGCCGCAGACGCCCCACCCACTCCGTCTGCCAGCCGAACCGGTAACGGGCATACGCCGGCGTCGACATCGCAAACAGGTAGTCGTACTGGACCCGCGGCACGTGCCGAAGACGCCGCGTCAGCAAGGGACGGCTGATCGCCGTGTAAACCCGCTGCTGGCGCGCCCACTCCTGATCTCCCGTCGTCTCCTGGTTCTGCACCAGATACCCGCCCGTCCAGTTCCACCGGTTAGGGAGTTGCCGTGTCGTAAACACCGCCCCTCGCACCAGGCCGAACACTGTAAAGTGGTCGTGCGTCCGGAAGTGAAACTGAAACGTAACGTCCCGTCTCCCGTTGTCAAACGCCGTATATTCGAGTGCGTGCCAGGAAAAATAAGCCGGATCCTTGCTCTGCCCTACAAGCATCGCGGCTCCCAATATCGATACCGCCAAACCCCGCCAGTTCATCCCTCCGCGTCGGACACCGTCTCTTTCTTGTGCTTCGGCTTCTTCTTCCGCGAGTCCGTTTCCATTGGTCTCGCCGCCTTCACAATTCCTACCACATTCCGCGCTACGCGGCGCGCCGTCTTCCCCGCATCCGGCTTCTCCACTTTCTTCTTCGTTGCCATTGCCGCTCCATCTCCTCCGGCATCAGGGTCAGTTGACGAATACCAAAGGGTTCTATAATGATAGTTGTATTCAGAAGGAGGCCGTATGGGACGCTCAATTGGGCCCATGGAGCTTGTTATCATCCTCGCCATCGCTTTGCTGCTCTTCGGCGGCAAGAAGATCCCTGAAATGGCGAAAGGCTTAGGGGAAGGTATCAAGAACTTCAAGAACGCCATCAAAGAAGAACAGAAACCCACCGAGGAAAAGAAGCAGGCCTAAAGGGCTTCCGCTGGACGCTCGCACTTTGAGCGGAAAGAAATCGGTAACACAAAAACGAGAACCCCGCCGGTCACCCGGCGGGGTTCGTTTTTCCACGTCGTAACGTGTCTACTTCTTCTTCGGCGGAACGATCGCGTCTTTCACCGCTTTCGCCACACGGAACTTCACGACCTTCTTGGCCGGAATCTTGATCGCCGCGCCGGTCGCCGGGTTACGGCCCATCCGCGCCTTCCGCTCCTGACGGACCAGACGGCCAAGGCCGGGAAGAACGAACACACCGTTCTTTTTCGTTTCCTTGATGGCGATTTCCGAGTATGCGGCCAACAGCGCTTTTACCTGCTTGTTGGTGGACCCTTCGACGGCGTCGACGAGGGCCTTTACGAGTTGAGTCTGCGTCATACGTGCAGCAGCCATTTTGAGCTCCTTACTAAAACTGATTCTCCCGAGAGATGCGCCCCCGGCGCCCAAATCATTCTTACTGCAAAATGTTCTGGCGACGAGCGTTTGCAGTTCCGATAATAAGGGAATCCCATTGCGACTGTAAAGAGGAAATATGCCTGAAATGCCCAATTTTCGCGGATGTTTTGCCATGCAGGCCTCCAAACCCGCGTCAGACGCTGGTTTCGCGCGACAACCCCTCTCCGAAACCCTGCCAAAAGTGGTGTTGGAGACCACCCTCGGCCCTCTCGTGATCGAAGTAAACACTATCGCCGCACCCCACACTGCCGCCAACTTTCTACGTCACGTCGACGCCGGCGCCTACGACGGAGGTCGCTTCCATCGCACCGTTACCCCGAACAATCAACCCGCAAACGAAATCCTTATCTCCGTCATCCAGGGCTCGAAACGCCCCGACGCGCCCGCCTTCCCGCCCATCCCGCTCGAGAGAACCACCATCACCGGTCTCCCTCACCTCGACGGCACCATCAGCATGGCACGCAGCACGCCCGATTCGGGGACCGACCAGTTCTTTCTCTGCCTTGGCGATCAGCCCGAACTCGATTTCGGCGGCCGCCGCAACGCAGATGGACAGGGGTTCGCCGCCTTCGGACGCCTAATCGAAGGCTGGCTCACGCTGAAAAAGATTCAAATGGCCCCGGCCACCGGCCAAACCCTCGAGCCGCCGGTTCAGATCGTCCGCGCACGCCGCCTGTAGGCGAGCCACGCCACCGTCCCGCCACTGGCCGCCAATGGCACCCAAAGCACAAATATCCCCCGATTCAGGGCGTCCGCACGCGCCCGCGACTGCGCTTCCGCCGTCCGGAAACACATCGCGCATTGCCCGCAGGCGATCACCCCAAACAGCGCCGCTGTCGCCAGCCATTTCATCGCATGGACCATGTCCGCAACCCGTCGGCCAGCAGCACCAGCAGCAGCCCGATACAGGCCGCCAGCATCGGGAAAAACGGCCCCAGCCCCTTCGGCCGGTGAGTCTGCAAATGCATGAAGTACCAGGCAATCAGCCCCGCCTTTGCCAGCGAAAGCACTAACAGCACCCCCAGCATCAGCGCTGGCGCCGCATGCACCCACGCCAGCGCCACCTCCACCAGAGTCAGCCCGACCAGCGCCCCGAACACCCCTACCGGCTTCATGACTTCACCGCCATCAAGTACACCAGAGGAAACACAAACATCCACACCACGTCCACAAAGTGCCAGTACACCCCCCCTGTTTCCACATCTTCGGCCGTAAACTTCCCTCGCGACACTCCCGTTGCCAGAATGCTCAAATACACCAGGCCAGCCGCCACATGCGCCATATGGAGGCCCGTGATCCCGAAGAAGACCGCCCCGAACACCGGCACGTTCCACGGATTGCCAGCCGGCGTAATCTGCTCCACCAACATCAGGTGCCGCCACTCCGTCAAATGCAGCCCAATAAACGCAGCCCCGCCCGCAATTGTCGCCACCAGCCACCGTACCGCCAGCGCCCTCTCCCCGCGCTCCATCGCACCCACCGCCCAAACCATCGTCAGGCTCGACGCCAGCAGTACGAGCGTCATCACCGTCGAAAACACGATCGCCGGGGAGAGCGAAAACGGCTTTGGCCAGTCTGGATTCGCCAACCGCAGCGCCGAATAGACCACCAGCAGCGTCGCAAACGTCAACAGGTCGCTCAGTACGAACAGCCACATACCCAGCGTCTTCACGCCCGGCGGATTCTGCCCCGTGCTCATGCCCACACCCCGAATAGAAACAGCAGATAGATCCACATTACTCCGACAAAGTTCCAGAAAATCGCCGCCGCCGCTCCAAACCGCCCCAATGCCCACACACCCGCCGCCGCATGCACCGCATGGGCGGCTACCAGCACCGACAGAAACGCTTCACCGATCACTCCCATCCGCAACCCGCCCAGCACCGCCAACTGTGCCGCCACCAGCACCCCGCCCGCTCCCATTGCCCCGCGTGCCCAACCCCGCTGAATCATCCAACTCGCCGCCGGTCCCAAAAGCAGAGTCGCCCAGATCCACCCCGGCAGCGCCGGCGCTGCCCAATCATCGCTCAATCCCCGCCGCACTACCATGGCGCTCGTAAACGCGGCGAAAAGCATCGAACTCGCCGCTACCAGCAGCGTCTGCCCTGTCCGCCCCACGCTAGTCACCAGTCCACTCCCGCGTCCCGGCGCCCCACGGATTTCCCGGTGCCGGTGCGCCCCGCTTCTGGCTCCAGAAATAGTTGAACAGGAAGATCAGTTGCACCGTCGCCAGGAAATACGCGGCATGCGTAACCCCGATATGCAGCGGCATCACCTGCTTCAAGAACTCGTACTCTTTGAAGTCCGGATAGCGCCGCGGATTCCCCACAAACCCGGCAAAGTGCAACGGCACAAACACCGCATATACACCAGCAAAAGTGAGAAAAAAGTGGATTTTTCCTAGCTTTTCACTCAAAAAACGCCCGTGCATTTTCGGAAACCAGTAGTGCAGCCCGGCAAAAATCGCAAATACCGCCGCCACGCCCATAATCAGGTGAAAGTGCGCCACCACGAAGTAGGTGTCGTGGAAGTAGATGTCCAGACCCGGCTGCCCCAGCACCAGCCCTGTGATTCCACCCGTAATGAACAGCGAAACGAACCCCAGCGCATAGTGCATCGCCGCCGTGAATCGCAGCCGTCCGCCCCACAGCGTCGCCAGCCAGTTGAACGTCTTCACCGCGCTCGGCACCCCCACCGCCAGCGTCAGCACCGAGAAGGTGATCGACGAGTAGGGGCTCATCCCGGCAATAAACATGTGGTGGCCCCACACCACAAAGCCCAACACCCCGATCGCCAGCATCGCCAGTGCCATCGCGCGATACCCGAATACTTTCTTCCCGCTGAATACACTCAATACAGTGCTGATCAGCCCCATACCCGGCAGAATCGCAATGTACACTTCCGGGTGTCCGAAGAACCAGAACAGATGCTGAAACAGGATCGGCGACCCGCCCGACCGCGACTGCACCTGGTCGTTCACAATCAGCCCGCCCGGGATGAAAAAGCTCGTCCCTGCCGTCCGATCCAGCAGCAGCAGAATCCCTCCGGCCAGCAGCACCGCAAACGCGAACAAGCTGATCAGCGCCGTTACAAACCAGCCCCAACAGGTCAGCGGCATATCGAAATAGCCCATGTCGGGCGCCCGCAACTCAATCACCGTGACAATGAAGTTGATCGCCGCCATCAGGCTCGCCAGGCAGAACAGCGCGATCGAGACAATCCACAAGTCCTGCCCCAACCCCTGCCCCGGCCCCGTGATCTTTCCCAGCGCCGACAGCGGCGGATACGCCGTCCACCCCGACAAAGGCGCCCCGCCTTCCACCACAAACGCCGCCAACAACGTCACCAGCGAGAGCGCCGTCGTCCAGAACGACAGCATGTTCAACACCGGAAACGCCATGTCGTGCGCGCCAATCTGCAGCGGCAGAAAATAGTTCCCAAACCCCGATTGCGGCGCCGTCGTCAGGACGAAAAACACCATAATCGTCCCGTGCATCGTCATTAGCGACAGGTACAACTCCGGCGTCATCTGCCCGCCTGGCGCCCCGTCCGGCCACAGCACCTGGAACAGCCGCACCTTCGAATCCGGATGCACCAGGTGGAAACGCATCACCAGCGACAGCAGTATTCCCAGGAAAACACTGAACAGGGAGAGCCCGATGTACTGCTTCCCGATCACCTTGTGGTCGGTTGAAAAAATCCTCATGGAGCGACCACTTTCTGCTGCGCCTCGGCCATCCACGCCGCGAAATCCTCGGCCGTCATCACCACCAGCGAACTCCGCATCTGGTGATGGCCCAGCCCGCACAACTCCGAGCACGGCACCTCATAGGTCCCTGGCTTGTCCGCCGTAAACCGCAGGGGAATCGTCATTCCCGGCACCACGTCCTGCTTCAGCCGCAACTCCCGTACAAAGAAGTTGTGAATCACATCCCGGCTCTTGAGTTGCAACTCCACCGGTCGTCCTGCCGGCACCCGAAGAATCGCCCCCGTTATGTCGTCTTTGCCAGCCGGATCCTTCCCGTCAATACCGAATGGGTTCCCTCCGGCGTCGTCAATCTGCTTCAAATCAATGCGCCCGAACGTCCCGTCGGCTCCGGCGTAGCGGTATGACCAGGCAAACTGCTTCGCCATAACTTCCACCCGCAGCGCCCGCGCATCCGGCCCGTCCAGATGCACCCGCGCCCAGATTCCCTGTCCCGCAAACGCCAGCGCCAGGAATACCACCGCCGTCGCCGTCGTCCAGAACCACTCCAACCGGTGGCTACCCGCACTCGCCGATGGCGTCTGCCCCCGGTCCCGGTAGCGCAGAATCACCCACACCAGCCCCCCCTGCGCAAACACAAAAATGCTGCCGATCAGGCACAAAGTGAGCAAAAAATGCGCATCATAGGCCTGTCCGTGCGCGGAAATCGCCTCTGGAAACCACCACCGCGGCTGATAGAACAGCGCCAGCGTCGCGCCCGCAAGCGCGGCAATCAGTATCGCAATTGCCATAGAAGAGCCAGTTTACGCCAATCCGGCTTGCGGCAGCGTCACCGTGAACGCCGCCCCCCGCGGATACTGGTTCGCCGCGCTCACCGTTCCCCCGTGCTCGGCCACAATCGATTGCACGATATGCAACCCCAAGCCCCGCCGTCCCCTCGACTTCTTCGTCGTCACATTCGGCTCAAAAATCGTTGGCAGAATCGCCGCCGGGATCCCCGGGCCATTGTCGGCCACCGTCAGGGTCACCACTCCGCCCGCGCTTGACGCCCCGATCTCCACCTCCACTCCCTGCGGATTGGCCTGCGCGGCATTCAGAAACAGGTTCACGAAGACGCGCTCCCACGCCGCCGGCGACCCCGGAAGCGTCACCCCCGCCTCCACCCTCCGGGCGTATTGGATCGCCGATCCCCGCGTGAACGTCAGCACATCTTCCGTGTGCTGTACTGCGTTGTCCAGAATCTCCGTCAAATCGCCAGCATCGGAGATCGTCTCGTTCAAACTCGCGACAATCCGTTCTCCGCGCCGCACGCTTCGCCGGATCGTGTTCGCCAACCGCGTCCATTTGCTATCGGCCGACAACAACTCCGCCGCCTCAGACAGCGTTTCAAATACATTATTCAGATCGTGGGCTAGCCCAGCGACCGTTAGTTCGGATTCTCCGCTCATCGGGTACCCCTACGTTCGTATGGATTCCAGCGTAGCGAAAAACTCGGGGAACGACACACTGGCAGCCTCCGCCTCGTTCACAATCGTGTCTCCGCCCTCCGCAGCCAAGCCTGCCACCGCGAACGCCATCCCGATCCGGTGATCCCCAAAACTGTCCACTTCCGCCGCCCGGAATGTCTGCTTGCCCGGAATGTGGAACCCATCGGCCGCGGTTTCAATCTCGATCCCCATCCGCCGCAAATTGTCCGCCACCGTCGCGATCCGGTCCGTCTCCTTCACCCGCAGTTCCGACGCGTCCCGCACCGTCAATCCGTGCTCACTCGAGGCACCCAGCACCGCCAGCACCGGGATCTCGTCGATCAACCCCGCCGTCAGCCCCTTCTCAATCACCCCGCCCTGGAACCGCGAACTCCGTACCTGCAAATCCCCAACCAGCTCCCCACCCGACGATCGGACATCCAGCACCTTGATCTGCGCCCCGCCGCCAACCAAGAAATCAATCAGCGCTGTTCGCGACGGGTTCACGCCCACGTCGTATAGAATGACGTTCGCCTCCTGGCTCATCAGCGCCGCCACCAGGAAGAACGCCGCGCCGGACAGGTCCCCGGGAACGTACAACTCCCTCGCTTCCAATTCTTTCCCGCCGGTCACCGTCGTCGTCCGCCCATCCACCAGGATCTCCGCGCCGAACTCCCGTAGCGCGATCTCAGAATGGTCCCGTGTCTTGTGCGGCTCGGTCACCGAGGTTTCCCCGTCACAGCTCAACCCGGCAAATAGCACACAACTTTTCACCTGCGCCGACGCCACCGGCGACTCGTAATGGATCGCCCGCAACTGCCGCGTCCCGTGAATCGTAATCGGCGGATACGTGCCGTCCACCGCTTCGATCCGCGCCCCCATCTTTTCCAGCGGCGTCATGATCCGCTTCATTGGCCGCCGCGATAACGACTCGTCGCCAAAGATCGTCGACGAAAATGGCTGCCCCGCCAGAATCCCGCTCAGCATCCGGATCGTCGACCCTGAATTCCCCGCGTCCAGATCCCCCTTCGGCGATTGCAGTCCACGCAGTCCCTTCCCGTGAACTTTCACTTCGCCGTCCAACTTTTCCACCTGGATCCCCAGCGACTGGACACATCCCAGCGACGAGTGCGGATCCGCGCCGCTGGAGAAGTTCTTCAGCGTCGAAGTCCCCTCCGCAATCGCCGCCAGAATGGCGTAACGATGAGAAATCGACTTGTCGCCGGGGAGGCGGATTGCGCCGCCTAGCGCTTTGGATGGAGCAATACGAACCTGCATGGGCAATCCTTTATTGTACTGGCCAATTGGCCCTCGCCGCCCACGCCGGCGCAATTCCCTCTTACGCGGTCGCCGCGTAAGCCGGCATCGAGTATGTCAACAGTGGCCGCGGCGCACGATACCGCTCAAACCGGTAACCCACCCCGAACACTGTCTGAATATAGGTATCACCGAACGCGCCGAGCTTCCGCCGCAGCCGCCGGATGTGCACGTCCAGAGTGCGCGTCCGCGTCCCTTCGCAGTACCCCCAAACCGTTCCCAGCAGGATGTCCCGCGGGACAATCTCCCCAGCATTGCGGGCCAGCATCGCCAGCAGTTCAAACTCTTTCCGGGTCAGCACCATCTGGCGGCAATCCAACTCCACCGTGCCCGTCATTTCGATCGAAAGGTGTTCATCACTGTACATCGTCGTGCGCTCCATGAGGGTAGATTAGGGGAGTTCCTCAGGAAGGTCGTTCACAACTTGTAAAAAACTTGTAAAAGCGAAAACCGTTTCAAATCATTTGTTAAGAACGTTAAGAAACTCGTACGCCTGTCTTCGCACCGCCTCTGGAAAGTCGTGCTCGGCTTCCGGGCGCACCACTACCAACCGCCCTTTCCCGAACTTCCCTTGTAACGCCAGCGCCACATCATCCACGCCGGAAACTTCGAAGTTCGAATCGTGCAGCGGCGCATTCACAAATACCGCTCGGGGCGAAATCGCCGCCAGCACGTCGGTGAAATCGAACGGCACCTTTTCCGGGCTGTTCCCGTAAACCTCCGCAATACGTGGCATGTACCGCGGCGAAGTCCAGCCCTTCAGATTCCCCCCATAGTACTTGGCAAAGGACGTAAACCCGCAACTGGTCACCACTGCCCGTATGCGCTGGTCAAACGCCGCCACGAACAGAGCGTTATGGCCGCCTAGCGAGTGCCCGATCACCGCAATCCGCCCCCGGTCCACCCGCCGGTGCCGCGCCAGTAGATCCACCGCCCGCAGATGATTCACAATCCCGTACATCGTCCCACTCTGATACCCCCTCCCATACACGTCCCGCGCGAAGTCGGTCCGATCGTCCCCGAACGAAGGATAGTCAGGCGCCAGCACCACCCAGCCGCGCTCGGCCAACTCTCTCGCGTAATGCAGATTTTCTTTCCCGCCCAGACCCGCCGGTTCATCTTTCCCGATCCGCGTCGTCTGGTGCAACGCCAGGACCGCCGGCCGCCGCCCTCCCCCCTTCGGTACCAGCAGCCACGCAAAGACGCGCCGCCCCGCCTCCGGCTCATAGCTTATCTTGCTTCGCCGGTAGCTCCCGGCGTCTTCGGAACGCAGCGTCTCCACTACGAGCCCCCGCCTCCGGTCCAACTTCGGCAGCGGACCCATCGCCGCTTCCATTTTCCGCAGCAACGCGTCGCGCCCGTCGGCCCACACCGCCGCCGCGCACATTATCAGCATCATAAATCGCATATAGCGACAATAGCTCTATGGCCCCTCTCCTCGCTCTGCTGGCCCTTTCCGCCCTCCACGCCCAACAACCGCCCGCCCCCCTCGCCTACGCCGCGCCCTTCGCCTCCGAGCCCATCCATATCGACGGCCGCATCGACTCCCAATGGGATGCCGCCCCCTGGACTTCCTACTTTGTCGATATCGAAGGCTCAGCCAAACCGAAGCCCCGCTTCCGGACCCGCGCCAAGATGCTCTGGGACCAGAACTTCTTCTACATCGCCGCCGAACTCGAGGAGCCCCACGTTTGGGCCACCCTCACCAGACACGACTCCGTCATTTTCCACGACAACGACTTCGAATTCTTCATCGACCCCAACTCCGACAGCCACGAATACTTCGAGTTCGAAATGAACGCCCTCAACACCGGCTGGGATCTCTTCCTGAACAAACCCTACAAGGACTCCGGAAAAGCCGACAACGGTTGGGAAATCCCCGGCCTGAAAACCGCCGTACACATCAACGGAACCCTCAACAACCCCACCGATACCGACAGTAGCTGGACGCTCGAGATCGCCGTCCCGTGGTCCGCCTTCGGCTCCGCCGCCCGCTCCCCCCTCCCGCCCCGCAAAGGCGATACCTGGCGCGTCAACTTCTCCCGCGTCGAGTGGCGCCATGAAATCCACCAGGGCAAATACCGCCGCGTCCCCAACACCAAGGAGGACAACTGGGTCTGGTCCCCCCAGGGCAAGATCAACATGCACCTGCCCGAATACTGGGGCTACGTCCGCTTCGTCACCAGCGCCACCGAAGGCGCCCAACCCGACCCCGCCTGGCCCCTCCGCATGACTCTCCAGTCCTACTACCAGAGCCAGTACGACTTCCAAAGAGCGAACAAACGTTGGGCCACCGCCCGCGAACTCCCTCCCCCCTCCGGCGCCACGCTATCCCCCATCACCGGCGGTTGGCGCGCCTGCTCCGGCGGGCTTTGCATCCGCCACGACGCGCTCGTCTCTCGGGCGGTTGCCCCTCCGGCGAAGTAGGACGTACCCGGCGCTTCGATCCGGTGACGCCAAATCTACCGTCGGTGCGAGGCTCACTTCCCTGTTGATTCGCCGACAGGAATGATTCGGCTTGCTGTTAGCGACGGCCGATGAGAATGGCAATGATAGTGTTGCTGGTGCCGTCGGTGATGGCCTGGACGGGGGTCGTGGGCGTGCCAAAGGCTGAGGTCAGTTGGTTGATCGAGGCCGTGGATTGGGTACGGTCAGCGACGCGTACGCCAAAACCGAACTGGTTGAAGCTGCCGAAGCCACTGCCGCAATTGAAATTGCAGGGGGTGAAGCCACCATTACACCCGATGGTGCCGAACGGGAAGGAAGAACAGGAGCCACCGAAACCGCCGAAGCCGAAGCCCCGGGAGCCGGTGGATTGCTTGGAGAAACTGCCATCGGAGTTCGTTGCCACCTCCACGGCGATTCCCGGTGTGACGTGGCGGCGAGTGGGAAAGATTATCGAAACGGGCTTAGAGGACTGCTCCTCGGGACTGACCGACACCTTGTACAGGCCACACCACCAGAGGGGGTCCTCGGTTTTGGGCAGACGGTCATTGTCGATTGCTTCGCGCTCGACTGTGAACGTCGTCTGGGTGCGAACGGCGCCTTCGGGGACGAAGAGAATCACACCAGTTCTTCCGATTTCTACCGGGGCGTTCTTGCCCGCAGCGTCGAGCGTGCCACGTTGATCGAAGATGACCGAACCCTTGGACTCGAGCTTTTGCAGAATTGTGTCCTTACCCGCAAACTCGACGATGCCTTGTTCCGGTTTCTGGTACGACACGGCGGCGGCCGGTTCGGCGATCACGGCAGCAGCGCCGTCGGGGCGGGCACGGAAGGTGAACGGGCCAATGAGACGGTCAGCCGGCACTTCCTTGATACTCCAGACGGCGACGTTGTCGCGCACCCCTTCAAAGACGACGCCGGCAGGGACATCTACGCTTTCGAGAAAACGGGTTCCCAGCGGAATAGTGCCGCCGATGGCCACGTCCTCCAGTTTCTGGCCGGCGGTGGCGATGTAGACACTGTAGAGCACGGTCCCATCGGCATCGTATAGGCCGGAGGAACGAACAGTCGCGAATGGAACATCGGCGGCAAAGAGGGAGGCGGCGATCAGGCTGAGCAGTACGAGTCTCATGACCTGATCGTAGTGACTTCGGGCCCAAAAATTGTAAGGAAGTTCTCAGGATTCGCTGACGGCGGCGGTGACAATTTCCTGGGCTTGCGCAACGATGGACTTGAGGTGCTCGTCACCCTGGAAGCTTTCGGCGTAGATCTTGTAGATGTTTTCAGTGCCGGAGGGGCGTGCAGCGAACCAGCCGTTCTCCGTGTTCACTTTGACGCCGCCGATGGGTGCGTTGTTGGCCGGGGCGTGGGTGAGGATGCTGGTGATGGAGTCGCCGGCGAGGGTGGTTGCGGTCATCGTGGTGGCATCGAGCTTGGACAGCCTTGCTTTTTGGGCAGGGGTGGTGGGCACATCGATGCGCGTGTAACTGGGGGCGCCGTACTTTTCGGTAAGAGACTGGTAGTGCTGGCCGGGGTCGCGGCCGGTGACAGCGGTAATTTCGGCGGCTAAAAGGTCAAGGAGCAGGCCGTCTTTGTCGGTAGTCCAGACCTGGCCTTTGCGTTCGAGGAAGCTGGCACCGGCGCTCTCTTCACCGCCGAAGACGTAGCTGCCGTCACTGAGGCCGCCGGCGAACCATTTGAATCCGACAGGGACTTCGGCGAGGGGGCGACCGGAGGCGTGGACGACGCGATCAATCATGCTGCTGGAGACAAGGGTTTTGCCGACCGCCGCGAACTGGGGCCAGTGGGGACGGTGGCGGACCAGGTAGTTGATAGCAACGGCGAGGTAGTGATTGGGGTTGAGGAGGCCGGCAGAAGGGACGACGATGCCGTGGCGATCGGCGTCGGGGTCGGTGGCGAAGGCGACGGCGAAGCGGTCCTTGAGTCCGACGAGGCTGGCCATTGCGTAGGGACTGGAGCAGTCCATGCGGATCTGACCGTCGTGGTCGAGGGTCATGAAGGAGAAAGTGGGGTCGAGGCGGGGGTTGACGTTTTGGATGGTGAGTTCGTACTGAGCGGCGATGGGTGCCCAGTAGTGAAGCGAAGCGCCGCCGAGAGGGTCGACGCCGAGGTTGAGTTTGGCGTCGCGAATGGCGTCCACGTCGATGACATCTTTGAGGTCGTCGACGTAGGGGGAGATGTAGTCGTGGTCGTGGATATAGGAGCCGTAGGCGGTACGGCGGACATCGCGATTGTTGTTGACAAGGAGGGCGTTGGCACGGTTCTGAATCCAGGTGGTTACGTCGGATTCGGCGGGGCCGCCGTTGGGGGGATTGTATTTGAAGCCGCCGTCCGCGGGGGGGTTGTGGGATGGGCTGATGACGATGCCGTCGGCGAGGTTAATGGGCTGGGCGCGGTTGTAGCGGATGATGGCGCGGGAGATGACGGGAGTGGGAGTGGGGCCGTCGTTTTTCTGGATGTACGTGGCGACACCATTCCCAGCGAGGACTTCGATGGCCGACTGCTGGGCTACGGCGGAGAGAGCGTGGGTATCTTTGCCGAGGAAGACGGGGCCGGCGATGCCGTTGGCCGAGCGGTAGTCGCAGATGGCCTGGGTGATGGCCAGGATGTGAGCCTCGGTGAATGTACTGTTGGCGGTGGTGCCGCGGTGGCCGGAGGTGCCGAAAGAGACTTTTTGCAGGGGGTCGGATGGATCGGGGGTATTGCGGAAGTACTGATCTTCGAGGAGGGCGGGATCGATGAGGATACTTTGGGGGGCGGGTTTGCCAGCGAGGGGATGAAGAGGCATCCTTGTCATTATGAACCGGCGAGCGTTTCTTATGGGTGGGTTGGCGGCGGCGGGGCGGCCGCGTGTGCGGATGACCGCGGTTGAGTTGTTGCCGGTGCGAGCGACGGCACGTACAGTGTGGCTGCTGCTGCGGGTGCGAAGCGACGCGGGGGTGGACGGGTTGGGGGAGGCGTCGGATGCGTTTGGGATCCTGGGGACGACCCCGGACAATGTGGCGGCGCTGCGGGTAGAGCTGGCGCGCCAGTTTGCCGTGCTGCAGGGGCGATCGCCGTTTGATGTGGAGTACTTCCGGCAGACGGTGACCCTGGGGAATCTGCTTGAGCGGACCGTGCATTCGGCATTGGAACAGGCGATGTGGGATATGGCGGGGAAGGTGTTGGATGTGCCGGTGTACGCGCTATTGGGCGGGAAGGTGCGCGACCGGCTGCCGGTATATGCGAACATCAACCGGACGGCGCAGCCGCGAACGCCGGCAGGATTTGCGGCGACGGCGAAGCGAGCGGTGGGGGAGGGGTTCCGGGCATTGAAGCTGGCGCCGTGGGACAAGTTTGTGGACACCGAGGCGTTTGTGGAACAGGGAGTCGAGTGCCTGTTCGCCGTGCGGGAGGCGGTAGGGAAGGACGTGAAGATCATGACCGACGTGCACTCGTTCTTCACGGTGGCACGGGCGGTGGCGGTGGCGAAAAAGCTGGAGCCGGTGGGGCTGGATTGGTATGAAGAACCGGTAGCGCCGGAGAGGCTGGCCGAGACGGTGCAGATTCGGCGAGGGATCAAGCAAGACATGGCGGGCGGGGAGTTTTTGTTTGGGGTGAAGGGGTTCGAGGGGTTGTGTCGGGAGAAGGCGGTGGAGGTAATTATGCCGGACGTGAAGCATTGCGGGGGAGTGTTGGAGATGACGCGGATTGCGGCGATGGCGGAGGCATATGGGGTGACGGTGGCGCCACATAATCCCACGGGGCCGGTGGCGACGGCGGCGTCAGTGCAGTTGTGCGCCGGGATGAAGAATTTTCGGATTTTGGAGCTGCAGTGGGGGGAGGTGGATTGGCGTGGGGCGTTAGTGCGGCCGGCGGAGCGGTTTGTGGGCGGGTATATCGATGTGCCGGAAGGGGCGGGGTTTGGGATTACGTTGAATGAGGGATTGGCTCGGGAGAACGGGATGTTTTAGGAAAAGTCCTTTGGGGGACCGACGGCTAACGAAACGGGCAGCGACTATGGCGCTAGCGTGTTGAAAAAAAAGAGAGATAGAACAGGGACGACCGCAACCTGCACCATTCTTGGTCAATGGGAGCGGACGGCGGCGGAGGCGGGGAGATCCGCTAAGGACTTTACACCGATAGCGGCGGGCTTGGCTTCGAATATCAGTTGGTAGCCAAAGAGCGTAGGAAATACCGAGGTTAGAACCTTTAGGATTGCTGAACCGAATCGGTCGATCGCCCCCTGTGGCTTCACACGGAGACCGCGGTCCAACGGAATGATGGAGTAATGCTCGCTAACGATGCGGTAGCCGTTGCTCTCGAGAAGCTCGCGTGCCGTTTTCCGGGTATAAAAACGGACATGGGTGCGGTCCATAATGCCGCGGTCCGCATAATCGAATCTGCCGAAGAGGAGATTCAGACGGACGAAAATGTTGGCCACGTTCGGGAGCGAGACAATCACCGACCCGCCGGACGGGCGGAGCAGTGGGAGCACATCGCGGAGCACCCGGTCGGGGTTGTTCAGGTGCTCAAGGACGTCGAGGATGAGGACCTTATCGAACTCCAGGCCGCGGAGATGAGAGGCGACGGGGCCCAGGCCGAGCTGGAGGTCGGCCTGGAAGTACTCGCGCATGGCGGCGGCGTGGATGGGCGTTTCCAGCGCGTCGATGCCGGTGACTTCGTTGCCGTTGTTGCGGAGGTGTTCAGCGAAGAACCCTTCGCCACAACCAACGTCGAGCAGTTTATTGTTATTGCCGGCAAGGCGGGCGGCGTAGAAGTGGCTGGAGTAGGGGGCGTCCTTGAGGGCGTAGTGGTGGAAATACTCGGCGAACTCGGGATAGGAATGGGCCCCGTTCACGCAAGAGCGGTAGCGGTAAACCGCCTTAACGACGTCTTCGGCGTATTTCATGCCGTTGACATAGCAGATCTCATCGCCGTAGTAGGTGGGAATGGGGATTTCGTGGATGCGGAAGCGCTGGTGTTGGAGCTTGATGATGATTTCCGTGTCGAAGTGGAAATCGTGAGTCATCTTGCTGAAGTCGATGCAGCGGAGAGCGTGGAGGTCGTAGGCGCGGTAGCCGGAGTGGAACTCAGTAAGGTTGAGATTGAGGGCGCGGTTCTCAAAGAATGTCAGGATCTTGTTGCCAACGTATTTGTAGAGCGGCATACCGCCCTGGAGAGGACCGCCGAACTCCTTCATCATGCGGGAGCCGAATACGGCATCGGCCGCGCCAGTAACCAGCGGGTGATACATGTGGGCGAGGATTTCGGGGGCGTACTGTCCGTCGCCATGGAGGAGAACGACGATGTCGAAGCCCTTCTCCATGAAGTAGCGGTAGCCAAGGATCTGGTTGCCACCGTAGCCCTGGTTCTTTTCGTTCTTGAAAACTTTGATCTTGGCGTTGGGGTTGACTTGGAGGTAGCCGAGGGCCAGTTCAAACGTCTCGTCCTGGCTGGCATCATCGAAGACCACGACCTCTTCGACGTTTTGCCAGACGACGGCAGGGATGCGGCGGAAGACCTTGGCGAGGGTGGTCGCCGCATTATAGGCGACGATGAGGATGCCGATCCGTTTGCCGCGCGCGTCGGCAAGGTCCGGGGAGGTAGGCGGGTACTTGGAGGGGGTATTCACGGACGGATCCTACACCATGATAGCGGAGGAAAAAGAAAAGGCTTGACAAGACCCACAGATATGCTAAAAAGCTAGCAGAGAGGTGCTAAGTTTTTAGCATGAAAGAGAAAACAAATGGGGTTCCGGCGCTGTCGAGGCGGGAACGACAAATTTTGGACGTTTTGTTTCGGCGGAAGGAAGCGACGGCGATGGAGATTCAGGGGGACCTGGAAGACGCGCCCAGCTATTCGGCTGTCCGGGCGCTGTTGCGGATTCTGGAAGAGAAGGGACATGTGCGGCACCGGGAGGACGGGCCGCGGTATGTGTATCTGCCGGTTGTGGAAGCGGAGGCGGCGAGGCGGAGTGCGTTGCGGCACGTATTGGATACATTTTTTGAGGGATCCGCGGCTGGGGCGATGGCGGCATTGCTGGGCGGGGATGGGGTAAAGCTGACGGCGGAAGAGTTGGAGCGAATGGAGGCATTAATCACGAAGGCCCGGAAGGAGGGTATGTAGATGCTCGCATTGCGGTGTTTGATGGGGATGACGGTGTTGCTGGGTTGCGCGGGACTCGTGGTGCATCTGGCGGGGCGGCGGTGGGCGGCAGCGGAGCGGCACGCGGTGTGGACGGTGGCGCTGGTTTTATCGCTGGCATTGCCGGTGCTGCTGCGGTATGAACCGCCGGCGGTGGTGTTGTCCGGGCCGGTGTTGGAGGTACAGAAGATCACGATCTCGGTAGGGCCGGAGGACCGGGCGGTGGACTATGCGGGATTGGGGAGGTGGGCGTGGATCGCGGGGATGGCGGGAGTAGCGGTGTGGTGGTTGTTGGGATTTGTACGGGTGACGGGAATGGTGGCATCGTCGACGGAGCATTCGACGTATGCGGGGGTTGCGGTACGAATGTGCGCGGGGTTGAAGATGCCGGCAGTGGCGGCGGGGCCTGTGATCCTGCTGCCGGCGACGGCGGACGAGTGGCCGGCCGAACGGCTGGAGATGGTATTGGATCACGAGCTGGCGCATGTGCGGCGGCGGGATTTATGGTGGCGGCTGGTGGGAACGCTGGCCTGTTGCTTGTATTGGTTTCATCCGCTGGCCTGGTGGGCCGCGGCCCAACAGAGGAAGGAGAGTGAAATGTCTTGTGACGATCAGGTATTGAGGGGACGTTCCGCGGAGCATTATGCGGAGAATCTGGTAGCGGTGGCGCGGGAGGCTTCCGGGCACTCGACACCGGCGGCGGTGATGGCGATGGCCAAGCCGCGGGAGTTGGAGGGCCGGGTGCTGGCCGTGTTGGACGGCACTCGGCGAAGGGGAGCGGTATCGGCACTAAGGGTGATGGCAGTAATCGTGGTGGGATTGGGACTGGTTTCGCCGCTGGTGGCGTGGCAGGACGCCGGGGTGCAGATGAAGGGGACCGTGCGAGACGTGGTGGGAGTGATTCCAGGGGCCAAGGTGGTACTTAAGGGAGTTTCCGACTACACTTTTGAGACGGGTGCGGATGGGACCTACTCAGTATCGGGCGTGCCGGAGGGGACGTACTCGATTGAAGTGCTGAAGCCAGGGTATGCACGGCTGCAGATTTCGGGGCGGAAGATTGCTGCCGGGACGACGGCGCGAGCCGATCTGTACCTTTCGCTGGGGCGGATCCAGGAGACGCTGACGGTGGACGGAGGGCAGGGCGGGCCGGGGCCGGTGGCCGATGATTCTACGCCGAAGCGGATCCGGGTGAGTGGGAATGTGCAGGCGGCGAAGGTCCTGAAGATGGTGCGACCGGTGTATCCGCCAGAGGCGAAAGCGGCGCGGGTGCAAGGGACGGTGCGGATGCAGGCGGTGATCGGGAAGGAAGGGGATGTGCTGGGGCTGACGCTGCTGATGGCGCCGTCGCCAGAGCTGGCGCGGTCGGCGATGGACGCTGTCAACCAGTGGAAATATACGCCGACGCTGCTGAATGGGGCGCCGGTGGAGATACAGACGATGGTGGATGTGAACTACACGCTGGCGCCATAAGCGAAAGGCCGGGGAATGGGCTCCCCGGCCTTTCTATACTGAGGAGTCTGCTGAATACCAGGCCGAAGAGGAGTCCGGGTATTCCATACTCGATCGCTCCGGGGAGAATGGAGGGGGCAAGGAAACCGCAGAGGATTTCGAGGAGGAGTTGGGTGGCGAGTGAGTTGGCGAAAACAAAGGGGGTGCCGGCGGGGACGAAGACAAGCGTGGCACGGGGGAGATCTTAATGCGTTCTTCGAGTTTGAAGGGGTCCATTTCATTGGGGATGAAGTAGACGCCCTGGCCTTGATGTGCTGTTGAAGGAACTCGATGACGGGATCCTCATCGGGGGGAGGCCGGATAAAGATCTCGATGTTGAGGGCCATGTGGGAGACGGCCCCCCAAAAGAAGACGAGGAATCCGGCGGCGGCCATTTGTTTTCAACGGCCGAGGGTTTTACCGCAACGGCAGGGGGGTTAGGGAGTTTGCGCGGCAGGAGTCCAGCGGGGCGGGTATTGCTGGATGATGCCGGCGCCGCCGATGAGCTTTTCGATGTCCTCGAGCTTTGAGGGAAGGAAATCGGTGAAGTTCTCGCAACCGGTTTCGGTGACGACGACAACGTCTTCATATCGTATGTAGAGATTTTCGCTATTGACGCGGAGTTGGGGATCAATGGAAAAGACATGGCCGGGGCGGAGGGGACCGTGGTGATAGGGGCCATCATCATGGACGGCGAGGCCGACGGGGTGGGAGAAGACACCGCCGCCGGTTTCGACCATGGTGCGGGCGGCCTTTTCGTAGACGGGTTTGGAGAATCTCCAGCGTTTGAAGACGGGCTCCATGGCGGCGGCAGCTTCTTCGCGGAGCTGGTTGACGGTGGCGCCGGGGCGGATCACCTTGATGACGGCGTCGCGGTATTCGAGGACGAAGCCCAAGAGCTCTTTTTGCACGTCGCTGAACTTGCCATTGACGGGCCACATGCGGGTGACGTCGCTGGTGTAGTAATGATAGTCAGGGGCGAAGTCCATGAGGACGAGGTCGCCGCCGTCGAGGACGCTATTGTTGCGGAAGTAGTGGCCGTTCCAGATGTTGGCGGTGCCGGAGGCGGTGATGGAGCGGTAGCCTTCGAGGCGGGCACCGTTGGCGAGGAAGACGTAGCGGGCGGCGGCGTCGAGGTGGTATTCGCGGAGCCCTGGGCGGGTACCTTTCATGGCCTCGATGAGGGCGTAACCAGCAATCTGGGAGGCGCGTTTGATGAGGGCGATTTCGCGGGGGGATTTCAGGCTGCGGAGTTCATCGAGGATGGGGGAGAGGTCTTCGACTTTGGCGCGGGGATAGCGGGCGCGGAGGAGCCCGACGAAGTGCTGCTCGCGGGAGAGTCGACCGTCCCATGGGTCGTTGGCGATGGCGGCGTTGGCATTTTGGAGTTCGATGCGCTGCTGGGCGGCGCCTTCGGCAGGGGCGAAGGGAGTGAAGATGGTGGTGGCGTTGTTGAGCCAGTCACCCTGCATGGCGGTATTGGGGAGGACGGCATCGGCGCCGGTGAGTTTGCGGCCGAGTTCAACGTCATCGGCGGAGAGGACGCGGCCCTCGCTTTGTTCGAGGCGGCGGTTGCGCTGGGGAAGGAAGAGAGTGGCTTTGCGGGAGCGGCCATCGAGGAGCAGGTAGCTATGCGGGGTTTCGACACCGGAGAGATAGTAGAAATCGTTGGTTTGGCGGGGGAAGGCGAAACCACCTTCGAAGGGGGCGCCTTGAAGGAGGGCGATGGCATTGGGGCCGATTTTGTCGTATACCTTGGCCCAGCGGGCCTGGAACTCATCGGGTGGAAAGTCGGACTGGAAGTGAAGTGCGCTTTGGGCGTTGAGGGAGAGGGCAAGGAGGGCGAGGGCGGCGGCGCGCATAACCCATTCTACTGGTGCCCGGGGCGGGACTTGAACCCGCACTCCACTTTCGCGGAAACGGATTTTAAGTCCGTTGCGTCTGCCGGTTTCGCCACCCGGGCAAGGGGGAAATAAGGCCGTTCATCAATTCTAGCGCCTCCAGGGAGATGGCGGAAGCCAGGATTCCGGTTGGGGGTGTAGGATAGTTTGTGCGTTCGCACAAAGACCTTTGACAACCAACGAATCCAACCCGCGCCGACTCCCGGCCTTCGATCTTTTGCGTGCGGGTGCCGCGACGGTGGTGTTTGTATTTCACTTTTCGGGATTCGCGCAAGGATGGACAACGGCATCGGCGGCGGTGGATGGGATGGAGTGGGTGGCGGCTCGGATCGGCAGCATCGGCACCAATCTTCTGCTGTTGTTGAGCGGCTACTTCATGGCGCAGAACCTGGCTAGCGGACGATTCACGTACGGCAGATTCGTGGCGCTGCGGCTGATCAGGATTTATGTTCCGTACCTGGTGATGCTCCTGCTGGCGGTGGGCTTTTCCAGTTTGCGGCCGAGGTATGCACGGGCGGAGGTGGCTGCGGCTACAGTACAGACGCTTTTGCAGCAACTACTCCTGTTTCCGGGGCTGTTCCCGGAGCGCCCGGTGCTGACGGTGACATGGACACTGAGTTACATTGTGGCGGGCTACCTGCTGTTTCCTATTGTGGGGGAGTGGTTGCGTAGGGCGGGTACGGAGAGGGATGGGCGGCTGGCGGTCTGGTCCGGAGTAACGGTGGGGGTATTCGCAGTGGCGTTGTCGACGGAGGTACCATCGATCCGGTTCGCTTATGTGCCGGCGGGGTGCCTTGTGTTTGAGGTTCAGGCGGCAGCGTGGGGCCGGGGCAGAGTGTGGATTCCCCAAACGTTGCTGACGCTGACTGGGATGCTTCTGGTGGTAAGGATCCTGCTGGACGGGCAGTTGCTGGGAGCAGAGTGGCCGAGGACCCTCGCGAGGGGGCTCTATTCGGCGAGCGGGCTAGGCTTGGTGTCTGGACTGGTGGGATTAGCGTTGATTGTGGAACGGCGGTACCGGTTGAGCGAGCAATCGCGGATGGTGCGTTATGCGGCGGGATTTGGACGGACGGGATACTCGTTTTACCTGGTCCATGGGCCTGTGGTGAAACTGATCGCGATGCTGGCATTTCCACCGATGGCGGCGGCGGGGGCGCCCGCGGTGGCTTACTGGGGAGCACTGCCTTTGTGCTGGGCAGTGGCGGCGGGCGGAGCGCTGGTACTTTACCGGACGGTGGAGAGGCCGAGCCGGAAGATACTGATGCCGAGACTGAGCGAGTTGGCGGACGCGCGGTAAGAAAGGGGAAACCCCGGGGGAAAACACCCAGAGTGGGGAACTATCCGCAGGCCGGGACGCGGAGGGGCGGCAAATGAGGGGGGCGGAAACGGCGCTCCGGTTGCATGGGAAAGGGTGAAGTATGCAGGAAGGAGGCATTAGAATGCCTGAAGTAAACGTAGTGAAACCACCAAAAACGGAGACCGGAGTGTCGCGGATGCCGGGGTGGGATCCGTTTTTTGAGAGCGGCTTATTTTCGATGAACCCGTTTGCAATGATGCGCAAGTTCACCGAAGAGATGGAGAAATCGTTCGGGCCGGCGTCGAAGGAGATGAAAGAGATCGCTGAATGGCGGCCGGCAATTGAGGTGAGGGAAGAGAAGGACAGGTTGTTCATCAAGGCCGACTTGCCTGGGGTGAAAGAAGATGACGTGAAGGTGAGCGTGATGGACGGGCTACTGACGATTGCCGGAGAACGAAAGCACGAAAAGGAATCGAAAAAGGAAGGGTACTACCACAGTGAGAGGGCGTTTGGGACGTTCCGCCGGACGGTAGCGTTGCCGGAAGGGGCGAAACTGGACGGGGCGACGGCAAAATTCGCCAAGGGGGTATTGGAAGTCACGATTCCGATACCGGAGATGGCGAAACGGCGCGTGGAGATTCCGATTGAAAACGGCAAGACAAAAGAGACGGCACATTAGGATCAGGCAAGCGGGTGGGAGAGGGAGGCGGCGGCGCCAACTCGTCGCCTCCCAGGCTAAATGAACTCGAGGCTGATGCCCTGGCGGATGGCGTAACGGGCGAGTTCGGCGGATGAGTGAAGGCCGGTTTTGTCGGTGATGTTGTTCTTGTGGAACTCGACGGTGCGGGGCGAGACGCAGAGGATCGCAGCAATCTCCTTCATGGTCTTGCCTTCGGCGAGGAGTTGGAGGACTTCGCGTTCGCGGGAGGTGAGTTCGTTGTTGGCGGCTGGGTTGCGAGAGAGTCGTTGGTGGACTTCGGCGGCGATGCGAGGAGAGATGAAGGTGCGGCCTGCAAGGGCTTCGCGTAAGGCGGCGAGGAGTTCCTCCGTTGCGGCGTGTTTGAGTACGTAGCCAAAGGCACCTAGACGAATGGCGCGGGTCGCGAGGGCGACATCGGGGCTGGCGGTGACGAAGACAAAGCGGGTTGGGAAATGGGCGGCGAGGCAGTTTTGAAAGGCGTCGAGGCCATTGAGCTGGGGCATGGAGATGTCGCAGACGGCGAGTTCCGGTTGGAACTGCTCGACGGCGGCAAACAGGGCGCGGCCATCCTGGACGGCGGCGACAAGGTCAAACTCCGCTTCAAGGATGCGGCGTAGACCGTCGAGGACCAGCGCATGGTCATCGGCGAGAATGATTCGGTGTTTCAACGGAACTCCCTGGTCGGGACGGGAGGCGAGTGCCTCGGCTTTCCGGCGTCGATTTGAGGATAGCCGAAGGGGTGGACGAAAGCGAGGGGTTGCTGATGCTGCGGGAAAACCCGTAAAACTACGAGTACGGTTAGGGGGAGTAGGGGAATAGACTCGAATCAGGAATGGTTGGCTGCCGGCCAGACTCCGGGCGCGTTTCGGGGGAAATGGCCGGGAGAGAAGTGACAGGTGTTTCCATGCGCAGTAATGTACTGTCGATCCGCGAAAGCGAGAGCGTCCGCAGCGGGAAGGCGGTAGGCCGAAATGGGCCGCTTGCGGGCGCGATCGGGCGCAGTCCGCAGATGGCGCAAGTGGTGGCCTGTGTTGCACGTGTGGCGCCGTACTTCCGGACGGTTCTGGTGACCGGGGAGACGGGGACGGGAAAAGAGGTGATCTCACGGGCGCTGCACGACATGAGTCCGGCCGCGGGGCGATTTGTGACGGTGAACTGCTCCGCGGTGGTGGAGACATTATTTGAGAGTGAGCTCTTTGGACATGTGCGAGGGGCGTTTACAGGCGCGGACCGGGACAAGGTGGGGCAGTGCGAGTATGCCGACGGGGGCACGTTGCTGCTGGATGAGATTGGTGACATGCCGTTGTCGACACAGGCGAAACTGCTACGCGTCCTTCAGAACCAGGAGATACAGCGGGTGGGATCGTTGACGGCGAGGAAGGTGAATTTGCGGGTGGTGGCGGCGACGAACAAGGATCTGCGGGTAGCGATGCAAGCGCGGCAGTTCCGGGCGGATTTGTACTACCGGTTGTCGATGGTGGAAATTCATTTGCCGGCGTTGCGGGAGCGGGTCGGAGATTTGGAGACATTGACGGAGCATTTTTTGCGGCAGTGGTCGGAACGGTATGCGAAGAGGGTGACGGCGATCTCGCCGGAAGCGGCGAGGATCTTCGAGCGACAGCGGTGGCCGGGGAACGTACGGGAGTTGGAGAACGTGTTGGGCTACGCCTGCATGGTGGCGGAGGGGACGCGCGTAGAGGTGGAGGATTTGCCGGAGTATCTTCTGGCGCCAGGCGAGAGCGGAGAATTGGCGGGGGGAGAGGAGTTGAGCATGCTGGAACAGTGTGAGTCGACGCTATTGCGGCAGGCTTTGGACCGGGCGAACTGGAATCAAGTGAGGGCGGCTCGGGCGCTGGGGACGACGCGGGACCGGCTGCGTTACCGGATCCGGAAGTACGGGCTGGCGCGGTCGGTTGCATAGGGGGATGGCAGGATGGGGTCTGGAGAGAGTTGGCAAGAAGGGCTGCTGGCCAGGCCGGGGTATGCGGCGGCGATCGTGGATGCATTGGGTGCTGCGGCGCTCCTGCTGAGTGCCACGGGACAGGTGTTGGCCTGCAACCGGGGAGCAGCGCGGATTCTCGGCATCGACGCGAGGGAGGCATGCGAACGGGGGGCGTGGGAGTTACTGCTTGCGGCCGGCACTGGGGGAGTACGGGAGAGCGATTGGGTCAACGAGGCAGTAGCGCAACGACGGATGTCGTGGTCGATGGTAGCGGTGGCGGAGGGGGAGGTATTGCTGTCGGGAATCGACGTTACGCGGTGCCGGCGGGCGGCCGCTGCGCTACAGCGCGATTCCGGGCAGTGATTGAGAACGCTCGGGAGGCAATCCTGGGAGTGGACGAGGGGGTGCGGATTACGATCGCGAATCCGGCGGCGGAGCGGATGTTCGGCTACGACCGGAAGGAATTGGCTGGATTGGCGCTGCGTGAGTTGATCCCGGAGCGGTGGAGAGAGAGGCACGAGGAGGCACATCGCTCCTATTTCGACGACCCGGGCGCGCGGCGGATGGGAACACGGAGGGAGTTAACAGGCCGAAGGAAGTACGGGAGCGAAGTGGCGTTGGAGATCAGCCTCCGCCACATTCGGACGACGGGCGGGCCGACGGCGATCGCGTTTCTGCTGGATGTGACGGAGCGGACGGAATACCGGCGAGAACTGCAGGCGCTGGCGCGACAGTTGATGACGGCACAGGAGGAAGAGCGACGGCGGATGGCGCGGGATCTGCACGATGACCTGACGCAAAGCATCTCCTTCATTGGAATGGAGTTGGGGTTCCTGGAGCGGCAGGCGGATGGACCGAGGCAGCGACTCGTGGAGGGAATTGGGAATTTGCGGCGGCTAGTAGACAGTGTTGTGGAGGAGGTGCGAGCGATTTCGCATCGACGACACCCGACGAGCCTGGAGTATTCGGGGCTAGGGCCAGCGCTGGAGAGTTTGGAGGCGGAGGCGGGAAAGCACGGTGGGCCAGCGGTGCGGGTGGAGGCGGGGGACGGAACGGAGTCGTTATCACGGGAGCAGGCGACGGCGCTGTATCAGATTGCGCATGAAGCATTACGCAACGCGACACGCCACGGCAGAGCGACGGCGGTAAAGGTACGGATCGGCACCACTAATGACGGCATCCGGATGACCATTTCCGACGATGGAGAGGGGTTTGATCCCGAGCGAGTGCGACCCGGAGCGGGGCTGGGGACCGTGGTGGCGGTGACGTTGCCGCTCGTCAGGTGAGGGCGAGGCGGGCGTGCTGTTCGTGGTTTCGCTCTTTGCGGATGAGGCCGTTGACGACGAGGAGACGGCGGGCGAGGTGCTCAAGGTAGTCATCCAAGGTGAACATGCCGGAGAGGAGACCGGCGTCATCGACGACGGGTGCGCGACGGATGCCGATGCGGCGCATACTTTGGAGGACGCTGTCGGCATCGTCGTTGGCATGGGCGGTGAAGAGCCGCGGGTTCATGATTTCGGCCAGGGTCAGGGAGGACGGGTCGAGGCCAAGAGCGGTGACACCGATAGTGATATCGCGATCGGTGACGATGCCGATGGGTCTCTCGCCGCCGCGGGTTTCGACGGTGATGACGATATCGCCGACGTGGGTATCGCGCATCTTTCTCGCGGCCTGTTGGACGGAGAGAAACCCGGCGGCGGTGATGACTTTCGGAGTGGCAAGATCAGAGATTTTCATGGCGTGGCTCCACTAAATCCTGTGCACGTGGAGCACCATGCGCGAGGCGGAGCAAAGCGCCGGCCAGTGCGATGGCGGCGCCGAGGGTCCAGATGGAGTATGGCATGAGGGTGTAGGCGCACAGACCCAGATAGAGGACGCTGCTGACTAGGGCGATATTTGCGCCGGTCTGTTCGCGGTGCCAGGCGTAGGTGAGCCCGAGGGCACCGGTAACAACCAGCAAGGGGAGGAGTTGTTCGATCCAGTTGGTGCGGCGGAAATCAAGGAGTCCGCGGTAGCCAAAACGGTCGGTGAGGATATCAACGGCGACGAGGAGGGCGAGAAGGATGCCGAGGACGCGGCCGGACCAGCGATAGAGAGAACTCATGGAACACTCCCGGCCCGAGATGGGCCTTGCAGGGATTTCCAGTGCAATTGCGAGGCCAGGGTTAACGGTGAATTGCGTAAGGAACGGTGAGGGATCCGAGTGTGAGGCGGCCGGCGCGGCGGGCGGCGCGGAGGAGGCGGAGAAAGACTTGGGCAGTGATGAAGGCGTCGCCACCGGCTGTATGGCGGTCGTGGGGCGGGATAGAGAACATGTCGCAGAGGCCGTCGAGGTCGAAGCGGGCGGACATGTCGTGGGCGGGGAAGGCTCCGTCGTCGCTGAGGTGGAGGGCGAGGTCCATGGTATCGAGCGACAGGTTGCGGAGGGAGAAGCCAGCGTGGCGTTCGTAGGCGATGTTCAGCGCCTGAATGTCGTGGCTGATGTGGTGGCCGACGATGACGCCGTCCTTGAGGTAATCGAGGAAACGGGAGAGGGCAACGGGTTCGTCAAGGGCGTCCCGGGTTTCGTCGCGAGTGATGCCATGGACGGTGACGGAGGAACGGTTGTAGTCAAGTTTGCACATCACCTCGAAGCTGTCTTCGAGGAGGATTTCGCCGTCGAGGACGGCGACGGCCCCGATGGTGATGATGCGGTCGCGGCGGGGGTCGAGGCCGGTGGTTTCGCTGTCAAGGACGACGAAGCGGACGGATTCGGTGGGAGAGTCAGGAGTCCAGGTTTGGAGGAAGCAGTCCTGGTATTGGGCGAGGTTCATGAGACGGTGATGAATTCGACGGTGGTGAGTTCGAGAAGGCGATGGATGGAGGAGAAGGCCGTTTTGAGGAGGCGCTGGTCGAGGCGGCCGAGGCGGGAGGGATCAATGCGGCTGGAACCGGCGAGGGCCTGCTGGAAGAGGGCGATGCGATAGGCTTCGGCGGCGTCGAGGAAGACCTGGGTGTATTGGGGAGAGCGGGCGGCGGCGGAAGCGAGGCGGTCGAGGGTACTAATGTGGGGAAGGCCGGAGGAGAGTGCGAAAACGCGGGCGGCATCGGAGATGGGGTAGAGGGCGGTTTCGGCGAGGTCCAGGTGGTCGCGCTGGGTACCGTCGAGGGCGACAACGAGGCCGCTGAAAAAGGTCAGGGGCGGGAGGTTGCCGAGGGTATCGTTGGCGAGGAGAGGGACAAGAAGTTCACTCTTGGCGAGTTGATCGGAAAGCCAGCCCTGGAGTTCTTCGATGAGAGACGGGTCACCAGAGAGGGCTCGGATATCGAAGAACTCGCGGCGGGAGAAGAGGTCGTGGCCGATGGGATTGCGGATGGTGGAGCCAAAGAAGTGCTGCCATTCCGAGCGTGGCATGCAGGGGTGGGAGCCCTCGGGCCAGCGGGCATCTGGGCCGAGGAGGCCGCACTTGTGGAGCCAATCGGAAACGCGGCCGGCGACGACGGCACCATAGATACCGGCGGAGGTGGGATCGCCGAGGGGTGAGTCATCGAAGACGACGCCGACCTTGGGCGGGGAGAAGCGAAGCATTTCGCCGCGGGCGAGAGAGCCGTAGGTAAACCAGGCGAGGCGAGTATCGGGGCGGGAGATACCGGCGGCGTCGGCGTCCTGTTCGGCGAGGCGGATGCAGGAGGCGGTGGCGGCGGCAACGAATTCGGTGGCCATGCGGGCGCAGTCGTCGACATCAGAGGAGCGGGCGAGGGCGTCGAGGACGAGGCGTCCGGCGAGGCGGAGGAGAGTGGTAAGGACGGCTTCCGAATTGGCGTGGCGGAGTTCGTGGAGGAGGGCAATTGGGTTGTAGTTGGTGAAGAGGGCGAGGTCGGCGCCGGTGAGAACGGCGCCATCGAGGGAGGCGGCCCCGCTGGGCGATTCCATGAGGGCGCGAACCGCATCGCGGGTGGTGAAACCGAGCGGAAGGGGAGGGAGATCGGGGAGGGCAGGTTGGGAGCGCTGGCGGAGGAAGCCAAGGGTAGGAGGCTCGGCGTCCAGCCAGGATGCACGGCCGGATCCGGCGGCGGAGACAGCGAAATGCGCGGCGAGGAAGCGTTCGACGGCAGGGTTGCGGCTGAGAAGTTCTTCGAAGTCCGCGGCGGGAACGGCATAGATAATGACGTCGGATGCGGTGCGGGCGGAGCAACGGTAGGCGCCGTCGCCGGAATAGCGATCGAGGCCGAGGATGTCGCCTTCGCCGAGGACATCGAGGAGTTTGGGACCCTCAGGGCGGTCGACGATGAGTTCGACGCGCCCCTGCTGGATGATCCAGATGAACGGAGTCTTGGCGAGGCCAGTACGGTGGACGAATTCGTCAGCTTCGTGGAATTTGACGCGACCACGGGCGGCGAGATCGAGGAGTTCCGATTCCGGTACGGTATCGAAGGGTGCGTGACGTTTCAGGAAATCCGCGACCCGGTAGCGAATGACAGAGGTATTCATGCAGACACTGGAGACACCTGCTGACGGGGCGGGTTTACACAGGATACTAAAAAGAGCTAGGAGTTCGGGTCCGTAATGTGACGAACACTCTCGGCGATGGCAGCCGGCTCAAAAACGCGTTTCCAGTCCGGCTGGAAGATGACGGGTTTGGCGCGTTCAATGGCTTTGAGGGCGCCGTCAGAGAAGCAGGCGCCTTCTTTTTCCTGGAAGGCGATGGCGAGTTCGACGCGCATGTGGCCAAGGATGAAGTCGCGGGCGGCGGCTTCCGGGACACCGCGGCGGACGGCTTCATCGGTGGCTTCGCGGAGCATCATGAGGCAGGTGCCGAGGATGGTCTCCGAGAGGACGGGTTCGAGGATAGCCATCTGTTCGACGGTGCAGCGGTGTGAGTTCATGACGGGTTTGTAGATGGTCCGGGCGATCTGTTCGCCGAGGGCGTAGTGCTCTTCGGGGCCCTGGGTGAGGCAGCAGACAATGTGCTGGCGGGCGTGTTCGCCGCCGAAGAAGTCGCGGTGGGCGAGGGGGTCGGTTTCGTAGGAGAGGACAGGGGGATGGCAGGGGTGGGTGATGAAGTAGGTGAGGTCCGGGCGACGGGGGAGGAGGCCGGCGTGGGCGACGGCGACATCGAGCATGATGACCATGGTGCCGGCGGGGATTTGGGACTCGATCTGGGCGAGGACCTGGGCGATGCGATTATCGGGGAGGGCGAGGAGGAGGGCATCGGCGCCACTGAGGGCTTCGTGGAGGGGAACGGCGGTGATGCCTTTTTCGGCGAGGGCCTGCTGGCCGCGGGGGCTGATTTCGACGTGGCGGACAGTGAATGGGCTGCCGATGAGATTGGCTGTAAGGCGAAGGCCCATTTTGCCGCCAGCACCGAGAAGGGCGAGAGTAGACATGGATCAATCAGCTCCTTGGTTTTCGGGAAAGAGAGGTTTGGTTGCGTCGATGCGAGAGAAGAGGAAGGCGGCAAGGAGGATCATTGCCGCGATGAGAACAAGAGGCGCGTCGTAGCTATTGAAGTATTTGACGACGTAGCCGAAGATGAGCGTGCAGAGGAAGCCGCCGAGCTGGCCGGCGGTGTTCATAGCCCCGGTGACGGCGCCGGAATGGCTGCCGCCGATGTCGAGACAGATGGCCCAGGCGGAGGGGAGAATGAGGTCCATGACGGCGAAACTGAGGGTTAGGAGGGCGACAGTGAGGATGCGATCCGTCGTGGCGGCGGCGAGTAGGAGGAGAATGGCGGAGACGGTGAGGCTGGAAACACCCACGCGACGGCGGCCGCTGCGGAGGCCCCAACGGCGGACGGAAGCGTCTGAAACGTAGCCACCAGCGATATTGGAGGCGGTGCCGAGGAGAAACGGAAGAGAGGCAGCGACGGCCATTTCCGGCTCAGAGAAGCCTCGAGCCTTGATGAGGAAGGTGTGGAGCCAGGAGAAGAAAAACCAGGAACCCCAAGCATAGGAACCGTACATGCCGAGGAGGATCCAGAGTTGGGGGCTGCGGAACATGTGACCGGCTGGAGCGGTGTGGGGGGCCGGCGGGAAGGGGGCCTGGTCATCGCGGTAATAAAGCCACCACACGGCGCACCAAACAACGCCAACGATGCCAAAGATCCAAAAGCTGGCGCGCCAGCCGAAGGCCCGCTGGAGGGGCACGACGAGGAGGGGGCGAGGGCGCCGCCGAAGCGACTGGCTCCCCAGATGTAACCCTGAGCCCGGGCGCGTTCGTGGACGGGGAACCAGCGGCGAACGACGCCGGACATATTTGGGTAGGCGCCTGCTTCGCCGGCACCGAAGAAGAAGCGGGTGACGACAAGGGGAGTGAAGCTTTGCATGGACCCGGTGAGGGCGGTGAATCCGGACCACCAGAGAACGATACGGGTGAGAATGCTACGCTGCCCGGAGCGATCGCCCATCATGCCGGTGGGGATTTCAAAGAGGCCATAGGCGAGGACGAAAGAGCTGAGAACGATGCCCCATTGTTCGGGGGGGATGTTGAGGTCGGCCTGGATGCGGGGACCGGCGACGGAGATGCAGAGGCGGTCAAGAAAGGTGATAACCGACAGCAGGACGAGGAGGGAGAGGATGACGTGGCGTTTGGGCATTTAGAGGCGGCTCAGGATCTGGCGAGCCTCCTCCATGGCGAGGGCGGGGCTGGAGAGGATGGGGAGTTGGGGGAGGGCGTCGCCTAATGCGTCGACGACACGGGCCATTGAGGCCTGGGCAAGGACGATGACATCGTTCGTCTGGGCGAGCGTTTCCAGGCCGGCGGCGACGGCCTTGTCGTGCGCAGCGATATCGCCGGCGATGACGGCTTCAAAGGCACCCTCGCAAAGGTGGGCGGTGATGGCGGGTTCGTGAAAGAGCGCCGCTGCCGTATCACGGATAATGGCGACAGTGGGTTCGAGGGTGGTTCGGAGAGTGGCGAGGACGCCGATGCGGGTACCGGCAGCGACGGCTTCGGCGGCGAGGCGTTCGTCGATGCGAAGGATGGGAAAGTCGAACAACTGGCGGGCAACGGGGACAGCACCGCCGATGGAGGAGCAGGTGAGGAGAACGGCATCCGCACCGGCCTGGCGGGCGGAATCGATTTGATTCGCGATGCGGCGGATGGTCGGTTTTTCCAGGCGGCCGGCGCGGATGGTGTTGGCGATGAGGCTTTCATCGACCTGATGGAAGACGCGGACGCCGGGGAGCATACGGGCGGCGAGTGCGTTAAACATAGGGACCAGGACGGGGCTGGTGTGGATGAGCGCCAGAGTCGGCTTCGACATAGGAATGTACAGTTCTATCAGAAGCTGTAGCGAAGAGCGAGAATGGCGTGGGAGTTACGGCGATACTGGCCGAGGAAATCGGAGGGCGTACCGCGGATGACAGTCATACTGGCTCGGGCCTGCCAGTGGTTGGAGAGGGTCTGGGTGTATTCGGCTTTGACCCAGGCACCATCGCCGTTCTGGCGGATGGCAGCTTCAGCGGCAATGCTTTTTTCCGTATCGATTGTGTAGGCGGCGCGGAAGAGAAACGACCGGGCCAGGCCGCGGTCCGGCGCGAAATCGAGCTGGGTTTTCTTCTCGGTGACGTATTCGCCGGAGTAGCCACCGACAAGGGTCCATTCGCCTATGGTGCGTTCGAGTTGGACGACGTAGAGGATGTAGTTATCGGCGTTTTTGTCCTTGGAGGTGAATGCCGCGCCTTCTCCCTTAACCGTGAACCAGGGAAGCGGGACGGCACCGGCGCCACCGTACATGCGCATTTGAGCGAAGCGATTGAAAAGTTCAATGCGGCCCGGGATAAAGCGGCCGTCGACCTGCGGAAGGTGGTTATGACCTTCGTAGAAGGCGAGGGCCATTTCGTAGCCCTTGCCCAGGTAGTTCCAACGGAGGCCGGACTGGACGCCGCCAGGGGGGAGTTTGGGCGCGCCCTGGCCGAGCGGAAGAGGAAGGATCTGATCGGGCGGGAGCACGACCCAACGCTGGTTGAGGAGCGGGGTACGGCTGGGGGTAAAACGGGGCTGAAGGACGAGATCGAGGGTGTGGGCGCCTTTTTCCACGGTGAGTCGAGCAGCGAGGACGCCAAGGAATTCATTGTCGATAACGTTGAGGAAGTCGCGCGGGGCAAAACGGTCGAGGGGGTTGAGGATATCGGCTTTGCCCCAGCGGATGAACTGTTTGCCGGCTTCGAAGGTAACGGGGCCCTTGAATGCGGTGGCGGAGAATCGGCGGAAGGAGAGGGCGGGGCGGAGGAAGCCGCGGTCCTGCCAGTCGAAGCGAAGACTACGTTCGGTTTGGCGGTGGGTATCGGTGCGGGCGTCGATGGCGCCGTTGAGCTTGAACCAGGGGGTCAGCTTGGCGGAAGCCTCGTAGCGAAACAGGACGTCGGCAATGGCGCGGCCGCTATCGTTGGCGGCGGTTTGGGGAAAGAACGAGCCGCGGAGGTCGAGATAGCCGCGCTGCTGGAAAGACTGCGCGGCGAGGACGGCTCCGAGGGTGAGGAGAAACGCGGGTTTCATTCGCCGCGCCGGAGGGACTGGAGGGTGAAGAGTTCGTCCTTCAGGGGGATGTTGTACTGGAGCTTGTCGGTCTTGAGGACGGTGCGACCCTTGCGGCGGAGGTCGGACATCTCCATTTCGAGGGCGGACCAGACACCGCTCACCTTCTCAATGCGGCGATTATGGAGCTTACGGACGAGTTGCTCTTTGACATACATCTCGTACTGGACGGGGTAGTAGATGTCCTTGCGCATCCAGCTGACGATCCGGGTGTATTGGGACGACTTGCCCTTTTTCGGGGTGGACTCGATTTTCCAGCAGGGCTGGCCGTCGATGGCCTCTTCGCCGAGAAGTTTAAAGTCGCTCTGGTTAACGTCACGCTCTTCGAGATCCTCATAGCTGAAGTCGGTACCGAAGAACCGGGTGGAACGATCCTGGAGGGCGACGCGGCGATCGCGCTGGAGTTCGGGGAGCCACATCCACTGGTCGGAGGCGCGATCGGGGTGGTTGACGATGAGGAGGGCGACGCCCTTCACTTCTGGAGGGCTGACGAAGCGGAGGAGGGCTTTGCTATTGCCGTAATTACCCGTGCGGTAGAACTGCCAGCGTTTTTCGGAGTTCTTGCCATTGGGATTAAAGACCTGCAGAACGCCCTCATACTGCTGGGAGTTGGAGCGATTGCGGCGTTGGGACTCTTCAACGATTTGTTTGGCGTCCTGGGCGAGGGCGCCGGCGACGAGCAGGGCGAGGATCAATTTACTCATATTCCAAAGCCTCCACGAGGCCACCGCGGACGGCTTGCTCAGCCGGGCCGAGGGCGGCAATGAGGGCGGCACCAGCGATGGCGGGGAGCAGGCCGGCGGCCATCCCCCAAGGGTAGGTGTAGTCGAGACGGAGGCCGGCGATATCGCGAGCGGACATCTCCAGACTGTAATAGAGCGCTACGGAGCCGAAGCCAAGGCCAATGGCAAGGCCGATGACGCCGATGGCGATTGCCTCCAGCCAGATAGTGCCGCGGACCTGGCTACGAAGGGCGCCGACGGCCTGGAGGACGCCGAGTTCGCGGCGGCGGTCCGTGATGGAGACGGTAAGGGTGTTGATGATGCCGAGAATGGCGACGAGGACGGCGACGGCAAGCTGGATGTAGGTGAGTCCGAACCACTGGTCTGTGATCTTCATGATGTAGGAGCGGAGGTCCTGGTTGGTAAAGATAAAGAGGCGTGTCTTGCCAGCCATCCGCTGCTCGATGCGGGAGCGCATTTCATCGACAGTGACGCCGGGCTCCAGATAGAGGCGCATGACGTTCATGGAGTCGTCATTCCAGTACTTGATGAAGAGACTTCGATCGATGAGGACGGTACCCTTCTGATCGCTATAATCCTTGACTACACCGACAACAGGGAGCGAGAGGCGACCGTTCGGGGTATTGAGCACGAGGGGTTCGTTGTAGCGCACCTTGTAGAGTTCAGCAAAGGTATCGGATACGACAAAGCCTTTGCCTTCGGCAGCGAGGCGATACATGGTGGCGCTGTCGCCGTGGACGGGGGGCAGGTAGGATTCGGGTCGGACGTTGGCGATGTCGACGGCGACGAACATGATGGGATTGCCCTGGAAGAGGATGCGCGCATTGCGGATCAGCTGGGAGTAGCGGATGCCGGGGATCCGGCGAACGTCTTCGGCGAAGGCGGCGGGAAAGCGGAAGCTG
This sequence comes from uncultured Solibacteraceae bacterium, assembly GCA_964430625.1. GTDB lineage: Bacteria > Acidobacteriota > Terriglobia > Bryobacterales > Bryobacteraceae. The sequence continues at coordinate 154,332 of CAYSFR010000010.1, forward strand.
CGATCGGTGATGTTCTGAGTGGGGGTGAGAAACATGTCCGGGTTGAGGGCGATGCGCATCCATTCTTCGATGGAGTTGTAGCTGGCGCGGGCCATTCCGCCGAGAGAGATGACGAGGGCGATGGAGAGGGCGAGAGCGGAGACGGCGCCGGAGGTGCGGCGGGGAGATTGGATGAGGCTGTCGGCGGCCAGCGTGCCTTCAACGGGGCGAAGGAACTTCATTACGGGGCGGATGGCCTTGCTCAACCAGAGCGCGATGGTGGGAACGAGCAATAGGCCGGCAACAACGGTGAGGAAGTAGCCGAAGTAGAAGATGGCGCGGTTCTGGGAGAAGAAGAGGCAGAAGAAGACGGCGATGAAGAGGGCGGAGGCGATCTGGCGGCGGAGCCGGTTTTCGCCTTTGCTGAGCATCTGATACTTGCCCTTTTGGAGGGCCTGGACCGGATCGACGGAAGCAGCGGAGCGGGCGGGGATCCAGGCCGCGATAAGGCTGGTGATGACTCCCATGAGCAGGGCACCGAGTAGAAGGCGGGGATCCGAGCTGACTTCGTCGGCTTTTTGGGCAACGCCGTAGATTTCGCCGAGGAAGTTGCCGAGGGAGGCGGAGATGCCGCGGGCGATGAGGAGGCCGAAGAGAAGACCGACGGCAGCACCGGTGAGCCCGAGGATGGCGCTTTCGACGAGGAAGAGGGCCTGGATCTGACCGCGCGTGGCACCGAGGGCACGGACGATGCCGATCTCGCTGCGGCGCTGGGTGACGGCAATGGCGAAGGAGTTGTAGATGATGAACATGCCGATGAATAGGGCGAAGAGGCTTGTGATGTTAGCCAGCATGCCGTAGACGCTCGATAGGGCTTCAAACTGTTTGCCGCGGGCGGAGGGAGACTCGACCTCGAAACCGGGGCCGAGGAGGGAGGAGAGCCGTTGCTGGAGGGCAGGGAGGGGCGTTTCTTCGGTGGCGGCGAGATCAATGCGATCGAACTTCCGGCCGCGTCCGAAGATCTTTTGTGCGGCGTATATGTCCATGATGGCGAGATTGCCGCCAAAAGCGCTGGTGAGGCCGGAGGACTTCATAATGCCGCGGACGGTGAAGGTGCGGGGGCCGTCCATCGATTCGAGGGTGATTTTGGAGTTGATGGCGAGGGCGTTGGCGGCGGCAAACTCGCGGGTCACCATGAGAGAGTCGGGCTGGGCGATAAAGACGAGGGGGTCTTCGATGACGGTATCGTCGCCAGCTTCGAGGTCGTAGTCGCGGAGGCCGCGGTCACCAGTCATGTCGACGGCTAGGACCAGGATATTGCTCTGGGTTTTCAGGTTGAGATTTACGACAGCTTCGATGACGGGGACGGCGACGCGGACACCGGGAACAGCCTGGACGCGTTCGAGAATTTCCTCATCGAAACCGGATTCGCCGGCGGTGATCTGCAACTGGGTAGCGCCGGCGATGCGGTCGACGGTTTTATTGAACGCGGAGAGGACCGACTGGTTGGCCGTGTGCATGCCGACGAAGACGGCAACGCCGAGGACAATGCCGGCCATCGTGAGGACAGTGCGTAAGAGATGTTTACGGACGTACTGCCAGCTGATGAGTTTGAGAAGTCTCATCCCTTTTTGTCCATGACGATGCGGCCGTCCTTGAGGGCGATCCGGCGAGGGCAGCTTTCTGCGACGCCGCGGTCATGGGTGACGATGAGGACGGTGGCGCCGAGGCGTTCATGAAGTTCCCGGATTAAGCCGAGGATGTCGACGCCGGTGTTGGAGTCTAGGTTGCCGGTGGGTTCGTCGGCGAGGAGGATGGGGGGATACACCGAGAGCGCGCGGGCAATGGCAACACGCTGGCGTTCGCCGCCGGAGAGCTCTTCGGGGAGATGTTCGAGGCGTTTTTCGAGTTTGACGAGGGAGAGGAGTTCGCGGGCGCGATCCGCGATCTTGGCGGCGGGCCAGCCGCGGAGATGGAGCGGGAGGGAGACGTTTTCCAGGCAACTGAGGGTGGGCAGGAGGTTGAAGAACTGGAAAATGAAGCCGATTTTGTCGCGGCGGATGCGGGTGAGTTCGTCGTCGGAGACGCCGCTGAGGAGGGTGCCGTCGATGCGGATTTCACCGTCACTGGGGCGATCCAGTCCACCGATAAGATTCAGGAGAGTGGATTTGCCGGACCCGGACGGACCAACAAGCGAGACCATCTCGCCTTTGCCGATTTCCAGATCCACCGCATCGAGCGCGATCACCTGACGTTTGCCGTCGAATCGCTTGGAAACGCTACGTAGCGAGATCATGTATGAGGAGGGTGTCTACTCTTCTATGATGACACGCGTGGAAATTCGACCTCTTATTTCATAATGGGAGCTGGAAATGAACTTTAACCAGGAAATTCTGTTCGCGCGGATGCAGGTGGGGGGGATTGTCCTGGGCGTGCTCGCGCTTTCGCTGGTTGTACGGGCGTGGCTGTTGCGGCGACTGGAGCGAGCCGGACGGGCACATCCGGAGACTCTGGCATGGGCGGTGCGGGAAGATCTTTCGACCCCTTCGTTGCTCTGGTGCCTGGTCATTTCAGTGGATGCACTGCTGGGCGCGGCGGAGTTTTCCCCGCGGCTGGAGCGACTGGGCCACAACTTGGTAGTAAGCTTCCTGATTCTGAGCCTGACTATGGTGGCCAGCAGCGTGACGATGCGGGGGCTACAGATTTATGGCGAGCGCCACAGCGTGCCGTTCGCGGTGGCCGGACTATCGCGGACGTTAACGCGGGCGCTGGTGTTCGGAATCGGATTGTCCATCCTTCTGGCATTTCTGGGGATCTCCATTACACCGATCTGGACGGCACTGGGCGTGGGCGGTTTGGCGGTGGCATTAGCGCTGCAGGATACGCTGGCAAATCTGTTCGCCGGAGTCCACATTCTGATCGAGCGGCCGATTGCGGTGGGAGACTTTGTTCGCCTGAGCGCAGAGGAAGAGGGGATGGTGAGCGACGTGGGCTGGCGGACGACGCGGCTGTTGACCGGCACCAACAGTACCGTGGTGATTCCGAACAAGACGATTACGTCAGGGAACCTGTTGAACTACTCGTTACCATCAGCGGAGGTGGGAGTTTGGGTTCCGGTTCTGATGGGACTTGATGCCGACGTGGCGAGAGCGGAGAAGATCGCCTTGGCCGCGGCGGCGGAGACAGAAGGAGTGTTGACCGAGCCGTCACCCATTCTGCTGGCGGATCCGGGAATGACCGCTACGCACCTGCAGTACAAACTGGCGTTCCGGGTGCCGCAGCAGACACAGGCGGGGCTGCTGAAGACACAGGTTGTGAATCGGATACTGGCCGGGTTCCGGAAAGAGGGGATTCCGCTGCCGGAGATCCGGCCGAGGTAAACGCTACTGGACGGGCCCGCCCCCCTGGGGAGGCTGCGGTTCCAGGTGGATTTCGCCGAAGGCCGATTCGTACTGGCTGATGTTCTGCTGCAGGACGTTGAGGAGAGCCTTGGCCTGCTGGGGACTTAAGTAAACGCCCTGAAAATTCTGGATATTGACGAGATCGGGCGCGTTCTGGGAGACGAGGCCGAACATAAGGAAGAAATCCCAGAGATTGGCGCGAACCTGAACGGAGTTGGCGTAGCCTTCACGGTAGTCGGGACCGTTGACCAGATGGATTTTGGGGGCGTTGTTGGGATTCATAACGAAAAGGGAGCGCGTGCGCGCTCCCTGGCCTTTTTATGATTGCTTACGGAGTTCTGAAAGGGATGGCGGGGACGACGGGGCTCGAACCCGCGACCTCCGACGTGACAGGCCGGCGCTCTAACCAACTGAGCTACGTCCCCGTTCGAAAACGTCCGTTCTTTGAGAATAGCACAGGAGCAAGCGGAAACGAAAGTGGCCATGGGAGAATCGTAAAGTTCGTCATGCGAATTCTTCTGGTGGGCCTCATTGCGGGATTGATCGGATGCGGTGGAAAGGCCGTGGAGCAGGAAAAGACAAAAGCGACGGCACCGAAACCGCCGCGGATTACCCATTTCTACGGCAATCAGGCGGAGGTGCCGAAGGGCGGGAACCTGACGCTTTGTTATGGAACCGAGAACGTGGAGACCGTGGTACTGGAGCCCTCCGATGATAAGGACCTGCGGCCATCCTTAAATCGGTGCGTCGGGCATTCGCCCTTGAAAGATACGACCTACACTCTGCAGGCGAAGGGGCCGGGTGGGGAGACAAGCGCCAGTTTCTCGGTGCGAGTGGGTCCGCCGGCGGCGCCACAGGCGGCAGGGGGCAAGGAACGGGTGATGATTCAGAGTTTCGTGATCGTCGGGCGGACGCCTTCGGCGGCGGGAGCACCGGTGCAACTGTGCTATTCCACGGCCGAGGCGAAGAGTGTGATTGTGCAGCCTGGTGCAGGAGTCGCGCTAACTCCGGGCAAGAACCAGTGCTTTGTGGTGAAACCGCAGAAGACAACTACTTATGTTCTGACGGCGACGGCGGCGGATGGCGCCGTCGACCGGATGCAGGTACCGGTGCCTGTACAGTAGACCAGGAATTCGATATAACAGACGCACCATGTCTGAATCGCGACGGAAATTCCTACAGGGCGGCGCACGCGCCGCGACAGCAGCAGCGTTAGCGAGCGAAGTGCTGGCACAGACGTCGAGTGCATCGGCAACGGGATTGCCGACGCGGATTCTGGGCCGGACGGGCCAGCGGGTTTCCATCCTGTGCCTGGGTGGATGGCACATCGGATCAGTGAAGGACGACAACGAGGCGGTACGGATTATGCACGCCGCCATCGACGAAGGGCTCACCTTTTTCGATAACGCCTGGGATTATCACAACGGGCACTCCGAAGAGGTGATGGGAAAGGCACTGGCGGGCGGGAAACGGCACAAGGTCTTCCTGATGACGAAGAACTGCGAGCGGGACTATGCGGGGTCGATGAAGAACCTGGACGATTCGCTGCGCCGCCTGGGCACGGATCATCTGGACTTGTGGCAATTCCACGAGATGGTTTACGACAACGATCCGGACTGGGTGTTCGAAAAGGGCGGGTTAAAGGCGGCGCTGGAAGCGCAAAAGGCGGGGAAGGTGCGGTTCATCGGATTCACGGGGCATAAAGACCCGCGGATACACTTGAAGATGCTCGGCAAGCCGTACGACTGGGCGTCGGCGCAAATGCCGATCAATTTGCTGGACCGCTACTACCGGAGCTTTCAGCAGGAGGTGGTACCGGTGTGTTTGAAGAAGAACGTCGGGGTAATCGGGATGAAGGGGTTGGCCGGCGGCGGCACGGAGGGGCGGTTGATTGAGAAACTGGGGATGCGGGCGGAGGATTGTTATCGTTACTGCCTGAGCCTGCCGGTGACGACGCAGGTGGTGGGAATCACGACTATGGCGCAGTTGAAAGCCGATGTGGCGATGGCCCGGAACTTCAAGCCACTGACAGCGGCCGAGCAGCAGACCTTATTGAGCAGAGTGAAGGACGAGGCCTCCGACGGACGGCATGAACTGTTCAAATCGGCGAAAACCTACGATGGCCCGCACCACCGGAAGCAGCATGGGTTCGATGTTGATTAGGGCGTTGCTGGCAGTGGCTCTGGTACTGCCGCTGTGCGGGGCCGAAGAGGGTTTCGTACCGCTGTTTGATGGAAAGTCATTGGACGGCTGGTTCATTGTGAACAAGATGGGACCCGGGTTTCTGGTGCGGGACGGCGCGATCGTGTGCCCGTTCGAGGGCGGCCAGAAGTTGATGACAGAGAAGGAGTACACGAACTTCGTTCTGCGGCTGGAATACAAGCTGGAGGCAGATTCCAACAACGGCGTCGGCATCCGCGCGCCGCGGAATGGGCAGACCTCCGTCCATGGGATGGAGATTCAGATCCTGGACCAGACCGGACCCAAATATAAAGGGATGAAGCTGAAGCCGGAGCAGTATCACGGGTCGATCTACGACGTGTGGCCGGCGCGGACCGGATTTCTGAAAAAGCCGGGCGAGTGGAACGAGCAGGAGATCCGGGCGGACGGGCGGCGGATTACGATCCGGCTAAACGGAGTGGTTGTTCTGGATGTGGATCTGGACAACGTGCGGGAGGCCGAGGTGCTGAAGAAGCATCCGGGGTTGGCAAGAAAGTCCGGCCACATTGCACTGCTTGGCCATCAGGCCTACGTCGAGTTCCGGAATCTGCGAATTAAAGAGCTTCCTTAATCGCTTCGGCGATGGAGTGGCCGGCGAGGGCTTCGGCGACGGACAGCCGATCCTGGAAAGGGCGGTTCTGACTGACCTTCCACTTCCCCTCCAGACGGCTAATGGGAATTTCGACGCCAGTGATAGCGCTCAGGAGTTTGTCGATGTATTCGGCCGGGGCGTCCGCGACGGCCCAAGGCTCCGGCCGGAGGGCCTCCATTTGGCCGGTCAGCGCCGTGACGAGTTCGAGCAGGCGGGGTTTGTCGGTGAAAGTGCGGATGAAGCCGTGGGCATGGACGGAGATGTAGTTCCACGTGGGAACAACACGGGGGTCGGCCGGCTTGGTGGCGTAGTACGAGGGAGAAACATAGTGGTTCGGGCCGTGGAAGATGGCGAGGGCGGCTTGGCCGGCGGAGCCGGCAATGGGATTCGCACGGGCGACATGGCCCCGTAGAACGCCATTTTCGATCAGGAAGGGGACATGGGTGGCCTCCAGTCCGGATGAAGTTGTGGTGACCAGGGTGGAGAGCGGATACTGTTCGATGAACGCAAGCAGGACCTCCGGGCGATCCTCACGGAAGTACGGCGGCGTATACATGTTAGAAGTTTAGCGGTTGAGGGGGAACATGCAAAGAGTGGCGGAGGCCAACTGGGAGTACATCGTATGGGAGCACGAAGGGCGGCTGTTCCTCGATGTGCTGTGCGGGACGGTCGGCATATTTGATGTGGTCATCGAGCTGAACGAGGAGGAGCGAAGGACATGGGAAACACGGGGCGTTGCCGGATTAAGGCCGCTGATTGAATCGATACGCAACACCCCAGACCGCTATTTTGGGCGGCGAACGCCGCTTCCGGAGTAAGTTTCCACTACGCTGGAGTTAGACCTTTCGTATGCGATTTCTGTCGAAACTCGTTCTTGCTTTGTGCGCCTGCTCGCGGGTCGGCGCACAGGGGCCTCCTTTCGTCGATGGCTTTGAAACGGAACGCGGCTGGTTTCTGTTTGAAGAGATTGTCGGGGGAAACCCTTGTTATGCCAAGGGCGTCGGCACGATGAGCGTTTCGACGGAGCGGGCCTATGGCGGGGAGCGCAGCTTGCGGCTCAGCGCGAACGAGGCGCGGACGAGGAAGAGCAATCATCTGATCGCGGTGAACCGATTAAGCAACCAGGGAAGAAAAGGGCGGTGGACTTACTCGGCGCACATATTCATCCCGGTAGAGCCGAGCGGGTATCAAACGGGTCCGGAGATGAGTATCCAAAATACGCGCCGGGCCGGGGCAAATCAGTTTCTGACGCATACGGCGGCAGTGCAATATCTGGCCAACCGGCCCGCGGACAAGCCTCATTATTGGGCCGTATGGCGCAAGAACGCGAAGGGGGAAGCGGCCTGGGATCCGGTGTTTCCATACGAGATCAAGACCAACCAGTGGTACCGCGTGTCGATGGAAGTGGACTACGACACGAATCGCTACGGCTGGCTGACGATCCAGGGCGAGGACGGCACCCATAGCGTGGACCTGACCGAATCGGAGTTAGCGCCGCAGAGCAAGCACAACGAGGAGGCGTTTGCGATCACGCTGGAAGGGGAAAACCTGTGGAGCAATTGCGGGGAGGCGGGAGAGTTCCGGCAGCGTTTTTTTTATGACGACGTGAGCCTGGTGCCAACGCCGAAAGTAGCAGTCGGCGGTGTTCACCCGAGCGCGGGGAAAGAGGCGCGGCAACGGTTCGTCTTCGAGTTTCAGGGCGGGTCAGAAGACCGGCCGGTGAGCATAGCGAACGTGTTGTTCAACAGGACGCTTGATCCCAGGTTGGGGTGTTACTTGGCTTACGCGACGGGATCGGGGCTTCTCCATTTGATGGACGAATCGGGGACCAGGACCCTGGAGGCGATGCAGGTGAATGTACCGGGTACAGTGGAGAGCCGGCAGTGCCGGGTCCATTCAGCCAATGCACGGCGAGAGGGGGCCCGAGTGATTCTGGAACTGGACCTCTCGTTTCAGGTGCCGGCATTCTCGGGCAACCACACCATCTATCTGGCGGCGCGGGATGCACGGGACGGCAATTCGGGTTGGGTGGCTGCCGGACGCTGGTCGCTGACGTTACCATGAGAGATGTTTCGCGGAACACCTCGTGGATTTTACTGCCGATAGTTTTCAACGACGCCTGGAAGAGAAGCTGGACACTGAGCCGGCGAGCACCGGTGAGGCAAAAAGCCCTACGGTCGACCTGAGCAAACTGCTGCAGTTGAGCGGGGACGGGGAATTCGTACGGGAGGCCTACCGCCGGATGCTGGGCCGGGAGTGCGATCCGGGCGGATACTCCAACTATACGCAGTTGCTGCGGGGAGGGATGCCGCGGGCGGCGATGCTGCGGCAACTGGCGGATTCGGACGAGGGCAAGTCGACAGGTCTGCGATATACCGGGCTGGCGGACTGGAGGGGGAGCTCGCCTGCGGCGCCGAGCGCAGGCTGGGCCCAGCGGACCAACACCTGGGTTTTGGAGACGATTCAGCGGGTGCTGGCGCGGCTGCGGGGTGCGTTCCGGATTACGGGTCTGGAATTGAAGTTGGATTATCTGGCGGCCGAGATTGCGGCGGCAAGCGAGCGGCAGTCGTCGAAAGGCGACTTGCTTTCGGCGAAAATTGATTTCGTAGGGGCCAGGACGGAATTCGTTGCGACCAAACTGGAGGTCGTCGCCGGGCATGAAGAGCGGTTGGCGGAACGGCTCGACGGGCTGGAGGCCAAGGGCGAGTTGGAAGCCGCCGACACGGCGAGCGGGTTGGCGGAACTGCGGGCGGCCACGGCGCGGATATCTGCCGAGACGGCGCAGTTGATCAACGACACGGCGCGGCTTGCGGAAGAATCAAGGCAGGGTCGAGCAGCTGCAGATGCGTCCTGGCGGGAGGAGCGGCGGGAAATCGACCGTTTGCGGGTACGACTGGAGGGACTGGAATCGGCGGTAGCAAAGGTAGCCGGCGCACAGCGAGCAGCAGTGTTTCAGGCCGGCAAGAACGTGATCGTGACCGAGGTGGACGGGTTCATACTCGGCGTGCCGGGCGAGGAGTGGCGGCTGGGGGCATATTACGCTTTGCGCGGGTTGCCGGAGCCCGGCACGGTAAAGCTGTTCCAGGAACTAGTGAAACCGGGCATGGTGGTGGCCGATGTTGGAGCGCACATCGGTGTCTTTACCCTCTACGCCCTGCGGGCGATGAACGGGCAAGGCAAGATTTTTTCGTTTGAGCCGTCACCGCAGACGATGAAGCTGTTGCGCGATAACGTGCAGGTGAATGGATTTCTGGAATTAGGCGTAGTGCGGTTTCTTCCTCTTGCTGCCGCGGGGGAAAGCGGCGAGGCCGACCTCACCGTCTACGGCGAAAACTCGGGGCACAACACCCTATTCGGGACGGGAACTGGCGGAGAAATGGTTCGAGTGCAAACGATGACGCTCGATGAGGCGCTGGCTGAAGAGCCGCGATTGGACATCGTGAAGATCGACGCAGAGGGGGCGGAGCCGGGGATTCTTCGGGGGATGAACAACCTGCTGGCGCGGAACCCGGGGATGCACATCTTGCTGGAATTCGCGCCCGAACATTTGCAGCGAGCCGGAGTGGACCCGTTACAATGGGGAAGCGACTTGGTAACGAGCGGGTTTCTGATCCGCCGTGTGGAGGACGTAACGGGTGAACTCCTCCCTGTGGTTCCGGAAGAATTGGCCCGCTGCGTGAGTTGGAACTTGCTATTGACACAGACCGGATCGCAAATTTCATCGACTTAATGCCGCCCCCCGACACCGTGACCAAGAAGATCCCGATTGCCAGCCCGCACTTTTGCGGCAATGAAGCGAAGTACGTACAGGAGTGTGTGGAAACGAGTTGGGTGTCGTCGATCGGGCGATTTGTTCCGCAGTTTGAGAATGATTTTGCGCGCTTTTGCGACGTGGAGTACGCGATTGCGGCAAACAACGGAACGAGCGCGCTGCACCTGGCATTGATGGGGATGGGCGTCGCGCCGGGCGATGAGGTTTTGATTCCGACGTTGACGTTCATCGCCACGGCCAACGCGGTGACCTACTGCGGAGCGCGACCGGTGCTGGTGGACTCCGAGCCGCGGACGATGAATATCGATCCCGCCAAGCTGGAAGCGAAGATCACAGCGCGGACACGCGGCGTCATAGTGGTCCATCTGTACGGCCATCCGGCCGACATGGACCCGATCCTGGAGATTGCGCGGCGGCACAACCTGTTCGTAATCGAGGACGCGGCGGAGGCACACGGTGCGCTGTACCGGGGCCGGAAAGTGGGCGGAATCGGCGACATCGGTTCGTTCTCGTTTTTCGGCAACAAGATTATGACCACTGGAGAGGGCGGAATGGTGACGCTGCGCGACGAAGCGCGGCGCGACCGGATCCGGATTCTTCGGGGCCAGGGAATGACCCCGGCGCGGCGCTATTGGTTTGAGACCGTCGGCTACAACTACCGCATGACGAATATTCAGGCGGCGATCGGATTGGCCCAGTTGGAGCAGGCCGATGTGCACTTGGCTTGCCGGCGGCGGGTAGCCGAGTTGTACACGAAGCATTTGGCGCCGCTGGCAGAGTTCCTTACGCTCCCGATTGAGGAGTTGTGGGCGCACCATGTCTACTGGATCTACAGCATTGTGCTTCGTCCCAGTGTGCGGATCTCACGGGACCGGTTAATGGAACTGTTGGACGAACAGGGAATCGAGACGCGTCCGGTGTTCTACCCAATGCACGTGATGCCGCCGTACCTGGAACCTGAAGGGGATTATCCGGTAGCCGACGCATTGGCAGCAAACGGGATCAGCCTGCCGACCCACGCGGCGCTCACTGAGGACGACATCGTCTACATTGCCGGCCACATTCAGCGCCTGTGTAACGCCTGATGCGGATCGCCTGGTTCACGCCCCTTTCGGTGAAAAGCGCCATCGGACGGGCGAGCGCGTCGATTGCGCGAGAACTGGCGAAGTTGGCGGATATAGAGGTGTGGCATTCCGAGTCGGGTCCGGTGCACCCGGTGGAGGCCAGGACCACCTATTTCCGCGACGGGGCCGATCCGGTGCTGGGGCGGCTCGGCGGATTCGACCTGCTGGTCTACAATTTCGGGAACCACCTGCCATTCCATCGGGAGATCTACCAAGTGGCGGCGCAGTATCCGGGCATCTGCGTGCTGCACGACTTCGTGATGCATCATTTTTTTGCGGCCCACTACCTGGAAGAGTTGCGCGAATCCGGCCTATACCAGGAAGAGATGGAGCGGCTTTACGGCGCGGTAGGCCGGGAAGCCGCAGAGCGCAGCCTTCGCGGCTCTCCTGTGTGGGAGACGGACTCCGTTACGAATTTTCCGTTTTTTGAACGAGTCATTCGCGGTGCTCAGGGCGTAGTGACCCACTCCGACTTCTTTCTGGAGCGGGTGCGGCGGGTGCAGACGGGACCGATCTGCAAGATCCCGCTGCCGTATGAGATTCCCGAGTCACCCGGAACCGGAACCAGGGAGAGTCTGGGCGCACCGGCCGGGAGCATAATCCTGCTAACGGTGGGCCACGGTAATCCGAACAAGCGTTTGGCTGCAACGCTGGAAGCCATTGGGAGCGACCCGGCACTGGCCGCCAAGTTTCACTTTATTGCCGCCGGTCCGTGCGACCCGAACTACCGCAAAAGGCTGGACGAGATCATTGAGAAGCACCGTCTACAGGAGCACGTTCAATTCCTGGGCTACGTGAGCAACGAAAAGCTGGAGACCTGTTTACAACATGCCGATGTGTGTGTGAACTTGCGTTTCCCCGCGATCGAAGGCGCATCGGCATCGGTAATCGAAGAGATGCTCTACGGCAAGCCGGTCATCGTCAGCGATACGGGATTCTACGCCGAGTTACCGTCCGATGCGGTGTGCAAAGTGAATCCGGATCGAGAGCAGACGGAGTTGCGCGCGGCCTTGGCGTCGCTTCTGGATCAGGACCGGCGACAACAACTAGGCCGGCGCGCGCGCCAGTATGCCGCCGCGACGTTTCGCGCCGACAACTATGCGCGCGATCTGCTTCGATTTGCTTGGGAAGTTCGGCATGCGCGGCCCGTTTTTCAACTGGCGGACCGCCTTTCCTCTGAATTCCGGCAAATGGGCGTGACCGGCGGAATGGGCGTGGTGAGGGATGTGTCGGCGGAGACAGCGAAGCTGTACTTCGGAGGCGGAAGTCCGATTAAGGACGGGTGAGCACATCGACGACGTGTTCCCAGGTCAGGTTCATGCTCTGGACGAGATCGAAACCCGCTTGGCCGAGGCGGCGGGCGCGGTCCTTGTTCTCGAACAGGCGGTCCATGGCGCCAGCCAGGGAAGCGGCTTCCGGCTCAGCAACGAAGCCGGTCTCGCCATCGTGAACGACAGAGAGTATTCCGCCGGAATCGGTAGTGGTGATTACCGGCTTTCGGGAATGAAAAGCCTCCATGGTGACGTAGCCATAGGAGTCTTCATCGTAGGGAATATAGGCGGCGCCGAGGGCGTTAGTGAAGTATTCGGCCTTCTCGTCTTCGGTGATGAAGCGGTTGATAAAGGTCACACGGCGGGAGATCTCGGGGCGGCGGAGGAGCTTTTCGATACGATGCTGATCGGCGGGGTCTTCCGTGCGTCCGGCAATGATGAGCTTAACGCCGGTACGCACATGCGCCATCGCTTCCACCAGCAAATGCTGGCGCTTTGACGCCGTTACGCGGCCGGCGCAAAAGACCGCGTCGCCAAACGGACCGGAGCGGAACTGACGGGTTTCGAGCAGCGGGGGATAGAGCACCTCGGAATCGATATTGTTGAACCGCTTCAGGCGGTCCGAAGTGACGTTGGAATTCGTGTAGATTTTCCGCGCTTCCGGGAGATAGGAGTTGTCGGCTTGGATAATGGACCGGCGGATGGCCAGATTGGCTGGAGTCTCCGCCATGCCTTGATAAGGAGTTCCCCACAGGTCATAGACCTGGCGAAACTGATGGACAAGCCACAAGACTTTGTTGTCGTGCGGAAGAAAGTAGGCCGGGAACTTGAAGGCGATGACGCGGTCGACATTCGGCAGCTTAAATAGGCGGCAGGCAAGGATGCTTTCCAGCACCTTTTCGGGAGGCTCCCAGCGAAACGGAATGCGGACGAGCATGGCCTCGTGGCCGAACTCCCTGAGTTTTTCAGTGAGCGCATCGGCCAAGTGCTCGGCGCCACCATGGACGAACGGGACACAGTTGTTGGCGACCAGGATCTTCACGCCAGGATCCTTCGCAAAACGTGCTCCCAGGAGATTCCCAGGTCTGCCATACGCTTTGTCGCAGCTTCACCCATAGCGCGGGCCTGGTCGCGGTTTAGAAACAGCGAGTCCATGGCGGCCGCAATCGCTTCCGGCTCGGGAGCCGTGACGAGGCCGTTTTGTCCGTCGTGGATCAGTTCCAACGTGCCTCCGGAATCGGTTGTGGTGAGGACCGCCTTGCGCGAACAGTGCGCTTCCAGACTCGGGTAGCCGTAGGAGTCTTCGTCCAACGGAAAGTAGGCTCCGGCGAGGCATTGGGAAAACAACTCGACCTTTCGGGCCTCGTCGATCCAGTCAGACAATATGGTGACGCGGTTTCCGAGGTTGTATTTTTCCACGATCGCGTGGAGTTCGGCCAGGTAGAGCATGGCGTCAGGATCGGGCTTGCCGGCAATGACCAATTGGACGCCACTGCGGACGTGGCGCATCGCCTCAATTGCCAGCCATTGGCGTTTATGGTGGACAAGGCGGCCAAGATAGAGAATGAATTCACCGTAGCCGGCACAGTGGTAGCTTTCCGCGCGCGGCAGCGGCGGATAGAGGACTTCCGCCTCGACTCCGTTGAACTGCCGCAGGCGGTTAGCAACCACCTGGGAGTTACTGAAAACGCGACGGCATTCACCGAGTCCAACGGCATCGGCGTTTCGAATCGCATCCCGCACGCCGACGCCTTCCGGAGTAATGGGAATGTCCTGATACTCGGTTCCCCAAAGGTCGTAAGCGCCGCGGTGATGGTGGATGAACCACACAACCTTGTTGGGATGTTGGAGCAGGTAGCTGGGAAAGCGGACGGTGATGAGGCGGTCGCCATGCTGGCTCAGATCGACAAGCCGAAAGGCGAGCATTTGCTCCATCAGTTCGGTATGGACGGAGGAAAACGGGAAGAGCAGCACCTCCACGGTGTGGCCTTCCTTGCGCAAACGTTCAGCGAGAGAATCAACAATTACCGTATAGCCGCCGTAGAGAAACGGGACCACGGTGCTGGCAACAATGATCTTCATTCCGGGCCAGCACCCGCCAGGAACCGAATCGCCGGAACGCCGACGGTGGTAGCGCCGTCCGGTATGTCGCGAATTACGGCGCCTCCGGCTCCCACGGTTACCCACTTCCCAATACGAATGCCGGGAATTACCGACGACCCAACGCCAAGAAAGGCCCCCTCACCCACCGTGACGTTCCCGGCCAGATGCGCGCCCGGAGCAATGTGGGCGCAGGCGCCGATCCGGCCATCGTGATCGACAGTGGCCCCGGTGTTGATAATGGCGCCGTCCTCGACGGTTGTTTCGGTGTTAACCACCGCAGCAGGCATGATGGCAACGCCTAAGCCGAGGTGCGCCCGCGCGGAGACCACCGCCCGGTTGCTGACGGCATTGATCAGGCGGAAGCCGTTCTCGTTTAATTCTTGAAGCTTGCGGAGGCGAATCCGGTTGCTGCCAATGGCAACAAACGCGTGGAGAATCCCACTGGCGAAAATTCGCGAGAGTTGGTCGTCCGAACCCAGGTGGGGATAGCCATAAAGGGCATCATCCGGCGAGGGGCTGGTGAAGCCGGCGATGGCGTATTCCGCGTTAGCCTCCAGGATGTCGGCGATGACCTTGGCGTGCCCACCTGACCCAATAATCACCACTCGCGGAATACTCATACCGTTTGTTTAGGTTAGCATTTAAGGTATTTGTGACTGAATCGCGTAGGCTGCAGCCTGTTTTTGCAACCGGGCCGTGACGGCGGGATCGACCTTCGCGCCCATGGCACTGCGATACACCATCGATGCGTTAGTAGCCGCCAGTCCATGGCCGGCATCGGCTGCCTGAATCCACCATTTCGCCGCTTCCGGGAGGTTTTGTTCCGTGCCTTTTCCGATGGCGTAGAGCATACCAAGCAGCGCCTGGGCGGGAACATAGCCGAGTTCGGCAGCCTGGCGAGTGAGCGCCAAACCTTCGGCGGGGCGCGGATCCTTGCCATACAACAGTTCCCCGGCCTTGCAGTGCAGCACGGCGGCCTTTTCCGTCATCGACGCACAACTGGCAAATTCGCGACCGTAGCCGGCGGCTTTTGCCGTGATCGCGTCGAGCCAAGCCGCCCACCCGCCGTCCGGAGCCTTCCGTTCCGGGCGGCCGATATCGCCACGGAATTCCGGGTCGCGAATCGGAGCCAGCGTATTGCCAGCCATGGTGCGGAGTTCCTCGTCTTTGCCTTCCAGCAGCGAAACGAGCGCCCGGAACAAGGCGGGATCCTGACGGACCCCTTTCACCTGGAACCGTACCGCGGTAGCCAGGCCGTCGACGGCGTCAACCCGATCGAAATAGTCGACGGCTCTGCCGGGAACCGTCGCCAACTCAATGAGCGCCCGCTGCGCCGTGGCGGACCGCCAGTTTGCGTTCACCGCGAGGGCACGGATGACCTCGCGCCGCACGGAAACGGCTGGATCCAGGGCTAGCTTCGCGAGGTTTGCCACGGTCCGTTCTCCTAGATTCAAGCGGCTACAGATGCGCGCCCCCGCCGCCCGGAGAGCGGCGTCTTTCGACAGGAATAGTTTTTCGACCGCACCGGCATCTCCGGCGATCGCCAGTTCCCCCGGCTTTCCGGTTGCCGCCAACGCCTGTTCCCCTTTGGAGAGGGTTAGCGTCCGATTGCGGAGTGCGGTAGCCCACAGGATCGCGTCGTCATTGCTCGCCGGGTGGTACGTCCTTGCACCCAGATCATCGAACTCGCGGTAGATGACCCGGTAGCCTTTGGCGTGAACGCGGCTGTAGCCGTCGCGAACGTTGGTCAAATGGTGCGCCAGGTCGCGGCGTCCCAACACCATATAGAATTGCGGCGCCTTCTCCGGGTCCAACGCCTTGTCGGTTTCGGCAGGCATTTTCCACCACGTCCAGCTGTAAGAGATGGCTGCGGTTATGAGTTCCGGGTGGGCCATAGCGAATTCACCGGAGATTTTCCCGCCTTCGCCTTTACCGTACATGTAGATCCGCCGCGGATTGATGGGATAGTTCTTCAATGCCCAGGCGATCAGTTTTTGAATGGGTTCATAGTCCGCCGGGCCGAACTTCTGCCCTTGCGGATGGCCGGCGATGAGGATGTACTGATCCAGCAACCCCTGCCGCTTCAACGCCTCGCGGACAGGGAGAATCTCATCCCCGGTTGGGCGGTCGTGTTCGGGAAAACAGAGAAACAGCCCAAGTTGTCTGGCAGGGTCACCGGTACCCGCGGGTGCGAGAAGTTCGGGGGTTTCGGCCACATAGCGGATGATGGTTTTCCCCGCCCCGTCCTTCAATTCCCGTTCCTCTTCCGCAGACATCGGAAAAGCCAGAATCCCGAGCAACAAAACAACACAAGTCACGATTCGCATACGTGTGTTGACTATACTGCATCCTCGCGAGCGCCTGCCCGGGCGAAATGACCGCCGGTTTACTCCGCTTCGGGATCAAAGCGCGAGAGCAGTTCTGGAGCGTGAATAGCCAATAGAACCAAGGCCAAACCGATCAGCCCGGTATTGACCGCCATTCGCGATTCCGCCACAACCACCATCGTCGACAAAACCGAAGCCAAGCACCAGGCAATCGACCGCCCTGGCCCGTCATTCATCACTTTCGGCAATTTCGTAAACAATGTGGACACCTGCTAACCTCGCTTATCTACATATGCGCAAGCAGGTGCCCGAAATGGTCCAACGAAATGAAAATATTCTGAGCAGTGTTTACTGATTAACGCCGCTCGACAGGAAGCCGCCATCCACCGCAATGCATTGGCCGGTGATATAGGACGCGGCTGGAGAAGCCAACAGGAGAGCCGCACCAATGAGTTCCTCGCGCTGACCGAAACGCTTCATGGGCGTGCGCAGCAGGAATTCCTTCCCGCGTTCGGTGCCATCGAGCAGGGCGGCGTTCAACTCCGTCCGGAATACGCCCGGGGCGATGGCGTTGACGTTCACGCCTTCCTTAGCCCATTCGACCGCCAGTTGGCGTGTCAACTGGAGAACGGCCGCTTTCGACGTGCCATAGGCGGTCACTTCCAGAAGACCGACATAGGAACTCAGCGAGGCAATATTGACAATTCGACCCGCGCCGGAAGCCTTCAGCGGTTCATAGAACGACTGGCAGGCACGGAGCGTTCCCGTCACGTTGATATCCATCAAACGGTTCCAGTCGGCTTCAGCGACATCCTTGGTCGGTTTGCGGAAGGTGATGCCTGCGGCGTTGAGCAAGATATCCACGCGCCCAAACTTCGCCAGAACAGCATCCCGGAGCGCGTCAATCGACTCGCGGCTCTGCACGTCGCACGTCTGCCGCAGCGTTTCCCGCCCGGCGGCCTCGACTTTGGCGCAAACAGCCTCCAATTCGGCCTGCCGTCTGCCGGTGGGAACCACACTGGCGCCAGCTTCCGCCAAGCCCACCGCGAGCATCGCACCGATGCCCGACGTTCCGCCCATCACCACGGCTACTTTGCCGCTCAAGTCCATGAAGTTCTTAACCATATGCAAACTTGCAGTATATCGGTCCACGGCGCCAGATGCGACCCTCACCGAACCAGGGCGGCGAAACCAGGGTGCCCGCGCAGTGGATCGAACACCGGATCCAACCTAGGCAGGCTGGGGTTCACACAGCCGGCATCCAGACAAACCCGCATCAGGCGCACCGCTTCGTCATACTCCCCGATACCTAGATGGGCAACAGCCCGCTGCATCGCCGACACGTGGCTCAGCTGCGCCAACTCGTCCATGCGTTTCACAATTTGCCTGGCCTCACCGGTCCGCCCGGTCCTGCCATATGTATAGGCCAAGCCCATCGAAATCATGGGCTGGTTCAGACCGGCCTCTTTGGCTCGACCAGCGATCAACAATGCCAGCCGCCACTCGCCGGTGGCCCAAGCCGGCAGCACCAGCAGCCCGTAACCGGTAGCGTTCTTTGGCATCATTCGAATTACCCGCCAAGCCTCCCTCTTGGACAGATCATACTGGCGGGAAAGATAATAATGATGCGCGAGAATCTGTCGGCCGAGAAGCAGGGTGGGATCGCCATACACCGCCTGCTTGAGAATGGCCTCCGAATCCGTAAAGCGCCCAATCCTCGCCAGCAACTGCCCGGCGAAAAGCTGGAGATTGATGCTGCCGGGTTCGTTTTTCAGGACTTCCCGCACCAGTCGCTCCGCCGTCGGCTCATCCTGATCCGCGTAGGCCGCCACGTAGGCCTGGATCATTCGCGCCTCTCCATTGTCCGGTTCCAGTTCCAGAGCCTTTCGGGAGAACTCACGCGCCCGATCCCAGACCATCCTGGGATCTTCCAACTGGTTGATGCCCGTTATCGCATAGTGCAATGCCATCCCGGCATAGGCACCGGCAAAGGCCGGGTCCGCAGCCAGCGCTCGTTGAAATGCGTCGACCGGACTGGCCCGGCGCGTGGTTAACAACTGTACGCCTTCCAGGTAGGCGAGATATGCCTCGCGGTTAGACGGAGCCTTGCGACCCAAAAGATTCTTTCGCCGGGCGCCACCGAGTTCCTGCAGCGTTACCGCTGCCTGTGCCGTGATTTCGGACTGTAATTCGGGCAACTCGCCGCTCAACTCCTGTTGCCAGATGATATTTCCGGCGGATCGCATCTCCGCACGCACTTTGGTGGTGGAACCGCTGCCGTCCAATGATCCTGTGAGCACAAAATCTGCCCGGGGCGTGAACCCCATGGGCTGAACCACCTGTACTTGGATGTTATCCAACCGTCCCAACCCCGCGGCTACTTCTGCCGCAAACGCACCTCCGAGTGAGGGCCCAAATGGCATCACCGCCACCGACTTCGGTACCGTCGCCGGTACCGGGTCCTCCGCCATCCAGAAATCCCACTGCCGTTTGCCGAATCCAACCGTCCCGGCGAACAGCACTAGCGCCAAAGCTCCCGCCGCCCAGCGCCAACGAAACCCTGCCGGCACCGGTTCCGGCGACGCTGCCTCCGGTCCGGCAGCGGTCACCGGGACAACAAACTGGTACCCCACCTTCGGGAGGGTCTCGATAATTGTAGTATCCCCGGCCGCTCCGGCGAGCGCCTTCCGCAGTTGGAAGATATGCTGCGTCAGGTTGTTTTCCTCAACGAAGGTGTCCGGCCAGACTCGCTGTTGCAACTCCTGTTTTGAGACCGGAACACCCGGCCGCTCCAGGAACGCGAGAAGGAGATCAAATTGCTTTGCGGTGAGCGAAACCGGCGTATCCTGCCAGTCCAAGCGGCGCAAACCCGGATCCGCCCGAAACTCGCCAAATCGGTAAACTGCCATGACGGGAATTCACCATCTTACCGCAAGCCATTGAATCCATTAGCAATTAATAAGAAATAAGAACGAATCATTGGCCAATGCCACAGCCTCCATGGGACCCTGGCACCCGATGTCACGAATTTTTCTTCTGCTCTGCCTCCCCCTCATTGCCTTAGCCGCCAAGCCGGAAGCCGCCTGGACGATCGAGGCCTCTGGAGACGTCCGCTGGCACAAAGTCACTGCCATCGGCACCTACCTATTCGCCACCGATAACGGTTTGTACTCGGTCAATACCGAGTCCGGGCAGTACCTGTGGAAAAGAGAGGATATGAAAAAGGTACCGGAATTCGCGGTCGAAGAGGTTCCCGGTGCACCCCTGCTTTTCGTCGCCGACGACGAGGGCAAATTCCAGAAGTCGACGAAACTGAGTGCAATCGACATCATGACCGGTACCACCATCTGGGAGACCGAGAAACTACAGGGGCAGATGGCCGACATTGTCGCCGATTACAACCACAACGCGATCATTCTCTTCTCGGCTGCCTACGCCGGGAAGGCGAAACTGCAGATGTTGCACATCGACATGATCTCGGGCAAATTGAACTTCGACCTCCAGATCGACGCCAAGGCGGATCTCTACGTCTCCGAAAAGGGCAGCAAATTCAGCCCGCGGATGGATTTAAACGGCCATGCCGCCCCCACTATCCAGGGTGACGCCATCTACCTCGCATATGCCGGACTCCACAAAGTGAACCTGAAAACCGGAAAGCTGGAATGGGGATATGCATTTGACGTTACTGAAAAGGCTTTCAAACACACGAACGCCTCTCCCGTCGTGGCCGGAGGGGTAGTCTATTCCAGCGCCAAGGGTGTGATTCGCGCCTACGATGACGCTTCCGGACAGGTGAAGTTCACTTCGGCCGATTTTGGCGCCGCGATTCCGGAGATGCTGGTCGACAATGGAACCCTTTACGGGCGCATGGGCGGTCTGTTTCTCGATCCTGGTAGCCGGGCGTACCAGTTGAAGAAGCCGGTGGGTGTCGTCGCCGTCGACGCGACAAGCGGCCAACTGCGCTGGCGCTATGAGGGCGCCAAAGAGTCGATTACGAACATGCATCTGGACCGGGCGGCCAATTCGATACTGGTGGCCGACGCCAAAAACCTGATCGGCCTGAGCCTGGACGCGTCCGGCAACAAAGTAAAAGAGACCTACAAGCTCCCGCTGGAGTTCAAGTTCAAGTCCGGAGGCGCCAAGAAAGCCGCAAAGATGGCTGGGCGCTTCGCCCTGGGCGGCGTTCGGGGGCTCGCCCAGAAGGATAAGAGCGGGGAGGATGAGCCGATCGCGCTGATCCCCCGCTCGGACGGACAGATCATCGTCCGCGGCAAGCAGCACCTCCTTCTTTTCAACCCCAAAACGCGGCAGACCGGCTGGGGTTCGGCATTCAAGGCCCCCGGCATCTCGAACTGGGCCAAAGTAGCCACGGTTGCCGCCTTCGCCATGCAGTATGGCGCGGCGACGGCAAACGCCGCCAACAGCTACTACGGCACAACGGAAAATCGCTGGGCCAATGAGCAGCGGTTCACCGCGTTGAAGCAGTTTAACTCGGCGATGGCGAAACGGTTCTCGGCGAACGCGGTGAACGAAAAGTATGCGTACATGCTGACTGATGTCGATACAGCGGAGGGAGACGGCCCCGGAATCGTTGGTGTCAACTTGCAGACCGGGGAAGCGGAACGGGAACTGTACTTTAAGGACCGGGAACCGGACTACGTTGTCGACGAGAAGTCGGGCACGGTGATTCGGACCCACAAGGGCAAAGGCACGATCATCGCCCAGGTGGTGGAGTAGCCGCTTTCCCTTACCGCGGAAGGGCCGAGCGAACTTGCTCCAGGCCGACGCCCAGCACCGATTTCGCGATTCCATCGAGCGCGGCCGCCGGGCCGCGCAGATGGATGGTGCGGTGGAGATGCTCCAGGGATTGCCCCGGGCGGAGCGCGGCGGCGGGCGAGGAGGTTTCCAGCTCGTAGAAGGCGCCCATTTTGCCGTCGTCGCTATAGCTATTGATCACGTCGCCCTTGAACGGGTCCGGCTGGATCTTCCATTGTGAGTTCACGTACGGGGCCGGGCGGCCCGGCAGCGTGAATTGAACCAGGGTGAGAACGCCGGAGGTGGCATCGTAGCTCCCCAAGACGGGTTGTGCACGCTCAGGGCTTACGCCGATTTTGGAACGGAACTGGCCGTCGCCACGGAAGAAGACGGTTTTGCCGTCGTTACGAAGCCGCCGCGCCGGAACCTTGCCGAAATAGTCATCGGTAACGCCTGCGGGACCGCCCGCTCCCTTAAGCGGAATGACGACGGTAGTGGATGGCGAAGCATTGAACATGCCCAGGATCCAAACAGAGAGTAAACCCGTTTTCTCCGTCCACGGTTGGCTGCCGGCATTGGTGATGCGGTTGGACGATTCAAATGCGACTGAGGATACCGCGGGGGCTGCGGGGACACCAAGTTTCCCCCAAAGCTCTGTCGGGGCCAACAGGCGAACTTCGCGATCGACGGTCACGTCAAACCGGGTACCGGAGTAGTTGGTGAGCTGGAAGCGCTTCTGAAAACGGACCCGATCCTGCTGGCGGGCGGTAACGGGATAGTGGTCGGTATCGAGCGGAGCCGGCGTCTGCCAACTGGCAAGGTCGAAGTTAGCTTTAGGAGCGAAAAAAATCGAGAACTGGCCGCCCTCGGGACCGAGCCAGAATCGATCTTCGCCGCCAAATGGGTTCATGTGAGGGACCAATTTCTTGCTGGCGATTAAGTCTCGGTTAATCCATCCGTAGCTGGCACCGGTTGGGCCGGCGTCGGTGGACGTCATCACGCGTCCCTGGTAAGCCGGAGCGACGGCGACATGGGCACTGCCTTTGGAAAGGTGGATCACCTCCGTGTGTTTTTGCAGGAAGGCGAGGTCGGAACCGAAGTCAGCCGCGAAGAGCGGCAGGAGCGAAAGGGCAAAAAGTTGCGGTCGCATCGTGTTCCTACAATATCAGGCAGAGGGCGACGAAATGAGGACAGCCAGACACGGTCTCTCCCCTAGTGTGCTAGGGTAGCTATCAGAGGAAGAATGGCTCCATTGGAATTGTTGATTCTGCAGACTCTCGACGCCTGTCCAAATCATGGGTTCGGTATTACGATGCACATACAAACGGTCTCCGGCGGACTCCTGGCTGTGGAGGAAGGATCCCTTTACCCCGCATTGCACCGGCTGGAGAAAGAGGGTGCCGTGACAGCGGAATGGACGGTGACACCGGCTGGCCGCAGAGCCCGTCTCTACGCGCTAACCCCCGACGGAAGCCGCCGCCTGGAGGCCGCCCGCGCCCAATGGACCGGAACGGCGAAAGGCGTAAACCGCCTCCTGAGGTTCGCATGAGCGCCGGCAATGATTGGGACGAGGAACTCGAATCCCACATTGCCATGCGTGCGGAGGAGAATGAGCGCAGGGGGATGCCCCGTGCCGCCGCGCGCCGTGCCGCCGAGGTTGCTTTCGGCAATCGCACGATGGCCGCCGAAAACGTTCGCGCAGTACATATTCCGGCGTGGGTCGATCAACTACGCCAGGACATTCAATACGCCCTCCGCGGCCTTCGCCACGCCCCAGGATTCACGGCCACAGCTGTCGCGGCGCTCGCCATCGGCATCGGCTCGGCCACCGCTGTGTTCAGCTTTGCTGACCGCATCCTATTCCGGCCGCTTCCCTACGCGCACGAACAGGAACTCGTCTGGTTCGGTATGACGGCGCCGATCGCCGATTCCGAGTTCCTGCTCACCTGGGACTATCCGATGTGGCGAAGCAATCAAACCGCGTTCTCCGCAATGACGTCCAGTTCCGGTACGGGCGATTGCGACCTGGCCGGCCAGGATCCAGTGCGCCTTCGCTGCGCAGCCATCGAACCCGGATTCCTGGGACTATTCGGGATATCGCCGCAACTTGGGCGCGACTTCACCGGCTCCGATGACCAGTTCGCCGCTCCACCTACGGCACTCATCTCCCACAGCCTCTGGAGAACACGGTTCGGCGGCGATTCCGGGGTTCTCAACCGGGCCATCGACCTCGACGGCCGCGCCGTGCGCATCATAGGTGTTCTGCCGCGCGAGTTCGAATTGCCGAGTCTCGCCGAAGTGGATATCCTTCGGCCCCAGCAGCGGGACCCGAAGGAGAGAGGCGCCGGCTTTCTCCACGTCTACGGTCGATTGAAGGCTGGTGTCACGGCCGTTGAGGCGAGGGCCCGCCTGGAACCGCTGTTTCAGCAATCCTTGAAAACAGTTCCTCCCGCTTTTGCCAAAGATGTTCGATTCGCAGTCCATCCGCTTCGGGAAAGGCAGATCAGGGACAGCCAGCATGCGGCACAACTCCTTCTTGGCGCGGTGGTCCTGGTGCTTTTGATCGCC
The DNA here is from genome assembly GCA_964430625.1 of uncultured Solibacteraceae bacterium. Taxonomy (GTDB): domain Bacteria; phylum Acidobacteriota; class Terriglobia; order Bryobacterales; family Bryobacteraceae. The sequence continues at coordinate 178,444 of CAYSFR010000010.1, forward strand.
ATCGCCAACGTGGCGAATCTGCAACTGGCCCGCGCCGCCCACCGGCGGCGGGAAACGGCGGTCCGCGCCGCGCTCGGCGCCGGGTCCGGCCGTTTGCTAAGGCAATCACTCACAGAAAGTCTCCTGCTTAGTCTTATCGGCGGATGCCTGGGCACGGCTCTTGCCGCCGCGCTTCTCCACCTCTTCGTCGCTTCCGCCCCGACTGGGATCGCGCGTTTGGAACAGGCCGCGATTGACACCCGTGTCCTGGCCGCGGCACTCACCATTACCATTTTGTCCGGGTTGATCTTTGGTTTGGCGCCCGTGTCCCGCCGCCCCGCGCTGGAATCTCTTACCGGCGGAAGAGTGGCCGGGCACCGGGGGCAGTGGCTGCGCCCGGGACTCGTCGTGATACAGATTGCCCTCTCGCTTGTTCTGTTAACCGGCGCAGGCTTATTGCTCTTGAGCCTCTGGAAGCTCGCCAATGTACCGCTCGGCATCCGGGCGGAAAGTGTGTTGGCGATCCAGGCCCAACTCCCCCGCCAGCGCTATCCCGAACGAACCCAACAGCTCGCCTTCTGGGAAGCCGTCGAGGAACGGATCACCGCGCTGCCGGGCGCCGGGCTGTTCGCCATTACCAACTCCCTCCCCCCGTCCGGACAGGCAATGGCCACAATCTTTGCGTCCATGGAGGTGCAGGGCCGCGGAAAGCTGGCAGCGGATGGTACAGGAGGAATGGTGGTCATCCGCCAGGTGACACCGGGATACTTCCCGCTCCTAAACATCCCCATTCGGAAAGGACGGGTATTCACGGAAGAGGATCGGCGACTGCGCGATTCGGTAGTAGTTCTGGACGAAACGCTCGCCGCGCGCCTGTTCCCTGACCAGAACCCGATCGGCCAGCGCATCAAATCGGGTGACACCGGCTGGATGGAGATTGTGGGAGTGGCCGGAAACGTTCGCAATGCCGGGCTCGTCCGCGCGCCAGACCCGGAGTTTTACATGCTGAAGCGGCACCAACCAGCCGACGGCCGGTTGGCAAACACGGTGATCCTCAAGGCGAATCCTGCCCTGGCGCCGGCCATCCGCGACGAATTCCGCCGTCTCGACCCCGGACTCACGATTCAGATCGACACTTTAGAGCAGCGAGTCAGCAAACTGCAGTCAAAGCCGCGATTTCAGTCGCTTCTTCTCGGTGGATTCGCAGGCGCCGGGCTGATTCTCTCGGCCATCGGCCTCTACGGCGTCATAGCACTTCTGGTTACGCAGCGAACATCGGAGATCGGGATCCGCATGGCGCTGGGCGCGACGCCCGCGAACATCCGGAACATGGTGCTCTCCCAGGCGACATCCTGGCTCATCGCCGGCATTGGGATCGGTTCCGTAGCTGCCGCCGCGTCGGCCAAGCTCATCGAAAGTCTGTTGTTCGGTACGGGTCCAGTGGCACCATTGCCAATCATTGGCGCACTGGTAAGCCTTTCGACGGCCGTGTTGGTCGCCGCCTGGTTGCCGGCCCGCCGCGCCGCCCGTACGGAACCCACCCGCGCACTGCGCTACGAGTGAGCCGTTTCTACCGCAAACCGCAGTTCTCCTACCAACTCATCCGCAAGGCGCGGTTGCGCCTGCTCCAGTAATGCGAGCGTCCACACGCGTTCGGGCACCGGCAAACGAGCGAAGCTGCGGTTGAACTCGCGCAACCAGGCGCGCAGCCAGTCTTCCCTGCCGGCTCGAAGATAGATGCGCAGGCGCGCCCACTTTGGTGCGTTCCGGAACAACCGCAACAATCGCATCGACGGCTTCGCCATTTCCCAGATTCTCTCTGGATCCCCCAGCCGTTCCCCCAATAGCGCGGAGGTCGCCTCCCGCACTACTGCCGGGGATGCGTCCTGCAAGGCTGTCCAGAGCGCGTCGGCACACGTGGAGGCCAACCCCAACTGACGAAGTGCACGCACCGCTGCCACTCGTACGGATGGCGTTCCATGGGTTAATAGTGGCGCCAGTAGTCCCACATCTTCCCGGCCTCCCGTCTCCCCCAATCCGAGTACCGCCTCCGCCCGTATCGTGCGCATAAGCGCTTCGCGGTAAATGCCGGCCGGCATGGAAATAGCGGCTTGACACTCCCTGCGCACACCCGCGGACCGGTCTAAGAGAAAGTGTTCCGGGCCTAGTGCTGGTATCGCCAGCCTGCGGATTGCTGCGCAAGAGTCCCCGGCCGCCTTGGCGTACCACGCCGCATCCATCCCCGGGAAGCGAAAGGCCCACAAGCGCAGTGCCACATCCAAATCACGAGAACCGCAGTCGAGAACCTCGGCTAGGCTCAGGCCCGAGTTCATCGCCGCGTACCGGAAGGCTTCGCGGCGGGCAGGTAACGAAGGGGCGGTTAAACCGCGGCGCAAAGAGGAAGACGCCATGGGGTCCCGTAAGAGTGCATCTATTGCGACACGCAACTGGGGAGAGAACCGCGAATGCCGCGCCAGACGCTCCACCAACCCAAGACTGTCCACGACAGAGCCAGCCGTCATCCTGGCCAGCACGGCCCGCTCAGCGCGGGTTCGAACCGGGTCCACCCAATCCACGGTACGCAGGAGAAGAAACGGAAGAGACCGCCCATCGCCATCTTCCGCAAGAGCCTCGACCGCACTCTCCCTGACATACCCGCTGGGATGGCACGCCAACAAACCTACGTAAATCCGGTCCTCATCGCTACTGATAGGGAATCGCCCCGGTCTGCCGGTGACAAAGTGGCGCGCAGCGACATCGAGCGATGCCAAGTCTCGCAGGTCCAACCGCCTGACGCAATTCGCCAATGCAGCTCGATCTTCGGCATCGTGCGAGGCCCGCGCCAGAAGTTCCCGGATCTCCCGAAGCACGCCGTCCACTCGGCCCATTCCCCTTTAGCCTAACCAATGCCACGATAGGATCAACAAGCCATGGACCACCTACCCACCGGCACCCACCCCTGCAAATGCATGCACAAGCGCCACCGTCCCAAGCTGGTGGTCCTCACCGGCGGGCCCGGCGGCGGCAAGACGGCAATCCTTGAGATGGCACGCCGCTACTTTTGCCGGCACGTCGTCCTATTGCCGGAGTCGGCCTCCATCGTGTTCAGCGGCGGGTTTCCCCGGCTCGGCAACGACGCAGGGCGCCGTGCTTCGCAGCATGCCATCTTTGCCATCCAACGCGAAATGGAGCGCCTCGCCGCCGCCGTCGACGATGCGGCGGTAATCCTCTGCGATCGGGGAACAATTGACGGCCTGGCCTACTGGCCCGGATCCTCCCGGGGGCTTCTTGGGCACCACGGCACGACACTTCACGACGAACTCGCCCGGTACGCCGCGGTCATTCACGTCGAGACGGCCGGCCCGGACTCTTATGAACGAACCGGAACCCGGGTCGAGTCAGTGGAACAGGCCAGGATAATCGACGCCAGAATTCGGCAGGCCTGGAACAGCCACCCGCTGCGGTACGTCATCAGCAGTTCCAGTAATTTCCTGGACAAGGCGACCCTGGCCCTCGAACTCGTTCGCGCCCAGATACCCGCCTGTTGCCGGACACACCCCCATATTGCCAGCAGCCGAGAGTAATAAGGATCGCTTTCCATACGATACGATAGTGTTTTCGCTAGGAGGACCTTGAAATGATCTATAAAGACGGCCGCCGCCACTTTCTGCAGACCGGTGCGGCTACTCTTGCCGCCCCTGCATTCCTCAGTGCAATGCAGGCTACGAAAGCGATCAAAGTCGGACTCGTCGGATGCGGAGGCCGCGGCTCCGGCGCCGCCGCCCAAGCCTTGAAAGCGGACGATTTCTCGAACCTGACCCATATGGCCGATGTCTTTCAGGAACGCATCGACGAATCCGTCGAGCGCCTGCAGCGGATCCATAAGGACAAAGTGAAGGTCGAGAAGGCCAACATGTATGTCGGCCTCGACGCCTATAAGAAGCTGATCGATTCGGATATCGACGTCGTTCTCCTCGCTACGCCTCCCGGATTCCGGCCGGAACAGCTTCGCTACGCCATTGAGAAGGGCAAACACGTCTTCTGCGAAAAACCGATGGCAGTGGACGGCCCCGGCCTTCGCCACGTCATGGAGACCGTAAAGATGGCCCGCGAGAAAAAGCTGAACTTGGTGGCCGGGTTTTGCTGGCGGTACTCGAACTACATTGTCGAGACCTTTGATCGCATCAAGAAAGGCGATATCGGCGATATCGTCACCTACTACGCTACCTACTACACCAACCCGGTGAAGCCGATGCCTCCGGCCGACACCCGTCCCGCCGGGATGAGCGATATTGAGTGGCAGATCCGAAACTGGTACAACTTCACGTGGACCTGCGGCGACTCGCTCGTCGAACAGGCGATCCATAGCGTGGACAAAGTGGCATGGGCGTTCAAAGATGCGCCTCCTGCCAGTTGCGTTGCCGTCGGGGGCCGCGCGGTACCCGCGCATGGCGGCAATATTTACGACCATTTTGAAGTGAACTATGTGTGGCCCAACGGCGTTCGCGCCATGGTCGCCAATCGCCAGATCGAAGGTTGCCACAACGAGAACGCCGACTACATCATGGGCACCAAGGGTCAGGCGATCATCGGCAAGGGGCCCAATCCGCGCATCGTCGGGGAGAATCCCTGGACCTACTCGGGCCAGAAGTACGACATGTACCAGCGCGAGCATGACCTTCTGTTCCAAGCCATTCGCAAAGGCGAAGTCATTAACGACGGCGACCGCATGTGCTCGTCTACCATGATGGGCATTATGGGCCGTATGGCCGCCTACACCGGCCAGCAGATCACATGGGAACAGGCGCTCAATTCGCAGGAACGGCTCGTCCCGGAGACCCTCGACTGGAACGGCAAGTGGGAAGTTCCGCCGCTGGCCCAGCCTGGAAAGACGCGCTTTATCTAGAATCAGTCCGGCTTGGCGTAGTATCCGGTCTTGTGGCGGAACGTCAGGCCGGGCCGTTTCGACCGCAACTGAATTTTCCGGAACGTCCCGTCCCGGTCGGGATTCGAAGAGGAGTAGCCCAGATCATACGACGCCCGCAGTATTTCGGCAATCTGCCGGAACTGTGGGCGCAGGTCATCGACGTCTGTCGCGTCCAGGTCTAGACCGCCCGTCTCCCGGGCCAGCCGCTCCATAACGCCCTTTCCGTATTTGTTGCGAGCCGTCCACCGCCCGCGGCTCAGTTCCGTGTAGCGGACACAAAAGACCTGCACTCCGGCCCGCTGGCAGGCCTCAATCGTCTCCAACATATGGTGGGCGCTTGAGTTATCCTCGCCATCGGAGAACACGATCAACGTCCGCCGGCCCTCGTCTACCTTGCCCAGCACATCTGCCGCCGCATGGTAAATGGCATCGTAGAACGCCGTCCCTGACACCCGGATCTCCTTGGGCCCGATTGTCTGGTAGTCCTCGATCCGCTTCGCCTTCTGAAACTGCTCGAGTTGCTCGGTAATCTGCCCCATTTCCGCAGTTAAAGGCGCCACCAGCCGCAGATTATTGCCGAAACACAGCAAGAAAGCACGATCTCGCTTCTGGGCTACATTCTTCAGAAAATCCCGGAGGTCCCGCCGGTGATCCTTCAGGAAGTCTTTCTGGCTTCCCGACACGTCGGCTACCAACCCCAGCGACAACGCGCTCTCTCCACCCAACGAAAAATGGGTGACGCGTTGCGGTACGCCATCTTCCAGTACCTCTACGTCATCCTTCGTCAGGGTCCGGACCAATTGCCCCTTTTCGTCCTTGGCGGAGAACGGCAGATTGACTAGATTCACCTCGACTCGAATGGAGGGCAAATCCTGGCCAAATGTAGACCCGGCTAGCAGCGGAAGGAAGCGGCGGCGGAGCATGTTTACAATACGTTCGGCTCAAACAAATGGTTCAGTAATATCCTGAAGGAAGTATCATGCGCCTCCCGCTGCTGTTCGTATCCCTGGCCGCCGCCGTCTTCGGCCAGGTCGACTTCGCCAAACAGGTCCAGCCCATTCTGGAAAAACACTGCACCACATGCCACGGTGGCGCCCGCGGGCTAGGAGGCCTTAAGCTCAACACCCGTGCCAATGCCAACCGTGCCATCCTCCCCGGTGACCCTGCCAAGAGCCCGCTGCTCCGAACCATGGAGACGACTCCCGGACAGCCGCTGGCAATGCCCCCGGGCGGCCCGCAGGTACCCGCCGCAGAACGCGAGATCATCCGCCAGTGGCTGGCCGCCGGCGCCATCTGGCCGCAGAACCTCGAAATCGGCAAGCCTCTGGCTAAGGCGAAGGACGATCTGGCGCTGGCCCAGAAGATCGCGGCCCGTATTCAGAAACAGGATCCCTTCAAACCTTACAAAAGCACGATTCCAAGTACGGTCGTAAGCTTCGAGATGATCCCGATTCCTGGCGGCGAGTTCACTATGGGCTCAGCAGCTCACGAAAAGGGCCGCTCTCCCGACGAAGGCCCCCAACGCACAATCAAAGTGGAGCCGTTCTGGATGGGCAAATTTGAGGTGACGTGGGACGAATATCGCTTCTTCATGTTCCAGAATCTGGCCAACGAAGCACTAGGCGCTGACCCCTCCCTCGATGCCATCAGCCGCCCCACGAAACCCTACGTCGAGATGAGTTTCGGCATGGGGATTAATGGCTTTCCCGCGATTTCAATGACCCAGCATGCCGCCAACAAGTACGCGCAATGGCTGAGCGCCAAAACCGGGCACTTCTACCGTCTGCCAACGGAGGCGGAATGGGAATATGCTTGCAGGGCCGGCCAAACTGAGCAGCCGGCAATCGACGAAATAGCCTGGCACATCGGCAACTCGAGTGAAAAATACCAGCTGGTTGGCAAGAAAAAGCCGAACGCGTTTGGCCTGCACGACATGCTCGGTAACGTTGCCGAGTGGACGCTCGATCAGTATGATCCGAAGGCATTCGAGAAACCCCTCCCGCCCGAGGGTTATGTACCCTCGAAAACACCCTATCCGCACGTCTCCAAGGGCGGCGGGTGGTCGGATGACGTCACACGGCTCCGCTGTGCCGCCCGCCTCGGCTCCGACCCGTCCTGGAAGATGCAGGACCCCCAACTGCCGAAGAGCATCTGGTACCTGACCGATGCCCAATTCCAGGGGTTCCGCCTGGTCCGGCCGCTCAAGACGCCTTCGGCGGCAGATATGTTCCGCTACTGGAACAACGGCGTTGAGCGCGAATAGCCTCCAACGTTTCGAAGCCGTCGAGCCTCACATGGGGACGCTCATCGGCGTTACTCTCTACACCCGCACCGCCGCCGAAGCGAAAAACGCTTTCACCCTTGCCTACGCCAGGTGCGCCGCGCTTAACTACATCCTGTCGGACTACGAACCGGCGAGTGAGCTCAACCTGCTCAACACCGAACCGCGCCCGGTCAGTTCCGAACTATACCGCGTGCTCGCGTTTGCCCGGCAGGTGAGCCAAGCCTCCAAGGGTGCCTTCGACGTGACGATCGGTCCGCTCTCCACGCTCTGGCGGAGGCGGGCGCCCATCCCCGCCGACGCCCGAGCACTGGTGGATTGGCGGGAAGTACACCTCTCCAACGGGACCGTCCGGCTGGGCAAACCGGGAATGCGGCTGGATCTGGGTGCCATCGGCAAAGGCTTCGCCGCCGACGAGATGCTGTTGACCCTGAAGAAGCTGGGGGTTTCTCGCGCGCTCATCGCGGCCAGCGGTGACATCGTCTGCGGCGACGCGCCACCGGGCCAGCAGGGTTGGACCGTCCGTGCTGCCTCCCGGCGGATCTTGCTTCGCCATGGCGCCGTCTCCACCTCGGGAGACACAACGCAGTACTTCGAGAAGGATGGCCGCCGCTATTCCCACATTCTGGACCCCCGCAGCGGAGAATCCCTGACAGACGTTCTGGAGGTTGCCGTCATAGCAAAAAACGGCATGATCGCCGACGCGCTTTCAACGGCGGTCCGCGTCCTCGGCCGTAGCGGCGCAGAGCCGCTTTTGAAACAATTCCAGGCGAAAATACTCGACTGAATGCGGGGTTCTGCGATGTATCATGACCGCATGACTCTGGCTCTGTTGGCGATCGGGATCTGCTTTTTCTCGGTGACGGCAAACGCACAAACGAACCCAGCGGATCGTCCGTACTGGCGGACTGTTTTGATGGGCACGCGTGGCGCCGTGGCCGCGGAACATCCTTTGGAAGCCCGCGCCGCCTTGCGCGTCCTTGAAAGCGGCGGCAACGCCTTCGACGCTGCGGTGGCGCTGTTCTACATGACCGGTGTTGTCGAACAGCATCAGGCAGGGATCGGCGGCGATGCGTTCCTCCTCGCCTACAGTGCCCGCGAAAAACGCGTGGTCTTCATCAATGGAACGGGCCCGGCGCCGACCCTCGCTACGGCCGATTGGTATCGGAAAAGGGGCGGAATCCCTGCTGACGGCATCCTCTCCAGCACCGTTCCCGGCGCCGTGGGGGCATTTGACCTGGCGCTTCGCAAGTATGGCACCAAAAAGTACCCGGAATTGCTCGCCGACGCCATTCAGGCGGCCCGGGATGGACATCCGCTCACCCATTGGAGCGCGGAAATGCACGCCTCCTCCGTGAAGAAGCTGGCCCCCTATCCATCCTCGGTAAAGACCCTACTTCGCGGCGGCAAACCGTTCGCCGCGGGCGAGTTATTCCTCCAGCCGGACCTCGCCCGGACGCTGGAAGAGATCGCCCGCGACGGCGCCGATTCTTTTTACCGCGGCCCGATCGCGCGCCGCACCGCGGAGTTTTACGAGAGACAGGGCGGCTTGATTCGTCTCTCCGACCTGATGGCCTACCGGCCCGAAGAGGGCCAGCCGATTCGTGTTTCCTATAAGGGCTTGGACGTTTATCAATCGGCACCAAACTCGCAAGGGATTGTCCTTCTGATGGCGCTCAACATTCTGGAAGGTGTGGATTTGCCCGCCCTGGGGCACAACTCGCCCGCCTATCTGCACACGCTCGTCGAAACACTGAAGCTGGCGTTTGCCGATCGGGATCGCTACATCGCCGATCCCAAGTTCACCCGTATCCCCGTAGAGCAGTTGCTCTCCAAAAGGTACGCCGAGTCGCGACGTAAGGAAATCGGCGAACGCGCCCGGCCAGGCGCGGCAGAGTATGGAAATCCCGGAGAGACATCGTCCTTTTCCATCGCGGATCGCTTCGGCAATCTCGTCTCGGTTACCCATAGTGTGAACGCCACCTTCGGCAGTGGCGTCGTCGTCGAAGGCGGCGGCTATGTGCTGAACAATCGTATGCCCTACTTCAGCCTGGAGGAGGGCGACGCCAACGTGCTGCGGCCCGGCAAGCGGCCCCGCCATACCATCAACCCTGCGCTCGCCCTGAAGGATGGGAGACCGTTCCTGGCGTGGAATACCCCGGGCGGCGATAACCAGCCGCAGGCGATGTTGCAGGCGTTCCTGAATATGGTGGAGTTCGGCATGAATCCGCAGCAGTCCGTCGAGGCTCCCACCGTCATGACGACCAATTTCCGTGCATCGAACTACCCCCAGCCGGTCGGCGACCAGTTGGTCCTCCCCCGCGCACTTGCCGACTCGGTAGGACCCGCCTTGGCAAGCCGCGGACACAACCTCCAGGTCACCGCGCGACAGCAGCCTTACGGCCAACAGCCCACCGGGGCAGGCGCCGTGAAGATGTTATGGATCGACCCGCGCACCGGTATCTTCCACGCCGGCGTGAGCCCCGCCAAGGACAACTACGCATTGGCCTATTGAATGGGGCCGACTCCCGCCCCACCCTTGATATCCTAGGGGGTTCATGCCTGCTAAGAGAGAAGTCTCCTCCGACAAGTTCGTCTTCGGCTGCCACCGTTTTGGGTTCGGACCATCCACCACCGGTGGGCATGTCGACGTCCGCACCGATGTCGTTCCTATGGTGAAGGCCGCCTGGGACCTCGGCATTCGTGCCTTCGATTCCGCCGTGCTGTATCGTGCCACGCTTCAACTCGGCCAGGCACTGGAATACCTCGGCATCGACCCCAACGCTATCCGGTTTCAAACGAAATGTCTCCGCTACCTGGGCCTTGCCATCGACGCCGTCGAACATCAGCCCGAAGGAATCCTGCAAGGAATTCCCACTCGATACCACGGCTTGACGGATAAATGGGACCCGTCGCCGAAGGCGGTGGAACAACAGATTTGCCGGGAACGCATTGAGTATGGAGGGGATCGCCTCGCCGGCGTCGCGCTGCATGATCCGCCGGACATGGAAAAGCAGGTTGGCATGAACTGGGAAACTGACATCCGGCCGGCCGTTGCGTATCTCCGCAAGGCGAAACAGGCTGGTTTCGTTGAGCGGATCGGCCTGGGCATCAAGGAACCCGCATTTGTCGATCGATTCCTCGCGGAAGAGCCGAATACACTCGACTACGCCGGCATCACCTTCTGTCCCGCAATCCTTGGCCAGTTGATGAAAGTGTTGGAAGCAAGCCACATTCACAACTTCCAGATCACCTTGATGGGTATAAATTATGGCCAGGCGTTCACGCTGACCGAAGACCCGCTTACAGCCCCGCCCTTCCTGTTCAATTACGAGATCGCCAATGCCCAAGAACGCCAACTGATGTCCCGGTTCTTCCAGATTTGCGGCTCGACCCCGCTGCTCCACTTGGCCGCTGCGGTCGCCGGCCTCCTCGCCGTCCACTTCCCCGACTCGGTCACCCAGATCGTCACCGCCACTAAGACGCCCGCGCGCCTTGCTGAAACCATGGCCCTTGTTCGAGAAGCGCACGTCCCGGCAACCGTCTGGAGCGAACTGAAAGCAGCCGAGTTGATCCCGCGCGACTTCCCGACAACCTAACCCTATCGCGGTGCAGCCCAGTCCACCGCCAGCAATTGAATAAACACACCTCCCACCACGGACCGCGCCTGAAATCCGCGCTGGGTACCTGCTTCCGTCTCATACCAATCCGTCATAGGAACACGGGACCTGCTTTCGTTCAGGAACAGGTGGACGGGCGCAACCAGCGCCTCAAAATCCGTCCGCTTCTCAGCCAGCATTGCACTCCAGACCACCCAATCGAGCTTCGTGTAGGTCACCCGGCTATCCAACGGCACCCCATACTTCTTCTGATGCGTCAGATACCATGCCACCTCTTTCCGCGCTACCTCGGCCGGGAACAAGTTTAGGCCGAGCAACCGGTCCCATACCAGATTGTATTTCTGGCTCCAGGAATCGTTGGAATTATCAAAGGTCAATTTATAGTGGTCTCCGGCATTGGCCATCCGCATCCACTCCACCGCCATCCGCCGCGCTGATGCCTCATACTCCTTCGCAGCCGCGGAGTCGTCCATAGCCTTCGCCATCTGCGCATACGCACCCAATGCGGTGATCGCTTTCAGCGACAGGTTGGTATTGTGCGCCAAATGGCCGGCAAAGTCGTCCGTGCTCAACTGGTTCTCTGGATCTAATCCCTTTTCTCGCAGGTAGTGCGCCCACCTGGTCAACAGCGGCCAATAGCGCCGCACGAAATCCACATTCCCCTCGGCCTTGGCCAGAGCAGCCACCAGCAGAATCATGTTCCCGCTCTCTTCCACCGGCATCTGCCGCAGTTCGGTTGTCTCACCGCCGCCATATACTTGCCCGTTGGCCAGCGGGTACTGGCCGATATCGTGGGGTGGATACGGCCACGGCCACCGCGGCATCGCGGCATAATCCAGAATGAACCGCAGTTGCGCCTTCAACAGCTGGGGGTTCAGTGCCAGGAAAAAGGGGGCGCTGGGGTAGGTCACGTCGACGGTCCCAATACACCCATTGCTGAAGTTCTCCTTAGAAAAGTACAGCGGCGTGCCGTCCACGTCGGCAACGAGTTTGTGCGCCGCCAGTGTCTGACGGTGCGCCAATATGGCAATTGCCGCATACTTCTCGCCGCCAGCCGCCACCAAGCGTCGCGTGAGCTCGGCGTCGAATTCAATGGACCGCTTTTCCAGCGCGGCCCGGTCACGAACCGCGTCCGTGATCATCGTCTCCGCCGACGCCCGCCCCCGCCGCCAGTACGGCCGCAGCTTCCGCCCAAAATACTCAACGGAATATACGTCGTCGTAGGCCACCATCAGGTGCCGCGTCACCGGCTCCGCTCCCACAGCTTCCATCTCAAACGCTGCCGCAACAATCTGCACAAATCGGTCAGAAAGCGCAGCCTCCTCGCGCGTCGATTCCAGTTTCCCGTTGGTCAGCCACGGCAACCGATCGCGGACGTTCGTCCGGACCAGCCGTAGCCCCGGTTGCGGCGGCGCAGTCAGAAAGAAGTACCCCCAGTCGATTCGCAAGTCGTCGCCGGACTTGGCAAGAACCGGCTGTGTTCGGCTTCCCATCCGCAGCACATCTAGTTCGCCAAATCGCAACGGCAACACCTCCACCGGTTCCGCCGTCTGGTTCACTGCAATATGCGCCGAGACATCAAAGTAGATCTGGGTCTGGTGGGTTCGTCCGTCCAGAGACCGGACACGGAACGTCAAATAGGTGACGGGCCGGGAAAGTGTCTCCAGATCACCAGGCAGTGCCGGGGTCAGGAAGGTCAATTCCAAGCCCACGCCCTGCGCCTCAAACGAGTATAGTGTCCGGGTCGGAGTGACTTCCCGCCCTGTCTGGCGCATCGCCGGTACCGGATCCGCGAAGCGCCACTGGCCTCCCAGGAACCGGTGGGGCTTCCCGTCTATCCGCAGTACCCCGGATAGCGGCTGTGATGCACCCGTCCAGTGCTTCGTTTCCGATCCCGCCAGTTGGTCTGTCATCGACCAGACACTGAAGTACGGATCGTGCGCGATGAGGGGCACAGCCGGCGGGCGCAGTGGCGTCTGTGCCATGACCACGGCACATCCGAGAAGCATTAGCGGTCTCATTTTCCGATCTCCCCATCCGAAAACGCCGGCTTCCATATCCACGGCAACACGTGATTAGCTTTCGCCCACCGCGTCCATTGCGCCGCCATCTTCTTCACCCGCGCCGGCTGCTCGGCAGCAACATTGTTCATTTCTGTCCGGTCCGCTTCCATGTCGTAAAGCTCCCAGGCGCCCTCCGGGTGCACAGCGGTAATCTTCCACTTCCCATCCCGGACGGCACGACTGCCCTCATGCTCCCAGAAAAGAGCACCGCGCGAAACCCTCTTCCCCGCCAACATCCCACTCATATCCGTGCCCGCGCACTCGGCGGGTGCCTTCGCACCCGCCACAGAAGCCAGCGTCGGCAGCAGATCGATAAAGTGCCAGGGCTGATGGTTTATGCCACCTCCGGCTTTCACACGGCGCGGCCAGTGCACGATACACGGCGTCGAGATTCCGCCTTCGTGCGTGTAGTGCTTGTAGAGCCGCCATGGGGTATTCCCCATATTCGCCCAGGCTGACCCGTAGCTGTGGTAGGTTCCGGGTTGCCCCATCTCAGCTAGTTTGGCGCCGGCGTGGAGTACATTCTGGGGTCCGCTACTGACATCAAACCCATAGGGATCCCATTCGGCGCAGGCACCGTTGTCCGAGCAGAAGACTATCAGTGTGTCGTCTAGCTCGCCGGCAGCCTTCAAATCGGCCACCACCCGCCCGATTCCACGATCCATCTGATCCACCATCGCCGCGAAGATCGCCATTCGCCGTGCCAGATCCGTCCGACGCTCCGCCGGTAGAGAGTCCCACGACGGATTCTCTCTTGCCGCCCATCCATTGGGTGTCGACACACGATTCGGCCCCACCACGCTACGCGGCGTCAGTTTCCAACGCCGGTCCAACAACCCCTTCGCCGCCATCCGCGTGAACCGGCTCTCGCGAATCTTGTCCCAGCCCTGTTCGTATACGCTTTGATACTTGTCGATCAGTTCCTTCGGCGCATGCAAGGGAAAGTGCGGCGCGTTGTAGGCCAGATAGAGAAACCACGGATTGCCAGCCTTTCGCGCGCCGGCAAGGAATTCCACCGCATGATCGGTGATCGCATCGGTGGCGTAGAATCGCTCATAGGTCCTCGCCGGCCGGCCCGCCGGCAGCCGTGTGTACTTCGAGGCGTCCCAGAAACTGTCAAACCCGTGCACCATGCCGTAGAACTCATCAAAGCCCCGCTCCACCGGCCCCGGTTGCCCCAGATGCCATTTGCCGCACATCAGAGTCGCATATCCAGAATTCTTCAGCACTCGCGGTAGAAACGTCGCCTGTGGATTCACCCGTCCTGCGTACCCTGGAAAGTCGTCGCGCCGTGGGCCGCCCACCATGTTTCCCATTCCGACGTTATGAGGATGCTGCCCGGTCATGAGGGCCGCCCGGGAAGGGCAGCAGCGGGCGTTGTTGTAGAGTTGCGTGAACCGCACTCCCGATGCCGCCAGCCGGTCAAGATTCGGCGTCTCGATCTCTCCGCCAAAACAGCCGATGTCGGAATACCCCAAATCATCGGCCAGGATCAGCAGGATGTTCGGCTTCCGCGCCGGCGCCGCCGGTAACGCGGCGGAAAGAGTCGATAAGAAATGGCGTCGTGTAAGCATTCGCTCCGATTAGCATAGGCTATCTGCAAGCGCTTTCGCTCCCGCGGGATACAATCATGTCTCGGGAGAACCTTTTTGTCACTACGACGCCGCCTCTTCTGTCAGTCTTTGCTTGGAGCTGCCATTTCCGCCGCCCCGCCCGCGAAGCCCCCGCACATCGTCCTATTCCTGGCCGATGACCATGGCTGGGACATTGCCGGGTGCTATGGCAACTCCGTCATCCGCACTCCCAATATCGACCGCCTCGCCAAAGAAGGGATGCGCTTTACCCGAGCCTTCGCGGCATCTCCCACCTGCAGCCCCTCCCGAGCCATTCTTTACACCGGTCTCCACTCAGCCCGTAACGGCCTCATGGGCAACCACACCGGCACCAAACCGGGCCTGAAATCCATCGCCCAATACCTCCAGACGCAGGGCTATCGCACCATCCTCGCCAACAAAACCCACGTCAAGCCCACCGAAGTGTTTGATTTTGAGTACGTGAACGCCACCCTCCCGGACCCGCCCTCCGGTAAGCGCCGCTACCGTCTCGAGGGCTTGGATACCCGCGAAGTTGACCGGTTGCTGGCTGATCACGTCAAGTCGCGCCCCACCCAACCCCTCTGCCTTATCCTCGCTGATAGCGCCCCCCACGTCCTCTGGGAGAAGAATCGCGACTATGACCCCGCCAAACTCCCGCTGCCGCCGATTGTCGTCGATACCCCCAAAACCCGGACAGCGCTGGCCAACTACTACCAGGACATTACCACCGCAGACCAACACCTTGGCGAAGTCCTCGCCTCTCTTCGCAAGTATGGACTCGAACAAAACACCCTAACTATCTATACAAGCGACCAAGGCCCCGAATGGCCCCGCTCCAAGTGGACCGTCTACGACACCGGCCTGCGCGTCCCCTTTATCGTCCGCTGGCCGGGCCACATCCGGCCAGGCACAGTCACCGACGCCATGATCTCCTTCGTCGACGTAACCCCAACGCTGGTCGATATCGCTGGCGGAAAGCCTGTACCCAACCTCGATGGCAGTAGCTTTCGCGATGTCCTCCTCGGCAAATCCCGGCGGTTCCGCGACGAGATCTATGCGTCCCACTCCAGTGATGGAACCATGAATGTCTTTCCCCAACGCTGCGTTCGCGACGAGCGTTTCAAATTTATCCTGAACCTCCATCCTGAACGGAAGTGGACGACACATTTCACCCAGGTCGACGACATTCCCGATAGCCACAAGGATGTCTATGGCACATGGTTGGAAAAGGCCAAAACCGACGCCACCGCGGAGAGAATCGTCCGCCTTACCGAACAGCACCCCGCCGAAGAACTCTACGATACGCTCAAGGACCCTTACGAGCTGGATAACTTGGCCGGCGTTCCCTCAATGGCACCGGTGCTTTCCCGTTTGCGACGGCAGATGGAGCGGCGGCGTGCCTTAATCGGCGACCAGAACGAATAGCCGCGACTCCCGCGGCACACGACCGGCGCTGCGCCACTTTGTCTCACAATTACCACGGGTTTGGGATAACTTGTCTCACTCAGACGCGTGTTTTACTTAGGGTCTTTTTCGGACTTGCTTAATTTCACTTAGTTTGACGGAAATGCTCTGAATACGGCATATACTCGCACTTATCCACTATCTGAGCACGTATGTGATGGCCTGATGCGAGTTACTATATGCAACCCGTAGTTCCACCTTTTTCGCCGGCACTCCTGAGAGTCTATGATGACTTCCTGTTCCTGCGTGAGAATCTACTGCATAACGCTCTCGCGCAGATTCTTTGCGCCCTGTTCTTTGTTGCCTCTCTGATCATCTCCGTGGTTTTATTTGTCTACTGGAGTTACTGTGCGCGATGCCTTTTTCTGGCGTCCGGCGAATCGTTGACCGACGCGGAGATGGACGCGCTGCGCTGGGATCGCCCCATCCGCCAGACAATTTGGGCGCTCTTCTTTCCCCATCGCTTTATGCTTCAGTAACAGGAGAATCCGCCTATCCTATGAGGTAAGGCATGTTTCGATTCACACTCCTGTTCCTGACCGTGGTCCTTCCGGCCGCCGATTGGTCCGCCAAACGGTTCCCCGATTGGACGGAAGACACCGTCCTCAAACTGCTGACGGATTCCCCGTGGTCAAAGGGCACCAGCGTCAATATCGAGTGGTATAAGCGCGAGATACGCCCCATCACCTATAAAGACATTCCTGGCGCAGACCACAACACCGCCAAGGACTCAGGCCTCGGCCCACTTGGCGGAATCGGCGCGCCGAAACCCAAACTCCCGGTGAAAGCGGATCTGCTCATCCGGTTCCCCAACGCCCTGCCCATGCGCCATGCCAAGGCCCTCTACCGTCTCCGTGACGAAAAATTGCCGCAGGATCGCCTCAACAGCCTCATTGACTCTCCCTCCCAGGGCTACGTGGTCGAAATCTTCGGTGTTCCTTCAGAAGTGGCCCATCAGGGCGCGGGCAGCATCGAATCCCTGGTCAGCCGCTCGGCCTATCTCCGCACCCGTTTCGGCCGAAAGTACCAACCCTCTCGCGTCGAGGTCACCATCCAGGCAACGACCCTCAAGATTCTCGTCTATTTCCCGAATGAAGAACCGCTCCGCGTCTCCGACGACGAGGTGGAGTTCTTTGCGGACATTCAGCTTCTCCGCTGCAAGCAGAGTTTTAAGCTGAAGCCGATGACATATCTCGGCCGCCTCGAACTCTGAGGCCTATTCCGGCAGCCCGAACGTGTAGAGTACAGCCCCGGCGGAAACAGCAACAAACTGTTTGCCGTCGACGGAATAACTGATCGGTGATGACGAGATGGGCCCGCCCGTCTGCATTCGCCACAGAAACTGGCCGGTTCGCGCGTCAAGTGCCAGAAGATACCCTTCCTGGGTCGAGGAAAACAGTACTCCGCCTGCCGTTGCCAGTACGCCGGCCGATAGCGATCCGCGCGATACCGGATACTCCCACTTCACCGTCCCTGTCGCCGCGTCGATCGCCTTCACCGCCGCTTTGGACGGCTCGTCGATCGCCACCGCCCGGCCGCCCCAGTACGCTTTTCCCGGTTCATACTCCTGCGGCGTTCGGAAGAATCGTTGCCCCGCCTGCGCCGTCATAAGGTAAAACGTGCCGGAAGCGGTGTCATACGACGGCGATTGCCAGTTCGTCCCCCCCACCAGGGACGGATAAACCACTGTCCCTTCAATTGTTGCTTGCGAGTTCGGCGCCCAGATCGGCCGTCCGTCTTTATCGAATCCCTGATTCCAGGTCTGCTTCACAAACGCCTTGGCCGACAGGAATTGTCCGTTCGTGCGGTCCAATACGTAAAAGAATCCATTTCGGTTAGCCTGCAGCAGCAGCTTGCGCGGTTTTCCGTCGATGACCCGGTCCGCCAGAACGATACCTTCATTGGCATCCCAATCATGGTCATCGCCAGGCGTGAACTGATAATGCCACTTTCGTATCCCCGTATCCGCATCCAGCGCTACCACAGAACAACTGAACAGGTTGTCGCCCTTACGAATCTCGGCATCCATATCGGGCCCAGGATTCCCGGTTGTCCAGTAAACCAGGTTCAATTCCGGGTCGTAATTCCCGGTCAGCCAGGTCCCGCTCCCGCCCATCTTCCATGATTCACCCTTCCACGTGTTATGGCCGAACTCTCCCGGCCCAGCCACCGTGTTGAAGCGCCACACTCGCTTTCCCGTTGCCGCGTCGTAGGCATCCAGAAACCCGCGAATTCCGTGTTCTCCGCCGGCCACGCCCACCACAATCTTGTCTTTTACCGCCAGTGGGGACATCGTCAAACTGTAGCCCAACATCGAATCGGCCACCTGTGCCTCCCACAGGGGAAGGCCGGTTCGGGCATCCAGCGCTACCAGCGCCGCATCCAGCGTCCCGACAAACACCCGGTTCCCCAACACCGCCACCCCCCGGTTAAACGGATTGCTCTCGTACGGATTCTTTGCTTTTCGCTGCCGTTGATACTTCCAGATCTGCAATCCAGTCCGCGCATCGAATGCAAATACCTGTCCTGGGGGACCGGCCTGGTACATCACCCCGTCCACCACAATCGGCGTTGATTGCAGAACAGATTCCCCCGGCAACTGCGCCGCCCATTTCACCTGCAACTGCTTCACGTTCAAGGTATTGATTTGCTGCAGCGCTGAGTAGTGTGTTCCTCGGTAGTCACCCCAGTAGGTCAGCCAGTTCTGCGGCTCGGCAGCCGCATTCTTGATTCGCTCAAACGACAACCCGCCGGGAATCGTCGCCGCGGCGGTCTTGCCCATGTCCCGCGCCTCCAGGGACTTCAGGTAAGCAACAACATCGGACACCTCGGTCGCTGTCAGTCGCTTAGCGTAGTCGCTGGGCATCAGCGAACCCGCCTCGGCCCGAAACTCCGCCAACGCGGACTTCGCCAGCAAATGCCGCGCTCCGGCCGCCGTCACCAGATGGAGCGTGAACGTGTCTTCGGCAGTGCGCATGCCGCGCAGGGTCCGGCCGTCTTTGGTCCGAACCGTGACCACGGTTCCGCCCTTGGCGCCCCCGGTGTTCAAGATTTTCTCCCGTAGCCGGTCTGCCGGCAACCGGCCCGCCGCGGAAAGGTCCGGACCCGCGATCCCACCCCGCGCGTTCACCTCATGGCAGGCCACGCATTGCGCCTTTCCGAAGAAGAGCACTTCCCCCGCTGCGGCATTCCCGGTCACTTTCTCTGCCGGCGACACCGTCCCGCCACTGATATGGCGGATGTAACTCACCAATTGCCACAACTGTTCCTGTTTGAATCCGCCAAACGCGGGCATGCCCGTTCCCTTGATTCCGTTGCGGATGTTGAGGAACAACTCGCCGTCCATTCCTCCTCGCGTAAAACGTCCCGACGTCAGTGCCGGCCCGCGGTCAGATCCCCGGCCGGCGCCACCGTGGCACGCCTGGCACGCCAGTTCATACGTTTTTTGCCCCGCCGTAACCGCTGCCAGATTCCCGGCCAGCGGATTCTTCTCCCGCTCGGGCGTATGCTCTTGCGCGGTCAAGGCCAGTGCTACGGCAAACAGAAAATAGAAAGAACGGCTCATAGGGTCCGTTCACTATCATAGGTCGTTCAGCCCTTGCTTCTCACTCGTGCGGCCACTTCCGGATGGTCGGTTTCAATGATTCGCGCACCGCGCCGGATCACCTCGCCCATCCTCTCGGCATGATCGTGCTCCCCGAGCATCGTAACCGCCACTTTCGCACCCGCCGCCCGAACTGCATTCACATATTCCGCCTCTGCCAACTGCGCCAGACTGAGCCGGACTATGCGAGTCCGCAGACTCCGCACCACTTCCCCCACTTCCTCCGCCGAAGCCACCTTCGGCATTGTGTCGACGCCCGGCAGCAAAGCCGCAAACCGTGCCAGCCGTTCCCGCGGACCCTCAATTACCACCCGCTCCCGCATCCGAGCAAATTCAATCTCCCTGGCAATCGCCTCCACCGGACCCGCCTTGTGATCCACGTCGATCCGAATGCCGCGCCCGTTGCCCCAACGCAGCGCTTCGGCAAACGTTGGAACTGCGGGCCGCAATCGCCGGACCTCGTCCAGCGTCATTTCCGACACCGCCCCCTGGCCGTCCGTTGTCCGGTCTACCCGCGCGTCGTGCATCAACACGAGTGCGCCATCGAGGGTCTCGCGAACGTCCACTTCCACGAAATCCGCCCCCAATTCCGCGGCACGTTCGTAGGCTGCCAGCGTATTCTCCGGCGCCCGCAGCATCGCGCCGCGATGGGCCACAATCCATACCGGATCGGGCCCCGCCCAAAGCGCCAGACCGAAAAAAGCGCGCCGGCGCAGCATCTTATTTCACCGGAGAGTACCCGGCCGCCTTATACAAGGCGACTTTGAAGAACGCATTCACCTGCCCGTGCTCGGCAATCGACTCCGAACGAACCCGAATCCACTCTTCGTCCGCCTGGAACTGAGCCCATGCCGCTTCCCGGGCGCCGAGCGAGTCAAAAGGCGTGAAGTAGATCAGGTTCGGCATCCACGGCCCGAAAAGGGCTGACGTGTAGAGCACCGGATGAATCCCGCAGCGATGGAAAATCGGAATCTCCGGCCCCTCGAAGCGGTCATGCAGGGCGTGCAATTGTCGATAAGTGGGCGCATGGTAAACCCGCAGTTCAAATACGCGAGCCTTCTCCCCACCCGTTTTCAGCGATGGCGAATACGGCGTCGCTTCCAGCAACGATTGCGAAAAGTGCTCGTACGGCGGCTCGTGATGGTCTTCCCAGTACCCGAGTGCCGCTCGCATATCCGGATCCGCGCGCATCGCGGACCGGCTCTCCTGCCACTCGGCAAACGACGCCCACTCGGCCACTACGGCAACCTGTGGCACATGATCAGCCACCACGGCATCAAGGATTAACGCGGACCGCGAACCCGTAAGCCGCGTATAGGCCGGCAGCCAGGCCTCCTCCAGCCACCCGTGCAGCCGCGACCCCTGACTCGAGTTCTTCAGAAGATACTGCTCGAACGTGTACAACTTTGTAGATGCTTTGTTCATGGAAATCGATGTGGATCCGGGCCGCGTTCACAGAATGCAGCGGCGGCGAATCATAATGAACAGAGTACCGTCATGAGGGCTCTCCTTGCCGCAATTTCCTGGGCCGCCGCTTTCTGCCTGCTGGCCCATGCCGCCGATTACCGTCCGCCGGCCGGCACCCGGCCCGTCATCAAGCGGCCCGGCGGTGAATCCATCATCCCCGGCGGCCGCTCCACCGCGCCCCTCGGCCGCCAGTATCAGACCGGCCCCGGCCCATGGGGGCTGGCCGTTTCCCCCAACGGCAAACGCGTCGTCTCGGCCGACGGAGGCCCGCGCGGGTTCTCCCTCACATTGCTCGACAATCGCACCGGCAGTTGGCGCGTTGAGCACCGCGATGCATCCAGGAAAAAGGACGAGGAACCCGAGGAGGAAGACGAATTCCGTTCCGTCTTCATGGGCCTCGCGTTTGAAAACAACGACGACGTCTACGCTAGCGAGGGAAATTCCGGCCGCGTGCGCCTCCTGGATATTGGCAGCGGCAAGCGCAAGCAACTCTACAATCTCAACTCCGACGGCTATTCCGATTCCTACTCCGGCGACCTGGCGCACGACGCAAAGCGGCACCTCCTTTACGTCGTCGATCAAGCCAACTTCCGCGTCGCCGTCGTCGATACCCGCAAACATCGCGTTATTGCCAACGTACGCACCGGTCGCCTTCCTTTTGCGATTGCGCTCTCCCCGGACGGCAAGCGCGTCTACGTCACCAACATCGGCATGTTCGAATACAGTCCCATCCCTGGCGCCAGTAAAGACGACGCCAGAGCCACCGGATTGCCGTTCGCTGCCTTCGGTTTTCCCTCCAAGGAGGCCGAGGAAGGCGCCGAACGAACCAATGCCAGCGGCCAGACCGTGCGCGTTCCCGGCCTGGGAAACCCGAACGTCAAGGAGTCCAATTCCCTCACGGTCATCGACGTCGAAAACCCTTCCGCACCCAAAGTTATTAGGTTTGTCCCCACCGGCCTCCCGTTCGGCCAAGGCACCAGTGGGGGCTCCAGTCCCTCCGCCGTCGCCGCCAACGACTCCCACATCTACGTCGCCAACGGCCATAACGACTCGGTCACCGTCATCAACGCAAAGTCGCTCGAAGTCGAGGACCAGATTCTGATTCGCATCCCCGGCCTGGAAAACCTTCGAGGCATCCTCCCTACCGGCCTCACGCTCGACGGGCACTCCCTCTACATTGCCGAGTCCGGCATCAACGCCATTGGAGTCGTCGACATCCGTTCCCGCAAGTTCCTCGGCCACCTCCCTGCCGGCTGGTTCCCCACCCGCATCGTGATTCGCGAAGGCATGATGTATGTCACGAACGCCAAGGGCAATGGCACCGGCCCCAACGCCTCGATGACAAAGGCTTTCGAGTCTAGCTTCATTACCGACCAGCGCCGAGGCACCATATCCATCTACCCCGTCCCCGACCCAGCCGACTACCCCAAGCACACCGCCCGCGTGTTCCAACTCAACGGCTTCAACCAGGCTTCCGAGCCGCCGAAACTCCCCTCCGCCGTCCAGTACGTTGTCGTTATTGTGAAGGAGAATCGCACCTTTGACGAGGTGTTTGGCGACGTCGTCTCCGCTTCCAACTCCCCCGTCAACGGCGCCTGGGACCTCGCCCGGTACGGTCAATATGCTGTCGTCGCCAGCGAGCGCGGTGCTCTGCAACAGCGCATGGCGCTCCGCAGCGTCAACGTTACCCCCAACCACCACGCCCTCGCCGAGCAGTTCGCGTTTTCGGATAATTTTTACGCCGATAGCGAAGTTTCCGTCGACGGCCACCACTGGATTGTCGGCAGTTACCCCAACGCCTGGACCGAGTCCACCCTGATGGCCGCTTACGGGGGCAAGAAGAATTTCCGCTTCCCCACCTCCGCACCAGGCCGCCTTCTCTTCACCGGTTCCAACTCCTCCGTCCACCCCGAAGAGCAATTGGAGGCCGGCGCCCTCTGGCATCACCTGGAACGCCACAACATCTCTTTCCGCAACTTCGGCGAGGGCTTTGAACTCTCCGGCATCGACGAAGGGCCCGGCCTCAAGCCCACCGGTGCCCGTTTCCTCACCAACGTCCCGATGCCGTCCCCGCTTTTCCGCAACACCTCCCGAGACTATCCCGGCTACAACACCAACATACCCGACCAGTTCCGCGCCAACGCCTTTATTGGCGAGATGGAAAAGCGCTATATCGTCGGCAACGAACCGCTCCCCCGATTCATCTTCATCCACCTTCCCAATGACCATACCGCCCGCCCCCGCCCCGAAGATGGATACCCCTTCACCGCCTCCTATGTCGCCGATAACGACTACGCTCTCGGCCGCATTATGGAGTTCCTCAGCAAAAGCCCCTGGTGGAAACAGATGGCCGTCTTCATCACGGAGGACGATGCCCAGGGCGGCGTCGACCATGTCGACTCTCGCCGTTCCCTCCTCCTGGTAGCCAGTCCCTACGCCCGCAAGAATTACGTCTCCAAAACCAATGCAAGCTTCCCGGCTATTCTAAAAACTGCATTCCGGCTTTTGAATCTGCCCCCGCTCAACCTTTTCGACGCGACCGCCGCCGACCTCTCCGATTGCTTTACCCTCAACCCGGACTTCACCCCTTTTGCCCTGAAGCCCATCCGGCCCGAACTTTTCGACCCGGCCAAAGCCCGCGACCCGCTCGACCCCAAACCCGGCCCCCGCATGGACGACCCGCGCATCCTCCGCGAGCAACATCAGCAGCATCCCTAGTTCACTCCAGTCGCGGGAATATCTCTCGCGGCGGCAACCGAAAGACCAACGCCATTTCCGCTCTTTGACGCCCTGACTTCGATACAATACCGCCATGAAATGGCTACTCGCCGCCGCGGCCGTGCTCTGCCTGCCCGCCGCCGAATCCCCGGCCGAGTTCTTCGAAACCAAAGTCCGCCCTGTATTGGCGAAGAACTGCTTCTCCTGCCACACCCAAAGCAAACTGGGCGGGTTGGCGATGCTCTCCCGCGAGGATCTGCTGAAAGGGGGCAAATCAGGCCCGTCTATTGTCAGTGGCGACCCGGAGAACAGCCTCCTCGTCCGTGCAATTACCCACCAGCACGACCGCTTCAAAATGCCTCCGGCCGGCAACAAGCTCGACGAATCCTCCATTGCTTCCATCAAAACCTGGATCCGCGATGGGGCCGTCTGGCCCGAGGGCCCCAAGACCAAACAGTTTGCCGTCACCAGCGTGCAGCGCCAGTGGTGGTCCTTCCAACCGGTAAAGGCCGCAACGCCTCCCGCCGTGCGCAACCGGGCCTGGGGGAAGACCCCAATCGATGCATTCATCCTCGCCGCCCTGGAAACAAAGAACCTGAAGCCAACCCCGCCGGCTGATCGCCACACCCTCCTCCGCCGCGCCACACTCGATCTCACCGGCCTCCCTCCCACCGCCGCCGAATTCGACGCCTTCCTTGCCGATAAATCCCCGAACGCCTTCGCCAAAGTCGTCGACCGCCTCCTCGCCTCTCCCCATTACGGCGAACGCTGGGGTCGGCTCTGGCTCGACATCGCCCGATACTCCGACGACAAGCTGAACTCCACCATGGATGAACCTCGTCCCAATGCATTCCGCTTTCGGGACTGGGTCGTCGAGGCGTTCAACCGCGATCTCCCCTACGACACCTTCATTAAGGCCCAGATCGCCGGCGACCTTCTTGGTGACCCCAAACTCGTCGCCGGCACCGGCCTCTACGGACTCAGCCCGGAGTTCCAGGACGACCGCGTCGATGTCACCAGCCGCGGCTTCCTGGCTCTCACCGTCGCCTGCGCCCAGTGCCACGACCACAAGTTCGACCCTATCCCTACCAAGGACTACTATTCCCTCCTGGGCGTCTTTAACAGCTCAAAGCAGAACGAGTTTCCCCTCGCCGACAAACCAGTGGTCGACGATTGGAAGCAAAAGAAGAAGGCACTCGATAAAGCGAAGGAGAACCTGGCCACCTTTTATGCCCGCCAGGCCGAGCAACTTGCGGAAATGTTCGCGGCGAAAGCCGACAAATATCTGCTCGCGGCCCAGGATAAAGGGCCCTACGACGGCCTCGACGCCGAAACCATCCAACGCTTCCGTAACTATTTGAAGAAAAAGGATCGCCTAGCCAAAATCGCCTCTGACCCAGCCGTCTTCCGCTCCGAACTGATCGCCGTCCAGGAGGAGAAAAAGGAGATCGACGACACCAACAACATCCGCCTCGGCGGATCCAAAGAGCGCCGCGACCTCTCCCAGGCCGACCTTCTCTCCCTCGCCCCCGACAAGTTCTACTTGTGGCGCGATTTCTATCGTACCGGCGGCGTATTCCATTATGCCCCGGGTAAAATTGACCGCTTCCTGGAAGGCCAGTGGCGCGAGCACCTCAACCTTTTGAAGCAGATCGTCACCGTCGCCGAAAAGGCACTCCCCGAACAGTACCCGTTCCTCCACGCTATGTCTGAGGCGGAGAAACCTCGAAACGAACGCATTCACATCCGTGGCAATCGGGCCAACCTGGGCGAGGAAGCCCCGCGCGGCTGGCTGACCATCCTCTCCGCCAAGTCCGAACCGCCCCGCTTTGAGAAAGGTAGCGGCCGCCTGGAACTCGCCGAACGCATCGCCGCTAAAGATAACCCTCTTACGCCGCGCGTCATGGTAAACCGCATCTGGCAAGGCCATTTTGGCGAGGGCATCGTTCGCTCCACGTCGAACTTCGGACGCCTCGGAGAACAGCCCTCCCATCCGGAACTCCTGGATTACCTGGCCTCCCGGTTCATGGAACAAAACTGGTCCATCAAAGCCATGCACCGCGAAATTATGCTCTCTTCGGTCTACCAGATGGCCGGCGGTACCGCTGAAACCGAAAACCGCCTGCTGGAGCAGTTCCCGGCCCGTCGCCTCGACGCCGAATCCCTTCGCGATTCCATCCTCGCCGTCTCCGGACGTCTCGACAAGACCATTGGGGGAAAGCCGTTTCCCCTCGATGACGTCTCCCAGACCCGCCGCACCCTATACGGCTACGTCAGCCGCCGCCGCACCGACACGATGCTCAACCTGTTCGACTTCCCCAATCCGAACGCCACCAGCGAAAAACGAGCCTCCACCGACGTACCGCTGCAACGCCTGTTCCTCCTGAACAGCTCCCTGATGGCAGACTCCGCCGCATCGCTCGACAAGCAAACCGCCGCGCCCTCCCCCGACGAACGAATTCGCAAGGGCTATCGCGCCATCTTTGGCCGAATGCCCACTAAAGCGGAACTCGACCTCGGCCTGCAATACACCAAGGCGGGTGGCGATTCCTGGCCCCAATACTGGCAGGTACTGCTCGCAACTGACGAATTCCTGATGGTGAGGTAATGAGAATGATGACTCGTCGCGATCTTCTACAAACGGTGGGAATGGGCTTTGGCGGTTGCGGTCTCGCCACCGCCGCCGCCACCACGCACTTCCCCGTCAAAGCCAAACACATTATTTTCATATTCCTTAACGGCGGTCCCTCCCAGGTAGATACCTTCGACCCCAAACCGCTGCTCCAGAAGCACCACGGCAAGCCAATGCCCGCCGGCCCCAACCTAAAGACCGAACGCAAAACCGGTAATCTCCTTGGCTCTCCGTTTCAGTTCAATCGCTGCGGTAAAAGCGGCATCGAAGTCAGCGAAATCTTCCCCCGCATCGGCCAGAATATCGACGAGTTCGCCGTTATCCGATCCATGTACACGGACCGCCCGAACCACGAACCGTCCCTTCTCATCATGAATTGCGGTGTCCCGCTCCCCGGCAAGCCGTCCATGGGAAGCTGGCTAAGCTACGGCCTCGGGTCGATGAACAAGAACCTCCCCAGTTTCGTCGTCCTATGCCCTGGCGTACCCGTTATCGGCAGCCAACTGTGGACTTCCGCCTTCCTCCCCGCCGTCCACCAGGGCGTCCATTTGGAAACCAAGGAGAAGGACGTCCGCAAATTGGTCCCCTACATTACGCCCCGCCGCAGTCCGGAAGATCAACGGCGCCAAATGGACCTCCTCGCCTCCCTCAACAAACTCCAGTCCGAGAGCAAATTCGAAAGCGGTGTCGAAAGCATGGAAGTTGCCTTCCGTATGCAGAAGGAGGCGCCCGAAGTCTTCGACATTACCCGCGAGCCGGAAAAAGTCCGGGAACGGTACGGCGACACGGCCGTCGGACGCGGCTGCCTCATGGCCCGCCGTATGGTGGAAAAGGGCGTCCGAATGGTGCAGATCTATCACGGCAACGGCCAGCCCTGGGACAATCACGACGATATACAGATCCACCGTACTCTGGCCCGCGAAGCGGACCCCGCCATCGGGTCGCTCATCGAGGATCTCCGCGACCGCGACATGCTGAAGGAAACCATCGTTCTCGTCGGCGGCGAATTCGGTCGCACCCCCAGCGTCGAGGTCAGCGGTCTGGTCAGCCACCAGAACGGCCGCGACCACAACAATCACGGCTATTCCATGCTTGTCGCCGGCGGCGGCTTCAAGGGGGGTATCACCTACGGAGCCACTGACGATTTCGGCTTCAAAGCCATCGACAAGCGCGTCTACGCCCACGACCTGCAAGCCACCATGCTCAAGCAGATGGGCATCGACCACACCCGCCTTACCTATCGGTACGGCGGGCGCGACTTCCGACTCACAGACGTCGGCGGAAATGTCATCCCGGACCTGATCGCCTGACCAGCGAACCTACATCTCGCTTAAAGCCGCGATCAACGCACCCTTTGCCGTCGCCGAAAGCGGATCGGACGCCAACCGGATTTCCGATAGCGGCACAGGAAACTCCACCGCCCGGATCGCCTGCTCGAACCGGTCCCGGAATCCTTGCGGCATCGTCGACCCGCCGCTCAGGATCATCGGAATCGGCCTTCCCAACCGCGGCAGGCTCTTCGACTTCGTAAACACGTCTTTCATCGCCCCAACCAGCGTGTTGATCAGGTCATCGTAGTAAACCGAGATCACCTGAGTGGTCTTTTCCTGCTGCATCCCCCCGAATACAAACGAGTTTTCCTTCATCAAGCGCACTCGCGTCGGCATCTCGTTCGTCACCGCCGCCGCGCTGTTGTCGATGTAATCGCCCGCTTTCGGAACGCTAAAGGAGATAACAGGCACCGCCAGATATGACATGCAAACATTGCAAAGCCCGCCGCCGATGCTGACACCGATGCCCGTGTAGTTGGAACTTTCCAGTTCGCTGTAGACCACGGCCAGCCCTTCGCTCACCGACTTGGCGTCATAGCCCAATTCAGTCAGCATCTGCCGCAGCGACGCTTCGTGAAACGTCAAGGTGTCGCCCGCACCGGCCGGCGCCGCCGGCACGCTGAAGAACAGCTTTTGCCGCGCGTGCTTGGCCGTGCCCAACAGGCTACGCAGCAGTTCCTGCATCATCGTCAGACTCTCCGGCTCGTCCGGATTCAAAAACCCTCGGGACATCGGCCGACGCGATTCGGCACCCAGCAAATCGGCAAACCGTTCGCTCTCGTTTCCCTGAACAAGTATCTCGTTCATCCGCACCGTATGCGGTACGTTTTCTTTCCGCAGTACATTCTCGGTGAACTTCGATCCCGGCAACGTCACGAACGAATTCAACTCGCTCCGATAGATATAGTCAGTCTCGCTGGGCCAGGCCGCCACAATGCGGCTCGTTCCAACGTCCAGACCAACAGGCGTGGAACCATCGGAGTAACGGAAAGTCATGGGTTGGAGCTCCTTGTTTCGGACGGAGAAAAATTCAAATACCGGTGCGGGTCCACCACTTCACGAAATCGTTGCGCTAGAAACCGGCGATACGCCGCTGTCGACAATCCGCGCCGCATCGCTTCCTGCCGGAGAATCGTTTCCCCTGCGCTGATGCCGTCCTGCAACTCCTCGGCGGCAAGATTCGAATAATAGTCTTCAAAGCCAAACCCGAATAAAGTGATCGCCGGCAATGGCGTCAGATAGTTCGCCGGCAGACCTAGAGTAGCAAACGGGAATCCGGCTGCCCAGTCGGTATGGTACCCCACTCCCATATTCCCGGGGTTCACCGAAACCTGTGCGTGAGTCACGCAGTTCGCCGCCGAAATCCGGTAACGCGATCGCAGAATCTCAGTCAACAGCCGGGCACTGGTTACCTGCGGTTCCGTGATGCTCGGCTTCCCGTCAAGTCCCCGTGTCTGCCCGTCGAACGAAACACCCAGAAAGCTATGGTTCATGTTGACGAAAAAATACTTCCCGTCAGACCAGACGGACGATCCCGCATGATTCGCCGGCTCGTTTTCCGGTACCGTCCGGAACACCCGGCCAAACCGGTCAATCACAAAGTGATAGGCCCGCTGCGACTGCACAAATCCCAGCGTCCCCTCCGCTGCCCGCCGCAACAACCGGTTGTTGCCTTCCTGATACGCTGCCGCGTCCGACTCCGTCGTATGGAAAACAATCCCATACGGCGCCGGATTCTCCTCTCGCACGTTGGTATCGATCCTCCAGCGTTGGAAGGGAACTGCCTGCCGGGGCGTCGCTGTATACCGCTTCTCCACCCGCAACCCGTTGCTGTAAAGTTCGTAATCCGCCGTGTTCTCCACCGTCCATACATTCGCGTACACATCAGCCCGCGAAGACGCCTGCACGCTCCTCCGGGGGGCCGCCCCGTCCGTGATGATCGGCATCGGCAACAAAAGCGCCGCCGCGACAAACGCGCTCACCCGGTGTAACCGCGCATCGGCTAGCGCCCTCCGCACAGGCTTCCGCGACCAGAACTCCGCCGAACTTCGTAAATAGCCCAGCCGTGCCACCGGATCCGCTATCCGGCCGGCGCGCCATTCCACCCAGCGCGATAATGCCCGCCTAGGCGCTTTTAGGCGCGACTCGCGGGCGATGGTGGCGGCGATACTCATTCCCAGACGTCGACCTATTCTTGCTATCGAACAGAGGCCGTTGATTACTTATAGTATGTAACACTGAGTCTCGGAACAAGAATAGTCCTAATTTTCCAATGGAACTACGGCCAGCACTTTAGACTCCGACTGAAACTTCCGGAAATCGCTGTAATCCACCTGCAAGTCAATTTTGAGCTTTTTCAGCAGAGCCACTCGCGCGTCAAAGTCCACCTTGATTCGCAGGGGCATCCAAAGCTCGTTGTTTACATGGGTCTTTTCCAGCGTAAACCGCGCGCCCCGCTCCAGGCGCGCCAGCACAAGTCCAAACGAAACCGTATCAATCGCCTCGGCCTCCAGTTTCAGGAGGGTGGCATCTTCCTGTGCCACGTAGAACCGGCCCTTGAACTTCGACAACACCCTCGCCCGGGCATCCTGGGGCCGATACTCGGCGATCGGCGTAGCATCAATCATCCAAGCCGCCCTCCCGGCGAGCTTCGTCTCCCCCGCCAGTTGAAACGTGAACGCCCTGGGAATCTCTTTCAGAAACTCCCGCTGACGGCGCCGATCGCTCGTGTACTTCGCCAACCGCCGTTCTCGCTCAGCCGGTGTCTCACGGGCTCGCTCGGCAGCCACCTTGTCCAACTTCCGCTGCTCTTTTTGCTGCTCACCCGGCGACAGAGGGTTTCCGTCCTTGGCTACCAGACGCCGGTACGGCTGCCCGTACAGACTCAGAATCTCGTGGGTCTCTCGTTGCAGTTTGGTCCGCTGCCCGTTCTTCCACTCCTGTTCTGAAGACGTTTCCAGGTAGGCGTATTGCCGTGCCAGTTCCTCGTCCCGCTGATCCCGCTGCAAGCTCTTCTCAATCAATGCACGTGGATCCGGCGCACCATAGACAGAAAGGATGGAAAGGACCGATGCGGCAATCAGGCGCATGATTGTCAGACGCTTCCGGTGGCCTGAGGTTGCTAAAATGAAGCGTAATGGATTCTATCGCGAAGTATCAGCAGGACTTGGCCGACACCATCCGCGGCCTCGATATGGATGGCGTGCGCAGTGCCGTCAATCTCTTTTCCGAAGCCCGGGAAACCGGCAATACCATTTTTGTTTGCGGCAACGGCGGCAGCGCCGGTTCGGCATCCCACTTTGTTTGTGACGTATTGAAGGGCGCCAGTTTCGGCCGGGAGAAGAAGTTCCGGATTCTCAGCCTGAACGACAACCTGCCAACACTCACCGCCTATTCCAATGACGTCGGCTATGATGTCGTCTTTGCCGAGCAGTTGAAGAACTTCGCCCGCCCGGGCGACGTTTTTCTGGCCATCAGCGGTTCCGGCAACTCTCCGAATGTGCTCCGCGGAATGGAAACGGCTACCGCTCTGGGCTGCAAGACCATCGCCATGACCGGTCGCGACGGAGGAAAGCTTGGCCCGATGGCCCAATTGCACCTCCACGTCAAGAACCCCCACATGGGCCGCATCGAAGACGCCCACATGGCCATGTGCCACATGATCGCGTATCACTTCATGGAAGAAGGCTACTAAGGACCGATTGGAATCTCCCAAGGCTCTCCTGGCGGCAAAAATGCCGCCAGGAGAGCCTCTGTTTTGGGAAATCGGATCTGGCCGCCATAACTCTCCGCCGGAGAAACCAGTTGTAACCCATTCTTCCTTTTGTTCTTCTATTAAGTATGTCTATCTGCAAGAACATACTGCCCCTGATCCTCGCCGCCGTACCCGCAATGGCGCAAGCTAACAACCCCCACGCGGCCCGCCTGGAGGAAGCAGGCGTCGTGCTGCAGGAAATCATGGACATCAAAGAAAAGTCCATCCCGCAGGACCTGATCGATAAGGCCCAATGTGCCATCGTCGTGCCTGGCGTCAAAAGCGGCGCCTTCATCGTCGGCGGCAAATATGGACGTGGCTACGTCACTTGCCGCAAGGCTGGCGGCGGTTGGGGTGCGCCCGGTGCCGTGCGCGTTGAAGGCGGAAGCATCGGCTTCCAGATCGGCGGCTCGGAAACCGACGTCGTCATGCTCGTCATGAACGAGCGTGGTGCCAAACGTCTCTTTGAAAAGAGCAAGTTCACCGTCGGCGGCGAAGCGATGGCGGCGGCGGGCCCCGTCGGCCGTACCTCTTCGGCGGAAACCGACGCCACCATGCGCGCGGAAATCCTCTCCTGGTCCCGCTCCCGCGGTGCCTTCGCCGGCATCTCGCTGAAAGGCAGCACCATGCGCGACGACGAAGATGCCATCAAATCCCTCTATGGTTCCAAAATGAAGAACGCCGACATCGTCTTCGGGACCACGGCCGCGCCCGCTTCGGCCGCGAAACTGCTCGGCCTGTTGAACAAGTACTCCTCCCGCAAAGGCAACTAACCGCTCCCGATTGAGTTGCCCTCGGTCCTGTGTTAGCGTGAAGGCGTTTCCAGATCAGGAGGCGCCTTGTCACGTTTATGGATTGCCCTGCCCATCGCCCTTTTGGGTTTCCACGCCGCGTCCGGAGCAACGAAGGAACTCACCGCTGAAGCCCTTCGCGACAAAATCAAGGGGGGGTGGGCCGGCCAGATGATCGGAGTCAGCTTTGGCGCCCCCACCGAGTTCCGGCATCTCGAAACAACCATCCCGGAGCACCAACTTCCGGCCTGGTCACCGGACAAAGTTCGGAATGCCCTCAACCAGGATGACCTTTACGTCGACATGACCTTCGCCAAGGTCCTTGATGATAAGGGCCTCGACGCCTCCACGGAGGACTTTGGCGCCATGCTCCGGGACGCCAAATACAACCTCTGGCACGCCAATCTCGCCGCCCGCCGTGCCCTCAAGCGAGGCGTCCCCGCTACCCTCTCCGGTACCCCGAAATACAACATCCACGCCAACGACATCGACTTCCAGATCGAAGCCGACTTCATCGGCCTGATGGCCCCCGGCCTCCCCCAGTCGGCCAACGAGATCGCCTGGCGCGCCGGCCGCGTCGTGAACTATGGCGACGGAATCTATGGCGGAATGTTCGTTGGCTGCATGTATTCCGCGGCCTTCTTCGAGACCGATCCCCGCCGCGTCGTCGAAGCCGGCCTCGCCTGCCTCCCGGCCCGCGCCCCCTACGCCCTGCTCATCGCCGACCTCCTCGCCTGGTCCAAAACCAACACCGACTGGATCGCCGTCTGGAACCAGATCGAAAAGAAGTGGAACAAGCGGGAGCCCTGTCCAGAGGGCGCCGGAGCCCCCTTTAACATTGACGCCAAGCTCAACGGCGCCTACATCGCCCTCGGCCTCCTCTACGGCAAGGGAGACATGGGCCAGACCATCCGTATCAGCACTCGCTGCGGTCAGGACTCCGACTGCAACCCCTCCAGTTCCGCCGGGATCCTCGGCGTCATGATCGGCTACAATCGGATCCCCGATGAGTGGAAGGGCGGTATTCCGGCACTCGCCGGTGAAAAATTCCGCTACACCGACTTTTCCTTCGACACAATCGTCGAAAGCAACTACCACCGCGCCATCGCCCTCGTGGAAAAGACCGGTGGCACCGTTCGCGACGGCCGCATCTCTGTCAAGACCCAGGCCGCCAAGCCCGCGCGTCTCGAAGTCTGGGACGACTACGGGTCGCCCGTCGAACGCATCGCCTCCGACGATCCCCGCTGGACCTTCCGCGGCACCTGGGATGCGAAGCTCTTGCCCGGCCGCCGCCGCATCGCCCGGCACCTCTCCGAAACCAAGGGCTCGGAAGCCACCATCCGGTTCACCGGCACCGGCGCCGCCATCGTCGGCCCCTACCTCCCCACCGGCGGCAAGGCCGAGGTCTATCTGGACGGCAAACTCCACCGCACGGTCGACGTCTTCCCCGACGAAAAGAACACAAAGAATGGCGAAGCCGTCTGGCATGCCTTCGGCCTTACGAACGGGCCGCAT
This sequence comes from uncultured Solibacteraceae bacterium, assembly GCA_964430625.1. Classification (GTDB taxonomy): domain Bacteria; phylum Acidobacteriota; class Terriglobia; order Bryobacterales; family Bryobacteraceae. The sequence goes on from CAYSFR010000010.1 coordinate 212,185, forward strand.
ACGCTCCGCCTGGTTGTACTCGGCGAGCCATACCCGGGTTCGGACGGCGCCAACATTGCCATCGACGATCTCGTCGTCTTCCGCTAAGCCAACATGTTCACCGTCACCAGCCTTCCCCTCGCCATCGCGTTCTGTGTCGTCACTATGATCGGCTGGGGCTCCTGGGCGAATACCCAGAAACTCGCCGGCCGCGACCACTGGCCCTTCTCGCTCTATTACTGGGACTACGCCCTCGGTGTGCTCCTCCTATCTGCGGCGTTCTTGGTGACGCTCGGCGGCGGCTCGCTCGGCAACCCCGCGGGTGATGCCGCTCTCCGCGCCGCCCTCAGCGGTGTGCTATTCAACATCGCCAATATTCTTCTCGTCGTCGCCATCGATCTGGCCGGCATGTCCGTGGCCTTCCCCGTCGGCGTCGGACTCGCCTTGGTCATCGGCACCGTCGCCAGCTACGTCCAGCAGCCCCAAGGCAACCCGTCCATCCTCTTCGCCGGCGTCGCCTTCATCGTTTTCGCCATGATCATGTCGGCCCTCGCCTACCGCACCCTCCCCCGCCCGGCAGGCAACGGCTGGACAAAGGGTGTCGCCTACGCTGTTCTGGCCGGCTGCCTTATGGGCTACTTTTACCCCCAGCTCTCCCAGTCCATTTCCCCCGGCGGGCTTACCCCTTACGCCGCCCTGGTCTACTTCAGCCTCGGCCTCGTCGCCAGCAACTTTGCCGTCAATTCTATTTTTATGCGCTCCTCCGGGCAGTCCTATCGCGACTATTTCGCCGGGGGCCCGCGCCTCCATTCGCTCGGCATCCTCGGCGGCATGATCTGGATGCTTGCCCTCAGCCTCAACATCCTTGCTTCGGGCGTCGCCGGCCCGGCCATCTCCTACGCCCTCGGCCAGGGCGCCACCCTCGTCGCCGCCATCTGGGGCGTCTTCATCTGGCGGGAGTTCCGCAACGCTCCACCAGATGCCACGCGCTATATTGTGCTCATGTTCGCCGGTTACGCCGTTGGCCTCGTCCTCATCGGAATGGCTACCCTCTCCGGCAACTAAGTACTATGCGCCGCCGTTCGTTCTTCCCCCTCCTCGCTTCTCAAATCGTTCCGGACTTTACTTGTCCAATGGACCCCGACGTGCACGCAAAATTGCCGGGACGCTGCCCGCGTTGTGGAATGAACCTCATTCCCGGGCTTCCCGATCCCCTCGAATACCGTCTCCATGTCGATGTCCTACCCGCAGCCCCGCGAACGGTCTCCACCACGTCGCTCCGTCTCTCGGTCTTCCACCCCAAAACCGGACGCCGCGTGGAAAAGTTCGAAGAGATCCATGAACGGCTCATGCACCTGTTTCTCATCAGCGAGGACAGCGCATACTTTGCCCACGAGCATCCCGAACCCGAGCCCGGCGGCTTCTTCCGGTTCCATACCCAACTCCCCATTCCCGGTTTCTACCGCCTGCTCGCCGACTTTTACCCTGCCAACGGTACCCCCCAACTGCTGACAGCCCCGCTGCACGTGCGCGGAGAACGCCAACCCTTCTCTCCTCCCGCAACACCGAATCTGACCGTGCGGCTCCGGACCGAACCTGCCAAACCGATCGCCGGCCTACGCACCATGCTGTTCTTCGACCTCAATCCGTACGACGGCGTCACCCCGTGGCTCGGTGCCTGGGGGCATCTTCTCAGCGCCAGTTCCGACCTGCTCGATCTCGTCCACATCCACCCCGCCTGGGAACCCTACCAGAACCACGTCCAGTTCAATGTCATCTTTCCCCGCCCCGGCAGCTACACGCTCTGGGGCCAGTTCCAGCGCCACGGCGTGGTCAACACGGCACGCTTTCAGGTAACCGCCACGGCCCTCGGCTAGCGAACAATCGCGGTCACGGCCGCGCCCCGAACCACAGCGCCGGCAGGCAGGCGCACCGGATCACGAAAGCGTAGCCACCCTGCCGCCCCCTTACTCTTCACCCCCGTAAACCAGACCAGCGGCCGAACACTCCCGTCCGCAAACTCCACCCAGGTCTTCCCTATGCCCTCGCCGCGGATCGCCACCACTACCAGACGCTCCTCCACCCGCCCCGAAAGCCGGATCTGCCGGCCCGGCGGCGGCACTTCCGGACGCCATGGCGGTACGGCGAATACCGGCCGAAGATACTGCAAGTCTCCCTCCGGAGCGCCGCCTTCCGCCCACTCGGCCAGCCGGTTAATCTCTTCTTGCGGCATCGAGATGTCGTTGGTGAACTCTCCGAACCCCTTCGCTGCCGGCCAGGGAGGCATCCGCCTACCCAGCACCTCTTCCTTGATCGCCACCGCCCACGGACGCGCTTCCGCGAACGTCGTCAACGGAAATGGGGCTGCCCCCCCAGACTGGTGGCAACCAGCACATCGCTTGATTACCAGCCGCGAAATCTCCCTTGTCCACGTCAGTTTCGTCGTCGGCGCATCGTGCCCCCACATCGCCAACAGCCCTCCGAAAACCGCCAACCTACCTGTCATCATTTTGCCGCTCCGGCAATCCTTCGCCGCTCCCACTTTCTGTTCCGTTCTGGACTGATTCGTTCCGGTTCGGGACATGGATTACGTTCTGCGAGGAAGTGTTTTGAGGAAAGCGCATTGGAATCTCGGGAGCCGCAATTGGCCCCCCGTTTGCACAGGAACTATCGCCGGCGCCGCGGCAGAAAGCCCTACTCACACATGACTCAGTGCCTCAGCATCTACCATTCGATAGGGACGTTACTCCGGGTCCCCGGAAACCACAGCCGGTGGCCCATCGACCCTCCACCTCAGATTAATCTGAAGAAGGCTCAAATGCCATCACTGAGCGCCGATAAGAGTATTACAAGGGCTTTTACGCACTTGCCCGCAGGACTCCACACAGGAGCAAATGTCACACTATGAAGATCAATAACGGATATACAGATTCCCAGGCAGCGGCGGCGCGAGATGCGGCGAGAGCGCAGGAAACGGCGGCGACCCAACCGACAAAGGCGGCACGCGCCGCGGCAGGTGCCGGCAGATCCACCGCAAGCGACGAGGTCAGCCTCTCATCGTTGGCCTCCGCGGTGCAGAGCGAGGCGTCGGACTCTCCCGAACGCACCGCCTTCCTGGAGCGCCTTGCCAGCGAGTTTGCCGCGGGAAACTACCGCCCGGACCCGCAAGCCACGGCCAGCGGAATCGTGGAAGATACATTACTCAATCCGGAAAAACCCGAGGGAGCCTAACCGCTCATGGGGAAAGACACCTCCCAGCTGGAACTCCCTGATTTGACCGGCGTGCGTTCCGCGCTCCTCGGCTTATCGACAGACGAGGCAGTTTGCCGTCTCGATTCGGCACTGGCGTCCCTGCGCGATGTCGCCGCCTCCCTAGAGCAGCAGGCCACTTTCCTGGAATCCGGCACAAGGTTCGTTCTCCTACAAAAGCTGCGTCGGTTCCGCTCCGATCTCAAGAACGCCGGGATGCTTGCCGAACAGGGCCAGGCCCTTTGCCGTGACTGGGCCGACGAGCAGAATACCCCTTCCTCATACGACGGAAGCGGCGCGGTCCGCGGCACTCCTGCCGGCCCTCATGGGATTTCGCTCGAAGCCTGATCGAAAGGAGTTTCCCGGCTATGGGCAGTATTTTCACCTCGATGGTCTCAACCGCCGGTGCCATGCGGGCACTCCAGCGCTCCCTGGGTGTCGTCGAGAACAACATCGTCAATGCCTCCACCGTCGGCTACGCCCGTCAGGAAGCCAGTCTGGTAGCCAACCCGTTCAACCCGAACTCCAACTCCACCTCAGGCGGCGTTTCTTCCGGCCCAGTCGCCTCCTCTCGTGACGCCTTTCTCGAAGCTTCCGTCTGGAAGACGCAGCACCGCGGTGGATATGCGGACAGTCTCAGCGCCAAAATGACCGAAATTGAGCGCTCTTTTCCGATCTCCGATGGCTCCGGCGTTTCCGGCCAAATGGAACAGTTCTTCAGCACCGTCTCCCAGTGGTCCGTCTCTCCCAACAACTCCGTCGCCAGGCGCCAGGTCCTGGACCGTGCCGGGGGTCTCGCCCAAGCCTTCAATCAGACTGCCCTTGACCTCGGTGATGCCGCCGGACGCGCCGGAGCAGAGATTACCAGCACCGTCCAGCAGGTCAACCGCCTCACCAGCGACATCGTTTCTCTTAACAAGCAGCGTCGCGAGAGCTTAACCGGCTCCAATGACGCCGGACTCGACGCCAGCCTCCACGCAAAACTCGAAGAACTCGCTCAAGTCATCGATTTCACCGCCCTCCCACAGGAAGACGGCTCGGTCTCTGTCTTTCTCGGCGGACAGACCGCCGCCGTCATCGGAGACCACCAATGGCCCATCTCCGTCGGCGTCAATGGAAACAGTTACACCATCGAGGATTCTGACGGAATAGAAATCACCGGCCGCGTCAGACAGGGCAAACTTGGGGCCGTACTGGAATTCCGCAATTCGCTTCTCCCAGCGTTTCAGTCCCGTCTTGACGCCCTCGCGCAAGGCGTCGCCGACAACGTGAACGCCGTACTCAATGGCGGAATCGATCAGAACGGCGCCTCCCCCGTGAAGAGCCTCTTCACCTACAACGCCGGCATTGGGGCGGCGGCGACACTCCGTGTCACCGACATTACCGGCCCGGAACTCGCCGGAGCCGTCCCGGGTGATCCCGGCGGCAACACCAATGCCCTGAACCTCGCGGATTTGCAGACTACGGGAATCTTCTCCGGCCTCACTCCGGCGCAATTCTACGCCGATCTCACCGCTTCCATCGGTGATCGCCTGAACGCCGAGCGTTCCAATGGCGACCTCCAACGCGAACTCCTCCTGCAAGCACAAAATGTCCGCTCGGAAATGACCGGCGTGGACATAAACATCGAAGCCACCAAACTACTGCAGCTGCAGAAAGGCTTCCAAGCCGCCGGCCAGGTCATGTCCGTATTGAATACACTCACCGACACCCTGATCAACATGTTGCGTTAGGTCTCCCCATGATCACCTTCCTCAAAGCCCAACAGGCAGCCTTCCTCGAGGATCTCAATAAGATCCAATTACGCGCCGAGCGCGCCCAGCGCCAACTCTCTACCGGCCTGCGTATCAACACCATCTCCGATCATCCCGATCAGATTGGGGTCCTCCTGCAGTCCCGCGCCGAACTCGCCGGCACCGTCCAGACCAAGGCCAACCTCAGCCGCACCAAGACAGAGGTCGACGCCGCGGAAAACAGCGTTCAAAACGCGATCAAGGCTGTCGAACGGGTCCGCGTCCTCGGCGCCCAGGGGCTCACCGGCACTCAGTCAGCCAGCAGCCGCTCCGTCATTGCCGGAGAAGTCGAAGCCGTTTTCCGCCAGCTTGTAAATATCGCCAACGCCGCGATCGACGGCCGCTACATCTTCGCCGGTTCCGCTGATCAGGCCCCACCGTACGCCGTCGATCTCACCACCGCCTCCGGTGCCACCGCCTACGCCGGCGGCACCGCCACTCGCCAAATCAGTGACAGCTCCGGCGTCCGAATGTCGGTCGCCCACACCGGCCTGGAAATTTTCGACTCCCCCACTCCATCCCGCAATGCGTTCGCCGCCGTCAATAACCTCCGGCTGGCACTCCTCGCCAACGACGAAACCGCCATTCAATCCGCCGAAGCCTCCCTCGGCACAGCCCTTGAACACATGAACGAGGAGCTGGCGTATTATGGCTCCGTCCAGAACCAGGTAGCCAGCGCCTCGTCAGCCGCGGACAAGAAGCTGCTTTCTCTCCAAACGCAGATCGCCGACACCGAAGGCGCTGACTTGGCCGCCTCCATCCTCGAACTCCAGAACGCTAACACCCATCGCCAGGCTGCCCTCCAGGCCAAGGCCCAGGAGGACCGCCGCACGGTCTTCGATTTTATCGCCTAAACCCGCCACACAATCAACTTCCGCTCCGTCATCTCTTCGATCGCATAGTGCGGACCCTCGCGTCCGGTTCCACTCAACTTCACCCCTCCATACGGCATCTGGTCGGCCCGGAACTGCGGTACGTCGTTAATCAGGAACCCGCCCACTTCCACCTCCCTCGCCGCACGAAAAGCCTTTTGCAGATCCCGTGTATAGATGCTCGCCTGCAGACCGTATGCGCTTTCGTTCACCATCCCGATCGCCTCTTCCAGTTCCTTGTATGGATTCACCCCTGCCACCGGCCCAAACGCCTCCTTCGCCTGCAGACTGGCCGTCGCCGGAACATGGGTTACCAGCGCCGGACGCATCCGTGTCCCGTCTCGCCCACCTCCTGTCACCAGTTTTCCTCCCGCTTCCACCGCCTCCCCGATCCACCCCGAAACCCGCTCGGCCTCCGCCAGCGATATCAACGAACTCACCTCGGTCGCCTCTTCCAGCGGATGCCCGCCGCGCAGACGCGCCGCTCCCTCCGCCATTCGCTCCACAAAGCGTTCAAACTGCGCTTCCTGCACGAATATCCGCTGGACAGAAATACACACCTGCCCGGAATGCGCGTAAGCGCCGGTCACACAAGCAGGCACAGCCAAATCCAAATCGGCATCGGATTCCACGATTACCGCCGAGTTGCTTCCAAGCTCCAAGGTCACCCGTTTCAAGCCGGCGATATCCCGCAGCCGGATCCCCACCTCAGGACTCCCCGTAAAGGTTATCATCGCCACGTCCGGATGCCGCGCCATTGCTTCCCCCAGCAGCGCGCCCGGCCCCGGGATCACGTTCAGTGCCCCATCCGGCAAACCCGCTTCGGCAAACAACCGCGCCAGTTCCAGCGCGGAGACCGGCGTCGCCGATGCCGGCTTGTGCACCACCGCATTACCCGCCGCCAGCGCGGGCCCGATCTTGTGCAACGCCAGATTCAACGGGAAGTTGAATGGCGTTATCGCCCCAATCACCCCCAACGGCTCCCGGATACACAGCGCCATCCTTCCGGCTCCATGCGCGGAAGCGTCCATCGGCACCTCTTCACCGGCGAGTGCCAGCGCCTCATTCGCCGAAAAGAGAAGGGTCGCCGCTCCCCGCGTCACCTCCAGCCGCGCCTCGCGCAGTGGCTTACCGCACTCCGAGGCAATCACACCCGCAAACGAATCGGCTTCTTCCAACAGCCGCCTCCGGACGTCAAACAGTATTTCTGCCCGCCGCGCCCGCGTCAGCCCGCGCATCACCAAAAACCCTCGCCGCGCCGCGGCCACCGCCTCGTCCAATAGCGCTGCGTCCGCCACATGAACCTGCGCGAATGGCGCCCCATCATACGGCACCCGCACCTCGCACGTTTCCACTCCGTTCCGAAGCTTGCCGCCAATGTATAGCCGATGTTCCATACAGCCATTAGCCTAGCGCTTTATAGTAGAAAAAGGCTCCCGCGTGCGCAGCCGCACACGCGGAGGCAACAATGCTCGTTTTTCTCGGCCTGCTCTTTGTGCTGGAGTCCATCCAGCCCGGCACGCTCCCTCGCCAATGGCGCCCCAGCGGTCCAAACTGCCTGGAGGTACCCGATTGGCAGGTGCATGAGTACAACCCCAATCTTTACATCATTCGCGAAAGCGGTTGTACCAACTACGAAAAGCCGTTTCTTTACCTGATTTTTGGCGAAAATCGTGCCCTCCTCCAGGACACCGGGGCCGGCAAGACCGACATCGATCTACTCATTCCCCGCCTCCTCACCGATTGGGCCAAGCGCAACAACAAGCCCGTCCCCCCTCTCCTCGTCGTCCACTCCCATTCCCACGGCGACCATACCTCCGGCGATAAGCAACTGGCGGCGCTCCCCAATGTCACCGTCGTACCAGCCAAGCCCGAGGAGATCGAAAAAGCCCTCAACATCCGAAACTGGCCCACCCAGACCGGCACGATTGACCTCGGCGGCCGCCTCGTCGATGCCATTCCCATCCCCGGTCATGACTCGGCCGACCTCGCCCTCTACGACCGCCAAACCGCCCTCCTCCTCACCGGCGATACCTTCTACCCCGGTCGCCTCTACGTCCGCAACTTCCCCGTTTACGTCGAAAGCATCAACCGCCTCGTTGCCTTCACCGCCGACAAACCCGTCGCCCATATCCTCGGCACCCACATCGAGCAGACCCGTACCCCGTTCACCGACTATAAGGTCCGCACCGTCTATCAGCCCGACGAAGCCGTCCTCGAACTCTCCCGCGGCGACCTCCTCGAACTCCAATCCGCCCTCGCCGCCATGCAGGGCAAACCACGCCGCCAGGAACTATCCCGATTCACCATATTTCCCCGCGTCGTCCTACCCTGAGTTGATATGATTCGCGGGCATGCGAATCCTGACGCTACTTCTTCTCTCCGCCGCCCTCTCATTCGCACAGGGCGGCTCCAGCACCATCAGTGGCCGCGTCACAGACCCGTCCGGGGCCTCTGTGCCCCGTGCGGCCATCAAGGTAGTCAACGAAGAGTCAGGCGTCACCGCCGCCGCCGCCACCAATGAGGATGGCCTCTTTCGGGTCGCGACACTCGCTCCCGGCTCCTACCGCGTAGAGTTTGAGGCCGGTGGATTCCAGCGCGCTGTCCGCCGTGGTGTCGTGCTCCAGGTCAGCCAGACCCTCCAGATCGATCAGTCCCTCACCGTCGGCAACGTCTCTGAAACAGTCGCCGTCACCTCCCGTACCCCTGCCGTCGAAACCCAGTCCTCCCACGTCAGCCAGCTTGTCGAAAGGAGCGTTATCGAAGGCATGCCCCTTCCCAATCGCTCCGCTGCCGCCATGGTTGTCCTCTCCCCGGGGGCCACCGTCATCGATCCGGGGTCAGGCGGCGAGAACCTCCCCATTTTCTCAGTTGGCGGCGGCCGCGCTCGCAATCAACAGTTCTCCCTGGACGGCGGCAATGTTACCAATATCACTGGGCTCGCCGTTCCCCAAAATCAGGCCGCCGTCCCCATGGAAGCCATGCAGGAGTTCCGCGTCATCACCAATAACTATGCCGCCGAGTTTGGCCACTCCGCCGGCGGCGTCATCACCATGTCCACCCGCTCCGGCACCAACGACTTCCACGGCAGCCTCTTCGAATACCTCCGCAATAACGCTCTCGACGCCCGTAACTTCTTTGCTGTCACCAAAGCTCCCCTTCGCCTCAATCAGTTTGGCGCCGCCGTCGGTGGCCCCATCCGCAAGGATAAAACCCACTTCTTTGCCAGCTGGGAACAGACCCGCCAGACAACCGGCGGTACGGCAATCCAAACCCTCCCCGATCCGGCCAACCGCAACGGCGACTTCTCTCGCGTATTCGACGCCGCCGGCCGCCTCATCCCCATCTTTGACCCCGCCACCACCCAGAACCGCGTCCGCCAGCCCTTCCCCGGCAACATCATCCCAGCCAACCGCATCGACCCTGTCGCTCGCGCGGCCACCGCCTACTACCCCGAACCAAATCGCACCCCCACCATCACCGGCGCAAACAACTTCGGCGCCAACACCCGCCCCACCTTCGACCGCGATATCCTCGTCGCCCGCTTCGACCATCAGTTCCGCCCCGCTGACCAGATCACCCTCCGCTACTATGTCAACGACAATGAGTCGGATAACCCTGGCGTCTGGCGCAAACCGGAAGGCGATCCCTCCGCTACCGCCGGCGGCAACAACAACTCCAGTTGGCTTGCCAGCCATACCCACCTGTTCACCCCACAGCTCATCAACGACTTCCGCGTCACCCGCCTCCGCCGCTTCGGCGGCACCACCGCGCTCGTTCTTGGTACCGATCTCGCCCAGAAGATCGGCCTTAAGGGTGTCAGCGCCCAAGCCTTCCCCATCTTCAATATCACCGCCTACGCCACTCTCGGGCGCGAACCATTCCGCCAGAACAATCGCCCCTCCGACGACATGCAGTACCAGGATTCCGTCTCCTGGTTCCGCGGCAAACACGCCTTGAAGTTCGGCGGCGAATATCGTCGCGGATACTTCAATGATGACCGCGACCTATCCAGTTCCGGCCAGTTCGGATTCACCCCCCTGATCACCGGCCAGCCCGGCGTCGCCAACTCCGGCAATGCCTTCGCTAGCTTCCTCCTCGGTGAGGTGAACTCCGCCGGCACCCAGCGCCCCGACATTATCAACTCCCGCTCCTCTTATTGGGCCCTCTACCTCCAGGATGACTACCGCCTGACCGATCGCCTTACCCTCAACTACGGCATCCGCTGGGAGCTCAACAATCCCCGCACGGAGGACAACAACCTCATGAACTCCTTCGACACCCGCGCCATCAACCCCGTCTCCCGTACTCCGGGTGTTGTTCGCTTCGCCGGTCGCGACAACGAGCCACGCACCGCCTTCGATCCCGACAAAAACAACTTCGGTCCCCGCGCCGGCTTCGCCTGGCGCCTCCCCGGCAAACACACCACCGTGTTTCGCGCCGGCGGTGGCATCTTCTTCGGCGAAATCGTCAGCAATATCATCGGTACCGCCGCGGCCCTCGGATTCTCCACCGACGTGGACATCGTCAGTTCCCAGCCCGGAATCATATCCGCAATGCAGCTCCGCAATGGCTTCCCTAGCGTCCCCCGGGTCCCCGTTGACCAACTCGGCGCTGGCTTCGGCGCGGTCGCCCCCGGCCAGAACCCGACCACCGCCCCCTCCTTCTTCGAACGCTCCCGCCCCACCCCTTATTCCATCCAGTACAACGCCAACGTCCAACGCGAACTCGCCGCCAACCTCCTCTTTGAGGCCGGCTACATAGCCAATATCAGCCACAAACTGACCGCCAACGATCTTACCCTCAACCAGATCCGCATCGAGGAAGCCTCCGCCGGCAACGCCCAGATTCGCCGGCCCTTCCCCCAGTTCTCCAATGTCACGGTAATCAATCCGCCCATTGGCAACTCCACTTACCACGCCCTAACCCTGAAGGGCGAGCGCCGCTTCTCCAGCGGACTCACCTTTCTCGCCCACTACACTTTCTCCAAGTTCATCGATGACGTCCAGTCGTTCAGTGAATTCGGAAACGCCGGCGGCTACATGGATTTCTACAATCGTCGTTTAGATAAAGCGATCAGTGGAAACGACGTCCGCCACCGGACACTCGCCAGCGCCGTATACGCCCTCCCCAGCTATCAAAGCGGCTGGCTCCAGGCCCTCGCCGGCGGGTGGCGCGCCGGCGTAATCGCCAGCATGCAGTCAGGCGCACCGTTTACCGTCTTTAACAACACCAATGACACCAATGTCTTTGCCGCCGGTACCATCCGTGCCAATGTCTCCGGCACTCCCGCCCTGGCTGACGGCGAACGAACCCTTTCGCGCTGGTTCAATACGGCAGCCTTCTCCGCCCCTGCCCCCTTCCGCTTCGGGAACGCCTCCCGCTCCATCTTGCGCGGACCGGGAATCGCCAACATCGATCTTTCGCTCGGCAAGAACTTCTCGATCACCGAACGCTGGAAAACCGAGTTCCGCGGCGAGTTCTATAACCTTTTGAACCACACCAATTTCGGCCAACCCGGCGCAACCCGCGGCACCCCTGCTTTCGGCGTCATCTCCTCGGCCCGCGAACCCCGCCGCATCCAACTGGCGCTCCGCCTGACGTTCTGAGCCCCCCCAAAAGCCCAACGGGCCCGGCCGTCGGAGGAGCGGCGCGAGCCCGTTGCGGGGGAAAACCTAAAAATCCAAAACTACCGGGCGGCGAGCAGCGCGCGCAAATGCCGCGCCCGTTCCGGCGAACGAAGCTGCCGCAAAGCCTTGGCCTCTATCTGGCGGATCCGTTCCCGGGTCACGTCAAACTCCTGGCCAATCTCTTCCAGCGTATGCTCCCGGTCACATCCAATGCCGAACCGCATCCGGATCACTTTCTCTTCCTTCGGCGAAAGTGTCTTCAGAATGTTTGCCGTCTCATCCCGGACGTTCGACTCAATCACTGCGTCCACCGGCGAACCCACCCAGCGATCTTCGATCAGGTCGCCCAGCGCCGATTCCCCGTCACGGCCCACCGGGGTTTCCAGCGAAACCGGATCTCGCGAAATCGTCTTCAGCTTCTGGACCTTCTCCACCGGAATATCCATCCGGCGGCTGATCTCTTCGTTCGTTGGCTGCCGCCCGAGTTCCTTCTCCAATTCCCGCGTCGCCCGCAGGAACTTGTTCATCGACTCGTTCATGTGCACGGGAATACGGATCGTACGGGACTGGTCGGCAATCGCGCGCGTAATCGCCTGCCGGATCCACCACGTGGCGTAGGTCGAAAACTTATACCCGCGCCGATATTCAAACTTGTCGGCCGCACGCATCAGCCCGATGTTGCCTTCCTGGATCAGATCCAGCAGGTGCAACCCGCGGTTGACGTACTTCTTTGCCACCGAAACAACCAGCCGAAGGTTGGCTTCCACCAGATCCTTCTTGGCCTTCTCGGCTTCCACTTCCCCGTGCCGGATCACCGTAATCGTGTGCCGTAGCTGAATCAGCGACGCACCGGCAAACTCCTGCTTCTTCTTGACGTCGCGCTTCAGTTCCCGCACCCGCATCGCGTGCTGGGGATCCTTCCGCGCCTCCAACTTGTGCAATTCGGCGTCCAGATGCGTGATCTCGTCCACCGTCCGCTCAATTTCCTTGGTGAACTCGCGCCAACGGCTCGGCAAGAACGGCGTGTTCCGAATCGCCACGCTCATGTCCACTTGCGCCCGCGCCGCTTTGTAGTAGATCTTCCGGTACGCCTTCTTCACCAGAGGATTCTTCTCGCTCGCCTTCGGCGGCGTCGCCTCCAGTAGCTTCTCCAGCGCCTGCATCTGCTTCTTGTGCAGCACGCCCAGATTCAGAACTCGCTCCGTAAGCTCCTTCCGCATCTTCGTCTCTGCCGGCGTACCCTCTTCCACGTCGCCCAGATCCACCAGGTTGTCCAGGTCAATCTCGGCCCGCTTCAGTTGCTCCGTAAACTCGATCACCCGGTTCTGCACCACCGCCGACCGGCTGATCGCCTTCAGCATCCGCAGTTTCCCGCGCTCCATCCGGCGCGCCAGGTTCACCTCGCCCTCCCGCGTCAATAGCGGAACGGCACCCATCTCGCGCAAATAGACGCGAACCGGGTCGTCGGTGTAGATCGACTCTTCCTGCTGCTGTGCCGCCTGAAAGTCTTCCCCGTCATGCACTTCTTCCGGATGGAAAAAGTTCGTTTCCTCGTCAAAGGGTAGACCTAGTGGCTCGGTTGAGTCGCCAAGGTACTGATCGTCAAAATGATCCATTCATCCCACTTCTCCGCCATCGGGACGGAACAAGCTCGCTGCGTTGTGGTGTTCGGGCGGTGGGGCTATTGCCCGGCAGGCACGCGAATCTCGACCCCTTTGTGCAAGGAGCGCCAAGACTGAGTATAGCACTCAACCGCTTGAAAGTTAAGAGCGATTTCGCCCCTATTCCCTCTGATGCTATATGCGTGAAAAGGTTACCCGTTCTCTCATTAACTTCTTCGTGGTGCTCCCATCCGCCTGAAAATACTACCGCTGTAAACAATGAGCCTACCAGTTCTCCCCGCGCCGGCTTCGCAACAGGTTCTGCAACTCGCTCAGAAACGCCTGCTCATCCTGAAAGTCCCGGTACACCGACGCAAACCGCACATAGGCGATCTTGTCCAGCCCCCGTAACTCTTCCATCAAAACCTCTCCGACATCTGTAGTTGACAGCTCCCGCTCCGCATTGTCCGCTAACCGCGCCTCTACCTTATCTACTATCGCCGCCAACTTCGTGATCGCGATCGGCCGCTTCTCACACGCCTTCAACAACCCGTTCAGGATCTTCTGCCGCTCAAATTTCTCCCGCCGCCCGTCTTTCTTCACCACCATGTACGGAATTTCATCAATCTTCTCGTACGTCGTAAATCGCCGCTCGCATGCCAGGCACTGCCGCCGCCGCCGGATCGCATCCCCTTCCTTGCTCTCCCGCGAATCGATGACCTTATCTTCCTGGTGCGCGCAAAATGGACATTTCATTTTTCTGTGTTCTGACTCTGCAATTCCTGGCTGATCTTCCGCAGGCTCTGCCACCGCAGACCCTCCGACGCCGCCAACCCAATCCCAAACGGCAGGATACTGACCCATGTTACCAGCCAGTTCGCCACCGCAATCCCCGCCGCCTCCGCCGCCCCCAACCCGAACAACTGCGACAGTACCACCGTCCCCGCCACCTGTACCCCGCCCCCGATTCCCGGGATCTGTACAATACTCCCGAACGCCACGAACCCCAAATAGACCACCGTATCCATGCTCCCCATGTGCGCCGTCGCCGGAAACGCCCGGAAAAAGAAGATCGTCCCCCCCGTGATCACCAGCCACTCCAGCGCCGTAACCCCCATCAACGCAATCACATCCGACGTCTTTTGGCAGCACGCCATGCCGCTTGTGAACGACGCCGCCAGCCCCTGCACCCGCCCCAGCCACGGCTCCGGCAGGAATCCCAGTCCCTCAGTCAGGCGCGCCGTCACCACCTCTTTGGATTTTCCCGCAAAGAACAGGATCACCAGGCACGCCGACGCCAGCACGGCCACCAGTCCGCCCCCTACGTTCAGAATCCAAGCAATCGCCGGCGACACGTCCCGCCCCGCCGGGTCAAAAGCATAAAGCCCGAACCCGAACAACGCCAGCACCGCCAGCAGGTCGAATATCCGCTCCAGGAACCACGTCGCCATCTGCGACGAAAACGGCACGCCCTCGCTCTTGGCGATCAGCCACGGCCTCACAAACTCCCCCGGCCGCCCCAAAACCACCATCGAAGTAAACCCGATCGCCGTCGCTTTAAAGATCCGCACCGACGACGCGTTCGGCGCAATCGGCCGGATCATCATCTGCCATCGAATCACCCGCGCCAGGTATGTCCCCAGCACCAGCGCCGCGGAAATGCCCATCCATCCCCAGTGAATACTCCGGTATACAGCCCCAAATGCATTCCAATCAAAGGACTTAAGCTTCTGCCAGCTCACCGCCAGCAGCAGCGCCGCCGCCAGCGTCACTAACAGAGGCATCCACCGCCGCAGCCGCTCAATTCGTTCAGAAAACCTGGGAGAACTCACAAAATTCCAAAAACCCCGCCGCTATCCGCGTTGTAAACTACGAAAACGGTAGCCAAGCCCCACAATTCGTGCGAACTTATTATGGCAGATCCTCGTAACTACTTTTGAACGCGCATCCGGCTCCCGTGGGGAAAGTGGAAGTCCGGCTCGCGCCAGGAAGGAGTCCGAGGACCAAATGGCACTGGCCGCCGTCGTACAATCGCAAAATTTCGGGACAGGCGTAATGTCAGCTTGGGGCGTTTCCCAACCTGCCAGCCTCGGGAGCCGGAGCTTGGAACCAACTTTCGACCTCGACTTACAACTGGTGGAGCGATGCCTCGCCGGGGACGAGGGCGCGTGGGAAGACCTTGTTAAGACCCATACCCGCCGGGTCTATTCCATCTGTTACCGCTTTGTCGGAAAAGACTCCGAAGCGCAGGACCTCACCCAGGAAGTCTTCCTGCGCCTCTTCCGGACGCTCAAATCGTTCCGGGCCGGAGAAGGCTCATTCACCGTCTGGCTCTCCCGCATGACCAGGAATCTCCTGATCGACAACTACCGCCGGACCCGCCAGGAGCGCATCACAGATTCTATTGAAGAACAACTGCCTATGCTCGAAGAGCGCGCCGTCGGCGCCGGCAGCCGCGCCGATGGCCTCCTCGCCGGCCGCGAAGCCTCCGAAATGCTCCAGGCCGCCCTCCAGCGCCTCTCTCCTGAACTCCGCGAAACTGTCATTTTGCGCGACCTGGAGGAATTGGAATATAAAGAGATTGCGGAAACATTAGGTGTTCCCGAAGGAACCGTCAAGTCGCGCCTCAACCGCGGCCGCGCGGAGCTCGCCCGGATCCTCCGGAAATATCAGGTGGCGGTATAAAGCCATGACTTGCAACTGTGCGGAATTCGAAATCCTTCTCTGCGACGCCGTCGACGGGACCCTCCGCGGCGAGCAGCAGGCTGCCTTTGACTCTCACCGCCAGTCCTGCCCCGCCTGCGCCGAACTCGCCGCCGACGTCCTCGGCGTCACCGCCTTCATCGAACGCGTCGCCGATGTCGAGCCCCCCAAAGAGCTCCTCACCAAAATCCTCTTCGAAACTTCCGGCGCCAAGGCCTCCAACCAGCACCGCGATCCTCGCCCCGGCTGGCTCGCCGCCTTCAAACGCTTCTTCGGACCCGTCCTCCAGCCCCGCCTTGCCATGGGCATGGTGATGACCATCCTCTCCATCTCCATGCTCGCCCAGGTCTTCGGCATCGAGGTCCGTCCCCTTCGCGCCTCCGACCTCGAACCCGCCCGCATCTGGGCCGGTGTCGAAGATGGCGCCCACCGGCAGTGGTCCCGCGTTGTGAAGTACTACGAGAACATCCGCGTCGTTTATGAAATCCAATCCCGGCTCAAGGAATGGGCCGAGCAGGAAGAGCAGGACAGGCAAAACCAGCAGAAAGATTCTTCCGGTCAGCCGCAAACCACACCGACACCGTCACCCGGCCGCTAGAGCCCGGAACGGAGCCAACTCAATTCTTTTAGGGGAGTCCGTCATGGAACAAACTGGTAACATCCAGGTCGCATACTGCCGTATCTGCGGGAAGGCTTTGGCCCCCGAAGAACAACATCCCGCTCTTGGCACCGTATACTGTGCCGAACACGTTCCCGCCTCGCCGCCGCCCCCTCCAGGCGCTGGCGCTCCGCGGCCGGACTCTCCCTGGACCGCACCGCCCACCGTCCAGCCGCCTCCCCCGAACGCTCCCGGCGTCACCTCCGCCTCCCCCGGCCTGGCCTTCATTCTCGGCCTCATCCCAGGCGTCGGCGCCATCTATAACGCCCAATACGCCAAGGGCCTCTTCCACGTCGTTATCTTCGGCCTCCTTATCTCCATGGCCAATGCGGATTCGGTCGGCGACATGCAACCCCTCTTCGGCATGCTCGCTCCCGTCTGGGTCTTCTATATGGCCTTCGAGGCCTATCACACCGCCCGTAACCGCGAACAGGGCCTGCCCGTAGACGAATTCTCCTCCGTCCTCCCCGGCAACGCCGCCGGCGCGCCCATCGGACCCGTACTCATGATCGGCCTCGGAATCGTCTTCCTGCTCAATAACCTCGGCCTGCTCCGCTTCTCCCAGATCTTCAAGTTCTGGCCCATCGCCCTCATCGGCCTCGGTATCTACTTGCTCATCGAGCGGACCCGCCGCCCCGCGTCGGAGGCCAACAATGAATAGCAATTCCTTGCTCCTCCGCGCCCTTCGCGGCCCCCTGACCCTCATTCTCGTCGGATCCCTGTTCGCCATTGATCATGCCCACGTCATCAGCTTTACCAAGACCTGGCCCATCATCATCATCTTCCTCGGCCTCATCCGCCTTGCCGAACGCGCCATCGCCGATGAGCCCACCCAACCCCCGCCGTTCAACCAAGGAGGTGCCCTGTGAAACGCGGCTCCGTCGTCGGCCCTCTCATCCTCATCGTCATCGGCCTCGTCTTCCTCCTGCGCAACTTCCTCCCGGATTTCCGCGTCATGGAAGTTCTCGCCCTCTACTGGCCATGGCTCCTCATCGGCTGGGGTACCCTGCGCACCGTTGAGGTCCTCCACTGGCACTCCAACGGCCAACTCGTTCCTCGCGGCGGCATGAACGGCGGCGAGTGGTTCCTCGTCATCTTCATCTGCCTCATCGGCTCCGGCATGTATGCCGCCCGCAATGCCAACGTGTTCCGCTCCGGCGGCATCAACCTGCCCAATTGGGACATCCTCGGCGAACGGTTTGACTTCCCCCTTACCGGCAGCCAGACCGCCGTCGGCAAAGCCCCCCGTATCCTCATTGACAACCCCCGAGGCGATGCTCGCGTCATCGGCGTCGATTCGGAAGAGGTCCGCGTCACTGGCACCAAGACCATCCGCGCCCTCACCCGCGAAGACGCCGAAAAAGAGGATAAAGCCACCGGCTTTGAAGTCGTCCGCTCCGGCGACCAGATCATCATCCGCACCAACCTCGAGCGCGCCTCCAACACCCGCCAGGCCCGCGCCGAACTGGAAATCACTGTCCCCAAAGGCGCCACCATTGAAGCTCGCGGAAAATACGGCGATTTCGACATCGAAAACATCGCCGGTGCCGTCGAAGTCAACTCCGATAACGCCGGCGTCCGCATGAACAACATCGGCGGCGAAGTCCGCATCGACCTCCGCCGCTCCGATATGGTCCGCGTCCTTAACGCCAAGTCCAACGTCGATATCAAAGGGCGCGGCCAGGACGTCGAACTGGAAAACATCGAGGGCGTCGCCACCCTCTCCGGCCAGTACTCTGGCGAAATGAAGTTCCGCAACCTCGCCAAGCCCTTCCGCTTCGAAAGCCAGAACTCGAACCTCCGCTTCGAACGGATCGAGGGCGAAGTCGAACTCCTCGGCGGACGCCTCGCCGGACGCCGCATCGCCGGCCCCATCCAGATCACCAGCAAGTCCAAGGATGTCGAACTCTCTGACTTCTCCGGCACCCTGGAAATCGACGTCGAACGCGGCGATATCCAACTCCGCCCCACCCGCGTCCCGCTGTCGAAAATCAGCGCCCGCACCCGCTCTGGCAATGCCGAACTCATCCTCCCCACCGGCGCCACGCTCAACCTGAAGGCCGAAGTGAAACGCGGTCACATCGAAAACGATTTCGGCGGTCCCTTCAAACTAACCGAAGACGGCCGTGCCGCCACCCTCACCGGATCCTCCGGCGGACCGGAAGTCACCGTTGACGTCGATCGCGGCGAAATCAACATCCGCAAATGGTCCGGCACCTCCACCCCGGAGCCGCCGGCGACTCCCAAGCCGCCTGCCCCGCCTCGCGCTCCGCTCGAGGAGCCAACCAAGCAATAAGTTCTCCTGCGAGGGAGTCGTTGGGAAGCGCGCGGAACCTACCGCGCGCTTCTTTTTTCCACCAGCAGAATTCGAATGTCCATCACATTCGTCCGCGTCGGCCCCGTCTTCAGCAGGTCCCCCGCCGCCTCCAGAAACCGGTAGCTGTCGTTGTTCTCCAGGTCCGTCCGCGCCCGCCGCCCCTTCGCCAGCGCCCGCGCCACCGTTCCGCTGTCGGCCAACCCGCCCGCCGCGTCCGTCGGCCCGTCCGTTCCGTCCGTTCCCGCCGATAGAGCCACAATCCCCGGCACATCCACCAGTTCCATCCCCGCCACCAGCGCAAACTCCTGGTTCCTCCCCCCCATTCCCGCTCCCCGCACCGTCACCGTCGTCTCCCCGCCCGACAGAATGCACGCCGGCGTCCCCACCGGTCGCCCCGCCCGCTGCGCTTCCCGCGCAATCTGCACATGCATCCGCGCCACGTCCCGCGTCTCGCCCTCGATCGTCGTCGATAGTACCAGCGGCCGGTATCCCAACTCCCGCGCCTTCCCCGCGGCGGCATCTACGGATAGCGCGTTGCTCCCGATGATCACATTCCGCACCCTCCCGAACAGCGGATCCCCCGGTTTCGGCGTCTCCACCCGCGCCACCGGCCTTGGCAATCCCAACCCGAACCGCCGCAGGATCTCGTCCACCCCGTCCCACGTCGTCGGATCCGGCGCCGTCGGCCCGCTCCCGATCGTCGATAGATCGTCGCCAATCACATCGCTCAGAATCAGGGTCAACACCTGCGCCGGCGCCGCCGCCCGCGCCAACTGCCCCCCTTTGATCCGCGACAAGTGCTTCCGTACGCAGTTCATCTCATGGATGTTCGCCCCCGCCGCCAGCATCTGCCGCGTCAGCCCCTGCTTTTCGGCCAGCGTGAAACCTTCCGCCGGCAGCGGCATCAGCGCCGAGGCCCCCCCGCTGATCAGACAGATCACCAGATCTTCCCCGCCCGCACCCGCCGCTAGCGCCAGAATCTCCTCCGCCGCCGCCACCCCCCGCTCATCCGGCACCGGATGCGCCGCCTCCCGCAGTTGAACCCGGCGCAGTGGCAGCGTATGCCCGTCTTTCACGATCACGCAACTCGCCGTAATCCGCTTCCCCAGCAGCTTCTCCACCGCCTTCGCCATCGGCGCGCACGCCTTCCCCGCTCCAACCACGTAGATGTTCCGGATCTTCTCCAGCCGGTACTTCCCTCCGCCCGCCGTCAGCACCCCGTCCGCGCACTTCACGTGCCGCAGCAGTGCCTCCTCCGGATCCGCCGCCCGCAGCGCGGCCTTGCATATCGCCAACGCGTCTTTCCGCAAGCTCATCCCAGCGCCTCCACTATCCTCGCCACCGCCTCGTCGGCATCATCGGACACCACCGGAATCCGCACGTCGGCCTGTGCGTAATCGGCTACCCGCTTCTCAAACAGCGCCCGGAACTGCGCCGGATCCTTCGCCAATGGCCGGTGGTCGAACCCGGCCACCCGCCGCAACGCAACCTCAAACGGGCAGTCCAGCCAGACGCTCGTCCCGGCACCCCGTATCACCTCCCGGTTTCGCGCGAACGTGAATGCCCCGCCCCCCAGTGCCAGCACAAAGGAGTCGGTACTCCCCACCCGCGCTGCCAGCGCCGCGTGCTCGGCATCCCGGAACGCCTGCTCCCCGTCATCCTGAAAAATGGAGGCGATGCTCCGTCCCGCCGCCGCCTCAATGTCTTCATCCAGATCGACAAACGGCAACTCCAACCGTTCCGCCAGCCGCCGCCCCACCGTCGACTTCCCGCTTCCCATAAACCCAACCAGATAAATCGCTCTACGCATCTCTCCCTGCCGCTTCCATCATCGCCCGCAACCGCCCGTCTACCAAATCCGGGGCCAGCC
Source organism: uncultured Solibacteraceae bacterium (assembly GCA_964430625.1). Lineage (GTDB taxonomy): Bacteria > Acidobacteriota > Terriglobia > Bryobacterales > Bryobacteraceae. Next base: position 232,857 of record CAYSFR010000010.1, read on the forward strand.
GCGACGCCGCCACCAGGGCCCACCCCAGCGCCGGCGTCAATACCACCCGTGTCTCGGTCTCTATCCCCTGCGCCACCGCCTCGGCCACCGCCTCCGCCGTCGAAGCAAACCGCTTGTTATGCGCCAGTCGCGCCGGCGGCCGCCCGCCCAGCACGCTCGCCTGAAAATTCGTCTTCACATACCCCGGACACACCACCATCGCCCCCACACCCGTACCGTGCAACTCCATTCGCAGCCCCCGCGTAAACGCCTCCAGCGCCGCCTTCGACGCCGAGTACAACGTGAACCAGGGCAACGGCACCTTGCTCGCGATCGACGCGATATTCACCACCATCCCCGTCCCTCGCTCCACCATCCCCGGCACCAGCCGCTGCGTCAGATCAACCGCCGCGAACAGATTCACCTCGAACATCCGCCGCATCTCCGGCATCGGCGTCTGCCACGACGGCGCATAAATCCCCACCCCGGCATTGTTGATCAGAATGTCCACCCGCCCCAGGATCTGCAACGCCTCCTCCACCGCCCGCTCCCGCTCCCCCGGAACTCCCAGGTCCGCCCGCACCGAAACCGCCGTTCCCGTCACCGCCCTCCGCGATACCGCCGCCACACGCGCCCCTCGCCGTGTCAATGCCACCGCCAGCGCCGCCCCGATCCCGCTCGACGCGCCCGTCAGTAGTATGTTGCTGCCTTCTATCCGCAAGCCAAGCAATAGTAGCACGCCTCCATGATCAGTTCCCGGCCTCCATCCCGCACTGTATCCCGGGCGATTCTCTGTTCGCCCATTCGGAGGAACTACATGATGTTGTTCAAATGGGCGGCGGCCCTCGCTTTCTTACCCGCTGCGGTCGCCGCCACCATCACCCTCACCCCCACTAGCTTCGGTTTCTATACCGATGCGGGCACCGGAACCGCCGGCAACCACGCCATTGGCTGGTATGGCGGCGCCAACCAGGAACTCCGTCAATACCTCCTCTTCGATCGCTCCTCCATCAGCGGCACCATCACAGCCGCCACCTTGGTCCTCGAGGACCCCCCAACCGGTTACTCCAGCCCCGATCCCCAGGAAACCTGGCAAATCTTCGACGTGTCCGTCCCCCTCGCCGGACTTTCCGGCGGCACAGGCGGACTCACCGCCTATCAGGACCTCGGCACCGGCACCATCCTCGGGTCGCTCATCGTCAGTCCGGCCAATACCCACCAGGTCATTTCGATGAGCCTCAATGCGGATGGCCTCGCCTATCTCAACACCCAATCCACAACATTTGGCATCGGCGGAGCCCTCGTCACCCTCGCCCGGAACACGGGCGTCAGTGAACGCCTCTTTAATAATGGAAACGCGGTCAATCTCGTCCGGGAACTGCAGCTCACCTACGGAGAGCCGGCTTCAGACTCCGCCGCCATTCCCGAGCCCGCCACCTTCCTCCTCTTCCCCTCCGGACTTTTCCTCCTCAGTTGCCTCCGCCGCGGAGCGGGATCAAACTAGAGGGGTGTTCCCGAACCGGCTGAAGCAGCACTGCCCCTCCGCGGCTCTATCCAAAGTTGTTTGGGCTCTCCTATGGGCAATCCTCTGCTGGTTCGGCCCTGCCTGGTCCGGCGACGCCGATCCCGCCTCCTCCCAACTCGCCCTGCTCCCCCTCTTTCCCCTTAGCCTCGTCCTCTTCCCGCGTACCAGCCTCCCCCTCCATATCTTTGAAGAACGTTACAAACTCATGATCAATGAGGCCCTCGAGACGAATCGCGAATTCGGCGTCGTCCTCGCCCTCGAAAATGGCATCGCCTCCGTCGGCTGCTCCGCACGCATTGACCGTGTCGCCAAAACCTACGACGACGGCCGCATGGATATCGATACCACCGGTTACCGCCGCTTCGAAATCACCGAACTCAACGAGGATCGCCCCTTCCTCACCGGTCAGGTCGCCTATTTCGATGACGACCTCGACGCCCCATCCGCCCCCGAACCCCTCATCCATCGCGCCATCGCCGGCTATTTCGCCATTCGCGCCCTCAAAGTCGGCGAGGACCTCCCCGAGCCTCGCCTCAACGACCCCCAACTCAGCTTCCAACTCGCCCAGGCCGTTACCGACGTCCACGTCCGCCAAACCATCCTCATGTCCCGCAGCGAGGCCGAACGCATCAAACGCCTCGCCGAACACTTCCCCCTCACCGCCGCCCGCGAACGCCGCAAAGAACACTTCCGCACCCTCGTCCCTCGCAACGGGCACGCCCGCCTCCTCCCTAGTTCCTGATGACTCGACAGCACCTCATCATTGACGCCGACGATACCCTCTGGGAAAACAACATCTTTTTCGAGCAGGCCTTCGACGAGTTTGTCGATTTCCTCGACCACTCCCACCTCTCCCCTCCCCAGGTCCGCGACGTCCTCGATGCCATCGAGGCCGTCAACGCCAAAATCCATGGCTATGGATCCAAGAACTTCGGCCGCAACCTCGTCCAAACCTATAAGGAACTCGCCCAGCGCCCCATCAGCGAATCCGACCTCGATACCGTTGTCGGCTTCGCCCTGCGAATCCTCGATCACCCCATCATTCTCCGCCCCGGCGTCGGCGACACCCTCGGCTACCTCCGCGAGAATCACGAACTGACTCTCTTTACCAAGGGGCACCCCGACGAACAGCGCATGAAGATCGACCGTAGCGAACTCGCCCCCTTCTTCCACCACGCCGAAATCGTCAAGGAAAAGGATGTCGCCGCCTATCTCAACCTGGGCGAAAGCAAAGGGTTCCACCCCCCCATCACCTGGATGATCGGGAATAGCCCCAAAAGCGACGTGAACCCTGCCCTCGCCGCCGGCTACAACGCCGTCTTCCTCCCCCACCCACGCACCTGGATACTCGAACGCGAAGAACTCGCCCAGCCGGCTCCCCCCGCGCAACTCCTCGTCCTCGATCACTTCGGTCAACTTCGCGATCACTTCTGATGGACCCTCTCGCCAAACTCCTCTACCAGGCCGCCTGCCAGTCCGACTTTCCCCGCCTGGAGCGCCTCCTCCAGCAGGGCGCCAACCCCAATGCCGCCTGGCGCGGCTATCCTCCTCTCCACGCCCTCACCTTTCCCAATCCCCACAAGCCGGTGGTCCATAATGAGGTCTCGCTCGCCTGCATCGATGCACTCCTCGCCCAAGGCGCCGATCCCCACCTCCCCGGCGGCTTCCCCAGGACCTCGGTCTATATGCTCGCCGCCTTCGCCGGCGCTGGTAGCATCATCGCCCGCCTCCGCGCCGCGAAGGTCAAGGAGGACCCGCTCTTGCCTGCCGCCGAAGGCAAGCTCCGGCATTACGACCCGCTCACCAGGGATGCCTACGGATTTCTCCCGCTCCATTACGTGTCCGGATCCCGTATCGGCGGTCGCGGACTGCTCAAGGTGGCCACCCGCCTCCTCGACGCCGGCGCCGACCCCAATGCCGAGGACCTTGCCGTCAAACATCCCGTCTCCCCCATCTACCTCGCCGGCAACGCCGGCAACAGGGACATGTTCGAACTCCTGCTCTCCCGAGGCGCCAACCCGGAAAAGGCCCTCACCAACGCCATGTGGAACGCTCCGGACTTTGAAGAATACGGGCGCCTGGCCCTCCACTACGGCGCCTGCATCGACAAGGCGACCGCAGACGGCAAACCGCTCCTGAACCACCTCATCCAGTGGGGCCGCCTTCGCCACGCCACCTGGCTCCTCCAACATGGCGCCAGCCCCCTCGTCAGGGATAAGGACGGCTGGACCGCCCTTCACCAGGCCGCCTCCCGCGGCAACGCAAAGATGATCGAAGCCCTCCTTGCCCATGGGGCTGACCCCGCCGCCAAAGACAAGCTCGGCCACACCCCTGCCGATGTGGACTCCATTTCCCGCCGCCCGGCCGGCCGTTAAACCCCTCGACGGTCCCGGGTTCCCTTCCTATCGGCGCCGGTAGAGCACATACTGCAGCGATTCATAGTCGCTATCAGTCAGGATCAGCAGGTAGCCGTTCTGAATCGCCTCCAGCCGCGCCCAGAACTTCTTGGGTTTCCCCTCCACCCGGTTGGTCGCTACCACCTCCCAATCGGTCACGCTGTACTTTCCCTGGTAATCCAGCCCGTTGAACTTCGTCGCCCCGTTGTTCGTGTTCGCATACCGGTGCGTGCTCCGGTAGCTCCCGTCGGCGCGAAACTCGAACTCGTCGGAGGTCGAATTGGCGCTCATTCCCGCATAGTTGCCCGTGTATGCGTTGTTATACTCCACACCGCCCCCTGCATTCCGCACCCAAGTACCCGTCAGGTCCGCCGCCGTCACCCCGAACTTGTTGTAGTTCAGCATTCGGTCCAGATCATTCGGGTGCCCGAATAACTGCCGGTAAGCCGCCTGGCTCGGACTGCTCACCACCACCACCCGCGCCCCGCCCGCATAAATCACCTTCATCGCCACGTACCGCGTCTGCCCCGTCCGCGGGTCCTGTCCGCTCCCTTCCACAAAGTAGATCGGTGGATAATTCACCCCCTCGTACTTCTGCGCCGCCCCGGTTCGAAACGCCCGGCCCACCACCTGCGCCCAGTAAAAGTCGGCCGGACCGGTCGTGTTGCCCCGGCTCTTTTCCAGCCCGTCGTTGAGGTAGTAGAGCCGCACCTCGGTCCCGGCTTTCGACACCTGTACATATTCAGCCGTGGGAGTCGCCACCCACCCGTCATCGAAGTCCGTCGTCGCCTTCGCCATCCGCATCCCCCCGCCAGCCGCGGGCCGGGAAGCGGTTGCCGGAGCCGAAACCGGTGCCTGCGCCGGAGCCGCAGCCGTCACCGAGTTCGTGATCTCGGCAAACTCCGCGCCAAACTCCGGGTCGTTCATATAGTGGAGAATGCTGTAGGTCATCCCCGCCCGGGTCCTCGTACTGAGGACGATCAGGAACGGTTGATTCTGGAAGGTGGCGTTCCCGGCACCGGTGGTCACCTCCCACCCGTCCCGCAGTTCTTTGACCACTTTTTCCGGCTTCATCAACCCCTGCTTGGCCGCATGGAGCTGCCAGGCGGCCGAAAAGTCACTCTCAGGACTCCCCGCGCTGGCCGTCATCCGGAATAGATAGCTGTTGCAGTACTTCCGGCCGTTGTCTTTCTTCAGCACCACGGATTCCGCCGTCCGCTCCACCTTCCACCCCTTGGGGACGAGGAAGCGGAAACCCTCGAATGACTCCCGGCTCTGCGCCCAAACCGTCAACGTGAGGAGAAAAAGGAGTCGATTCATGCGGGCACCAATGCCTCAGCGTACCATCGCCCGCAGCGCCAGGATCAGCCCCGCATACCCCGCCACGACCACCAGATCCATCACGTAATCGACGTTCCACAGCCAGACCAACGGCAGAACCAGCGCCGTCATCACCGGAACGCAAAGGAGGAATGCGGCCCGCCCGCGCCGCCCCCCGAGCGCCAGCGCCATTGTGAATACGCCGGTGATCAATTCCGGGGTCCGCCAGAATTTCGGCACCAGCGCCTCCGACCCCGCCACGTCTTCGGACCACCCCACCATCAACACCGCGCGCAGCACCCCCAGCATGATCCATGGCATCGCCACTCCCATTCGCCCCACGCCCGCGAACGCCAGCGCCCATCCCGGCCAAGAGGCCCGGAAAAAGTTCTGAAAAGCAACGGCCGGTACCCGCATCCAGTCCCCCCACTCCATCACCTCAGCGGTTTCCCGGAAATCAGGCATCGCGCTCGGCAGCAGACCCCATTGCCCGGCGCTCACCGCCAACGCCAGAAGCCACCACGCCGCCTCTCGCCGTGGCCATATCCATACCGCGGCCAGACCCGCCAGCGCTAAGGCGATACCGGGCACAATGGCATACAGTGCCCAGACGTCCTGGGCACCACCGCCACCCCGCCGTTCGCCCGTCGCAGCGTTACGGTAAAGGTCCGATCCATTGGCTCCGCCTCCCGGTAAGCTCGTAACGCCTGCCAGTAATCGGTGGCTCCGCGAACCGCCCGCCCGTCCGCCGCCAGCAACTCCAGGTTCCCGCGCCCCGCCAGACGCCGCGTACCCTCCCGCAACCCACCAACACCGTTACCGCCAGCACCACCAGACGCACCCCGGCGGTCTCCCCCTGTCTATTCCTTCGGCCGGCCCTTCCGGATCCGCTTCATGATCTTGTTCAGATGCGCCGGATCGATCACCGCATCCAGCTCAAACTGCAAATCCGGCGTCCGGTGAAGCGCCAACCGGTGTGCCACCTGGGTCCGTAAATAGGCCCGGGCGTGTTCCAACGCCTCCATGGCCTCTTCCCGCCCGTCGGCGTCGCTCAACGCCACCATCACCCGCGCCTTCCGGCCATCGGGCGAAATATGGACGTCCGTGACGTTGATCCCCTCCACGCGGGGGTCGCTCATCTCGTATTCAATCAGTTCGGTCAATTCCTCGCGAATCTGCTCCGATACGCGTTGGAGGCGAATGGCGTCCATGGTGCTGCTTTCTGCTTCCAGTATCGCGTACTCTATACCCATGCGCCTCTTCGTGGTTGTTTTTGGCATCATTTTGGCCTCTTGTGCACCCAAAAATGCGCAAAAAAGTGCTGTTTTGGCATCATTTTCGACCATAAAATGGCTCGATTTGACCGGCGAAACGTTCACTTTGACGTCGCTGACGGCAAAAATGAAGGAAGTTTCACTTCCCAAAACCCGCGTTCCCACCCTCCAGTTCTCCCAAACGAACCTGGTTTCCGGGTTCGCCGGCGTCAACCGTTTTACCGCCGAAGCCACCCTCTCGGGCAAGAACATCCTCACCTGGACAGGCCCCGCCGCGGCCACCAAGATGGCCGGTCCGCCGGAGGCCATGTCATTGGAAAATCAGTACTTAGACTCCCTGCAGCAGGCTACCCGGGTCGAACTTTCCGGCAAAACGCTCACCCTTACCAGCCCCGACGGCTCCACCCGCCTGGTCTTTTCCCGGTAAGAAAGTTCCCCACTCCCTGAAACGAAACTCTCCCGGCCGCCACTACATCTGTATTCAGTAACCGGAGGCTCGGCGCGGGGGGATTTGGGTCGGCATACTCCTTCCCCCCGCGCCGGCTGACTTATGATGGTTATGAAGCTTGGGTGCGCGCGCCGGCGCGGCCACCCAGCCGGGCATTGGGCCTTATGCAATTTGTCACCTTCGATCTGGCGTACGTGCAGCGTCTCGCCGCGGGCGACACCGACACGGAATGCCATTTTGTGTCGTATTTTGGTGAGTTGCTGGCCATCAAGCTACGTTCCCGGGTGAGATCGGCCTATTTGGTGGAAGAGATCCGCCAGGAGGTGTTTTTGCGGACGTTCCGGTTGATCCGGCGGGAGGATGGGATTCGGGAGCCGGAGCGGCTGGGGCCGCTGGTGAACTCGATCTGCGACAACGTGGTGCAGGAGTTTCGCCGTTCCGGCGACAAGCAGCCGGCCCAACTCGCCGACGGATTTGACCGCCGTGACGGTTCCGCGGACGTGGAAACGGAGATGCTGAGCGTAGAATCATCGACGGCAGTTCGCCAAGTGCTTGAAACGCTTCCGCTTCGAGATCGACTATTACTGCGAGCGATCTATTTCGACGAGAAGAAACGAGAACAAGTCTGCCGGGAGCAAGGCGTAGACCGGGAATACTTGCGTGTGCTGCTGCACCGCGCCCGGCTCGCGTTCCGAGACCGATATTTGGAACTATGCCGATGACCCACCACGAAGCCAAGAACGCCAACCTGCTGGACCGGTATCTCCTGGGAGAACTGGAAGATCCGGAGCGGGCGGCGTTCGAGGAGCACTACTTTTCGTGTCCACAATGCGCGGAAGCGGTGGTGTCGGGCGCCAAATTTCTGGATAATGCGCGGGAGCCGCTACTGAGGCAGGAGCCGGCGGCTGTGGCGAAGGCGCCCTGGTGGGACCGCTGGCTGGCGTGGGCCCCCAAACCGGCGCTGGCGGGGCTGAGTGCCGTGCTGGGTGTGACGCTGGTGTGGCAAAGCCTGCCGGCGAGCCTGGAACCAGAGGTGACTGGAAGCTATTTTGTCACCGCCACCCGAGCAGCCGGCGGTCCGCGGAAGATCGCTATGCCGGCCGGCCAGGGGCGAATCGCGCTCCTGTTCAACCACACCGATACGACCATTTCCCGGTTCGATTTTCTACTGGAAAACGCTGACGGGCAACGAGTTAGGCAGTTTGAAGGCGACGCGCCCAAGGACACCAACGACATCCAGGTTCTGGTGCCCGTCAACGGTCTCCGGGCCGGCGTCTACACGCTGCGGGTTCGAAATGCCGGCACGTTGAACGAAGTAGCGGCACTTCCTTTTGAGTTAACAAGCCCGTAGTCCCACCAACCATTTATGTCAGAGCGCAAGAGTTACTATTCCTATTCGGCATCCGGATCCGCGGCTGGCGGCATGCTGACCGCCCCTTCCCCGCTGATCATTCCGACGCAGGCGATGGCATCGTTATCCCCGTCCGGGGGGAATGGCACCGCGTCGGTGGAGAATTTCGGAATTCCCGGATTGCTCTCCATCCGGAAGGCGACCACGACGGTCCAAGGCGACCCGAAGCAGACCGAGGTGACGGTGAGCATCGAGGACGTACGCGTGATGGACGTCCTGTCGGTGAACCGGATTATCCTCCATCTGGTCTGCCAGACGCCGGAAGGGGCGGAGGAGGCGTCGATTACGCCGGCCGGATCCCTGATCGAGGGGCTTGCGGTCCGCGGCGAGGAGGTGCCGCTCGCATCCAGCGCCGCCGTTTTTGACCGGAACCCGACCTATACCGCACTGGAACAAGCCTATCAACGCAGAGAATTGAACGGGCTGATCATCGCGCCGGACTCTTTGGGCGCTCTTTGCACGGCGCCGGCGATGGGCGGGTGCCAGTCTCGGATCGGGGATGTGAAGGGGACGCTATATTCACTGGAGAATTACGGTGGCCCGCTACCGGTGGTCAATGGGGGCCTGCGAGTCAAGGGATTCGGAACGCTCTATCTGGGCGAGTACCGGATTTCCCGGTTTGCGCGGCGTTTGACGATGTTGCGAGTCGAACTGGGTTGTGACACCAGCGGGAGCCTGGGACTGGGCGACGGATCCGGCAACGGTCATGGCGAGCCGCCGAACTAGTAGCGGCTATTGGCTCGTCGTTGCGTTGCTGGCTCTGGGCGGATGTGGAAAATCTCCGCAGACGCCCGAAGAGATCTACGCCCAGGCGAAGGCGGCGGAAGCCGATGAGCAGTGGGAAAAGGCGCTGGCGCTGGTTCCATCGGAGGCCTCGCTGGAGGAGATGCGCACGGCGCCGGAGTTGCGGGCGCGGTTCCGGTTGATGCGGGCGGAGATGATGGCACTGCGCCGGGACAACGCGGCGGGACTGGCGATGCTGGAGGTGCCGATTGGCGGCAGTTCCGATCCGGCGGTCAATCGCCAGCGGCGGCGTTCGCTGGGCTACGGGAGATGCCGGGGAGGCAGGAGTGCCGAAGAGCGGCAGGCGGGTCTGCAGATATTGGAAACGGTGTTGGCGGAGGCTCCGGCGCTGAGCGCGGAGGCGGGAAACATCGAGTTGAGGCGCGGTGCCTGTTTGCGGGCGATGGGGGAGTTCGAACCCGCGGCGAAGGCGTTCCAATCGGCCTTGCGGGCCGCGAAGGCATCCAAGGACGCCCTGCTGGAAGCGCAGGCTCTCTCCTCGTTGGGCGCATTGATGGCGGGAGAAGAGCGGTTTGACGAAGCAGCGGCGGCGACCAGGGAAGCCATTCGGGTGGCGGCCCGCGTGGGAAATCCGGGGCGCCATTTGACGCGGCGGGCGATCGACAATCTGGGCTGGTATCTATACGAACTCGGGGATTACGAACGGGCCATGGAGACGTTCCGGCAGTTTCAGGCCGTGCATACGGCTGAGGTCGTAGTGAATGAGAATAATCAGGCGCGAACGCTTCTGGCCTTGGACGATTTGGAAGGCGCGGAGAGCCATTACGGAAAGGCACTCACGGCGGCGCGGTCCGATACCACGGTGGAGGCGAGTCAGCAGGCGTCTGTCATGCAGGGTTTAGCCGCGCTGGCGTACCGGCGCGGGAAATGGCTGGAGGCCGCGAAGTGGAACCGGGAAGCGATGGGAGTGATCGCAAAACTGCGGCAACCGAATCTAGCGAGAATTGGGCGATTGACGGATGCCCGTATCCGGCTGGCGCAGGGCGATATGGCGGGCGCGGAGGCGTTGTTGCGTCCTTTGCTCGCCGACGCGGAAAGTTCTCCGCAGATCCGGTGGTCGGCGCGGACGCAACTGGGAGTCATTCTGAGCAAGACCGGACGGACGGCGGCGGCCGAGACGGAATTCCAGGAGGCGATGCGGCTGGTGGAAAAGGGCAGCCGCACCCTCAGTGAAGCAGAGGACCGGATCGCGTTCTTTTCGGGCCGAATTGGGGTTTATCGTGCCGCGATCGAATTCCTGTTAGGGCAGAATCGGACAGGGGACGCATTGCAGGTAGCCGACCGGGCCCGCTCCCGGTCCTTGCGGAACGGCACGGCCAGGCGAGTTCGGCGGCAGGGGACGATTCTGTTCTACTGGCTGGATGAGCCGGCATCGCATCTTTGGGTAGCCGGACCGGCCGGGCCGGCTACCTATATTCGACTTCCGGGCGCGCGGGAGATCCAGAATCTGGTGGAGCGCCATAATCAGTTTCTGCTGCGCGCCCGCAATCCGTTGACCGAGGGCGGCGAGGAGGCTCGGAAACTGTACGAGATCCTGGTGAAGCCAGCGGCGGCGCAACTGCGCGGCCACAAGGTATTCGTGTCCCCGGATGGAGGGCTACACGCCTTGAACTTCGAGACACTGATTGCCCCGGCGCCGGACCGCTACTGGGTGGAGGACGTGGAAATCGCGGTGGTGCCGGGCCTGTTGGGGCCGGCCGGAGAGAGCGGGAAGAGGGGAGAGGGCGTGCTGTTGGCGGGCGATGCGCTGCCTGGGGAGGGCGGGTTGGCGCCGCTGCGGCATGCGGGGGACGAATTGAATCAGATCGGCGGCCAGTTCCATACGACGCCGATGCGGGGTGCGGCGGCGACGGCAGCCAGGGTGCTGGCGGAGTTGGGGAAAAATCCGACCTATGTTCACTTGGCGGCGCACGCGGTGGCCAACCGGTTGAGGCCGCTCGATTCCAGCATTCTGTTCTCCCCGGATGAGAAAGGGCAGCGGGTGTACGCACGGGACGTGGCAGGGATTCCGATGCGGCCCCGGCTGGTGACGCTGTCGGCATGCACGGCGGCGGGGGCACGGAGCTATCGGGGGGAGGGGCTGGTAGGATTTGCCTGGGCATTCCTGGGTGCGGGCGCGGAGAATGTCGTGGCGTCCCTGTGGGAAGTGGACGACGCGAGCACGCCGCGATTGATGGACCAGATGTACCGGCAGATCCGTATGGGCCGGCAGCCCGGCGAGGCGCTGCGGCAGGCGAAACTGGAGTTGCTGGCGATGGACAATGCACTGCGGAAGCCGTTTTTCTGGGGAGCCTTTCTCCAATTCCAGCCCTAGGGAGAGGGCAGGGGCGGCGGTGGGTGACATTCTTTACAGATCTGTTGACCAGAGGGCTGTGGCTTGGTAACCTTGAAGTGCGGGGTGGAGCAGCCTGGTAGCTCGTTGGGCTCATAACCCAAAGGTCGCAAGTTCAAATCTTGCCC